>NZ_JBBKZU010000002.1:0-629461 GCF_037889935.1 Variovorax ureilyticus
GGCGTCCACCAGCCAGGGGCCGATCGGCGTGCAGGTGTCGCGGTTCTTCACGCGCAGGTTGGGGCGATACCAGTTCTCGAGGTAGTCGCGGATCGCGTAGTCGTTGGCGACGGTGTAGCCCGCCACGTGCGACATCGCGTCCTTGCGCGAGACCTTGCACGCCGTCTTTCCGATGACGACCGCCAGCTCGCACTCGTAGTGCATGAACTTCACGTCGGAGGGCCTGCGGGTCTGCCCGCGATGACCGATGACCGAGCCTGGGCCCTTGAGAAAGACCAGCGGTTCTTCCTGCGCGCCGAACGAGAGCTCCTTCGCATGGTCCGCATAGTTCAGGCCGAGCGCGATGATCGTTCCGACCTCGAACGGCGGAAGCCACACCACGGCATCCTGATCGACGATGCGGCCATCGGCCAGACGCAGTGCGTCGCCATGTGGCACGGCCTCGTGGATGGCGCCGGAATACGCCACTCTTGCGCGCTTCATGCTTCCTCCTTCGCCAGCACGTTCTCCAGGCGACCGACGCCTTCGATTTCCACGGCGACCGATTGGCCGGCCTTGGCATTGGGTGTGTCCCCGGGGACGCCCAGCAGCAGGATGTCGCCGGGTGCGAGCGTCATGAACTCGGTCACGTCGGCAAGCAGGCGTGCAGCGTTGCGGACCATGCCTGCGGTCGAGTTGGATTGAGCAAGCGTTCCGTCAACGTAGACACTGATCGGTAGGTTGTCCGGATCAGGGATTCGATGTGCCGGCACCACCGATGGGCCGATGACGCACGAGCCGTCGAGCGCCTTGAAGCGCACGGAAGGTCGATAGAAGCTGTCATGCGGAACACTGAAATCGATCACCACGGTGTACCCGGCCAGATACGAGAGCGCATCCGCCTCGGACACCCGGCAGGCGGTTCGCCCCACGACGAGGCCGAGCGATGCGCCGACCTGAAGTTCGCCGGCGGATTGCGGAACGGCAACTTGGTCCCCGTCGACAGCCAGCGTGTTGCGCGGCTTGACGTAGAGCACCGGCGCCTTGGGTGCGGCCTTGTAGGGTGCCGCGTTCACTGCATCGCCGAGCGAAGCCAGGCTGGCGGCGCTGTTGAGCAGCGTGCCGTAGACCGTGCCGCTCAGGCGATACGGTGGCACTCCGAATTGAAGAATCGGTTGGATCATGCGTTGGTGTTGGGCGTGTCGGTGAAGCAGCCTCGCAGGCGGTCGACCAGAGCGAGCGCGTCGTCCGGCGTGCGGTCGCCGCGCCATGCCACATGCTGGTCCGGCCGCGAAAGCACGAGCGCGTGGCGATAGGCGTCCGGCACTTCGCCGGGCGGCACATCGAGCACAGCCAGTGGCAGGCCCCTGCGGGCAGCAGCCTCTTGAAGTGGACGGACATCGGCCGTCGGGTCGAAGCGCAGCAGCGTGTATTCCGGCCCCATGGCGTCGTAGAGCGAACGTCCGTCGGCCAGCCAGAAGTGCGGTGTGCGGCATCCGGGCGCGGTGGATGGCGTGAACTGGTCCATCGAGTACGTGGGCGCAGCCTCGCCGTCGTAGGCGATCAGCGGCGAAGCGTCGTAGTAGTAGCCGAAGTTCAGGCCGGCGCAGCAGTACTGCTTGACGTTGAGGTCGTACAGCGCCTGCCCGGCGGCCCTGCGGGTCTCTTCGCCGGCAGGGCCGGGTTCCTCGATACCGGCCGGCACGCCTTCGCGCTCTTTCTGGAGTGCGATCGCGTGGTTCATCGCGAACCTGGAGACCTGCTCGGTGATGGGCTGTCGCTCGGCTTCGTAGGCAGTCAGCACGCCTTCCTCGGCCCAGCCGTTCAGACGAGCGGCCAGTTGCCACGACAGGTTCATCGCGTCCGCAATGCCGGCGTTCATGCCATAGCCCGCCATCGGGACCCAGAGGTGCGATGCGTCGCCGCAGATGAAGACGCGGCGATCGCGGAACTTGTCGGCGACGAGGCGGCGACCGATCCAGTCTTCCTTGGAGATGATTTCGTACTTGAAGTCCTCGCCAACGCCGAGGATGGTGCGGATCGCCCAGTCGCGGTCGACCGAATCGAACTCCAGCTCGTCCGAGCGCAGGTAGTTGTGCAGCAGGAAGGTCTCGCGGCCGTCGATGGCGTAGACGTTGCCGCTGCGGCGGGGGTTCAGCGAGAAGGTGGCCCACGCCGGCTTGTTCGCGGTACGGGACAGCAGGTCGGGCGCGCGGAAGTAGGTCGATTGCACTCGGCCCACGACATCGGTGCCGGAGAGCTTGGCGCCGATCGCCTTGCGCACGCTGGAGCGGCCACCGTCGCAGCCGATCATGTACTGGCTGAAGATCCGCACTTCCTCGCCCGAATCGAGGTCGACGCCCTTGGCACTGACGCCGTGATCGTCCTGCGTGAACTCGTCGACGCGCGTGCGGCAGAGGATCGTGATGCCCTTGGTGGTCTCTGCGTGGGCGAACAGCACGGGCTCAAGGTAGATCTGGTTGATGCGATGCGGTGGTTCGGCCGTGGGCCACCAGCCGTCCGGCCCACTCTTGTCGGTGTAGCGACTCGCGCGCGAGGGGATGTGGATGCGCGAGAGTTCTTCGCCGGTGAAGGTCGTGCGGTACGACACATCGTTGGCATGTTCGGCCGGCAGGCCCGACTCGCGCATGACCTTGGACACGCCGAGGCGGCGAAAGATCTCCATGGTGCGCGACGAGACGTGGTTGCACTTGACGCTCGGCGGCTCGCCGCGGTGGCGCGTTTCAGCCACGACGACTGAGACGCCCCGCTGCGCCAGATCGGTGGCCAGCGTGAGGCCGACCGGCCCGCCTCCGACGATCAGTACTTGCGTCTCGATGTTCTTGGTCATGCTCTGTTCCAGGTGGGAGGATGGGGTAAGGGTGGGATTGCCGTGATTAAAGTCAAAGACACAGCGAAAGAAAAATCAATCTTTCAGTCTCGATTCATCAGAAGCCCTTATCCACCCGGTGCCCACTTACTGTTCCACCAGCTCCGCCATCTCCTCGCAATGCACGAGTTCCTCCTCGTCGCTTCCGGGAAGGCGAAGCTGCAGCCAGATGCCGTCGCCGATGTTGTCGATCACCTCAGCCACGGTGCCGTTCTTCAGCCGGATGCTTTGCCCGACCTGGACGTTCATGAGATTGAGCATGTCGTGTCCCTCGCTCAGAAGAAGATGCTGAGGTTCTTCGCCAGCAGCACGTTCTGGTGGATGCGGATCTCGCGCTGGCACAGCTTCCAGCCGTCGGCGGTCTTGCGCATGCGGTCTTTGCGGTCGCCGACGAAGAAGTACTGCTCGTACTCGCAGCGGTTCTGGTAGGTGAGGAAGCGGCTGGAAACATCCACTTCGAGCGCGCCTTCGTCGTTGGTGCGCATGGCCGTGAGCTGCACATTGCTCACCAGCCTGCTGACGCGGGACAGCGGCTCCTCGGCCCAATGCACGCCGGTCAGGATCTGTTCGGCGCGCTTGCTCAGGGTCCACTTGCCCTCGTTGAACCAGCTCATCTGCTTGTCGCGCGTGGTGAACTCGCGGGTCGCATGGTCGCCGAACTTGACGTTGTATTCCATCGGCATGAAGTACTCGAGGTCGTCAGCCAGCGTGTCCAGCCATTCATTGAACTGGCGGTCGTCCAGCATGTTCGCCTCGTCGTAGAGGAACTCCTCGATTTCGCGCTTGACTTCGTAGTACTTGGCGTCGCGCGGAAGGCGGGCCTGCGTGACCGCGGGTTCTGCGAGTTCAGACATGATTTCTCCTGATGTTGGGCTCATTGCTTTTGAGGAATGGGGCCGCCCTGATGGGCGAAGCAGCCGACGTCGACAACTGTTCCCGAGATGGCAGCCGCGTCGTCGGACAGCAGGAACGCGACCGCATTGGCCAGGTCGCGACCGGTGGCGGGCCGCCCGGCCACGGTGCCCGACACGGGCTTGCTCTTGAAGGCGTCCAGGTTGCCGCCCATGCGGCCGACGCTCATGCCCGACACGATGCCGCCGCCACCGGGGATGGCGACGTTCACGCGCACGTGGTCATGGAAGTGGTCGTAGGCCATGGCGGTGCTCAGCGCGACGATAGCGCCCTTGCTGGCGCTGTAGATCGCCATGTTCGGCTTGCCGTAACCGGCGCCGGAACCGATGTTGACGATCGAGCCGCCACCCGCCTTGATCATGTGCGGCAGCGTCGCGCGCGACATCAGGTAGGTGCCTTTGAGGTTCACGTCGACGATGCGGTCGAACGTCGGTTCGTCGGTGGTGAGGACCGTGCCGAGCGGGCCGATGGCCGCGTTGTTGACCAGCCCGTCGATGGTTCCGTACTTGTCGATGGTGTGTTCGACGATGCGCTGCACGTCGCCAGCGTTCGAGACGTCGGCTTCGAGCACATCGGCCTTGCAGCCTGCTTCCTCCAGTTCCGCAAGAAGGCTGTCGAAGCCCTTTGCGGTGCTGGATACCTGTGGTTGGGCGAGCCCGAAGGATACGACCCGATGCCCCCGACGGGCCAGCTCGACGGTGATCGACTGGCCGAGGCCGAAGGTGCCTCCGGTGACGATGACGACGCCCATGGTCATGCGGCGAAGCTCGCCGGCTCCTTGTCCTTGCGGCCGAGCAGGGTGTCCCAATCGGCGCCGTTCATGTAGTCGCGCCAGCGGCGGTAGAACTGCCGCGGGTTCTCCTCGCTCACCTGCAGGCTCACGTTGCCCGCCACTGGGCCGGTAGTCTGGACCTTGCCGAGCGACTGCTGGTAGTTGTAGGGGTAGCGCTTCGCAATGACCCCGCGGCTGCCGGCGGTGGCGTAGTTCCAGTTCTCCATGTCGTCCTGCTCCGTCATGCCGGCGGGGCCCGAATAGCGCATGTAGTAGGTGCGCAGGAAGTCTTTCACCTCTTGCGGCGCATCCGCATCCACGAGGAAGAAGCGCCAGGCCTCCGTCGATTCCGGACCGTGCGGATGCCATACGCAAAGGTTGCGCGGCTGGTTGCCGTGGAACGAGACGTTGGGATAGATCGTGCCGACGAAGGGCACCAGCCGGTGCCGCTCGTCGCCCAGCCGTTCCTTGCGCTTGGCATGGGCCTCGCGGAAGTATTCGGCCACGATCGGGTTGTTCTGATAGGTGTCGAGGAACTCCCACGTCTCCGGCATGATGGCGCTGTGCACGCCGTGGCCAGCCGGGAAGTTCGCCCACACGTGCTGCGCCTTCTCCAGCTCGTTGTCGCGACGGCCCTTGGCTCCCGCTTCTGCGGACGGGCCGATGCCGATCATGTCGACCGAGCGGTGGCTCACGTTGTGATACGTGTCGCCGAGGAAGTTCTCCGCAGCGAATTTCCAGTTGCACGGGATGATCCACTTGTGCACGCCGATGAGTACTTCAGAGCCACCTTCGCGGCCGTCGCGGCAATCGAGCGCGAGGTCCAGATGCGTCTTCGCGTCGCCAAGATAGGTCATCAGGTCGGGCGCATCCTTGTCCCAGCTGGCCCAGACGGTGCCCTTGTAGATTTCCATCTTCCGCACTTCGATGAGCGACCAGTCGTCCTTGTCCAGGCAACCTTCGTAGAGGTTCTTGAACTGCGGCACGCCGAAGAGCTTGCCTTCGGTCGTGTAGCTCCAGCTGTGGTACGGGCAGGTGAAGAGCTGGGTGTTGCCGTGGTCGTACTGGCACACCTTCATGCCGCGGTGCCGGCACGAGTTCAGGAACACATGGACCTTCTTCTTCTTGTCGCGCGCGAGGATGACCGACTCGGCGCCCATGCGTGACGTGAAGAAGTCGCCGGGGTTCGGGACCTGGCTTTCGTGGCCCACGAAGAGCCATGCGCGGGTGAAGACTTTCTCCAGTTCCTCTTCGAAGATTTCCTTGCTGGAGAAGATTTCTCGACTGATCTCGCCCTTGCGCAGGTTGATCATCGCGTTGTATCGGGATTCGGTAGTGATCGGGATCATTGGGTCTCTCGGTGAGGGTTGAGCGGGGGCGGGGGTATTCAGGCGAAGCGTTCGCAAAGCACGTCCTGACGTGGCAGGCCCGCGGCTTCGGCGGCCTTGCGGCCGGCTTCGACCATGGGTGGTGGACCGCACAGGTAGACGCGGGTCGTCGGGTCGAGGCCGAGATGGCCGATCAGATCGGTTGCATAACCTTGATGGCAATCGGCATCGGCGTCCTGCTCCACGGCCAGCCTGACCTGCACGTTCGGCGAGGCCTGGCGGAGGGCTTCGAGTTCGTCGAGCGCGAAGAGATGGCCGCGCGTGCGGGCGCCGATCAACAAGGTGGTCGGCTGCGCGCGGGCCTTGTCGCTCATGCTGCGCAGCATCGAGAGGAAGGGCGCTACGCCGGTCCCGCCGGCGACGAAGAGGCGAGGGCGTTCTTCGTCCCGCAGGAAGAAGGTGCCGTGCGGCACGCTGAGCTCGACCTTGTCGCCCGCTTTCGCGGAAGCCAGCCAACTAGAGAACGCGCCGTCCGGCACGAGGCGGATGAAGAACTCGAGGTGGTTGCTGCCGGGCCCGTTCGCCATCGAGTACGAGCGCGCGATCTCCGTCCCTTCGGGCTGGATGCGGACGTACTGCCCGGGCTCGAAGAGGACGCCGTCGGGAATCGAGACTTCGAGCAGCATCGTCTCGCTCGCGACCTGGCGCACGGCGACGACCTCGCCGGGAATCGGCGGCGCTTCTTCCGCGAGCGCTTCGGTGGAGTCGTACGGGAACTCGACCGCGCAAGCGCCTGTCACGCGGCAGACGCACGGCAGCACCGCGCCCAAGTCCCTGTCTTCATCCGGAAGGACGGAAGCGTCGTAGTCCTCCATCTCGACCGCGCCCGAGAGCAGTTGCGCGGTGCAGGTGCCGCATTGGCCGTTGGAGCAATCGGTCAGCAGATTGAGGCCAGCTTCGCTTGCCGCTTCGACGATCTTCTTGCCGCAGGGCACTTCCAGGCGGTGCGCGACACCGTCCGAAAACAGCAGCGTCACGGGGACGGTTGAACTCATGGCGGTCTCCAAAGTTGTGTCCAAAGGACGGACTGTGCATCCATTGTATGGACTAAATTTGATTTAGGTCAACTTGTCCATGTAGCGGACAATCGAGGGCCTCAACCCTTAACAAGCATTGGAGGAGTTCCCTTGGCAGTCTCAGAGAAAAACGAAAACGTGCGCGCCGTTGGTCGCGCGCTGGAGATCCTTCTGGCGTTCACGCCGCAGGATTTCGAACTGACGCCGTCCGAGCTGCTCAAGCGCGTGGATCTCTCGCGCCCGACGCTCTACCGCCTGCTCTACACGCTGGAGGAGAACGGCTTCCTGGTGTCCGTGGGCGAGCCGCAGCGGTTCCGACTCGGCCCTTCCGTTGCGCGGTTGGCGCATGTGTGGACATCGAGCCTCGATCTCTCCGCCTTGGCCGAACCGGTGCTGCGCCGCATCTGGCAGACCACGAACGAGACGGTCGCGATGTTCCTTCCGCAACGGGAGCTGCGCTTGTGCGTCGCCGAGCTGCCCAGCCCGCAGCCGCTGAACTTCAAGCGGGGCGTGGGCTACACCGAGCGCATCGTCCGTGGTGCGACCGGGCGCGCGATCCTCGCGTACATGGGGTCCAGCGAAGACGAGCTGCGTGCCTTCGCGCAAGGCACCAACGTCAACATCAAGGAATTGCAGAACGAACTCGCGCAGACACGCAAGCGCGGCTATGCGAGCAGCCACAGCGAGCTCATCTCCGGCGCGGTCTCGGTGGCGGTGCCCTTCTTCGACCGGCATGGCGCGGTGGCGGGATCACTCGGCGTTTTCGGCCCGGAAGTCCGACTGGACGGCACGCGCCTGAAGCACATTGCAAAGCTGCTGCAGGAGGAGGCGAAGAATCTTTCGGCGATGCTGGGCTACGGGAGCGCCGACGCGCCCGCGAAGTAGCGTCGGCGGGGCCGCTCCGTTTTCTGTCCGCTCTGCGGACACGTTGACCACAAATTTGACCTGAATCAAAAGCTGTCCATAAAATGGACTGGCGATCCGACCTATGGACTCGGATCGCAACCACGTCGACCCCCCCGACCGATACGGAGACATCGCCCATGCACACGCCATCCGCGCTCTCGCGCAGGTTCGTCCTGCGCGCACTCAGCGCCGCCTTCGCCGCCACCCTCATCTCGTTCGCGCCTCAGCACGCTCGTGCACAGGACTACCCGGACAAGCCGGTCAAGATCGTCGTCGGCTTTGCGCCCGGCGGCACCAACGACATCCTTGCGCGCCTGCTCGCCGCCAAGCTGCAGGACAAGCTGAAGCAGAGCTTCATCGTCGAGAACAAGGCCGGCGCGAACTCCGCGATCGGCAACGACTTCGTGGCCAAGTCGCAGCCCGACGGCTACACGCTGCTCGTGTCGTCCAGCGGCGGGCTGACCACCAATCCGATCCTGATGAAGAGCCTGCCGTACGACCCGGTGAAGGACTACGAGCCGATCGCGCTGCTCGGCTCCTTTCCGCTAGTCGTGACGGTGTCGTCCTCGCTGCCGGTGAAGAACTTCGCCGACCTCGTGGCGTACTCCAAGAAGCAGAAGGACGGCAAGCTGGACAACGGCACGCCGACCACTTCCTTCGTTCTCGTGGCGGAGACGATCTCCTCGGTCTCGGGCATGAAGTTCAATCACATCCTCTATCGCGGCTCCGGCCCGGTGGTCTCCGGCGTTCTGGGCGGCGAGATCCAGACCGGCGTGCTCGACAGTCCCGCGGTGATCCAGCAGGTCAAGGGCGGCAAGCTCAAGGCGCTGGCCGTCACGACCGCCAGGCGCTCTACCGCACTGCCGGACGTGCCCACCATCGCTGAACTCGGCTACCCGGGCTATGACGCGCCGATCTGGACCGCGCTGATGGCGCCCAGGGGCACGCCGGCGCCGGTTCTGGCCAAGCTGCGCTCAACCGTCGGCGACATCCTCAAGGACAAGGACATGATCGAGAAGATGCACACGCTCGGCATGGACCCGGGCGACGCCGATGCGGCGGCATTGTCCAGGCGCATCGCCGGCGACATCGCCCGTTGGGGGCAGGTCGCGAAGGCCGCGAACATCCAGCCCGAGTAACCCGCGGAGACATGACCATGACCAGATGGAACACCGTCGCTGTGGCAATGGGCCTCTTGCTGGGATCCACCTTCGCATCGAACGCCGGTGCCCAGGCGTGGGCACCGACCAAGCCCATCAAGATCGTCGTGCCGATCGTCGGCAGCACCAACGATGCGCTGGCGCGCCTCATCGCGCCGAAGCTGCAGGAAGCCCTCGGCCAGCCCGTGGTTGTCGAGAACAAGCCCGGCGCGGGCGGCAACATCGGCGCCGACTACGTCGCCAAGGCGCCGCCCGACGGGCACACGCTGCTGGTGGGCTACAACGGTCCGCTGGCGATCAACAAGGCGCTGTTCGACAACATGCCTTTCGATCCGCAGAAGGACCTCGCGCCTATCACGCTCGCGGTGAAGTCGCCCCAGTATCTCGTCGCAGGCCCGGCGGCGGACTTCGGCACTGCGAAGGAGTTCATCGCGAAGGCGAAGGCGAATCCCGCCAAGTACTCGTATGCCTCGGTCTCGATGGGCAGCGCCTCACACCTGACGATGGAGATGTTCAAGGCCGCCGCGGACATCAAGGTCACTCACGTGCCATACAAGGGCGCGACGCCGGCGCTCACCGATCTGCTCGGTGGCAACGTGCATGTCGCGTTCATGGTGCCGGGGAATGTCCAGCAGTTCGTGTCGCAGGGTCGACTGAAGCTGCTGGCGACCACCGGTGACAAGCGCTTCCCGAGCGCGCCCAACGTTCCGACGCTCGTCGAACTCGGCTACCCGACGATGGAAGCGACCGGCTGGGTCGGCCTGCTCGCGCCGGCGCGCACGCCCAAGCCGATCATCGAGCGTTATCACCGTGAACTTGTGAAGGTCCTTCAATCACCGGACATCACCGCCCGTCTGCGCGACATGGAGTTCGAGGTGGTGGCGAGCACGCCGGAGCAATTCGGCCAGTGGATCGCATCCGAGTCGCGCAAATGGGGCGCGGCGGTCAAGGCCACTGGCGCCAAGGCTGAATAGCGCCAGCGAATGGGTCCAGGTCGGAGCCGATGCAACTGGGCAAGCGCCGACAACTCGCGAGAGGCGCAAGACGCCCCGCGGGAAGGCCATTCGTCGCGAAGTCGAATGCAATCGCAACCGCATCGGATGGTGATGCCCTCAGATCCGACGCGATCGTTCATTGATCCAGCATCTCCGTAGGCAATTCAGCTCTGGTGAGGCGGGTGAAGTTGTTGAGCGTTCAAGACAAGGCCAGATCGGCGGCCAGTGCGCACAGGGTGAACAGGACTGTCACTGTTTCGTATCGCCGCCAGTTTCCGCATGCGCAACCTCCACAAAAAATGATGGTCGCTTGCTCAATGGGTGGCTCACCCAACCAGCGCAAGGACCCGTAGTGGACTGCCCGAGCCGCCCTCGATCTTCAGCGGCGCTGCGAGGATCACGACGCCCGTCGGCGGCAACTGGTCGAGGTTCGTCAAGCATTGCAGTCCGTACCTGTTTGAGCCGTGCATCAGTGTGTGACAGGGATAGGCCACCGGCCACGCGTGGGACTGGCCCGCATCGGTGTTGATCGTCTCGACGCCGAATCCCCTGACATCGCGCTCCTCGATGAGCCATTGCACCGCCTCCTGCGTCGGACCCGGCGTGTGAGCGCCGTCCTCCCGCATGTTGACGAATGCAGCCGGATCGTCGACGCGCTTGGACCAGTCGGTACGAAACAGCACCCAGGCGCCCGCCGGAATGCGTCCATGCCGGGCTTCCCAGCCCTCGAGGAAATCGACAGTCAACAGCCAGTCGGGGTCCAGTGCGACCTGGGCGCTCGCGTCCACTACGACGGCCGGACCGACAAAGTGCGAGGGGTCGATCGTGTCGACGGCGTTGTTGGGATGGTCCTTGCCGGTCACCCAGTGCACAGGCGCATCGAAGTGCGTGCCGGTGTGTTCGCCGCACGAAAAGTTGTTCCAGTACCAGCCCGGGCCGGCATCGTCGTATTGCGAGATCTTCTCCATCTTGAACGACCACACCTGGCCGAACTGGGGCGGCAGTTGCAGTGCGGGAAAGGATGGCGACAAGGTCTGGGTCAGGTCAACGATGCGCACCGAGTCGGTGGTCAGGGCACGCTGGAGCGGGGACAGGGAGCTTTGGTTCATGGAGGGTCTCTGCAAGTGAAGTGGTGCGAGCCATGCGTGGCTCGCACGACGAACTAGGCGCGGCAATCGGCGAGCTGGTGATAGCCGCCTCGCCAGTACACCAGGGGGGGCGCCTCGATCTCGCCGCGGTGAATGGCCATCACACGTCCGACCAGGATCCAGTGCGAGTGCTTCTGGATCATGTCCTCGATACGGCAGTCCAGCGAGATCGCGCTGTCGACCATGACGGGTGCGCCGTCTGCGGTGAGCTGCGTCCAGCGTTCGGCGGCGTAGCGCTGGCTGCCGGTCACGCCGTTCATGCCGGCGAATCGGTTGGCGACCTGCTGCTGGGCGTGTGTGAGCATGCTCACTCCGAAGCGATCGGTTTTGAGCAGCAGCGATGCCGATGAACTCGTCCTGTTGACGCAGGCGATCACCGTGGGCGGATCGGCCGAGAGTGAGGTCACCGACGTGGCGGTGAATCCGGTGCGCTCATGCCCGACCTGCACCGTGACGATGCTGACGCCCCCGGCGAGTTCACGCATCGCCGACCTGAACGCCGACGGTTCGGCCGCTATGGCGAGCGAATGCGGCGCGCCCGACATGGAGGTGGCTTGCGCGGCGTTCATGCTGCCAACCGCAAGGATTCGGAGGGCACTTCGACGGGCGCGCGCAGCCCTCGGGATTCGAGGATGGGCAGGACCTGGTCGCGGAAGTAAGGGAACTCCTCGACGTAGTCAACGAAGGACAGGGTGGTTCCCTTGAAGCCCGCCGCAGCGAGCGCGCAAATGCCGTCCGCCACCTGCTCGGGCGTGCCGGTCAACGGATAGCCTCCATGGCCGGCCGCCATACGATCGCGGATCAGCGCCAGCAAGTCATGAGGAAAAGACTTGGCATTGGCGAATTGCAGCGCAATGAGGTTGTCGACCGCGGCCCAGTCGGCGTGGTCGTTGCCGAAGTGCTTGAGATAGTCCTTCGCCTCGCGCTCGGTGGGCCGGCACACGACATGCGAGAAGGTCAGTATGTCGACCTTGCGCCCTTGCGCGACGGCCTTGGCCTTCAACTCGGCGATCTCCTGGCTGGAGCGATCGAGATCGATCGCGGGCGTGAACAGGAAGTCCGCGTTGTTCAGGGCGAACTCGCGCCCTTCGCTCGAGCCCGCGGCGTTCAGGATGGGCGGCCGGCCGTTGCGCGGCGCAGGAAGGCCGTAGGCCTTGCTGAGCTTGAAATACTCGCCCTGCCAATCGAAGGGACGCGGGTGTGTCCACAGTTTCTGGATGATGTCGAACCACTCCTGCGCATAGCCATAGCGGGTCTTGTGATCGTCGGCCAGCGCCAGGCCGAGCGCTTCGTACTCCGGCCGGTTCCATCCCGCAACGATGTTGAGACCGGCGCGTCCCGCGCCGACCTGATCGAGCGTGGCGATCTGCTTGGCCACCACCATCGGATGGTTCGCCGCGGTATGGACCGTCGCGAACACGGTCAGGCGCCGGGTATGTGCCAGCAGCGCGGCTGCCCAGGTGACGGTCTCCAGCACGTTGCCATGAAAGTCCGTCTCACCGCCGTAGCCGATCCATCGCGCGATGGGCAGCATGAAGTCGATGCCGGCCTCATCCAGCAGCCTTGCCAGGCGCAAGTTGTTGTCCCAGGAGTTGTCCCATCGCTCCTCGACCTTGGTGACGGACATGCCGCCCGAGCAGTTGGAGGCGAACGTGCCCAGCAGGAAGTCGGATGTGTTCAGCAAGCGATTCATGGATGCTCCTTCGGTTGACGACGGCTTGGATGCCGAGAGTTGGATCAGATAGACATTTAAATAGACTTTCTATTCGATCGAAGTATAGGAAGCCACCTTCGAGCCGGTACGGGGGTTTTCCCCCGGGTCGCGGTCTCAGGACAAGGGCACGCCTGTCATCGGTCTTCGTGGCCGCGCGGGCCGAAGAGATGCGCTGCGAGAGGTGAGGTGTGAAGGTCGCCGCCGAAGCGGTGGATCTGGCCCGCGGGTCGATCAGCCGCGCCGGTGGAACGTGGCGGCCTCTCGCGTCACTGACTCGTACAACCGTTCCAGGAGCTCCAGATGGGCTCCAGCGCTGTGCGAATGCTGCCTGAAGGCAGGGTGGCGTTTGGCACCCTCCAGCAGCAACTTCTTTCGTAACTTGGCGTAGTCGTCACAGACCTTCGCGCCTTCCGCCGTGGCTTCGTAGTAGACGCCAGCCCGCCCCGAGCCCTGCTTTTCGATGAAGCCCATTTTGAGCAGCTTGCGCAGGCCGTACTGCACATTGGGCACGTCCTGGCGGTTCGTGAGATGCAACAGATCTTTGATGGTCTTCGGTTGGTCGTGCATGCGAATCACATGCAGCAGCGCGTTCTCCTGGCCGGTCAGGACCGCGCCCGTGACGGCCGCCAGGCACTCGGCCTGCCATCGCACGAACGACTCGTAGGTGCGCATCACGGCGTACTCGAGATCGGTCACCGCGACACCGAGATCGTCTTCGGCCAGGTGCCAGTGGTGCGAGGCGGTGGCGCGCTTTGATTTTTCGGATTTCATCGATCGAGGAAGGTGCAAGGGGCTGCCGAAGGCGAAAGTCGGCTGCGTGAGTGACGACGAATCATAGGGGGAGTAGAAGCGCCGAAGAGCTCGCATCACCGGTCAATTCGCGTCTGGTGGCAGTCAACCACGATGCATAAGAAGATGATGTCAAAGTTGACGGAGGCCCTCACGCGACTGCGCCTTGCGTCGAGGGGCTGATGGCTCTACCGACGGTCTGGCGCATACTGAAGGACAGCCCTCCGCCACGAAAGGAGTTTTGTCGTGTTCACAACTGAAATTCGCTTGCCCGAACTCGCCTTGTTGGCTGGGACCCGCGGCGCTCTGGGAGCGGGCGTGGGCCTGCTGCTTTCCGACAAGCTCAGTGAAGAGCAACGCAAGAACATCGGGTGGACGCTGGTAGCCGTGGGCGTGCTGACCACCATTCCGCTCGCGGCCATGCTGTTCGGTCGTCGCCGAAGAAGCGACGCTTGAGCTGAAGAACCTTGTTCCGCCCGCCCGGGCCGCCTTCGGCGTCCAGCTGGCACACATACTCACGGTTCGATGTTTCTAGCCGTGCTGCCGGAGTCGGCCGGCAGCCGTCATCGGCCAGGACCGGGCCCTCGAGCAAGGTGCCCACCAGACCCTGCGGTCACGAGTCACGCCGGACAAACAGGGCGCAGAATCTCTAGATGCACGAAGCCCCGCCGCCCATCGCCCAGCCGCGAAACCCTCTACACGGCGTGACGCTGGAGACGATGGTTCGATCGCTGGAAGCCCGTTATGGATGGGCGGACCTCGCGCAGCGGATACCGGTACGCTGCTTCTCGCATGACCCGAGCGTCAAGTCCAGTCTGAAATTCCTGCGCAAGACGCCTTGGGCTCGAGAGAAAGTGGAAGGGCTCTATCTGTTTATGCTGCGCGAAGAAAAGCGGATGCGGCGCTCCTTGACCGAGAGTCGCTAGTGCAGGTCCGCGCCCGGCCAGAGCGCGCCGGTCGTCGATACCGCTCAATTTGGGGAAGCAGACATCGGCAATCGGACGCGCAAGGTCACAACTCCCGGCAGCGACAACGGAGCAGAGCACTGGAACGTCCGTAGAGCAGCCACCGTGCAGTCGTCCATGTCTGCCTGACTGAAAGCCCGCTACGCTACGCTGCAGTAGCCGGCAGAGCGGGCCAGACGAGAGTCGCGCATGGATCTTATGACTGCAGAGGAAGTGGGGCGCCTGCGGGCTGGGTGGCTACGCAACGCACCCTCTGAATGCAACCTCGACTAGGTGCGGTCGCTCGCATAGGCCGTACCCTGCATCAGAAGTTCCGGCGTTCCGATGACCCCATTGAGTTGGTCGAAGTCCAGCATCTGGCTGCGCAGCGGCTGAGTGGTGCCCTCGGCCTGCAGCGAGGCGAAGTAGCGCTGCAGGCCGGCCGCCACCCAGCGAGCCGTGCCGCCGGGGAAGATGACGATGCGAAAACCCAGCGAGCCCAGGTCGGCCGCGCTGCTCACTGGCGTGCGCCCGCCTTCGATCATGTTGGCCAGCAATGGCACACGATGGCCAAAGCGCTCGCATGCCGCGCGCATCTCTTCGCGCGAACGCAAGGCCTCGATGAACAGCGCATCCACGCCGCATTCGAGATAAGCCTCAGCCCGCTCGAACGCGGCCTCCGTGCCCTCGACGGCGACCGCATCGGTGCGCGCCAGGATCAGCGTGTCGGCGCTGCGCCGTGCATCCAGCGCGGCGCGCAGCTTGCCGCGCATCTCCTGGCGGCTGACGAGCGATTTGCCGGCCAGGTGGCCGCAGCGCTTGGGGAAGTCCTGGTCTTCCAGCTGGATCATGGTCGCGCCGGCGCGCTCGAAGTCGCGCACGGTGCGCTGCACGTTCAGCGCGTTGCCGTAGCCGGTGTCGGCATCCACGATCACCGGAAGCTGGACGCGATCGGTGATGCGGGCGAGCACGTTCGCCGTTTCGCTGGCGGTGGTCAGACCGATGTCGGAACGCCCCAGTTGTGTGTAGGCGACCGCGCCGCCCGAAAGGTACAGCGCCTCGAAGCCGGCCTGCTGGGCCAGGAGGGCGGTCAGTGCGTCGTACACACCCGGTGCGAGCAGGGGGCGATCCTGCCGCAGCCGTTCGCGCAGCATGTTCATTCCGGCTTCGCTCCGGTGGCGTGGACGATCTTGCCCCAGCGGACGATCTCGCTCTTGACGAAACGGCTGAATTCCTCCTGGCCCGTGCCCATGGCGATGAGCCCCTCGCTCTTGAAGCGCTCGCGCATGGCGGGCGAGCCAAGCGCCTCGCGCGCGGCGGCGGAAATGCGCGCCGCCTCGGCCGGCTCCATGCCCGCGGGGCCGAACAGGCCATACCACGAACTGAAGTCGAAGCCCGGCACCGCCTCTGCAATGGCGGGAACATCCGGGAAATCCGCCAGCCGCTGCTTGCTGGTGACGCCCAGTGCCTTCACCTTGCCGCCGCGCAAGAGCGGCTGTGCGCTGGCCACGCCGGAAATCACCAGGTCGATCTGCCCGGCCACCACGTCCAGCAGCGCCGGACCGGTGCCCTTGTAGGGCACGCCGGTGATGTCGATGCCCGCGTCGAGCTTGAGCACTTCACTGGCCAGGTGATTGGAGCTGCCCAGCCCGGCAATGGCGATGTTGAGCTTGCCCGGCTTGGACTTCGCCAGCGCGATGAGTTCTTTGATGTCCTTGGCGGGCAGGCCGGAGCGCGCCACGAGGATGCCGGGCAGGGACGCGATGCCTGCCAGCGGCGTGAAGTCCGCAACGGCGTCGAAAGGCAGCTTGCCGTACAGCGACGGGTTGATGGCGTGGCTGGTGTAGCTCAGGAGCAGCGTAGCGCCATCCGGCGCCGATTTGGCCACGGCCTGGGCAGCGATGTTGCCTGCGGCACCGGGACGGTTGTCGACGATGAACTGCCGGCCCAGCCGGCTGCTCAGTTCCAGGGCCAGCTGGCGGGCGACGATGTCGGTGCCGCCGCCGGGCGTGGCGCCTACCAGCAAACGGGTCACCGTCTGGGCCCGCACCCACGGGCTGGCCAGGGCCACCGCCCCCCCGCCCAGCAGGCACAGTGTCTTGCGTCTATTCATGTCATGTCTCCTAGTGGGATGTGCGAGCGGCGAGCGATGCGTGTCACCCGGCGTCCACGATGGCGGGTTCGCGCGTCACCAGCGGCTGCCAGGGACGCCAGGCCATGCCGAGCGCGCGGGCATGGCGTTCCTCGTAGGCCAGGAATTCGGCGGTGATGGCGCTGCCGCGCACGCCACCTCGCACCGCGCCGGGACGCACGTCCCCGTAGTACTCCTCCCACTGCGGGGGCAGGGGTTGCGAGGCAGGAATCGACAGCCACAGGCGCAGCAGGTGGCGCTTCTTGTCGGGTTCCTCGAAGTCCTCGAAGTTCGTGCGCGAGTGCAGAGTGACGTAGTTGTTCAGGAGTTGCAGATCGCCGCGTTCCAGTTCCATCGAGTAGCAAAGCTTGTCGCTGGGCATGAGCTGATCAAGCAGGTCGAGGGCTTCGATTTGCGCCTGGGTCAGGCGTGGCACTTCCTGGAAGTCGCGCTGGGCGGCGTCGGTGTTCTTGCGGTTGGTGCGCGCGCAGAAGTAGGACGGGTCGTCGCCGAAGATCGGGCAACCGTAGAACGGCGGCTGCACCGGGTCCTGCGTGCCCTGGTAGCTATGGAACCAGCGCTGCTGCAGCACCGGAATCAGGTCGGGGCGCAGCCGCTGCACCTCGTCGCGCAGCGCGATGGAGCTGATCACCTTGCTCGTGCCTCCGCTCTTGGCCGTGCGGCGGCACAGCAGCGCGACCACGTCGCAGGAGTCCTGGTGGAAGTCCAGCCCGGCATTGGTGTTGTAGCCGCGGCCGCCCTTGACCTTGTAGTCGCCGCCGGCGTCGCGCACGTCGTTGATGATCTCGCTGGCCCGGTTCTGCGTGCGGCCCACGCCCATGTGCAGGCCCATGCCCCAATAGGCCAGGCGGGTCTGGGCCTCGGTCCAGCGCTCCACCGGAAAGCCTTTGAGCAGGCACATGCCCCAGCGTTCCTGGGTGGTCTCGATGGCGCGCTTGAGCACGGCGCGCGAGGCCGCGGGCAGGGGAAAGTCTTCCAGATCCATGGCCAGCAAGCCCTTGCCGGTGCCTTCGGCGTGCGCCAACGCCGTGTCGAAGCCCGCCACTTCCTCGGCTGTCATTCGGATGATCCACGACGTGTCGTTGCGAACGTCCTCGGCCAGCCATGGTCGAGCTTGGAAGGGGGTGCTCATAAGGTCTTGTCCTCTCAGGTTGATGACGGGCCGGGGAGATGCGCGGCTACTCGATGAAGGACAGTCTAGGTTTGCCTAAGATCAATAAAAAGCGATGATTCTTGAATCCGAACGTCAGAGAATTTGATGAAGATCGAGGCTTTCTCCACCCTGGACGCCGTCATCCGCAGCGGCAGCTTCGCCGGCGCGGCCGTGCAGATGAACCTCACGCCCAGCGCGGTGAGCATGCAGATGAAGCAGTTGGAGCAGTACCTGGGCATGACGCTCTTCGATCGCTCCGGCGCGCAGGTGCGCCCGCTGGTCGCCGCCTTCGACGTGGCATCGGCCATGCGCGAAGGGCTGCTGCGGCTCGACGTGCTGCGCCGCCGTCCGTCCATGGCTATCGAAGGCGTGGTACGGCTGGGCATCATCGAGTCGCTGCTGCCGTCCCTCCTGCCCGGCACGCTGTCCTCGCTGCGCGAGCGGCATCCGCGCCTGGCGGTACGGCCCATGCGCGGCCGAAGTGCGTCTCTGGTAGCCGACGTCAAGGCCGGGCAGCTCGATGCGGCCGTGGTGGCCATGCCGGCCAAGGGCGGCAGCGACCGCCTGCGCTGGTGGCCGCTGGCGCGTCGGGACCTGATGCTGATCGCGCCGCCCGATTCCACCGAAGCGAGTGCGACCGCATTGCTGCGCCGCTACGACTGGATCCGCTACGACAGGAACACCGTCACCGGCGCCATGGCGGCACGGCACGTCCTTTCGCTGGTGCCGGACAAGCGCGGCGCGCTGGAGCTGGACTCGGCGCCCGCCATCATTGCGATGGTCAGCGGCGGATTGGGCGTGGCGATCGTCCACATGCTGGACGAGGGCCTGCGCAAGGCCTACCCTGTACGCGAAGTGTCACTGGGAAGAAGCGCCCCGAACCTGGTCCTCACTCTGGTGAGCCGAAAATCGAGTGAGGACGACAGGGCACTGGTGGCGCTGCGCGAGGCGCTGACGCAGCAGTTGCGCTAAGTTGCCGGATGCGCACGGGGCGCGGCCTGACCCTGTCGTCCAATAAATTGACTAGGCTCAGTCTAGTCTCGGCACGTCTGCTCGTCGCAGTCAACCTGTCGAGGGGTTGCGGCTCGGCTTTTGTCTCGATCCGGAAAGGGAAGGAGCTCTCGGAGGACCCTACGCCGGTAGCGACACCCCCGCTACGCGCTCGTCATGATGACGCCTATTTTTGCGCAACATCCTTCATGATCTCGTCGCAGATCCCGCGAATCTGCGTCTCGGTCATTGGCGCGGCAATTCCCTGCATTGCGGAGGATGTCGTCAGGTATTTGCGTCGGCCGGCCGGCGTGGCGCCTGGCAGTTCCGAGAACGAGACGTCGGCATCGATCCATGCATTGCCGGTCATCATGCCGACGGCGATACGCGAGCCGCGAGTGACGTATCGATAGTCCTTGATGTTCACGGTCACCAGGGTGGTCGCCTCAGCGTTCGGTGCCATCGCTGCATCCATTGGTACCAAGGTCATTCCGGCGGCGGTTGTCGCCTCCTTCATTCCGACTTGCCACTCTTTTTGGAACTGAGTCCAGTCGGTCGACTCTGCGAGCAACTCCTTGCCGCCCTGAACATCAAGTGCGACGCGCTTGGCGGCAACAGGAGAAAGGGTGAGCTTCTGGGTGTCACCTTGGCGCTGAACGTTTGCCGCACAGCCAGCGAGGGCAACGATTGCCGCGAGCATGGCAAACCTGAGAACTAGACGCATGACTTCCTTTGGTCGTTGTGAAAAGTGCCGCGGCATCATAGGCGAGC
The DNA here is from genome assembly GCF_037889935.1 of Variovorax ureilyticus. Taxonomy (NCBI): domain Bacteria; kingdom Pseudomonadati; phylum Pseudomonadota; class Betaproteobacteria; order Burkholderiales; family Comamonadaceae; genus Variovorax; species Variovorax ureilyticus. The sequence continues at coordinate 19,680 of NZ_JBBKZU010000002.1, forward strand.
TGAGAAGGTCTTCGATGGTGGATTGGGAAGAAAGCCACGGCTGCTCGGGAAGCTCGAAGGTAACCGCAACCACCGATGTGCGAGTAGGGGGATTTGAGTGTCCGTGGAGCGCCAGCTTGGAGTCCTCCGTGCCTGCATGTCGGGACGACCGCTTCCGCTGCTGCGAAACGGTAGCGGTTCGTTTGCTAGCTGCTGTCCATTGCGGAGCGCCTCCCAGGGCATTTTGGCGGAGGAACAGACAGCCGCTGGACTCTTCACGGCTCCGGCGCTATTGCTCATCGTCGTGCTGTTCCGAGCTGCGGCTTTGAAGCGCTTGGGCAAAGGGGAATCGACCGTCGACGTAGCGCTGGGTGGCCAGCTCGACTTGCGGCAAGTTCTCATGCAAACGTTTGAGCAGTGACAGCAGCACCTCCCGCTCGCTGTCACTTAACACTGAAAGCAGGGCGCGCTCGCGCTCCAGGGCGATGCCGCGAATCTGCTCATGCAAAGCACGCCCCTTGGCAGTCAGCGTTGCAATGCGCAGCCTGCCGTCGCTGGCTTCAAGGCCGAGTTTGATGAGCCCTTTGGCCTGCATGCTCTTGAAGCAGCGGCTGACCGAGCCCTTGTCCATGCCGATGATCTGCGACACCTTCTGGGCCGAGATCGAGTCTTCGACGGCCAGCAGCACCATGCAGCGCCATGTTTCGATCCCGATGTCAAAGAGCCGCAGATAGTGCTGCGAGGCGCTTCGTGAGAGCTTGTTCGCGACCCATGTGAGATAGGCCGGTAAGTAGTTCTCGAGATCGATGCCGTCGGACCCGATCAGGACGGCGTCTTCGTTCAGGTCCTGAACGGGCGGTGGGTTCTTGGTCTTTCGGTTCGGTTCTGCTCGCGCGCCGATCGCACGCCGCGACAACTTGGAGGCTGGGCGATCTGCTTTTGTGGAAGCCTTGGTGGCGGGCATCGATGGCTCTCTCCTGTTCAAAGAAATGACGGGGACTGGAATGCCGGCTTGCACTGGCTGCGCAGAAGGATTGCCGCACGCGGATCGGAGCGGCCAAAGGTGCAACCAGATTCCGCGGGGAACATTTTCGGCGAACGAACCGGCGAGGGCCGCGCGTCGGCTCGACCGGGTAGAAACCCTATTGTAGTTGGCATATCAACTAGTTGAAACTACAACTAGTTGGGCGGTCAAGCCCGGCAAAACCACAGGTTCGCGCCCCCGCGAGTCCAATCGTCAGGAGACTAGACATGACCCCCACACGCCGCCGCGTCATTGGTGCGCTTGCCGCCGTTGCTGCTTTCTCTCTCACCGCCGCGCAAGCACAAGCCCAGGCGGTAAAGGTCGGCATCGTCGGCCCCTTCTCCGGCCCGTTTGCCCACTACGGCGCCCTGTTCAAGGCGGGTGCCGAAGCCTATCTGGCGAGCCAGGGCGGCAAGCTGGGCGGCAGGGACGTCGAGTTCATCTACCGCGACACCGGCGGCCCGAATCCAGGGCAGACCAAGAGCCTGGTGCAGGAGCTCATCGTCAAGGACAAGGTCGACTATCTGGGTGGGTTCGTCTTCACCCCCAACGCGCTTGCGGTGGCTCCGCTGATCCAGCAGTCCCAGACGCCGACGGTGATCTTCAACGCGGCGACGTCCTCCATCACCGAGAAGTCGGAGTACTTCGTTCGCACCAGCTATACGCTGTGGCAAGTCACTGCGCCGCTGGCGCAATGGGCCGCCAAGCAGAACGTGAAGAAGGTGGTGACGGCCGTCACCGACTATGGCCCGGGCATCGATGGAGAGACCGCATTCAAGAGCGAGTTCGTCAGGCAGGGCGGCACGGTGGTGGAGTCGATCCGCATGCCGATCGCGACCACCGATTTCGGCCCGTTCGTGCAGCGGATCAAGGCCAGCGGCGCGCAGGCCGTCTACACCTTTCTGCCCGGCGGGCCGCCCAACCTGGGCTTCATCAAGGCGTACAACGAGAACGGCCTTGCCAAGGCTGGCGTGCAGTTCCTCGGCACCGCCGAGACGGACGAATTCGACCTTCAGAAGTTCGGCGACGCGTCCCTGGGATTGACCACGGCGTTCCACTATTCCGGCGCACACGATTCGCCGGCCAACAGGGCTTTCGTCGAGGCGCTGAAGAAGCGTGATGCGAACGCCGTGGCCAACTATGCCTCGGTCGGTGCCTGGGACGGCATGTACGTCATCCACAAGATGATCGAGGCCACCGGCGGCCGCAAGGATGGCGCCAAGGCGATCGCCGCCGCAAAGGCCCTCGAGTGGGACAGTCCGCGCGGGCCGGTCCGCATCGACGCGAGGACTCGTCACATCGTGCAGGACGTCTATCTCCGCAAGGTCGAGAAGGCCGGAGCCGCGCTGGTGAACAAGGAGGTCCAGAGCTTCGGACCGCAGACCGACCATGGTCTGGACAAGTGATGAGGCGCTCGGGTTCAGCGCTTGGGGTCTGTTGACGTGAACGTCCTCTTCAATATCGCCGTCGACGGACTGGCGTACGGCATGGTGCTGTTCGTCATCGCCGTCGGCCTGTCGCTCACGCTGGGGCTGATGCGCTTCGTCAACCTCAGTCACGGAGCCTTCGCCATGGTCGGCGGCTATTGCGCCGCACTGCTGGTGCGCGAGGCGCAATGGAACTTCTGGCTTGCCGTGCCCGTTGCCATTGCGCTGACCGGGCTGCTCGGCGCGACGCTCGAGGCCCTGGTGCTGAGGCACCTCTACCGCCGCAAGGAACTGGAGCAGGTGCTTTTCACCATCGGCCTGAGCTTCGTGCTGATTGCGACCACCAATGCCCTGGCGGGCCCGCAGGTCCAGCTGATTCCGCTGCCCCCGGCGCTGGCCGGCTCGGTGGACCTGGGATGGCGTACCTTGCCGGCCCAGCGCCTGCTGGTGATTGGCGCCGGTCTCGGCATTGCGGCGATGGCGGCGTGGGTGGTGGCGCGCACGCGCTTCGGCATCTGGCTGCGCGCGGCGGTGGATCACGACGGTTGCGCCTCCAGCCTGGGCATTCCGATTCGGGTCGTTCAGTGCGCGAGCTTCGCGGCCGGCGCCGCGCTCGCCGGCCTGGGTGGAATCCTTGGTGCGGAGCTGATGCCCCTGGAGCCTTACTACGCGCTCAAGTACCTGGTGCTCGTCCTCGTGGTGGTGTCCGTCGGCGGCATGGGGAGCATCGCGGGCTCGCTCGTGGCCGCCGTGGCCCTGGGCGTGATCGAAACCGCGAGCAAGTACCTCGCCTCCGACTGGGGCAGCCTGTTCTTCTTCCTCGCCATGGCCGCGCTGCTCGCCTGGCGTCCCAACGGAATATTGAAGCGATGAGCACCCACACCGTCCCTCACATGTCGCGCATGCAGGAACCCGCCGCGCCGGCGCGGCCGAAATGCGCACCCGCCTGGCGCGCCTCCGTGCTGCTGCTGGCGGCCGGCGCCTTTGCCTGCACGCTGCTGCCCGACCAGTTGGGCCTGCTGACGCGCATCTTCATCACCGCGCTGCTGGTGCTTTCGCTGGACCTGGTGGTCGGCGTGGCCGGGCTGGCCACGCTCGGGCATGCCGCTATGTTCGGTGTCGGCGCCTATGCCGCGGGCATCTTCGCCCTCAAGGTCGCGCCCGAGCCCCTGCTCGGACTGGCCGTGGGCATCGGCGCCGGCGGCGTGCTGGCCTTCGCCAGCGGCGCCTTCCTTTTGCGCTACCAGGGCTTCACCTTCCTGATGCTCACCGTCGCCGTCGCGCAGATCGTCCTCAGCCTGGCTCAGAAGGCGCGCGACTGGACCGGTGCCGACGACGGCCTCTCGGGCTTCAGCATCGCGCCCCTGTTCGGCCGCTTCGCATTCGATCTGGAGGGCAGGGTGGCCGCCTGGTATGCGCTCGCCATCCTGGTGGTCGTCTTCTACCTGCTCTGGCGGCTGGTGAACTCTCCCTTCGGGCTGACGGTGCGCGGTATCCACGAGAACCGGGCGCGCATGGCGGCGCTCGGCACACCGATCTACAGGCGATTGCTCGCCATCTACACGGTGGCCGGCGCCGTGGCAGGCGCGGCCGGAGCCTTGTCGGCCCAGACCAATGCGGTGGTCGGCCTGGACAGCCTGTCGTTCGCGCTCTCGGCGGAGCTCCTCGTCATGCTGATCCTGGGCGGTGCGGGGCGCCTGTATGGGGCCGTGATCGGCACCGTGGTCTTCACCCTGCTGCACCACACCGCGGCATCCATCAATCCCTATCACTGGCTGTTCGTCGTCGGCTTCCTGCTGATGGGCGTCGTGCTGTTGCCGCCAGCGAAGGTGGTCGCGTTCCTGCGCCGCCGGATGGGAGGCTCCCGATGAGTCTGCTTCTTGAAGTCGAAGGATTGGACAAGCGCTTCGGCGGCCTGCATGTCACGCGGTCCGTGTCCTTCCGGCTCGCTGCGGGAGACCGGCTCGCCCTCATCGGGCCCAATGGTGCCGGCAAGACCACGCTGGTGAATCAGGTCAGCGGAGTGCTGCGGTCGGACAAGGGCGGGATCCGCCTCGGCGGCAAGGACGTGACAGGGCTGAGCCAGGCCCGGCGCGTGCGCATGGGCCTGGCCCGAACGTTCCAGATCACGACGCTTGCACCGCACCTGCCGGTGCAGCGGCAGATCGAGATGGCTCTCTTCGAGCGCGAAGGCCTGAGCGCCCGCGCCTGGCGCAGCATCGACGACTATCCCCGCCTGCAGGACGAAGCGCGCGCACTGCTCGGGCGATTCGGCCTGCTGGCCCACGCCGCCACCCCGACGGAAGACCTCGCCTATGGAGAGCAGCGCCTGATCGAGATGGCGCTGGCCCTTGCGCTGCGTCCCAAGGTCCTGCTGCTGGACGAGCCCATGGCCGGCGTGCCGAAGGGCGACGGCACGCGGCTTCTCTCGGCGCTGGATGCGCTGCCGAAGGACCTCGCCGTGCTGATCATCGAGCATGACATGGACCTGGTGTTCCGCTTTGCCAACCGCATCGTCGTGCTGGCCGAAGGCGCCGTCCTGGCCGACGGCTCGCCCGATCAGATTCGCCGTGACCCCAGGGTTCGCGCAGCCTACCTCGGACATCCAGCATGAGCACACCGATCCTGAAAGTCGCTGGCCTGGTCGCCGGCTACGGCCCAACCACCGTGTTGAACGAGTTGACTCTGCAGGTTGCCGCAGGCGAGCGACTGGCCATGCTGGGCCGGAACGGCGCTGGCAAGAGCACGACGCTCCGCGCGCTGATGGGCCTGGTGCGGGTGCGCTCAGGTCGCATCGAATTCGAAGGCGAGGACATCACCGCCTTGAGCCCGCACCAGCGTGCACACCGGGGTTTGGGCTATGTACCGCAGACGCGCGACATCTTCCCTTCGCTGTCGGTCGAGGAGAACCTCGCTGCGGGAATGAAGCACCGCCCGCGCAGCGCCATCGACGAGGCCTACGCGCTCTTCCCGCGGCTGGCCGAGCGACGACGTAACGCAGGCACGCAGTTGTCCGGCGGCGAGCAGCAGATGCTCTCGGTGGCACGTGCCCTGCTCGGGCAGCCGAGGCTGATCCTGCTCGACGAGCCGCTCGAAGGCCTCGCGCCGTTGATCCGCCAGGAACTGCTGCGCGCCTTCCAGGAGATGAGCAGGCAAACCGGTATTGCGGTCGTCATCGTGGAGCAGCAGGTGGACGAGGCGCTTCGCTACGCGGAGCGTGCCGTCATCCTCGACCACGGCACCGTCGTGCACGAAGCCGCGGCAGATGCACTCATCCATGACACCGAGGCATTGGACCGCTGGGTCGGCATCGCCGTCCATTGACGCGAGTCGGTCCTGCCCCCCAACGCTCATCCCTGCAAACAGGCTTTCTCCAGGAGAACTTTCATGAACACAGCCACGATCAAAGTCCACGACGCCACGGGGACCCCGCGCAGCAGCTTTCCGCTCGACCGCTGGTACGTCGCCGCCTTCTCATCCGACATCCGGGACAAGCCCGTCGGGCGCACCCTTCTCAATCAGAAGGTGGTGCTCTTTCGCACGGGCAACGGGCAGATCGCGGCGCTGGAAGACCGCTGCTGCCATCGGTCGCTGCCGCTGTCCTGCGGCACGGTGGAAGCCGAGGGCGTGCGCTGCGGCTACCACGGCATGCTCTATGCGCCAAGCGGGCAGTGCCTGGAAATCCCCGGGCAGGAGCGCGTGCCGTCCAAGGCCTGCGTCAGGCCCTACCACGTCGCGGAGAAGAACCAGATCGTCTGGATCTGGATGCCGAGCGTCGCCGGCGCGGCGCCTTCGGAGGAACCGCCCGTCTATTCTCCCCACGACGATCCGCGCTACCGCTTCGGCAGCGGCATGTATCACTACAACTCTCCGTGGCAGTTGATCCATGACAACCTGCTGGACCTCAGCCATCTCGGCTACGTGCATCTCAAGACCATCGGCGGCGATGCCCATCTGCACATGAATGCCGCGATGAAGGTCACCCAGGATGGAGATTCCGTGAAAGTGGTGCGACTGATGCCCGGCTCGACGCCGCCGCCGACGTACCGCGCCGCCTGGCCGTTCGGAGACAAGTGCGATCGCTGGCAGGAAATCGTCTTTCGCGTTTCTCACCTCGAGATCTGGACGGGCGCGATCGAGCCCGGTACGGATTCCATCGAGAACCCCGATCGCGGTGGCTTTCACATGCGGGGCTTTCACGGCATCACGCCCGAAACCGAGACCACCTGCCACTACTTCTGGAGCATGGCCAGCAACCGGCATCCGGAGCGCGACGACAACTTCGAGACCGTGGTCGAGCAGACGGAGTTCACCTTTGACGAGGACCGCGGCGTGATCGAAGCCCAGTACCGGAACATGCTCCAGTTCGGTGACCGCGCGACATGGCTCGACATCCACGTCGATGCCGGTGCGAATCGTGCGCGCCGGATCGTCGAGCGCCTCACTACCCAGTCGCTGGCATGAGCGCGGGAAGGATCTACCGATGACGAAGGAATCCGCGGGACATCTGCGCGTCAGGGTCGCAGCCAAGCAAGAGGAGGCCAGGGAGATCGTCAGTTTCGAACTGGTGCCCTGCGACGGTGAAAGCCTCCCGGCCTTCGCGGCCGGTGCCCATATCGACGTACATGTGGGCGATGGCCTCGTGCGACAGTATTCCCTCTGCAACGACCCGTCGGAAACGCATCGCTATCTCATCGCCGTGCTGAAGGAGCCTTCGTCGCGCGGCGGATCAAAAGCGATGCACGAGACGATCGAGGTGGGTGTTTCGCTGATGATCAGCGAACCCAAGAACCACTTTCAGCTTGCTGCTGGCGCCGGGCGCCATCTGCTGCTGGCAGGCGGCATTGGCGTGACGCCGATCCTGTGCATGGCGGAGAGCCTGGCGGCCCAAGGCGCCGAGTTCGAGATGCACTTCTGCACCCGCTCGGCGGAACGCACCGCCTTCAGGGGGCGCATTGCCAAGTCACGCTTTGCAGGCAGCGTCCATTTCCACAGCGACGACTGTCTGGTGGGCCAAAGGTTCGACATCCAGGGCCGGCTGGCGTGTCCTCAGCCTCGGGAGCACTTGTATGTCTGCGGGCCGAAGGGCTTCATGGACGCTGTTCTTTCGGCCGCCCGCGCCAATGGCTGGCCGGAGTCGCAGTTGCACTACGAGTTCTTTGCCAACGAGCTCGGGCAATCCAGCGGCGACCAAGGCTTCGAGGTCGAATTGGCGAGATCGGGCCGCGTCATCGCGGTTCGCAAGGACCAGACCGCGCTGCAGGCGCTGATGGACGCGGGCATCGAGGTTGAGAGTTCCTGCGAACAGGGAGTCTGCGGCACGTGCGCGACGCGCGTAATCAGCGGCATTCCCGATCATAGAGATCTCTATTTCACATCGGAAGAACACGCGGCCAACGACCAGTTCACGCCTTGCTGCTCGCGCGCCAGATCGGACCGCCTGGTGCTGGATCTCTAGCAGCGAGTGCGCACGCCGCCGGCGTGCTTGGGATCCTGCGGTTGCTGCAGGTAGGGCGCCACGAAGGTCCGCAGAGCGCCAGTTTGCAGTCCTCCGCGCGTGCCTGCCCAATAGATCGCTTTCGCTGCACAGTGGCACGAGCCACATTGCGCTTTCGGTGGCGTAGTGAACGGTGGGCAATTGACGAATCCGAGGTATGCCGGCTCGACCTGGCGTACACGCTGGTCCCAGGGTGTCAGGTTCGCCCAGAGTCACGCCGGCGGCCGTCCCGAGTGTTTTGCCCCCGGCTGTTGCCGAGCTTGGCAATCACGCGCCAGCGCCTCCATCCACGTCGAGTGATACACCCGTGACAAAGCTGGCGTCGGGGCTCGCGAGAAACGCCACCGCCGCAGCGATCTCTTCGGGCCGGCCATACCGCCCGAGGGGAATGGCGGCCTTTTGCACGGCCGCGAAGTCGCCATCCTGCGGGTTCATCTCGGTGTCGACCGAGCCCGGCTGCACGGTGTTGACAGTGATGCCGCGCGGAGCAAGATCGCGCGCCCAGCCGCGGGTGTAGGCAGACACCGCGGCCTTCGTCGCCGAATAGTCGGCCACGCCCGGCCAGGGCGTGCGATCGGCTGCACCGGAGCCGATCGAGATGATGCGACCGTGATCGCTGATGAGTGGTACTGCCGCGCGCACGGCTGCGGCCACGCCGCCGACGTTGATGGCGAACTGGCGGTCGAAGGACGCGACGTCGCTATCGGGCGCACCGACCTGGCCGACCACGAACACGCCTGCGTTGTTGACAAGAATGTCCAGCCTGCCGAAGTGGCGCGCCGCACTGTTCACCAGCGCCTCGACCTGTCGCGGGTCTGCCTGGTCTGCCTGGAAAGCTGCGGCGCGCACGCCTGCCTCCTTCAGTTCCTTGACCAGCGACTCGGCGCGGTCGGCGGAGGTTGAATAGCTGATGGCGACATCGGCGCCATCGTGCGCCAAGCGGCGGGCGATGGCGGCACCGATGCCGCGTGAACCGCCTGTGATGAGGGCGACTTTGTTGGCGAGGGGCTTGGACATGCTGTTCTCTGAGAAGGTGAGTGGTGATGGGTCGAGAAGTGAGGGATCGCAGCCTGCGTCGATCAAGAGATGCTCAAGGCACGCTGCGTGTTTCCTGTTGCACTCGCTGTCGAATCGACAGCGAGGTTCGGTGCATGGTGAGGCTGGGGTACTACGCCGCCAAAGCTTCTGCGGCCACGATGTTCGTGGCGACGTCGATGTTGCCGTGCACGGCCTTCGAGTAAGGGCACATGTCATGCGCAGCATGCGCAATGGCTTCCGCCACGTGGGGCGCGACGCCCGGCATGCGTACATCGATCCGGGCCTGGATGAAGTACGCATCGCCGGTCTGGCCGAGGTCCACTTCGATGTCGACTGACATGTCTGAGGGCAGCGCCACCTTCTTCGCCTTGGCTGCGACGCCCAGGGCGCCGGTGTAGCAGGCCGACCAGGCTCCGGCGAACAACTGCTCGGCCGTCGGGTGCAGCTGGATCGCCTTGAGCATGATTTCATTGCCGGACTTGCCGGGCGTGGACATCTGGATGTCGACGCGTTCATCGCCGCGCGGGGCACCCTCGCGGCGGCTGGCCGTCGTATGAGTCTTGCCCGTCAGCAGCACGGTTTGGATCTTGGTGGTCATTTCGGATTCCTTTTCGGTTTGGTTCGCCCTGTGGTTTGAGCGCAGACGCAAGGGTTGCGTTGTGCGCCATGGGCATCGCGATAGGGCTTGAATCGCTTGCCGGAAACGGGTGGAAGGTGGCGGAACGCCAGGAGGTCGGTGGCGATGGCATGAAGTGTCGGACCGGCCCTCGGGATGACCAAGATGGTGGGCGGGACATGTTTATTTCCGGTTAGCCAATAATCCGGCGATGGACCAAATCGCAGCCATGCGCGTGTTCGCCCGGGTTGTAGAAGCCGGCACCTTCACGCGGGCGGCCGACTTGCTGCAAATGCCAAAGCCCAGCGTGACAAAGCTGGTCCAGCAACTGGAGAGCCACTTGCGTGTGAAGCTGCTGCAGCGCACGACGCGCCGTGTCACGGTGACACCGGAGGGTGCTGCCTACTACGAGCGAATTTCGCGAGTGCTGGCCGACATCGACGACATAGAGGCCGATGTCACGAATGCGCAAGCCAGCCCCAGAGGCCGTCTGCGTGTGGACATCGGCTCGTCGCTGGCCAACCGAATCCTGATTCCCATGCTGCCGGCGTTCCACAGGCGCTACCCGGACATCCTTCTCGAGCTCGGCGTGAGCGACCGGCCAGTCCACCTGATCGGCGAAGGGGTGGATTGCGTGCTCCGCGGCGGCGTGTTGAGCGATCCGTCGCTGGTGGCGCGCCGCGTCGCGCAGATGCCCTACATGACCTGCGCAACGCCCGATTACCTGAAGCGCCACGGTACGCCCAGGACGCCGACTGACCTGCTCGAAGGGCACCGGGTGGTGAGCTATTTCTTATCGGGCACCGGACGTTACGTTCCGCCGCGCTACGAGCATGGCCACGAGCAAATCGAGATCAACGGGCGTGCCGTCATCGCAGTCAACGAAAGCACGGCCCACCTGACGGCGCTGCTGACCGGGCTCGGCGTGGCGCAGACCTTCGCCTTCATGGCCCAGCCGTACGTCGAGAGCGGGGCACTGGTCGAGTTGCTGACCGATTGGGAGCCGGCACCGATGGTCGTGTCGGTGGCCTACCCGTCCAGCCGGCACATGAGCGCCAAGCTGCGTGCCTTTGTCGACTGGACGGTGGAAGCGTTCGCGCCATACGGTTCCGTCGATGGAAGGTGAGACGACACAAACGCCATCGTCGAGGTATCGAGCCCATCGAGCGTGCGCCCCGCCGCGCCTCCCGCGCGTGTTCATCGCCGGCGACGCCTGCCACACGCACTCGGCGAAGGCCCGCATGGCATCACGGGCAACAGGGACTTGTGTCGCAGCACCTCCCGCGAGAGACTGAACGTCCCGTATGGAGGATTTCCATGGCCACTCCCGACGAACTCCAAGCGACCATCGACGCGCTCGTTCAGAAAGGCAAGGGGGTTCTGGCCGCCGACGAAAGCGGACCGACCATCGCCAAGCGATTCAAGACGATCGGCGTGGAATCGACCGAGGAGAACCGGCGCGCTTATCGCAGCCTGTTGCTGGCGACGCCGGACCTTGGCCGGTACATCAGCGGCGTCATCCTGTACGAAGAGACGCTGAACCACCGCGCGGACGATGGCGAGCCGCTGCCGCAGTTGGCAGTGCGACAAGGGATCGTGCCCGGCATCAAGGTCGATGCGGGAAAGATCCCGCTCGCGTTGGCACCCGGCGACGAGATCACGCAAGGCCTCGATGGGCTCGCCGAACGTCTCAAGGGCTACAAGCAGCAAGGCGCGCGATTCGCTAAATGGCGCGCCGTCTACAACGTCTCCGACACCTTGCCAAGCCGCGCCGCGATCGAAGCCAACGCGGAAGCGCTTGCTCGCTACGCCGCGGTATCGCAGGAGCAGGGCATGGTGCCGATCGTCGAGCCCGAGGTGCTGATCGACGGCGATCACACGCTGGCGCGCTGCGCGGAGGTGACGCAGGCCGTTTTGCACGAGGTCTTCCGCGCCCTGACTCGCCATCGGGTGGCGTTCGAACACATGTTGCTCAAGCCCAGTATGGTGGTGCCGGGCAAGGCGAACGCCTTACAGGCAACGCCCGAGGAAGTGGCTTCGGAAACGATCCGCGTGCTGCGCAGGGCGGTGCCAGCGGCGGTCCCGAGCATCAACTTCCTGTCCGGCGGACAGTCTCCTGTCGAGGCGACGGCCAATCTGGATGCGCTGAACCGACAGGGCCTACAGCCGTGGCAGCTGAGCTTCTCCTATGGACGCGCGCTTCAGGAGCCTGCGCTGCACGCCTGGTGTGGCCGGCCCGCCAACGTGCGGCAAGCGCAGGAGGCGCTGCTCAAGCGCGCACGACTGAATGGTGCGGCCAGCGTGGGTGCGTACGGTGCGGACATGGAAAATGCCGGCGATTGATCCCGCAAACGGGCCTGAGCCGCACCGGCGTCTTTGACATCTGCAAGCGTCGCGAGGCGCCAGCGCGACGGACCCTTTACCACACGATCGCGGGCAAAAAAGGGAACTGCGTCACAGACCGCGCCCTCCATTTGGAGGATTCACAAGCCCGACCGCGCCGCGCAAAGTACGGCCTTCACGACTCAGGAGCGGGCAATGGAATCAGCGATCTTCAGCCTTGGCGCACTGGCTGTCCTGGTGACGGTCGGCTGGGTCATCGACCTCGTCGTGCACCGCGAGCCGCCAACGCGCATGGAGCGGCTGATGGCTTCGCAGATCCAGCGTTCGACGGCCGTGATTCGAGGCGGGCAGGAAGCCTGACGAGAGTCGCTCGGGCGCCCGGCCGGAGGCTTCGGCGCCCACGTGTGGGGGAGGCCCAGGCCGATCCCGATCATCGCCAGCAGGAAGCCCGGAACGATCATCAGGTTCGAGCGATATCGGTTGAACGAGGCCGATGAGGCTTGCGCCGTGTCGTCCGGTCCGGCGTGCACCTCGGCAAGTCTCGAGCCCCGCTACGGCACCGCGACATAGAATCGCCGGCCTCCCCGGAAGCGTTGCATGACCAAGCGTTCACTCAAGACCCCCAAGCGTTCTTCGACGCCTTTCGTGCGCGTTGGACCGAGTGGCGTGCATGGGCTTGGCGCCTTTGCGACCTGCTCGCTTCCTCCCGATGCCGTGCTGGGGCTCTACGAAGGGCGCCGCTACACCCCCGCGGAGGTGGCGGCCAAGGACTGGAACGACCAGCTCACCTATCTTTTCTGCCTCACGAACGAAGAGATGATCGATGGCGCCAAGGGTGGCAATGCCACGCGTCACTTCAACCATGCGTGCGAGCCGAACTGCGAGGCGATCGAGGAGTACGACGAGGCGGGCGAACTGGTCGTGAAGTTCGTGACCCTGGAGCCGATCGCTGCGGGCGAAGAGCTTTTCATCGACTACAACCTCACGGCCGCCGACGATGCGCAGGCATCCGACTACCCCTGCCACTGCGGTTCGGCCAATTGCCGCGGGACCATGCTGGTGACCGAAGCAGGCGAGGTGGGCGATCGGGAAGAGGCGCCATGGCGCGAGGAAGAAGCCGGGGCGATCGTCGCCTGAATTCCGGGCGGACAGGTCGGGCCGGGCACGTCTCGACGGCTCCTCATTCGTGTGCACGAGCCTGCACTGCCGTGTGGTTGCAAGGTGCTGCCAATGCGCTCATGATGAGATCCCTGCGAAATCCTTTCTCCAAGGTCGACCACCGACCTCTTGCCCCGACCGGTGACGGCCGGGGCTTTTTCGTGTCGCCGGCCGTCGAGCCCGGCGAACAACCGTCTGCTGCCGTCGAGCATTCCTCCGTGGCGCTTTGAAGCGCATACTTTCGGCCAGCCCCTCACGCGCGCGAGGAGACGACAAAGATGACTTCGCTGGAATCTCTTCGCTTGTACGTGCCCGAGCCGACCGGGCGCCCGGGTCACGAGACCGACTTCTCCTACCTGCACCTGTCGCCCGCCGGCGCTGTGCGCAAGCCGGCGATCGACGCGACACCGGTCGACACCGCGGACCTGGCTTTTACCCTGGTGCGCGTGCTCGACGAGGACGGCCGCGCCGTCGGCCCGTGGGCGCCCGAGCCCGATGTGCCGCTTCTCCAGCGCGGCCTGCGCGCGATGATGAAGACGCGAGCCTTCGACGCGAAGATGTTGATCGCGCAGCGGCAGAAGAAGATTTCCTTCTACATCCAGTGTCTCGGCGAGGAGGCGATCGCGACCGCCCATGCGTTCGCCATCCAGCCCGGCGACATGTGTTTTCCGACCTACCGCCAGCAGGGCCTGCTGCTGGCGCGCGAGGACATTCCGATGGTGGAGCTCATCTGCCAGTTGATGAGCAACGGACGCGACCCCATGCGGGGGCGCCAACTCCCGGTGATGTATTCGTACAAGCGCGCCGGGTTCTTCTCGATCAGCGGCAACCTGGCCACGCAGTTCATCCAGGCAGTCGGGTGGGCCATGGCCTCGGCGATCAAGGGCGACACGAAGATCGCGTCGGCGTGGATAGGCGACGGCGCCACGGCCGAATCGGACTTTCACACGGCGCTCACCTTCGCGCATGTCTATCGCGCGCCGGTGATCCTCAACGTCGTCAACAACCAGTGGGCGATCTCGACCTTCCAGGCCATCGCGGGGGGAGAGGCGACGACTTTCGCGGCACGCGGCGTCGGCTGTGGCATCGCGTCGCTGCGTGTCGATGGCAATGATTTCCTCGCGGTGCTCGCCGCGTCGCGCTGGGCGGCGGCGCGGGCGCGCAGCAATCTCGGTCCCACGCTGATCGAGTGGGTCACCTACCGGGCCGGGGCGCACTCGACGTCGGACGACCCCGCGCGTTATCGGCCGGCGGACGACTGGCAGCATTTCCCGCTGGGCGATCCGATCGCCCGGCTGAAGCAGCATCTGGTGGGCCTGGATGCCTGGTCCGACGATGAGCACCGGCGCACGCAGGAGCAGCTAGAGGCCGAGGTGGCCGCCGCGATGAAGGAGGCCGAGTCCTACGGCGGCACGCTGATCGACGGCCATGTCCCGCCGCTGGAGTCGATGTTCGAGGACGTCTACAAGGACATGCCGCCCCACCTCCACGAGCAGATGCGGCAGGCGCAGACATGAAATTCACCCCCAGCCTTGCCCGCTCCGCGGGGTTCGGACGCCGCTGACATGGCCCGCATGACGATGGTCCAGGCCCTGCGCTCGGCGATGGACGTGATGCTCGAGCGCGATCCGGACGTCGTGATCTACGGACAGGACGTCGGCTACTTCGGCGGTGTCTTCCGCTGTACCGAAGGGCTGCAGGCGAAATACGGCCGCTCGCGCGTCTTCGATGCACCGATCTCCGAGGGCGGCATCGTCGGCTCGGCGATCGGCATGGCCGCCTATGGACTGCGTCCGGTGGTCGAGGTGCAGTTCGCGGACTACTTCTACCCGGCGTCGGACCAGATCGTCTCGGAGGCGGCGCGGCTGCGCTATCGCTCGGCCGGCGACTTCTCGGCGCCGATCACGATCCGCATGCCCTGCGGCGGCGGCATCTACGGCGGGCAGACGCACAGCCAGAGTCCGGAGGCGCTGTTCACGCATGTCTGCGGCCTGCGCACGGTGATGCCGAGCAATCCCTACGATGCCAAGGGCCTGCTGATCGCGTCGATCGAGAACGACGACCCGGTGATCTTTCTCGAACCCAAGCGGCTCTACAACGGCCCGTTCGACGGCCACCACGACCGGCCGCTGGTTCCGTGGTCTCAACATCCATCGGGGGAAGTGCCCGAAGGCCACTACACTGTGCCGCTCGACACGGCCAAGGTGCTGCGCTCCGGCGCGGATCTGACGGTGCTGGCCTACGGGACGATGGTGTTCGTCTGCGAAGCGGCCGCGGCCGAGAGCGGGGTGGATGCCGAGATCATCGACCTGCGTAGCATCTGGCCGCTGGACCTGCCGGCGATCGTCGCCTCCGTCAGGAAGACGGGCCGTTGCGTCGTCGTCCATGAAGCCACGCGCACCAGCGGCTTCGGCGCGGAACTCGTCGCGCTGGTGCAGGAGCATTGCTTCTATCACCTGGAGGCGCCCATCGAACGCGTGACCGGCTGGGACACGCCCTATCCGCATGCGCTGGAATGGGCCTATTTCCCCGGCCCAGCGCGCGTGGCTGCAGCGTTCAGGCGAGCGATGGAGACCTGACATGTCCGGCAGCATCCATGTGATCAAGGTGCCCGACGTGGGCGAAGGCATCGCGGAGGTCGAACTCGTGGCCTGGCACGTCCAGCCCGGCGATGCGGTCGTCGAGGACCAGGGGCTGGCCGACGTGATGACCGACAAGGCCAACGTCGAGATCCCTTCGCCGGTCGCCGGCCGCGTGATCGCGCTCGGCGGAGAAGTCGGACAGACCCTGGCCGTGGGCTCCGAACTGATCCGTATCGAGCGGTCGGGCGACGGGGCGCCGGCGCCCGGGTCCGCGCGCGCGGCCTTGCCACCCTCGTCCGTGGCGGAGCGCGTTGCGGAGCCGAAGGCGCCGAAGACGCCGTCGGCGCCGTTGGCGCCGTCGTCCCCGCGGGCCGCGGAGGATCGTCCGATCGCTTCGCCGGCAGTGCGCCGGCGGGCCTGGGAACTCGGCGTCGATCTGAAGGACGTCGTGCCCAGCGGAACCGCCGGCCGCATCGTGCACGCGGATCTGGACGCGCACGTCGCCGCGCATGGCGCCCGTCCGCCGAGCCGCGCGCCCGGCGCCGCGAACGCCGAGCGCGACGAAGAGCAGGCCGTCCCCGTCATCGGCCTGCGCCGCCGCATCGCGCTGCAGATGCAGGAGTCGAAGCGGCGCATCCCGCATTTCAGCTACGTCGAGGAGATCGACGTCACCGAGATCGAGGCCCTGCGATCGGCGCTCAACGCGAAATGGAGCGCCGAGCGCGGGCACCTGACCCTGCTGCCTCTGCTGATGCGGGCGACCGTGCTGGCGGTGCGCGAATTCCCGCAGATCAATGCCCGCTTCGACGATGAAGCGGGCATCGTCACACGGCACGGCGCGGTACACATCGGCGTCGCGACGCAGACTCCGAACGGCCTGGTCGTGCCGGTGGTCCGGCACGTCGAGGCGAAGGACCTGTGGGCCACGGCTTCAGACATGGCACGCCTGGTCGAAGCCGCGAGGGCAGGCCGCGCCACGCGCGCGGAGCTCAGCGGCTCGACGATCACAATCAGCAGCCTCGGCGCGCTCGGCGGCATCGTCTCGACACCGGTGATCAACCGGCCCGAGGTGGCGATCGTCGCGGTCAACCGGATCGTGGAACGTCCGGTCTGGCGCGGCGGCGCCGTCGTGCCGCGCCGGATGATGAACCTGTCTTCCTCGTTCGACCATCGCGTCGTCGACGGCATGGACGCCGCCCGGTTCGTGCAGGCCATGCGCGCGGTGATCGAAGGCCCGGCGCTGCTGTTCGTCGAGTAGCGAAAAGGACGTCTCCGGCGCGCGCATTGCTTGACCTGGCGCAAAGCGCACGCCGGCCGGACGATCAAGATGGCGGCAGGGGTCGTCCGGCATGTCCACCTGGAAGGCGCGAATGCGAGGGATGCCTCCAAGGAGCCCTTCATGAGCAATACCCTGGTGGTTTTCTATTCGTACAGCGGCACATGTCGCCGCGTCGCGCAGTTGCTCGCGTCGCATCACGGCTGGGCGCTCGGCGAGATCCGCGACGCGCGCCCGCGCTCGGGATTCACGGGCGATCTGCGCTGCCTGCTCGATTCGCTGCTGCGGCGCTGGCCCGCCATCCGCTACGAAGGACCCGCGCCCGCCGACTTCGATGCGGTCGTCATCGTGTCCCCGATCTGGGCCGCGCAGATGGCGGGCCCGATGCGCACTTTTCTGGCCGAGAACGCCGGTCAACTGCGGCGTGTCGCGCAGATCACGGTCATGAACGCGACCAGTGCGGCGAACGCCGTGTCGGAAGCCACCCGGCTGCTTCAGCGCCCGCCGGTACTGACGACCGAACTGCTGACGCACGACATCGAGGACGGCAGCGCGACGAAGGAGTTGCTCGCCTTCGGCGACGCACTGGCGTCGGCTGCGCTCCTGCCGCCGAGCGATCGCGAAGCGGCCGGCGCGCCGCCAGGGAACCGGCCGAATCTGCCGGCGGCGTCGGTCTGATCCGGCGTTCCTGCCTTCCGGTGAGGGCGAGCGGCGCCAGCGCAGTCAGACCTGGGCCATGCCCCCGTCGACGAACAGCTCGATGCCATTGATGAAGCTGGCGGCGTCGGAGGCCAGGAAGGCCACGGCCTTGCCGATCTCGCCGGGCTCGCCCAGCCGGCCCAGCGGCACCTGCGACGCGAGGAAATCGAACAGCCCCTGGCGCGCCTCATCGGGCACCAGATCGCCCAGGCCCGGCGTGCGGACGGGGCCGGGGCTTACCGCGTTGACGCGGATCGCGCGATCCTTCAGGTCCAAAGCCCAGGAGCGCGCGAAGTTGCGCACCGCCGCCTTGCTGGCGCTGTAGACACTGAAGTTGGCCGTGCCCTGGATGGACGTGGTGGACGAGGTGAGGATCACCGACGCACCCTTGCTCAGCAGCGGCAGCGCCTTCTGCACCGTGAAGAGCACGCCGCGCACATTGGTGCCGAAGATGCGATCGAAATGCTCTTCGGTGATGGCGCCCAGCGGCATCATGTCGCCGCCGCCGGCATTGGCGAAGAGGATGTCCAGCCGACCGGCCGTCTTCGCGATGCGGGCATAGACCGCATCGAGGTCCGACAGCACCGAAGCATCGGCGCGCAGCGCCGTCGCCGATGAACCGATCTGCGCGACCGCTGCGTCCAGTTCCGCCTGGCGCCGCCCGGTGATGAAGACCCTGGCGCCCTGGGCCGCCAGTTCCTTGGCGGCACCCAGGCCGATGCCGCTGCTGCCACCGGTGACCAGGGCGATCTTGCCTTCGAGTTGCTTGTTCATGATGAGCTCCGTTTCGTGACTTGAGGGTTGGGATGGCGTGACTCTAGGCTCCGGTCATTGATCGAAAAAGCTCATTGAATGGAATCACTATCCACCCTTGTAGATAATGGCGACCCTGCAAGGAGGAACTGCCCATGGATCAGCTTCTGGCGATGCGCGCCTTTGCCCGCGTGGTGGAGGCAGGTGGATTCACCCGCGCGGCCGATTCGCTGGACGTGCCCCTCGCCACGGTCAGCAAGCTGGTCCGGGAACTGGAGGCCCATCTCGGCGTGCGGCTGCTGCAGCGCACGACCCGGCGCGTGACGGTGACGCCGGAAGGCGAGGACTACTACGCCAGGAGCACGCGCATCCTGCGCGACCTGGAGGACATCGATGCCTCTTTCAACCTCGCGCGCGGCAAACCGCGAGGCCATCTGCGCATCGACGTCGGCGGCTCCACTGCGCGGGACGTACTCATCCCGCTGCTCCCGGACTTCGTGGCGCGCTTTCCGGACATTCGCATCGACCTGGGCGTGTCCGACCGCTCGGTGGACCTGATCAGCGACAAGGTCGACTGCGTCATCCGCGGCGGTCCGCTGGAAAGCTCATCGCTGGTGGGCCGCCGCCTGGGCGAGGCGGCGCTGATCACCTGCGCCACGCCGGGCTACCTCAAGCAGTACGGCACACCTGCCTACCCCGACGAGTTGAAGAACGGCCACCGGCTGGTGAGCTATGTGTCCAGCCAGAACGGCCGGGCGGTGCCGTTTCGCTTCGAGCGCAACGGCGAGAAGACCGAGATCAAGGTCGAGCACCGCGTCGGCGTCAACGAGAGCAACGCCCACCTCGCGGCCTGCGTGGCGGGCCTGGGCATCGTCCAGACGTTTGCCTACGCGGCCGCGCCGTCACTGCGCGAAGGGTCGTTGGTGGAAATCCTGGAACGCTGGCGACCGGCCCCGTATCCCTTCCACGTCGTGTATCCGCAAAGCCGGCACGTCACCCATCGGCTGCGGGTGTTCGTCGATTGGCTGCTGGAGGTCTTCCCTGCACGACTGAGCGAAGCCCAGCCTCCCGCCACGCCTGCTTCCTCCGGAACGAGGCCGCGTCGACGATAGGCAGCGCGGATTCGCGGGTCAGCGCCGGTGCCCGGCGCTGAAATCGTTGCAACCGCTGCGATCCACCCCGCGCACGAGCCAGAGTGGACGGCGCGCGAAGTCGACCGGCACGCCGCTCTTGCCATCCACGGGCCTGAGCGAGCGGTCGAAGACGGACGTCGAAGGCATGTAGCGCAAGGCCACGCCGGTGCGCCTGCGATTCGACGTGTTGGCTCGCGCGCCATGGATCATGTAGACGTCATGCAGCGACATCTGCCCGGCCGCCAGTTCGACGTCCGCGGCCGTGTCTTCGTCGAACGTGCCAGGCGCGAGCCGCTGCGCCAGCGTCAGGTCCGTGCGGTCTTCGTGGAGGTGGTCGTGCAGTCGCCGCTCCTTGTGCGAACCGGGTATCACGCGCAGGCAGCCATTGCCGGCGTCGGAGTCCTCCAGCGCGACCCAGACGGTGCAGGTCGCGAGCGGGCGGATCGGCCAGTAGTGGCCATCCTGGTGCCACGGTGTTTCATAGCCGTCGCCTGCCGGCTTGCAGAACACGTGACAGCCCCACAGGATGACATCGTCCCCGAGGACGCCGGACACCAGCTCCACCAACGCCGGATCGCGCGCCAGTTCCAGGAACGCTGCACTGCCGTGGACGCCTTCCCCGTTGTCACCTTCGATGTGCGCCGACACCAGCTTTTCGGGGCGCACGCCAGGGTTGCGCCGGATCAGCTCGTCCAGCGCTTCGCGCATGAACGTCGTGCGGTCGTGAGGCAGGCGGTACGCGGGCCGCACCCAGCCCTCGTTCCGGTAGGAGGTGAGCTCATCGGCAGTGAGTTGCGCCATGTCGTGACCCGGATCATTCGTGGAAAGGCGTTGGTATATACCCTTTCGCGGCCGGGTGCACTGCCTGTAGCGACGTGTTCACCGCGCTGTCGCAGGCATGGTCGGAGGCAGGCCCTTGTCCCCGGCATTGCGGGGCGCGCGCTCAAGGGTCGCCTCATCCAAAGGGACCACGTAGCCATCCAGTGCGGTGTCGTACTTCAGCATGCTCCAGGGGACCGGGTGGGTTTCCGTGCCGATGCCGAGGAAGCCGCCGAACGCCATGATGGCGTAGCGGACCTGTCCCGACACCTTGTCGATCATCAGATCGTCGATGGTGCCCAGTCTGTCGCCGCTGCTGTTGTAGACGTGGGTGCCCTCGACGCGATCTGAGGAGATCACGTCCTGGGCCGATACGGGGATGGTCATGCGAATGCTCCGTGGGTCGTGCCGGCGGGGGCCCGGCGTTCAGTCGAAAAAAAGCGAGTCCCGATGGAGCAGGTATCGCGCGATGCCCGCGCAGGGCCGATCGGCATTGGCATCCTTCTCGTGTAGGCAGTCCCTTGCGTGCATGCAACTCGGCGCATGCATGGCGCCTGCGCATGTCAGGGACTTCCTACGATTGTGCGCGAGCCCGGATTGCGGATGGCAGCGCCGCAGGTGGGCAGGCGGCTCTCGTCAGCTTCCGGGCTGCAGCAATCGCTTCGCCTCGGCGGCCACCGCCGAAGGCACGATGCCGAAGTGCTCGTAGAGCTCCTCGGCGGGCCCGGAGGCGCCGAAGCCGCTCATGCCGATGAATCCGCCGCGCTCGCCGAGGTGGCGGTCCCATCCGAAGCGCACGGCCGCTTCGACGGCCACCCGCACGCCGCCCCGCGGCAGCACGCAGGCGCGGTAGGCCGCGTCCTGTGCATCGAAGAGTTCCCAGGAAGGCATCGAGACCACCGCCGTGGGAATGCCCTGGGCCTGCAGGAGGTCACGCGCCTGCAGCGCGATCGCCACCTCGGAGCCGGTGGACATCAGGGTCACCTGCCGGGCGCCGCTTTCGGCCTCGGCCAGCACGTAGCCGCCGCGCCGCGAGAGGTTATCGGACTGGTGCGTGCGCCGCACCAGCGGCAGCGCCTGTCGCGCGAAGACCATCGTGACGGGGCCGCTCGTGTGCTCCAGCGCGATCTCCCAGCACTCGGCGGCCTCGACCGCATCCGCGGGGCGCAGCACGAGCATGTTGGGCATGGCGCGCAGCGAGGCCAGGATCTCCACGGGCTGGTGCGTGGGGCCGTTCCTGCCGACGCCGATGGAGTCGTGGCTGAAGATGAACTTCACGGGAAGGCCCATCAACGCCGCCATGCGCATGGCGGGTCGCTCGTAGTCCGAGAACGCGAGGTAGGTGACGGCCAGCGGGATGACACCGCCATGCGCCGCCATGCCGTTGGCCATGGCGCCCATCAGGTGCTCCCGCACGCCGCAGTGCACATACGCGCCGCTGCGGTCGGCGGCGGTGAAGGCCGCGAGCCGGCGCTTGTGGCTGGTCGGCGCCTCGAGGTCGGCGCAGCCCACCATGCGCTCGGGCAGCACGTCCGTGAGCAGGTCGTTGATCTCGGCCGAGATCATGATCCCGCCGGGCGAATCGCTTCGCTCCGAGGCTTGCCGTTTGTAGGCGAGCAATGTCTCGCGCCAGCCGTCGGGCAATCGGCCGGCGATGACGCGATCGAACTCGGCACGCTCGGCAGGCGCGAGCGCGGCGTGCCGGGCCTGCCAGGCCGCATGCTTCTCTGCGCTGCGGCGGCCCGCATCGCGCCAGGCTTCGAGCACCTGTGCCGGCACCTCGAAGGGCGCATGCGGCCAGTCGAGTTCCTCCCGGGCGATGTCCGCATCTTCGGGATACAGGCGCCCGCTGTGACCGCCGCGCTGGCCCTGCAGCCGGGCGAGGCCGCGAGCGATCACGGTGCGGCACGCGATCATCGACGGACGGGGGTCGAGCTTCGCGGCCGCCAGCGCCGCCGCCACCGCTTCGAGGTCGTGACCGTCGACTTCGACGACGTGCCAGTCGGCCACGCGAAAACGCTCGGCCACGTTCTCGCTGATCGACAACGCGGTGCTGCCGTCATCGGTGATGCGGTTGTCGTCCCAGAGCAGCACGAGCTTGCCCAGGCGCAGATGCCCGGCCAGCGAGATCATTTCCTGGCCGATGCCCTCCTGCAGGCAGCCGTCGCCGACGAAGGCGTAGGTGTGGTGGTCCACCAATCCGCTGCCGAAGCGCGCGTTGAGATAGGCCTCCGCCACCGCCATCCCGAACGCGTCGGCGATGCCCTGGCCCAGGGGGCCGGTGGTCACCTCGATGCCATGCGCGGGCGCGATCTCGGGATGGCCTTCGCAGTGCGAGCCCATCTCGCGGAAGCGCTGAACCTGATCGATCGAGATGGCTTCGTAGCCCGTCAGGTACAGCAGCGCGTAGAGCAGCATCGACCCGTGGCCGTTCGACAGGACGACGCGGTCGCGATCGGCCCAGGTGGGATCGGCCGGCAAGAATTTCAGGTGACGCGTATAGAGCGCGGTGGCGATCTCGGCCATGCCGAGCGGCACGCCCTGGTGCCCCTCGCCCGCGCGGACGATCGCATCGATCGCGAGGAAGCGGATCGCGTTGGCGAGCTTCGACAACGCGGGCCGGGTCGCCACGTCTGCGCCCGGAGCAAGCACTGCGCTCATTGGGCAACCTCCGTGCTTCGCACTGCGGTGCGAGCTTGCCTGGAGCGGTCCGGCGCGGCGCTCATGCGAGCGACCCCGCGCTTTCTTCGAGCAGCTTCCAGGCGTCCTCGCCGAACTTGCCGCGCCAATCCTTGTAGAAGGTGCTCTTGGTCAGCGTCGCCTTGAACGCCTTCTTGTCGGCCTCGACGAACTGGAGGCCCTTGGCCTGCAGATCGCCGCGCAGCGACTTGCTGAGCGCCGCGATGTCGGCGCGCTCGTCGTCGGCGGACTTGTCGAACTCGCGCAAGACGATCTCCTGGATGTCCTTGGGCAGGCGGTCCACGGCCTTGCGATTGCCGAGGATCCAGTAAGCGTCCCACACATGGTTGGTCAGGCTGCAGTACTTCTGCACTTCGTACAGGCGCGCCGTGGCGATGATCGCCAGCGGGTTCTCCTGGCCTTCGACCAGCTTGGTCTGCAGCGCCGAATACACCTCGTTGAAATTGATCGGCGTCGGGCTCGCGCCGAGCGCGGTGAACAGCGTCGAGAGCATCGGGGCCGAGGGCACGCGCAGCTTCAGGCCCTTCAGGTCATCGGGGGTGTTGATCGGCTTGGTGGACGTGGTGATCTGGCGGAAGCCGTTGTCCCAGGGCTTGGACATCGTGAGAAGGCCCACCTTCTCGATCTGGCCGCGAACGTACTTGCCGAGCGGGCCGTCCATCGCTTTCCAGACCTGGTCGTAGTCGGTGAAGGCGAACCCGGTGTTGACGATGCCCGCCGCCGGTACCAGCGTCGACAGGACCGAGCTGGCCTGGTTGAAGAACTCCACGCCGCCGTTTCGCACCTGGGCCAGGAGGTCCGTGTCCGAGCCGAGCTGGTTGGCCGGGAACAGGCGGATCTCCAGGCGTCCCTTGGTCGCTTCCTTGATGCGCTCGATGGCTTCCTGCGCCCGCTTGTTCACGGGGTGGCTGGGGTCCTGGCCGGTGGCGAGCTTGTAGGTGAACTCGGCCGCATGCGCGCGACGCGGCAGCGCGGCGATCAGGGGGAGCGCCGCGGCGCCGGCCAGGCATTGCCGGCGGGTCAGGCCCGCGCGAGAGGTTTGGGGCTGGGTCATCGTTGTCTCCTTCTGTAGGTGTGTGGGGAGCAGGCGGTCAGTGGATCAACATGCCGCCGTTGACGTCCAGCGTGATGCCGGTGCAGTACTTGGCGAGCGGGCTGGCCAGGAAGACCACGCAACCGGCGACGTCGGCCGGCTCGCCGATGCGGTTCAGCGGGATCTGGTCCAGGATGCCCTGCATGCGGTCGTCGGGGATCAGGCCCTTGTTGATGTCGGTCGCGATGAGGCCGGGCGTGATGCAGTTGACGCGGATGCCGTCGATGCCGAATTCGCGCGCCATCGCGCGGGCGAGGCCGAGCACGCCGGCCTTGGCCGCCGAGTAGTGCGGGCCGCCCAGGATGCCGCCGCCGCGCTGCGCCGACACCGACGAGATGCAGACGATGGAGCCGCTCTTGGCCGCGCGCATCGCCGGCAGCACGGCCTGCGACATGTAGAGCGTGCCGCGCAGGCTCACGTCGAGCACCGCGTCGTAGTCCGCGCCGGTGATGTCGGCCGTCTTGCGCGGCTGCGTGATGCCGGCGTTGTTGACCAGGATGTCGATGCGGCCGCATTGCTCCACGGCCGCCTTGGCGGCACGCTCGCAGGAGGCCTTGTCCGTGACATCGGCCACCAGGCCCACGTGCTGCGGGCCGAGCTTGGCGGCGGCGCCTGCCGGGTCGGCGCGTTCCAGGTCGAGGATGACGACGCGGGCGCCTTGCGCCGCCAGCATGCGTGCGGTGGCGAAACCGAGTCCGTTGAGGCCGGCGCCGCCGGTGATGAGGGCTACTTTGTCAGCGAGAAGCATGTCGATCTCCATTGAGGGGGTGTGTTGCGTTGAATGAAAAGGGTCTGGCCCGGGTTTCAGCCCAGCCACTTGCGGATGCGGCCGGCCAGCGCCTCTCGGCTGATGCCGTAGCGCTCGTGCAGCGTGGGCAATGCGCCCGCGTCGAGGAAGGCGTCGGGCAATCCGGCGAGCTCGAAGCCGGCCGGCTGCACGCGATGCCGCAGCAGCGCGCTGGCGACGGATTCGCCCAGCCCGCCGATGACGGAATGGTTCTCCGCAACGACCACCAGGCGGTGCTTGTAGCGAACGGCTTCGACGATGGCGGCCTCGTCGAGCGGCTTGATGGTGGGGCAGTGCAGCACGGCCACGCCTACGTTGTCCGCCGCCAGGTCTTGCGCGACTTCGAGCGCACGCATCGTCATGAAGCCGCTGGAGATGACCAGCACGTCGTTGCCGTCGCGCAGCATCCTGGCCTTGCCGAGCTCGAACCTGTAGTCGTACTCGTCGAGCACGAGGGGCACGTTGCCGCGCAGGAGACGCATGTAGACCGGCCCCTTGTGCGCCGCGATCTGGGGCACGGCCTGTTCGATGTCGAGCGCGTCGCACGGGTCGACGATCGTCAGGCCCGGAATGCCGCGCATCATCGCGATGTCCTCCGTCGCCTGGTGGCTGGGGCCGTAGCCGGTCGTCAGGCCCGGCAGCGCGAAGCACATCTTGACGTTGAGGTTCTCCTCGGCGATGACCTGGTGGATGAAGTCATACGCGCGCCGCGTTCCGAACACCGCGTAGGTGGTCGCGAAGGGAATCAGGCCTTCCTTGGCCATGCCGCCCGCGGCGGCGAGCAGCAGTTGCTCGGCCATGCCCATCTGGTGAAAGCGCTCGGGGTAGGCCTGCGCGAACAGGTGCAGGTCGGTGTACTTGGCGAGGTCGGCCGTCATCCCGACGACCTCCGGACGCTGCGCGCCCAGCTCGACCAGTGCCTTGCCGAACGGCGCTGCCTTGACGCGTTGCCCTTCGGCCGCGATCGAGGCGATCATCGCCGAGGTGGTGAGGCGCGGCTTCTTCTTTTCCGCAACGACGGTGTTCATGCGAGGGCTCCTTCGGTTTGTTGGGCAGCCGACCAGCTGTCGTCCAGGATCTGCAGTGCCTGCTGCCATTCCGGCGGGTCGACGCGGATGAAGTGGTTCTTCTCGCGCTGTTCGAGGAAAGGCACGCCCTTGCCCATCAGGGTGTCGAAGAGGATCACGCGCGGCTTCGCTTCGGACAGGTCGCGCGCACGGTTGAAGGCCTTCAGCACCGCAGGCAGATCGTTGCCGTCCACGCGCTGCACGTCCCATCCGAAGGCCGCCCACTTGTCGGCGAGCGGCTCGAAGCCGAGCACCTTGCTCGATGGCCCGTCGGCCTGCTGGTTGTTGATGTCGACCAGGCAGATCAGGTTCGACAGCCGATGGTGCGCGGCGCCCATGGCGGCTTCCCAGACCGAGCCCTCGTCGAGTTCGCCGTCGGACATCGACACGTAGACGAAGGCCGGGTTCTTCTTCTGCCGCAGGCCGAGCGCCATGCCCACGGCGATCGGCAGGCCCTGGCCGAGCGAACCGCCCGACATCTCCATGCCCGGCGTGTAGGTGGCCATGCCCGACATCGGCAGGCGGCTGTCGTCGCTGCCGTAGGTTTCGAGTTCGCTCTCCTGGATGATGCCGCCCTCGATCAGCGCCGCGTAGAAGGCGATGGCGTAGTGGCCGTGCGAGAGCAGGAAGCGATCGCGGCCTTCCCACTCGGGCTCGGCGGGACGGTAGTTGAGCGCGTGGCCGTAGGCCACGGCGAGCACGTCCGCCCAGCCGAGGGCCTGGCCGATGTAGCCCTGGCCCTGCACTTCGCCCATGCGCAGGGCAAAGCGGCGGATGCGGTAGGCCCGCTCGCGGAGATTCGTCGTCGGATCAGACATGGAAGTCCTTGGTTGAAGAAGTCGGTGAAGGGAGCGGTTCAGAGCAGCCCGATGGAGAACCAGGGCACGAAGGCCACGATGAGCAGGCCCACCAGCAGCGCGCCGAGATACGGCCAGATGCGGCGCAGCGCGACGTCGGGGTGTGCGCGGCCGATCGTGCAGGCGGCGTAGTAGCCCAGGCCGAAGGGCGGGGCGAACAGGCCGATGCCCATGGCCAGGATGATCACCATCGCGTAGTGCACCTCGTGCACGCCGATGGCCTTGGCGACCGGGAACAGCAGCGGCGCGAAGAGCACCATCGCGGGGATGCCTTCCAGCACGCTGCCCAGCACGATGAAGGCCGCGATCGACACCAGCAGGAAGCCGTACTTGCCACCCGGCACGCTGGTCATCAGTTCGGCCAGGCTGTGCGAGAAGCCCGACTGCGTCAGCGCCCAGGACATGCCGGTGGCCGTGCCGATGATGAAGAGGATCGCGCCCGACAGGGCCGCCGTGTCGACCAGCATCGGATAGAGGCGGCGCCAGTCGAAGCGGCGATAGATGAACAGGCCCGCGACGACCGCATAGGCAATGCCGATGGTCGACACCTCGGTGGCCGTCGCCACGCCTTCGACCACGGCCGTGCGGATCAGCACGGGCAGCAGGAGCGCCGGCAGCGAGATCAGCAGCGTGCGGCCGATGACGCCGATGGGGGCGCGCTTCAGGCCGTGCGCAACCTCTGCGCTGCGGTAGCGGGCCAGGAATGCCAGCATCACCGCCAGAACGACGCCGGGCAGCAGTCCGCCGGTGAACAGCGCGCCGATCGAGATGCCCGCGACCGAGCCGATCGTGATCAACACCAGCGAGGGCGGAACGGTCTCGGCCATGGCGCCGGATGCGGCCAGCAGCGAGATCAGCTCGCCCTCGTCGTTGCCGCGCTTCTTCATCTCCGGCAGCAGCACCGGGGCCACGGCGGCCATGTCGGCGGTCTTGGCGCCGGAGATGCCGGACACCAGCAGCATCGCCCCGAGCAGCACGTAGTTCAGGCCGCCACGCACATGGCCCAGCAGCGAAGCCAGGAAGTCCACCATCGCCTTGGCCATGCCCGTCATCTCCACCAGGTGTCCCAGCAGGATGAACAGCGGCACGGCCAGCAGGATCAGCGAGCTCATGCCCTCGTCGATGCGGCCGCTGACCACCGCGAGCGGTGTGGAGGTGACGCAGAGCAGGAAGGCCACCGTCGCCATGCCGAAGCAGAACGCGATCGGCACGCCCAGCAGGACGCCGGCGCCCAGCAGCAGCGCGAAGAAGATGACGAGATTCCAGTTGCCGACCGACTGCAGCCAGCCCGAGCCGACATAGAGCGCGCCGGCCAGCGCCGCGATAGCGACGGTCACCCCGACGAGATCGGCGATGCCGACGCGGGCCAGGCGCAGCAGGCCGAGCGCGATCATCACTGCCGCGCCTGCAGGCACCGCCGCGGCACGGATCGTGTTCGGCCACGACAGGGCCGGCGTCTGCACGATCCATTCGTCGGCCGCGTATTCGGTCATCGGGCCGATCAGGATCACGAGCATCAGGCAGGGCACCGCGATCGCCAGGGCTTCCGCCCAGGCCCTCGCCCGGGGGCCCCAGCGCGACACCAGCGCGGTGGTGCGCATGTGCGAGCCGCGGCGCAGCGCCACGGCGGCGCCCAGGTTGGCGAGCCAGAGGAACAGGATCGACGCGAGTTCGTCGGCCCACGGGATCGGGCTGTTGAAGATGAAGCGCATGACCACGCCCGCCAGCAGCACGGCCACTTCGCCCACGACCAGCGCGGCGGCGGGAATCTCGATGGCGTGGCCGAGCCACGACTCGGCACGGGCGAGAAGCGAACCGTCCGCTTGCACGGGGTGTGCTTCCAGTAGCGCGCTGCTCACTTCAGGCTCCCCGTGCGCGCTTGCGGCATCGCCCGGCCTCGGGTCCCATGGTTGTCAGGGTTCGGCATCTCGGTTGTCTCCTTGAGCTGGTGGATCGATGGATCGAACGTCGGAGGTGCCGATGCCTTCGGCGAGGCCTTGATGGCTGGCGCACTTGCGTGACCGCCTTGTCTCCTGGGTTCCTGGGAGCGGATGTTCCGCGCTCGGTCACTTGACGACAAGCGAAGAGTTATCAGCCTAAGATGACAGGAATTCATCTGACGTCAGGGTTCCCCCATGGCCTCCATTCCTCCCTTCGTGAACCTCCAGGCCTTCGAGGCCGTGGCCCGCCGCCGCAGCTTTGCGCTGGCCGCCGCCGAGTTGCATCTCACGGCGTCCGCGATCAGCCACCAGGTGGCGCGGCTCGAGGCCCACCTGGGCGTGCGCCTGTTCGAACGCAGCGCGCATGGGGTGCGCCTGAGTGCCGCGGGCGAGCAGTACCTCACGCGTGTCAGCGGCGCTCTTCAGGCCATCGGTGCGGCGAGCGACGACCTGCGCCAGGGCGTGCGCAACAGCCTCTATGTGCACTCCACGCCCAGCTTCGCGAGCTTGTGGCTGCTCCCGCGGCTGGCCGCCTTTGCGCAGGCCTATCCCGACATCTCGCTGAACCTGTCGGCCGCTCACACCCACAGCGACTTCAGGCTCGGGCAGGCGGACATCGACATCCGCTACGGCGTGCCGCAATGGCCCGACCTCGTGATCGAGCCGCTCTTCGAGGAGCGGATCGTGCCGCTGGCGAGTCCCGCCTTCATTCGCCAGCATCGCCTGAAGCGGCCCGAGCAGTTGCTGGATGTTCCGCTGATCCAGAGCAACGTCAGCGTGGTGCAGTGGTCAGACTGGTTCAAGGCCCACACCAACCAGCGTGCGCCCGAGCGATTCGTCCTTCGCTTCGACCGCGCGATGATGTCGCTCGATGCCGCGGCGCTGGGCCTGGGCGTGGCGCTGGAGAGCTACACCATTGCCGGACGGCACATGGCAGAGGGAAAGCTCAAGCCGATCCTGAGCCTGGACAAGGCCATACCCATCAAGGCGCACTTCGTCGTATACCCGGCGCGCCATGGGAAGCGCGCGCCGGTCGAGGCGTTCCTGTCATGGCTCCACGGCGAGGCGGCGAGAAACGACTGAAGAATCACGGCAAGGCCACGTCCTCGAGCGTCGAGAAAAGGACCTGGAAGATCTCCCTCGTCGTGACCGAACCCTGCGCGTCCTTCCTGAGCTGGATGAGTTGCTGTGCATCAGGCAACCCGGCGGGTATCACCATCGTGCCGCCCGGCTTCAACTGGTAGATGAGCGCCGGCGGAATCAGCTCGGGCGCCGCGGTCACCATGATCTTGTCGAAGGGCGCATGTTCGGGCCAGCCCTGGCAGCCGTTGCCGACCCTGATCTCGACGTTGTCGCACCCCTGGTCGGCCAGCCGGTGCGCGGCCTGCTCGGCCAGTTCCTCGATGATCTCGACGGTGAAGACGCGGTGTGCGAGTTGCGCCAGGATGGCCGACTGGTAGCCCATCCCCGTCCCGATCTCGAGGACCGTGTCGGTCGGCTGCACGCCGAGCAGGTCGGTCATCACGGCGACGATGAAGGGTTGCGAGATCGTCTTGCCGTAGCCGATCGGCAAGGGCGTGTCGACGTAGGCATAGGGCCGCATTTCGAACGGCACGAACGCGTGGCGCGGCACCGTGGCCATGGCGTTCATGACCCTCGAATCCAGCGCCGCCTTGTCCAGATAGTTGGTCGAGAACACCGTCTTGGCGGCGATCTCGGCCAGCATGCGCTGCTGCAGCATCGTGAAGTCAGGGTCGCTCATGGTGCCTCCGGCACGCCGGGCCGGACCTATTCCCTCGGCGCGCGAATGTTGGGGAATGCGTGGCCGATCTCCTTGCGCTGCATGTCGGCGTCGTACCAGCAGAGCGTGCCTTCCTGTTCATCGCGCGTCAGCTTGTGGGTGCCATCGCAGAAGGGCTGGTTCGCCGACAGGCCGCAACCGCAGATGAATTGCGTCTCGCCGCCGATGTCGATCGGATAGGGCTTGCTGCGCGTACGCATGACCAGTCTCGCCATGATTGCCTCCACCAGGTTGGACGCGGCGCGAACGCGTTCAACCGGGAATTTGAGCGCAGCGGGCCCGCAACTTCAACCGGGAGACCCTGATGGGCGAGGAGGCACTCGGCGGGGGGCCGTGTTCTAGGCTTCGGCCTTGAGCACGCCGCGGTTGATCTGGTCTCTTTCCAGCGACTCGAACAGCGCCTTGAAATTGCCTTCGCCGAAGCCTTCCCGGTAGTTGCCCTTGCGCTCGATGAACTCGAAGAACACCGGCCCCAGCATCGGCTCCGAGAAGATCTGCAGCAACAGGCGCGGCTGGCCGCCTTCGGTCGTGCCGTCCAGCAGGATGCCGCGCGCCTGCAGTTCGCCCACGGCCTGCCCGTGCCCCGGCAGGCGCTTCTCCAGGTTCTCGTAGTAGATGTCGTTGGGTGCCGTGAGCAGCGGGATGCCGGCCATCTGCAACTGGTCGATCGAATCGAGCAGGCTGTCGGTCAGGAGGGCGATGTGCTGGATGCCCTCGCCGTTGAACTGCATGAGGAACTCCTCGATCTGGCCGCCGCCCTGCCTGGCTTCCTCGTTGAGAGGAATGCGGATCAGCCCGTCCGGCGCCGTCATCGCCTTGGAGGTCAGCCCGGTGTACTCGCCGCTGATGTCGAAGTAGCGGATCTCGCGGAAATTGAAGAGCTTGGCGTAGAAGTCCGCCCAGTAGGCCATGCGGCCGCGATACACGTTGTGCGTGAGGTGGTCCACGACCTGGAAGCCGTGGCCCTTGGGGTGGCGGTCCACGCCCGGCAGGAACTCGAAGTCGATGTCGTAGATGGACTTGCCGTCCTCGAAGCGGTCGATGAGGTACAGCGGCGCACCGCCGATGCCCTTGATGGCCGGCAGGCGCAACTCCATCGGACCGGTGGGGATGTCCACGGGCTGGGCGCCCAGCTCCAGCGCCCGCTGGTAGGCCTTGTGCGAATCGCGCACGCGGAAGGCCAGCCCACAGGCCGAGGCACCGTGCTCGGCGGCGAAGTAGGCCGCCTGCCCCGGCTCGTTGTTCACGATGAAGTTGATGCCGCCCTGGCGATACAGCAGCACGTTCTTCGAACGGTGCTTGGCCACCAGCGTGAAGCCGAGCTTCTCGAACAGGGGCTCCAGCACGCCCGGGCTGGGCGAGGCGAATTCCACGAACTCGAAGCCGCACAGGCCCATGGGGTTGTCGAACAGATCACTCATGAAGAGCTCCTCGGAAACAGATGAGTTCGGCCGACCGGCGTCGAGGTCGCGCCTGAACGTGACAGTGTGGACGAAGTCGGCGGAGGGCGCAGGTGGTCGGTCTGCGGGTCATTCGAGTGTGACGTTGGCCTTCTTGACGAGCCTGGCATAGCGTTCCTGCTCGGACTTGAGGAACTTGCCGGCTTCTTCGGGTGTGTTGAGGATCAGGAAGTCGTCGCGCTTCGCGAAACCGGCCTTGACGTCGGGATCGTTGAATGCGGTCGCAAATGCATCGCGGAGGCGCTTGACCTGCGCCGGCGGCAGGCCCTTGGGGCCGACGACCGCGAACCAGCCCGCGACATCGACGCCCGGGAATCCCTGCTCGGCCATGGTGGGCACCTCGGGCAGCGATGGCACGCGCTCCTTGCCCATCACGCCGATGGGCCGCAGGGCGCCGGACTTGATCTGGCCCTGCACGGCCGCGACAGCGCCCACGCCCATCTCGACCTGGCCACCCATGATGTCCGTGATCATGGGACCCATCCCCTTGTAGGGGATATGGCGCGCCTTCACGCTTGCCTCGTCGACGAACATCTCGCCGGCGAGGTGAATGATCGTTCCGTTGCCGGAGGACCCGTAGTTGAACTCGCCCGGCTTGGCCTTCATCAGGGCCTGGAGTTCCTTGGCGTTCTTCGCGCTCACCTTGTTCGGGTTGACGACCAGCACGAACGGCGAGCCGCCCAGGATGGTGATGGGGGTGATGTCGGCGAGGCTGTCGTAAGGCAGCTTCTTGAAGACGCTCGGATTCACCGAGTGATTGTTGGAGATGACAGCGATCGTGTTGCCGTCCGGCGCCGCCTTGACCAGGTTCTGCGTGCCCGTGATGCCACCCGCGCCCGGCTGGTTCTCGATGACCACCGGCTGCCCGTCGAGCGCCTTCGTGAGTGCGACTTGGGCAGAGCGGACGATCACGTCGACGCCCGATCCCGCGCTCACCGGAAGGATCACGCGCAAGGGCGTGGAGGGCTGGCTGGCGGCCGTGCCGGCGAAGCTGGCAGCCAGTGCGGCGGCGCCGAACGCGAGCAGCGAGCGACGGCCGATGGTGTCGATGAACATGTCTGTCTCCTGATGATTGGTATGGAACGGAATGCTGATGGGATGCGGCTCAAGCGGCGTTCTTGAGCCCGGCGAGTACCTCTTCGGTGTGCTCGCCGATGCGGGGCAAGGGCATGCGAACACCCGGGCGGCGGCCGCCCATCGTGAGGGGCAGCAACACCACCTCGGTGCTTCCGCCGTCGTCCGTCGTCATCGGCACGAGGCCACCGCTCTGCTTCAAATGCGGATCGTTCACGAGTTGCTCGGGGCGGGAGATCGGCGCGTACGGAATGCCTGCGGCCTCCAGCTTGGGCGCGAGCTCATCGATGCGGTGGGTCACGAGAATCGCGCCGAGTTCGGCCAGGAGTTGCGGACGCACGGCCACGCGTGCTGCGTTGTCCGCGTACTCGGGGCGGTCCAGCAGGTCGGTGCGCTCCAGCACGCGGCACAGCGTGTTGAACTGCTTGTCGCTCACCGCACCGATGAACAGCTGATCGCCGCCGGCAAGCGCGAACACGTCGTAGACGCTCCAGGCCGACACGCGCGAGGGCATCGGCGGCGGCGGCTCGCCGGTCATGAGGAACTGCTGCATGTGCTGCGAAGACAGGAACACGCAGTTCTCGAACAGCGCGCTCTGCACTTCCTGCCCGCGCCCGGTGCGATCGCGCTCGCGCAGCGCCGCGAGCACGCCGATGGCGCCGAACATGCCGCCCATGATGTCGTTGACGCTGGTGCCCGCGCGCAGCGGGCGTCCGACCGGGCCGGTCATGTAGGAGAGGCCGCCCATCATCTGCACCACCTCGTCCAGCGCCAGGCGCTTTTCGTAGGGGCCGGGCAGGAAGCCCTTGTGGCTCACGCAGATCAGGCGCGGGTATTTCTTCGACAGGGTCTCGTAGTCCAGGCCGAGTTCGTTCATGAGGCCCGGCCGGAAGTTCTCGAGCACCACGTCGCAGCTTCCGGCCAGTTCGGCGGCGGTCTGGCGGCCGGCCTCGCTCGTGATGTCCAGCACCACGCTCTTCTTGTTGCGATTGAAGCTGCGGAAGAAGCCGATGCCCAGGCCCGGCAGCTTGCGGGTCTTGTCGCCGCCGGGCGGCTCGACCTTGATGACCTCGGCGCCGAGGTCCGCGAGGATCATCCCGCAGGTCGGGCCCATCACCATGTGGGTGAATTCGAGGACGCGGATGCCGGCGAGCGGCAGGGTGTTGTCTTGGTTCATGGTGTGGAGGGAGATCAGGCGGTTGCAGGGGTCGCGAAAGTCTTGGGCAGCCCGGCGCGCCAGAGCGTGCCGTGCGTGGGTTCGCCGTCGAGCCAGCCCGCCACCTTGGCGCGCAGCGCCAGCAGCGCGGGAATGTGAAGGCCGGTATCGATGCCCATGGCTTCCAGCATGAACGCCAGGTCTTCGGTGGACGCATTGCCGCTCGCGCCCGGAGCGTGCGGGCAGCCGCCGATGCCGGCGAGCGAGGCGTCGAAGCGGCTGACACCGAGTTGCAGCGCGGCATGCACGTTGACCAGCGCAAGGCCGCGCGTGTCGTGGAAATGCCCACAGCAGAAGCGGTCGCCCGCGATCTTCAGCGCCTTCTCGAACAGGCGGCCGACCGAGGCCGGATCGGCATAGCCGACGGTGTCCGCCAGGCTCACGCGGTCGGCGCCCGCGTCCAGCAGGGCCTGCATGAGGCGAAGGACTTCGGACTCCTCGACGTGCCCCTGGATCGTGCAGCCGAACGCCGTGCCGACGCCGCCTTCGATCAGCGTCTTTCTGCCCGAGGCGTCGCGCGCCGCGCGGATGCGGCCCAGTTCGGCGACTACGTCGTCCGGTGTCTTGCGCAGATTGGCGAGGCTGTGGGCGTGACTCGCCGAGAGCGGCAGGATCATCAGGTCGGCGTCGCCTTCGAGCGCGCGTTCGGCACCGCGAAGGTTCGGCACGAGCACGGATGCGAACAGGCCCGGCAGCGTCTTCGCGTAGGCCAGCACTTCCTCGGTGTCGGCAAGCTGGGGCATCAGCCGGGCCGGAACGAAAGAGCCGACCTCGATCTCGGTCTGACCGGCGGCCACGGCGTCGCGAAGCCATTCGCGCTTGCGCTCGGTCGGGACGATGGTGGCGATGCTCTGCAGCCCATCGCGAAGACCGACTTCGCGGATGATGGCCTTTCGGGTCAGGGATGAAGGGGCTGCAGTCATGGGGGTGTCTTTCGGAAATCCAGCGTTTGCCGAACTTTAGAGTTGCCCCGGTCGACGGTGAAGCGATAAATTGTCGTGTTTGCGTTTCCAATCAGGAAAGTCTCGTCATGCGCGACCTCGATCTCACGACATTGCGGCTCTTCGTGGCCGCCTGCGATCACCGGAACATCGCCCGTGCAGGCGAGCAGGAGCACATCGGCTCGTCGGCCATCAGCAAGCGGCTCGCGCAACTGGAAGAGCAGGTGCATGCGCCGCTCTTCGAGCGGCACCGGCGCGGCGTCGTGCCGACAGCCGCGGGCGAAATCCTGCTCGAACACGCGCGCGCCATGCTGGCCACTGCGGACCGGGTCGCGCGCGACATGGCCGCATACCGGCATGGCGTCAAGGGACAGGTCCGCATGCTCGCATCCGTGTCCTCGATCACCGAGTCGCTGCCGGACGACATCGCCGCCTTCCTGCAGCAGCCCGCGCATGCGCAGATCCGCGTGGACATCGAGGAGCGCAACAGCGCCGAGCTGGTCAGCGCGTTGCGGGAGGGCCTCGCGCCCGTGGGCGTGTGCTGGGACGCCGCGGACCTGGAAGGCCTGCAGACGCGGCCCTATCGCGGCGACGAACTCGGCATCGTGGTCCACGCGGACCATCCGCTGGCCAGGCTGAAGGCCTGCAGCTTTGCCCAGACGCTGGACCATGACCATGTGGGCCTGCCGGCGAACACGGCGGTGCACACGATGCTCGCCCGTGCGGCGGCGATCATCGGCAAGCCGATCTTCTATCGGGCCGTCGTTTCGACCTTCGACGCGTCGCTGCGTTGCGTCGGTGCCGGACTGGGCCTTGCCGTGGTTCCCAGGCAGATCGCGGAGATGTCGCGGGACCCTGCGCGAACCCGGGTGGTCACGCTCAAGGAGGAGTGGGCGAAAAGGCGATTCGCCATCTGCTATCGGGACTTCGAGCAGCTCTCGCCTGCGGCGAGACTGCTGGTGGATCACCTGAGCGCGTTGCCGGTTCTCACTTCAGGCCTACCCAGACTGGTGGATGCGCGCAAACGACGCGGGTCCTAGCCTGTCTCCTTCAGCGATCGTTGGAGAGGCGCCATGGCATTGCGCGACGAGACCAGGAAGGAGGGCATCGCACTCGCCCTGTCCGGCGGGGGATTCCGGGCGGTGCTGTTTCACGTGGGGGTGCTGCGGCGGCTCAACGAACTGGGTGTGCTGGCCCGGCTCGCGCGCATCTCCAGCGTGTCCGGCGGGTCCATCACCGCGGGCCATCTCGCGTTGCGCTGGTCGCACCTCGGCTTCGACGCCAACGCACAGGCCTCGAACTTCATCGACGAGGTCGAGGCGCCGCTGCGGGATTTCTGCTCCCGGAACATCGACGTCGGCTCGGTCATATCCGGCGCGCTCAATCCATTCCGGTCGGCGGGCGAGGAGGTGGCGAATGCGTACCGCAAGCACCTGGGCATGGATGCGTCGCTGCAGGACCTGCCGGACGCGCCCCGCTTCGTGTTCAACGCCACCAACTATGCGACCGGCGTGAGTTTCCGTTTCTCGAAGCCCTTTGCCGGCGACTACCGCATCGGCCTGATCCGCCAGCCCCGGTTCGACGTGGCCACGGCGGTCGCCTGTTCCAGCGCCTTTCCACCGGTGCTCGCGCCCATCGAGCTGGAGGTCGACCCGGCGCTCTTCGAAAAGACCGATGGCGCCGACCTGTGGCCGCAGGAAGACTTTCGCCGCCGCCTGCTGCTGGCCGACGGGGGCGTCTACGACAACCTCGGGCTCGAGACCGTGTGGGGGCGCTACGCCACCGTGCTGGCAAGCGATGCGGGCAAGCCGTTCGAACTCGACGCGGGCATGGCAAGCCTCGCGCCCAAGCAGATCTTCAGGGTCATGGACATCGGGCTGAACCAGGCACTGGCGTTGCGCAAGCGCATGCTGATCCGGGAGTACGAGCAAAAGACAGTCGCCGGGGCCTTCTGGGCCATCAACACGCCCATCCAGGACTTCGAAGCTCCCGGCGCGCTGCCCGTTTCCGCGCAAAAGATCGCCGATCTCAGCAGCATCCGCACACGCCTGGACCGGTTCACGGAGCAGGAGCAATGCGAGCTGATCAACTGGGGCTATGCGGTCAGCGATGCGGCCGTGCGCGCCCGGGCGCCGGAGATCGTCACGCACCCGCTGCCGGCGGCGCTGCCGTATGCGCGCTTTCCGCTTCAATGAGGCGGGCGCATCAGCGCCGAAAGCCTGGCGTCAAGCCGCAAGCTGATGATGAACTGGTCGCTCGTGCGCGATCCAATCTCGATCACATCGACGTGGAGATGCCCATGAAGTTGCCAGTCATCTTGATTGCTTTCGGATCGGTCATCGGGACGGGGCACGTACTGGCCCTCGATGTTCCTCTGACCGACGAGGAGTTTCAGTCCACGATCGTGGGGAAGACCGTGCGCTGGAACCTGGACGATGGCAAGACCTACGACGTGGAGCTTGCCCCAAGCGGCAAGGCGATCGTTTCGGGACCCTACAACGACGTCGGCAAATGGCGCGTATTCAGCCCGGGCGGATATTGCACCAGCTGGAACAAGCAGCCAGTCACCGAGGGCTGCGTGGCCATCGTTCGGCGAGATGGAGCGCTGACTGCGCTGCGGCCCGACGGCAGGTTTCGTGGCGCGGTGGTCGGCGTCAAGTAGTCGCGATTGACTCGCGTACCGCTACTGGCCGAACCTGGTTCGCTGTCACTGTGCGAGGCCCGCGGCCTCCGCCTGCATGTCCGTCGCCAGGGCCTGCACCTTTGAAGCGGTCAACGTGTCCGCGACACCGAGCGCGGCGATCGCGTGCGTCACGCGACGATGCGCATCGAGGATCGGAACCGCCAGGACCGAGATACCGCTGATGTAGTTGCCACGATCGATGGCGAACCCCTTGCGCTGGACCGACTTCACTTCCTTCAGCCAGGTCTCGAACGAAGGCGGGTTCTCCCAGTGCAGCGACTTGAACTGGCGGGCGAGTTCGACATCGGTCAAGCCGGCGTAGTGCGCGACGATCCGCCCGGTCGCGCTGGTCAGCGCGGGCACCCTGCTGCCCACTTCCACGTACAGGCGGAACGGCCCTCTGGAGCGTGCCAGGGCCAGCACCACGAGGTCGTCGAGGCCCGAGACCTTCATCCCGATCGTGGTGACGTTCCATCGCTCGGCAATGCGATCGAGCGCGCTCTGCACGCGCATGGGGAAGGGGTTGTTCTCCACCACGCTGCGCGCGAGGGACAGCACGCCGACATCGAGGCTGTATCGCTTCGTTCCCGCCTCGACCTTGACCATGCCTTCCTCGACCAGCACGCGAAGGATGTGGAGGCAGGTGCTCGTCACCAGCTCGAGTTCCTCCGAGATCGTCTTGAGCGTCATCGGCTCGGCGTTCGCGGCCAGCAACCGAAGGATGGCGAGGGCGCGGGAAACCGCGGGAACGGGGC
Source organism: Variovorax ureilyticus (assembly GCF_037889935.1). NCBI lineage: Bacteria > Pseudomonadati > Pseudomonadota > Betaproteobacteria > Burkholderiales > Comamonadaceae > Variovorax > Variovorax ureilyticus. The sequence continues at coordinate 58,398 of NZ_JBBKZU010000002.1, forward strand.
GAACACGAGGGCCCTTGACGGGCGGAGATGCAGGTGCTGCGGCAGGCATGGGGATGGCGGATCACGAAGTGGGCGAAGCATACGACGCTTTGTTGCGCGCATACCTGTGCGACGCGCCGGACCTCGTCGCGTGCCTCTACCGAGTGTCGCCATGAATTGTCTATAGACAATTCATGGATGCTATTGACAATTACGACACCGACGCGCAAAGTCTCTCCATCACGAAACGAGAGACAGCGATGACGAAACTGACGCAGTTCACCTCCTATGCGGATGCGCAAACGCACTGCAGCACCGCAGGCCTGTGGGAGCTCTTCGAGGGCGATGCCGAGCGCATGAACATTGCGCACGAGTGCATCGATCGCCATGTGGATGGAGAGAACGAGGCCGTGGTCCTCGTGCGTGCGAACGGCGAAGACGAGACGCTGAGCTTTCGGCAGATCTCGGAAGGCTCGTCGCGATTCGCGCACTTCCTCGCGGCAGAGGGCATCCGGCCGGGCGACCGCGTGGCCGTGATGCTCGAACCCTCGCTGGCCTTCTACGTGGCGATCTTCGGCGCGATCAAGCTGGGTGCGATCGCGGTTCCCCTCTTCACGCTGTTCGGTCCGGACGGCATCCGTCTGCGCGTGCAGGACTGCAAGCCCCGGTTGCTCGTGACGAATCCGGAGAAGGCGGAGGTCGTGCCCGCCTCCGGCGATCTGAAGGTGGTGGTCGCGGACGAAGCCTTCATCGCTTCGCTCGATCGCTTCTCTTCACGCTTCGACGTCAACACGCGGGCGGACGATCTCGCGATCTTCCAGTACACCTCCGGCACCACGCGGGAGCTGCCGGATGCCGTCAAGCACACGCACCGGGCCATCGTCACGCTGATGCTCGCCGCGTTGTACGGCACCGGCGTGCGGCCGGGCGACCGCTTCATGTGCCCTTCGTCTCCGGCCTGGGGGCACGGGCTCTGGCACGGCACGCTGGCGCCGCTCGCCATGGGCGTGACGATCGGCGCCTACGCAGGCAAGTTCAATGGCGAGCGGCTGCTGCGGGCGCTGGCGTCGCACCGGTTCAACAACCTGTCGGCGGCGGCGACCCATTACCGGATGATGCGCAACTCGGGCGCGGCGTCGAAGTACGCGTACGCGCTCGACAAGGTGTCGTTCACCGGCGAGCCGATCGACAGCGAGACCGCTGCGTTCATCGAGGCGACCTTCGGCCACAAGGCCTGCAGCATGTACGGCACGACCGAGATCGGCGTGTGCCTCGTGTCCTATCCGGGCGCAGCGGATTTCCCGGTCAAGTCGGGCTCGCTCGGCAAGCCCATCCCCGGCCTTCGGGTCCAGGTGCACGACGTCAACGGCAAGCCCTGTGCGCCCGGTGCGACCGGCGAGCTGAAGCTCTGGCGCCGCGGCGAATGGGTCGCGACGAAGGATCTCGGCCGCGTCGACGAGGAGGGCTACTTCTGGCACGGCGGCCGCGCGGACGACGTGATCATCTCGGCCGGCTGGACCATCGGCGCGGTGGAGGTGGAGGACGCGATCCTCAAGCACCCCGACGTCAAGGAGGCCGCGGCCATCGGCGTGCCCGACGCGCTGCGCGGACTGGTCGTCAAGGCCTTCGTGGTCTCGGACCGCCCCGCGGGCGAGCAATTCATCGAGGAAATACAGGACGCGGTCCGCACCCGCCTGAGCCAGCACGAGTACCCGCGGCAGGTCGCATTCGTCGCCGAGCTGCCGAAGACGCCCGCCGGAAAGATCCATCGGAAGAAGCTGCGCGAGCAGGAAGCCGCCGGCGCGTCCGCCCTTTCGTAACCCAACCCCCCATTCATTCAACAGGAGACGGCATGTCCACCACCACCGAAAGAACCTTCCCGAAGATCACCGACAACGGCCTGGACGAGCTGCGCGAGCGCATTGGCCTGAAGATCGGCGTGACGGCCGAGCCCTGGTGCTACGAAGCGACGCGCGACAACATCCGCCACTACGCGCACGGCATCGGCGACGACAACCCGCTGTGGTGCGATCCGGACTACGCAGCCAAGACGAAGTACGGCGGCATCGTCGCGCTGCCGAGCTTCCTGTTCTCGACCAGCCGGATCGTCTCGGGCTACGTGGGCGGCCTGCCGGGCGTGCACGCCATGTGGTCGGGCGCGGACTGGGAATGGCACAAGCCGGTCCATCGCAACGACACGATCCGGACCGAGGCCTACCTCAAGGACCTGATCGAGCACGAGACCCGCTTTGCCGGCCGCGCGGTGCAGCAGATCTATCACGTCGACTTCTTCAACCAGGAAGGCGACAAGGTGGCCGAGGCGGACAGCTGGTGCTTCCGCACCGAGCGCGACCACGCGCGCGAGCAGGGCAGCAAGTACAAGGAAGTGCGTGAACGCGCGCCGCGCCGCTATTCGACCGAGGAGATCCAGGAGGCCTACAAGCTCTACGCCAAGGAAGAAGTTCGGGGCAGCACGCCCCGCTACTGGGAAGACGTGAAGGAAGGCGAGGCGCTCCCGGTGATGTTCAAGGGCCCGATGACGGTGACCGGCTTCATCGCCTATGCGCAAGGCTGGGGCGGGCTCTACATCCGGGCCAACAAGCTGGCGTGGAAGCTCATCGACGCGCACCCTGGCGTCGGCATCACGAACCGCTTCGGCATCCCGGACGTGCCGGAGCGCGTGCACTGGGAAGAGGACTTCGCGCTGGAGGTCGGCGCGCCGGGCGCCTACGACTACGGTCCGGAACGCACGTCGTGGCTCACGCATCACCTGACCAACTGGATGGGTGACGACGGGTTCCTCTGCAAGGCGCACTGCAAGATCCGCCGCCACAACCCAGAGGGCGACATGCTGTTCATCAAGGGCTTCGTCAAGCGCAAGTTCGTCGAGAACGGACGGCACCTCGTGGAGATCTCCCAGGAGGCCCACAACCAGGACGACGAGCTGTCGGTCATCGGGTCGGGCGTCGTGGAGCTTCCCACGCGCGGCTGAGTCGCCTCGCCCCAGCCGGGGCGCCGGCGGGATCGACAACCGGATGGCACGGCGGCCCGGCTCGCGCCGGCGGCCGCGGCCATTCCTCTCGGATCTGATATGCCAACTACTTCAAGGCGCGGTGCCGATGGGCACGGGGCGCTCGCGGGGCTGCGGGTCATCGACCTGTCCAGAGTCCTCGCCGGCCCCTTGTGCACCCAGATCCTTTCCGATCATGGCGCCGACGTGATCAAGATCGAACCGCCGACCGGCGACGAGACCCGGACGCTCGGGCCGCCGTTCAACGACGACGGCGACGCGGCCTACTTCACGGCGGTCAACCGGGGCAAGCGCGCCCTGGCGCTGAACCTCGCGCAGCCCGAAGGCCGTGACACGCTGCTGCACCTCCTGCAGGACGCCGACGTGCTGGTGGAGAACTTCATCCCGGGCACGATGCAGCGCTGGGGGCTGGATTTCGAGGACGAACTGAAGCCGCGCTTTCCCGGCCTCATCTACTGCGCGATCTCGGGCTTCGGCCCGGATGGGCCATTGGGCGGACTGCCGGGCTACGACGCCGTTCTGCAGGCGATGTGCGGCCTCATGAGCGTCAATGGCGACCCTGCCTCGGGCCCGACGCGCATGGGCATCCCCATCGTCGACCACCTGACCGGCTACACCGCGCTGACGGGCATCCTGCTGGCGCTGCATCACCGCGATCGCACGGGCCTCGGCCAGCGCGTGGAGGCGACGCTGTTCGACACCGCATTGAGCCTGCTCGTGCCGCATGGCGCCAACTGGATGCACTCGGACCAGGTCCCCGGCCTGCTCGGCAGCGCCCATCCCAACATCGCGCCTTACGACAAGTTCCAGTGCGAAGACGGACAGGTGTTCCTCGGCATCCTCAACGACCGGCAGTTCGCGAAGTTCTGCGCGGTCATGGATCTCCACGGGCTGGCGGGCGATCCGCGCTTCGCGACCAATGCGGCGCGCCTGCAGCACCGCGACGAACTGCGGCGGCGGATCGAAGCCGTGCTTGCAGGCTGGAAGCGCGATCCGGTGTGCAGCGCGCTCATGCGAAGCGGCGTGCCGGTGGGGCCGGTGCACACCGTGCCGGAGGCTTTCGCACAGGCGCATGCAATGCATCGCGGCATGAGCGTGAACATCGATGGCTACCGGGGCATCGGCGTGCCCGTGCGGCTTTCGCGAACGCCGGGCCGGCCGGGCCGGCCTCCGCCGCGCTTCGGTCAGCACGCGCGCGAAGTCCTCGATGAAGCGGGACTCGACCCGGGCCAGATCCGCCGTCTGCAGGCCATCGACATCTGTCCGGAAGCGGCGCCCTGAACGAGGGCGATCGCGGAAACAATCAAAAAAGGAGACCATGCAATGAAACGGATCGTCAGCATCTTTGTTGCGCTCGTAGCGCTCTTGAGTTCTTCCTTCGCGCTGGCCCAGGCCTATCCCACGAAGCCGATACGCATCATCGTTCCCTACCAGGCGGGGCAGGGGACGGATGTCGCGACCCGCTATCTGGCCGAGCATCTGGGCCGTGCACTGGGCCAGCCCCTGGTGATCGACAACCGGGCGGGCGCCGGCGGAAACATCGGTGCCGCCGAAGTCGCGCGCGCCGCTCCCGATGGCTACACGCTGCTCATGGGGACCAACGGCACCCACGTGCTCAACCAGTTCCTCTATCCGGCGATGCCTTTCGATCCGGAGAAGGACTTCGAGGCGGTGGCGCTGGTCAGCACCTTCCCGATGGTGATCCTCGCGAATCCGAACGCGCCTTACAGGAACATGGCGGACCTGCTCGCGGCCGCGAAGGCAAGGCCCGACGCCGTCGACGTCGGTCTGCCGAGCACAACGTCGCGCCTCGTGCTCGAACTCATCCAGAAGCAGGGCGGCGTGGTGATGCGGTCCGTCCCCTACAAGGGCTCCGGCACCTCCATGACCGATCTCATGGGTGGGCAGGTGCTGGTCGGCATCGACACGGCCAGTGCGGCGCGGCCCTTCATCGCGAACGGCAAGCTCAAGGCGCTCGCAGTGACGTCGCTCCAGGAGTCGGCACTCCTGCCGGGCACGAAGCCGGCGGCCAGCCAGGGGCTGGAGGGATTCCAGGTCGTCGCATGGAACGGGCTCTACGCGCCGCGTGGAACACCCGCGGCGATCGTCCAGAAGCTCAATGCGGAGATCGCGAAGATCCTCACGCAGCCCGAAGCGAGGCAGCGTCTCCTGGAACTCGGGCACGAGCCGGCCGGCGGAACGCCCGAGAGCCTCGATCGCTTCGCGCGCAGCGAACGCGAGAAGTGGGGGCCGCTCATCCGGAGCGCAGGAATGAAACTGGAGTGAGCGGCGGCGTCACGACGCCTTCTCTTCGTGCCAGCAATCCTTGGACAACATCACTTCGTGATGTCCCGCGCCCGCCGGAATCATCGGAAAGCAGTTCTCCTCTGGCGCGACCTGCACGTCGAGGAAGAACGGCCCCTCGAAGGCCAGGCATTCGGCCAGCGCGTCGTCCAACTCGCGCGGATCGGCGACGCGGCGCGCACCCCAGCCAAAGGCCTTCGCCAGCGCCACGAAGTCCGGCAGCGCGGCGTTCCAGCTGTGCGACAGCCGGTTGCCATGGTTCAGCTCCTGCCACTGGCGCACCATGCCCATGTAGCCGTTGTTGCTGAGCACGAGCTTGACGGGCGTTGCGTGCTGCACCGCGGTCGAGAGCTCCTGGATGTTCATCAGCACGGACGCGTCGCCGCTCACGCAGACCACGAGCGCATCGGGATGCGCCACCTGCGCGCCGATCGCTGCGGGCAGTCCGTACCCCATGGTGCCGGCACCGCCCGAGGTCAGCCACCGGGCGGGCCGCTCGAAGCGCAGGTACTGCGCGGCCCACATCTGGTGCTGGCCGACGTCGGTGGAGACGATGGCATCGCGGCCTTGCAGCCGTGACTGCAGCGCGGCCATGAGGTGCTGCGGGAGGATGTGGTCCGCATGCGTGGCGAAGTCCAGGCAGCGCGCATCGCGCCAGCGCGCGATGCGCTGCCACCAGGGCGCCAGCCGTTCGGGCGCGAGGCCCTGCAGCTCGGGCAGCGCCAGCAGTCCGTTCAGCACCTGGCCGCAGTCGCCCACGATCGGCACATCGGCGCGCACCGTCTTGTGGATGCTGCTCGGATCGATGTCGATGTGGATCTTGCGTGCATGCGGACAGAACATGTCGAGCTTGCCGGTGACGCGATCGTCGAAGCGCGCTCCGACGTTGACGACGAGGTCGGCTTCGTGCATCGCGAGATTCGCTTCGAGCGTGCCGTGCATGCCGAGCATGCCGAGCCACTGCGGATCGGACGCGGGAAACGCGCCAAGGCCCATGAGGGTGAGCGTGCAAGGTGCGCCCGTCGCGCGCACCAGCCGCGCGAAGGCGGCGCAGGCGTCGGGGCCTGAGTTCACGAGACCGCCGCCGCCATAGAACACGGGCCGCCGCGCGGTCGAGATCAGGTCGGCTGCGCGCTGCAGGCTGCCGCGGGGTACGGCGGGCTGCGAAGGCGTGGTGCGTGAGCGCGGCATGCCGGCGGTCGGCATGCCATCGGCACGGGCCAGTTGAACATCCTTCGGCACATCGAGCAGCACCGGCCCGGGCCGCCCGCTCTTGGCGATGGCCAGCGCCTCGCGCACCGCCTGCGGCACCTGCGCGGCCGAGCGCACCTGGAAGTTCCACTTGGTGACGGGGCGCGACATGCCCAGGGCATCGCTTTCCTGGAAGGCGTTGGTGCCGATCACGCTCGTCGCCACCTGCCCGCTGATGCAGAGCACCGGCACGGAGTCGCTCATGGCATCGAGTAGCCCCGTGATGGTGTTGCTCACGCCGGGGCCGGAGGTCACCAGCACCACGCCGACCTTGCCCGTGGTGCGCGCATAGCCCTCGGCGGCGTGCACCGCCGCCTGCTCGTGGCGGACGAGGATGTGGCGCAGCCGGGGCTCTCCATGCAGCGCGTCGTAGAGCGGCAATGCGGCGCCGCCGGGGTAGCCGAACAGGGTGTCGACGCCGCCTTCGACCAGCGCATCCAGCAGCCGTTCGGCGCCGTTGCGCAGGGGGGCGGCGGGGGCTTCCTCAGTGCCGGTCGGTGCCGGATTTCTCGTAGCGATTTCCATCCCGCAATTCTTCCGGCCTTGCCGCAGAATGTGCTTCAGAATTTCGAGAGAAAAGGAGAGTTCCTTGAAGATTCAACGGAAAAATCAAAAGCCGGCCGAAGAATTTTTCGACAAGATCGACATGGCCATCCTGCGCATCCTGCTGCAGGACTCGCGCCGCTCGCTGCAGGATATCGGCACCGAGGTCGGGCTCTCGGCCACCAGCTGCTGGAGCCGCATCAAGCGCCTCGAAGCCGAAGGCGTCATCCGGCGCTACACGGTCGACGTGGACCCGGCGAGCCTCGGCTATCGCGATTCGGTGATCGTGCAGCTCACCCTCGAAAGCCACACCGACGAAACCCTCTACGAGTTCGGGCGCGTGCTCGCGACCATCCCCGAGATCCTGGAGGCCTACCTGGTTTCGGGCGACTACGACTACTACATCCGCATCGCGGTGCGCGACACCCGCGACTACGAGCGCCTGCTGCGCGAGAAGCTCTACAAGATTCCCGGTATCCGGCACAGCAAGTCGCACTTCGTGCTGCGCGTGCTGAAAGAGGCCAGCGTGCCGATCGATTGAGGGCTATCGCAGCGCCATGGTGACGCTGGGGGCCGCGAACTCGCGGCCGACCATGGCGCTGGCGAAGAGGTAGTTGCTGCGGCCGCGTTCGGACAACGATTCGAGATTCACATGGCCGCGGGCATCGCAAGGAAACGCAAACCCGCGACCTTCGCGAAACAGCGACCGGAACCGGACCTCGAAACGGTCACCGGACTCGGCGTGACTCGGCTGGGACATGGTGCGATCTCCGATGGGCTGCGATGGCTCCAATCTAGTCCTGCGCGTCGTCCTTAAAAAGCCATCGCGGATGAACGCGGTGTTCCATTCCACGAAATAGTCCGCGATGCCGCCGCTTTGTTGTCGAGGCGGCAACGACGTTCGTGGCGCATCGCTTCGGCGCGGGTGCCGATGAAGGCTTCATGAACCCTGCTCGGCAGCCGGCGCTGTCGACTGCCGGAACACATTTGCGCCCAGCGCCGTGCCATGCACCGCCAGATGGGCCCCGAGCTGGATGGCCTGCAGGAGTTCGGCCGGTGCGAGTCCCTGTGAAAGCGCCACGGGCACGATCCGCCGTATCGCATCGGGATTGAAGGCGGTAAAGCATGCGTGCAGCGCCAGTTGAACCAGGCTGCGCTCGCCGGGGCTGAGTCCCGTGCCCGGCCGCCCCTGCTCGATGAAGTCGAGCAGCACGTGGGCATAGCCGGGGTCCATCCGCGCCACCGCCGCAAGGGAGAGCGCGTGTGCGGAGCCGAGCGATTCGATCCGTGCCTGAAGCTTTCCGTCGATCACCGCCGTTTCTTTCCCGCCGGTGAACTCGGCAAGGATGTCGGCGGCCTGGCAGGTGTGGACAGCGCCTTGCACGGCCACGAGGTGCAGCACGTCGAAGATGTCCGCCTGTGTCGCGCCCACTTCGAGCGCCCGTTTCATGTGCGTCTGCAGGCCGGATTGGAAAAGGTGCGACGAGGAACTGTCGAGCGCGATGTAGATGAGCTCCACCATGCGCTCCGTCAGCGGACCCGTGCGTGCCGGATAGCCGGCGTAGCGCGCGTACTGCTCGACGAAGCCGGGGCAGGCCTGCAGCATGGTCTCGGTCCAGGGGCGCCAGTAGCCGCGCTCGGCGATGAAGTAGTCCTTGATCCGTTCGGCCTCGGCCGTGTCGGCTGGTTTCGTGTTCACAGCGGTGCTCCCTGCGAAATGCCGTTGCAAGCGAGCGTCTGCCCGGTCAGGTACTGCGCGGCAGGCCCGCAGACGAAACGCAGCAGCGGGTGCAGCGACTGCGGATCGATCGCTTCGGGCACTTCCAGCGCATTGATCCGCAGTGCACGCCCACCCCATTCGCAGGCGAGGGTCGACACCAGCATGCGCGCGGCGGCGCCGTCGCCGGCGTCTTGCCAGCGGCCGGAACGTGAAGCGGGCAGCAGCACGGTCAGGCTGGCCTGCTGCGCGTGGCGCGCGGAAAAACGCACGGCAGCCGCGTGCACCGCGTGCAACTGCGCCGGCCCTTCGCACGACAGCGGCGACAGGTCGAGGCACGCCTCGTAATGGGGCTGCACCGATGGCGCCTGCGTCGAGGCCTGCCACGGCGCGCCGTCGCCGCCGCGGACTTCGAGCCGCATCGGTATGTCCAGCGGCAGGGGCTCCAGCACGGCCGGCTCGAAGCGCTGGCTCCCGCCGAAGATCGACGAGCCCCCGTTGAACGCCAGCACCTGCCCTCGCAGGGGCGCGGCGCCGGGACTCGCAAGAAAGAACAGCGCCTGCGCCATCTCGGCGGGCGAGGCCATGCGCCCGAGGGGAATCTTGCCTACCGCGTTCTCGGGCTTGATCCGGCCGGCCTGGATCAATGCGTCCACCAGTTCCGTTCGCACGAATCCAGGCGCGAGCACCGTGGCGCACCACTCGGGACGTGCCTTGGCCAGGGCTTGCGTCTGGGCAATGAGCCCGGCCTTGCTGGGGCTGTAGGCGCCGCGCCATGGAATGGCATGCAGCCCTGCGCCGGACGCGACATTCACGATGCGCGCGCCGGGCTTGAGCAGGTGCGCGCACGCATCGACCACGGCCGCCGGTGCGGCCAGGTTCAGCGCGAGCAGGCGCGCCATCTGCGCGGAGGACTGCTCGGCCAACGGCGTGTTCGAATCATCCGACATCCCGGCGTTGTTGAGGATGGCGTCCAGTGCCGGGATGCCGTCGCCAAGCGACGCGATCTGCGCGGCATCGGTCAGGTCGACCGCGCGCAGCACATGCGCTGCCGAGGCCGGAGAAGGCAGCGTCGGCCCGAGCGCCTGCAAGGCCTGCGCGTTGTTGTCGACCAGCACGCATTGCCAACCGGCCGCGGCGAACAGTCGCGCCGCGTCGCGGCCGATGCCCGAAGCGGCACCGGTGATCAGAACCGTCTGCATCTGCGCTTTCGTGGCGTCAGATGTTGGTGAGCGTGATGCCGCCGTCCACCGTGAGGGCTTGCGCGGTGATGAAGCCTGCGTCGTCGCTGGCCAGGAAGCAGATCGCACGGGCGATGTCTTCCACCGTGCCCAGCCGGCCCAGCGGCGTGCGTGCGATGCGGTTGGCATCGCGTTCGGCATCGCGGTTGCGCTGCGTGCCTTCGGTGGGAACGGCCGACGGACACACCGCATTGACGCGGATGTTGCGCGCGCCGAGCTCCGCAGCAGCCGCGCGCGTGATGCCGAGGATGCCGGCCTTGATGCCTGAATAGACGACCGAGTTCGCGGCCGAGCGCAGGGCCGCCACCGAGGCCACGTTCACGATCGAGCCGCCGCGCTCCGGGTCCATCACCGCTGCCGCTTCCTGCAGGCTCCAGACGACCGACTTGAAGCCCACGTCCAGCATGCGCTCCATCGTCTCCGGCATGATGTCCGGGACGGCCTGGTAGCGCACCCAGGCCGCGTTGTTGACCAGGATGTCGAAGCGTCCGCCCAGCTCGAACGAGCGGCGGATCGCCTCGCGGATGCCTTCGCGGCTGGCGATGTTCATCGGGACCGCGAAGGCTTTTCCACCGCGGTCCTTGATGGTGTCGACGACCGGGGTGACCAGTTCTTCCTTGATGTCGTTGATGCAGACGGTCGCGCCACGGGCGGCCATCTGCAATGCGGTTTCGCGGCCGATGCCGGCGCCCGCGCCGGTGATGAGGGCCACGCGGCCGAGCAGATCCTGATTCATTCGAACTCCTTCATTCATACGGACTGGATGAAATCCAGGCCGGCTTGCCGCGCGAGCGATCCCGAGCCGAAGGCCGCATCGAACTTGCGCACTTCGCGCAAGGCGTAGTGCAGGGGCACTTCCCAGGTGAAGCCCATGCCGCCGTGCAGGTGGATCGACTTCTCCAGCACGAAGGCCGCGTTCGCCAGTGCGTTCGCGAGCGCCGGCCCGGTGCTGCGCACGCGGCCGTCTTCGTCGGTGCGAAGCACGCGCTGGATGCTCGCGTTCGATGCCTCCTGCACGAGGCGCATGCGCGCCAGCAGATGCCGCACGGCCTGCTTGGCCGAGAGGGGGCGCCCGAACTGCACGCGGGTGGACATGTACGCGGCCGTGGCGGCGAGCGCGCCTTCGGCGGCGCCGTTGACGAAGCCGGCGATCAGGATCTCGCTGTCGCGCCCGAGCGCAGCGAAGGTGGACGCGTCGACTTCGGCGAGCACCTTGGCGCCGGCCAGCGTCAGCCACGATTGGGGATGCTCCGGGTCCAGCGCGGGATCGTCCTGGATCTCGACTGAAGCCACTTCGAGCAGCGCGCCGCCGCCCTGGCCGTTCGCGACGAGCACCCAGTCGCAGTCGCGCGCGTAGCGCGCGTGGCCCGCGAAGCCGTCCTGCAGGCTGCCTTGCAGCGCCCAGGTGGCCACGCGCTGGCCGCCGGCCAATTCGGCAGCGAGCGGCGAATCGCCCAGCGCCTTCGCGATCAGGATGGTTTCGAGCAGCGGCCATTGCAGGCGCAGCCGGCCCGCCTCGGTCGCGATGGGCAGCGCGAACTCGATGCCCAGCGCGAGCCCGCCGGCATCTTCCTGTGCGCAGACGCCGCACAGGCCCGCGTTGGCCAGCACGGTGGCCGCCTCGCGGAAGCCGCGGGCCTGCGCGTCGGCGATCGCATCGGCCGCGGCCTGTGCGAACTCTTCGGGTTTGAGATCGTTGTAGGGTGCGTTCACTTCAGTTGCTCCATTGCGTTGCGTGACCCACGATGCACGAAACCCATGCATGCGAAGCCAGGAACCCCGCGGAACCGGCTTCGCCGGGCCGCCGGGGTTGCCCCCGGAGAGGGGGTGGAGAGCGACACGAAGTGCGCGAGCCTGGGGGTGAGCTTCATTTGATGTCCTTGGGCAAGTCCATGATGCGTTGGGCAATGATGTCCAACTGCACTTCGGTGGTGCCGGCGTAGATGGTTTCGGCCCGGGCGAAGAGATAGGCCGTGGTGAAGTGCTTGCGGGCACGCTGGGCCAGCGCGCTCGATCGCGGGGTCACCTTCGAGACGATCGACAGCGCGAGGCCCATGAAGGCCTGGTGGCACTCGGACCAGTACAGCTTGGTCAGCGAGCCGCGCGCGCCGATCCGGTCGCCGGCCACGAGCTGGTCCACCGTGCGTTCTACCAGCCCCTTGAGCGCGGCGATCTCGCCCACCACGTCGCCGATGCGGCGCTGGTAGTGGCCGTCGTCGAGCAGCTTCGACAGCTCCGGGTCGGACTTGCAGGCCGCGACGAGCTGGCGCAGCTCGCACTCGAAGCGCCAGGCGCGGTACATGCGGTTGGTCGCGCGTTCGATCGAGAGCACGCGGATCGCCGCGTTCCAGCCTTCGTCCGGGGCGCCGAGGCGCGCGCTGTCGGGCACCACCACGTTGTCGAAGAACACTTCGGCGAACGACTCCTTGCCGTCGATCGACTTGATGGGCACCACGCGGATGCCGGGCGTGTCCATCGGCACCGCGAACATCAGGAGGCCCCGGTGCTTGTCGGCCACCGTGCCGGTGCGCGTCAGCAGCAGGCAGTAGTGCGCCTTGGCCGCGCCGCTGGTCCAGATCTTCTGGCCGTTGATGCGCCAGGTGTCGCCTTCCTGCACCGCCCGGGTCCGCAGCCGCGCGAGGTCGGAGCCGGCGTCGGGTTCGGAGAAGCCCTGGCACCAGTAGTTGCTCATCGACAGGATGCGCGGCAGGAAGAGCTGCTTCTGTTCTTCCGTGCCCACGGTCTGGATGATCGGCCCGGCCAGTTCCTTGCCGATCGAGCTCACGCTCTCGGGCATGGCGAGCGCTCCCACTTCCTTGTTCACGACGAGGTGTTCGCGCAGCGTCAACCCGAGCCCGCCGTAGGCCTTGGGCCAGGTCATGCCGGCCAGGCCCGCGTCGTACATCGACGCTTCCCAGTCGCGGCACTCGTCCAGCGTGGGCGTGCGGTAGGCGAGGCTGTCGGCTCGCATGTGTTCGGGCAGGTTGACGCGCAGCCACTCGCGCGCGTACTGGCGGTAGACGGCCGGGCCCGCCGAGGCGTCCGGAATGGCCGGGTTCTTGTCCATGTGCATGTTCAATGTCCAGGGGTTGAAGAGGAGGTCGGGACCATCAGCGCATCGAGCACGAGCACGCCCTCGCCCTCGGGCCGGACCAGGATCGGGTTCATGTCGATCTCGGCCACGTCGCCGGCATGCCGGCACGCGAACTCCGACAGCCGCGCCACCGTGCGCGCGGCCGCGGCCACGTCGGCCCTGGGCTGGCCGCGTACGCCGTCGAGCAAGGGGAACATGCGCAGGCTGCGGATCATGCGCGCCGCTTCGTCCTCGGACACGGGTGCGACTTGCACCGCGACGTCCTTCAGGACCTCGGCGTAGATGCCGCCCATGCCGACCATGACCACCGGTCCGAAGACCGGGTCGCGCGAGACGCCGGCGATCAGCTCGACGCCGCCGCGCACCATCGGGGCCACCAGCACGCCGTCCAGGCGCGCTTGCGGCGCATGCTGCTTCGCATTGGCCATGAGGCGGCCGTAGGCCTGCCGCACCGCGTCGTCGTCCTTCAGGTCCAGCGCCACGCCGCCGATCTCGGTCTTGTGGGCGATGTCCTCGGATGCGATCTTGAGCACCACCGGATAGCCCGTCGCGCGCGCGCTGCGCACCGCTTCGTCCGCCGAGGCGACCACTTCTTCGCGCGGCACGCTGATGCCCGCGGCGGCCAGCGCCTTCTTGGCATGGAACTCGTTGCGGAACACCGCGGCGTCGACCTTCTCGACCGGCCCGCCATACGCGGCGGCGGGAGGCAGGGTGGCGAGCTGCCCGAGGCGCACGAGGCCGGCCAGCCCGCTCGCCGCCGCCGGGATGCTCGGGAACACCGGAATGCCCAGCGCATTGATCTCGGCCACCGCATCCGCCGGGCCGCGGCTGATGATGACCAGCAGGCGATCGGGATGGCTCGCGCGGATCTTCGAGAGGGCTTCGAGGTACACGCCGCGCAGCCGCGGGTTGTAGAGCGACAGCGCGAGCAGCAGCACCAGCGTGCTGCCGTTCGCATCGTTCTGCAGCGCGGTCAGCATCTTCAGCAGGATGTCGGGCCGTGCCGACATCTGGGCCGATGCGTCCACCGGGTTGTTGGTGCCGGCGGTCGGCACCGCCTCGCGGATCAGCGCCTTGGTCGTGTCGGCGAGCTGCGGCAGTTCCATGCCGGCCTGCACCATCGCATCGGCCATCATGATGCCGAAGCCGCCCGATGCGGCGACCAGCGTCACCGCGCGCGTGGTGGGCAGACGCTCTGCGCCCAAGAGCACGGCGGCATGGCCCACGTCGAGCAGTTCCTCGAACGAATGCACGCGCAGCACGCCATAGCGGCGGAAGACGGCATCGAACACCGCGTCCGATCCCATCAGCGCGCCGGTGTGCGAGGCGGCGGCGGCCTGGCCCTGCTCGGTGGCGCCGATCTTCAGCGCGATCACCGGCTTGTTCTGCCGGCGCGCCATGTCCAGCGCCTGGATCAGGCGTCCGGCATCGCGGCAGGTTTCCATGCAGCACAGGATGATGCGCGTGGCCGGATCGTTCGCCAGCGCCGCGATGCCGTCGGCCACGTCCACGTCGGCTTCGTTGCCGGTGGCGATGAAGCGGCTGACGCCCAGGCCGCGATCGGCCATGCAGCGCATGGTGAAGCTGCCGATGTTGCCGGACTGCGAAACGATGCCGATCTGGCCGGCAGGCGGCATGCTTTCTTCCAGCGCGATGGAGAACGAAGCCACCAGCCGGTCGACCACGTTCACGGCGCCGAGGCAGTTCGGTCCCAGGAGGCGCATGCCGTGGTTGTGCGCGATGCCGACGAGTTCGGCCTGCAACTGCGCGCCTTCGGGGCCTGCCTCGGCGAAGCCGGTGGACAGCACGACCACGCCGCGCACGCCGCGGCTCGCGCAGTCGCGCACCGCTTGCAGCGTCGCCTGCGCGGGCACGGCCACGACGGCCAACTCCGGCGCCGTCGGCGTATCGAGGATCGATGCGTAGCCCGTCAGTCCCTGGATGGTTCCGCCCTTGGGGTTGATGGGATAGATCGCACCGGCGTAGCCGTACTTGCGCAGAAGCTGCACGGGACGGCCGCCGATCTTGGTGATGTCGTCGGAGGCGCCGATCACCGCGACGCTGCCGGCGCTGAAGAAGGCGTCGATCCCGGTGCCCGGGGCGGCCTGAACTTGCTTCAACATGCTCAGCGACCCTTGAAGACCGGCGCGCGCTTCTCGAGGAAGGCCATGCGTGCTTCGCGCGCGTCCTCGGTCTTCGACAGCGCCACGGTGAACTCCTGCTCGAAGCGATAGGCATCGCGCTGCGGCATCAGGTCCACCATGTTGGCCGCGCGCTTGGCATAGACCACCGCGAGCGGCGCCTTCGACGCGATCTCGCGCGCGAGCGCCATGGTGACGGGCAGCAGGTCCTTCTCGGTCACCACGTCCTCGATCACGTTGCGCCTGAGCAGATCCTGCGCCGTCAGACGCTGGCCGGTGAAGAACATGCGGCGCAGCGTGGAGCGGCCGAAGAGCGTCTTGAGCATCGAGGCGCCGCCGGCCAGGCCGACGTTGATCTCGGGCATGCCCACGGTGACGTTCTCCGAGGCGTAGAGGATGTCGCAGGCCGCTGCCAGGCCCAGGCCCGCGCCGAGGGCCGTGCCGTTGATGGCCGCGATCACCGGCTTGGCGCACTCGCGGATGGCGTTGCCGGTCTCGCGCGTGATGCGGTTGTGATCGAGGAAGTCGCCGGGCACGGCGCTGTCGGGCCGGTCCTTGAGATCGGCGCCGGCGCAGAAGACGCTGCCGGTGCCGGTCAGCACCGCGCAGCGGATGTCCTCGCGCTCGGAGATCGCATCGAAGGTGGCCACCAGCTGGCGACGCATCTCGCGGTTGAGGGCATTGACCGGCTGGCGGTCCATCGTGACCAGCGCGACGCCCTCGGACACTTCCAAACGAACCCATTCATTACTCATACATCACCTCTAGAAAAGACTTACTTCGCCGACTTGCCGTCTTCGGCCGCGGCGGCCTCGAATTCCTTGAGCACGCCGGCCTGGTCGCGCCGGTAGTCCGCGGCGCTGCCGGCGTACGGCTCCAGAAAGAGTTGCCGGCGCGCGGTCTTCATCGCCTCGGATGAGAGGGCCTGCTGCACGGCGCGCGCGAGCTGTTCCTTGATCGGGGCCGGCGTGTCGCTGCGCACGTTCAGGCTGTAGCTGCTGCTGAACGTCATGTTGGGCAGGCCGAGTTCCTGGAAGGTCTTCACGCCGGGCAGGAAGTTGTTGCTGCCGGGCAGGCCGGTGGTGGCGAGCACCTTGACCTTGGGACTGTCCTTGACGGCCTGCGTGGTGCCGATGGTCGTGAAGTAGGCGTCGATCTGGCCCGCGAGGATCGCGGTGAGCCCCTCGGCGCCGCCCTTGAACGGAATGGTGCGCAAGCGGATGCCGAGGTCCTTCGCCATGCGGGCGGCCAGCGTGGAGTACACGCCCACGCCGAGGTCGAGGCTGCCCACGTCGATCTCGCGTTGCGCCTTCTTCAGGTCGTCGAGCTGCTTCCAGCCTCGGTCGGCCGCGACGATGAAGGCGTAGCTGCTCTGCGCCAGCGGCGCGAGGATCTCGAAATCGGAGAACTCGTAGGCCAGGGTGGGCGTGGCGAGCTTGGCGGCATAGAAGCCCTCGGCACGCACCAGCAGCGTGTAGCCGTCGGCGGGTTGGCCCTTCGCGGCGACGATGCCGAGCGACGAGCCGCCACCGGGCCGGTTCTCGACGATCACCGGCTGGCCGACGACCTTCGCGAGTTCCTGTCCGAAGGCACGCGCGATGTTGTCGGTCGCGGCACCCGGCGGGTAGGGGACGATCAACTTGATCGGCTTCGAGGGGTAGCGCTGCGCCTGCGCCGCCGCGGGCAGCGAAACGGCCGCTGCGCACAGAACGGCCAGGCCGAGCAGCGCACGACGGCCCATGGACATCATGTCGGTCTGCTTCGCGCGGGTCCGTTCATCGCTCATACATCACCTGGGGGCGGGCGCCGGTTCGTGCGGCATCCATTGAATAAAAGGCGGCTTTGGCAGCAGGGAAAAGCACCACAGTCGCCGGTTTGTCTCGTGCAAAAAATTATAGGAACGACCCCCGAAATCATTTGCAGATCATCTTGAAGGAGAGTCCTGCAGAAAATGAAGCATTCCCCCGCGGCAGGGCTGCTAGGATGCCCGGGCGCCCGATCCGGAGACTCGTGAATTCATCCGAATTCCAATTTCAATTCCTATTCCCGTGAATTGAAAAATACAAATCGGGCGCCAAAGAATTCAATGAATATTCAGCGTCTCGGCGATTTGAAACTGGCATTGGGCGAATGCCCGACATGGCACGACGGCCGGCTCTGGCTGCTGGATTGCCGGCAGGGGCTGATCCTCGCGCTCGACCCGGACAGCGGGCGGGTCACTGCGCGGCACGAGGCGCCGGCGCCGCTCGGCTCCTTCGCCTTCAATGCCGACGGCCGTATCGTCCTGTCGCTGAAGGAAGAGATCGCCGCGCTGGACCTGCAGGACGGATCGCTGCGTTCACTGGCGCGCATCGAAGCGAGCCACCCGCATCTGCGGCTCAACGACGGCACCGCCCTGGCCGACGGCAGCTTCCTGACCGGCACCATGCATGTCCTCCGCGAGCCCGGCGAGGCCCCGCTGGGCGGGCTGTACCGCCTGGACACCGGCCTGCGCCTGCACAAGCTGGACGAAGGCCTCGGTATCGTGAACGGCCCCTGCGTCAATCCGGTCAACGGGCGCCTGCATGTGGCGGACAGCGCCGAGCGGGTCATCTACTCGTATGCGATCGCATCGGATGGAACGCTCTCGGATAAGCAGGTGTTCCTCCGCACCGATGCCTACGACTCCGGGCCCGACGGCTGCACCTTCGACAGCGAAGGCGGGCTGTGGACCGCGCTCGTGCGCACCGGCGCCGTCGCGCGCTTCGACATGCAGGGCGGCCTCTCGCGCTGGATCGACGTGCCGGTGGCGCACCCGAGCGCCTTGTGCTTCGGCGGGTCGGAGATGGCCGATCTCTTCGTCACCAGCATCAGCGACAGCGGGCGCCTGCATGCCTCGGGGCCGCTGGACGGCGCGGTGCTCAAGCTGACCGGCGTGGGCTTTCGCGGCACCGCGCGGCCGGTGTGCCGGCTGCCGCTCCAGTTCTAGCTGGCTGCGGGCGGCGCGGCGTCGAGCCCGGCGGCCTTGCCGTGTGCGAGAAAGCGCAGCTCGGGCCCGGCCACTCGCTCGGCCACGAAGTCGAGGAACAGGCGGATCTTGGCCGGCACGATCGGCGTGTCGAGGATGGTGGCGTACATGCCCTCGTCGAAGCCCTTGTTGCTGATGCGGTAGTCGCCGAGCACCCGCAAGAGCCGTCCTTGCCGGATGTCGTTGTGAACGGTGTAGTCGTCGAGCAGCGCGAGCCCTTCGCCGAGGCGGGCCAGCTCGAGCAGCGCGATGCCGCTGTTGGTGATGTGGCGCGGCCGGAACGCGACCGGCCTGAGCTGATCCTGCTGCTTGAAGAACCAGGTGTAGTCGTCGCCGGGCAACTGATAGGCGAGGCAGTCGTGGGCGAGGATGCTCTCGGGCTCGTCGAGGCCGGGCTTGCCCGCCAGGTAGCCCGGCGAGGCGACGAGGTAGCGGTCGCTCTGGAACAGCATGCGTCGCTTGACGCCGGCCTCGACCGGTGGCGAGATGCGGAAGTCGACGTCGAACTGGTTGCGCCTCAGATCGACGGCCGCTTCGCCGAGCGTGAGCTCGATGTGGATCTCGGGGTAGAGCTTGCGAAAGCCGGCGATGAGCTGCGGCAGCACGCCCAGGCCGAACATCATGCGCGAATGCACCCGCAGCGACCCCTGCGGCGCGGTGCTGATCGCGGTGATGTTGCTCTGCAGCTCGTTGATGCGCCAGAGGATGCCTTCGAGCTGGCGCGCGTATTCCTGGCCCGACTCGGTCAGCGCGATCTGGCGCGTGGAGCGCAGCAGCAGCTTGACCTTCAGCTCTTCCTCGATGTCCGTGATCATGCGGGACACGCCCGTCGCCGAAATGCCGAAGCGTCGTGCCGTCTCGGAAAAATTCCGTGTCTGCGAGATCGACAGGAACAGTTCCATGGCGCGCAACCTATCCATGAATACTCCAATTGATGCAGTTCTGATCTGCAGTTTCAGCCATAGCCGTCGCGGTGCGTCTCTCTAGAATTTCCGAATACAGGCGGGCGCCATTTTCCCGCGGAGACAACCTTGGAATTCGGCGTATTCATTCTCGCGCAGCAGCGCAGCTACGAGCAGACTTCGCAGCAGGTCATCCAGAACTCGATCGAGCAGACCGTGGCTGCCGAGCAGGCTGGATTCGATAGCGCCTGGTACGCGGAGCACCACTTCAACAACTATTCGCTGTCGCCGTCGCCGCTGATGATGGTGGCCCACATGGCGGCAAAGACCCGGCGCATCCGCCTGGGCACTGCCGTCTGCATCCTGCCACTCTATCAGCCGGCCCGCTTCCTGGCGGAGGTCGGTTTTGCCGATACGGTCTCCAACGGCCGGCTCGACCTCGGCGTGGGCTCGGGCTACCAGCAATTCGAATTCGAGCGCTTCGGCGTCGACATCGCGAACTCGGGCGCGATCTACAACGAGTTCCTCGACATCCTGCCCAAGGGCCTCACGCAGAAGATCTTCTCGTACGAAGGCCAGTTCCTGAAGGTGCCGCCGAGCTCGATCGCGGTGCGATGCGTGCAAAGCCCGATGCCGCCGGTGTGGGTCACCTCCGGCAACCCGGCCACGCTCGGGCGCGGGGTGCGCGAGAACTACAACCTGTTCGTCACGGCGCTGCTTAACGGCACCGAGGCCATCCGCGGCCTGCGCGACCGGCTCGAACGCGTGGCGGACGACAACGACAAGGACCTGGACCGGGACGTGAAGTTCGGCTTCCTGCGCTGCGCCCATGCCTCGGACAACAAGGCCGACATCGATGCCTACCTGCAGTGCGCGCTCTTCCAGCGCCGCATTTCCGAGAGCCTCAAGTACCGCCGCTCGCAGTCCGACGACGGCTACATGATCAAGGAAGTGCCCTACGAGACAGACCCGAGCATCGAGCAGCTGCGCAGCAACCTGCCGGTGGGCTCGGTCAACCAGGTCATCGACCGGATGCTCGAAGAGATCAGCATCCTCAAGCCCAAGCACATCGCCATCCAGACGCAGCTGGGCGACTTCGACCAGAAGACGATGCTCAGGCAGATCGAGCTGTGGGGCGAAAAGATCATCCCGGCGATCCAGAAGGAACTGGGCACCTCTCAAAGACAGGAGACTTGAATGAACGAGACATCGATCAACCGGCGTACCCTGCTGCTCGGTGGCATGCTGCTGGGCAGCGGCGCGAGCAGCTTCGCAAACAACACGAACACCAGCACGGGCAGCTGGCCTTCGCGCCCGATCCGCATGGTGGTGGCCGGCTCGTCCGGCGCCGGCGGCGACATCTTCGCCCGCCTGATCGCCGCGCCGCTGGCCGAGGCGCTCAAGCAGCCGGTGGTCGTCGACCCCAAGGCGGGCGCCAACGGACTCATCGCCTGCGACGCGGTCGCCAAGTCGCCCGGCGACGGCTATACGCTGCTGTTCGCGCCGTCCTCCGCGATCCTCATCAACCCGGTCATCCATCCCAAGATGCCCTACGACGCGGAGAAGGACCTGCTCCCGATCGCGCAGGTGGGCGCGGCCGGCATCCTGCTGGTGGCCAACCCGAGCACCGGCTTCAAGAACCTCGCGGACATGGTGGCCTATGCCAAGAAGCATCCCGGCAAGCTGGCCTACGGCTCGTGGGGCACCGGCTCGTCGGGCCATCTCGCGATGGAAGGCATCAAGGCGCGCTATGGCCTGGACATGCCGCATGCGCCCTACAAGACGCTGATGTCCGAAGTGACCGACCTCATCGGCAACAACATCAGCGTCGGCTTCACGGACATCGCATCGCCCATTCCGCACATGAAGGCCGGCCGGCTGGTCGGGCTGGGCCAGACGGGCTCGCAGCGCTGGCCCGCCACCAAGGACCTGCCCACGCTGTCGGAGCAGGGCTACAAGTTCGAGGCCGACGGCTGGTACGGCGTGTTCGCGCCGGCCGGAACGCCGCCGGAAATCATCAACCGGCTCAATGCGGAGATCAACCGCATCCAGCAGACGCCCGCCGTGCGCGAGAAGATCGAAGGGCAGAACATGATCGTGCCGGCGAGCGCCACGGCGCAGCAGTACGCGGCCTCCATCAAGCGCGATGCCGCGATCTGGCAGGGCCTGGCGCGCACGACCGACCTCAAGGAGAAGTAGGCCGCGCGCAGGCAGCCTCGTGGACCTGCAAACCGGACCGGAGCCAAGAGGCTCCGGTCTTTTTTTTGCGCCTTCGCAACGCGCATCCTGCATTTTCTGCAGGACTGATCCACGCTCCTTCCGTATTCACGGGTGCGGGCCGGATCAAGAGAATTCCCTTCATTGCACACCACCCTTCGGAAGGCGGACTTCATGGAATTCGGCGTATTCATCCTGGCCCAGCAGCGCGGCTATCACCAGACCTCGCAGCAGGTCATCAGCAACTCGATCGAGCAGACCGTGGTCGCCGAGCAGGCGGGCTTCAACACCGCCTGGTATGCGGAGCATCACTTCAACAACTACTCGCTGTCGCCGTCGCCGCTGATGATGATCGCGCACATGGCTGCCAAGACCCAGCGCATCCGCCTGGGCTCCGCCGTGTGCATCCTGCCGCTCTATCACCCCGCGCGCTTCCTCGCGGAAGTGGGCTTCGTGGACACCGTTTCCAACGGCCGCCTCGAACTGGGCATCGGCTCGGGCTACCAGGAATTCGAGTTCGAACGCTTCGGCGTGAAGATCGAGGATTCGGGCGCGATCTACAACGAGTTCCTCGACATCATCCCCAAGGGCCTGACGCAGAAGATCGTCTCCTACGACGGCAAGTTCCTCAAGCTGCCGCCGAGCTCGATCGCGGTGCGCCCGGTGCAATCGCCGATGCCGCCGCTGTGGATCACCTCGGGCAACCCGGTCACGCTCGGCCGCGGCGTGCGCGAAGGCCACAACCTGTTCGTCACCGCGCTGCTCAATGGCACCGAAGCGATCGTCGCGCTGCGCGAGCGCCTCGACAAGGTGGCACAGGACAACGGCGCGGACCTCGACGAGGACGTGAAGTTCGGCTTCCTGCGCTGCGCCTTCGCATCGGACAACCAGGCCGAGATCGACAACTACCTGGACAACGCGCGCTTCCAGCGCCGCATCTCCGAAAGCCTCAAGTTCCGCCGCGCGCAGTCGGACGACGGCTACATGGTCAAGGAAGTGCCGTCCCCCACCGACCCGAGCTTCGAGCAGCTGCGCAAGAACCTGCCGGTGGGTTCGGTCAACCAGGTGATCGACAAGATGCTGGAGGAGATCAGCATCCTGCGTCCCAAGCACATCGCGCTGCAGACGCAGCTCGGCGACTGCGACCAGAAGACCATGCTGCGCCAGATCGAACTCTGGGGCGAGAAGATCATCCCGGCGATCCGCAAGGAAGTCGCCTCGATGAACACCGTCTCCGCCTGAGCGCGCATGTCGGCGATGCCACTTCAAAGTGCTTTCGACAGCCAGGCCCTGAAGGGCCGGGTGGCCGTGGTCACCGGCGCCTCCGGCGGGCTGGGGCTCGCGATCTGCGAACACCTGCGCGCGGCGGGCGCCTCGGTGGTGCAGCTCGACATCAGCCATGCGGCCGAGCCTGCCGAAAGCGAAGGCGTGCTGACCCTGCACTGCGACATCGGCGAGCCCGCATCCGTCGCCGCGATGGCCGAGCAGGTGCGCTCGCGCTTCGGGCGCTGCGACGTGCTCGTGAACAACGCCGGGATCAGCGGCTCGCCCGTGGGCCTGCACGAATTGCCGATCGACCTCTGGGACCGCGTCTTCCGCGTGAACCTGCGCGGCGCACTGCTGTGCGCGCAGGCGCTGGTGCCGCTGATGTTCGACCAGCAGGCGGGCAGCATCGTCAACGTGGCCTCGATCGCCGCGCAGGCGCCGACGCGGTTCGGCGCCTATGGGCCGACCAAGGCGGCCTTGTGCGCGCTCACGCGCCAGATGGCCCTGGAGTGGGGCCCGCGCGGCATCCGTGCGAACTCGGTCAGCCCGGGAATGATCCGCACGCCGCTGTCGGAGCCGCACTATCGCAACGAGGCGGTCCTGCACAGCCGCACCTCGAGCATCCCGGCGCGCCGCATCGGCCGGCCGGAAGACATCGGCTCGGTGGTCGCCTTCCTGGCCAGCGACGCCTCGGCCTACGTCAACGGCCAGGACATCGTGGTCGACGGTGGCTTCCTGAAGGCGACCTTGACCAATATGCAAAACAAGTGAGAGACAACAGCATGGAATCGCCCAAGCGCCTGCAGAACGTGTTCGTCGTGGCCGAAAGGCCGGCCGAGCTTCATTCCTTCTACGAGTCCGCACTCGGCCTCACGCTCAAGTTCCGCGACGAGGATCGCTGGATCCAGTACGGCGTGGGCAACACCAGCGTCGCGCTGGCGTGCCGCGAGGAAGCGGCGCCCGCGACCTCGGGTGTGGTCATGGTGTTCGAGGTGGACGACCTGGTGGGCGCCGCAGGGCGCGTCGCGGCCTCGGGCGGCGAAGTCCTGGGCATGCGCGACATGGGCGCGCACGGCACGGTGCTGTCGCTGCGCGATCCCGAAGGCAACATCGTTCAACTCTTCAAGCGCCAGTCGGCGCCCGCATCATGAGCGCCGCCGTGGCAACGCAGATCGACACGATCGATCCCAAGCTGTTCCGCCAGCTGCTCGGCTGCTTCCCCACCGGGGTCGCGATCGTCACCACCAACGACGCCGACGGGCGGCCCGTGGGGCTCACCTGCAACTCGTTCAGCTCGGTGTCGCTGGAGCCGCCGCTGGTGCTCTTCAGCCTGCGCAAGGCGAGCAGCCTGCTGCCGACCTTCACCTCGGCGGGCAGCTTCGCGATCAACATCCTCTCGCAGAGCCAGGATGTGCTGTCGGGCCGCTTCGCATCCAGCAAGATCGCCGACAAGTTCGAGGGCGTGGCCTGGCGCCGCGGCCCGCTCGCGACGCCGCTGATCGACGACTGCCTCGCCAGCTTCGAGTGCAGCGTCCATGCGCGCCACGAGGCCGGCGACCACGTGATCTTCATCGGCGAGGTCCGGCACATGGCGCCCGGCGCTACGGACCATGCGCTGGTGTTCTACAAGGGCGCCTACATGATGCTGGCCGAGTCGCTGCGCAAGCTGGTGCTCGAAGGACAGCTCGGCACCGACGACATCGACGAGGCCTACCGCGCGCTCTACGGGACGCTGCTTCGGCTGGCCTGCGCGCGGGCTTCCGATGCGGAACTCGACGCCATCGAACAGGCGGTCGACCGCATCGAGCAGAACCAGGGCGAGAAGGCGCTGCCGCAGCGCATCGAGGCCATGGCGAGCTTCTTCTCGTCGATCGCGCTGGCGGGCCACAACGAGGCGCTCCAGCTCATGGCGAAGACGATGACCGCGGTGCTGCGCGAGCGCATGGCCCTCGTCATCCCGGCGCATCCCCGGACGGACGTGTTCCCGCTTCGCCGCAAGGTGGTGGAGCGCCTGAGGGCCCGCGACGCCGACGGCGCTGCGGGCGCACTGGACGAATTCATCACGGCGCTGCGCGCAGGCGCGACCGTGGAGACCTGAAGAAACGATCGACATCCGAATGAACGGTTCCCTTCTCCAGCCGCTTGCCGGCATCCGCGTCCTCGATCTTTCGCGCGTGCTCGCCGGCCCGATGTGCGCGATGGCGCTGGCCGACCTCGGTGCGGACGTCATCAAGGTCGAGCACCCCGAGCGCGGCGACGACACCCGCGACTGGGGCGTGCGCATCGGCCGAAGCAACACGACCTACTTCAACGCCTGCAACCGCAACAAGCGCTCGATCTGCGTCGACCTGCAGGACGAGGCCGGCCAGAAGCTGGTGCGCGACATCGCGGCCCGCAGCGACATCGTCATCCAGAACTTCAAGCACGGCGGTGCCGACAAGCTGGGGCTGGGCTACGAGGACCTGCGCGCCGTGAATCCGAAGCTCATCTATTGCTCGATCTCCGGCTATTCGGTGCTCGGCAACGAGAAGGACCGCCCGGGCTACGACCTGGTCATCCAGGGCGAGACCGGCCTGATGGCGATGAATGGCGAGGAAGGGCAGGGCCCGCTCAAGTTCGGCATCGCCGCGGTCGACATGTTCACCGGCATGTATTCGGCGCAGGCGATCCTCGCGGTGCTGCACGAGCGCGCGCGCACCGGACAGGGCCGGCATATCCAGATGTCGCTCTACGACAGCGGGATGATGATCAGCTCCTACTACGGGCTGACGGCGTGGCTCAACCAGGCGGACCCCGCGAAGTTCGGCAACTCGCATCCCTCGATCGTTCCCTACGGCGTGTTCGAGGCCGGGGACGGGCCGCTGGTGATCGCGGTGGGCAACAACGGACAGTTCCGCAAGCTCTGCGAGTCGGTGATCGACTGCCCGTCGCTGCCGGAAGATCCGCGCTTTGCCACCAACACCGAGCGCTCGCGCCATCGCCAGGAGCTCCTGCCCATCCTGCAGGAGCGGTTCAAGCGCTATTCGCGCGCGGAACTCATCGAAGGCATGCAGCGCGTGGGCATTCCCTGCGGCGAGGTGCTGGGTCTCTACGATGCCATCCGTTCCGAGCGCACGGCAGAGGCGAAGGTCTGGTGCGAGTTCGAGGATTCCGAAGCCGGCACGCAGGCCGTCCACGCGCCGCCCTACGTCCTCGACGGACAACGCGCAGGGCTGCGGCGCCAGCCGCCGCACCTGGGCGAGCACACCCGCGAGGTGCTGCGCGAGTTGCTCGACGTTGGCGAGGCGCACTTGCAGTCGCTGACCGAGAAGGGGGTCATCGGCTGAAGGCTCGGCGGGGCGTGGCGCGGCGACCGGTCGGATCTCGCTATCGAGCGCGTGCGGACGACGCTAGCGCCGAGCCCGGCTCCACGACATCAGCAGCGCCGTCAGCACGCCGCCCGCCGCTGCGGCACAGGCCACGGCCTTCAGCGGCTCATCCGCGACGAACTGCATGCTTCGCTGCTGCAATGCGGCTGCCTGATCCTTCATGTC
Organism: Variovorax ureilyticus; assembly: GCF_037889935.1. Taxonomy (NCBI): domain Bacteria; kingdom Pseudomonadati; phylum Pseudomonadota; class Betaproteobacteria; order Burkholderiales; family Comamonadaceae; genus Variovorax; species Variovorax ureilyticus. The sequence continues at coordinate 84,624 of NZ_JBBKZU010000002.1, forward strand.
GTCGATCTTCTTGCCGGCCGCATTGACGGCATTCTCTGCATAGGCCTTCCCGGCCTGTGCCGCCGCACTGGCCTTTCCCTTGGCCTCCTGGAAATAACCCTGCGCCGCGTCGGCTGTCCGGCGCCCGATCTCGTCGGCGTCGTCCAGGGCCCTGCGCATCGATGCGCCGGTGGGGTTGTCCTCCCCCGGCTCATGAGGTGTGCTCCGCGTGGCGTCGGAGCCGCTGGTGTCTTGCGGGTCGTCGGCAGTCCTGCCCGGCAGGTTGGATGATTGGCTTTGCATGGCGTCTCTCGTGTCATCGGTTCGGGTAATCAGCATCGCTCGACCACACGACAGGTTGATCGGCCGGAGGGCCGAATGGATGTAGGCAACGGCTCGCTTGGATAGGCACCTGCCGTGTCCAGCATCGGGTCAGGACATCCCGCGCAGCTCAGCCGCAACGCGGCGTGGCACCGGTACGGTCATGTCCAGCAGCATCTGTCCCATGCCTTTGCCCAGTGGATCCATGCGCATGGAGGAGGGACCTCCGCCGTCGAGCGCTTCGTGGAGCAGCAGGTTCATCGAGGCCGTGCCCGGCAGGTAGAAGCGTTCCACCTCCCCATGGACGAGGTGCGCGAAATACGCGCGCACGCGTTCGGGCGTCACCCGGCTCCAGAGCAGCGGCAGCCATTCGGCCCTGCGCGCCACCAGGCCGATGTTCGAGAGATTGCCCTTGTCGCCGCTGCGCGCCCAGGCCAGTTCGATGAGCCGCACCTCTTCCTGGTCTTCGCCCGATTCAGCCCAGGCGGGCGGCAGGGGTGCGCGGTCGTCGTTCGCCGCAACGCCCGAGCCCTTGGGCACATCCACGGCATGCCGCTCCCCATCGAGGACATACGACACGGGCAATGCGCCCTTGTCGAGCGGAAAGGCAAATGGCTTGATCAGCGGAGACACCGCCGGACGGCCGCCGCCGGGGCTGGTCGTTCCGGGCGCCCATGAGGTCCCGGAGGGCGCGATCTCGCGCGCGAACATGGCCAGTGCCGCCTTCTGCGGATGGTTGGCCACCACGCGCATCATGACCTCGCGCACGGCCCGCGTGCGGGCATGGGGTCCATACAGCGATTCGGGGCCGATGACTTCGATGTAGGTCGAGGTGAAAGGCGGCTGGCCGCTCTCGCGCAGGATCTCGCTGGTGCGCTCGATGATCGCCTCGGCCGTGCGCCGCGCCTTCTTCTCCGCGTCGATCCCCACCATGACCATGCTTCCGGCACTGCGGAAGCCGTCGAGCTGCGTCGCCGAGACCTTGTAGGTGGGCAGGGGCGCCCGCCCCTTGGCGGGACTGACGCGCACGCGATCCACGCCCTGCTGTTCGATCACCACCTCGCGGAAGTCGCAGGTGACGTCGGGCAGGAAGTAGGCGCCGGGGTCGCCGATCTCGTAGAGCAACTGCTCCGCAACGCCGGCGCGGATCACCTTGCCGCCGGTGCCCGGCGGCTTGGTCACCACGAAGCTCCCGTCGGCGTGGCATTCGACGACCGGATAGCCGATGTGCGCCCAGTCCGGGATGTCCTCCCAGTCGGTGTGCAGCCCGCCCGTCGCCTGGCAGCCGCATTCGATGATGTGGCCGGCCAGGCTGCCGGAGGCCAGCAGGTCGTGGTCGCCGGGTTTCCAGCCAAACTCGTGCATGAGGGCGCCCAGCGTGACGGCGCTGTCCACGCAGCGGCCGGTGATGACCACCTCGGCCCCCGCGTCCAGCGCCGCCGCGATCGGCAAGGCGCCGAGGTAGGCGTTGGCGCTCAGGACCTTCTCGGGCAAGGGCTCGCCGGTGAACATGTCGGTGACGCCGCGATCGCGCAGCGCAGGCATCTGTGCGGTGACGTCGTCGCCTTCGACCACCGCAACGCGAAGCTCGATGCCTTCTGCCTGCGCCAGCGCCCGCAATGCGTTGGCGCACCCCTGCGGGTTGATGCCGCCCGCGTTGCTGATCACCTTGATGCCGCGCTTGCTGACCTCGGCGAGGACCGACTTCATCGCGATGTCCACGAAGTCGGTCGCATAGCCCATCTCGGGCTTCTTGGCGCGCGCCGACGCGAGGATCGCCATGGTCGTTTCGGCCAGGTAGTCGAAGACGAGGTAGTCGATGTCTCCGCGCTGCACCAGCTGCGGCGCGGCCACCATGCTGTCGCCCCAGAAGCCCGAGGCGCCTCCGATGCGAACGACCTTCTCTTTGCTGCGGGATTCACTCATGGCTCTGCGCTCTCCGTTCTGGTGGATGCGCCCGAGCTTATCGACCGGGTATGCGGAATGCTTGTGCCAACTCGCTGCGCGCTCCAGGCCGCCGGCGCGCAGCCAGTCCGCGCAAGACGGTGCGCCGGGCTGCGGATAGCCTTCCCGGCCAGAAGGAGACACCATGGAATTCCTGGACGCGCCGCCGCTGCCGATCTATTTCACACCCGAGCACGAGCAGTTCCGCAGCAGCCTGCGCGAGTTCGTCTCGCGCGAGATCACGCCCTACGTGACCGAATGGGACGAGGCGGAGACCTTTCCGCGCGCGCTGTACGAGCGGGCCGCCGAACTGGGCGTGCAGGGGCTCGGCTACCCGGAGGCCTACGGCGGCACGCCCGCGGATGTGTTCTATCAGATCGTGGTCGCCGAGGAATTCGCGCGCAGCGGCTGCGGCGGGGTGCAAGCCTCGCTCAATTCGCACAGCATCGGCCTGCCGCCCATCCTGCATGCGGGCAGCGACGAGCTCAAGCAGCGAATCATCCCGCCGGTGCTGGCCGGCAAGAAGATTTCGGCGCTGGCGGTGACCGAGCCCTCGGGCGGCTCCGATGTCGCGGCGCTGAAGACCACCGCGGTCCGCGACGGCGACCACTACGTGGTGAACGGCGAGAAGACCTTCATCACCTCCGGCATGCGCGCGGACTTCATCACGACCGCCGTGCGCACCGATCCGGCCAACAAGGGCGCGGGCGGCATCTCGGTGCTGGTGATCGACGGCGACACGCCGGGGCTTTCGCGCACGCCGCTCAAGAAGATGGGGTGGTGGAGTTCCGACACCGCGCACCTGCGCTTCAACGACTGCCGCGTGCCGGCGGCCAACCTCGTGGGGGTCGAGAACAAGGGCTTCAAGACCTTCATGAACAACTTCAACACCGAGCGCCTGTTCATGTCCGCACTGGCCTGCAGCTTCGCCGAGGTGTGCCTCGAAGAGGCCGTCGACTGGGCCCGCCAGCGCACGACCTTCGGCGTTCCGCTCGCCGAGCGGCAGGTGGTGCGCCACAAGCTCATGGACATGACGCTGCGCATCGATGCCGCGCGCACACTGGTCTACGACCTGGCCTACCGCGTGGAGCACAAGCTGGCCGATCCGGCCAAGCTGGTCGCGCGCATCTGCCTGGCCAAGGTGCAGGCCACGCAGGCGATGCAGTTCTGCGCCGACCAGGCCGTGCAGTTGCTCGGCGGCATGGGCTTCATGCGCGGCACGCGCACCGAACGCATCTACCGCGAAGTCAAGGTCATGATGATCGGCGGGGGCTCCGAGGAAATCATGAAGGACCTCGCCGCGCGGCAGCTGGGCCTTTGAAGAGAAAAGGGAAAAGGCAAGCTCGATGAAAGACACAGCCGACGACCTGCGCGCCGAGTACCGCGAACTCGCCGATCTCTGCCGAACGCTCACGCCGGCCCAGTGGCGGCTGCGCAGCAAGTTCTACGAGTGGACGCCGTGGGACGAGATCGCCCATCTCTGCTTCTTCGACGAGACCGCATTGCTGGCTGCGACCGACGCCGAGGCCTTCGGCCGCGACACCGCGGCGCTGAACGCCGTGCTGGAAACCGGCAAGGAGATCAGCGCCATCGCGCGCGAGAAGTACGGCCACCTCGATGGGGCGGCACTGCTCGCGCACTGGGAGCCGATCGCGATGCGGCTCGTCGACGTGCTCGCGGCGCTCGACCCCAAGGCGCGACTGCCGTGGTACGGCCCGACGATGAGCGCGCGCTCGTTCGCCACCGCGCGCCTCATGGAGACCTGGGCGCACGGCCAGGACGTGTGGGACGTGGTGCGCCGAGCCCGCCCGCTGACTGCGCGCCTGCGGCACATCGCGCACATCGGCGTCACGACCTTCGGCTGGACCTTCGTCAATCGCAGGCTGGCGGTTCCGGAGGCCGTGCCGTTCATCGAACTGGAGGCGCCGGATGGCGACACCTGGCGCTGGGGCGATCCGGCGTCGGGCGAATCGGTGCGCGGCAGGGCGCTCGATTTCTGCCTCGTCGTCACGCAGCGGCGCCATCTCGCCGATACGGACCTGCGATGCACCGACGGCAGCGCGACGCAATGGCTGTCGATCGCGCAGTGCTTCGCCGGCCCGCCGGCCGATCCGCCGGCACCCGGCGTGCGCAAGGTCGTCTACGCCGGCGCATGAACGCCGCCCGGCGGCCCGAAGGCGCGTGCACGAAGTGCGCAGCGCGGAGGCTCGTCCTGTGACGAGCCTGCCGCTGGCGCTCGATATGCAGGGGCCGATCGAGGCGGCGCTCGCGCGCCTGCGCGAAGGCAGCGCCGAGCAGTGCCTCTCGGAGCGCACCTTCTCGAATCTCTATCTCTTCCGCCAGGCGCACGACTACCGCTACCTGCCGGGCGAGTGGCCGTGCATCTCGGGCCGGACCTACGACGGCGTGCGGCATCTGATGCCCCTGTTCTCGCCGGCCGATGCGCCGGTCGATGTGCTCCGCGCGCTGCTTGAGGGACACGACTGTCTCTACCCGCTCGCAAGGCGCGAGACGGAGCGGCTGCCGCCGGGTCTCTTCAACCAGACCGATTCGCCGGACGATGCCGACTACCTCTACACCGCCCGGCAGTTCACGGACTACCCGGGCCGCGCACTGGCGCACAAGCGCAGCCAGATCCGGCAACTGGTGCAGACGCATCGCCTGATCGCGAAGCCCTTCGACGACTCGCAATCCGCGGCGGCGCGGGAGGTGCTGCAAGGCTGGATGAAGCACAAGGGCAAGTCGGCCGGAGAAGCCGACGAGCAGGCCTGCATCGAGGCGATCGCCCACGCCGCGCGCTTCGGCCTCGAAGGCTTCGTGCACTTCGCGGAGGGCCTGCCGGTGGGCTTCGTACTCGCGCAGGCGCTTCAGCCCGGCGTCTACGCGATGCGCTTCGCCAAGGGCCTGGACACGCACATCGGCATCTATCCCTACATGTTCCAGCACTTCTGCCGGCACTTCGCACGGGCGGTGGACTGGCTCAACTTCGAGCAGGACATGGGGCTCGCGGGTTTCCGGCGCAGCAAGCGGTCCTATGGGCCTGCAGCGCTCATTCCCAAGCTGCGGGTCCGCCTGCGCGTCTGAGCAGCACCACATCAGCCAGTTCGCGCAAGACCTTGCACGACCCGCTGCCTAAAGTTCCTGCAACACACACATCGCAAGAACATGGCAACCATCGAATCGACCATCTCCCCTGGCGGTGAAGCCTTCAAGGCCAACCGCGAAGGCATGCTGGCGCTCATCGAGCGCGTGCACCGCTACGAACAGCGCACCGTCAATACGTCGGCCAAGTCGCGCGAACGATTCGAGAAGCGGGGCCAGCTGCTTCCGCGCGAGCGCCTGTCGCTGCTGCTCGATCCGGGCACGCCGTTCCTGGAGATTTCATCTCTTGCGGGCCTCGGCCTCGACAACCCCGACATGGAGAAGAGCGTGCCGGGCGGCGGCGTGATCGGCGGCATCGGGTGGGTGTCGGGCGTGCGCGTGATGGTCAACGCCTCCGACTCGGGCATCGATGCCGGCGCGCTGCAGCCCATGGGCATTCCGAAGCAGATGCGGATGCAGGAACTGGCGCTGGAGAACAAGCTGCCCTACGTGCAGCTCGTGGAAAGCGCCGGCGCCAACCTCATGACCTACAAGGTCGAGGAGTTCGTGACCGGCGGCAACCTGTTCCGCAACCTGGCGCGCATGTCGGCCGCGGGGCTGCCGGTGATCACCGTCACGCACGGCTCCTCGACGGCCGGCGGTGCCTACCAGACGGGCCTGTCGGACCACATCGTGATGGTGCGCGGCCGCTCGCGCGCCTTCCTGGCCGGGCCGCCGCTGCTGAAGGCCGCCACGGGCGAGATCGCGACGGAGGAAGAACTCGGCGGCGCCGTGATGCACACCGCCATCTCGGGCCTCGGCGACTACCTGGCCGAAGACGACCGCGATGCGATCCGCATCGCGCGCGAGATCCTCGCCCACATCGACTGGAACCGCGACATGCCGCAGGAGCCGTCGCGCCGCTTCAAGCCGCCGCGCTACGACGCGGAGGAGCTTCTGGGCATCATGCCGATGGACCACAAGCGACCGGTCGACATGAAGCAGGTGATCGCGCGCATCGCCGACGACTCGGAGTTCCTCGAGTTCGGCGAAAACTACGGCAGCGCCACCGTCTGCGGCCACATCAAGATCGAAGGCCTGCCGCTGGGCATCATCACCAACAACGGCCCGATCGATCCGGCCGGCGCCACCAAGGCCACGCACTTCATCCAGGCCTGCTGCCAGGCGAAGACGCCGATCCTCTACCTCAACAACACCACCGGCTTCATGGTGGGCAAGGCCTACGAGGAGGGAGGCATCATCAAGCACGGCTCGAAGATGATCCAGGCGGTGACCAACGCCACCGTGCCGCAGATCACCATCTACTGCGGCGCCTCGTTCGGCGCCGGCAACTACGGCATGTGCGGCCGCGGCTTCCATCCGCGCTTCTGCTTCTCGTGGCCGAACGCCAAGACGGCGGTCATGGGCGGCGAGCAGGCGGCACAGACCATGGTCAACGTGACCGAAGCCGCGATGAAGCGCAAGGGCGGCGAGGTCGATCGCGAGAAGCTGCAGGAGATGGAGCGCCGCATCATCGACCGCTTCGACAGCCAGATGAGTGTCTTCACGACCAGCGCGCATGTGCTCGACGACGGCGTGATCGATCCGCGCGACACGCGGGCGGTGCTCGCCAAGGTCCTGTCGATCTGCCGCGACGCGGAGCTGCGCCAGCCGCAGAAGATGCAGTTCTCGGTCGCCCGGCCCTGAGCACGCGCCATGGAAGTTCCCTTCATGCAGCTCACGCCCGAGCACGAGGCGCTGCGCGACACGCTCGCCCGATTCATCGACAAGGAGATCAACCCGCACGTCGATGCCTGGGAGCGCGACGAGATCTTCCCGGCGCACGAGGTCTTCGGTGCCATGGGCCAGCTCGGGTTCCTGGGCCTGACCAAGCCGGTGGAGAACGGTGGCTCCGGTCTCGATTACTCCTACGGCGCCGTGATGGCCGAGACGCTCGCGCGCATTCATTGCGGCGGCGTGCCGATGGCCATCGGCGTGCAGACCGACATGGCGACGCCGGCGCTCGCGCACCATGGCAGCCGCGAGCTGCGCGACGAATTCCTCGCGCCGGCGATCACGGGCGAGTACGTCGCCTGCCTCGGCGTCTCGGAAGTGGGCAGCGGCTCCGACGTCGCTTCGATCAAAACCACCGCGCGCAAGGACGGCGGCGACTACGTCATCGACGGCGGCAAGATGTGGACCACCAACGGCACGCAGGCCGATTTCTGCTGCGTGCTCGCCAACACATCCACCGGCGCCGCGCACAAGAACAAGTCGCTCATCGTGGTGCCGATGAAGACACGCGGCGTGAGCGTCGCGCGCAAGCTGAAGAAGATGGGCATGCATGCCTCGGACACCGCGCAGATCCACTTCGACGGCGTGCGGGTGCCGCAGCGCCATCGCGTTGGCGAAGAGGGCATGGGCTTCATCTACCAGATGGAGCAGTTCCAGGTCGAGCGCCTCTGGGGTGCGCTCAACAACGCCGGCATGGCGCAGCGTGCCATCGACGCCACCATCGACTACACGCGCGAGCGCCGGGCCTTCGGCCGTTCGATTCTCGACAACCAGTGGGTGCACTACAAGCTCGCGGAGCTGCAGACCGAAGTCGCCAGCCTGCGTGCGCTCTGCTGGCAGGGCGTGGCGGAAGTGAGCGCAGGGCAGGACGCCACGCGCACCGCGACCATGGCCAAGCTCAAGGCCGGCCGCGTGATCCGCGAGGTGGCCGATGGCTGCCTGCAGTTCTGGGGCGGCATGGGCTTCATGGACGAGAGCCCGATCTCCCGCATCTTCCGCGACGGCCGCCTGACCTCCATCGGCGGTGGCGCCGACGAAGTGATGCTGCAGATCCTCTGCAAGTTCATGGGCACTTTTCCGAAGCCGCAGTGACCGGCGCAACGACATTCACACGGACCCGATTCATGACCGTCCCCACACGACACGCGACGCCCTTCCACAAGATCCTGATCGCCAACCGCGGCGAGATCGCCCTGCGCGTGATCCGCAGCGCACGGGCGCTCGGCTACCGCACGGTGGCCGTGTATTCCACCGCCGATGCCGGCGCGCGCCATGTGCAGGAAGCGGACCAGGCCGTCTGCATCGGCGAGCCGCTGCCGGCGCAGTCGTACCTGCGCATCCCGGCCATCATCGAGGCGGCGAAGCTCACCGGCGCCGATGCGGTGCACCCGGGCTACGGCTTCCTGGCCGAGAACGAGGACTTCGCAGAGGCCTGCAAGGACGCAGGGCTCGTCTTCATCGGGCCCTCGGCCGAGGCCATCGTCGCCATGGGCAACAAGGCGGGCGCCAAGTCGCTGATGCAGGCGGCGGGCGTGCCCTGCATTCCGGGCTACCAGGGCGAGGACCAGAACGAGGAACGGCTCGCGCAGGAGGCCTCGCGCATCGGCTTCCCGGTGATGATCAAGGCCACGGCCGGCGGCGGCGGGCGCGGCATGCGGCTCGTGCCATCGGCGAAGGAGTTTCCGGACCTGCTGCGCAGCGCGCGCTCCGAGGCCCAGAGCGCCTTCGGCGACCCGGAGGTGATCCTCGAACGCGCGATCGTGGAACCGCGCCACATCGAGATCCAGGTCTTCGCGGACCGCTACGGCAACGCGATCCACCTGGGCGAGCGCGACTGCTCGGTGCAGCGGCGGCACCAGAAGGTGGTCGAGGAAGCGCCTTCGCCTGCGGTCGATGCCGAGCTGCGCGCCCGCATGGGCGCGACCGCGGTGGCCGCCGTCAAGGCGATCCGCTACGAGGGCGCGGGCACGCTCGAATTCCTGCTCGATCGCGAGGGCAACTTCTACTTCATGGAGATGAACACGCGGCTGCAGGTGGAGCACCCGGTCACCGAGGCGATCACCGGGCTTGATCTCGTGGAGCTGCAATTGCGAGTCGCGGCCGGCGATCCCTTGCCGCTGGCGCAGGAGGATGTCCGCTTCTCGGGCCATGCGATCGAGGTGCGCCTGTGCGCCGAGGACGCGGACAAGGGCTTCATGCCGCAGAGTGGCACCGTGGCGCTCTGGAAGATGCCCGCGCAGCTGCGCGTGGAGGATGCGCTGCGCTCCGGCAGCGAGGTGCCGCCGTTCTACGACTCGATGATCGCGAAGCTCATCAGCCACGGCCGCACGCGCGACGAGGCGCGCCGCAAGCTGGCCTCCGGCCTCGAAGATGCCGTGGCGCTCGGCGTGACCACGAACCAGGCCTTCCTGCGCAGCTGCCTGCTGCACCCTGTGTTTGCAGCCGGCGGAGCCTCCACGGCATTCATCGGGCAGCACCAGGATGCGCTGCTCGCGACGGATCCCGCCACCCGCGAAAGGGCCGCTGCGCTGGCGGCGGTGCTCCTGCACGAAACCGCGAATGGCCGCCGGCACGCGCCGCCGGGCCGGCGCATGCCGCACAAGCTGCCGATCTCGCTGCGCTTCGACATCGGTGGTGCGACGCACAACGCAAGCCTCGTGCTGGGCAGTCACCGGCATTTCGACGTGACGCAGGGCGGCGGGACCTTCGTCATCGAGATCGCCGCGCTCACGGACGACAGCGCGCGATTCGTCTGCGACGGCGTGCTGGAAGCCGCCGCCTGGCATCGCGATGGCGCCACGCTGCTGATGCAATACCGCGGGCTCTCGCTGCGCGTCGAGGACAAGACACGCGCCGCTTCCGCGCGGCAGGGTGAGAGCGGCGGCGACGGCAAGCTGCGCGCCTCCATGAACGGCCGCGTGGTCGCGGTGCTCGCCGATGTCGGACAGATCGTGCAGGCCGGGCAGCCGATCGTGACGCTGGAGGCGATGAAGATGGAGCATGTCCACACCGCGCCGCTCCGCGGCAAGCTGACCGCCGTGCATGTCGCGACCGGCGAACAGGTCGCGGCGAGCCGCGTCGTGGCCGAGATCGAAGCGATCGCGGAAGACGGAGGTGCCAAGTGACGAGCGAAGCGATGAACGACGCGGTGTTGCTCGACAAGCGCGACCGCGCCTTCTGGATCACGATCAACCGGCCCGACAAGCGCAACGCGATCAACAAGGACGTGATCGCCGGCATCCGCGAAGGCTTGCGCCGTGCGCATGCCGACCCCGAGGTGCGCGTGATCGTGCTCACCGCCGCGGGCGACAAGGCCTTCTGCGCCGGCGGCGACCTCCAGCCGGGGGCGGGATTCGCCTTCGACCTGTCGCGCCCCAACATCGACTACGCCGACATGCTGCGCGAAGCGCAGAACGCGACCTTGCCGACCATCGCGCGCATCAACGGCGTGTGCATGGCGGGCGGCATCGGCCTGCTGTGCATGACCGACCTCGCGGTCGCGGCCGACCACGCGCAGTTCGGCCTGCCCGAAGTCAAGATCGGCCTCTTCCCGATGCAGGTGCTGAGCCTGCTGCAGCGCATCGCGCCGCGGCGCACGGTGCGCGAGTGGTGCCTGAGTGGCGAGCCCTTCAGCGCGGCCGAAGCGAAGGAGGGCGGGCTGCTCAACTACGTGGTGCCGACCGCCGAGCTGGACGACAAGACGCAATGGCTCGTCGACCGCCTGGCCGGCAAGTCGCCCACCGCCATCCGGCGCGGCAAGTACGCGATGCGTGCGCTGGAAGCGATGTCCTTCGACGAAGGCATCGCCTACACCGAGAGCCAGATCGCCCTGCTGGCCATGACCGAGGACGCCAGGGAGGGCCTCGCTTCCTTCAACGAAAAGCGCAAACCGACATGGACCGGCCGTTGAACACCGATCCGACCGCGCGCGGCGCGCACGCGGTCGGCCTTCACGAATGGCTGTCGCGCCGCGCGGCACGCGTGCCGCGCCAGCCCGCATTGAGCTGCGACGGCACGCGGTGGAGCTACGCCGAATTGCAGCAGCGCATCGAACGCATGTCGGCGGTGCTCGCCGAGGGCGGCGTGACGAGCGGCGACCGCGTCGGCTACCTGGGCTTCAACGATCCGATGTTCGTGGTCGCGATGTTCGCCGCGTCGCGCCTGGGCGCGATCTTCGTGCCGCTGAACTTCCGCCTGAGCGGGCCCGAACTCGCCTACGTGGTCGGCGATGCCGGCATCCACACGCTGGTCACGGGCGAAGAGCACATCGCGGTGATCGACAGCGTGCGCGACAAGCTCGCCTGCGCGCGCTTCATCCATCGCGGCGGCGGCTCGGCGGGCTGGGAAGCGGCCGATGCACTGATGGCGCAGCCCCTCGCCGCACCGCCCGCGGTGCCGGCCTCGGCCGACGACGTGGCGGTGATCATGTACACCTCGGGCACCACCGGCCACCCCAAGGGCGCGATGCTCACCCACGGCAACTTCTGGGCGAACAACCTCAACGAGATGCTGCTGTGGGACATGGTCTCGACCGACGTGACGCTCAACTTCGCTCCGATGTTCCATGTCGGAGGCTTGCTGTGCGGAAGCCTTTCGACCCTCATGGCCGGCGGGCACCTGGTGCTTCAGCGCGGCTTCGAGGTCGCGGCCGTGATGCAGGCGGTGGCCGAGCACCGCGTGACCGTGACTTTCGGCGTGCCGGCGATGCTGCTCTTCATCAGCCAGCATCCGGATTTCGCTCAGGCCGACCTGAGCTCGCTGCGCCTCGTCGCCGTGGGCGGCGCGCCGATGCCGGAGCCGCTGCTGCGCCTGTATGCCGCGCGTGGCGTGCCGGTGCACCAGGGCTACGGCATGACCGAGACCGCCTCGATGATCACCTTCCTGAACCCGGACCGCGCCACCGACAAGCTCGGCTCGTGCGGCACGCCCCCGCTGCTCACCGAGATCAGGATCATCGACGCCACCGGCGAGGCCATCACCGAACCCGGCACGGCCGGCGAGGTGTGCGTGCGCGGCGCCAACGTGATGGCCGGCTACTGGAACCAGCCGCAGGCGACCGCGGCGACCTTCACGCGCGACGGCTGGTTCCGCAGCGGCGACGTGGGCTATCGCGATGCCGAAGGCTTCCTCTACATCTGCGACCGCCTCAAGGACATGGTGATCAGCGGCGGCGAGAACATCTATCCGGCCGAGGTCGAGAGCGTGCTCTACGACCATCCGGACATCGCCGAAGTCGCGGTGATCGGTGCGCCCGACGAGCGGTGGGGCGAGCGCGTGGTCGCGGTGGTGGCGCCCAAGGCGGGCAAGAGCCTCACGCTCGAAGCGCTGCAGGCCTTCGCCGAGACGCGGCTCGCCCGCTACAAGCTGCCGCGCGAGCTGCGCATCGTCGAGGCGCTGCCGCGCAACCCGACCGGCAAGGTGCTCAAGGCGCGGCTGCGCGAGCAGAACCGGGCCTGAATCCCCCACGAGAGGAAGACGATGGATTTCACGCATTCCGCGCGCTCGCAGGAGCTGCAGGCGCGCGTCGCCGACTTCATGGACCGGCATGTCTACCCGGTCGAGAACGTCTACTACGAGGAGCCGCACAAGAGCGGCCATCCCTATCGCACGCCGGAGGTGCTGCAGTCGCTGAAGGCGCGCGCGAAGGCGCAAGGGCTGTGGAACCTGTTCCTGTCGGGCCCACACGGAAGTGGATTGACGAACCTCGAATACGCACCGGTCAAGGAGATCATGGGTCGCGTGCTCTGGGCGCCCGAGGTCTTCAACTGTTCGGCGCCCGACACCGGCAACATGGAACTGCTGGCCCACTACGGCAACGACGCGCAGAAGGCGCGGTGGCTGGAGCCTCTGCTGGCCGGCACCATCCGCTCGGCCTTCTCGATGACGGAGCCGGCGGTGGCATCGAGCGATGCCACCAACATCCAGTGCGAGATCCGGCGCGACGGCGACGACTACGTGATCAACGGGCGCAAGTGGTTCACCTCCGGCGCGCTCAACGACGAATGCAGGCTGTTGATCGTAATGGGCAAGACCGCGCCCGACGATCCGGATCTGCACAAGCAGCAGTCGATGATCCTCGTGCCCAAGGACACGCCCGGCGTGCGCATCGTGCGCGACCTGACGACCTTCGGCTACGACGACGCGCCGGTCGGCCACCCCGAGATCGTGTACGACGACGTGCGCGTGCCGGCGGGCAACATCCTGCTCGGCGAAGGCCGCGGCTTCGAGATCGCGCAGGGCAGGCTCGGGCCGGGGCGCATCCACCACTGCATGCGGCTGATCGGCTGTGCGCAGCGCGCGCTCGAACTCATGTGCCGGCGCGCCGAATCACGCTTGGCCTTCGGCCGCAAGCTGGGCGAGCAGGGCTCGGTGCGCGAGGACATCGCGCATTCGTATTGCGAGATCGAACAGGCCCGGCTGCTCACGCTGCGCGCGGCCGACAAGATGGACCGCGAAGGCAACAAGGCCGCGCGCGACCTGATCGCGGCGGCCAAGATCGTCGTGCCCACGATGGCGGCGCGCGTGATCGACCGCGCGATCCAGGTCTTCGGCGGCGCGGGCGTGTCGCAGGACACCTTCCTGCCGCGCGCCTACGTCTATGCGCGCTTCATCCGCATCGGCGACGGGCCGGATCAGGTGCATCTCTCGGCGCTCGGCAAGCAGATGCTCAGGCAGCACGGCAAGGCGCCGGTGGTGGCGTGAGCGTGGAAGAGGCACAGGCGGCGTCGAGGGTGGTCAGCACGCCGCCGCTGGACCTGGTCCGGCTCGGTGCGTGGCTCGAAGAACAGGTGACGGGCTTTCGGGGTCTGCGCGGTGCCGAGCGGTTGGTGGGCGGCAATTCCAACCCGATCTGGAAGCTCGACGCCGCAAGCGGCCGCTACATCCTGCGCACGCAGCCGGCCGGCCAGTTGCTGAAATCCGCGCACGCGCTCGACCGCGAATACCGCATCCTGCGCACGCTCGGCGCAAGCACGGTCCCGGTGCCCAGGATGCATGTGCTGTGCAACGACCTGTCGGTGGTCGGCGTGCAGTTCTACCTGATGGATTTCCTGCCGGGCGTGGTGCATCGCCACGTGGCGCTCGGCGAGGTGCCGATCGAGAGGCGGCGAGCCGTCTACGAAGCCGCGATCGACACGCTCGCGACCATCCACCGCACCGACATCGATGCGCTCGGCCTGCGCGACTTCGGGCGCGAAGGCAACTACTTCGAGCGCCAGTTCCACCGCTGGACGCAGCAGTACCGCACCGCGATGCCCGAGGGCGATGCCGCGATGGACGGGCTGATCGCTGCGCTCGAATCGGCGATGCCGCACGAGGCGCATCCCACGGTGCTGCTGCACGGCGACTCGCGCATCGACAACCTGATGTTCGCGCCGGATGTCGATCGCGTGATCGCGGTGCTCGACTGGGAGCTCTCGACGCTCGGGCATCCGCTCGCCGATCTCGGCCAGTTCCTCGCGGTGCAGGACCTCCCGCCGGACTACCTGCTGCCCGGCCTCGCAGGCGTGGACCGCGCGGCGCACGGCCTGCCGACCCAGGCGGAACTGCGCGAACGCTACTTCCGCGCAACTGGATGGGACACGGCCACCGACATGCGTTTCTTCAAGGCCTTCGCGATGTTCAGGCAGGCCGCGATGTCGGCCGGTTTGCGCCGTCGCGCGGCATTGGGTACTGCAGTGGCCGAGAGCGCACTGTTCTTCGGCAACACCATGGATGTGTTCGCGCGCGTGGGGCTCGACATCCTCGATCGCGCCGACTGAACCCCGGAGTCCACGAATGAGCTTTCCGAATCCCTTCGACCTCGGCGGCAAGGTCGCCCTGGTCACCGGCTCGACGCATGGCATCGGCGCCGCGACCGCGCGCGTGCTCGCGCAGGCCGGCGCGCATGTGGTGGTCAGCAGCCGCAAGCCCGACGAATGCGAGAAGGTCGCGCAGGCGTTGCGAGACGAAGGCCTGAGCGCCGAAGGCCACGCCTGCCACATCGGCCGCATGGAGGACATCGAGGCCACCTCGCGCCATCTGGCCCGCAAGCACGGCGGTCTCGACATCCTGGTCAACAACGCGGTACTGAGCCCGTGGCGCACCATCGACGACACCGACCCGGGCCTCTTCACGAAGACGGTCGAGGTCAACCTGCGCGGCTACTGGTTTCTCTCGGTCGAGGCGACGAAGCTGATGAAGCCGCGCGGCGGCGGCAGCATCGTCAACATCTCGTCGCTGTCGGCCTGGCATCCGGAAAAGATGCTGGGCCTGTACGGCACCCTCAAGACGGCACTCCTCGGCATGAGCCGCGTGTTCGCGCTCGAATACGGCGAGTTCGGCATCCGGGCCAACACCGTGCTGCCGGGCGTGATCGACACGCGGCTCGCCGAAGCCTTCGACGGGAAGGCGCGCGAGCGCATCCTCCGCAAGACCCCCATCGGCCGCCTCGGCCGACCCGAGGAGATCGGCTATGCGGTGCTCTACCTGAGTTCGGCGGCTGGCGCTTTCGTCACGGGCGCGAGCCTCGCGGCGGATGGTGGCATGTCGATTTCGATGATCTGAAACCCACCCACGAGGAAGAGAAGCCATGAAAGCAGTGCTGGCCCGGCGCCACGGCCCGCCCGAAACCCTGACGGTCGAAGAGATCGATTCGCCCGTGCCCGGCAAGGGCGAGGTGCTGGTGACGGTGCATGCGAGCGCGGTGAATTTCCCCGACACGCTCATCATCGGGAACAAGTACCAGTTCAAGCCCGCGCTGCCTTTCTCGCCCGGCGGCGAGGTGGCGGGCACCATCAAGTCGGTGGGGCCGGGTGTCGAGGGCTACGCCGCCGGCGATCGCGTGATCGCGGTCTGCGGCTGGGGCGGCTTCGCCGAAGAGGTCGTGACCGATGCGCGCAAGCTGGTGCGCCTGCCGGCCGGCATCGCGATGGAAGATGCGGCCGCGCTCGTCATCACCTACGGCACCTCCCACTACGCGCTCCAGGAGCGAGCGAACATCCAGCCCGGCGAAACACTGCTGGTGCTCGGCGCAGCCGGGGGCACCGGCATCTCGGCGATCGAACTGGGCAAGCTGATGGGCGCGCGCGTGATCGCGGCGGCGTCGACCGACGAGAAACTGGCGCTGTGCCGCCAATCCGGCGCCGACGAGACGATCAACTACGCCACAGAGGATCTGCGCGAGCGAATCAAGGCGCTCACCGGCGGAAAGGGCGTAGACGTCGTTTACGACCCGGTCGGCGGCGCCTACACCGAACCCGCGCTGCGCAGCATGGCGTGGAAGGGCCGCTACCTCGTGATCGGCTTCACCGCCGGCGAGATTCCGCGCCCGCCGCTCAACCTCGCGCTGCTCAAGGGCTGCTCGATCGTCGGCGTGTTCTACGGCGGCTTCTCGCAGGCCGAGCCGAAGCGCTACGACATGCTGATGCAGGAACTGCTGGGCTGGCTTGCCGAAGGGCGCATCCGGCCGTCGATCACTGCGCGCTACCCGCTGGAAAGGGCGGCCGAGGCGTTGCGCGTGGTCGCGGATCGCAAGGCGACCGGCAAGATCATGCTGAGCACCGCGCTCGGGCGCGGCGGCCAATAGCGCTCGCCGCGCCGCTCAGCCGGCGGCCGCGTGCAGCTTGCGCATGCCGCGCAGCCAGCGCTCGGTGTCGGCGGCCTTGCGCTGCATCTGCTCGCGGATGAAGTCCTGCGGCAGGATCAGGAAGCGCTCCTCGCGCAATCCGTCGATCACGCATTCGGCAACGGTCTCGGCGCTCACGATGCCGCTGGCCATCAGCGCACGGCGCTGCGGCGTCTCCGCTTCCAGTAGAGGTGTTTCGACGCCGCCCGGGCACAGGCAGCTCACGCCGATGCCGCGCGCGCCGTAGGTGATCGACAGCCATTCGGCGAACGCGACCGCCGCATGCTTGCTGACTGCGTAGGGCGCGTCGAACTGCGACAGCAGCCCGGCGGCCGAGGCGGTCTGCAGCAGGTGGCCGCGGCCGCGTGCCAGCATGCGCGGCAGCAGGGCGCGAGCGGCGCGCACGTGCGCCATCAGGTTGACGTCCATCACGCGCTGCCAGTCGGCGTCGGGCAGCTCGGGCCCGCCATGGGCGGTGATGCCTGCGTTGGAGCAGAACAGGTCGATGGTGCCGTGGCGCGCTTCGGTGTCGTCGATCAGGCGCTGGACCTGTGCTTCGTCGGAGACATCGACCGTTGCCGCATGGCCGCCGATCTCGCGGGCCACGCTTTCCGCCGCATCGGCATGACGATCCGCAACCACGACGGCGCGCGCACCTTCGCGCATGAAGCGCCGCGCCATGGCGGCGCCGATGCCGCTCGCGCCGCCGGTCACGACGACGACCTTGTCCCTGAGTTCCATGGAGGCTCCGCAGTCTGCAAACAGCGGTCAGGCTAAGCGGGGCGGGCGGACGTGTCTTGCGCCGAGCCGCTGCGGCGCACGCGCATGCGTGCGTGGGAGCTAGAACGCGCTTTTCGTGCAGCCGCCGTCGACCCGAAGCGCTGCTCCTGTCGTCCCGGATGAAAGCGGGCTCGCAACGTAGGCCACCATGGAGGCAATCTCCGCCGGAGACTCGAAGCGCTTGATGAGGGACGTCGGTCGCACCTTGTCGAAGAACTCCTTCTCATAGGCATCGAAGGACTTGCCATCGGCCTTGGCGAGCGCCTCGACGAAATCGCCCACGCCGCGCGACCGGGTCGGGCCCGGCAGGATGCTGTTGACGGTGATCCCGGTGCCGGCAACGGCCTCCGCCAATCCGCGGGAGACGGCCAACTGCGCCGTCTTCGTCATGCCGTAGTGAATCATCTCCGCGGGAATCTGGACCGCGCTCTCGCTCGAGATGAAGATGATGCGCCCCCAGTTGGCGCGCCTCATCGCGGGCAATACCAGACGCGCCAGCCGGACGCCGCTCAGGACATTCACATCGAAAAAGCGCGTCCAGTCCTCATCCGGAATCTCTTCGAACGGCTTGGGTTCGAAGATGCCGAGGTTGTTGACCAGGATCTCGATGCCGGGGTGCTGCGCCACCAAGGCTTGCGCGGCAGCGGCCGTGCTCAGGTCGCCGGCGAAGCCGATGATTTCGCCGCCTTCCGCCGCGGGGATCTGAGCGACCGCAGCATCCACCGAGTCCTGCGAACGGCCATTGACGATGACGCGTGCACCCTCCGCTGCCAGCGCCTGCGCGATGGCGAAGCCGATGCCCGCCGTGCTGCCGCTGACCAGCGCCAGCTTGCCCGTGAGTTGGAGGTTCATTGCGCGTGCCTTTCGAACAGGAAGACGGGCCTGCCATGCAGCGAAGTGCGGCGGTGACAGGCCCTTGATGCGCAGCGTAGGTGAATTCGTGGGCGCCGTCGAGGGAGGATTGCGTCGGCCTCTTGGCCCTAGCGACTGCGATACAGCGCCGCGTGTTCGTGCGTGTATTCCTTCAGAGGGCCAAGCCGGGCATCTGCCACGGCGAACTGCTCTCGAGGCTTGATGTACGCGTGGACCCAGATTGTTTCTGGTCGGACATCCCTCGGCGCCTCGACCTCGAGCATCACGCGCCGGTATCCGTCCCGCTCCGTGATGCGCTCCAGCTTGTCCATCGCGGCCAACGTTGCCTCGTCGACTTCAAACACCTGGCCGACAATCCGCTCGCCCTCTCCCGGAGCGTCGACGAGCCAAGGTGAATAGCGCTCGCCGACAAGGTACAGCGGATAGCGCTCGACAGTCATGAAGTCGCCCGGCACTCGCGTGCCCTTGTTGATCGCGGCGTTGGGGAAACCTTCTTTCAGTGTTCCGAAGACGAAGACAGATTGCGACATGGAGGTGTGCCGTCGATTGCCAACGCGAAACTACAGCGACAACGGCAGCGTCAGGTGCCGCTCGTACATCATGGCGCGGTGCGCCAACAATGAATCGTCCAGCGCGTCGTCGCTGTGAGGACCACGCAATTCAAAGGCCCTGCGCGTGCTGTTCTCCATCGCGCACACGCTCTCCGGCAAGGGCCGCAGCAACGCCATGAACGTCGCACTGTAGATGTCGGCCGCGGTCACGCTGTCGCCCACAAGGTAGTCGCTGCCCGCCGCGCGTTGCGCCTTCAGCCGCTCCGAGAGCATCTTCAGCAGTTGCCCGACGCGGGCATCCGCATGGGCGCCGGCTTCGGGGGTGTATCCGTACTTCTTCGCAAGATAGGCGGCTACCTCCGGCTTGAATCCTCCGTTGCCCTGTAGACCCGCATGAATCATGTGAAGCCGACGGGTCCACCCCAGGCCATGCTCGCCGCAGATGTCGCGGCCCCACTGCATCACGGCCTCGCGCGCTTCGTCGGCGTGCGGCAGGAGGGCGGGGGTCGGCGCCAGTCGTTCCGCGAGCTGAAGGATGTCCGCCCATCCGGAGCGAGGCGGTTCGTCGTTGTAGATGGCGACCGGCGCGCTTCGCTCGCCCGCCCATTCCTTGAGCAGCCTGCTGTCGTACGACAGTCGCACCGCCGCCCATTGAATGCCCTTCAATCGAAAGATTCCCTTGGCCGATTCCGACCATGGACTGGGGACGTTCCCGACGACGACCATGCGCAGTCCCGGACGCGAGACGGCTTCTTCAACGCTGACGTATGCAATGTCCATGCGAAATGCTAGCGGATCCCTTCTCGGTTCCAGATGGGGACGCTCTCGAAACACTGCTTTTGCTGCTCGCAGGCGCTGGACACAATGCCTTTCCCATGACGACCGCAGAACCCACCGCCAAATTCGACCATTCGCGAGCTTCCGAGTACGAGACGCAAAGCCGCATCGCACTCGCCGGCTACGATGCCTGCCACGAACTGTCCGCATGCCTCCTTTCTGCTTCCCTCGGGTCCGAAGCCAAGCACGTGCTGGTCGCTGGCGCCGGCGGGACTGGCCAGGAATTTCTGGTCATGGGAAAGCTGGAGCCTCGGTGGACCTTCGTTGCGGCGGACCCTTCCGTTCCGATGCTCGAACAGGCGATGGAACGCGTGAAGGGCGCAGGACTGTCGGATCGCGTCGAGCGATTCGAGGGAGCCGTCGAATCGCTTCCCGTGACGCGCAAGTTCGATGCGGCAACCCTCATCGGGGTCCTGCACCACATCCCCAGCGACGAAGGGAAGGACAAGGTCCTGCGCGAACTGGCCGAGCGCCTCCAGCCGGGCGCGCCACTTGTCGTCGCATGCAATCGCAGCGCTTATGAATCGCAGCCGTTGTTCCTCGCGGCCTGGGCCCAACGCTGGCGCATGGCGGGCGCGAGCGAGGAAGAGGTCACTGCGAAGCTTGCGAGGATTCGCCTGGGGGCCGTCCCTCCGGCCTCTGAAGCAGCCGTGGAGGCGAAGCTCGCCGCGGCAGGCTTCGACGGTCCGCTTCGATTCTTCTCCAGTCTCTTCTGGAGCGCATGGATTGCCTTCAGGAGCGCCTGATCCGTCCAGCGCGCTGCCGGGCGCGCGGATGCGGGCCAAGTAACCGGCATTGGCAAACAGGTGGGATCTACCCGCCCGCTGAAACTCAGCGCCTGTACGCAAGATTCCCGCGCGCATCGCCACTAGCCTGCGCGGATGAAAGCTGCCGTCTTCCGCGGTCTGGGCCGCCCACTCTCCATCGAGCACATGCCGACGCCCGAGGCGGGCCCCGGCGAACTGGTGCTGCGCGTGCATTACTGCGGCGTGTGCGGCTCCGATCTGCACGCCACGCATCCGGGGCTGTTCGTCGTGAAGGACGGCACGGTGCTCGGGCACGAATTCGCGGGCGAGGTGGTCGACAGCGGCGCGCCGGGCTGGAAGGCGGGCGAGCGGGTGACCGCACTGCCCAACAACGCCTGCCGCTCCTGCACCGACGAGGGCTATCGCGAATGTCGTGAGGGCCTCGGCATGATCTGCCCGCACAACCGGCTGACCGGGTTCAGCCCGAACCGGCCGGGCGCACTGGCCGAATACGTCAAGGTGCCGGCCGGGCAGGCGATCCGGCTGCCGGCCGCGGTCGGCGAGCGCGAAGGCGCCATGATCGAACCCTTGGCGGTGGGCCTGCATGCGGTGCAGGCGGGGCGCGTGGAACTGGGCAGCCGCGTGCTCGTGATCGGCGCCGGCCCGATCGGGCTGGCGGTGACGGCCTTCGCGCGGCAGGCCGGCGCGACGCGCGTGGTGGTGAGCGAGCGCGCCGCGGGTCGCCGCGAGGTGGCGGCGGCCTTCGGCGCGACGGCGCTGATCGATCCGCAGGCCGAGGAGGTCGGACCGGCCTTCGCGCGCCATGCGGGCGGACCGCCCGATGTGATCTTCGAATGCGTGGGCGCGGCCGGGCTGATCCAGCAGTGCGTCGATCTCGCGCCGCCGCGCGGGCGCATCGTGGTGGTCGGCGTCTGCGCCACCGAAGACCGGCTGGTGCCGCAGCGCGCCATGGCCAAGGAACTGAGCATGCAGTTCGTCATGGGCTATGCCAAGCCCGAATGGCGCCGGGTGCTCGACCTGCTCGACGCGGGCCGGGTCGACCCGTCAGCGATGGTCACCGACGTGGTCGCCCTCGACGCGCTGCCCGAGGCCTTCGAGGCCCTGCGCCGG
Source organism: Variovorax ureilyticus (assembly GCF_037889935.1). Classification (NCBI taxonomy): domain Bacteria; kingdom Pseudomonadati; phylum Pseudomonadota; class Betaproteobacteria; order Burkholderiales; family Comamonadaceae; genus Variovorax; species Variovorax ureilyticus. The sequence continues at coordinate 106,265 of NZ_JBBKZU010000002.1, forward strand.
CCCACGACGCAGATCAAGCTGCTGGTGCGTCCATCGGGTGGGACGACCCCGGGTTGAGCCCGGTCGGCGCAGCGTCTGGACGCAAGAGATTTGAATACCCCTTTGCTAACGTGACATCCAAGGCCTCCGGGCCATCCGCCATTCATTCATCAGTTGCTGGACCGCGCATTCATGACATCCACCGTGACCCTGAACCGCCATGGCGACATCGCGCTGCTCTGCATCGACAACCCGCCGGTCAATGCCCTGTCGCCGGCCGTGGTGGACGGACTGATCGCAGCGGTCGATGCCTTCGAAGCCGACCGCGATTACAAGGCGCTGCTCCTGTACGGCGAGGGCCGCACCTTCGTCGCGGGTGGCGACATCACCGCCTTCGACCTGCCGGACTTCTCGGCCAGGCCGCTCAACCGCATGCTGAACCGGCTCGAATCGCTCGACCGTCCGGTGGTCGCGTCGCTGCATGGCACGGTGCTCGGCGGCGGGCTGGAACTGGCGCTGGCCTGCCACTGGCGCGTCGCGCATCCGAAGACGCAATTCGGCTTTCCCGAGGTGAAGCTGGGCATCCTGCCGGGATCGCTGGGCACGCAACGCCTGCCGCGTGTGGTCGGAATCGAGATGGCGTTGGACCTGATCTCCAGCGGCCGCCCCGTCGATGCGGTGACGGCGGCCAAGGCCGGCGTGGTGGATGAGTTGCGCGAAGAGTCGCCGCTCGAAGCCGGACTCGCCTTCGTCGAAGCACTGCTGGCGCGCGGCGCAGGCCCGCGCCGCATCAGCGAGCGCAACGTGCCGGCCGATTCGGTGCCGGCCGACTTCTTCGATCGCGCGCTGGCGCAGGCCCGGCGCGCGAAGCCCTTCCATCCTTCCGCACGCGCCATCGTGCTGGCGGTGCAGGCATCGCTGCGTCCATTCGCCGAAGGGGAGGCCGAGGAAGCGAAGCTCTTCGAACAACTGCGCACCTCGCCCGAATCGAAGGCGATGCGCCACCTGTTCTTCGCCGAGCGGCAGGCGGCCAGAATCCCGGGGCTGCCGAAGGATGTCGAGCTTCGGCCGGTGCGGTCGGTCGGCGTCCTCGGCGCGGGCACCATGGGCGGCGGCATCGCGATGAATTTCGCCAACGCCGGCATTCCGACCACGCTGGTCGACACCACGCAGGAGGCGCTGGACCGCGGCCTCGGCATCATCCGCCGCAACTACGAGGCGACCGCCGCCAAGGGCCGCATGACCACGGAGCAGGTGGAGCAGCGCATGGGCCTGATCCACGGCGCCATCGTCGACGGCGCACTCGCCGACTGCGATCTGGTGATCGAGGCGGTGTTCGAGAACATGGACCTCAAGAAGAAGGTCTGTGCGCGGCTCGGTGCGCTCTGCAGGCCCGGCGCGATCATCGCGACCAACACCTCCACGCTCGATGTCGACGTGCTGGCCGAGGCCACAGGACGCCCGGCCGACGTGGTGGGCATGCACTTCTTCAGCCCCGCGAACGTGATGCGCCTGCTCGAAGTGGTGCGCGGCGCGAAGACCGCGCCCGAGGTGCTCGCCACCGTGATGCAGCTCGCACGCACCATCCGCAAGGTGGCGGTGGTGTCGGGGGTCTGCTATGGCTTCATCGGCAATCGCATGGCCGAGGTCTACATGCGCGAGGCCGAGTTCTTGATGATGGAAGGGGCGAGCCCGGCGCAGATCGACGGCGCGGTCGAAGCGCTCGGCATGGCGATGGGCCCGTGCCGCATGCTCGATATGGCGGGCATCGATGTCGGCGCCAAGACGGTCATCGAATACGGCAAGACCGGCGGGCTGCCGCCCGACGACAGCTATCGCGCGGTGGTGCGCAGGATGTTCGAGCTGGGCCGCTTCGGGCAGAAGACCGGTGCCGGCTACTACCGCTACGACGGCCGCAAGCCGGTGGCCGACCCGGAGACCGCGCGCATCGCGAAGGAACTGGCTGCGCAGCACGGCATCGCGCAGCGCAGCGACATCGGCGCAGAGGAGATCGTCGAGCGGCTGATGTACCCGCTCATCAACGAGGGTGCCCGCATCCTGGAGGAAGGCATCGCCTACCGTCCCGGCGACATCGACATGGTGTGGACGGCGGGCTACGGCTTTCCCGACCACCAGGGCGGCCCGATCTACCTGGCCGACACGATCGGCCTGCCGGTAATCGCCGAGCGGCTCGCGCACTACGCGAAGGCGCGCGGCAACGCCTTCGGCTACTGGACCGTCTCGCCGCTGCTGGCGTCGCTGGCAGCGCAGAACAAGCGGCTGTCCGACTGGACGCCGGCCTGAACCCGCAGAACCCATCCAAACGGAAGCCCGCATGAAAGAAGCCGTCATCGTCTCCACCGCCCGCACGGGCATCGGCCGTGCCTTCAAGGGCGCGCTCAACCACACCAAGTCGCCCACGATGCTGGCGCACGCGATCTCGCATGCGGTGCAGCGCGCGGGCGTCGAGGGCGCCGAGATCGAGGACGCGGTGATCGGCTGCGTGCTCTCGGCCGGCACCGCCGGCATGAACCTCGCGCGCAACGCGGTGCTGGCGGCCGGGCTGCCCGCGACCGTCTCGGGCCAGACCATGGACCGGCAGTGCGCCTCGGGCCTGATGGCGATCGCGACCGCGGCCAAGCAGGTGATCGTCGACGGCATGGACATCGTGATCGCCGGCGGCCACGAGAACATCAGCGCGGTGCAGGATGCCTACATGGGCTGGGTCGCGAAGGAGAAGGACCCGAACGTCATCGCGCATGCCGCCAACGCCTACATGCCGATGCTGCAGACGGCCGAGTTCGTCGCCAAGAAGTACGGCATCTCGCGCGAGGCGCAGGACCGCTATGCGTTCGCCTCGCAGCAGCGCACCGCCGCCGCGCAGGAGGCCGGGCGCTTCAGCCAGGAGATCGTGCCGTTCAGGACCACGATGGCCGTGGTCGACAAGAACACGAAGGAGGTCTCGTACAAGGAGATCACGCTCGACCGCGACGAAGGCAATCGCCCCGATACCACGCTGGAAGGCCTCTCGTCGCTCAAGCCGGTGATCGAAGGCGGCGTGGTGACGGCGGGCAACGCGAGCCAGCTTTCGGACGGCGCATCGGCCTGCGTGGTGATGGACCGCGCGGTCGCCGAGAAGCGCGGCCTCTCGCCGCTGGGCCTCTACCGCGGCATGGCGGTCGCTGGCTGCGCGCCGGAGGAAATGGGCATCGGCCCGGTCTACGCGATTCCCAAGCTGCTGAAGCAGCACGGGCTCAAGGTCGACGACATCGGCCTCTGGGAGCTCAACGAAGCCTTCGCCTGCCAGGTGCTGTATTGCCGCGACCAGCTCGGCATCGATCCCGACAGATACAACGTCAATGGCGGCGGCATCTCCATCGGCCACCCCTACGGCATGACCGGCGCGCGCGTCGTCGGGCATGCGCTCATCGAAGGCAAGCGGCGCGGCGTCAAGTACGTGGTGGCCACGATGTGCGTCGGCGGCGGCATGGGCGCCGCAGCGCTGTTCGAGGTGGCCTGACGGCGCCGCTTCACCGGAAGCAAGGAAGAAGAGGAGACATGCAATGGAAGACCGCACGCTGATCGATGGCCTGCGACGACAACTGCGCGACCGGCCCGACGCGATCGCCTATCGAACGGGCGATGAGAAGCTGACCTTCGCCGATGTGGAGCGACTGACCAACCGCATCGCCAATGGTCTCGTGGCGATGGGCGTGGGGCAGGGCAGCCGCGTGGCGGTGCTCACGAAGCACCACACGCCGACCTTGCTGCTGACGCTGGCGGCCTGCAAGGTCGGTGCGGTCTGCATGCCGGTCAACTGGCGCCTGTCGGGCCCGGAGATCGCCTACATCCTGCAGAACGGCGAAGCGCCTTTCCTGATGGCCGACAAGGCATTCATGCCGACGGTGCGCGAGGCAGACCTGCCGCGCGTGACGACGCTGGTCTGCACGGAGCAGGCGCTGGACGGTCTTCCATCGTTCGCACGGTGGTACGCGGAACAGCCGGACAGCTTCACGCCGGTCGAAGCCGGGCCGGCCGATGCCGCGCTCCAGCTCTATTCATCGGGCACGACCGGCCTGCCGAAGGGCATCGTGCTGACGCACGCGGGCCTGATCTCCACGTCCCGCGTGGTGTCGAAGGAATGGCAGTTCGACAACCGCCACGTGCTCGGCAATCCGTTGCCGGTGTTCCATGTCGCGGGCATGACGATGCTGCTGCTCACGCTCTACACGGGCGGGCAGACTTCGGCCTATTCGGAGTTCGACCCGTCCGGCTACATCAAGGCGATCGGCGAGCACGGCATCACCCACACCTTCATCGTGCCGGCGATGATCCTTTTCATGCTGCAGTCGCCCGAGGCGCGAAAGGGCGACTACCGCACGCTGCAGGTCATCGCCTACGGTGGATCGCCGGTGAGCGAGACGGTGCTGAAGCAGGCCTTCGAGACCTTCGGGTGCAAGTTCCTGCAGGTCTACGGGCTCACCGAGGTGTCGGGGCCGGCCACCTTCCTCATGCCGGACGACCATCGCTCCGGCGATGCCGACCTGCTGCGCTCCGCGGGGCGGCCGATCGGCGGCGGGCGGCTGCGCATCGTCGATCCGATCTCGCTGCAGGACCTTCCCGAAGGCGAGACCGGCGAGATCTGGATCGAGTCCGATCGCAACCTGAAGGAGTACTGGCGCAATCCGGAAGCCACCGCGGCGGCGTACCCGGAGGGACGCAATGCCAACGGCGGATGGTTCCGCTCGGGCGACGGCGGCTACCTGAAGAACGGCTATCTCTTCATCAACGACCGCATCAAGGACATGATCGTCTCGGGCGGCGAGAACATCTATCCGGCCGAGGTCGAGAACGTGCTGATGCGCCACCCGGCGGTGCTGGATGGCGCCATCATCGGCGTGCCGGACGAGACCTGGGGCGAGGCCGTCAAGGCCTGCGTGGTGCCCCGGCCCGGCGCGGTGGTGACGCCGCGCGACATCATCGACTTCATGCGCGAGAACCTGGCGCACTACAAGTGCCCGAAGTCGGTCGACTTCGTCGCCGAGCTGCCGCGCAACCCCAGCGGAAAGATCCTCAAGCGCGTGCTGCGCGAGCCCTACTGGCGCGGACGCTCGCGCGCCGTGGGCTGAACCCGAAGCCGTTCCTTTCACTTTCACAACCCGGAGACACAAGATGCTGTTGAAGAAACTGTTCGTCGCTGCCGCGGGCGCCGTGGCGCTGCTGTGCGCCGCGTCCTCCGCGACCGCGCAGGACAACAAGCCGATCAAGATCGCGCTGATCGCGAGCAAGACCGGGCCTTCCGAAGCCTATGCGCGCGATACCGAACGCGGCCTGCGCCTCGGCCTGGAATACCTCACGCAGGGCAGCATGACGGTGCTGGGTCGCAAGATCGAGGTGATCGTCAAGGACGACCAGATGAAGCCCGAGCTGTCGAAGGCGATGCTCACCGAGGCGCTGGCCGACGACAAGGCCGACATCGCGATCGGCACCTCGTGGTCGGGCGGTGCGCTGTCGATGGCGCCGGTGGCCGAGGAATACAAGAAGGTGCTGATGGTCGAGCCGGCCATCGCCGATTCGCTGACCGGGGCCGCGTGGAACCGCTATCTCTTCCGCGCGAGCCGCAATTCCTTCCAGGATGCACTGGCGAGCGCCGCTGGCCTGAAGGACGGCGACAACATCGCCTTTCTCGCGCCGGACTACGTGTACGGCCGCGACGGCGTGAAGGCCTTCAAGGAAGCGATGGTCGCGACGAAGAGCAAGGCCAAGGTGATCCACGAGGAGTTCATTCCGCTCGCGACCACCGACTTCACCGCGCCGATGCAACGCATCTTCGACGGCATGAAGAGCGCGACCGGCAAGAAGTACCTCGTGGTGATCTGGGGCGCGCCGAACCCGATCCGCAAGATCTCGGAGCTGAACCCGGGACGCTACGGCATCGAGTTCCTCTCGATCGGCGGCGCGAATCTCGAGAACACCAAGCCCTGGAAGGGCCTCGATGTGAGCGGCGGCACCTTCTACTACTACGGCTTCCCGAAGAACCCGATGAACGACTGGCTCGTCGCCGAGCACCAGAAGCGCTTCAACATGCCGCCGGACCTGTTCACCGCCGGCGGCTTCGTGACCGCGACCGCGATCATCGCGGGCCTCAAGAAGGCGGGTTCGGCCGATTCCGAGAAGCTCATCGCCGCGATGGAGGGCATGGAGTTCGACACGCCCAAGGGGAAGATGAACTTCCGCAAGGAAGATCACCAGGCGATGCAGGCGCAATACCAGTTCCGCATGAAGAAGTCGCCGGCGAGCGAATGGGATCTGCTGGAACTGGTGCGCGAGATCCCGGCTTCCGAGATGCCGGTGCCGATCACGACCAAGCGCGGAACATGACGGATTCGGCGCTGCGCCCCGCCCCGGTGCTGGCGAGCACCGGGCTCAGCATCCAGTTCGGCGGCCACGTGGCAGTCAACGAGGTGACGACGCGCTTCGACGCGGGCACGCTCACCGCCATCGTCGGGCCCAACGGCGCGGGCAAGACGACCTACTTCAACCTGCTGTCGGGGCAACTGCGATCGACGGCCGGGCAGGTGCATTTCAAGGGCGAGGACGTCACGCGCCTGAACGCGGCGCAGCGCACCGCCAAGGGCATCGGGCGCGCTTTCCAGCTCACGAACCTCTTCCCGAAGCTCACGGTGCTGGAGAACGTGCGGCTCGCGGTGCAGAGCCGGCATCGCGCGGGCTTCAACATGCTGGCCGTGTGGCGCAGCCGCTCCGACCTCATCGAGCAGGCCGCGCACTACGTCTCGCAAGTGGGGCTGGCAGCGCGCTCGGGCGATCAGGCCGCCAAGCTGCCGCACGGCGACAAGCGCAAGCTCGAAGTGGCGATCCTCATGGCGCTGGAGCCCGAGATCCTGATGTTCGACGAGCCGACTGCGGGGATGAGCGTGGACGAAGTGCCGGTGGTGCTCGACCTCATCGCGCGTCTCAAGAAGCAGGGCGACAAGACGATCCTTCTCGTGGAGCACAAGATGGACGTGATCCATTCGCTGGCCGATCGCATCGTTGTGCTGCACAACGGGCGGCTGGTGGCCGACGGCGCGCCGGCCGAAGTGATGGCTTCGGCGATCGTGCAGGAGGCGTACCTCGGTGCGCGGCGCACGCGTGAATCGCGCAGGGAAAGGGCGGTGGCCCATGCCTGACGACACGCTGCTGCAACTGGCCGGCGTGCACACGCACATCGGCGAATACCACATCCTGCAGGGCGTCGACCTGCAGGTGCCGCGCTCCGGCCTCACGGTGCTGCTGGGCCGCAACGGCGCCGGCAAGAGCACCACGCTGCGCACGATCATGGGCCTTTGGCATGCGAGCGCGGGCCGCATCACCTTCGACGGGCAGGACATCACCGCGCTGCAGACGCCCGACATCTCGCGAGCCGGCATCGCCTTCGTGCCCGAGGACATGGGCATCTTCTCGAACCTCACGGTGCAGGAGAACCTGCGACTGGCCGCCATTCGCGGCAGCTTCGACGAGGCGCGGCTGGAGTGGATCTTCAGCTTCTTCCCGGCCCTGAAGCGCTTCTGGCTGCGGCCGGGCGGCACGCTGTCGGGCGGGCAGAAGCAGATGGTGGCGATCGCGCGCGCGATCATCGAGCCGCGCAAGCTGCTCCTGATCGACGAGCCGACCAAGGGCCTCGCGCCCTCGATCGTCGACAACCTCGCGCGGGCCTTCGAGGAACTGAAGGCGCGCGACACCACGATCCTGCTGGTGGAGCAGAACTTCAACTTCGTGCGCGAGCTGGGCGACCATGTGGCGGTGATGGACGACGGCCGCATCGTCCACCACGGCCGCATGACCGAGCTGTCGGACGACGAGACCCTGCAGGCGCGCCTGCTCGGACTTCATGCGGGGGCCGTGCATTGAGCGCCGTGATTCCGACCCCTCTCAAGCCATCTTCCGGAGTGCCCATGGCTGCTGCAACCGATGTCTCGGATCTGTCCGCCCCACCAGCCGGGACGGAAGCGCTCGAAGCCCTGCCGGGCCGTGCGCGCGACCTGGTCCCGGGCGTGTTGATCCTGGCCTTCATCGCGATCGCGCTGCCGGTGGTCGGCAGCGTGCCCACGTGGGTCACCCTGACCGTGGCGGGCCTCGCGATGGGGATGATGCTGTTCCTCATGGCCAGCGGCCTGACGCTGGTGTTCGGGCTCATGGACGTGATGAACCTGGGCCATGCGGCCTTCGTCGCGGTCGGGGCGTACACCGCGACGCTGCTGGTCGGACCGCTCAGGGGACTGCTCGAATCCGAATCGGTCTGGGCCAGCCTCGCCGCCATCGGGGCGGTCATCGCGCTGTCGATGCTGGTGACGGCGGCGCTCGGCTGGGTGTTCGAGCGGCTCTTCGTGCGGCCGGTGTACGGCGACCATCTCAAGCAGATCCTGATCACCATCGGCGCGATGATCATCATCGAGCAGGTCGTGCTCGTGCTGTTCGGCGCCAACCAGATGATGCTGCCGATGCCCGAGGCGCTGCGCGGTTCGCTCATCCTCGGCGACGTGGCGATCGAGCGCTACCGGCTCGTCGCGGTGGCGGTCGGGCTCGTGGTGTTCGCGGGCCTCGCGCTGCTGCTTTCGCGCACGCGGGTCGGTCTGCTGATCCGCGCGGGCGTCGAGAACCGCCAGATGGTCGAAGCGCTCGGCTACCGCATCCGCAACGTGTTCATCGCGGTGTTCGTCGGCGGCTCCGCACTCGCTGGGCTGGGCGGCGTGATGTGGGGCTTCTACCGCGAGCAGTTCACCGTCGCGATCGGCGCGGAGGTGCTGGTGCAGATGCTCATCATCGTGATCATCGGCGGCCTCGGCTCGGTCACGGGCTGCTTCGCGGGGGCGATCCTGATCGCGCTCGGCACCAACTACGTGAGCTTCCTGCTGCCGGACCTGGCGCTGGTGTCGAACATCCTCGTGATGATGCTCGTGCTGCTGTGGCGGCCGCAGGGGCTCTATCCGGTCAACAAGCACTAGGAGGGCACGGGAATGTTCAACGGAATCCTCTCGGGCGACCTGCCGCGCAGCCGCTGGCTGACGGCGCTGCTGGTGCTGATCGTGCTCTATCTCGCGTCCGCGCCCTTCCTGTTCTCGGGCGCACGTTCTCTCAATGTCGCGGCGACGATCTGCGTGTTCGTGGTGCTGGTCGCATCGTTCGACCTGCTGCTGGGCTACTGCGGCGTGGTGTCGTTCGCGCACGCGATGTTCTACGGCATCGGCGCCTATGGCGTCGCGATCTCGATGTACAAGCTCGGCCCGACCTGGACCGCCATGGGCATCGGTGCGCTCGCGGGTATCGGCTTGTCGGTGCTGCTGTCGTTCCTGATCGCGCTGGTGTCGCTGCGCGTGAAGGCGATCTTCTACACGATGATGACGCTGGCTGTAGCGGCCGCCTTCGGCGCGCTGGTCATGCGGCTGAGCGGCCTCACGGGCGGCGACGACGGACGCACCTTCAAGCTGCCCGAGACTCTTTCGCCGGGCTTCCGGCTGTTCGAGAACGACATCTTCGGCACGACCGTTAACGGCAAGGTGCTGACCTACTACCTGATCTTCGTCTGCGCGGTGGCGCTGTTCCTGCTGATGCTCCGGGTGGTCAATTCGCGCTTCGGCCGGGTGCTCGAAGCGATCCGCGAGAACGAGTTCCGCGCCGAGGCCATCGGCTACCGCACGCTCTACTACCGCGTGGCCGCCAACTGCCTCTCGGCCGCGCTCGCGGCCTGCGCGGGTGTGTTGATGGCACTCTGGCTGCGCTATGTGGGGCCGCAGACCACGGTGGGCTTCAACGTGATGCTCAACATCCTGTTGATGGCGGTGATCGGGGGGCTCGGCACGATCTATGGATCGGTGGTCGGCGTCGCGCTGTTCGTGGTGGCCGAGAACTACCTGCAGAGCCTGATGGGCGGCATGAGTTCTTCGCTGACCGCCGTGCCGATGCTGGCGGCGCTGTTCCATCCGGACCGCTGGCTGCTGTGGTTCGGCACGGTGTTCGTGCTGTCGGTGTATTTCTTTCCGAGCGGTGTGGTCGGCAAGCTCCGTTCGTCCATGCGGGAGGTGCTGTGAATTCGTCCGTCGTCGGACTGCGCCAGGAGGGCAGCGTCCTTGTCGTCACCCTCGACCGCCCCGATGTCCGCAACGCGATCAACAAGGACGTGGCCGTGGCGCTCGCGGCGGCACTGGCGGAACTCGATGCGCGGTCCGATCTGCATGTCGGGATCATCACCGGCGCGGGCGGCACCTTCTGCTCGGGCATGGACCTCAAGGCCTTCGCGGCCGGTGGCGACGAGCCGGCGGTGGAAGGACTGGGATTTGCGGGCATGTGCGAGGCGCCGCCGCGCAAGCCGCTGATCGCGGCGGTCGAAGGCCACGCGGTGGCCGGCGGCTTCGAGATCGCACTCGCCTGCGACCTGATCGTGGCGGCGCGCAATGCGAGCTTCGGGCTGCCTGAAGTCAAGCGCGGGCTCGTCGCATCGTCGGGCGGGTTGATGCGACTGCCGCGCGGCGTGTCGCGAAACATCGCGATGGAGATGGCGCTCACGGGCGATCCGATCACCGCGGAGCAGGCGGCCGCGTACGGCATGGTCAACCGTCTTGTCGAGCCGGGCGAAGCGCTGGGGGCGGCGATGAAGCTCGCGGCGCAGATCGACGCCAACGCGCCGCTCGCGGTGGCCGCCACCAAGCGCATCGTCGATGCGTCGCGCACCTGGCGCGACGAGGAGATGTTCGCGCTGCAGCGGCCGATCGCGACGGCGGTCAATCGATCGGCGGATGCGCGGGAAGGTGCGACGGCGTTTGCGCAGAAGCGGGAGCCGGTGTGGCAGGGGCGGTGATCAGCTGAACATCCGCGGATCGAAGACGAAGGGGTTGCGCTCGATGTTCACCGCGATCCGGCCGTAGTGCGGATGGTCCGGGTTGATGACGAGGTTGCGATCCCCGGGCTCGACTGCCGACGGCACCCACAGGGCGAGCGTTCTTCCGGCGATGCGCCACTGCAGGCCGAGCGCCTGCGTCATCGCCTGGTTCCTCGACCAGTCGGCCGGCAGGTCGGAGACGAGGACCTCGTCGAACTTCGCTTCGGCGGGGAGATCGAGCCGCATCAACGCCATGTTCTTCGGCGCGATGCCGTTGCTGTGCACGCGCTTTTCAAGCTGGCAGATGGAGCGGCTCGATCCGGCGTAGACGACCGGCTTGCCGGTCGGCGGCATCGGATGCCAGCGCCCCGCCGCGAGCGTGGAGCCGATCCACATCGTGTCGAGCGTGAGACTTCGGGTGCTCGCGATGCGCCAGGCAGGGCGCGTCAAACGACGCCCCCATACTCGATCGCGCTCAGGATTTCGCGCACGCGTTCGGCGCCGAATTCGTTGGATGCGAATTCGAGCGGCGTCTTGCCGTCCAGCAGGGGATGCGGCTTCGTCATCCAGGCCGGGCCGTCGTCGCCAAAGACTTCGGCGGCGCGCACCAGCAGGTCGGAGTGCCGCAGCATGCGTTCGGTGACGCTGGCGTCGAGGTCCTTGTCGCCGCCGCCCTTGCGCGACAGCATCGAGGGCGTGAGGTTGAGCGCGATCTGCAGGTCCTTGCGCCGTTCGAGGCCCGATGCGGCGAACCATTCGTCGATGACGCGGGCCTGCACCGGGTGGCTCGCGAGTTCGGCAGCTTGCCCTCGGTCGAAAAGCAGGGATGCGTGCGCCGCAGCTTCCTTGTCGGGGAACGACACCCAGAGCTGCCGCTGCGGCTCGGTGCCATAGGCCGACTCGAACACGCGCTGGAACCTGGCGGCCTGGCCGTGCGCGGCGGCGTCCTCGGCCGCAACGGCGAGCGTTGCGGTCTTCACGGGCTGCGGATAGCGCACTGCAGCAGCGGGGGCTTTCTTGAGGGGACGACGGGCGGCAGTCATGATTTGGATGCGATGATAGTCGCAAATGCAATATATATCCATTGCATTTGCAACACATGATCCGCTACGCCAGCGCGAACACCGGCATCCGCGGCAAGGTGCGTTCCCCGGTTTTCTGCAGGTGCTGCCGCATGCGCTTCTCGGCCTTGGCCTGGTCGCCTTCGAGGATCGCCGCCGTGATCGCGCGGTATTCCGCCACCATCGCCTTGAGGTCGGCCGTGGTCAGCGAGTGATAGAACTGCGCGCGGAACAGATGCGCGCGCGCCTGCGGCAGCACGCGGTCCAGCTCGGTGCTGCCGGCGATCTCGAACATGACCTTGTAGTAGTTGGCGCGCTCGTCGAGCACGCGGTCCAGCGCCTCGGGCGTGTTGGCGCCGATGAGCTTCTTCGCCGCCGCCTCGAAGCGCGCGGCATTGCCCTTGAGGTGGATGTTGGCCGCGGCCAGCCGTGCGGCGAGTCCTGAAAGGACCTCCAGCACGCCCAGCAGGCTCGCCGCATCCTCGCGCGTGAGCGAACGGATCACGGCGCCGCGATGCGGCATGAGATCGACCACGCCGCTCGACGCCAGGATGCGCAAGGCCTCGCGCACGGTGCTCCGGCTCACGCCCAGATCGCGCGTGAGGTCGGCTTCGATCAGCCGCTGGCCGACGGTGAAGCGGCGCATCAGGATGCCTTTGCTGATGGCATCGGCGACGCGGTCGGGCGTGCTGCGCGGATGCCGGTTCCCCCCGGCGTCGCGATCCGCGGCGGATCTGTTTGTTGTAGTTGCCATTCGACTTGACGCTGGACAAAAAGACACTGGATTGTCAGGCAATATCGGCCGACGGTTCTGCGAATTCCATCCGTGCCAACCCGCGACCGCGCAGCCGCTGGGCGCAAGACAGCCTTCGTCCCGGCGCCTAAGCTCCACGGCGATCGAAAGGGCTCGAATGTCTTCTTCCCCCGTATTGCTGGAGCGCAGCGGCCAACTCGCCATCCTCACGCTCGACCGGCCCGACCGGGCCAACGCGCTCGATCTGGCGATGAGCGAGGCCTTGATCGACGCCGTCGCCGAGGTCGCCCAGGACGTGGCGCAAGGCGTGGTCCGCGCAGTGCTGGTGCGGGCCAACGGCAGGCAGTTCTGCGCCGGCGGCGACATCGCGGACTTCGTCGCGGCCCGGGGCCGGCTTTCCGAGTTCCTGGATCGGCACATTCCGCCGCTGCATCGCGCGATCCATACGCTGGCGACGCTGCCGGTGCCCGTCGTGAGCGCGCTCAACGGACCGGTCGGCGGGGGCGGCATCGGGCTTGCGCTGGCGGCCGACATCGCGATCGCCGCCGAGTCGATGAAGCTGCGCGGCGGCTACTCGGCCATCGGCCTGACGCCCGATGCGGGCGGGTCATGGTTCCTGGCGCGGCGCGTGGGGGCTGCGCGCGCCAAGGAAATCTTCCTCACCAACGAGGTGCTGTCTGCACGGGAGTGCCTTGCCATGGGCGCGGTTTCGCGCGTCGTGGCGGACGCCGATCTGCAGGCGCAGGCGCTGACCCTGGCCGAAACGCTGGCGCGCAACGCGACCGCATCGCTCGGGCGCATCAAGATGCTGTTCGACGGTGTCTCGCGCCGCACGCTCGAGGAGCAGCTCGACCTGGAGCACCAGTGCATGGTCGCTTCCGGCCCGACCGCCGATGCGGCGGAAGGCACCTTGGCCTTTGCCGAGAAGCGTGCGCCGGTGTTCACGGGTCGTTGACCCTTCAGTAGCCAAGGTCGAGGACATGGTTGAAACACTTGTTTCGTCTTCCGAAAGTGTCGGACAAACCCTAATAAATTGTCTGACAATGCGAGCTAGGATGAAGCGCATGCAAGGACTGGCCTCGTGAGCGCGACCACCGCCAACGGCACCCTCGACACCGTTCGCCTGGCCACGTGGCTGGACGGCCGCATCCCGGGGTTTCGCGCGCCGGTGAGTGCCACGCGCTTCAAGGGCGGGCAGTCCAATCCGACCTACCAGCTCGCCGACGCGAACGGCACGCGCTACGTGCTTCGCAAGAAGCCCGATGGCGTGCTGCTGCCTTCGGCGCATGCGGTGGACCGCGAATATCGGGTGATCCAGGCGTTGCAGGACACCGAGGTCCCGGTGGCGCGCGTGCACTGCCTCTGCGAGGACCCGGACGTGATCGGCACGGCCTTCTACGTGATGTCTTTCGTCGATGGCCGCGTGCTCTGGGATCCGGCGTTGCCCGGCATGCAGCCGGCCGAGCGGCGTGCGATGTATGACGAGATGAACCGCGTCGTCGCCGCGCTGCATTCGGTGGACCATCGGGCGGCCGGTCTCGCGGACTACGGCCGTCCCGGCGCCTTCTTCGATCGCCAGATCGCGCGCTGGACCCGCCAGTACCGCGCCACGGTCGAAGGCCCGGATGCGATCGAGCCCATCGAAGCGATGGAGCGTCTCATCGAATGGCTGCCCGCGCATGTGCCCGCGGACGACGAGACCTGCATCTTCCACGGCGACCTGCGGCTCGACAACATGATCTTCCACCCCACCGCGCCGCGCGTGCTCGCGGTGCTCGACTGGGAGCTGTCGACGCTCGGCCATCCGCTGGCCGACTTCGCCTATCACGCACTGCCGTGGCGGCTCACCGCGCAGCAGTTTCGCGGCATGGCCGGCGCGGACTACGCAGCGCTGGGCATTCCGGACGAGCGCGCCTATCTCGACGCCTACTGCCGCCGTGTCGGCCGCCCGCCGGTCGATCCGGCGGAGTGGGAGTTCTACCTGGCCTACAGCATGTTCAGGCTCGCGGCGATCCTGCAGGGCATCCTGAAGCGGGCGAAAGACGGCACGGCGGCAAGCGCGCAAGCGCAGGAGACCGGCGCACGTGCGCGCCCCATCGCCGAGGCCGCCTGGCGCCAGGTGAAGGCGCATTTGTCCGACGCCACGAGGTCCCCACGCTAGCGCGCACGCCTTCATGTCCATTCGCGCTTCGCGTCCCGCGGAGCGCATTCAAGAAAGTCCATTCGTGTACGAGTTCTCACCCAAAGTCCAGGACCTCCAGAAGCGGCTCAGCGCCTTCATGGAGGAACACATCTATCCCAACGAGAAGCGCTACTACCGCGAAGCCGAGGAGCTCGGCCCGTGGAAGGTCGCGCCGGTGCTCGACGAGCTCAAGCCCAAGGCGCGCGCGGCCGGTTTGTGGAACCTGTTCCTGCCCGAATCGAAACACGGCGCCGGGCTCACCAACTTCGAGTACGCGCCGCTGTGCGAGATCATGGGCCGCTCGCACCTGGGGCCGGAGGTCTTCAACTGCTCGGCGCCCGACACCGGCAACATGGAGGTGCTCGCGCGCTACGGCACGCCCGAGCAGCAGGAACGCTGGCTGCTGCCGCTGCTCGCCGGCGAGATCCGGTCCTGCTTCGCGATGACCGAGCCCGACGTGGCATCGAGCGACGCCACCAACATCCAGTCGAGCATCGTGCGCGACGGCGACCACTACGTGATCAACGGCCGCAAGTGGTACACGACCAACGCGACCGATCCGCGCTGCAGGATCGCGATCTTCATGGGCAAGTCCGATCCGGACAACGCCGACCGTCACAAGCAGCAGTCGATGATCCTCGTGCCGCTGGACACGCCGGGCGTGACCGTGGTGCGGCCGATCTCGGTGTTCGGCTTCTACGGCGTGCCGGACCGCGCCTCCGAAGTCACCTTCGAGAACGTGCGCGTGCCCGCGTCGAACATGCTGCTCGGCGAAGGCCGCGGCTTCGAGATCGCGCAGGGCCGGCTCGGGCCGGGGCGCATTCATCACTGCATGCGGCTCGTCGGCCTCGCCGAGCGGATGCTCGAGCTGATGTGCAAGCGCAGCCTCTCGCGCGTGGCGTTCGGCAAGCCGGTGGCGGAGCAGGGCGTGACGGTCGAGCGGATCGCCGAGGCGCGCATCCTCATCGAGCAGGCGCGCCTCCTGACGCTCAACGCCGCGCACCGCATGGACACCGTGGGCAACAAGGTGGCGAAGGCGGAGATCGCGATGATCAAGGTCGCCGCGCCGAAGATGGCCTGCCAGGTGATCGACTGGACGATCCAGGCCTTCGGAGGCGGCGGCACCAACAACGACATGGGCATCGCATCGGCCTACGCCACCGCGCGCCTGCTGCGACTGGCCGATGGGCCGGACGAGGTGCATCGCAACCAGATCGGCCAGCTGGAGCTCAGGAAGTACCGTAGCGCACGGGTCGTCGCGCACGCCTGAACGCCACCCCCGCCAGGAATCAGGAGACACCTATGCAGAACGTCGACACCATCGAAGTCCCGTCCACCGCCAGGCATGAGCCGATGATGTGGCTCAACACCGACCGGGTGCTGTATGTCGGCCTCGCGGGGGCGCCTTCGGAGCGCACGCTGGGCGCCTATTCGATCTACATGTCGCTCAGCAAGCCGCATCGCATCCGCATCGACGACGGGGTCTGGGAAGAGGCCGAACTGTCGGTGGTGCCGCCCTACGTGCCGCATGGCATCGTGGCCGGCGAACGCATGTTCTGCAACATCCTGATCGAGTCCGACAGCGTGGACGCCGCAGGCCTGCCGGCCTTCGTCGCGCATGGCTGCGGCGCCATCCATGACGTGGTGGCGCTGGCCGCATTGCAGCGTGCCCTGCGCGCATTCCAGGGCAGCGCGACGCGGCAGTTCCCGCAGACGGCCGATTTCGATCGCGCATTCTTCGGCGAGGCGCTCGCCACGCGCCGGGTCGATCGCCGGATCGGCGCCGTCCTCGCGCGCATCAAGGACGACCCGAACAGCCCGACGTCCGCACAGGACTGCGCCGAAGCCACGCACCTGTCGGTGTCGCGCTTCCTGCATCTCTTCAAGGCGGAAGCGGGAACGCCGTTTCGCAGCTTTCGCACCTGGCAGCGCGCCCGCAGCGTGCTGTACTACGTGACGCAGGACACCAACCTCGCCAACATCGCCCTCGATGTCGGCTATCCGGATTCGACGCACTTCAGCCATTCGATCCGGCAGGTGTTCGGGCTCACCCCCAAGTCGATCTTCGCGGGCAGCCGCAAGCTCGCGCTGTACGGCCGTCCGGCGGCTGCACCGCAGCGCTACCAGTTCGCGTGACGGGAGCGTCGGCCGCCATGCAGTTGGATCTCGATTTCGATGGGCGTCATGTGGTGGTGTTCGGCGGCACGACCGGCATCAACTTCGGCATCGCCCATGCGTTCGCGCGGCAGGGCGCCCATCTCACGGTGGCGAGCCGCAAGGCCGAGAACGTCGAGGCCGCGATCGCCGATCTGCGCCGCCATGGCGGGAAGGTGTTCGGCACCACGGCCGACGTGCGCGATTTCGATGCGGTGGGCGCGGCGCTGCAGGCATCGGCCCGGCAGTTCGGTCCCATCGACGTGCTCGTGTCCGGCGCCGCGGGCAACTTCCTCTGCGAGGCCAAGGACATGTCGTCGAACGGCTTTCGGGTGGTGGTCGATATCGATCTGGTCGGCAGCTTCCATGTGCTGCGACAGGCGCATGCGCACCTGCGAAAGCCGGGTGCGTCGGTGATCAACATCACCGCGCCGCAATCGTTCGTGCCGATGCGCTACCAGGCGCACGCCTGCGCCGCCAAGGCCGGCGTCGACCAGCTCACCCGCGTTCTGGCACTCGAGTGGGGCGCGCAGGGCGTGCGCGTCAACTCGATTTCTCCCGGGCCGATCGACGGCACCGAGGGATTCCGCAAACTGATGGCGCCTTCCGAAAGCGAACGCGAAGCGGCGCGCAATGCGGTGCCGCTCAAGCGATTCGGCAGCCTGGACGACATCGCGAACCTCGCGCTGTTCCTGGCGTCGCCGTACGCGAGCTACATCTCGGGCGCGCTCATTCCCTGCGATGGCGGCGGCGCGCTGGAAAGCGTCAAGCCGGTGCTGGAGTCGGCGGGCGCGCAGATCTAGGCCATCCCGCGCAGCCAGGCGGGGGTGAGCTCTACTCCTCGGCAATCAGTTGCTTGAGCACGCGCCGCGCGCGCACCGGACCGCCGTCGGTCGCCAGCATCACGGGCCGCAGCGAGTCGAGATCGGTCGTCCCCATGTTGCGCTGCACGGCCTCGATCATGGGCTTGTCCTGCGTGTCGAAGGCCTTGCGCAGGGAGTCGAGACGGAGGGCGTCCATCGCCGGATCGCGTTCGCCCCAGTTGCGACCTTGCGCCCAGTAGTAGTGGGTGGTGGTCTCGGTCGCGGGCGTCATCAGGTGGCAGCCCTGGCTTTCGTGCGCGTTCTCGCGCGGCTCGCCTTCAGGCAGGACGCCCACCGTGAGCTTCATGAGGCCGGCAGGATCCCAGCGCACGTTGAGCCAGCGCTGAACGCGCCGGTCGCCGGCCTCGTACCACTTCTGCAGCACCGGGGGCAGCACCTCGTCGCGGGTCAGGCGATTCGAGTGGATGGTGTTGCCTTCCTGGACGATCTCCGTCTGTGCGCGGCGCACCGCGTCGCTTCCGAGCAAGCCGGGATGCAGGAACTCGATGTGGCCGAGGTCCATGATGTTGTCGGTCATGAGCTCGTAGTGCCCTTCCGCCAGCGTGTAGCCCTTGACGTTCTGGAAGGTTGGATCGCAGAGGAACTCGAATCCGGGGATGGCGCCCGCATCGGCCTTGGCGGGGTCGCCCATCCAGATCCAGAGCAGGTCGTAGCGCTCGACCAGCGGATAGCTTCGCACCAGCGCCCTCGGCGGGATGTGGCCGTTGCCATGCGGATTGAGCGTGCACACGCCGCGGCAGTCGAATCGCAGGCCGTGGTAGGCGCACTCGATCTGGTCGTCGACGAGGCGCCCCATGTGCAGCGGCGCGAACCGGTGTGGGCAGCGATCTTCGAGTGCCACGGCGACGCCATCGCTGCGCCGGTACATCACGACGGGTTTGCCGAGCAACTGCTTCGCCAGCATGCTCGCGCCCAGCTCGTCCGCCCATGCGGCGACGTACCAGGCGTTCATCAGAAATGCCATGTCGGGTGCTCCAGGCTTCTATTCGGGAAGGATGTCGAGGTCTGCGGTGAGCTTGGCCCAGCGTGCATGCTCGGCGGCAAGGAAGGCTCCCATCTGGTCCACGGAGCCCGCGCCTTCGGTGATCGGGCCGATGTCGAGCAGGCGCGCCGCCATGTCCTTGTCGCTCAGCACCGCATCGAGATCGCGGTTGAAGCGCTGGATGGCCGCGGCGGGCGTGCGGGCGGGCGCCACGATGCCGATCCAGCCGGCGTAGTCGAAGCCGGGGAGGGTCTCCGCGAGCGACGGAATGCTTTCCCAGCCCGCGATGCGCTTGGCCGTGGTCACCGCGAGCGGGCGCAGCCTGCCTGCCTTGACCATCTGGGCGATGGATGGAACGTCGCTCACGATCACCTCGGTCTGGCCGCCGACCGTGTCCGTCACGCCGGCGGACACCGATGCATAGGGCACCGAGTTCACCTGGATGCCGAGCTGTGCGCCAATGAGGCGCGTCATCATGCCGCTGTAGGTCTTGGGGCCTTCGTTGGCCACCGTCAGCCGTTCGGGGTTCGCCTTGGCGTAGGCGACGAGATCGGAAAGCGTCTTGATCTTCGAGCTCGCATTGACGGAGATCGCGAATGGCACCTTGCCCACCATGCCCACCGGAACGAAGTCCTTCCTGGGGTCGTAGGGCAGGTTCTTGAAGAGATAGACGTTGGTGACGAGCGCCGCAGCCGTGGCGAAGTAGAAGGTGTAGCCGTCGGGCGCGGCGCGCGACACCGCCTGGGCGCCGATCGCGTTCTGGCCGCCGGGCTTGTTCTCCACGACGATCGGCTGGTTCCACTTCTTCGACAGCTGGTCGCTGATCATTCGCGCCATGGCATCGGCACCCGAGCCGGCCGGCTGCGACAGCACCAGCTTGACCGGCTTGTCGGGCCAGCTCTGCGCCGAGGCTGTGAAGCTGGTGGCGTAGAGCGCCGCCGCGCTGAGCGTGAGGGTGAATTGACGTCGATTCATTTCATGTCTCCTGAGCGGGTATGTCTTGTTGCTGCGTCTCACCGTCACGCGGGGCACGCCATCGCGACGCCGAGCGCTGCAGCGGCCTCGTCGACCAGTTCCGCGGCCGCACGCCCACTGGCAGCGACGCCGAAGACGTAGTTGTCCGGCCGCACCAATGCCGCGCTGCATTCGTTGCGCTGGAACCAGCTCGCTGCGACACCCTCCGTCTCCGGCGTCGATGCGAGATCGGCGACCTGCAGGCCGGGGAACGCGCTCACGGGGCTCCGGCGGGTCGCGGCATCGGCGAGCACGAGTCGCCAGCCATGGCCGAGCACCGAATCCATGCGCTGATTCCCGGTTCGGGTGCGAAGCCACGGCTGCGGGAACAGCGTTCCCCGCGCGGCATGCGGCTGCTTCGACAGGAGTCCACCTTCGAGTCGAGGCAGGATGTCCTGCCTCGGTGTGTCGCGGACCTGTCCGCCGCATTCGGCCAGCATGCGCGCGTCGCGCTCTCGCGCCTTCCCGGCATCGCGCTCGCAGATCACCGCGCCGATGCCCTTGATCCGGCTCGTGAGTTCACGCACGTGTGCCTTGCGTTCGGTGCCGTAGCTGTCGAGCAGCGCGTCGGCCGCTGCACCGTTCACCTCGCCGGCGAGGACCGCGCCGAGCTTCCAGGTCAGATTGGCGACATCGCGAACGCCCTGGCACATGCCCTGGCCGAGGAATGGCGGCTGCATGTGCGCCGCATCGCCCGCCAGGAAGACCCTGCCCCGGCGCCACTCGGCTGCGACCAGGGCATGGAAGCGGTAGCTCGCCTGGCGCCACAGTTCGCCATCTTCGGGCGTCAACCAGCGCGCGAGCAGCTTCCAGGTTTCCTCGGCCTGCTCGACCTCGCGCGGGTCCTCGCCCGCCTTCAGCGATATCTCCCAGCGCCGATGGTTCTTCGGGCCGATCACGAGCGTGCAGGGCCGCTCGGGTTCGCAGTACTGCACGCTGACCGGTGGCAGCCTGGCGAGCCCGCGCTCGTTGACCAGCACGTCCACCACGAGCCACGGCTCGTCGAAGTCGAGGTCCTCGAGCGGCATGCCGAGCTGCGTGCGCACCGTGCTCGATCCGCCGTCGCACGCGATCGCGTACCTGGCCCGGACAGTCTTCGTTCCCTTGCCGGAGTTGTCGATCGTCAGCGAGACGCCCTCCGCGTCCTGCTCGATGCGCAGCATCTCGACGCCGAGGTCGACTTCGACATTCGGCATCCGCGCCACCCGTTCTCGCAGGGTGCGTTCGACCACCGGCTGCGTGAACACCATCGACGGCGTGTACCCCTGCGGGTAGGGCGGATCGACCATGGTCATGCGCCGGATGAGATGACCATCGACGCCGAAGTACTCCGAATTGGTGAAGGGCTCGCAGAAGGGCTGGACGGCTTCGGCCACGCCCAGCTGCTGGAAGATGCGCATGATCTCGTGGTCCAGTGCGATCGCGCGGGGGATCTGGTAGACATCCATCAGGCGCTCGCACACGTGGACACGCAGTCCGCGCTGGCCCAGCAGCCCCGCGGCGACCTGCCCGGCCGGCCCGTAGCCGACGATCGCAACGTCGAAGGTGGCCTCGCTCATGACGCCTCGTTCACGATCGGGTTGGACAGCACGCCGATGCGCTCGATCTCGACGTCGTAGGTGTCGCCGGCCTTCATCCAGACCGGCGGCGTGCGGGCCTGGCCGACGCCTGCGGGCGTGCCCATCACGAGCACGTCGCCGGGCTCCAGCGTGAGCACATCGGCCAGCAAGGCGATGGTCTCGGCCACGTTGAAGATCATGTCGCTGGTGTTCGCGTCCTGCATCACCTCGCCGTTGAGGCGGCCCTGGATCTTCAGGCCCACCGCGCCGGGCGGCAGTTCATCGGCCGTGACCAGCACCGGGCCGAAGCCGCCGGTGCCATCGAAGTTCTTGCCGATGGTCCATTGCGGCGTGCGCTTCTGGTAGTCGCGCACGCTCATGTCGTTGAAGCAGGCGTAGCCGAAGACGTATTGCAGCGCGTCGGTTTCCTTCGTGTGGCGCGGCACCTTGCGGCCGATGACCACGGCCAGTTCGGCCTCGTAGTCGAACTTCGAGGACACGCTGGGCACCACGCCCGCATCGCCGTGCGCGATCAGCGAGCTTGCGCCGCGGAAGAAGAACCACGGGTAGTCCGGCTTCTCGCGGCCGCCTTCCTTGGCGTGGTCGAAGTAGTTGAGGCCCAGGCAGATGGTCTTGCCGGGCTCGGGCACGAGCGGAGCGAGCTTCGCTGTCTTCAGCGGCTTGCGCTTGCCGGTTTCGAGCGCGCTGCGAGCGGCGGCGTGCAGGTCGGTGCCGGTGCGGAGTGCTGCGCGCAGGTCGGCCGGCACTTGCGCGTCGGCGTCATTGAGGTCGATGAGGTCGTCGCCGTCAACGACGGCCAGGCGCGTTGCGCCGTCGTCGCGCAGGTAGGTGGTGAATTTCATGGAGAGAGGTGCTTGGGTTGGAGATCAGGGATTCGGTGCAAAGAAGATGCGCTTCTGTGCTTCCTTCAGCGTGGCGCCGGGCGGCGGCGAGATGCCCCACTGGTCCACGCGGCCGGGCGGCCACTTCCAGTGTTCGGGGCCGTGCGAGGCGTAGCTGTCGTCGATCTGTTCGACCTCGGCCGTGTATTCGATGACCACGCCGAACGGGTCGAGGAAGTAGTTGAAGAGGTTGTTGCCGGGCCCGTGGCGGCCCGGTCCCCACTGGATGGGGAAACCGGCATCCTTCATGCGGCCGCCGCCGCGCATCACCGACTCGAAGTCCGGCATCAGGAATGCGATGTGGTTGAGCGCGTCGTTGTCCGAGATGCCGATCGCGATCGTGTGGTGATCGCTGTCGCAGTTCATGAAGGCCATGATCCCGGTGCGGTCCGCGAGCCGGAACCCCAGCGCCTGCTGCAGGAAGGCTTGCGTCTCATCCACCGCGTGGCTGTTGAGCACCACGTGGGTCAGGCGGATGGGCCGGTCGGCGACTGGTGCCTCTTCGGGGCGGCGGGCGTCGCCATGCACGACCTGGAAGACGCGGCCGTGCGGATCCTTGAACTTGAGGCCGATGCCGCCCGCCGGATCGCGCGTCAGTTCATGGGGCGCCGCAAGCACGGTCCCGCCCGCCGCCAGAACCGCGGCGTGGATCGCATCCAGCGCGGCGCGGCTGCGCGCGCGCAACGTCACCTGCCGAAGCTGCGCAACCTCGCCGCCGCGATGCAGCGCCAGCAGGTAGGTGTTGCTGCCGGTGCCGCGCAGGTACAGCGTGTCGTCGGTCCGATGCGCGACTTCCAGGTTCCAGGTGCGTGTGTAGAACGTCTCGGCCTTCGCGAGGTCGGGAACGAGGAGAGCCACGCTGCGCAGGCTCTCGATCCAGGGTGAACTCATCGGGGGGTCTCTTTCGTCGTGAGGCCGAGAAAGCGCTCGGCGTTGCGGTGCACGAGCGCCGCAACGGTGTCGGCATCGAAGCCGGCGGCTTCGATGCGTTGCACCGGCGTGCGATCGTGGAAGTTGAAGGGGTAGTCGGTGCCCACCAGCAGTTGGTCCGGACCGAACCGGTCGACCAGATGGCGAAGCATCGGCGTGTCGAAGACGAGCGTGTCGTAGAAGAGCTGGCGGGCCTGTTCGGCCGGCGAGGCGCGGATGCTTTCCTTGAGTGCCGGAAAGACGTCCCATCCCTGCTGCAGACGCGGCAGCAGCGAGGGCAGGGTGCCGCCGCCGTGGCTGAAGGCGATGCGCAATCCCGGACGCCGCAGCAGCAGGTTGCTGGTGATCACGGAGGCCGCCGCCAGGCCCACGTCGCCCGGATAGGCGAGCACCTGCTGCAAGGGTGCAGGCCCGACGAGGCGGTCCATGCCCGCGGGCCGCAGCGCATGCACGAACACCGCCGCGCCCATGTCCTCGCAGGCTTCGAAGAACGGATCGAGCTGCGGGGCGCCGACCGGCACGCCGTTGATGTTGCTGCCGATCTCCACCCCGGCAAAGCCGAGCGTCTTCACGACGTATTCGAGTTCGGCGATCGCCAGGTCGATGTCCTGCAGCGGCACCGCCCCCAGTCCGGCGATGCGCCCCTCGCTCTGCCGGGCCATCTCCGCGATGCAGTCGTTCGTGTAGCGAAGCAATTGCTGCGCGTCGCCCGCTGCCATCCAGTACGACAGCAGTTCGGGCATCGGCGAGACCACCTGCATCGCCAGGCCCATCCCGGGGAGGTCCTGCAGGCGGCGAGGGGTGCTCCAGCACGCATCCGACACGGTGCGGTACACCTTGTCCGCGATCATCACGTGGCGGTGGCATGCGTGGGCGGGGGCCATCGACGGCCAGTCGGCAGGCACCTTGGCGCCGATGTAGCGCGGGAAGTGCTCGGGCACCACGTGCGCATGCACGTCGATGCCGCAGTGGCAGGCGGTCGTTTGATTCATCGTGTTGGATCTGTCTCCGGAGCACCATCCTAGAAACGGGGGCCAATCCTGTACAGACGTTTTGGCCGATACATAAAATCGGTTTCATGGATATTCGTTCGGTCGATCTCAACCTCCTCGTGCTCTTCGATGCGATGGCGCGACTGCGCAGCGTCAACAAGACGGCCGAGGAAATCGGCCTCAGCCAATCGGCCACCAGCGGCGCGCTCGCGCGCTTGCGCGAGGTGTTCGACGACGCCCTGTTCGTGCGCACCGCATCGCGGATGGAACCCACGCCGCGCGCGCTCGAACTCGCGCCCGCCGTGCACCGGGTGGTCCAGGCCATCCAGTCGGAGATCCTCCAGCAGCCGAGCTTCGATCCGCTTCGCGCCGAACGGACCTTCACGATCCTCACGCCGGACATCGGCGAGGTGGCGTTCCTTCCGGGCGTGCTGCGCCGCATGCGGCAGGAGGCGCCGCGTGTTCAGCTGCACGCGGTCTCCCGCCCGAGGGCCGCGGCGGCGGAATCACTGGAAAAGGGCGAAGCGGATCTGGCGGTCGGCTTCTTTCCCGACCTGCAGCGCGCGGGCTATTTCCAGCAGGCGCTGTTCACGAGCTCGTATGCCTGCGTCGCATGCGCGCGTAACGAGGCGGCGGGCGATCGCATGACCCTCAAGCAGTACCTCGCGGCACGGCACGTGGTGGTGCGGCCCGACGGGCGGGAGCACCTGCTCGACCGCTACCTCGACGACAAGGGCTGGCATCGGGCGGTCACGCTGGAGCTGTCGCACTTCATGAGCCTGGCGTCGATCCTGCCGGGCAGCGATCTCGTCGCCACGGTGCCGCAGGACATCGCGACGGTGCTCGGGCGGCTGGTCAAGGTGCGCGAGATCGCGCTGCCGTTCAGGCCGCCGCAATTGCAGGTGCGGCAGTTCTGGCACCGCCGCATGCAGAACGATCCGGCGAACCGATGGCTGCGGGATGTCTTCTACGCGGTCAACCGCCGCGATGCGGGCGCCGGGATGCCGCTCTGAGTGCGGCGGGGGCTACCGTCCCAGGGCGAACTGATACCCCGCCCGCCGCGTCGGCGTCAGCGCGCGCCCCTGTTGCGAAGCGCTGGGAGTACTCTCTCGGGCTGATACCCAAGCGCCGCACGAACGCCTTGCGCAAGACGTCTACGCTGCGATAGCCGCACCGACGTCCGATTTCCTCCAAAGACCTTCCTCCAAGCTCGAGCGCCCGACAGACAGCTTCGAGGCGCACTTCTTCGACGTACTTGGCAGGTGTCGTGTCGAGCTCTCGCTCGAACATCCGAATCAGCGTCCTGACACTCGTCGACAGTCTGTCTGCGAGGACCTCTACCGTGAGGTCGACGTGGAGGTGCTCGCTAATCCATGCCCGCAGCTCTTCCAACCTGGAGCCGAGTCCCTGTTGCGCGCGTAGCGAAACGCTGAACTGCGCTTGCCCGCCGGGACGTCTCAGGAACAGGACCAGGTTCTTGGCGATTTCGAGTGCCGTTTCGTTGCCAAGGTCATCGGCAACCAGGGCGAGTGCAAGGTCGATCCCCGCCGATATCCCGGCTGAGGTGTACACGTTGCCGTCTTTCACCCAGATGGGATTTGCATCGACTTGAACCGCCGGATAGAGCTCGGCCAGGCGCTTTGCCATTCCCCAATGCGTTGTGGCTCGGCGACCATCCAGAAGCCCCGCGTCGGCCAGGGCGAACGCTCCCACGCATATCGAGCAAATGCGCCGCACGGACCGCGACCGCGTGCGAATCCAGTTGATGGCTGTCCGGTCCAGGCTTTGCTCCGGATTGAATCCCGACGCAACGATCAAGGTGTCAATGGGCCTGCTCCCACGGCGCTCTTGCTCGAGCGTCCTGTGCGCGCGAAGCGCGATGCCGGATTCACTGGCGAGATGGACGTCGGCTCCCGAGGCCAACAGCTCGAGCACATAAGGAGGTGACGCCGTGCCACGCAGGCGATTTGCCATGGTGAACACTTCTGCGGGACCGATGACGTCGAGGGCGTCCACCGGCGGCAGACCAAGGATGACGATGCGTCTCGTTGCCACGAGAGGCGGGCCGGGCACTTTTCGTTGGGTCATTGCGGCCTCCTTTTGGGCGAGGCCATTTTGGCACGAATCATCCGTAAGTAGTCATTTGTGCCGAGCTGCCGAATCCTACATTGGAGGCTGTCAAGCAAACCCTCAGGAGCACACGGCATGGAACCCCCCATCGTCATCGGCGGTATCGAGGCCCCGGCCTCGGCATTGACCCGCAAGGCATCCTCGCTGGTCGAGCGGGTGCATTCAGCGGCGATGAAGAACCATGTCCACCGCACCTGGTGGTTCTCCGAGTTCCTCGGCCGCAAGCGGGGGATGACCTATGACCGGGAGGCCGTCTACCTCGCCTCCCTGCTTCACGACCTGGGCCTCACGGACGAGCACGCCGCGGACAACCGTTTCGAGGTCGATGGAGCGGACGCCGCCAGCCGCATCCTGATTGCGGAGGGCTACCCCGAGGAAAGAGCTCGGCTCGTCTGGGATGCCATCGCCCTGCACTCCAGTGCGGGCATCGCGGAGCGGGGCGCTCCGGAAGTGGCACTTGTCCATATGGGTGCTCATGTGGATGTGATGGGACTGCGAATCGAGGAGATCTCGCCTTCGCTCATCGACGACACGCTTGCGCTGTATCCGCGGGTCGGCTTCAAGGCGGCCTTCCAGCAAGCCTTGGCCGAGGTGGCCAGAAAGAAGCCGCATACCGCAGTGGGCACCGGCCTGGCAGATATCGGGCGTCGCCATGTTCATGGCTTCGAGCTTCCCGACGTGTGCGACCTGCTGGATCGCGCCCCTTTCGAAAGCTGAACCGCACACGGCAACGAGTGGCCTTGTGCCTCCACTTCAACGGGCACAGCTTTGTCAAATAGGGGCATATGCCCGTAACGACCGAAAGGAACCTGACCATGAACCAGGCGGACATCCTCGTCACTGGCGCAACGGGCCGTACCGGCGGCGCAGCGATAGATACCTTGTTGAAAATGAACCGGCGCGTGCGGGCCTACGTTCGCTCGGATGGCGAGGTCGCCCAGTCCTTGCGCGAGAAGGGCGTCGAGATTGCCGTGGGTGATTTCACCGATCTCGATGCCATTCGCTCCGCGATGGAAGGCACTCGCTCCGCCTACTTCCTGCATCCCATCAGCCCGGGCATCGTTCACGCAAGCGCCTTCTTCGCGCAGGCCGCAAGAGAAGCGGGAGTCACGGCCATCGTCAACATGTCGCAGATTTCGGCGCGACGAGACTCCAGGAGCCACGCGGCACAGGACCATTGGGTGGCCGAGCGCGTGTTCGATTGGTCGGGCGTCGCGACGACGCACTTGCGTCCCACATTCTTCGCCGACTGGCTCGTGTACCCCCATTTCGCGCACGAGATCTGGGAGCGGAAGCGCATTCAGTTCCCCTTCGGGGACGGCCGCCATGCGCCCATCAGCACTGACGACCAGGGGCGCGTCATCGCGCACATCCTGGACAAGCCCTCAGAGCACGCCGGAAAGACTTACACCCTCCACGGGCCGGTCGAGATGAATCACGACCAGATTGCCGCCGTCATGAGCGAGGTTCTCGGCGCACGAATTGACTACGCGCCGCTCTCCATCGAAGAGTTCCGGCATCACATGGAGCACACCTACAAGTTCAACCCGTTCCTGGTTCAGCACTTGGTCGAGGTGGCCGAGGACTATCGGAACGGGATATTCGCGGGAACCAACGATGCCGTGGAACAGGTGACGGGGACGCCAGCACTTTCCGTCGCGGAGTTCATCGACAAGAACCGCGCCGCGTTCGTCTGACAAGCCATCCGCACGGTTGCATGTCTATGGTCGACATGAACACCAGGGTGGAGGACTGCAGCTGCTTCGCCATCAGGCGGGCTGCACGGCAAGCCGCCAGGTTGTATGACGCGCATCTGCAGCCTACCGGTCTTCGGGTCGCGCAGTTTCTGATTCTGGCCGTGCTGGAAGAGGTCAGGACTGCGGACATCCATACCCTGTCTGAACGTCTCGACATCGAAAGGACGGCGACGGGAAAGATGGTTTCCGTGCTGGTGCGGGACGGTCTGGTTCAAGCCGGGCCGGCGCCCGGTGACGCGCGCACTCGCTTGGTGGAACTCACCATGGAAGGCCGCCGGTTGTTCGTCAAGGCCGTGCCGCTTTGGCAGGCGGCGCAGTGCCGGATGGAGGCTTTGAACGGGAGGCAGCGAGTCACCGCCCTCCGAGCGGAGTTGCGTGGACTTGCCATGCACAACGCAGCCGCGGCAGGCCCCGCAGCAGATTTCACCTGGAGGTAGTCCAACATGATTCCTGTCGAACTCATTCTCCCGCTCAGCGTCACGATGGGTCTGGTCACATCCGGCCTGATCGGCGCCTGGTATGTCTGGCCCCGCGTTCGTACGATGCCGATGCATGGTGCTCTGATTGCGCTCATCTTTCCCCATTGTTTCCGCTACCTGGGCCTGTCGTTCCTCATTCACGGCGTGACGACGGCACCTCTGGACCATCGGTTCTCTTTTCCGACGGCGTATGGAGACTTGCTGACGGCGATGCTCGGGCTGGTGACCATCCTGGCGCTGAGGGCGAAAGCGCGATTGGCGTTTCCGCTTGTCTGGGTATTCAGCCTCGTGGGAATTGTCGACTTCCTGAACGCTTTCGCTCGTGGGCTGACGTTCGCCGCACCGGGAGATTTCGGGGCCGCGTACTACATTCCGATGGTCGTCGTTCCTCCTTTGATGGTGGGACACGTACTCATCCTTGCGCGCCTTCGATTCGGACCGGAATAGTCTGATGTGCCATGCTCCTGCCTCGCGGTTTCCGTCCGGTCGGTCCGGCCTGCTCATGGTTCCTCTCGGGCTGGATCGCCATGCCGCGCCGTGGATACGCAACTCGTAATCGCTCAACGGAGGCGCCATCAGGTCGGCAAGAGCCATGAACATCACGCTGCGTCAACTAAGGTACTTTGTCGAAATCGCGCGCAGTCGAAGCTTTTCGCGCGCCGCGCAGCAACTCGGCATCGCCCAACCGGCCTTGAGCCAGAACATCGCCGCGCTTGAAGACGACCTGGGCGCCAAGCTGTTCGAGCGTCACGCCAAGGGCGTCGACCTTTCCCCCGAGGGGCAGCGCCTTTTCGATCGCGCAGTGGACCTCCTTGCGGACCTTGATTCGCTTCGCAGCGACGTTCACGGGGGCGACGCCCCGCCTGCAGGGCCAGTTCGGTTGATGGTGGCGGGTTCGGTTGCCGGCGTGGTCATCGCACCACTTCTTCAAGCGGTTGCCTCCAGGTATCCGGCCATTCGGCTATCCGTGAGCGATGGCATGTCTTTCGAGGCGCGACTTCAGGTTGAAGCTGGCCACGCGCAGCTGGCCCTCATGCCCAGTCCATCGGAAATGCAGGGAATGGAGGCCATGCCGGTCTTCGAGGAGCGCTTCATGGTCTTCGGCTCCCCCAAGCTGATGCGCCGTGAACCGGCGGAGGTAGCGTTCGAGAAGGTCGCTCGCTGGCCCTTGGCCTCTCCAGACCGCGCCCATGACCTGCGCAAGATCATCGAGCGGGCGGCCGTTTCCATCGACCAGCCGTTGGACGTACGGTACGAGTTGAACAGCCCGCCGATGCTCGTGGCCGTCGTCAAGGAAGGGCTCGCGTATGCCGTGCTGCCTCCAAGCAGTTGCATCGAGGCGGTAGCAGCCAAATCCATCGTCGGCCGTCCGATCGGCGGCACGGAACTGACCCGTGTGCAGGCCATCGTCTGGCCCCAGCAGCGTCCACTGTCGCCAGCAGCCGCGGCCGTGCGCGACCTCCTTGCCGAGGTCGTACGTCAGCAACTGGAGTCCGGCCTGCTGTATGGGCGGCTCATCGAGCCAGCCCATAAGAAAATCTGAAGCCCCGCCAGTCGAAGACTGTATTGGATTCGAGCGCCGACCTTGTCCAAACTTCGATGCACAGGGAGCCTATGAGGCTCCAGCAACCGGAGACAAGGCATGGCAGGAAAGAACGTCGTGGTCATCATGTCCGATGAACACGACCCGCGAATCATGGGGTGCTCGGGGCATCCCTTCGTCAAGACGCCGCATCTTGATGCGCTCGCCAGGCGAGGCATCCGCTTCACGAATGCCTACACGCCGAGCCCCATCTGTGTGCCGGCCCGCGCGGCCTTTGCAACAGGGCTTCGTGTGCATCAGGTCCGGCTGTGGGACAACGCCATGCCTTATACGGGCGAGCAGCGCGGCTGGGGTCATGTGCTGCAGGACCATGGTGTCCGCGTGGAAAGCATCGGCAAGTTGCACTATCGCAGCGCGGAGGACCCGGCAGGCTTTGACGAAGAGCATCTGCCAATGCACGTCGTGGGTGGCCACGGGATGGTCTGGGCTTCCATTCGGGACCCTTTCAAGCCGCGCGTTGACGGACCACGGATGCTGGGCGAACGCATCGGCCCCGGGGAATCTTCGTACACCCAGTACGACCGCGCCGTGACCGAGTGCGCCGTGCAGTGGTTGAAGGACGCCGCGGCACGCCAGGACGAGAGCGGGTTCGTGCTCTATGTCGGCCTGGTCGCGCCGCACTTCCCCTTTGTCGTGCCCGACGAGTTCTTCAACTTGTACCCGCTGGGCAGCCTGCCCGAGCCGAAGCTGCACCCGAGCAGCGGCTATCAACGGCACCCGTGGGTGCAGGAGTATGAAGACTTCATGGGCTCGGAGGAAAGGTTTGCCGATGCTCAGGAGCGGCTGCGCGCATTCGCCGCCTACTACGGCCTGTGCAGCTGGCTCGACCACAACGTCGGGCAGATTGTGGGTGCCATCGAGGAGTCGGGGCTGGCGAGTACCACGCAGGTGGTCTACACCTCGGACCACGGCGACAACCTGGGTGCACGTGGCGTGTGGGGCAAGTCCACGCTCTACGAAGAGAGCGTGAAGGTGCCGATGCTGATGGCCGGACCCGGGATCGCCCCATCGGTCTGCGATACGCCGGTCGACTTGCTGGACCTGTTCCCGACCATCCTGCAGGGCGCGGGCATCGACCCGGTTCCCGAGATGAACGACAGGCCCGGTCGAGCATTGCTGGAAGTGGCGACCTCGGCGCCGGAGCCTGAGCGCCCCATCCTGAGCGAGTACCACGCGGCCGGCAGCAACTCTGCCGGATTCATGTTGCGCAAGGGACGGTGGAAGTATCACCACTATGTGGGCTTCCGGCCCGAACTGTTCGACTTGCAGGAAGACCCGGAAGAGTTGCAGGACCTCGCGTCGAGCCCAGCGCATGCGAACGTTCTCGAGAGCATGCGCCGCGCTCTGTACGCGATATGCGACCCACAAGCCGTCGACAGGCAAGCCAAGGCAGACCAGGCCGCGCTCATCGAACGCCACGGAGGCATCGACAAGGCGCACAAGCTCGGCTCGTCGACCTCGACGCCGGTGTCTGCCAATCTGGAACGGAGCCCATCGTGAGCGAGTCCGACATCCAGATCGAGGAGCGCTTCCTGAGCGATTGGAGCGGCCTCAAGATCGGGCGCCCATGCGAAGTGCATCGCCCCCGGACCACGGAAGAGGTCTCCGAGCTCGTGCGGCGTTGCAGGGACGAAGGCTTGTCCATCACCGTGCAGGGCGGCATGACAGGGGTAGCGGGTGGCGCCGTACCGTCCGAGGGTGACGTGGTCATCAACCTCGAGCGGATGAACGCGATCGAAGACGTCGACGCGCTTGAAGGCGTGATGCAGGTGCAAGCCGGCGCGACGCTGCAGCAGGTGCAGGAAGCAGCAACTGCGGCCGGCTGGATGTTCGCGGTGGACCTTGGCGCGCGTGGAAGCTGTCATATCGGAGGCAACGCCGCCACCAATGCCGGCGGCATCCGGGTCATCCGGTACGGAACCATGAGGGATTCGGTCCTGGGCGTCGAAGCCGTGCTCCCGGACGGCAGTGTCGTGTCCTCCCTCACGCGCCTGGTGAAGAACAGCACGGGATTCGACCCGAGGTTCCTCTTCGTGGGCACCGAAGGCACGCTCGGCATCATCACTCGGCTGACTCTGCGCCTTCATCCTCCCATGGGGCAGGCGGCAGCCGCGTGGGTCGTTGCCTCGGAGTTTGAGGCACTCCCGCGATTGCTGCGTTCGCTCAAGCGCACGCTGGGCAGCGCGCTCTGTGCGTTCGAGTTCATGTCCGGCCGCTATGTGCGCACCGCCTGTCGGCTGACCGGGGCCAAAGCGCCAGTCCAGGTTGAGGGGGCCTGGCACGTTCTGATCGAGGCCGCCGGCACGGCCGGACAGCCCATGGAAGAAGCGCTTCATGAAGCTCTGACGCACGCCATCGAGACAGGCGAACTCGATGACTGCGCGGTCGCGGCAAGTGAAGCGCACCGAGAAGCGTTCTGGCGAATCCGCGAGGCAATTCCTGAGGTCCTCACGCACCTGAAACCAGCGGCCACGCTCGACATCGGGCTGCCCTGGGCGCGCACGGGCGAGTACCTCAAGGCCGTGGACGCCGAACTTCACGCACGCCTTCCTGAGGCCGAACACCTGTTCCTCGGCCATCTGGGAGACAACAACCTGCACCTCATCAGCGGACCGGTTGACGAGGCGGGCGTACACGTGGTGGACGAGATCGCCTACCGCGCATTGCGTGGTTGCGGCGGCACGGTAAGCGCCGAGCACGGGGTCGGCCGGCTAAAGAAGGCTTACCTGTCCGTCAGCCGCTCACCAGGGGAAATCGAACTGATGCGCCGCCTGAAGCAGGCACTTGACCCGACCAGCGTCCTCAACCCAGGCCGCATCATCGACTAGGTATCACCCGACAAATACAGGTTCCACGGAGACGAGACATGAAACGCAGAACAATGCTTGGCGTCATTGGGGCGGCATCGGCAGGCTGGCTTGCTTTCCCTGCACAGGCGGCTCGCGCATATCCCAGCGCAGCGATTCGCATGGTTGTACCGTACGCAGCTGGCGGCGGCATCGATGCCGTGGCACGCATGTTGGCGCAGGGCATGGCTGAGGAATTGCACCAGCCAGTGGTTGTTGACAACCGTGGCGGTGCTGGAGGCATGCTCGGCGCTGAAGCAGTTGCCAAGGCACAGCCGGACGGCTACACGGTGCTGTTGGCCGGCAATCCCGAGCTCACCATCACACCTCAACTGCAGAAGGCCAACTATTCCGCGACGAGCGACTTTGCGCCTGTCGTGCTTGTCTCGCAGTCGCCGAACATCCTCGTTGCCAGCCCGTCGCTGGGCGGAAAGACTTTGCGCGAGGCCATGGAAGCAGCGAAGAAGCGGCCTGGTGGAATCTCCGTAGCCACGCCGGGCAATGGATCGCCGCAACACATCGCCGTCGAGCTGCTGCGCACGCAGACGGGGTTGGACATCATGCACGTGCCGTACAAGGGCGCCGCTCCAGCGACCATCGCCGCTTTAGGTGGAGAGGTGAGCTTTGCCCTGGTCGGCGCACCGCCTGTCCTGCCGCATATCGGCAGCGGAAAGTTGGTGGGGTACGCAGTCACTCAGCCGGCGCGCTCGCCACTCGTACCCAACATCCCGACCCTCGGCGAGGCGTTGGGCATCATGCAGAAGGACGACTTCGTCGCTTGGTACGGCCTCCTTGTTCCTGCCCACACGCCGCCCGAAGCAGTCGACGCACTTTCCAAGGCCGCATTTGCGGTACTCAGGCGTGAGGACGCGCGGCCACGACTCGCCGCCCTGGGTACCGACCTGGTCGCGATGCCTGCAGCACCTTTTGCCGAACGAATGCGACAAGAGGCTCGACTCTATGGCGATGTCATCAAGCGATTTGGCATCAAGGCGACCTGAGCGTCGGGACGGAACCTTGCGACGTCATATCAATGAGACGTTGGACTTGAAGGGTCGCATCACAAAGCTTGAGCGGCAATCTTCCACGCTGGTGTGCTTGAGCAGCGTATCCATCACGAACCGGGTGTAGTGGTCCATGTCGGCCACCAGCACCTTCAGAAGGAAGTCCATTTCACCCGTCAGGGAGACGCATTCGACGACCTCCGGCCAGGTCTTCACGGCTGCGGCGAACACGTCCATGGGATTTCGCTTGTCGCCGCCGGTTTGCTTGGCCATGCGCACGTTGATGTAGGCCGTCAACGCCAGACCGACGCGTCGCGCACGCACCAGAGCGACGTAGCCGGCGATCACCCCCGCTTCTTCGAGTCGCTTGACCCGGCGCAGCGTGGCGGAAGCGGAAAGACCAACCTTCCCTCCAAGCTCTTCGTAGGAAAGTCGCCCATTTTCCTGCAATGCAGAAAGGATGCGTTGATCCAATGAGTTTAGTTCGATGGAATCGTCCATTCCATCATTCTTGCATGAATCATGCGCAATCTCGCCATTTGCCTGCAAGTTTGCACGATTCCTGCACGCCGTTTTTCCTATAGTCCTTGGACGCCAACCCACTGTGATCAAGGAGACACCCATGGCTGACCTGTTCGACAACCCTATGGGCCTGTGCGGCTTCGAGTTCGTGGAATTCGCCTCGCCCAGCCCGGGCGTGCTGGAGCCCCTGTTCGAGAAGCTCGGCTTCACGCTGGTGGCCAAGCACCGTTCGAAGAACGTGCTGCTGTATCGCCAGGGCGGCATCAACTTCATCGTGAACAACGAGCCGGGGCAGGCGGCCTACTTCGCCGCCGAGCACGGTGCCTCGGCCTGTGGGCTGGCCTTCCGCGTGCGCGATTCGCACAAGGCCTACCAGCGGGCGCTGGAACTGGGTGCCCAGCCCGTCGACATCCCCACCGGCCCGATGGAGCTGCGCCTGCCGGCCATCAAGGGCATCGGCGGTGCGCCGCTGTACCTCATCGACCGCTTCGAGGACGGCAAGTCCATCTACGACATCGACTTCGAGTTCCTGCCGGGCGTGGACCGCCACCCGAAGGGCCACGGCTTCCAGGTCGTGGACCACCTCACGCACAACGTCTACCGCGGCCGCATGGCCTACTGGGCCGACTTCTACGCCAAGCTCTTCAACTTCCGCGAGATCCGCTACTTCGACATCAGCGGCGAGTACACCGGGCTGACCTCCAAGGCGATGACGGCGCCGGACGGGCTGATCCGCATCCCTCTCAACGAGGAAGCCAGGCAGGGCGGCGGCCAGATCGAGGAGTTCCTCATGCAGTTCAACGGCGAGGGCATCCAGCACATCGCCCTCCTGACCGACAGCCTGCTCGATTCGATCGACCAGTTGCAGATGGCCGGCATCCCGCTGCTCACGGCACCCAACGACATCTACTACGAGAACCTGGAGAAGCGCCTGCCGGGGCACGGGCAGGCCGTGTGCGAACTGCAGGCGCGCGGCATCCTGCTGGACGGCACGACCGAAGGCGGCCAGCCGCGCCTGTTGCTGCAGATCTTCTCGGAGCCGATGCTGGGGCCGGTGTTCTTCGAGTTCATCGAGCGCAAGGGCAACTACCGGGAAGGCTTCGGCGAAGGCAATTTCAAGGCGCTGTTCGAGTCGCTGGAGCGCGACCAGATCAACCGCGGCGTGCTCAAGGCCGAGGCGTGAGCAAGCAGCGCATGAAGGAGGCGCCATGAAGATCGAGCCGCAGGACCTCCAGCCGCTGTTGGCCGGATTGCCGCAGTGGAGATTCACCAGCGATCGTGGCGGCACCTTGGCACGCGAGTTTGTGTTCCACGACTTCGCGCAGGCCTTCGGCTTCATGACCCAGGTCGCGATCTACGCCGAGAAGCGAAACCATCACCCCGAATGGTTCAACGTCTACAACCGGGTTGCTGTCACGCTCACCACCCACGACGTCGACGGTCTGTCGATGAATGACATCGAGATGGCGCGGCTGATGGAGCGGGTTGCTGCAGCACTCGCCTCCCAGGTTCACTGACTTCAGGGGAAATACTCATGTTGCAACAGCTCAAGGAAGCGGCCAAGCACGGTCTTGCCGCGGGCACCGACCATCAACCCGAACGGCCCGACTGGACGATCGATCAGGGATGGGATGCCTACACACCCGAGGAACACGCCGTCTGGAAAACCCTGTTCGAGCGCCAGAGCAGGCTGCTCCCGGGCCGTGCCTGTGACGAATTCGTGCGCGGCATGCTGGACCTCCCGATCGGCCCCGAGCAGATTCCGAACTTCGAGCAGCTCTCGGATGCGCTCTCGAAGCGAACCGGCTGGCAGGTGGTTGCAGTGCCAGGGCTCGTGCCTGACGACGTGTTCTTCGAGCACTTGGCCAACCGCCGCTTTCCGGCTGGACACTTCATCCGCAAGCCGCACGAGCTGGACTACCTCGAGGAGCCGGACGTTTTTCATGACGTGTTCGGCCACGTTCCCATGCTGATGAACCCCGTCATCGCCGACTACATCCAGGCTTACGGGAAAGGCGGGTTGCGCGCCAAGCATCTGGGCGTGCTCGAGAAGCTCGCCAGGGTCTACTGGTACACGGTGGAGTTCGGACTGGTCAAACAGGCGGATGGCCTTCGCATCTACGGAGCAGGCATTGCATCGTCGGCCACGGAGACCGTGTTCTCGGTCGAGGACCCGTCGCCGAATCGGTTGGGATTCGAGCTGGAGCGCGTGATGCGGACCCACTACCGGATCGATGACTTCCAGGAGACCTACTTCGTGCTGGACAACCTCGACCAACTGCTCGATCTGGCGCACATCGACTTTGGCCCGGTCTACGCCCGTGTCGCCAATGCAAGCGATCTGGAACCAGGGGTCGTGCTGGCCTCGGACAGCGTGATTGCCCGTGGGACCGGTCGCTATCACGCCGCCAGGGGCAAGAAGGCTTCCGAATGAACCCACAAACTGTCCTGATCACCGGAGCGGCAGGCCACCTCGGGCAGGCTGTCGCCGCGAAATTTCGCCAGTCCGGCATGCAGTTGGTGCTCGTTGACCGCGACGCGGATGCATTGAAGCGCGCGTTCACGGAAGGCCCCGCCGTCTTGCTCCTGCCGATGGATCTGCTCGATCGGAAACAGGTTGCAGCGGGCGTGAAGGCGGCAAACGCCCGTTTCGGGGCCATCGACGCGTGCTGCCACATCGCTGGCGGATTCCGCATGGGCGAAGCCGTCCATGAAACCTCACCAGCGACTTGGGACTTTCTCATGGATCTGAACGCGCGAACCTTCCTGCACGTGGCAGAGGCGGTCGTGCCCGGAATGTGCGAGCGCCGCCGGGGTCGCTTTGTGACCGTCGGCGCTGCCGCCGCCGCCAGGGGAAGTGCAAACATGGGCGCTTACTGTGCCTCCAAGAGCGCCTTGATTCGATTGACCGAAGCGTTGTCCGCCGAACTGAGGGAGCAAGGGGTCAATGTGAACTGCGTTCTTCCGTCCATCATCGACACGCCGGACAACCGCGCGGCGATGCCGGACGCGGACCCGTCGCGCTGGGTGGCGCCGCAGGCGCTCGCGGAAGTCATCGCTTTCCTGACCTCCGATGCAGCATCCGCGATACACGGCGCAGCCGTTCCCGTCACGGGGTTGGTGTGATTCGAGCCACGGAGACCCACGGTCAGCAATGCCCGGAGGAGCGCCACGGCCGGAGGCTGGGACTGCGCCGGGCTAGCCCCCTGCGTTGAGCACCCCTTCGAAGAACACCTTGACCGACTGCATGCAGTAGGCCGGCACCAGTTCGGCGTGATAGGCGAAGGCTACCGACTGGTTCCGCTCTGCATCGGTGCCCGTCGAGCTGGCCAGCTTTTGCGCCTTCGCCTGCGCGAAGCCCGCGCGGGCCGCTGCATACGCATCGTTCACTCCGGTCGATTCCAGGTCGACGACCGAGAGCGACGTCGCCGGCATCCCGCGAGCGCGGAAGTAGCCCGCGGTCGCGAGGCTGCTGTTGAAGTTGACGGTCGGGTCGTTGGAGCCGCCGCACATCAGCACGGGGCGCACAGGCAGCCAGTTGCGCAGGTCGTTGGCCACCGCCGCCTTGCGCAGTCCGAGCGCCGGGGCGCAGGCGAGCGGCGACGCGGTGTTGAACGAAGCCTGCGTCGCCGGCAGTACGTTGCCGGGGCACGGGTTGGCCTTCACGTCGTTGAACCATGCGGTGAGATAGCTCTGGCGAACCAGGTTGTTCGCGCCGTAGTTGACCGCCACGCTGTCATTCAAGGGCCCGGGCGTGGCATCGGCCGGGAAGAAGGCGTACCTCGGCAGCTTGCCTGTCGCGAACAGATCCTCTCGCGACAGGTAGCTCGGCAGCAGCGTGTCGATGCCGTTCGCGTACGCGTCTTCGTAGATCTCGCGCGTGTTCGTGTAGATGCCGCCGAACTGCTTCTGCCAGCTCGTGGTGATCAGCGGGAAGAACACCGTGCTGTTGAGCCCCGGCAGGCCGCTCGCGGTGTAGTCGATCTGCAGGCTGACGGCGGTCGGCGCCGACATCGGGGCGGACGCCGTCACCGGCATGCCCGTCGCCTGCATCTCGCGATGCGCGGCGAGCGCCGCATAGCCGCCTTCCGAATAGCCGGTGACCAGCAGCGAGCCCGCGTCCGAGGCCGAGAGCGCGGCCAGCGTGGAGCGCGCGGCGCGGAGCGCGTCGATCATCTCCTTGCCCTGCTGGTCGGCATTGAGGAAGGGGTGATAGGGAAGCGACGACTTGTCGTAGCCCGCGTAGTTGGGCGCCACCACGATGTAGCCCTGCGCCGCGAACATCGCCGCCACGATCACGCCTTCGGCGGCGGCGGGCTGGTTGACGTTGGTGATGTTGGAGATGTCGTAGTTGCGATCGGTCGCCGTGCCGTGCCCGTACAGCACGATGGGACGCGGACCGTTGCATGCCGGGTCGGTGCCGGCGGGCAGCATGATCGCGCCGCTGGCAGGAACCGATTCGCCCTTTGCGCCCACCGTCTGGTACTGCAGGTAGCGCACGTCGATGCCGCACTTGGGCACGCCCGCGGCCTGTTCGACGCGCTTGCCGGTCGAGTCGGCTTCGAGCAGCGTCTTGAACTGCTCGACCGACAGGCGCACGACGCGGTCCGGTACCGTGTTGAGCGCGGTGCCCCGCTGCGGCGTCGTGTTGGCGCCGTTGACGGCCAGCGCCAGCGCGCTGTTGTTGCCGCTTCCTCCGCCGCCGCAACCCGACATCGCCAGCAGGCAGGAAGCGGCGAGGGCGGGCACGACGAATCTGGCGGCGGGGCGGGTCATGGGCGTCTCCGGTGGAAGGCAGGCCCCGCGAGCGTGCCCGCGACGATCCGCGAGCTCTTGCCGGCGACAGCCGCTTCTTGTTGAAGCCTCCGGCCTACAGACGCGCGGCCGGTCAGCGCAGGACGACCACGCCGTCCGCCGCCCTCACGCCCTGGCCCTCCGGCAGCACGAAGACCGGATTGATCTCCGCTTCCACGAGGCGATCGCCGAGTTGCGCCACCATCCGCGAGAACGCGACGATCGCCTCCGCCAGTGCATCGACATCGGCCTTGGGCCGGCCACGGAAGCCATCCAGCAGCGGCCAGGTCTTGAGCTCGCGTGCCATGCCCAGTGCCTCTTCGCGGCCGAGGCCGCCTTGCAGCGGAAGCAGCCGCATCGTGGTGTCGTTGAAGAGCTCGGCGGTGATGCCGCCCATGCCCAGCAGGATCGCGGTGCCGAGCGGGTCGCGGTGCATGCCGAGGATGAGCTCGGTTCCGCCGCTGACCATTTCCTGCACGAGAAAGCCCTGGGGACGCACGCCTGTCCTGGTTTCGACCTCGTCCGCCATCGCGCCGAGGCGCGGCCCGATGAGTTCGGGCGTCAGGTTGATGGCGACGCCGCCGACGTCGCTCTTGTGTGTGATCTCGCCCGACAGGATCTTCAGCACCACGCGGCCGCCGAGCGTCTGCGCGGCGCGCCGTGCTTCCTCGGGCGTGCGGACGACGATCTCGCGCGCCGAGCGCACCCCGAAGCGCGTGAACAATTGCTTGGCCTGTGCTTCATCCAGCGAGCCCGAGGGGAGGCTGTCGACGGACACGCTCGGGGGCGCCTCCTGCGTCAGGGGTTCGCTCCAGCGAGCGGCGCGCAGCATGCCGTCGAGCGCGGCCGTGCAGCTTTCCGCAGCGGCGAACGCGGGCACGCCGACCCGGGTCAGCAGCGACGCCGCCTCCGGCGCATGCGGGCTCACGTAGGCGATGACCGGCTTGTCGGAGAGCGGAAGGCAGTCCCGGATCGCATGGGCCATGAGTTCGGGCATCGCAACGCCGGATGAGCCGACGATGATTGCCAGCGCGTCGTAGCCGGGACTGGCGAGCAGCGCCTTGATCGCGCCGCGCAGCAGGTCCGGCTGAAGGCCCGCCAGCGTGACATCGATCGGGTTGCGGTCGAGTGCGGCGTGGTCGCCGGTCTGCAGGGCCCGCAGTGCGGCGGCCGTCTCGGCATCCGGCGCGGGCGTCTCGAAGCCCGACATGCCGAGGCTGTCCGACACCAGCGTTCCGGCGCCGCCGGTCGAGGTCAGCACCGCCACGCGATGGCCGCGCAGGCGACGCCCTGTCGCCAGGGCGGCGGGGATGTCCAGCAGGTCGCTGAAGCTCTGCGCGCGGATCACGCCGGTCTGCCGGAAGAGCGCGTCGTACATGCGGTCGGTTCCGGCGAGCGCGCCGGTGTGCGAGACGGCCGCCTTCGCGCCGGCCTCCGAGCGTCCGATCTTGAACGCGACGATGGGCTTGCCCGCGCGCGCTGCCTTCAGTGCCGCGGTGCGGAACTTCCCGGGGTCGCGCACGGCTTCCACGTAGAGCGCGATGACCCGCGTCGCCTCGTCGTCGACCAGCGCGTCGATGAAGTCCGCGAGTTCGAGATCGACTTCGTTGCTGGTGGAAACGAGCTTCGACAGTCCGATGCCGCGCGCCGCAGCCCGCGACAGCAGCGAGCCGAGGATGCCGCCGCTTTGCGACACCACGCCGATCGCGCCCTTGGGAAAGTCGTCCATCTCGAGCGCGCCGCTCGCGGACAGCACGATGTTGTCCGTGAGATTGACCAGCCCGATGGTGTTGGGCCCGAGGATGCGCATCGCGCCTGCGGCCTCCATCAGTTCCTGCTGCCGCCGCGCGCCCTGCTCGCCGGTCTCGGTGTAGCCGCTGGCCAGCACGATGGCCGCCGCCGCACCGCGTTGCGCAAGCTCGCGCACCGCGAGGTGCGCGCGTTCCGCGCCCAGCAGCACGATGCCCACGTCGGGTGTCTCGGGCAGCGAGGCCACGTCCGGGTAGCAGGCGAGGCCGCCGATCTGCGGCACCTTCGGATTGACCGGATAGATCGCACCGCCGAAGTCGTGCTTCAGCAGGTAGGACACCGGGCGGCCGGCCGTCTTCGCCGGATCCGCCGAGGCGCCGATGACTGCCACGCTGCGTGGCTTGAGTAGCCGGGCGATCGCGTTCATGAGCGCGCTCCGAGAAATGCCATGACCGACTCGCGATGCTCGGTGCTCGTGTAGCAGATCCCCTGCGCCTGGCTGCCCTGCGCAAAGACCTGTTCGGCCGGCAGCTCGAAGCTCTGGTCCAGGATGCGCTTGCCCAGCGCGAGCGCCGTCGCCGACCCCCGGCTCAGTTCGCGGGCCCAGTCCTGCGCATCGGCGACCAGCCGGTCTGCGGCGGTCTTGCGATCGACGATGCCCAGCGCGAGCGCTTCGTCCACCTCCACCTTGCGGCCGGTGAAGATCAGTTCCTTGGCGCGCGGCAGGCCCACGCGGCGCGGCAGGAAGTACATGCCGCCGCCATCCGGAACGATGCCGCGGTGGATGTACGACCAGGTGAAGCTGGCCCACTCGCTCGCGATGATGAAGTCGCACGCGAGCGCCGTGTCCGCACCCAGCCCCGAGGCAGCGCCGTTCACCGCCGCGATGACCGGCTTGGGCATGGTGTGCAGCAGCGTCTGCGTGTAGTGGACGCGCTGCTGCCGGTGCCAGCCGTTGAACGCGATCTCGCCAGTGGGGGCGTTCATGCGCTTTTCCATGCCGGCGATGTCGCCGCCCGCGCAGAAGCCCTTTCCCGCGCCGGTCAGGACGAGGGCGCGGATGGCCTTGTCGGCCGCCACGCGTTCCAGCGCATGGATGAATTCGGTGCGCATGTCGTCGCTCATCGCGTTGCGCTTTTCCGGGCGGTTGAAGGTGAGGGTGGCGATGCCGCCCTCGATGTGCAGTTCGATCAGGGATGTGCTCATGGTGTGGATCCGTGGTTGGGACTTCGAAGCGCTCAGTCGAGCTTCACGTTGTTTTCCTTGATGACCTTGCGCCAGCGGGCTTCTTCGCCGCGTACGTAGGCATCGAGCTCGGCCGGTGCGCCGGTCGACACGCTCAGCCCCTCCGGTTCGAGGCGCTTGCGGAATTCGGCATTGCCGCTGGCCTTGTTGGCGGCCGCGTTCAGCCTGGCGATGACGTCCGCGGGCGTTCCGGCCGGCGCGAAGAGGGCGTACCAGCTTTCCATCGAATAGTCGGGCACGCTCTCGGCGATCGCGGGAACGTCCTTCATCGCGGGCGAGCGCTTCGGCGTTGTCACGCCCAGCGCGCGGAGCTTGCCGCTGGCGACCATCGGCGCGGCGGCCGCCGCGGTGGCGAACATCATGTCCACCTGCCCGCCGAGCAGGTCGGTCATCGCCGGGCCCGCGCCCTTGTACGGCACGTGCGTGGTCTGGACCTTCCCCAGGTTGTTGAACATCTCGCCCGCGAGGTGGGCCGAGGTGCCGTTGCCCTGCGAGGCGAAGGTCAGCTTGCCCGGATGGGCGCGCGCGGCCTCCAGCACGTCCTTCACCGACTTGTAGGGGCTGTCGGCACGCACCACCAGGACGTTGGGACCGCGCGCGAGAAGCGCGATCGGCGTGAAGGCCTTCTCGGTGTCGTAGGGCAGCTTGGCCATCAGGCTGGGGTTGACGGCATGCGCGAAGGTCGCCACGACCAGCGTGTAGCCGTCCGGCGGGCTCTTGGCCACGAGGTCCGTGCCGATGATGGTGCCGGCACCGGGCCTGTTGTCCACGATGACCGGCTGGCCGAGCGTCTGCGACATGCCGGCACCCAGGGTGCGCGCGATGCTGTCGGTGCCGCCGCCGGGCGCGAAGGGGACGATCATGCGGATCGGCTTGTCGGGGTAGGCGGCCAACGCGGAACTCGCGGCGAGCGCGGCGATGGCGAGCCCCGCGCCGAGTCGTGCCCGAAGGGATGAAAAGCGGAATGTCATGCGTGTCTCCTGCCTCGTCGGGCCTGGGTTGATGGGCGGCTCGGTCGCCGCGCTGCATGGGGCAAAGCTTAGGACCGCGGGTCGCGATTGGCATCCACCGAATTCCAAACAGTGGAATTGAAGCGAGAGGCCGCTACACTTCCCCGCATGAAGCAGAACGCCGGTGACTCATCCGTGCGGCGAGCCGCCGGCCGCGTGCTCGACGCCCCGAAGCCGGGGATCTCGGCGGCCAATCGATCGCTGGAGCGCGGCATCGAGATCCTTCGCGCCTTCCGGCCCGGTGCCGCGTTGCTCGGCAATGCCGAACTGGCCGAGCGCACCGGCCTGCCGAAGTCCACGGTCAGCCGCCTGACGCAGACGCTGGTGGGTATCGGCATGCTCCAGCCTGATCCGCCCACGCGTGCGTACCGTCTCGCTCCCGGGGTGCTGAGCTTCGCGCATTCGATGCGCTCGGGTTCGACGGTGCTCGCGATTGCATCGCCGCTGATGCGCGCCACCGCCGAGGCGAACAGGATCAACGTGGGACTCGCCGCGCCGGATCGCGACGAGATGGTCTATCTCGAATCCATCCGCTACAACCGCCGGCCGTCGCTGCGTTCGGTGGTGTCAGGGCAGCGCGTGCCGATGGAGCTGACTTCGCTGGGGCGCGCCTATCTCTTCAGCGCGCCCGAGCCGCGGCGCAAGGCACTGCTCGGCCACTTCAGGCGTTCGCGCCGTGCGCAGTGGCCAACGCTGGGCCCGGAGATCGACGCGTCGCTGCGGAGCATGGCCGAATCGGACTACTGCGCCGCCTCATGGCAGCCCGAGGTCGTGGCGGTCGCCACTTCGTTGATCGTGCACGGTGCGCACTACGCGCTCAACGTGAGCGTGTCGACGCTCGATCCGGTCGCGGAGACCGTCGACGCACTGGCGCCCCGCCTGCTGGCCCTGAAGGGTGCCATCGAACACGCACTCGCGCGTGCCAGCCGCGAGTGATGTCGGCGGCGACTACTCGAATGCCTTCAGAAGCGTTCCGGACGCGTAGATCCGGATGCCCGACCCCCCGGGCTCGCAGCTCAGCTTGAAGCTTTCGTCGCCCAGCGACGTCCCCGACCAGTTGAGGGTGAAGATCGGCTCGCGCCCGAGCGGCGATTCGGCGGCGTAGTTGTGCCGCGTGACTTCCATGAGCACGGTCAGTTCGCCATCTCTGCGATCGATCTCTCCCCGGTAGAAGTGCAGCGCATCCGCACCCACGAAGAGGTTCCTGTTGATCAGGATGGTCCCCTTGCCGAGGTTGCCGAC
The DNA here is from genome assembly GCF_037889935.1 of Variovorax ureilyticus. NCBI lineage: Bacteria > Pseudomonadati > Pseudomonadota > Betaproteobacteria > Burkholderiales > Comamonadaceae > Variovorax > Variovorax ureilyticus. Next base: position 150,915 of record NZ_JBBKZU010000002.1, read on the forward strand.
ACTGGTGGTAAGGGTGGACTCGTAGATACCGCTTTTCATCTTCGCAAACTCCGGATGCAGGCTAGATGCTGCAACCGGCAGGCGCCGTAGGAGACCGCTGACCGCAGTGGTAGGCAGCAGCCCGCGATGGGGTGCCTAGCGCGGCGCCTTGACGCCCTGCGCCGCCTGCATCCGGTACTGCGAAGGCGAGCAGCCCATCGCACGCGTGAAGAACTTGCTGAAGTAGGCGGGGTCCTGGTAGCCGATGGATGCGGCGACTTCCAGCACCGACATCGGCGTGTAGGCCAGCAGCCTTCGGGCCTCCAGCATCAGGCGCTCGTGCAGCAGTTGCAGGGCCGACTGCCGCGTCACGTTGCGGCAGGTGCGGCTCAAGTGGTCGGGCGTGACGCCCAGGGTCTCGGCGTAGAACGGCAGGCCGCGATGCTCGCGGAAGTGCTTCTCGGCAAGGACGAGGTAGCGCTGCACCAATGCATCCCGTGCGCCCGGGAGCTGCGTCTTCTGCACGTGCTCGCCATGCAGGCGCAGCAGGAGCACCGCCAGCAGCGTGGCGAGGGCCAGCAACGCGGGCACGCGCCCGGTGCCGTGGCCCTGGAACTCATGGGCCAGCTTCTCGAAGAGCGTTGCGCAGTCGCCCCGCGCCTCTTCCGCGAGGCCCGTCAGCACGAAGGAACCGGCCAGGCCCGTATCGGCGAGGCGCGTGCCCGAGAGCAACTGCTGCAAGGTCGCGCTGGGGAGGGTCACCTGATGGCCCATGGTGTCGCGCGTGTGGCGGAACCCGTGCACCGAACCCGGCGCGATCAGCAGGATGGCCGGCGCCTGCGCATCGACCGCGCGGCCGTCCACCGTGCCGCTGATGTGGCCGCGTTCGAGGAACTGGATCTGGTGCAGGCCCTCGTGGCGGTGCGCCGGAATCGTCCAGTCCATCTCCTGCCCGCGCACGGCCACGGGCTCGTAGTGCAGGCAATCGTCGGGCTGTTCGTGCCGGACTTCCCGGAAGGGAACGAGGAGCAGGTGGGCGGCGGCAGGCTTCACGGCAGGATGAATGCAATCGAGGCCGGAAAACTACCCGCCGGGGCGCGATTTGTCCATTCGCAGCAGCCCCCGGTGCACCGACGATCCAGGCAAAGACGACAAGGGCATGCACGCCCTGGAGACAACACCATGGACCGCAGACACTTCCTTCACCTCCTCCAGACCGGCGGCGCGCTGGCCGCGCTCGCGCCGGTGAGCCGCGCCTTCGCGCAGCTCAACGGCAATGCATCGATCATCTCGGGCTTTCCCGCGGGCGGCATGGGCGACAACGTCGCGCGTCCGCTCGCCGAGAAGCTGCGCGGGCGCTACGCTACCACCGTGCTGGTCGATGCGAAGACCGGTGCCGGCGGCCGCATCGCGGTCGAATACGTCAAGCGCGCAGCGCCGGACGGGCTGACCATCCTGCAGATCCCGAGCTCGCCGATGACGCTCTACCCCAACACCTACCGCAAGCTCAACTACGACCCGCTGACCGATTTCGCGCCGGTGACGAGCACCGTCAACTATGCCTTCGTGCTCACGGCCGGCCCGGGCCTGCCGGCCGAGATGAAGACGGTGGGCGACTATCTGAAGTGGGCCAAGTCCAACCCCGGGCAGGCCAACTACGGCGTTCCCGCGGCGGGCTCCGCGCTGCACTTTGTCGGCATGATGCTGCAGAAGGCCAGCGGCACGCAGCTCACCGCGGTGGCCTATCGCGGCGGTGCGCCGCTGCTCAACGACGTGCTGGGCGGCCAGGTGCCGGTGAGCGTGAGCGTGCTCGGCGAGGTGATGCCGTACATCCGCGCCGGCAAGCTGCGCGGGCTTGCGGTGTCGAGCCCGCAGCGCTCGCCCTTCCTGCCGGATGTGCCGACGTTCGTGGAGCAGGGCTTCGCCGACCTCGTGGTGCAGGAGTGGCTCGGGTGGTTCCTGCCCGCGCGCACGCCGGCCGACACCGTGCAGCGGCTCAATGCGCTGGTGCGCGAAGGCCTGCAGTCGCCCGAGTTCGTCGAGTCGCTGGCCAAGGTCGGCCTGCAGCCGGTGCACCAGAGCCCGGAGGAATTCGCCCGCATCGTGCGCGCCGACCAGCAGCGCTGGGCGCCCACCGTCAAGGCGGCCAATTTCACGGCGGAGGACTGAGGGTGGCGATCGTGCAACTGAATGGCGCGCAGGTCCTCGTGCGGCTTCTTCTCGCGGAGAAGGTTCGCGACATCTACGGCATCGTCGGCGGCAAGCTCGGGCCCCTGCTGCATGCGATCTCGCAGCAGGAGCAGCTTCGCTTCCTCGGCGTGCGGCACGAGGCCGCGGGGCCGATGATGGCCGCCGCGACCTACGCGGGCACCGGGCAGATCGCGGTGGCGCTGGGCGAGATGGGGCCGGGCGGACTCAACCTCGCATCGGGCCTCGGAGTGGCCTTCGGCAACAACCTGCCGCTCGTGGCCATCACCACCAACCAGCATCGCGCCGCGAGCTATCCGCACAGCGGCATGTTCATGGATCTCGATACCGTGGCCGTGACCCGGCCCATCACCAAGTGGAACGCCGTGGTGCACGATGCGCGGCGCCTGCCGGAGCTGGTGCGCCGCGCCTTCCGCGAAGCGCTCGGCGGTCGGCCCGGCCCGGTGCACCTGGACATTCCGCAGGACGTGCTCGGGCAGCCCTGCTCGATCGACGAAGCGGAATTCGCGATGCCGCCGTCGCGCTACCGCGCCCTCGGCCGCATTCGCCCGGATGCCGAAGATCTCGCGCGTGCCGTAGCGCTCATGCGAACGGCGCGGCGGCCGCTGATCGTGGCCGGTGGCGGCGTGGTCGCCAGCGGGGCGGCCGCGCAGCTTCGCGCGCTGGCGCAGCGCTGGAATGCACCCGTGCTGCCGACGCAGATGGCGCTGGGCATCGTCGCATCGCACAGCCCGCATTTCATCGGCCATGGCGGCCTCATCGCGGGCGAGCCGGTGCGCGAGGCTTTCGACCGCGCGGACCTCGTCCTCGCGGTCGGGTGCCGATGGTCTTCGTGGATGTGGGACGAGCGGGGGCCGCTCGTGCGCCGTTCGCAGCGCCTCATCGGCATCAACATCGATCCCTCTGCGCTGGGTCAGCCCGCGCTACATGAAGTCGCGATGCAGGCCGATGCAGGTGCGGCACTCGACGATCTGCTGGCCCTTTGCGGCGAAGACCTTGCCGGTGACGTCGACCGCGACTGGCTGCCGAGCCTGCGGCAAGCGCGCGCCGCCTACGAGGCGCGCTTCGCCGAACTGTCAGCTCAAGGCGAACCCGGCCAGCCCATGCATCCAGCCGCGCTGGCCCGCGCCATCGGCGAAGCGCTGCCTGCGGAGGCGCTGGCCGTGTTCGACGGTGGCCACACCACCTTCTGGAGCAACGACCTGACGCCGGTGCACGAGGTCCGCACGCGCTTCCACGAGCCGGGCATGAGCCACCTGGGATTCGGGCTGCCCTACGCCATCGCTCTGCAGGCGCAGGACCCTGCGCGCAAGGTGGCGCTCATCACGGGCGACGGCTCCTTCGGCTTCACGCTCAACGAGCTGGACACCGCGCGGCGCTACCGGCTGCCGGTGCTCTGCATCCTGCACAACAACGCGGCCTGGGGCATCATCCGCGCCGGACAGCGCAATGCGCTCGGCTTCGAGCTGGGCACGGCGCTCGACGAGACGGACTACGCGGCCATCGCGCGCGGCTTCGGCTGCCACGGCGAGCGGGTCAGCGACCTGGCCGAAGTCGGCCCGGCGATCCAGCGGGCATGGGCCTCGGGCCTGCCGGCGGTGATCGACTGCCAGACCCGCTTCGTGCCGCATCCGGCCATGCCCGCCTTCGGCAGCATGAACCGCTACGGCTTCGACGCGCACCAGCGAACTGAAACATAGGAACACTACGCATGACCCAACTGACCCTGCAACAAGCACAGACCATCATCGACGCCGCATTGAAGAAGTCGAAGGAAGCGGGCTACCAGCCCATGGGCATCGCCGTGCTCGATGCCGCCGGCCATCTCAAGGCCTTCGCGAGCGAGGACGGCGCGAGCATGTTCCGCTTCGACGTCGCACGCGCCAAGGCCTGGGGCGCCGTGGGCATGGGCGTCGCGAGCCGCAAACTGGCCGAGCGCGCCAGGGACAACCCCAACTTCTTCGTTTCGCTCGCCGCCACCGCCGACGGCAAGTTCCTGCCGCAGACCGGCGCGGTGGTGATCCGCGATGCGGCCGGCAAGCTCATCGGCGCGGTGGGCGCGAGCGGTGGCACCGGCGACGAGGACGAAGCCATCTGCATTGCCGGCGTGCAGGCCGCGGGCCTCGCGCACGGCTGAAGCCGCGGCCGGTTCGAAGGCGCCTACTCGAAACTGAGCAGCACCTTCATGGCCTGCGATCGGTCCGCCGCCAGCGCGAAGGCACGCGCGGAATCGCGATAGGAGAGCGTCGCCGAGATCAGCGGCTTCACGTCCACCAGCCCCTTGTTGAGCAGCTCCACCGCCACCGCGAATTCCTCGTGGAAGCGGAAGGCCCCGCGCAGGTCGAACTCCTTGGCGACGATGGTGTTGATCGGCAACTGGATCTCGCCGCCGGCCAGCCCGAGCTGCACGATCACGCCGCGCGGGCGCAGCGCCGCGAAGGCGCCGACCAGCGCGCGCGAATTGCCGCTCGCCTCCAGCAGCACATCGAAGCTGCCCTTGTCGGCGGTGAAGCGTTCGAGCCCGTCGGGTTGCTCGGCCACGTTGATCGCCTCGTCGGCGCCCACCTTGAGCGCCTTGCCCAGCGTGTGGTTGCCGACATCGGTCGCGACGATGTGCGACGCGCCCGCGCGCCGCGCCGCGATGATCGCGAGCGCACCGATCGGCCCGCAGCCGGTGACCAGCACCCGCTTGCCCAGCAGCGGCCCGGCACGCCGCACCGCATGCAGCGCGACCGACAGCGGCTCGGCCATCGCGCCTTCGCCGTCGCTCAACGAATCGGCCAGGCGATGCGCCTGCCATTGCTCCACCACGATCTGCTGGCGGAACGCGCCCTGCACGTGCGGGGTGCGCATCGCGCTGCCGTAGTAGCGCATGTCCAGGCAATGGTTCTGCAGGCCCTCCTGGCAGTACTTGCAGCGGCCGCAGGGTCGGCTCGGGCTGATCGCCACGCGCTCGCCGGCCTTGAAGGCAGCGCCCGGGCCGACGGATTCGATCATCCCGGCGACCTCATGGCCGAGCACCATCGGCTCCTGGATGCGCACGGTGCCGAAGCCGCCGTGCTGGTAGTAGTGCAGGTCCGAGCCGCAGATGCCGCCGCAGCGCACGCGCACGAGCAACTGGCCGGCTTCGAGTTCGGGCGTCGGGACTTCCTCGACGCGCAGGTCGCCGGGGGCGTGAATGACAAGGGCTTCCATGGGTGTTCCTGTGCGTTGATTCAGAGCGTTGCCGTCACGCCGCCGTCGACGTAAAGAATGTGGCCGTTGACGAAGCGCGAGGCATCGCTTGCGAGGAACACCGCTGCGCCCATCAACTCCTCGACATCGCCCCAGCGGCGCGAGGGCGTGCGGCCGATGAGCCACGCACTGAAGTCCGCGTTCTTGACCAGCGCATCGTTCAATTCGGTCTTGAAGTAGCCCGGCCCGATGCCGTTGACCTGCAGCCCGTGCGGGCCCCAGTCGATCGCCATGCCCTTGGTCAGCATCTTCACCGCGCCCTTGCTCGCGGTGTAGGGCGCGATGCCGGGGCGGCCGAGTTCGCTCTGCACGGAGCAGATGTTGATGATCTTGCCCTGCTGGCGCCCGATCATGTGGCGCGCCACGGCCTTGCCGACGAGGAAGACGCTGTCCAGGTTGGTCTTCATCAACTCGTGCCAGTGCGCTTCCTCGAACTGCTCGAGCGGGGCGCGGCGCTGCATGCCGGCGTTGTTGACCAGGATGTCGATCGGGCCGACCTCGGCCTCGATGCGGTCCACGGCCGCGTTCACCGCATCGCCCGCGCTCACGTCGAAGGCCGAGGTGAACACGGTCGCGCCTTCCTCGCGCAGTTGCGCGGCGGCGCGCTCCAGCTTGTCGGTGGAGCGCGCATTGAGGATCACGCGCGCCCCGGCGCCGGCCAGCCCGCGCGCGATGGCGTAGCCGATGCCGGCGCTGGAGCCGGTGACGAGGGCGGTGCGACCGGTGAGGTCAAACTGCTTGAGGGTGGACTGCAAAAGTGTCTCCGGGTTGTTCATATGATGATTGCCGGGGCGGATCTTCAGCGAAGGCTCCGCGCGACGCAAGCAGTCAGTTATTGCAGCGCGCCTCGAGCGCGTCGATGAAGGACCGGTCCCAGCGGCCTTCCTTCATCGCCTTGATCGTTTCCGCTTCGGCCGACAGATGCGCGAGCGCCTTCTCGATCAGCAGTTCGGCCTCGTCGGGCGCGAAGGCCAGCAGGCCGTCCTGGTCGCCGACCACGATGTCGCCCGGATTGACCACCATCCCGCCCACGCTCACCGGCACATTGATCTCGCCGGGGCCGTCCTTGTAGGGACCGCGATGCGTGATGCCGCGCGCGTACACCGGGAACTCGCGCTCGCGGATCTCCGCCACGTCGCGGATCGCGCCGTCGATCACCACGCCCTGCACGCCGATCTGCGCCGCATAGAAGCTCAGGATGCCGCCGACCACGGCGTTGTTCAGGTCGCCGCCTGCGTCGACCACCAGCACATCGCCGGGGCGGCAGAACTCCAGTGCCCGCAGGTAGGTCAGGTTGTCGCCGCCGCGCGAGCGCGCCGTCACCGCGGTGCCCGCCATGGTCGGCGCGACCGGGCGGTGGTAGGGATGAAGCCCGCTCGTGCCGATGTTGCGATGCATGTTGTCGCTGAGCGCCGCGACGGGGATCTCGCGCAGCGCAGCGAGGATCTTCGGGTCGACCGGAGAGGCCGATGGGTTCTTGCGGATGGCTTTGTAGGGCATGGTGCTTCCTTCGGTGTTCAGCGCAGCTCGGCGACCGCGCGCGCGATGCGCGTGCAGCCTTCTTCGAGGATTTCGATGGAGGTGGCGATCGACAGGCGGAAGTAGGGCGACAGGCCGTAGGCCGTGCCGGCCACGGTCGCCACGCCCGCGCTTTCGAGCAGGTACATCACGACATCGCCGTCTTCGCTCAAAGGCTTGCCGGAAGGTGTCGTCTTGCCGATCAGGCCGGCGCAGTTGATGTAGAGATAGAACGCGCCGGGCGGCGTCGCGCAGCTCAGGCCGGGAATCGCATTGATGAGCGCCAGCGTGCGGTCGCGCCGCTGCTTGTAGACGGCCACGCTCTCGGATACGAAGCTCTGGTCTCCGTTGAGCGCCGCCGCCGCCGCGGCCTGGCTGATGGAGCAGCAGTTGCCGGTGGATTGCGACAGCAGCGTGTCCATCGCGACGATCAGGTCCCTCGGCCCGGCCGCGTAGCCGATGCGCCAGCCGGTCATCGCGTAGGTCTTCGACACGCCGTTGACCACCAGCGTGCGGTCGCGAAGCGCCGGCTCGACCGCGAGGATGTGCGGCGTGGACTGGCCATCGAAGCGGATGTGCTCGTAGATGTCGTCCGTCATCACCATCACGTCCGGGTGCTTCAGCAGCACGTCGGCAAGCGCCCGGTACTCGGCGGCGGTGTAGCTCGCGCCGGTCGGGTTGCTCGGCGAGTTGATCAGCAGCCAGCGCGTGCGCGGGGTGATCGCGGCTTCGAGCTGCGCCGGCGTGAGCTTGAAGCCGTTGGCTTCGGGGCAGGCGACGGTCACCGGTGCGCCTTCGCAGGCCAGCACCATGTCCGGGTACGACACCCAGTACGGCGCGGGGATGATCACCTCGTCGCCCGCCTCCAGCGTGACCGCGAGCGCGTTGTAGATCGCGCTCTTGGCGCCGCTGGTCGCGATGATCTCGTTCATCTCGTACTTCAGGCCGTTCTCGCGCGTGAGCTTGGCGACGATCGCCTGCCGCAGCTCGACCGTGCCGGCCATCAGCGTGTAGCGGGTCGCGCCCTTGTCCATGGCCTCGGCGGCAGCGCGGCGGATGTGCTGCGGCGTGTCGAAGTCGGGTTCGCCGACCACGAGGTTCACGATCGACTTGCCCTGCCGGCGCAATTCGTTGGCACGATCGGCGGCGGAGGTGCTCGGCGACGGCTTGATTCGCCGGACGCGGGCGGCGATGCGGGAGGTGTTCACGGCTCTTCCTTGGGGTGGGGGATGCATTGGGCGTAACGGTACGCAGATCGCTCCCACTCGGCCAAGACAAGATCGCTCTGGTTCGATAGGCAGAGCTTATGGTGCGGCCCGATAGGCACTGCGGCGCCCCGGTGCTAGGCTCGGGCTTGCCTTTTGCTTGGGAGAAGGCGTGAACCTCAGACGCCTCAAATACTTCGTCAAGATCGTGGACATCGGCAGCCTCACGCAGGCCGCCGAAGTGCTTTTCATTGCCCAGCCGGCGCTGAGCCAGCAGCTCGCGACGCTCGAAGGCGAAGTGCGGCAGCAGCTGCTGGTGCGCACCAAGCGCGGCGTCACGCCGACCGAGGCCGGCAAGGTGCTCTACCGGCACGCGCAGATCATCCTGCGCCAGTGCGAGCAGGCGCGCGTCGACATGGAGGCGGCGGGCGAGGGGCTCTCGGGGCAGGTGTCGGTGGGCCTGGCGCCGGGCACCGCGGCCTCGGCGCTCTCGCTGCCGCTGCTGCGCACGGTGCGCGCGCGGCATCCGGGCATCCTGCTCTACCTCAACGAGAACTACGGCACCACGCTGAGCGAACTCATCATGAACGGCCGAATGGACCTGGCCGTTCTTTATGGCGACAAGGCCATCCACGGGCTGACTTTCCTGCCGCTGCTCAAGGAGCCGCTTTACCTCGTCGGCCCCGCCACCACGCCCGCGCCGGCCGCGCCGGTGCGCCTGGCCGACCTGCGCGACATCGAGCTGATGTTGCCGCGCCCGTACAACGTCGTGCGCAAGCTGGTCGACGCGGCCTTCGTGCGTGCGGGCATGGTGCCGCACGTGGTGGCGGAGATCGAATCGGCCTTCACGCTCACCTCGGCGATCGCGGACGGGCTGGGCGCGAGCATCCTGCCTGCCTCCATGGCGCGTGAGGTCGTGGCGGCCAGCGGCGCGTGGCAGTTCCAGATCGTCGAGCCGGTGATCGAGGCGCCGCTCGCGCTGTGCCAGTCGGACCATCTGCCGCTTTCCGAGCCTGCGCAGGCGGTGAAGGACATCCTGCTCGAACTGGTGGTCGACCTCGCGGGCACCGTCACCTCCACGCCGGAGCCGGAGCTGACCGCGCTGTCCTGACCAACCGCGTCATAAGCGGGCCTTATCCCGGCACAGCCAATCCGTCTTTGGCAGCCGGCCGCCGGGCCGGTACCTTTCATGCCAACCAAGGACGTTCTGTCTCGACGGACCCGGCATGAAACAGGAACAGATCAAGACGCTCATCGACGCGCTGGCAGGCTCGGACCTGTCGGAGCTTGAGTTCAGCGAAAACGGCAGCACGCTGCGGCTGGTGAAGCAGTCGGCGCTGAACGGCGTCCCGCGCCGTTCAGTGCAGAAGACGGCGGCGGCCGGGCCCGCACCGGACATCGAGGACCCCCCGGCGCCCGCTTCATCGGCGCCGGCCGACTACCCCGCGCCCTTGTACGGCGTGGTCCACCTCCAGTCGAGCCCCGGCGAGCCGCCGTTCGTGCAGGCGGGCCAGTCGGTCAAGGCCGGACAGACGCTCTGCGTGATCGAGGCCATGAAGGTCTTCAACGAGGTGCACATCGACCACGACGCCACGATCGCCGAAGTGCTGGTGCGCTCCGGGGAGGAAGTCGAGTCCGGCCGGCCGCTGTTCCGCCTGATGGCGCAAGGATGACGCGATGTTCGATACCGTGCTCATCGCCAACCGTGGAGAGATCGCGCTGCGCATCCTGCGCGCCTGCCGCGGCCTCGGGCTCAGGACCGTCGTGGTGCATTCGGAGGCCGACCGCGACGCGGGCTACGTCTCGCAGGCGGACCAGGCCCTTTGCATCGGGCCGGCCGCGCCCGGCGACAGCTACCTCAACCAGTCGGCCATCCTCTTCGCCGCGGAAGTCAGCGGTGCGCAGGCCATCCATCCGGGCTACGGCTTTCTCTCGGAGAACGCGGGCTTCGCCGATCGCGTCGCGCAGGCCGGACTCGTCTTCATCGGCCCGAGCGCCGACTGCATCCGCACCATGGGCGACAAGGTGGCCGCCAAGCGCGCGATGCGGCTGGCCGGCGTGCCGTGCGTGCCCGGGCCGGACGAGGGCCTGCCGGACGACCCGGAAGCCGTCAAGGCACTGGCGCGCGATGTGGGCTACCCCGTCATCGTGAAGGCCGCAGGCGGTGGCGGCGGGCGCGGCATGCGCGTGGTGCACGACGAGGCCGCGCTGACGGAGGCGATGGCGCTGACGCGCGAAGAAGCGCGCCGCGCCTTCGGCAATCCGGAGGTCTACATCGAGAAGTTCCTGCTGCACCCGCGCCATGTCGAGATCCAGGTGCTCGCCGACAGCCACGGCCATGCGCTCTGGCTCGGCAGCCGCGACTGCTCGCTGCAGCGCCGCCATCAGAAGGTGATCGAGGAAGCACCCGCACCGGGCATCGACGAGGCACTGATCGCCGAAGTCGGCGAGCGCTGCGCGGCCGCGTGCCGGCAGATCGGCTACTGCGGCGTGGGTACGTTCGAATTCCTCTACGAGCGCGGCGCGTTCTATTTCATCGAGATGAACACGCGGCTGCAGGTCGAGCATCCGGTGACCGAGATGACCACCGGCATCGACATCGTGCAGCAGCAGATCCGCATGGCGCGCGGCGAGCATCTGTCGCTCGCGCAGGCCGACGTGCGCTGCCAGGGCCATGCGATCGAGTGCCGCATCAATGCGGAAGACCCGTCCAGCTTCGCGCCGTCGCCCGGCCGCATCACCGGCTGGCAAGTGCCCGGCGGCTTCGGCGTGCGCGTGGATTCGCATGCCGGCGCGGGCTATCGCGTGCCGCCGTACTACGACTCGATGATCGCCAAGCTGGTGGTGCAGGGTACGAGCCGCGACGACGCGCTCGACCGCATGCGGCTCGCGCTCGCCGAAATGCACATCGAAGGCATCGCGACCAACGTGCCGCTCCATCGCGAAATCCTGCGCGACGACGGATTTGCCGCCGGTGGCGTGGACATCCATCATCTCGAACGTTGGCTTCAGCAAAGGAGCACGACATGAATACGCAGGCGACCGCCCCGAAGACGCGCGCGACCGGCAAGGCGCCATCCGCGCAATCCGCGCCATCGGCCGGAACCATCAGTCTGCTCGGAACCACCGCGCTGCTGTTCGAGGCGCCCGGCGAGATGGCGCTGGCCTCGCAGCAGCGCATCTGGGCGCTCGCCCGCGAGGCGCAGGACTGGCCCGAAGTGCGCGAAGCGGTGCCGGGCATGAACAACCTGATGCTGACCTTCGAGCGGCCACCGCGCGATGCGAAGGCGCTCGCGGCGCTGGAGGCGCGCCTGCATGCGGCATGGGATGCGGCCGTCGCGCTGCCGCTGCAGGGCCGCGTGGTCGAGCTGCCCGTGGTCTACGGCGGCGAAGGCGGGCCGCACATGGCGGACGTGGTCTCGCACACCGGGCTCAGCGTGGACGAGATCGTCGAACTGCACAGCGCGCCGACCTATCCGGTCTACGCGCTCGGCAGCCATCCCGGCTACTGCTATCTCGGCGGCATGGACCCGCGCATCGCCACCCCGCGCCGCAAGGTGCCGGTGCTCAGCATTCCGGGCGGTGCGGTGTCGATCGGCGGCGCGCAGACCGGCGTGTCGGCCTCCGCCGGCCCGAGCGGGTGGAACACCATCGGAAGCACCTCGATGTGCTTCTTCGACCCCGCGCAGAACCCGCCCGCGCTGCTGCAGCCGGGCGACATGATCCGCTTTCGCGTGCAAGGAATCATCCGATGATCGAAGTCCTTTCCTCCGCCGCGCTCGCGACCGTGCAGGACGCGGGCCGCAAGGGCAGCCTGCGCTGGGGCGTGGGCACTTCGGGCGCCATGGACAACCTCGCACTCGCGGCCGGCAACCTGATGCTCGGCAATGACCCGAACGCGGCGGCCATCGAGGTGCCCGTGTTTCCGTTCAAGGTGCGCTTCGATGAAGACTGCGCTTTCGCGTTGACCGGCGCCGACTGCGCTGCGCGCCTGGACGACACGCCGCTGATGCCGTGGTGGGTGCACCAGGCCCACGCGGGCCAAGTGCTCACGCTCGGCCTGCCGCAAGGGGGTGCACAGCGCGGCAGCCGCGCGATGCTGTGCGTGGCCGGCGGCGTGGACGTGCCGGAAGTGCTGGGTTCGCGCAGCACGCAACTGCGCGGCGCCTTCGGCGGGCACGAAGGCCGCGCGCTGCGGCGCGGCGACGTGCTGCGTGCAGGTCGCGCGGGTGAAACCTGCCGCACCCACTTCGGCCTCGTTCCGCCTTCGTTGACGCTGCCGCTGCAGGTGGACGGCCTGCCGGCCGTGCGAGTGCTGCCGGCTGCCGAGTACCTCGGTTTCGAGAAGTCCTCGCGCGACGCCTTCTGGGCCGGCGAATGGAAGATCACCGCGCAGAGCGACCGCTACGGCTACCGCCTCGAAGGCGAGCCGCTGCAGCCGGTCGCGCCGATGGAGATCCGCTCGCACGGCATCGTGCCCGGCGTGATCCAGGTCCCGCACAGCGGGCAACCGATCATCCAGATGCGCGACGCGCAGCCTTCGGGCGGCTACCCCAAGTTCGGGACGGTCATCGAGGCCGACCTGTGGCGGCTCGGGCAGGCGCCGATCGGCAGCCGCATCCGCTTCGTCGAAGTCGGCTGGGCCGAGGCGGTCGCCGCGCTGGACGAGACCGAGGCCTGGCTCGGCAAGGTGAGCCGCGTCGTGGAACTCCACCGCAGCGCCCCGCAAAGGAACTGACATGCCGACTGCGGACGAACTCAAGCAGATGGCCGCGTGGCTGGCCGACACCGACATCGGGCTGCTGGAACTGCGCACGCCCGGCGGCAACATCCGGCTCAGCCGTGGGCCGGCTTCGGGCGAGATCGTGCAACTGGCTGACGACATGCCGGATGACGAGGCCGCGACCCCGCTGGCCCTCGCGAGCGCCCCGGGCGTCGGCGTGTTCCTGCATGCCCATCCGCTGCACGACAAGCCCGTCGTTCGCAAGGGAGGACGGGTGAAGGCGGGGCAGGCGCTCGGCCTTCTGCGGATCGGCCCGCTGCTCGTGCCGGTCACCGCGCCGGCCGCGGGGCAAGTGACCGGCGTGCGCGAGGAAACCGGCGCTGCCGTCGGCTACGGCAGCGCGCTCTTCGAACTGCGCGTCGACTGAACGCGCCAAGGACACTCACATGGACATCGATCTGAACGCCGACCTCGGCGAAGGCTTCGGCCCCTGGCGCATGGGCGAGGACGAAGCGCTGCTGGAGGTCGTCTCTTCCGCCAACATCGCGTGCGGCTTCCATGCCGGCGACCCGGTCATCATGAACCGCACCGTGCGCACGGCGGGAAGCAAGGGCGTGGACATCGGCGCGCATGTGGGTTTTCCCGACCTCATGGGCTTCGGTCGCCGGCAGATGCAGATCGACACCGCCGAACTCGCCACCTACGTGACCTACCAGCTCGGCGCGCTGGCCGGCATGGCGCGATCCGCCGGGCATCGCGTGACCCACATGAGCTTCCACGGCGCGCTGGGCAACATGGCCGCGGCGGATGCGGCGCTGGCGGAGCCGCTGGTGCGGGCGGTCGCGGACTTCGACCCCGACCTCATCATCAGTTCCTCCGCGAGCCGCGCGATCGAAGGCGCGGCCGAACGATGCGGCCTGCGCGTCGCCACCACCTTCCTGGCCGATCGGGCCTGCGACGACGATGGCCTGCTGGTGCCGCGCAAGCTGCCAGATTCGGTGATCCACGATCCCGAAGCGGTGCTGGCCCGGGTGCGGCAGTTGCTGGAAGACGGCACGGTCACCACCTACGGCGGCAAGCGGATCCCGATGAAGGCCCGTTCGATCCTGGTGCACGGCGACACGCCGGGCGCGGTCGCGCTGGCGCGCGCGGTGCGCGGCGTGGTCGAGTCCGCCGGCCGCGTGGTGCCGATCTCGCGGCAGCTCGCCCTGAACCCCTGACACCCCGGAGAACCCGGACATAAGGACGCCTTATCTCTCCACAGACATTCCGTCTTGGCGCCGATTCCCGCCGATCGATACAGTGAAATTTCATCAAGGAAAGAAGCAAAGATGCCGTTCTCCGATTACAAGACCGCACTCGTCACCGGCGCCTCGTCGGGCATCGGCGCCGCCGTCGTCGAGCGCCTCTGCAAGGAAGGTTTGCAGGTCCATGCGATCGCGCGCAGCGCCGGCAAGCTGGACGAACTCGCCGCGCGCACCGGCTGCATTCCCCACGCGCTGGACGTCGCCGACACCAAAGGCATCACGCGGCTCGCGAAGGAAGTGCCTTTCGACGTGCTCGTCAACAACGCGGGCGTCGATCGGCCGGGCTCGATCCTTGCGGCCGACGAGGAAGGCATCGATCTGCTGGTGGACGTGAACCTGCGCGCGGTGCTGCACCTTTGCCGGCTGGTGGTGCCGGGCATGGCGGCGCGCGATCGCGGCCATGTGGTCAACATCAGCTCGATCGCCGGCGCCTACAACTTCAACGGCAACAGCACCTATCACGCGACCAAGGCGGCGGTGAGCATGCTGTCGCGCCAGCTTCGCATCGACCTCTTCGGCAAGCGCGTGCGCGTCACGGAGATCTGTCCGGGTCGCGTCGCCACGGACATCTTCGCGCACGTGCACGGCGATTCCCAAGAGACCTACAAGCGCTTCGTCGAAGGCTTCGAATTGCCGCAGGCCGAGGACATCGCGAACGCCATCGCCTTCGCGATCGCCGCGCCGATCGCGGTGAACGTCGGCCACATGGAGATCACGCCGACGCTGCAGGTGCCGGGCGGACTCTCCACCACCCGGCCCCAAGAGGCGAAGGCCTGAGGCCCGGAGCCGCCAAGGCACGACACCCACGAAGGAGCGGACCATGAAAGACTTCGATCTACTCGCCGTCCTTCTGAAGCCCGAGTTCGGCGCCATGCTGCTGCATGGCGTGGAGATGACCCTGAAGATCGCCGCCGGATCGTGGCTCCTCGCGATGGCGATCGCGATCGTGCTGCTGATGGTGCGGCTCACGACCAACCGCATCGCCGAACGCGTGGTCGCCGCCTACATCTCCTACCACCGGAACGTCCCGACGCTGGTGCAGCTGATGTTCTGGTACTTCGGCATCTTCAGCGTGCTGCCCGATGCGGTGCAGGCCTGGCTCTCGGACCACAACGCAGAAGCGCTCATCTCGATCATCGCGCTCGGGCTGTGCCAGGCGGCGTACTTCAGCGAAGACATCCGCTCCGGCCTGCGTGCGATCCCCGCGGGGCAGGCCGAAGCGGCACGCGCACTGGGCCACGGCTACATCGGCTCGATGCGCCACGTCATCCTGCCGCAGGCGATGCGCAACGCGATTCCCGCGCTGGTCAACCACAGCGTGTCGCTCTTCAAGAACAGCAGCCTCGCGATGGCGATCGGCGTCGCCGAACTGACGCACGCGGTGAAGGAAGTGGAAAGCCAGAGCTTCCGCGCCTTCGAGGCCTACAGCGTCGCCACGGTGCTCTACCTCGTGCTGTCGCTGATCATCATGAGCATCGGCGCATGGGTTGCCCGGCGCTATCGCATCGCGGGGGCGAGGTAAGCCATGTACAGCATCTTCGAGATCCTTCGCGACAACTGGCTGCTGCTGCTCGTCGGCCAGTATCCGAACGGCCCGCTGGGCGGCATCTGCGCGACGCTGATTCTTTCCGTGCTCGGCATCCTGATGGCCTTCCCGCTCTCGGTGCTCCTGGCGCTGGCCCGGCTGTCGCCTTGGAAGGCGCTGAGCTGGCCGGCCGCGGTGCTGGTGTACGTGGTGCGCGGCGTGCCGCTGCTGATGGTGATCCTGTGGGTCTACTTCCTCGTGCCGCTCCTGATCGGGCGCGAGGTCTCCGGCTTCACGACCATGCTCTGCACGCTGGTGATCTACGAAGGCGCCTACCTGTCGGAGGTGGTGCGCGCCGGCATCCAGGCGCTGCCCAAGGGACAGGTCGAGGCGGCCCGTTCGCTGGGACACAGCCACCTCGGGACCATGTGGTACGTGATCCTCCCGCAGGCGCTCTACAACATGCTGCCGAGCATGCTCAGCCAGTTCATCTCCACGATCAAGGAGACGACGCTGGGTTACGTGATCAACGTGCAGGAACTGACCTTCGCCGCGAACCAGATCAACAACCAGTTGCTGACCAAGCCGTTCCAGGTGTTCTTCATCCTGGCCGTGACGTTCTACGTGGTGTGCTTCAGCCTCACGCAGCTGGCGCAGTGGGTGGAGCGGCGCATCGCCCACAAGCGGGCCGGCATGACAGCGGCCAAACCCGTCGAAGCGCAGAGCACGCTGCCGCCGACGGTCGCCACGAATCCGTGAGAGGCCGCGCACGACGGCACGATCGAACGACAAACCAGGAGACGGAAAGCATGACCCCCGACACCGCCCAACGCCGGCCGCCAGCGGCCGCAGAGGACTCCCCGATGATTCTGTTCTCCAACATCAACAAGTGGTACGGCGACTACCAGGCGCTCACCGACGTCAACGCCGAAGTCAAGCGCGGCGAGGTGGTCGTGGTCTGCGGCCCGTCGGGCTCGGGCAAGTCGACGCTGATCCGCACCGTCAACCGCCTGGAAGAGATCAAGTCGGGCCAGTTGCTCTTCGACGGCCACGACATCCATGCACCGATGGGTAGCGCCGCGCTGAACAAGCTGCGCAGCCGCATCGGCTTCGTGTTCCAGAGCTTCAACCTGTTCCCGCACCTGTCGGTGCTCGAGAACATCATGCTGTCGCCGACGCGCGTGCTGGGTGTGAAGCGCGCGGTGGCTCGCGACAAGGCAATGCAACTGCTCGAACGCGTGGGGCTCGCCAACAAGGCGGGTGCCTATCCCGCGCAGCTCTCGGGCGGCCAGCAGCAGCGCGTGGCGATCGCGCGCGCCCTCGCGATGGAACCGCCCGCGATGCTGTTCGACGAGCCCACCAGCGCGCTCGACCCCGAGATGGTCGGCGAAGTGCTCTCGGTCATGCGCGGCCTCGCCAACGAGGGCATGACCATGATGTGCGTCACGCACGAGATGAACTTCGCGCGCGAGGTCGCGGACCGCGTCTGGTTCATGGATGCCGGCCAGATCCTGGAGAAAGCCGAGCCCAAGGAGTTCTTCTGCAATCCGCAGCATCCGCGCGCGAAGCGCTTCCTGTCCGATCTGCGCGCGCATTGAGGCGCCGCGCATTCCATCTTTCACAGCAAACCACGTCACCTGGAGTTCATCATGTCGAAGAAGACTGCGATCCGTCTGGCCGTCATCGGCTGCAGCTTGTCCGCACTCGCCGTGTTCGCGCACGCGGACCAATGGGACGAGATCAGCCAGCGCAAGGAACTGAAATGCGGCACCTTCGCGGACGTTCCGCCTTTCGCCGCGCCCGATCCAAAGACGCGCGAGATGGTCGGCTTCGACGTCGACCTGTGCAATGCGCTCGCGAAGCAGCTCGGCCTGACCGCGAAGGTCACGCCGCTGTCGGTGGAAGCACGCGTGCCGGAGGTCAAGCTCGGGCGCGTCGACGTCACGGTCGCGAACCTCGCCTACACCAAGAGCCGCGGTGAGCAGATCCAGTTCAGCGACCCGTACTACATCGCCAAGGAAATGCTCGCGGTGAAGGCCTCCGACCCCGGCACGACCAAGGCCGACTTCAAGGGCAAGCGCCTGAGCTCGACGAAGGGCTCGACCTCCGAGCTGTCGATCAAGATGAACGGCTCCGAGCCCGTGACCTTCCAGGACACCGGCTCGGCGTTCATGGCGGTGCAGCAGAACAAGTCCGTCGGCATGGTGGCGAACACCATGACCATCACCAAGCTGGTCAACCAGTCGAAGACCTCGGGCGTCGAGCTCAAGATGATCAAGGAGCCGATGGTCTACCAGCCGATCGGCATCGGCATGAAGAAGGACGAGCCGGTGCTGCTGTCCAAGGTGAACGCCGCGCTCTACGCGCTCGACAAGTCGGGCGAGATCGACAGGCTGTGGGCCAAGTGGCTCGGGCCGAACACCGAGTACAAGCTCACGCGGGACGAGAAGGTGACGCCTCTGGCGGACCTGAAGTTCGAGCTGCTGCCCTGAGCGGCCGGTGCCCTCTAGGTTCGTCTGCCTAGCCAGATCGAGGGCGGCTTGAGACATACTCGCCGGCTCCGCCCTCAACATTTGGCCGCAAGCGCCGATAGACACGAGCAAGCCTTGCTGCGCGTGCAACGTCGGACGTCGGCAAGGTGCGTGCAACTCACGCGACCGCTCCATGAACCTGCGAAGACTCCAGATCACCGGTCCCTTCGGCTCGCCCTATCGGCTGGGCGGGGTCATGAACATCCTTGATGGCGAGGCCCTGCTGGGCACGATCGACCCGGTGCCGGTGAGCAACGGTGGCAGCGTGGTCCACATCGAGCACTTCCGTCCCGCCACGATGGTGAGCGATGCGCAGATCCACATCGGGCGCCTGATCTTCCTGGAGATCTGCCAGTTCCTGGCCGACGGCTTCCAGCAGGTCCAGACCGTGAGCTTCACCTTCACGCGCCGTGTGGACATCCTCGGCGGCGGCTCGCAGCAAGCGGCCGCGCGCGCGGAGACGATGGAGCGCATCGGCGCAGTCGGCGTGAGCATCACGCCCCATGCGATGGCGGGCCACTTCGTGGTGTCCGGGCAATGGCACTACAACCGCGAGAACCTCCGGGCGCTCGGCGTGGTGCTGGTGGAGGAGCGCCTGCGCTATACGAAGTGGGCGTTGCAGGCGCGGCCGGCACCGGGGGTGCTGAAGGGCTTGCGCAGCCTGCTGGTGCGTTAGCCGAGCAGCATTTGCACCCGCGCCCTCAGCGCCGGAATCACCTCCTCCTCGAACCACGGATTGCGGCGCAGCCAGAGGTTGTTGCGCGGGCTCGGATGGGGCAGGGGGAGCATTGCGGGCCAATGCTCGCGCCACGCGCGGACCGTCTCGGTCACCCCCGCGCCGGCGCCGTGCCCGAGGTGCCAGGCCTGTGCGTATTGGCCGATCACCAGCGTCAGGCGGATGTTCGGCAACCCGGCGAGCACGCGGTCGCGCCAGGCGGTGGCGCACTCCGGCCGGGGTGGCAGGTCGCCCGAGGCGCCAGTGCCCGGATAGCAGAAGCCCATCGGCACGACGGCGATCAGGGTCGGGTCGTAGAAGGTCTCCCTGTCGATGCCCATCCAGAGGCGCAGACGATCGCCGCTCGCGTCGTCGAAGGGGATGCCGCTGTGGTCCACCTTTCTCCCCGGCGCCTGGCCCGCGACGAGGATGCAGGCGGCGCGATGGACCTGCAACACGGGCCTCGGCGGATGCGGCAGGTTCGGCGCGCACAGGGTGCACGCGCGGATGTCGCGCAGCAGCGGTGCAAGGCCCCGGGCGGTCACGGTCTGAACAACCGGTAGATCCGGTCGTGGAAGTCCGCGGGAAAGCGCCAGTAGCGCGCCCCGCCCGCCGTGAGCTGTTCGTCCAGCCCGCGCCGGGGCGGCGGTGCGTTCAGCACGAACTGCGCGAGCATGTCGCCGCTGACCCACGGGTCGTCGTACCAGAAGGCATGCGAGTTCTCCGGCAGGTTGGGGATGTCCTTCGGATCGACGCGGATCAGGTCGAAGCGCAGCTTGCGCGAGGCGTCCACGAGGAAGCGGGTCTGCGTCTCGTCGAGCTCGGTCACGTCGGGGCGCCCAGCGCGCGAGGCCCGGCCGACGATCGCGGCGAAGCGCAGGACCGAATCGTTGAGGTTGGCCGCGATGCTCACGCGCTCGATGACGTCGATGTAGCCGCCCAGCTCGTCGACGAACCGGCGCGTGTCGATGTCGGGCGCGGTGAAGTAGATCTGCCCGAGCCGCAGGCGCTTCTGGAGCTGTTCGCGCGACTCTCCAGGGCGGGGCGTTCCCAGGCGCACCAGCGCGGGGCTCAGCACCTGCGCACCGGCGCTGTAGGCCAGCACGTCGATCTTCGAGGCGCTCGTGTTCTCGGCGAGCAGCTCGACCATGCGCGCAAAGGGTTCGACCGAGGCCTCCGCGTTGCTGACGTCTGTGAGATAGCGAAGGATCGACCCGGCCGAAGGCCACATGAACACCAGCACCACCATGCGCCGGCCCGTGAAGTGCCGGAACTGCG
Organism: Variovorax ureilyticus; assembly: GCF_037889935.1. Lineage (NCBI taxonomy): Bacteria > Pseudomonadati > Pseudomonadota > Betaproteobacteria > Burkholderiales > Comamonadaceae > Variovorax > Variovorax ureilyticus. The sequence goes on from NZ_JBBKZU010000002.1 coordinate 171,138, forward strand.
CCGCCTGCGCTGCCGCGCGCGGCACGGTGTTGTTGGAGCCGTGCACGTAGATCAGCAGCTCGCTGTTCGGACTCGCGGCCAGCGCCTGGTTCACCATCGTGAAGAAGGCCTTGGCATCGGGCGAGTCCTTCACCGCCTCGCCGGAACGCAGCTTCGCCATCTGCTCCAGACGCTGCAGGTGGACGATCGGCCGCTCATCCGGGTCGGTGCTCGTCGAGAGGCGGTGCAGCGTCTCCCAGTCCAGCGTCTCGTCGCCGACGCGAACGTGCGCGGTGCCCATGCGCAGGTCGTCGCTCGGCACGATGGTGTGGATCGGGTCCGGGTGCTCGATCAGCGCCACGCGGTTGGTGGCGTAGAACACCGGCACCTCGGTGGTCTGGAGCTTGGCGCCGATCTTCTCGAAGGGGTCGACGTCGCCGTTGCTGAAGGACGCGGGCGTCGGCATGAGCCGCACCGGCGCATGGCAGGCCGCGAGCAGTCCCGCCAGGAGCACCGCGCAGACGGTTCTTGCCGCGCTCCCGAGGCGCCCCGTGTCGCGTGCTCCTGTGGCGATCGAGTCGGGGGCGTGCGCGGCGGTCATACTCGAAAGGGATGGCAGGCGTGGATGGCTGGTGGAGGGCGCCTGCCGCGCGACAGGCGCCGGACCCTTTCGCGAGTATAGGGAGCGGCCCCCGCGCCGCGTTTCAGCCGACGAAGGCGCCCTGTGCGTTCAGGAGCGTCTGGCTCACGAAGCTGCTCGCGCGGCCGCCGTCCGCGTACTCGATGCGCCAGCCGTCGACATCGATCGACCGGCGGCGCTGGAACTCCGCGAGTACCTTGGCGCGCGACGGGTTCGCGCCCGTGCCCGCGATCACCTGCGCCGCATAGCGGCCGGCGAGATAGCCGGCCAGGCTGACCGGCGTGGGCGCCTCGTCGAACAGGCGCTGGAGTGCGTCGCGATACGCACGCACCACCGGCACCTTGCTGGAGCGCGGGTTGGGCACGACCTGCGTGAAGATGATCGGCACCGATTTGCCGGGGTTGAGCTGCAGGAAGGTGTTGGTGTCGACATCGGCCAGGCACACCACGTAGCGCTGCATGCGGCGGCGGCTCAGGCCCTGCGTGAACTGCGCGAGCTCGATGCCCGCGCCCATGAAGACGAGGAAGAAGGGCGCGTCGGGGCGCAGTTGCGATGCATAGGCCGCCGGGTCCTGCCCGGCCGGGATGGTCAGCGTGCGCAGCCTGATCTTCAGCCGGCCGCCGATCGCCTCGGTGCTGGCGCGGAGGGCTTCGGCGCGCGCCGGGTTCGGGTACACCATGCCGAGTTCGGAAACGCCCATTTCGGCGAGGTTCCTGAGCACGTAGCGGATCTGGTCCTCGCGCGAGGCGAAGAGGCTGAACACGTGCGGATCGCGGTCGAACTGCGAATCGGCCAGCCACGGCGCGACATGGGCGATGTCCAGCTTCGCGGCGGCGGCCTCCCGGAAGCTCGACAGGGCCAGCGCCTCGCCCACCGTGCCCAGCAGGGCTACCTGCGCGGGGTCGTTCCTGACGAGCTGGATCGCATTGCGCGCCGAGACGTCCGTGCCGTCGGTCTCCACCGTGGAAAGCTGCGGCGCGGCGATGTTGGCCTTGCGCAGTTCGGCGAAGGCGAGGCGGATGCCGGTCGCGTAGTCCCGGGAGAACTCCTGCTGGTCCGGCGACATGTCGAGCAGCTGCGTGACGCGCGGACCGGCGCCGTCGGGGGGACGTGACTGGGCGAAAGAGCGCATCGGGGCGCCGGTGACGGCGCATGCAGCAGTGGCGGCCGAGGCCTGGAGGAGGCGGCGGCGCGAGAGAGGTTGCGGTGGATTCATGCGGCGCGAGGCTAGGAGGCGCGCATGACAGGACTGCGTCCGGCCACCTTCGCTGCGTGAAATAGGTCACGCATGCCAAAGGATTCGTTCGCGGCAGGCCGGAATCGAAGGTGAAGGTGCCCTCAATAGAGAGCAGATCGTGGCGCTGCTGCCCGCTACGCCGCGCCGCTGCGACGGAGCAGCTCGCCGCGCACGTCCTTCTTCAGCACCTTGCCCACTTTGGAGCGCGGCAGGTTGGGCCAGATCTCCACCTGCTTGGGCGCCTTCACGCTGCCGATGCGCGCCTTGACGAAGGCCTGGATCTCGGCGGCATCGACGTGCTTGCCCGTGCGCGGCTGAATCACCGCCACTACGCGTTCGCCCCACTTGTCGTCGGGCAGGCCGACCACCGCGCTGTCCTGCACGTCGGGGTGTTGCATCAATGCCTGCTCGACCTCGACCGAATAGACGTTGAAGCCGCCGCTGATGATCATGTCCTTCGCGCGGTCGACGATGTGGAGGAAGTTGTCGGCATCGAGGTAGCCGATGTCGCCGGTGTGGTGCCAGCCGTGCCGCGAGGCTTCGGCGGTGGCCTCCGCGTCCTTGTAGTAGCCGGCCATGACGAGCGAGCTGCGCACCACGATCTCGCCGGTCTCGCCGCGCGGGAGCAGGCGGCCGTCGCCATCCATCATCGCGACCTGCACCAGCGGGCCAGGCCGGCCAGCAGAGGAGAGGCGCTCGCGCGCGACCGATCCGTCGGCGTGGAAGTGATCGCGCGGAGGCATCATCGAGATCATCATTGGCGCCTCGGTCTGGCCGAAGAGCTGCGCCATCACCGGCCCGACCTTCGTGAGCGCCTCTTCGAGCCGCGCGGCCGAGATCGGCGCCGCGCCATACCAGAAGCACTGCAGCGAATCGAGCTTCGTCGCCGCGAGCCTCTCGTGCGCGAGCAGCATGTAGATCAGCGTCGGTGGCAGGAAGGTGTGCGTGACCGCGTGATGCTCGATCGCCGCGAGGAAATCGCCGATCTCGGGCTTCGGCAGGATCACGATGCGTCCGCCGAGCGTCATCACCGGCAGGCACAGCACGCCGGCCGCATGCGTCAGCGGCGCGAGCGCGAGATAGACCGGCCGGCCGTCGAAGGGGTAGCCCATCAGCGTCAGCGCCGACATCGTCTCCAGGTTGCGGCCGGTCAGCATCACGCCCTTGGGGCGGCCGGTGGTGCCGCCGGTGCCGGCGATCATCGCGACGTCATCGGGCGGTTCGACCTGCAAGGGTTCGTCCGGCACGCCTTCGAGCCAGTCGCTGCACGATGGCGCGATCTCGCACGCGCGGTCGAGGCAGACCAGCGTCTTCAGCTTGGGCAGCTGCGCACGCATCTGCTCGACCATCGGGAGATACGTGCTGTGGAAGATCAGCGCCGCGCAGTCGAAGGCGTCGAGCACATAGCTGTTCTCGGCCGCCTCGTTGCGCGGATTGATCGGGCACCACACCGCGCCCGCGCGCGAGATGCCGAACACGCAGGCGAAGGCGTGCGCGTCGTTGCCCGACAGCACCGCGACCTTGTCGCCGGGCGCGATGCCCGAGTGCTGAAGCGCGCGTGCGACCCGGTGGCTGATGCGCTGCACCTGCGCATAGCTCAGGTCCTGCCCGTTCATCGTGAGGCAGGGCGCATCGGCGCCGAGCTGCGCGCCCTTGTCGAGGTAGTCGGTCAGCCGCATGGTGGTTCAGGAGCGGGTCAGCACCGGGTCCATCACCAGGCCGAAGGTCTTCAGGGCGCCGAGCAGTTCGCGGTGGCCGAAGGCCTGGCAGCCCGACGCGAAGCCCGCGCGTCGTGGCGGCTGCTGCAGCAGCGAGTAGGCCGCGAACGCCTGCAGCAGGCCGGTCTGCTTGTAGTTGCAATGGCCATGGATGACGCAGTGCGCGCGCCCCATCGGGCCCGAGGCGTGGACCGAATCGAGCGAGCGGTTCAGCCGCGGGTTCTCGCGCGGCGGCATGGTGTTCATCACGCTCGCGGCCGTCTGTGCCAGCGCGGCGTAGCGGTCGTCGTCTTTCATGCCTTCGGTCGCTTTCAGCGCCGCGGCGACGATCTGAGGCACCCCCAGCATCAGCGGCCGATTGAACACGCCGCCGAGCACCTTCACGTTGGCCACGCGCGGATCGCGCTTGAACCAAACCGGGTGCGAGGTGCCGCCCCACGGCAGCGCCAGCGCGAGTTCGTGCTGGCCGGGAATCGCCAGCTGGTAGAGGCCGGCATCGGCGGGCCATTCGACGTACTGCTTCTGCTCGAGGTAGTAGGCCTTCGAGGTCGCCGCGTTGACGAGGATCGTCTGGGTCGAGGCGATCGTCGGGCTGCCACCCCAGAACACCGCGATGTCCAGCGTGTCGAGCCCCGGCTCTTCGAGGCACAACTGCGCCGCGATCTCGCCGGTGGTGTACATCTGCGCGAGGCCGGGCGACAGCAGCAAGCCCGCGGATGCGAACTGCGCGCCGTACTCGCGTTCGAGCGTGATCAGCCAGTCCTGCTCGCCGGTGGTGTCGGTGTAGTGGCACTTCGCCGCGAGGCAGGCCTGCACCACCTCGTGGCCGAACTTCGCGAACGGGCCGACGGTGTTCAGCACCACGGACGCGCCGCTGAAGAGCTTCGTCAGTGCGTCGGTGGTGTGCTGCACCTCGACCACCTCGAAGCTCGCGGTCTCGATGCCGGGCACGTTGCTTTTCATCGCGTCGTTCAGCTTCTCCGCGCTGCGACCGGCCGCAATGAAGGGGATGCCGTATTCGCGCAGGTATTCGCACACCAGGCGCCCGGTGTAGCCGGAGGCGCCGTAGACGATGACGGGTTTCTTGCTGCTGCTCATGCGTGTCTCCTGTGTGGATCGGAAGCTGCTACATGCCCATGCCGCCATCGACCGGCAGGCCGATGCCGGTGATGAAGCGGGCGGCATCGGAGCAGAGGAACACGACCGCATCGGCCATGTCGCCGACTTCGCCGAGACGGCCCAGCGGCGTTTGCCCGATCACATCGCCCACCGCCGCCTCCACGCTCGGCGCGAGGCCGGCGGCCACGATGTCGTTGGCGAGCTTCATGCCCATCTCGGTCGGCACGAGGCCGGGATAGACGCAGTTCACGCGAACGCCGTAGCCGAGCTTGCCCGACTCGTTGGCCGCAATGCGCGTCATGCGGTCGACGGCGGACTTGGTGGCCGAATAGCCGGCGATCGCGGGGAAGGCGATGGTCGCGGCCACCGAGGCGATGTTGACGATCGAGCCACCTTTGCCCGCCGCGCCGCCCGGCTTCATCGCACGGAATGCGTGCTTGATGCCGAGCAGCGTGCCGACCGCGTTGACGTCGAACATGCGACGCAGGTCCTCGGCTTTCACGTCGATCACGAGCGAGGTGATCTCGATGCCGGCGTTGTTGACGAGCAGATCGAAGGAGCCGAGCTCCTTTACCGTGGCGGCGACGGCGGCTTCCCAGTCGCTGTCGCTCGTGACGTCGAGCTTCACGAAGCGGGCGGTCGCGCCGCCTGAGGTGAGCGTCTGCGCGGTTTCCTGTCCCAGGTCGGTGAGCACGTCGCCGATCATCACCGACGCGCCGGCGTCGGTCAGTGCCTTGGCAATCGCGGCACCGATGCCGCGCGCGGCACCGGTGACCAGGGCCTTTCGGCCGGTCAGGTCGATCTTCGTCATGTCTTGTCTCCGGTTGTGATTTACGAGTCGGGGAAAAACGAAGCGCAGGCCATGCTAGGAGTGGCCTTGACACGTGTCAAGAAAAAACTGGGCATATGTCAAACACATCCTCTGTGCTATCTTTTCGCGCGATGGAACGCATTGCCCGCTCACAGGTCGACAAGTTTTCGCAGCGCCGCGCCGAGCTTGGCGAAGCCACTCTGCAGACGCTCGCATCGCTCGGCTACGCGCGCACCAGCCTGCGCGAGATCGCACAGAACTCCGAGTATTCGCACGGTGTTCTGCACTACTACTTCAAGGACAAGGTGGACCTGATCCTGTGCAGCGTGCGCCAGTACAAGTCGGTGTGCGTCAAGCGCTACGACCGGGTGGTCGAGGAGGCCACCGGCTTCGAGGAACTGATGGAAGGCTTCCTCGATGCGCTCGGCGCGACGGTGCGCGACGAGGCGCCGCTGCATCGCCTGTGGTATGACCTGCGCTCGCAGTCGCTCTTCGAGGATGCGTTCCGCGCAGACGTCGCCGAGATCGACAAGAGCCTCGAGCGCATGGTCTGGCGCATCATGGTGCGCTTCTCCGAGCTGGGCGGCCGGGCGCTGGCGGTGCCGCCGGGCGTGGCCTATGCGGTGTTCGACGGCCTCTTCCAGCAGTGCCTGCTCCGGCACCTCAACGGCGACAAGCGCGCGGTCGCCACGATGCAGAAGCACGTGCGCGTTGCGATCCTGCAATTGCTCGGCGAGCCGCAGCTGTCGCACTGAGCGGCCCCCGGACGCCGCAACGAGATCCCATGAACCCGCTTGTCGGCGCGCTTCTTCTCTGTGCCGTCTGCGCCCTGTACGGCTGCGCCGGCAGCCCGTCGCCACGAAGCTATCCGGTCTGCGCGACGGACCCCGGGGGCTACGCCTGCCAGATCGAGCGCTACCAGAACGTCGACTGAGCAGGCGCCCCGCGCCTCACTGCGCGGCGATGTTCGCGACCTTCATCATCTTCTCGGTCAGCGAGATCTCCGATGCCAGGTTGCGGGCGTATTCATCGGACTGGCTGGCCACGACCTCGGCGCCGTTGGCCTCCAGCCTGGCTCGCACGGCAGGGTCGGCCAGTGCCTGCTGAAGTGCCTGCGAGACACGCTGCACGACCGGCTTCGGCGTGCCGGCCGGCAGGGACAGCCCGCCGAAGGACACCAGCGTCACGCCCGCGATGCCCGCCTCGGCGAGGGTCGGCACGTCGGGCAGGCGCGGATTGCGCGTCGGGGCAGTTACCGCCAGCGCCTTGAGCTTGCCTGCGTTGATGTGCGGCAGCGAGACCGAGCTGATGGTGAGCGCGAAATCCACCTGCTTGCCCAGCACCGCGTTCGCCGATTCCGATGCGCCCTTGTAAGGCACGTGAAGCGCCTGCGCCCCGGCGCTCTTGAGGATGAGCTCGGCGCCCATGTGCGCCGGCGTGCCCACGCCGCCGGAGGCGTACGACAGCTTGCCCGGCTGCTGGCGCATGCGCTCGACGAGCGCCTTCGTGCTGTCGATGTCCGAATCGCCCGAGACCACCAGCACCACGTCCGAGCGGGTGATCCCGCCCACGTGGATGAAGTCCTTCATGACGTCGTAGCCCGGCTTGCGGTACATGCGCATGTTGGTCGCCATCGGCGTGGCGGAATACACCCAGGTGTAGCCGTCGGCCGGTGCGCGCGCCGCGATCTGTGCGCCGAGGTTGCCGGCGGCGCCGCCCCGGTTCTCGATCACCACGGGCTGCTTGAGGATCTGCGACATCGCCTCGGCGGCGATGCGCACCGTGATGTCGGGCGCGGTGCCCGCGAGGTAGGGCACGATCCACTTGATCGGCCGCGAGGGGTAGTCCTGCGCCCAGCCGGAGCCCGCCAGCGCGAGGCCGGCGGCTGCCAGCAGCAGGCTGCGTCTGTTGAGTGTCTGCATGCTTGTCTCCTGTCTCATGTTCGAGTGTGTGCTGTTCAGCGCACCGCCGCGCCCAGCAATTCGCGCGCGATCGTGTTGCGCTGGATCTCGCTGGTGCCGGTCAGCACGCGGTACATGCGCAGCAGCCGGAAGAGAAATTCCACGCGACTGCCCTGCACGATGCCTTCGCCGCCATGCACCTGCACCGCACGGTCGGCGATGCGGAAGGCGGTTTCGGAGCAGAACAGTTTCGCCATCGAGGCTTCGGCGCGCGCGTCCGTACCGGCATCGAGGCTGCGGGCCACGCTGAGCATCAGCGCGCGCGCTGCCGCCAGCTCGGTCGCCATGTCCGCGAGCAGATGCTGCACCGCCTGGAAGGCGCCGATCGGTTGCCCGAACTGGCGGCGCTTTCCCGCGTAGGCCAGCGAATCTTCCAGCGCAAGCCGCGCAAGGCCCAGCATCGCCGGGCAATGCAACAGGCGGTTGACCGTGATGCGCCCCAGCGCCAGTGCGAGGCCGCGGCCGCGCTCGCCGATCTGATTGGCCGCCGGAATGCGGCAGCCGGTCAGCACGATGTTGCCGGTGTGGGACTGGCCCGCCATCGTCTTGTAGCCGGCTTCCACGCGGAAGCCCGGGCGGTCGCGCTCGACGAAGAAGGCGGTGGTTTCCCGCACCGCGGGATCGTCGCTGGTGGAGCAGATGATCACCGCGAAGTCGCAGAAGGGCGATCCGGAGATGAAGCGCTTGGTGCCGTCGAGTACGAACTCGTCGCCATCCCTCACCGCGCGCGTCTGCAGGGCACCGGCGTCGGAGCCGGCCTCCGGCTCGGTGATCGCGAAGCAGATCGCCTTCTCGGCGCGCGCCACCGGGAGGATGAAGCGCTCCATCTGGTCCGGCGTCGCCTGCCTGGCCAAAGCGCCCACGCGCGGCGGTCCGGTCAGTTCGCCCAGCACGTGCGGCGCAAAAGGCGAGCCGCTCGCGTAGATGGATTCCTTGACCAGCGCGTGGTCGACCACGCTGAAGCCCGCGCCGCCGAGCGCCTTGGGCAAGGTCATGCCGTAGAAGCCGAGATCGCGCGACCGCTTCCACACCTGCTCCAGCAGCGCGCGCGGCGCGCCGTTCTCGGAGTCGATGCCGTGCTCTTTGGCCAGGGGGTGCAGTTCGTCGCGGATGAACGTGTCGAGCCGGGCGATGAAGTCGCGCGCTGCGTCGGAGCCCTCGAAGGGCGGCATGGGCGCGCGAAGCGCCGGCATGTGGGTGGTGGTTGCATCCATCGCGGGGCTCCTCAGTTCACGCGGCGCTCGCGGCCGCGCCAATAGTGTTCGCGCACATCCTTGCGGGACAGCTTGCCGTTCGCGTTCTTCGGCAGTTGCGCAACGAAGTCCACCGAGCGAGGGCGCTTGAAGTCCGCCAGCCGGCCGCGGCAGAAGTCCATGATGTGGCCGATGTCCGCCTCGGCGCCGTCGCGCAGCACGACGACCGCCTTGACCGTTTCGCCCCAGTGGTCGTCGGGCACGCCGACCACGCACACCTCGTAGATCGCCGGGTGCTGCGCCAGCACCGACTCGACCTCGCTCGGGTAGATGTTGAATCCGCCGGAGACCAGCATCTCCTTCTTGCGGTCGACGATGTAGATGTAGCCCCGGTCGTCCACGCGCGCGAGATCGCCGGTGTGCAGCCAGCCGGCGGCGTCGAGCGCCTGCGCGGTCTGGTCGGGCGCGCGCCAGTAGCCCGCGAACACATCGGGACCGCGCACGCAGATCTCGCCGATGGCGTCGCCGCTGACCGGCTGGCCCGCGTCGTCGAGCACCTGCACGTCGGACTCGCAGAACGGACGTCCGCACGCGGAGAGCAAGGCCTCGTTGCCGCCTTCGATGGCCGCCGCATGATCGGCGATGCAGAGCCCGACGACGCCACCGGTGGTTTCGCCCGCGCCATAGCCTTGCGCGAGTACCGGCCCGAACGCGGCCCACGCTTCGCGGATGCGCGACGGCGACATCGGCGCGGCGCCGTAGCTCAACAGCCGCAGGCTGGACAGATCGCGCCCGCGAAGGCTCGGCTCGGCCAGCAGCGCGTAGATCATCGCGGGCACCAGGAAGGCCATGGTGACGCGGTGCTTCTCGATCGCATCGAGGTACTCGGCCGGACGGAAGCCTTCCATCAGCAGGATCGTCGCGCCCTGGTAGAGCACGGGCTGGATGAACATGCCGCTGGCATGCGTGATCGGGCCGGAGAGCATCAGCACGTCGCCGGGTTGCGCATGCATGCGGCCCATCACGTTCTTGCGCAGCGACGCGAAGCGGTTGCCCACCGTCTGCATCGCGGCCTTGAGCTTGCCGGTGGAGCCCGAGGTGTAGTGCAGCACGGCGAGTTCGTCGGGCTTCATCTCCTCGTGCATGTGGGCGTCGGACGCGCCGGCGAGAACGGCTTCGTAGTGGAGCCAGCCGCCCTTGTCGCTTTCCGGCGTGGGGTCGAACGCGATCCGGTGCTGCAGGGAAGGCGCACCGGCGGCGGCCTCGTCGACCATGCCGCGATGCTCGGGACCGGCCAGGCAGAGGGCGGGTTCGGCGTTGCCGAGCGCATCGGCCAGTTCCTGCGGCGCGAGGCGCGAGTTGAGCGCGACCTTCACCAGCCCGGCCTTGTAGAGCGCGCATTCGAGTTCCACGATTTCCGGCCGGTTGGGCGACACCACCGCCACGCGATCGCCGCGCTGGAGGCCGAGTGCCTTCAGCGCATGCGCCAGCCGGTTGGAGCGCAGCTCCAACTCGCGGTAGCTGAGCGCGCGGTCGCGGAACAGCACGGCGGGGCGGTCGCCCCATTGGCGCGCGCCGCGCGCAAGGTACATGCCGAGGTTCATGGGCGGGCCTCCGGTCGGGCAGGGCGATTCGTCATTGCTTGTCTCCTGAAGTGGATGGAGGAAGTCTAGGAATCGGCGGCCCGTCTGCGGATAATCCACCCGCGTTTTCCGATAACGCAGCGTTATCGGAGCGGCTGCGCCCTCATGCGGCGGGAATCTTCAAGGAGGCGGCCATGGCCCTGCGGCTGGATGACATCGATTACTTCCTGGCGGTGGCCGAGCACGGCCAGGTGCGCCGGGCGGCGGCGGCGCTCGGCCTTTCGCAGCCCGCGCTGACCAAGGGCCTGCAGCGGCTCGAAAAGGAACTCGGATTTCCGCTGTTCGAGCGCGGCGCGCGCGGCATGACGCTCACGCCCGTTGCGGAGCAATTCCGCCAGCGCACGCAAACCCTGCGCACGAGCCTCGGCGACGCGATCAAGGAGGCCTCCGACCTGCACCTCGGCGCGATGGGCCTGCTGCGCGTCGGCGTGTCGCCGCTGTACGCGGAGCGGCTGTTCGTTCCGGCGTGCCTCCAGCTCCACCAGCAGCGCCCGGCCGCGCGCCTGCGCGTGATGGTCAACCTGAACGATGCGCTGCTCGGGGCGCTGCGGCTGGGCGATCTGGACCTCAGCATCAACGCGATTCCGCGCGTGTTGTCCGAAGATCTCGAAGCGGTGCCGCTGATGAACGACGACCTGTGCATGGTGGTGCGCGAAGACCATCCGCTGCTGCTGCGGCGGCGCGTGCGGCTGCAGGACCTGCTGGATGCGCACTGGATGCTGCCGGGGCCCGGCGTGGCCGGACGTCGCGGCGTCGAGGCGCGGCTGGCGGAGGCGGGCATGCCGCCGCCGCGCGTTGCGGTCGAGGTGAGCAACACCGCGTCGCAGCTCAGCCGGCTCCTGATCCGCAGCGATCTCGTGGCGCTGATGAGCCAGGCGATGCTGGACGGGCCCGCCGGCGAAGGTCTCGCGCCGCTGCCCTTCGCGGAGGCACGCTTCGCGCGGGAGATCGGCGCATTGATGCGCAAGGACCATGTGCTGTCACCGCTGGCCCGGCGCTTCCTCGAAATCCTGCGCGAGACCGCTGGTCCGCGCGCTTGAACAGACTCAGACCGAGCGCATCAGCCCGCCGTCGACACGGATGTTCTGCCCGGTGATGTAGCCGGCGCCCTCGGAGGCGAGAAATGCGATGGTCGCCGCGACCTCCTCGCGCTTGCCGTAGCGCTTCATCGGCACGGAATCGCGGCGGTGCTCCGTGGCGGGGAGGCTGTCGATCCAGCCCGGCAGCACGTTGTTCATGCGGACGTTGTCGGCCGCGTAGGTGTCCGCGAAGATCTTGGTGAACGACGCCAGCCCGGCGCGGAACACCGCGGAGGTCGGGAAGAGGGCGCTCGGCTCGAAGGTCCACGCGGTCGAGATGTTGATGATCGCGCCGGCCTTCTGCTGCTGCATCACTGGCGCGACGAGGCGCGTGGGGCGGATGACGTTCATCAGGTAGGTGTCCATGCCGCGATGCCAGTCCTCGTCGGTGATGTCGAGGATCTGCGCGCGCGGGCCGTGCCCGGCGCTGTTGACCAGCACGTCGATGCGGCCCCATTGGTTCGTCGCGAGATCGACGAGCCGGCGCAGGTCGTCGGTCGACTGGTTCGAGCCGGTGAGGCCGATGCCGCCGAGCCGCTGGGCCAGCGCTTCGCCCTTGCCGGACGAAGAGAGGATCGCGACCTTGAAGCCGTCGGCCGCGAGGCGTTCGGCGGCGGCCGCGCCCATGCCGCTGCCGCCGGCGGTGATGAGTGCCACTTTGTCGGATGTCATTGCTTGTTCCTGTTGATGGATGCGATGCGCCGCATGCTAGAGCAGTGCGGCGAGCAGGCTTGCAATGCCGATCCCGACGGCTGCCAGCGCGTCGCCGGCGATCAGGCCGCCGCCGAAGAGGGAGGCGCTGCCCATGTCCTGCGGCACGTCCCTGCGCCTTGCGCCGCGCGCATCGAGCAGGCTGCCCGCCACGCCGCCTGCGCCGAGCCAGAGCGAGGTCGGCAGGTTGACGAAGCCGCCGAACGACAACGCATAGGGCGAAGGCAGCACGATCGCATCGAGCACGAAACTGCGCGGGCGCAGCCACTTGCGCAGCACCTCGATCACCGCACCGGCCGCGACCCCGATCGCGACGGCGGTGCGCTGGTAGGTCATCTCGTCGGTCAGGCCCCGCAGCACGCCCACGAGCTTGTACGTCATGGCCGAGCCCCATTCGGCGGGCTGCTGGTCGGCCTTCATCACGGTCTGGTCCTGCAGCAGCACCGGGTACGCGGCCATGAAGAGGCGCGCGAACACCACTGCCATCGTCGCGCCCATCAGGATGCCGAGCACCTGATAGCGGAACTGCAACGCACGCGGCGTGCCGAGCCGCCAGCCGGTGGAGCGGTCCTGCTGCATGTCGCAGGCGACGCTGGTCGCCACCAGCAGCACGGCGCCGGCCATCAGGCCCACGCCGGGATCCCGCAGGCCGAGCGCCGCGAGGATGACGACCGTGACCACGAAGGCCGACGAGATCGGGTTGGAATCGCTGATGCCCACGGAGATCCCGTTCACCAGCGCGAAGAGAAACACCAGCGCCACGGCCACGGCGAGATAGAACACCGGCTGGCCGAGCAGCGCATGACCGCAGACGACGGTGGCGATCGCCCAGAACAGCACCCACAGCACGAGGCGCGCGGTGTTCACGCGCTTCCAGTCGTCGACGGCAGGGATCGGCGCACTCGCAGCCGCCTCACGCCGCGCACGCGGCAGTGCCCGCGCGAAGATCAGCCAGAGGTCGATGAGCGCCGCACCCATGATGGTGCCCAGCGCGATGAGAAACATGATCTTGCGCGGCGGATCGCCGGGCTGCAGCCAGCCGATGTTCACGAAGTAGGGCTTCAGCGCGACCCCGATCAATCCGCCCACGACCGCCGGGACGCCGATCCGTGCGCCGATCACCAGTCCCGCGCCGAAGGTGGATGCAGAGAGTTCGATCGCGCCGAGCAGCGGCAGGCGACTCGTCGCGAGCCCGGACACGAGGCCCACGGCCGTGCCGCTCCCAAGCTGCGTCACCGAACGGCGCAACAGACCGGGATCGGTCAGCGCACGGAGGATGTTCGCGACCGCCAGACCCGACGGAAAAGTCAGCCGCATGCGATCCACCAGCACCGGCGTGTAGAGCATGCCCACGCCGACGCCGAACATGCCCACGCAGGTGAGGTACAGCACCATCTGCCAGGCCGGGGGCTGCGGCAGGCCCATCCATGCCATGGCCTGCAGCAGCACGCCGAGGCCGCTCATGCTCGCGACGGACGCCGCGGCGGTCTGGATGTAGTTCGCGCCGTGGCGCCCGGCGGCTCCGTAGCCCGCGGTCACGGCGGACCCCAGCAGGCCCGCCAGCACTTGCCCGCCGACGAAGAAGCCGAGCGAGAAGTTCATGTAGGCCGCAGTCACCCCCGCCAGCGGGCCGAGCACGAACATGCCTGCCACCGCAAGCAGCAGGTGGTAGCGCCAGCTGCCTTCCGCAGGCAGCCAACGCCAATGCGGGTTGGTGCTCCGGTCCATGGTCAGGCGCGACCGGAGTTGTGTCGCCGCTATGCGCGCAGGCGCAGGTTCAGTTGGTCGACCAGTTCGGCCCAGTCCGCGTCCTCGTTGATCTCTTCGCGAAGGAAGCGCGCCTGGGACGGCGTCCAGAACGGGGCGTCCGGAAGAGGGACGTTGTCGGCAAGAGGTCGATGCGTTGCGATGAACGTTTCGATCTCCCCATGCGAATCGGGCAGGCCGAGCTGGCTGAAGAGGTCTCTGAGCGTGTGGTTCGAAAGTTCCATGAGGCTGCGCTCCAGTGCATCGGGTGATCGGGCCGGACGGCGGGTCGGGCCGAAACGGCGTGGGCGAACGACGATGTTGCCAGATTGTGCGAGGCCGCCGCTATCATCCTGAACGCCGATTGCGGACCCTGCAGAACCGCTCGAACTGAATCCATCCATGGAGACGGCCCATGACCACCGCACCCACCACGGCAACCCGCCTGCGCGAGTTCGACGACCTGCCCGGCCCGCGCGGCGTACCGGTGTTCGGCAACCTGCTCCAGGTCGACTCCACCCGCCTGCACCTGCAGCTCGAACAGTGGTGCGAGGTGTACGGCCCGATCTACAAGCTGCGCCTGGGGCCCCGCAGCGCGGTGGTGGTGGGCGACCATGAATTGATTGCCGCGGCCCTGCGCGACCGACCCGACGGTTTTCGCCGCACCACCAAGCTCGAGCAGGTCTGGACCGAGCTCGGCCTCACGGGCGGCGTCTTCGGCGCCAATGGCGAGTCCTGGCGGCGGCAGCGACGCATGGTCATGGCCGCCTTCGATCCCGGACATGTCCGGCGCTACCACCCGGCGCTTCAGCGCGTCGCGCTGCGCCTGGTCGAGCGCTGGCAGCAGGCCGCGCGCCAGGGCGCCGCCATCGACCTGCGCGAGGACCTGATGCGCTTCACGGTGGATGCGATCGCCGGCCTGGCCTTCGGCGCCGAGGTGAACACGCTGCAGAGTGGGGAGGACGTGATTCAGGAGCACCTGAACCGCCTCTTCCCGGCCGTGTTCAAACGCATCTTCGCGCCCCTACCGACGTGGCGATGGTTCCCGTCGGCCGAAGATCGCGCCCTCGTGCGCAGCGTGGCCGAAGTGAACGCGGCGGTCGACGGCTTCATCGCGCAAGGCCGCAAGCGGTTGCAGGAGAACCCGGCGCTGCGCGAGCATCCGTCCAACCTGCTGGAGGCCATGCTGGTGGCGGCGGACGAGCCCGACAGCGGCATGGACGACAGGCAGGTCGCGGGTAACGTGCTCACCATGCTGCTGGCAGGCGAAGACACCACCGCGAACACGCTGGCGTGGATGATCCACCTGCTGTGGCAGAACCCCGATGCCCTGGCCAAGGCCACCGCGGAAGCGCGCCGGGTGTGTGCCGACGGGCAGCCGCCCACCATCGACCAGATCGGCCAACTGGACTACATCGAGGCCTGCGCCCACGAATCCATGCGCCTGAAGCCGGTGGCGCCGCAGAACACCATGCAGGCCCTGCGCGACACCACGCTGGGCGACGTGCACATCCCGGCCGGCATGCTGGTGATGGCGGTCATGCGTCGCGACGCGGTGAGCGAAGCGCACGTCCACGATGCGGCCCGCTTCAGCCCCGAACGCTGGCTCGCCGACGACCACCCCAATCAGAGCGCCAGCGCCGCCAAGCGCATCTCGATGCCCTTCGGCGCCGGCCCGCGCATCTGCCCCGGACGATATCTCGCCTTGGTCGAGATCAAGATGGCGATGGCGGTCCTGCTGAGCCGTTTCGACATCCTGGACGTCGGGACGGCCACCGGCGAGGAGCCGCGCGAGCTGCTCCAGCTGGCCATGGCGCCGGTCGGGTTGAAGATGCGTGTGCGGGAGCACGGCACGTCCGGCTGAGCGCGGAGGTTCCACGAACCCGGTGCTAGGATGACCGGCGGGGCCCGTCGGGGCCCGCACCATCATCCAAGGAGACAACGTGGGAGAACTGCTCTCTCTCCTGCGCTTCAGCGCCGGATCGGGTCACATCTGGCTCGACGAGCAACGCATGCTGCTGCTGCACGCGAGGGCCTTTGCCGAGCTGCGCAAGGAACTGCTGGATTCGCTGGGTGTCGAGCGCGCCCGCGGGCTGCTGGTGCGGATGGGCTTCGCCTCCGGCCAGCGCGACGGCGAACTGGCCGTCAAGGAACGCCGCAGCGGCCTTCGCACCGAGGATGCATTCATGCTCGGGCCGCGGCTGCATTCCATCGAGGGCATCGTCAGCGTCGAGAAGGTTCACATCGACATGGACCTCGCGACGAAGCACTTCTACGGCGAATTCCTCTGGGAGAACTCCTGGGAGTGCGAGTCCCACGTC
Source organism: Variovorax ureilyticus (assembly GCF_037889935.1). Taxonomy (NCBI): domain Bacteria; kingdom Pseudomonadati; phylum Pseudomonadota; class Betaproteobacteria; order Burkholderiales; family Comamonadaceae; genus Variovorax; species Variovorax ureilyticus. Next base: position 187,296 of record NZ_JBBKZU010000002.1, read on the forward strand.
GCCGAGTTCGGCTACGGCGAGGACCCGCAGTGCTGGTCGCAGATCGGCTATGCCTCGGGCTACACCAGCGCCTTCATGGGCCGCCTCGTCGTGTTCAAGGAAATCGAATGCACCAGCATGGGCGACAGCCGCTGCCGCATCATCGGCCAGCCGGCGGAGGCCTGGCAGGACGAACACTACCTGGACTACTTCCGCCAGCACCACGTGGCGCAGAAGCTGATCGAGTTCAACCTCGGCCTCGAGCATGTGCGCAGCCTGCAGCCGCGGCGCGAGTACGACCAGAAGCTGGTCGGCGTCTCGCCCGGCTTTCGTGCGTCCTTCGACTTGCTGCGCAGCGCGGCGGACACCGCGATCACGGTATTGCTGCTCGGAGAAACCGGTGTCGGCAAGGAAATCTTCGCGCGCTGGCTGCACGACAACGGCCCGCGCGCGCGGCAGCCTTTCATCGCGGTCAACTGCGCGGCGATCCCGGCTGAGCTGATCGAGGCCGAACTCTTTGGCGTCGAGAAGGGCGCCTACACCGGCGCACACCACGCGCGTGCCGGCCGCTTCGAGCGCGCGCACGGCGGCACGCTGTTCCTCGACGAGGCCGGCGACCTGCCGCCGGCCACGCAGGTCAAGTTGCTGCGCGTGCTGCAGACCGGCGAGATCGAACGCCTCGGCGCCGAGCAGCCCACGAAGGTGGACGTGCGCATCGTCGCCGCGACCAACGTCAACCTGCAGGACGCCATGAAGGCCGGGCGCTTCCGCAGCGACCTGTTCTATCGGCTCAACACCTTCCCGATCACCATCCCGCCGCTGCGCGAGCGCACCGCCGACATTCCCGCGCTGGTGATGCGCTTCGTCGACAAGTTCAGCGCGCTCTACGGCAAGAAGCTGCGCGGCCTCACCGACAAGGCGATGCGCGAAGTCATGCGCCATGCATGGCCGGGCAACATCCGCGAGCTGGAGAACGTGATCGAGCGCGCGGTGCTGCTCGCGCCGGACCATGCCGACATCGAGGCCGCGCACCTGTGGATCACGCCGCCGGAGGCCTCCGGCAGCCCGGCCGGCGAGGCGGAAGCCGGCGACGACGCGCTCGACGTGTTCTGCGAGAAGCTGCTCGACCAGAAGATCGACCTCGCGTCCCTCGAACAGCGCCTCATGCAGTTCGCGATGCAGCGCGCCAAGGGGAATCTCTCGCAGGCCGCGCGGCTGCTCGGCATCACGCGGCCGCAACTGGCCTACCGGCTCAAGAAGGAAGGCCTGCCGCCGGCCTAGGATCGCGTACACGGTTGTTCATTTGCAGGTGAGTTCGAATGGACCAGATCTCCTTGGCTTTCAACCGAGCCTTCTGCCCAACCAGTTTTTCCTTGTTCCGCGGCCACCCACGGCTGGTGGCTGGTCTCTGGATTCAAGCAGTCCGCGATGCCACTCCGCGCCTCTGCCTCTTCCGCTGCCGCACCTCCGGATCGCAAATGGGTCCGACCGCCTGCCGAAGATTTCTGGCCGGCACTGGGGTGCCCAAGGTAGGGAAAAGTGCATTGCGCTTTTTGTGTGTCTCCTTGACACCGGATGCCGCGGCTTCTCGCCCCGCGCCGCGGCATGTCCGCGATGCGGTTCGCAACTCAATTCAACCCAAGCGCCTTGAGCCGGCGGTAGAGCGTACGTTCACTCAGGCCCAGCCTCTCGGCCATTTCGACCCGTGTGTACCGGCCTGTCTGAAACAGCGCTTTCAGGTCGCTGACGCTGTCCTTGCCATCTGATGGCATCGGGCCGCCCGTGGCGACGGGACTCGCGGGACCGGCTTCTCCGTGGCTCGCGAAGTCCGGCAAATGTTCGGCATGCACAACGCCGTCATCTGCAAAGAGCCGCGCTCGCTCCAACACATTGCGAAGCTCGCGGATGTTGCCGGGCCAGTCGTGGGACTGCAGACGCGCCATCGCGGCGGGCTCGACCGTGACCCGACGCTCGGCAGAGCCCCCCCTTTGCAGGAAGGAATCGACAAGCAAGGGAATATCCGAGACGCGATCGCGCAGCGGTGGCAGGTAGATCGGAAATGCACTGATGCGGTAGTAGAGATCCTGGCGGAATCGACCGTCGGCCACCATCTGTTGAAGAGGCTTGTGAGTCGCGGAGATCAACCGGAAGTTGGCCCTCTGCGTTTCAAGACTGCCCACACGGCGAAAGGTGCCCGATTCGATCAGGCGCAGCAGCTTCACCTGCATCGCCAAAGGCACATCGCCCATTTCGTCCAGGAAAAGCGTGCCGCCGTCGGCGGTCTCGACCAAGCCCTTCTTGCGCGTGTTGGCTCCGGTGAACGCGCCCTTTTCGTAGCCGAACAACTCGCTCTCGAACAGCGTCTCGGTCAGACCCGAACAGTCCACCACGACGAAGGGGCCGCCGGCCCGTTCGCTCGCCTCATGGATCGCACGCGCGAAGAGCTCCTTGCCCGTGCCAGACTCGCCGAGCAGGAGGACCGGCAGCATGGATGGCGCCACCCGCTGCACCGCCGAGAGTGCCGCGTTGAAGGCAGGCGCGCGACCCACCAGCCCTCTGGCACTCGGACTTGCCGACGCGCTGTGCACGGTCACAAGGCGCTCGACATAGGCCACCACCTCGCCGCGGGCATCGAGGATCGGTCGCAGGGAGACATCCACATGCTCGGGTCCGCGCGGCGTGTGATGGATGTGCAGCACGCGGTCCGGACCCTTGAGCTCGAACGCCCGTCTCATCGGGCAGTGCTCACCCGCCTGATCGCACGGCACTTCGTAGTGATGCGAAATGCGAAAGCACTTGTGCCCGATGTAGGGGCTGCCCACCGTGGCGAACTGACGCTGATAGGCCGTGTTCGCCGCCAGGATGTTGTAGTCCGGATCGAGCACGATCATCGGCTGCGCTTCGTGCTCGAGGTACGAGATCAGCGCTTGCACTTGAGGCCCCGAATCCATGGCGCCGGCTCGGGCCGGTTGGACAGCAGCCTCGTATGGACTCGGACCCAGTGCGGCGGGGTCCTTGTGTAGTTCGACGTCTGGCATCGCGAGCAAATCCGGGAAATCGACCGATTGTGCGCCTGTCTGCCAAAGGCTGCCAAAAGTGGCAGTCCGCACTGCCACTCTCTCTGCCACGTCTGCCGCCATTTCGATGCTCAAGCATCGCTCCCCAGGAGAAGCACCGAAAAAATCTCTTTCATATCAATGACTTGCGTCCGGCCCAGCGGGTCCGTCGAAGGTGGCATGGCTCTTGATATAGAGCCTGTGTGACGGCCTGACGGCCATCACCACTGGTTCAACCAACAGGAGACGCATCATGAAGAGGAACGAGGGCACCCTGGACCGCACACTGCGTGTCGCCATTGGCGTGCTTCTGATCGGCTTGGCGGCGACGAACGCAATCGGCGCGTGGGGCTATGTGGGCATCGTGCCGTTGCTGACTGGCGTGGTCGGTATGTGTCCCCTCTACGGACTGCTTCGAATCAATACCTGTTCGAACAACCGGCATTGAAGACTGGACATCGATCATGAACACCTCACCCAACATGCAGGTCGAAGGTTTCTTCGACCCCGCCACCTGGACCATCAGCTACATCGTCCTCGACCAGAGGACGCGGGCCTGCGCCCTGATCGACAGCGTGCTGGACTACGACCCGAAGTCGGGCCGCACGGGCCATGCGAGCGCCGATCGGTTGATCGCTCGCGTGACTGAACTCGGCGCGACCGTGCAATGGATCCTCGAAACCCACGTACATGCCGACCACCTCTCGGCGGCGCCTTACCTGAAGGACGCGCTGGGCGGCCAGCTCGGGATCGGCCAGCAGATCACGACAGTGCAACAGGTCTTCGGGTCTCTGTTCAATTCCGGCGACGAATTCGCGCGCGACGGCCGCCAGTTCGATCACCTCTTCGCGGATGACGAGAGCTTCAGCATCGGCAGCCTGAAGGCTCGCGCCATCCACACGCCGGGCCATACCCCCGCCTGCATGACGTACGTGGTGAGCGACCCGGAAGACGCGGCTCTGGCCAGCGCCGCCTTCGTGGGTGACACGCTCTTCATGCCCGACTACGGTACGGCGCGCTGTGACTTCCCGGGGGGCGATGCCCGTACCTTGTATCGCTCCATCAACAAGGTGCTGAGCCTGCCTCGCGAAACCCGGCTCTACATGTGTCATGACTATCAGCCTGGCGGCCGGGAGGTGCAGTTCGCCACCACGGTCGCCGAGGAGCGCGAGAAGAACATCCATGTGCGCGACGGCATCAGCGAGGAAGAGTTCGTCGCAATGAGGCACGCCCGCGACCTCACGCTGGGCATGCCGACGCTGATCCTGCCGTCGGTGCAGGTCAACATGCGAGCGGGACAGTTGCCCGAACCCGAAGACAACGGCACGCGCTACATCAAGATTCCCTTGGACGCGGTGTAGCCCGCGGCACGACGCAAAGGTGGCCCGACAGAGTCACACGACGCACCAGGAGACAATGCCATGGACATCAAGTCATTGACCGGCGAACTGTCGGTCTCCCCCCAGATCGTCGGCGCCGACATGCAGGCCATCGCGGAGGCGGGATTCCGGTCCGTGATCTGCAATCGCCCGGATGGCGAAGGATCCGATCAACCCGTCTTCAGCGAGATCGAACTTGCGGCCCGCGAGCAGGGGCTGCAGGTGCGCTACCTGCCAGCCGAGTCAGGCAAAGTCACCGACCAACAGGGCGCGGCCTTCGGCGCCTTGATGGCGGAGCTTCCAAAGCCGGTGTTGGCCTTCTGCCGCACCGGCATGCGCTCCACGACGATGTGGGCGCTTTCACAGGCTGGGCGGATTCCGCTGCCGGAGATCATCGAGCGCGCTTCCAGGGCCGGCTTCGACCTGAAGGGCGTCGTGCGCCGCATCGTCAACGGCGGAAAGACACCGATCGAGGTGGCCGATGCGACGCACGAGGTGGTCATCATCGGTGGCGGCGCAGCGGGCATCGCCGTCGCGTCCAGCCTGCTGGCGCGCAGCCCGAATCTCGACATCGCCATCATCGATCCGGCAGACATCCACTACTACCAGCCGGGGTGGACGATGGTCGGGGCCGGCGTCTTCGACGCGGCGACCACGGCGCGCACGATGGCATCTGTGTTGCCGCGCGGCGTGCATTGGATCAAGTCGGCCGTGGCCGCCTTCGAGCCGGAGCGCGACGCGGTCGTCCTCGATGGCTGCCGCGTGGTCAAGTACAAGCAACTCGTGGTGTGCCCTGGACTCAAGCTCGATTGGCATGGCATCGACGGCCTTTCAGAGACGCTGGGCCGCAATGGCGTGACCTCCAACTACCGGTATGACCTGGCGCCCTACACTTGGCAGCTGGTGCAGCAACTGCATCGCGGCAAGGCCATCTTCACGCAGCCACCGATGCCCATCAAGTGTGCAGGTGCGCCTCAGAAGGCCATGTACATGTCGGCTGACCACTGGCGGCGCACAGGAGTGCTGGGCGCGATCGACATCCAGTTCTGCAACGCCGGTGCGGTGCTCTTCGGTGTGAGCGAATACGTGCCTGCGCTGATGGAATACGTTGCGACCTACGGCATTGGCCTGAACTTCGGGCAGACGCTGGTCTCCGTGGATGGACCTTCAAGGAAGGCCTGCTTCAGCCAGGCGAACGCCGACGGGACGAAGCAACTGGTCACGCGCGAGTTCGACATGATCCATGTCGCGCCGCCACAGAAAGCACCTGACTTCGTTCGCGTCGGTCCGCTGGCGGATGCAGCGGGATGGGTCGACATCGATCCTGCGACCCTGCGGCACAAGACTTTCGCCAACATCTTCGCGCTCGGGGACGCAGGAAATACTTCCAACGCCAAGACGGCGGCCGCCGCCCGCAAGCAGGCACCCGTGGTGGCGCACAACCTGCTCGCCACGCGGGGCGAGGCCAAGGGTGAAGCCACTTATGACGGCTACGGCTCATGCCCGTTGACGGTCGAGCGCGGCAAGATCGTTCTGGCCGAGTTCACTTACGGCGGCAAGCTCGCGCCGAGCTTCCCGAAATGGCTCATCGACGGCACGCGTCCATCCACACTGGCCTGGTACCTCAAGGAGCGTGTTCTGCCGCCTTTGTACTGGCAGGCGATGCTCAAGGGGCGCGAGTGGCTGGCGCAGCCCGAGATGACCACGTAGGAGGCTTTGCGATATGGAAGTGGCTCTGCTCGGATTCGGCCTCGGCACGGTGGTTGGCTTCATCCTGGCGCTCACCGGTGCCGGCGGCGGCATCCTCGCGGTGCCGCTGCTGGTATTCGGATTGCACATGTCGATCATGCAGGCCGCTCCGGTCGGGCTCATTGCCGTGGGCGCCGCGTCCGCGTTCGGAGCGGTGCTCGGACTGCGCAAGCGTCTTGTGCGGTATCGCGCCGCTGCGCTGATCGGCGTGACGGGCATGCTGCTGGCGCCGCTGGGCTTGCGGCTGGGGCGTGTCATTCCCAATGCACCTTTGATGGTGGCGTTCTCCTTCGTACTTGCCTGGGTCGCGTGGCGGATGTTCAACCAGGCGCGGCGCGACGCCGGGCCTCGCTCGGAGGTGCATGCATCGTCGAAGCTCCCGTGCGTACTCCGTCCCGGCGAGGGCCGTCTCATCTGGACCCTTCCGTGCGCCTGGGTACTCGCTGGAACGGGTGTCGTGTCGGGCCTGCTCAGCGGCCTGCTGGGAGTCGGTGGCGGCTTCGTCATCGTGCCTTCGCTCAGCCGCTACACGAATGTCGCAATGCCCGGCATCTTCGCGACGTCCCTGGCAGTGATTGCGCTGGTGTCCGTAGGCGGGGTGGCCTCCGCAGCCTGGCAGGGATCGATCGTCTGGCCGATCGCCATACCATTCGCCGTTGGCGCCGTCGCGGCCCTGCTCGCGGGAAGATTGGTCGCCGCCCGTTTGGCTGGCGCCCGACTCCAGCAAGCCTTCGCCGTGATCAGTGGCGCGGTGTCGGTGCTGCTGCTGGCCCGCGGGCTGGGCTGGATCGCTGCGTAGAGTCGGAGGGCCTGGTCTTTCGCTACGGTTTGACAGGCGTCAACACCCAGACCAGCCGTCCAATTTGGTTCTTTGGGCGTCCAGGTAGAAGCGGCGCGGCGAGCGAAATATTCACCTACTTGGCGATGTCGACATCGCAGGGCGTGACCTCGCTGCGCGAGACATTCACCCAGGCCTTCGGGAAGGCAGGTTTGTCAGGCGAGGAGATCGCCGTCGTCTACGAGCGTCCAGAAGGATGACGGGTCGCGGGCTATCGGCACGCTACTTGACCCAAAGGGAAAGGCCATCGCGGCCATTCGCAGCGCAAAGGGGCAGTGAGCATCGTCACCGAGTGTCGGCTCCTTGTCGAACTGAGCCGCGGGAGTGCAGCGCTAGCGGCCTCCAAGCAGGCGACCACCGAGGACTGCATACTGGTGCTCTGCCGCCTGTCGTAGCGCCCGTTGCGTTCCACCCGCGTGGCCTTCGGCTCTTCGTTTTCGGCACTTTCCTCCCATGCTCAAATCGACCCGGTCCTCAAAGGTCTGCGGACCGAGAGCAACGGGGCCATGCACAATGTTGACTCAATCAGACTCGATCATTGCCATGCGCATCCTTTTGGCTGAAGACGAGACCGGTCTGGCAACCTGGCTCACCCGCGCCCTGGAGCAGAGCGATTTTCGGGTCGATTGGGTGGCCGATGGGCGGATGGTGCGGCGCGCGGTCAGGGACACTCGCTACGACGCATTGATCCTCGACCTGGGTTTGCCGGGCCTGGGCGGCCACGAAGTTCTGGCGGATCTTCGCGCCGCCGACCAGCGCATGCCCATCCTGATCCTCACGGCACGTGACTCGCTCATGGAGCGCGTGAGCAGCCTGACCGAAGGCGCCGACGACTTTCTGGCCAAGCCTTTCGAACTCGCCGAGCTGGAAGCGCGGCTGATCGCCCTCATTCGCCGCTCGCGCGGAGGGGCTCATCCGCGCTTTGCGTGCGGGCCGTTGGCGTACGACACTGGAACCAAGCAGTTCGTGCTGGGACATGAAAGCCTGATGCTGACGCCGCGTGAACATGCGGTGCTGCGCACGCTGATCCAGCACAGCGGCCAGCCACTGTCCAAGCAGGAGATCCTCGAGCGGGTCTTCTCCGACGAACGGGACGTCAGTCCGGAAGCCATCGAAGTGCTGGTGCATCGACTGCGCAAGCGCCTGGAGGCGAGCCCCGTGCGCATCACCACGTTGCGCGGCCTCGGCTACGTGCTCGAAGCCGGCACATGACCTTTGCGCCCTGGTACGGAGCAAGCCTGCGGCGCAAGCTGCTGCTCGTGCTGTTGCCGGGCATGCTGCTTCTCGTCATCGCCGAGCTTTGGCTCACATGGCGCACCTCCCTGGACGCGGCCAACGCGGCCTACGACCGCTCGCTGCTCGGAGCCATCAAGGCCATCGACGCAAACATCTCGACGGAAAGCGGCGGCCTGTCGGTTGAACTGCCCTATCGCATGCTTGAGTTCTTCGAGCTGACTGCGAGCGGGCAGGTCTACTACCGCGTCGCGACTGAAGACGCATTGGTCGAGATCGGCAACGCGGACCTGCCGTCGCCAAGCGGCGCACTGGTGACTGGCCAGCCTCGCTTCGAGGATTCGCGCTACTTCGACGAAGCGGTGCGCGTGGGCACCTATGCACGCGTGCTCAACGAGCCCATTGGGGGCGGCAAGCGCGACCAGCGCGTGATCATTCAGGTGGCCGAGACGCTGGGCTCACGCACCACCTTCACCCGCAGCCTCGTGTGGCAGTCGGTGCAGCGCGACGTGCTCCTCATCCTCCTGGCCAGCGCGCTGCTCGCCGTCGCAATTGGCTGGGCGCTGAAGCCGCTGCGGCGTCTGCACGATGAAGTGCGCTCGCGCGCGGCGCAGGATCTTGCGCCACTGGACACCGTGGATATTCCGGCGGACGTCCGTCCGTTGGTCGACGCGATCAACCACCATGTCGTGCGCAATCGCACGCTTACGGAAGCGCGACGGCGCTTCATCGACGACGCCTCGCATCAACTGCGTACGCCACTGGCCACGCTGGCGACACAGGTCGGCTACGCGCTGCGCGAGCCCGATCCGGAGCGCATGCGAGACGCGCTGACGGCCGTGAAGACGCAGCTCGACGAAGCGGTGCGCCAGACCAACCAGATGCTGTCATTGGCGCGCACGGACGCCGTCGACCTGGAACTGGAACAGATCGACCTGGTCGCATTGGCCCGACAAAGTACCCGCGACTGGTGGCCGGCGGCACGCGATAGCGGCATCGACCTGGGCTTCGACAGCGCCTGCGAGAGGCTCGATCTGCCCGCGCATGCCGCCCTGCTGCGCGAGGCACTCGCCAACCTGCTGCACAACGCGATCCGCTACTCGCCGCGCGGCGGCGAAGTCACCGTCGCCATACGCCGGGACGATCGGGCGGCCTTTCTCGAAGTCATCGACTCCGGGCCGGGCATCCCCGCGGATGAACTCCCGCGCGCCGGCGAGCGCTTTTTCCGGGCGAGCAACATGACGCTGCCCGGCTCTGGCCTCGGCCTGGCGATCGTCCGCTCGATCGCCCAGCGCCACGGCGGCAGCATGCGACTGGCGGGCGGCAAGGACGGTCGCGGCCTGGTCGTGTCCATCGAACTGCCCATCGCGCCATAACTCGGGTTTTCACCTATGTTTTGCCGAATTTTCTGAAAGCGGCCTGAAAGCCCCGTCTCGATACAGTGACCCCACTCCAAAGAGACAAGCTCCGATGCGAAACGCCATCCAACCTCTGCTGCCACTGCTGTTCGCGCTGTGCGGGGGCGCCATGCCCGCCCACGCGCTCGAACTCGACAAGACGCAGTGCGTCGCTGGCGCCAAGCCGGGGGGCGGCTTCGACGTGACCTGCAAGCTCGCGCAGGCCGGCTTGCTGGAGGGGCGCTACATCCAGGCGCCGATGCGCATCAGCTACCTGCCCGGCGGCATCGGCGCGCTCGCCTTCAACGCCTTCGTGACGCAGCGGCCTGCCGAACCAGAGACGCTGGTGGCCTTCTCCAGCGGTTCGCTGCTAAACCTCGGGCAGGGCAAGTTCGGTCCTCACGACGCCTCCGATGTGCGCTGGGTCGCGGGCGTGGCGGCCGACTATGGCGTGGTGATCGTGGCGGAGAGTTCGCCCTTCAAGACGCTCAAGGACCTGATGACTGCCATCAAGGCCGACCCGTCGAAGATCGTGTTCGGCGCAGGCGGTACCGTCGGCAGCCAGGACTGGATCAAGTCGGCGATGACGGCCCGCGCCGCCGGCGTCCATCATCGCAACATGCGCCTGGTCGCCCTCGAGGGCGGCGGCGAGGCGCTGATGGCGCTGCAGGGCAACCATGTGCAGGTCTACACGGGCGACGCCTCGGAAACCGCGACACGGATCGCCGCCGGCGCGCCGATCCGGATTCTGGCGGTGATGTCCGAAGAGCGCCTGCCCGGCCGGTTGGCCCAGGTGCCGACGGCGCGCGAGGCGGGCTTCGATCTGGTCTGGCCGATCGTGCGCGGCTTCTATGTCGGTCCGAAGGTCAGTGACGCGGACTACAAGGCCTGGGTCGATGTGTTCACCCGAATGCTCGCCAGCAAGCCTTTCGAGCAGTTGCGTAGCGAACGCGGGCTGTACGCGTTCTCGATGACAGGCCCGGAGCTCGATGCCTACGTGAAGCGCAGCGTGAGCAGCTATCGCAAGGTGGCCGAGGAGTTCGGCCTCAAGGTCGCCAGGTAGCCAGCGGCACCCACGACCCCACTCCCTGATTGCCAGTGACCGGTGCCGTCCAGCACCGGCCCGGGCGGAGCTTTGTCTTTTTCAACTTCAAAGGAGCGTTCCTATGCAACTCACCGGCATGCTGTATGGCGCCAAACTGCTCGAACACGTGGACTTCCCCACCTCCGACGTGCTCGGGCCGGATGCCTCGGAAGGGCAGATCCAGGATCTCATCAAGCGTCATGGACAGGTCTTCATCAAGCCGCTCTTCCGTGGCGGCGTGGGCAAGAAGGGCAAGTCGGGTCTGATCGGCAAGGCGAGTGACCTGAAGACGGCGCTGGCAGAGAAGGAGCGTCTGTACTTCGCGGAGCACCGGCATGGCAATGCCACGGCCAAGGCCAACGGCGTGACCTTCGAGGGCGGTGTGCCCGCCGAACACGAGATCTACTTCTCGATCACGGACGACACGCGATTTCGCGCACCCACCATCACCATCACGCACAAGGGCGGTGTCGACATCGAGGAGTTGGGCAAGGACGAGATCCGCACCGTTCCCTTCGACGCCCTCACGGGCCTGAAGGCCTTCGTCATCGCCAATGCGCTGAGCGACATCGGTGCGCCACGCGAGGTCATTTCACCGCTCGTCCAGCACCTGCCCAAGCTGTGGGAGCTGATGCATCACTACGGCATGACGACGCTGGAGCTCAATCCGATCCGGATGCGACCGGACAAGAACGGCCGTCTTACACCGGTGGCCTGCGACTTCAAGTGCGGCTTCGACCGCGATGACCCGCGCGTGGCACGCCTGGGACTGCCCGACCACGTCTTCGCGGCCGACGTCTCCGCCTTCGAACAGGAGGTGAACGAACTGCGCACGCACCAGGGCCAGTCGGACGTGTTCGTCATCAACGAGAAGGGCTCGATCCTGGCACCCACCTTCGGTGGCGGCGCCAACAGCCTCGTGACCGAGGTGCTGGGCGAAGCCGCCAGCATCTCGTCGGACTTCGGTGGCAATCCGCCCTACGAAAAGATGAAGCAGGTCGCGCGCATCTGCTATCGGCACTTCCTGCGGCAGTCCAACGTGCTGTTCATCATCGGCGGCAAGTCGAACAACACCGACATCCACGAGACGCTGCGTGCGATGGGCGACGCGCTGCGCGAGCACTTCTCGGAGCACGGACCGACACCGCTGTATGTGGTGGTCGGACGCGGCGGGCCAAACCTGGTCCGCGGCTTCGGGGCCCTGGCGGAGGCCTGCGATGCGCTCGGCGTGCCCTACCGCTTCTTCGGCTTCGACAGTGCGATCTCCGAGGTCGTGAACTACGCGAAGAGGGTGGACGAATGGATGAAGGCCGAAGGGCGCGCGCAGATCGCCGCGCATCTGGGCATCGCTCCGTCGACCGCCAACACCAACGTCCACTGAGAGGAATCACGGTCATGCACAACCAAGCCAACGGGGCCTCGTCCTCTTCGCACTACTACCTCGGCATCCACTCGCTCGCAGACCTCGCCACGCGCGGCGACCGCGTCTGCGTTCTCAACATCCTGGGCGGCGAATCACGCCAGGTCACGCCCACGAGCCATGTGTTCTCGGGCGGCAACGTGGTCTTCGGCACTTCACCGGGACGCAGCGGGCAGTCCCTCAAGACGGCCATGGGTGACATCCCCGTTTTCAACAACGTGCGCGAGGGTCTAGACGCCGGCCACGCCTTCAACACCGGCGTGGTCTACCTGCCGCCCTCGGGCGTGCGTGACGGCGTGGCCGAACTCATCCGCGTGAACCCCGAGTTGAAGAAGATCGTCATCATCACGGAGAAGATCGCGGTGCACGATGCACGCGAGATCCGCGCCATGGCGCAGCAGCGCGGCGTCGACATCATCGGCGGCAACTGCCTGGGCGTGGCCGACTCGTGGAGCCGTACGCGCATCGGGGGCGCACTCGGTGGCGACCATCCGGAGGAATCGCTGCTGCAGGGCACCGTGGCCATCTTCTCGAACTCCGGTGGCTTCACGAGCACGATCGCGCAATACCTCTCGACGGAAGGCTGGGGCACGACCACGCTGGTCTCGTCGGGCAAGGACGTCTACATCCATTACGCAGCGCGCGACTTCGCGCATGCGTTTCGCAATGACGGACGCTCCCGCGCCGCCGTTCTCTACGTCGAGCCCGGCGGCTACTACGAGCAGGACCTCGATTTCGGCAAGCCCGTGGTGGCCTGCGTGGTGGGGCGGTGGAAGTCCAAGCTGAGCCGAGCCGTCGGGCACGCCGGTGCGATGGCCGGCTCGGGCGACCGCGCCGAGGACAAGGAGCGCTGGTTCATGGAGGCCTTCGGCGTGGACGGCCTCTACACGCCCGAGAACCCCATCGTCTCGCGCAAGGGCGCGGTAGTGACCAACATCGCGCACATCCCCGCAGCGCTGACGGCCGTGATGAAGTTGAGCGGCGCCAAGCCCGACTTCGCGCCGCGCGGCAGCCTCGTCCTCAAGCCTTGGATGGCCAACGACCAGGGCATTGCACTCCCAGCGGCCCTCGCGCTCGAGCCCGTCGCCGCGCCGGAACCCTACGCAGCGCAGATCGCGGAACTCGCCGCGCAGGTGGGCGCCGTGATCGCACGGCAGAACATGAAGGACCGCTCCGGAGCGTCCGTGATGGACTCGAAGACGCAGGTGACGTCGGTGCACGGCAAGTCCGTGCTCGAACTCGCGCTCGAACCGTTGCAGGCCAACTTCGCGCTGCCTCTGGTGCACGAGGTCGCAGGTCCGAACGATCGGGCACTGCTCGACATCGCCGTCGCTGCCGAAGTGAACCTGGTAGGCGATCCCATCCTGGTGGCCGCAGACGCGGCGCGCGACGCCGGCAACTCGCCCAACACCGTGATGGCTGCAGCCGTCGCCATCGTCGGACCGCGCCGCGTGAATCGCACGCTCGCCTGCAGCCGTGCGCTGATCGAGTTGTTCGCCGGTTCGGGCCTGAAGGATGGTCACGACGAGCGCTTCGACTTCAGGCATCTCCCGATCGATCCAGCCGTGCGCGAACTCTTCATGGCAGGACCGGAAGAAGCCGACGACCCGCGCCCGGCCGCCATGCTCGAAGCCGTGCGGCAGCGCGGAGCCAAGTCGGTCTTCCTGCGTTTCGTGCAGGCGCTGGACGGCCCGCCGTCGCGCGACGCGCTGCTCGCGGCGATCGCCACGACGATCGCCTGGGGCCCGCTGGTGCGCAAGCGCATCAGCCGACTCACGGCCGAAACCTTGCCCTGGTACCTGCGCCTGTACGGGGTGATGGTCGGCGCATCGATCCCGGGCGAACGGCATCAGGCGGGATCGCTCTGCGGCATCTCGCGCGAAGAACGCTTCGGCCACTGGACCATGGCCGACCTGTGCTTCCTGGCCATCACCGGCAAGAAGCCCAGTGCGGACGAATCGCGGCCTCTGCAGATGCTGATCGGACTGCTGATCTCCAACGGACCGGGCTCCATCTCGGCCCAGGGTGCGAAAGGCGCCGTTGCGGCGGACGGCCCGCAGACGCCGGGCCGCGTCCAGATCAACAAGGCCATGGCCGGCTTCCTCACGCACACCGGCTACAGCCACGGCGGCAACGGCTTCGAGGGCATGGCCTTCCTGCTGGAACAGTTCAGGTCCAGCGGCCTGACCGATCCGACCGACCCTTCGCACGGACTGGACCTCAAGGCCATGGCGACTGCATTCGCCAGGACCTACAAGGCAGACAAGCGCGCAGCGAAGGAACTGGGCAGCGAAATGCGCGCCTTGCCGGGTGTGCATCACCCCGTGTTCAAGGGCAAGCCGGTCAACCACGATCCGCGCGAGCGCTTCATTGCCTGCTACATGGCGCAGCAGGGCGCCTACAACGTCTTCCACGCCTACTACCTGGAACTGGTGCAGGCGCTCTATGCGAACGGCGCCACGCCTTACGTCTTCTGCGTGAACGTCGATGCCGTCATCGCGGCCCTGCTTCTTGCGCTGCTGTGGAAGGACTACAAGGCCGGCGCGCTGACCGAGCGCGACCTCGAAGCCGCCGCGTTCACCGTCTTCCTCTACGGCCGAATGATCGGCGCCGCCGCTGAGATCGACGACCACCTCAACCGTGGCCGGAACATGGACACGCGCACGCCCGAGGCGTCGTGTTCCTTCGTGATGTGACCCATGACCTTCTTTGGAGAACCTCGATGAACACCCATTCCCTCGCGTCGCAGCCGATCGAGAAGTCGGCCCTGGAGAAGGCCACCATGCGGCGGGTCGCCCTGCGCATCCTGCCTTTCCTGATGCTGTGCTACTTCATCGCCTACGTGGACCGCGTCAACGCCGGCTTCGCGGCGCTGCAGATGAACAAGGATCTCGGGCTTTCGCAGGCCATGTTCGGACTGGGCGGCAGCCTGTTCTTCATTGCCTACATCCTGTTCGAGATTCCCAGCAATCTCGCACTGCAGAAATTCGGCGCGCGGTTGTGGATCGCGCGGATCATGGTCACCTGGGGCGTCATCGGTGCACTGGCCGCATTCGCCGTCGGGCCGTACTCGTTCTACCTCGGCCGGTTCCTTCTCGGAGCTGCAGAAGCCGGGTTCTTTCCGGGCGTCATCCTGTACCTGACCTACTGGTTTCCCAAGGAATATCGCGGCCGCATCGTGGCCACTTTCATGGTGGCGATCCCCATCTCCAGCCTCCTCGGATCGCCTATCTCGGCTGCACTGCTGGGCACCGATGGCTGGCTAGGGTTGCGCGGTTGGCAGTGGCTCTTCATTCTCGAGGCGATCCCTGCCGTGGTGCTTGGCGTCATGGTGTTCTTCGTCCTGCCGAACCGCCCCGACAACGCGAAATGGTTGACCCATGAACAACGCGAGTGGCTCAACGCCCGGCTGGAATCCGAGAAGCAGGAGGCCAAGCCCGTCGCCCACATGTCGGTGCTGCGGATCCTGAAGAACAAGTACGTGCTGGCGCTGGCCATCGTGTATGCCGGCAGTTCTGCCACCAGCAATGCGCTCTCGCTGTGGCAGCCGCAGATTCTGAAGTCGCTCGGTCTCACCACCATGGAGACTGGCTTGATGAACGGCATTCCCTTTGCCGTGGCGTCCATCATCATGGTGCTGTGGGGCCGTCGCGCCGACAAGTCGGGCGAGCGCATCTGGAACACGGCTCTGCCCCTTGCCCTGACCTCCGCCTGCCTGCTGGCGACACAGCTGACGGCCGGCTCGCTCGCCGCAACGATGGTGCTGCTGACCTTCGTGCTCGTGGGCACCTATTCGATCAAGGGTCCGTTCTGGGCGCTGTCGACCGAGTGGCTTTCAGCTGGCAGCGCCGCTGCAGGCATCGCTGCCATCAACACGCTGGCCCATATCGGCACATCGGGCGCCACATGGACGCTAGGGGCCATCAAGGACGCGACCGGAAGCTACCCGCTGGCGCTCATGCCGCTCGCACTGCTGACGGCTCTGGGCGCAGCCATCGTCATCTGGATGGGTCGCAGCCAGGCGCGTGATGCCGCTGCCTCGGCCATTCCGCTGCCTGCCGCCGGCGCATCAACCCGTACTGCCTGATCTCAACCAAAGGAGAACCTCCGTGAACACGTTCCGTTTGACCCGCCGCAGCGCCTTGCATCTGGGCGCTGCCCTGCCCGCAGCTGCTCTGCTGCCAATGGTGGCAAGAGCCCAGACTGCTTGGCCGAGCAGATCAGTGCGCCTTGTGGTGCCCTTCGCACCGGGAGGGAGCTCGGAGATCGTGGCGCGAGCGACCGCCGCCGAATTGACCACGCTTCTTGGCCAGAGCGTCTACGTCGATAACAAGCCAGGCGGCGCAGGCAATGTCGCAATGAGCGAAGTGGCTCGGGCCGACGACCAGCACACATTGGTGCTCGGGCACATTGGCACCATCGCGGTCAATCCGTTCATCTTCCCGAAGTTGCCCTACGACCCGGACAAGGCGTTCAGGCCGATCTCGCTGCTCTCCAAAGTGCCGAGCCTGTATGTCGTGCGGCCCGACCTGCCCGCCAAGAATCTCAAGGAATTCGTTGCCCTCGCCAGATCCAAGCCGGGCGCGTTGAACTACGGCTCCGCAGGCAACGGCAGCGCGGGGCATCTCGCCTTCGAATACCTGAAGATGGTGAGCGACACCGACATCCTCCACGTAGCCTACCGAGGCACCGGACCCCAGCTCACCGACTTGATGGGCGGGCGCGTGGATGCCGCCGCAGTCGGAGCACCCGCCGTGATGGCATTCATCAAGTCGGGCAAGGTGCGCTGCATTGCGACTGGCACGAGCCAGCGGCTGGCGCAACTGCCCGATGTCCCCACCGTGGCGGAGCAAGGCTACCCCGGCTTCGAGATGACACAGTGGTACGGGCTTCTTGCGCCGGCCTCGTTGCCCCAGGCGAATGCCGACAAGCTCTCGGCGGCGGCGGCGCGTGCGGTCAAGGCGCCCGCGGCATTGAACCTCTTCGAGTCCGAAGCCGCGATTCCGGTAGGGAGCACGGGCGCAGAGTTCCAGTCATTCATCGAATCCGAAAAGCAACGGTGGAAGCCTGTGATTGCGCGGGCGAAAATCAAGCCTGACTGAGGATCGCTGGCGTTGCACAGTGGGGAGCACACCGCCAAAGGCAGCCGCCTCGCAGCGTGGCTTGGTCACTCGACCGGAGCAGTGGGAATGACTGCTCGCCGCTCCGGCATCGACATTTGAAAGAGGCCAAGCGAAGGACTGCAGCTGGCCGCATTCGGATATCGGCCGACTATTCCTGCCATCATGGAAAGGTCAAGTCCAGACCGAGCATCCTGCCAAGGCCGAAGGTGAGGAGCGAGAGGCCCAGGAGCGATAGCACGAAGATTGCGGCCACCTTGCCGCCCGCGCGTAGCACCGGGCTCTGCTTCCCCTTCTTCCCTCGCTCATAGTGCCACTTGATGGCGAAGAACATGCCCGTGCCGAACACGAGAACCTTGAACGTAACGAAGACTATCGGGACCCAATCCATCATTTTGAGTATCTCCAAGCTATTTCCCGACACCCTGGTTAAAGGCATCTCTGTTTGGTCCTGGCCGGTTCAAGGCGATCGGCGTTTGCCCCGACTGGAGCGCACTCGATTCAAGCGTTGGCTCGGTAGATGACATTGAACTGCTCGCCAGCTTCTGCCGTAAGAATGTCATTCGCGGGCTTCCAAACCCGATCGCGTCCTTTTCCGACGCGACTCGCGCCGTATGGCAGCCCTCTTGCGGCCATCAACGCGCCAATCTCATGTCCAGTGGAACAGTTCGGTCGACGACAAGCCTGCGCCGATGAACAGACCCCTTGGCGCGCCTTGCGTTTTCACCATTTGATCAAGCTGCACTGCAGCAAATGATCAATCGATTATCCGGGACAACCCGCACTCCCAGGCGGGTGGCGATCCCGACTTCATACAAATCAATCACTTAGCCGCGCTGGCACGGCCGTTGCGCCTTATTGCACGGGCGGCGCGGTTGCTGCCCGACAAGTGATGGATTGAACAAATGAAGTCTTCCACCCCAGCCTGCGGCCCTCGGAGTGCCGGCGAAATGACCGGACAACGCTGCTTCGTGCGCGTCACCGGCACGCGCGATGCGCGCTTCGTCGAGTTCGAGTTCGCCATCGGCGATCCGGCGCTGGCGGTGGAACTCGTCATGCAGTTCGACCAGTTCCGCGAGTTCTGCGCGTGCCACGCGGTCAGCCACCTGACGCCCGAGGAGGGCGCCCGGATCGACTACGAACGCATGAAGTGGCGCTACGGCGCGCCGGGCATCGAACACTGACCTTCAAGGAGACCCCTCGTGCAAGTCGACATCAAGACCTCCGACATCCGGCCGATCCGGCAGACCTTCTCGCATGTGGCGCGGCGGCTCGGCGACAAGCCCGCCTCGCGCTACCAGGAAGCCACGCTGGACATGCAGCCCACGGCCAACTTCCACTACCGGCCGCTGTGGCAGCCCGAGTACGAGCTCTACGACAAGCGCCGCACCACGATCGTCATGGCCGACTGGTACAGCTTCAAGGACCCGCGCCACTACTACTACGGCGTCTACACCATGGCGCGCGCACGGCAGCAGGAGGGCGCCGACCGGCAGTTCGAGTTCGCCGAGAAGCGCAGCCTGCTCGCGCAGGCGGATCCGCAGACGCGCGAATCGCTGCAGCAGGTGATGGTGCCGCTGCGCCACTACGAGTGGGGCGCCAACATGAACATGAGCTACTGCTGCGGCTATGGCTACGGCACGGCGGTGACGCAGGCCTTCATCTTCGCCGCGATGGACCGCCTCGGCATCGCGCAGTACATGTCGCGCATCGGCCTGCAGGTGGACGGCAACACGGGTGCCGCACTCGACGCGGGCAAGCAGGCGTGGCTTGCGCACCCGGCGTGGCAGGGCGTGCGCCGCACGATGGAGAAGCTCTTCGTCACCAAGGACTGGTTCGAGGTGTTCGTCGCGCAAAGCCTGGTGTTCGACGGCCTGATGTATCCGCTGATCCACCGCCGCTACGTGAACGCGCACAGCGCCGCCAGCGGCCATGCGCTCGCGATGCTCACCGAGTTCCCCAACGAATGGTTCGACGAGACCGCGCGCTGGGTCGATGCGACCGTGAAGACCGCCGTCGACGAATCGCCGGCCAACGCCGCGCAGCTCTCGCGCTGGTACGTGCAGTGGCGCGACGAGATCGCCGAGGCGCTGCAGCCGCTCGCCGCGCTCGCGCTGCACGACACGGGCGCGGGCGTGCTCGCCAGCCTCGTCACCGAACTCGATGCGCGCGCCGCGCGTCTCGGCATCCAGAAGTGAACCGCAACGAAGGAGACCCCATGACCGCCGCCACCGAAGCACCCAGCCGCGCGCCCGTGTTCATCGCATTGCAGTCCGGCGAGACCGCGCGCGCCATCGTCGAGGCCATCGTCGAAGACAACCCGGAAGCCACGGTCAACGACTACCCCGCGATGGTCAAGATCGACGCGCCCGGGCGGCTCGTGATCCGCCGCGAATCGGTCGAGGACCGCGTCGGCCGCCCGTGGAGCATGCAGGAGATCCACCTGAGCCTGATCTCGCTGTCCGGAAGCATCGACGAAACCGACGATGAGTTCACCCTGCACTGGAACTGAGGACCAAGACATGACCCAAGCAAACAGCACCCCGCGCTCCACGCCCCGCCTCGGCCTCAAGGAGCGCTACGCGATGATGACTCGCGGCCTCGGCTGGGAGACCACCTACGAGTCGATGGACGAGGTGTTCCCCTACGACAAGTTCGAAGGCATCAAGATCCACGACTGGGACAAGTGGGAAGACCCCTTCCGCCTCACCATGGACGCCTACTGGAAGTTCCAGGGCGAGAAGGAAAAGAAGCTCTACGCGATCATCGACGCCTTCCAGCAGAACAACGGCCAGTTCAACGTCAGCGACCCGCGCTACCTGAACACGCTCAAGCTGTTCCTCACCGGCGTGTCGCCGCTCGAGTACGCGGCACATCGCGGCTATGCAATGGCAGGGCGGGCGTTCCGCGGCGTGGGTGCGCGCGTGGCCTGCCAGATGCAGTCCATCGACGAGCTGCGCCATGCGCAGACGCAGTTCCACACCATCAGCCACTTCAACAAGTTCTTCCACGGCCTGCACGACCCGCAGCACATGCACGACCGCGTGTGGTACTTGTCGGTGCCCAAGAGCTACTTCGAGGACGCGATGAGCGCGGGGCCCTTCGAGTTCGTCACCGCGATCTCGTTCTCCTTCGAGTACGTGCTGACCAACCTGCTGTTCATGCCCTTCATGAGCGGCGCCGCCTACAACGGCGACATGGCAACCGTGACCTTCGGCTTCTCGGCGCAGAGCGACGAGTCGCGCCACATGACGCTGGGCCTCGAGGTGGTGAAGTTCCTGCTCGAGCAGGACCCCGACAACGTGCCCATCGTGCAGAAGTGGATCGACAAGTGGTTCTGGCGCGGCTATCGCCTCCTCACGCTGGTCGCGATGATGATGGACTACATGCTGCCCAAGCGCGTGATGAGCTGGTCCGAGGCCTGGGAGATGTACTTCGAGAAGAACGGCGGCGCGCTGTTCCAGGATCTGGCGCGCTACGGCATCCGCCTGCCCAAGTACCACGAGGTCGCGACCAAGGAGAAGAGCCGCCTCTCGCACGAGGCCTGGGCCACCTTCAACAACTACGGCCATGCGGCGGACTTCAATGTGTGGGTGCCGCGCGCCGAGGAAATGGCATGGCTCTCGGAGAAGTACCCCGAGACCTTCGACCGCCTCTACCGCCCGCGCTTCGAATGGCTCGATGCGCAGGAGAAGGCCGGCAAGCGCTGGTTCAACAACACGCTGCCCATGCTGTGCCAGACCTGCCAGATCCCGATGTTCTTCACCGAGCCCGACGATCCGACGAAGATCTGCTACCGCGAGAGCACCTACCACGGCATGAAGCACCACTTCTGCTCGGACGGCTGCAAGGACGTCTTCGACGGCGAGCCCGAGAAGTACGTGCAGGCCTGGCTGCCGGTGCACCAGATCTACCAGGGCAACTGCTTCCCCGAAGGCACCGACCCGACGGCGCCCGGCTTCAACCCGCTGGCCGCGGTGCTGGAGTACTACCACATCAACAACGGCGCCGACAACGGCGAGTTCAACACGTCGCCCGACAAGGCGAACTGGGAACGCTGGACGGGGCAGGACCTGTCGTCATCGCAGGCCAAGGTCGCTTGACCTCCTAGTACTCAGCTTTCATCACCGAGCCCGCAGCGCGTCGCGCGCTGCGTTGGCGGAGCTCATCCCGAAACAAGGAGACCGAAATGTCAGTCGTCGCACTCCAACCCGGCTACACCGGCACCGTCGCGGACACCGAAGACCGCTTCCATGGCAACCGCTTGCTCTACATCGGCTGGGAAGACCACCTGCTGTTCTGCGCGCCGGTGTGCCTGCCGCTACCGCCCTCGATGCCGTTCGGCGCGCTGCTGAGCGACGTGCTCCCAGGCGTCTACGGCAGCCACCCCGACTTCGAAAGGATCGACTGGTCCACCGCGCAATGGTTCGACTCGGGCAAGCCCTTCAAGCCCGATCCGGCCAAGTCGCTGGCCGACAACGGACTGGTGCACAAGTCCGTCATCCGCTTCCGGGTGCCCGGCCTGAAGGGCATCAAAGGTTCGGGCAGCTGAACAAGACGGGAGACGGCCATGAGCTTCCAGATCATGATCGAACCGATCGGGCAGGGCATCGAGGTGCGCGACGGCCAGACCGTGCTCGACGCCTGCCTGCGCGCCGGCGTGTGGCTGCCGCACGCCTGCGGCCACGGCGTCTGCGGCACCTGCAAGGTGCAGGTGCTCGAAGGCGAATGCGACCACGGCGATTCGTCCAACTTCGCGCTGATGGACTTCGAGCGCGACGAGGGCAAGATCCTCGCGTGCTGCGCGATGGCGCAGGGCGACATCGTCATCGAGGCCGACATCGACGAAGACCCCGATGCACAGTTCATGCCGCTCGAGGACTTCGATGCCGAAGTGGTCGAGGCGCGCATGCTCACTCCGACGATCCGCGGGCTGTGGCTGCGCACGCAGCGGCCCGTGCCCTTCCAGGCGGGTCAGTACGTGATGCTGCATGTGCCAGGCGTGGAGGGCGCGCGCGCCTTCTCGATCGCCAATTCGCCGCAGGACGACCTGATCGAACTGCATATCCGCCGCGTGCCCAACGGGCGCGCCACCGGCTGGCTGCACGACGAACTCCAGCAGGGCCAGCGCGTGCGCTTCACCGCGCCCAACGGCCGCTTCTTCGTGCGCAAGTCCGCGGGCGTTCCGATGATCTTCGTCGCGGGCGGCTCGGGTCTGTCGAGCCCGAAGTCGATGGTGCTCGATCTGCTGGCCGAAGGCTGCACGCTTCCGATCACGCTGATCCAGGGCGCGCGCAACCGCGAGGAGCTGTACTTCCACGAGCTCTTCGAGGCGCTGGCGGACCGGCATCCGAACTTCACCTACGTCCCGGTGCTGTCCGACATCGCGCCGGACGACGACTGGCGCGGCGCGCGCGGCTTCGCCCACGAGGCGCTGAAAGCGCACTTCGCGAACGACTTCCGCGGCCACAAGGCCTACCTGTGCGGACCGCCGCCGATGACCGAGGCGTGCATCGCCACCCTGATGCAGGGCCGGCTCTTCGAGCGCGACATCTACACCGAGAAGTTCTTCACCGCCGCCGATGCGGCCTCGGCCGCCCCGCGCAGCCCCTTGTTCAAGGCACTGTGATGACGACGACGAGCTTCTCGATCGCGATCGGCAACACGCAGGAGCGCTACACCTGCCGGCCCGACCAGACCCTGCTCGGCGGCATGGAACAGCTCGGCCGCAAGGGCATCCCCGTCGGCTGCCGCGGCGGCGGCTGCGGCGTGTGCAAGGTCCGCATCGAATCGGGCCGCACCCGCTGCGAGCGCATGAGCCGCTGCCACGTCAGCGCCGACGAGGAAGCGCAAGGCTACGTGCTCGCCTGCCGCGCGTATCCGCAGAGCGACCTGGAGCTACGCGCCGCCCCGCGCATGGCCCGCTGCATCGAGCGCCACCTGGCGCAACCCCATCCCCACCCCTGACAACCCACCTAGGAGATCATCATGGCACTCACTGGCGTACTACGACCCGGCCACGTTCAACTTCGCGTGCTCGACATGGAAGCCGCACTCAAGCACTACCGAGATGTGCTCGGCCTCATCGAGACGGCGCGAGATGCGCAGGGCCGCATCTACCTCAAGGCCTGGGACGAGCATGACCACCACAGCGTGGTGCTGCGCGAGGCCGACACGGCTGGCATGGATTTCATGGGCTTCCGCGTGGATTCGAATGCCACGCTGGACAAGCTCGCGGCCGACCTGCAGGCCAGCCCGCTCGCGACCGATACCGGCTGGGTCGAGGCCGGCGAACACGTGCGCACCGGCCGGCGCTTCCGCTTCACCGTGCCCACCGGCCACGCGATCGAGCTCTACGCGGAGAAGGAGAAGGTCGGCAACGGCATGCCCTACGAGAACCCGGAGATCTCGCCCGATGACCTCAAGGGCATGGCGCCTTCGCGCTTCGACCACTGCCTGCTCTACGGCGACGACCTCGACGGCACGGTGAAGGTGTTCACCGAGATCCTCGGCTTCGAGCTGGCCGAGAAAGTGGTGGCCGGCCCCGAGAAGATGCTGATCGCTGCCTTCCTGACCTGCTCGACCAAGCCGCACGACATCGCCTTCATCCGCCACGCCGAGAAGAACAAGTTCCACCACGCCTCCTTCCTGCTCGACAACTGGGGTGAGATCCTCAAGGCCGCCGACATCATCACCAAGAAGCGCGTGTCGCTGGACATCGGCCCGACGCGCCACGGCATCACGCGCGGCGAGACGATCTACTTCTTCGACCCGAGCGGCAACCGCAACGAGGTCTTCTCCGGCGGCTACATCTACTACCCGGACAAGCCGCCGCTGGTGTGGACCGACGACGAGCTCGGGCGCGCGATCTTCTATCACGACCGCAAGCTCAACGAGAACTTCCTCTCGGTGCTGACCTGAAGGGCGCGGCCATGAAGCAGTACATGAACTTCATCGGCGGCGAGTTCGTCGCGAGCGGCAAGACCTTCGAGAACCGCGCGCCGGTGGACAACCGGGTGCTCGGCCTCGTGCACGAGGCCGGAGCGGCCGAGGTCGATGCGGCGGTGCGCGCGGCCCGCGCTGCGCTGAACGGCGAATGGGGCCGCATGACGGTCGCGCGCCGCGTCGAGCTGCTGCACGCGGTGGCCGACGAGATCAACCGACGCTTCGACGACTTCCTGCAGGCCGAGATGGCCGACACCGGCAAGCCGCACGCGCTCGCCTCGCATGTCGACATCCCGCGCGGCGCGGCCAACTTCAAGGTGTTCGCGGACATCGTGAAGAAGGTGCCCACCGAGAGCTTCGAGATGGCGACGCCCGATGGCGGCCAGGCGCTGAACTATGCGGTCCGCTCGCCGGTGGGCGTGATCGGCGTGGTCTGCCCATGGAACCTGCCGCTGCTGCTGATGACTTGGAAGGTCGGACCGGCACTGGCTTGCGGCAACACGGTGGTTGTGAAGCCGTCGGAAGAAACGCCGGCCACGGCGACCCTGCTCGGCGAGGTGATGAACGCGGTCGGTATTCCGCCCGGCGTCTACAACGTGGTCCACGGCTTCGGGCCTGATTCGGCCGGTGAATTCCTCACCCGCCATCCGGGTGTGAACGGCATCACCTTCACCGGCGAGACGCGCACCGGCGAGGCCATCATGGCCGCGGCTGCCAAGGGCGTGCGGCCGGTGTCCTTCGAGCTCGGCGGCAAGAACGCGGGCATCGTGTTCGCCGATGCCGACTTCGACCAGGCGGTCGCCGGCATCACGCGCTCGGCCTTCGAGAACTGCGGGCAGGTGTGCCTGGGCACCGAGCGGGTGTACGTGGAGCGGCCGATCTTCGATCGCTTCGTCGCGGCGCTCAAGGCCAGGGCCGAGGCGCTGAAGCCCGGTCCGTCGGAAGAGCCCGGTGTCGGCATCGGCCCGCTGATCTCGCAGGAGCACAAGCAGAAGGTGCTCTCGTACTACGAGAAGGCGGTGCGCGAGGGCGCGACCGTGGTCACCGGCGGCGGCGAACCGGCGATGAAGGGACCACTGGCGGAGGGGCACTGGGTGCAGCCCACCATCTGGACCGGCCTGCCCGAATCGGCCGCCGTGATCCGCGAGGAGATCTTCGGCCCGTGCTGCCACATCGCGCCCTTCGACACGGAAGAGGAAGCGATCGCGCTCGCCAACGCCACCGACTACGGCCTTGCAACCACCGTGTGGACGCAGAACCTCGGCCGCGCGCATCGCGTCGCGAAGCAGGTGGAAGTGGGCATCTGCTGGATCAACAGCTGGTTCCTACGCGACCTGCGCACCGCCTTCGGCGGCGCCAAGGCCTCGGGCATCGGGCGCGAGGGCGGCGTGCATTCGCTGGAGTTCTACACGGAACTCCGCAACGTGTGCGTGAAGCTCTGACGGCGGCAGCATGAGCAACCCCGAGATCGCGAACAGCGTGCGCACCGGCGCCTTCGACACCAACTTCCACGACATGGGCGAGGGCGCACCGGTGCTCTTCATCCACGGCTCCGGCCCTGGCGTGAGCGCATGGGCCAACTGGCGGCTGGTGCTGCCGGAGCTCGCGAAGACGCGGCGCGTGATCGCGCCTGACATGGCAGGCTTCGGTTTCACCGAGCGCGTGCACGGCGCGGCCTACACGATGGACCTGTGGGTGAGGCAGGCACTCGACCTGCTCGATGCGCTGGACATCGAGCGCACAGACCTCGTCGGCAATTCGTTCGGCGGCGCGCTCTCGTTGGCGCTGGCGATCCGTGCGCCGCATCGCGTGCGGCGGCTGGTGCTGATGGGCAGCGTGGGCGTACCGTTCGAGATCACGCCCGGACTCGACGCGGTGTGGGGCTACACGCCCTCGTTCGACAACATGCGCCGCATCATGGATGTGTTCGCCCACGACCGCGCGCTGGTCACCGACGAACTCGCGCAACTGCGCTACGAGGCGAGCATCCGCCCGGGCTTCCAGGACTCGTTCGCCGCGATGTTCCCCGCGCCGCGCCAGCGCTGGGTCGACGCGATGGCGAGCCCCGAGGCCGCGATCCGCGCGCTCCCGCACGAGACGCTCCTGATCCACGGCCGCGAGGACCAGGTAATCCCGCTCGCGACCTCGCTCACCTTGGCGCAGTGGATTGCGCGCAGCCAGCTCCACGTATTCGGCCAGTGCGGCCACTGGACGCAGATCGAGCACAGCGCGCGCTTCGTGCGGCTGGTGCGCGACTTCCTGGCCGAAGACCTCTGATTCATCGAAACGGAAAGAACCATGGACTCCCAACTCATCGAGACGCTCGGCGACGAGCTCTACGCTGCGCTGCGCGACCGGCAGGTCGTCGAGCCGCTGACCAACCGCCACGAAGGCATGGGCATCGAGGACGCCTATCGCGTGCAGCAACGCATGATCTCGCGCCGCCTCGACGCCGGCGAGCGCATCGTCGGCAAGAAGATCGGCGTGACCTCGCGCGCCGTGATGAACATGCTGGGCGTGTACCAGCCCGACTTCGGCTACCTGCTCGATGGCATGGTGGTGAATGAAGGCGAGTCGGTCGACACGCGCTCGCTGATCCAGCCCAAGGCGGAGGGCGAGATCGCCTTCCTGCTCAAGCGCGACCTGATGGGCCCGGGCATCGGCAACGCCGACGTGCTCGCGGCCACCGAATGCGTGATGCCGTGCTTCGAGATCGTCGATTCGCGCATCCGCGACTGGAAGATCAGGATCGCCGACACCGTGGCCGACAACGCCTCCTGCGGCGTCTTCGTGCTCGGCGACAACGCGGTCGATCCGCGCCGCGTCGATCTCGCGACCTGCGGCATGGTGCTGGAGAAGAACGGCGAGATCGTCGCCACCGGCGCCGGCGCGGCCGCGCTCGGTTCGCCGGTCAACGCGGTGGCGTGGCTCGCGAACACGCTCGGCAAGCTCGGCATCGGCCTGAAGGCCGGCGAGGTGGTGCTCTCGGGCGCGCTCGCCGCGATGTTCCCCGCTGCGGCGGGCGACAACTTCCGTGTCTCTATCGGCGGCCTCGGCGGCTGCTCCGTGCGATTCCATTGAAAAGGACCGACCCATGAGCAAGAAGATCAAATGCGCCCTGATCGGGCCCGGCAACATCGGCACCGACCTGCTCGCGAAGCTGCAGCGCAGCCCCGTGCTGGAACCGGTGTGGATGGTGGGCATCGATCCCGCATCCGATGGCCTCAAGCGAGCCCGCGAGATGGGCCTGAAGACCACCGCCGACGGCGTGGACGGCCTGCTGCCGCATGTGGAAGCCGACGGCATCCGCATCGCCTTCGACGCGACCAGTGCCTATGTGCATGCGGAGAACAGCGAGAAACTCAATGCGCTCGGCGTGCTGATGATCGACCTCACGCCGGCGGCCATCGGGCCGTACTGCGTGCCGCCGGTCAACCTGCGCGAGCAGCTTGCCGGCGAGCGGCCGATGAACGTCAACATGGTCACCTGCGGCGGGCAGGCGACGATCCCGATGGTCGCGGCCGTCTCGCAGGTGCAGAAGGTCGCCTACGGCGAGATCGTCGCGACCGTATCCAGCCGCTCGGTGGGGCCGGGCACCCGCCGCAACATCGACGAGTTCACCCGCACCACGGCCGGCGCGGTCGAGCGCGTCGGCGGCGCGGCGGTGGGCAAGGCCATCATCATCATCAACCCCGCCGAGCCGCCGCTCATCATGCGCGACACCGTGCACTGCCTGACGGAAGACGAGCCGGACCAGGAGGCGATCACCGCCTCGGTGCACCGCATGATCGCGGAGGTCCGGCGCTACGTGCCTGGCTACAAGCTGGTCAACGGCCCGGTGTTCGATGGCAAGCGCGTGTCGATCTACCTCGAAGTCGAGGGTCTGGGCGACTACCTGCCCAAGTACGCCGGCAACCTCGACATCATGACCGCTGCCGCTGCGCGCACGGCGGAAATGTTCGCCGAATCCATGCTGGCCGATGCGTCGGCCGAAGTCACCACCGCCTAGGAACATCCCATGACACTTCAAGGAACACAGGTCACGGTCCACGACATGACGCTGCGCGACGGCATGCATCCGAAGCGCCATCGCATGTCGATCGAACAGATGATCGACATCGCCACCGGGCTCGACGCGGCGGGCGTGCCGCTGATCGAGGTCACGCACGGCGACGGGCTGGGCGGCAGCTCGGTCAACTACGGCTTTCCGGCGCACAGCGACGAGCAATACCTCTCGGCGGTGATCCCGCGCATGAAGAAGGCGAAGGTGTCCGCGCTGCTGATCCCCGGCATCGGCACGGTCGACCATCTGCGGATGGCCCATGGGGCGGGCGTGCACACGATCCGCGTCGCCACGCATTGCACCGAGGCCGACGTGTCGGAGCAGCACATCACGATGGCCCGCAAGCTCGATCTGGACACGGTCGGCTTCCTGATGATGGCGCACATGGCCTCGCCGCAGAAGCTGGTTGCGCAGGCGCTGCTGATGGAGGGCTACGGCGCCAACTGCATCTACGTCACGGACTCGGCGGGCTACATGCTGCCGGACGACGTGAAGGCGCGCATCGCCGCGGTGCGCGCGGCGCTCAAGCCCGAAACGGAGTTGGGCTTTCACGGCCACCACAACCTCGCGATGGGCGTGGCGAACTCCATCGCCGCGGTCGAGGCCGGCGCCAACCGCATCGATGCAGCCGCGGCGGGGCTGGGTGCGGGCGCGGGCAACACGCCGCTCGAAGTCTTCGTCGCGGTGTGCGACCGCATGGGCATCGCGACCGGCGTCGACGTCTTCGCGATCCAGGACGTGGCCGAGGACCGCGTGGTGCCGATCATGGACCAGCCGATCCGCGTGGACCGCGATTCGCTCACGCTCGGCTATGCGGGCGTGTATTCGAGCTTCCTGCTTTTCGCCAAGCGCGCCGAGCAGAAGTGGGGCGTGCCCGCGCGCGAGATCCTCGTCCAGCTGGGCCGGCGCGGCATGGTCGGCGGACAGGAAGACATGATCGAAGACACGGCCATCACGCTGGCCCGCGCGCGCGCCGCGCAGCAGGAGGTACACGCATGAAACTCGACGCACGAACCATCGCCGCGCTGGCCGAGCACCTGGAGACGTGTGAACTGGAGGCGCGCGACACGCCGAAGATCACCGACGAGCATCCGCAGATGGACTGGGACGACGCCTATGCCATCCAGGACGCGATCCGCCGCCGCAAGACCGATCGTGGGCATCGCATCATCGGCCTCAAGGCCGGCCTGACCTCGCACGCGAAGATGAAGCAGATGGGCGTCGCCACGCCGGTCTTCGGATTTCTCGCCGACAACTTCGCGCTGCCCGAAGGCGGCGAGTGCAGCGTGCGCGACCTCATCCACCCGAAGGTGGAGCCGGAGATCGCCTTCGTCACGCGCCGCGCCCTCAAGGGACCGGGTTGCCACATCGGCGCGGTGCTCGCGGCCACGGACTTCGTGCTGCCGGGCATCGAGGTCATCGACAGCCGCTACCGCGACTTCAAGTTCGACCTGAAGAGCGTGGTGGCGGACAACACCTCGGCGGCGCGCTTCGTGGTCGGCGGGCGGGCGCTGCCTGCTTCGGAAGTGGACCTGCGCACCGTCGGCATCGTGCTGGAGAAGAACGGCGAGCCTGTCGCCTTCGGTGCCGGCGCCGCGGTGCTGGGGCATCCGGCGGCGGCGATCGCGATGCTGGCCAACCATCTCGGCGCGCGCGGCGGGGAGATCCCGGCCGGCACGCTGATCCTGTCGGGCGGCATCACCGAGGCGGTGGCTGTCGCTGCGGGCGACAGCGTGACGCTGCGCGTGCAGGGCATGGGCAGCGTCGGCATGCGTTTCACCGAATGAGGAGGCGCATCCGATGCCATTCGCACAGATCTACCTCATCGAAGGGCGCACCGAGGAGCAGAAGCGCGCGCTGATCGAGAAAGTCACCGAGGCCATCGTGGAAGCCATCGGCGCCCCGAAGGCCAACGTGCGCGTGTGGCTGCACGACGTACCCAAGGAGAACTGGGGCATCGCCGGTGTGAGCGCAAAGGACCTGGGCCGCTAGCGGGCGCGCGAGGTGGCCGCTTCGCGGCCGAATTCCTCGACCATCAGCGCGCGCAACCACCGGTTGCCGGCGTCTTCGTTGAAGCGTCGATGCCAGTGCATGCGGATGACCGATGGCGGCACGGGCAGCGGCAGCTTGCGGCTCACGAAGTCCCCGCGGTGCGAGAAGGCGTCGGCAAGCTGGCCCGGCACGACGGCCAGAAAATCGCCGCTCTCCAGCAGGGGCGGGATCATCAGGTACGACGGCAGTTCCACGCATTCCGCGCGGGTGAGACCTTCGCGTGCCAAGGCGGTGTCGATCCGGTCCTGCACGCCCGAGGCAGCGCGCACGACGACCTGGGGCGCAGCGGCGAAGCTGCGCAGCGTGAGTGCCTTGCGCGCCAGCGGATGACTCGCAGCCACGAGGGCGACGTAAACCCGCTCGAACAGGCGCTGCTGGAACAGGGTGTCGGGCAGGCCGGGGTAGCTGCCGATGGCGAGATCCACCTGCCCTTCGGCCAAGGCAACGGCGATCTCCGCCTGCTGCAGGGTCTTGAGCGAGAGCCGCACGCCGGGCGCACGCGCGCGCACGGCCCGCACGACCCTGGGCCACAGGACGTAGGCGCCGACATCCGAGTGCGCGATGCGGAATGCCACGCTGGACGCCTGCGGGTCGAAGGTGGCGCTTTGCAGCACCCGATCGCGCACGCACTCGATGATCCCGGCCACCGGCTCCGCGAGTGCACTGGCCCGCGCGGTCGGGCGAAGGCCCCGTCCGGTCCGAACGAACAGCTCGTCGTCGAGCAGCGTGCGCAACCGTCCCAGCGCCGTGCTCAGCGCCGACTGGCTCATGTCGAGTTCGCGGGCGGCCAGGGTTGCGCTCCGGTGTCTCAGCAGCGCATCCAGCACCGGCAGAAGGTTGAGATCAATGTCCCTGATATCCATGGCATTGATTTTAGATTTCGGCGAATTGCGCTATTCGTGAACTCTGAGGCGCCCTAATCTGCGGTGCATTCACGACAAGATGGAGACACCCGAATGTTCAAGCTGCTCAAGTGGATCGTGGCTGGCGCGGCCACCTTCTGCGCCATCCCTGGCAACGGATTCGCGCAGGGCCTGAACTCGAGCCCGCCGATGATCATGGTGGTCCCGGCCCCGGCGGGCAGCGCGCCGGACATCGTGGCGCGCCTGCTCGGCGACGAACTGCAGCATCGGCTTGGCCAGCCGCTCATCATCGAGAACAAGCCGGGTGCGGGCGGGATCATCGCGGTGATGGGGGCGAAGTCCGCGGCGAACCGGGCCAACACCCTGCTGTTCGTCCATGCGGCCGTGGCCACCGTGACACCGCTGACCTACCGTGCGGCCAGGTTCGATCTGGCCACCGACTTCGAGCCGGTTGCGACGGTGGCCGAGACCCCCATGCTGTTCGTCGCCAATCAGGGCAAGGGCCCGAAGACGCTGGCCGACGCGATCGCTCAGGCCAAGGCCAGCCCGGACGCGCTCGCGCTGGGCAGCACGGCACGGGGCTCCATTCCGCATCTCGCCGGCGTGCTGCTGGGCCAGATGACCGGCGCGCAATTCAACAGCGTGGCGATGAACAGCAGTGGCCAGGCCCTGCAGGCTGTGGTCGGTGGCGATACCGTCATGTCGGTGGACGGTGTCGCGCCCCTGCTGCCGATGGTGAGGTCGGGCCGCCTCCGGGCGCTTGCCGTCACATCGAAGAAGGCGCTGCCGGGACTGGAAGGGCTGCCGCTGGCGAACGAGACGGTTCCCGGGTTGGAGATGACCGGCTGGTTCATGCTGCTGGCGTCCAAGGGCACGCCGGAGCCTCGCCTTCAACAGATCAACGCGGCGGTCAATGCCGCGCTGAAGTCGCCCGAGTTGATCCAGAAGCTGCAGGCGACCGCGAACTATCCGGTCGGCGGCTCGATCGCCGATGCCCGCCGGTTTCTCGAATCGGAGAAGAAGAAATGGGCCGCCGGCGTGCAGCAGGCCGGCCTGAAAGCCGAATGACCCCTTCAACCCCATCAGCAGGACATCGACCCATGGCCAACAACCGGCGACGCATCGACACGCACCAGCACATGGTTCCCCCCGACTACGCAGCGTGGCTCGACAGGCACGGCGTTCTCGCCGGCGGCTTGCCGATCCCGACATGGAGCGCGGAGGGGGCCCTCGATCTGATGGAAAGCGCCGGCATCGCAACGGGCATCCTGTCGGTCTCGACACCCGGCGTGCACCTGGGCGACCACGCCGAGGCGCGCAGCATGGCGCGCGCGGTGAACGAGTTCGCCGCAGACGTGGTTCGGAGGCACCCGGGCCGCTTCGGCTTCTTCGCGACACTGACACTGCCGGACGTCGATGGCGCACTGGCCGAGGCCGCCCATGCACTGGACGTGCTGGGCGCCGACGGCGTCGTGCTGCTGACCAATGTGCGTGGCACCTATCTGGGCGATGCCTCGATCGAGCCCCTGATGGAAGAGCTGGATCGGCGCAAGGCCGTGGTGTTCGTGCACCCGTCGGAGTTGCCGGCGCCGCCCGTTCCGGGCATTCCGCCCTTCGCCGCGGACTTCCTGCTCGACACCACGCGCGCAGCCATCAACATGGCACGGCGAGGCTGGCTGGACCGCTATCCCGATCTGAAGATCATCCTGTCGCACGGTGGCGGATTCATCCCGTATGCCGCCGAACGGGTCGCGAGGATCTGCTCGCCCGACGGCGATCAGGCGACGGGCATCGAACGGCTGCGCCGCTTCTACTTCGACACGGCGCTGTCGAGCAGCGCCTACGCGCTGCCTTCGTTGCTGGCGTTTGCGGATCCGGGCCGTATCGGCTTCGGCAGCGATTGGCCGTACGCGCCCAAGGAGCGTTCCTTGCACTTCGCGCGCCTGCTCGATGCGTTCGAGATGCCGGACGCGATGCGGGCCGCGATCGACCGCGGCAACATGGAAAGGCTGTTCCCCCGCTGCAGGTAACACAGCCAGGGCCTTGGAGTCTGGGCAGCAGCCCAGCCTCCTAGGCGTTGATCTCGTCGTGCAGCGCCACGAATTCCTGCGCCAGCTTGTGGCGTGGCTCCAAGTAGATCATCGGCGTGGCGTGCTGATGGCTCTCGCGAATCTTCACGGATTGCGAAAGATAGGAATCCAGCACCGGATGCCCCTCCTCGATCAACTCGTTCACGAGCTGCTGGGGGAGTGCGGCGCGTGACTGGAACTGGTTGATGACGATTCCTTCAACCGTGAGCCGCCGATTGTGGTCGTGCTTGATCTCCTTCACGTTCTCGAGCACCGAGTACAACGCACGGCGCGAGAAGTCGTCACAGTCGAAGGGGATGAGGCAGCGCGCGGCGGCAATGAGTGCCGAGCGCGTGTAGAAGTTCATGGCCGGCGGCGTATCGATGTATACCGCGTCGTACCCGGCGAGGTCCTTGAGCGCGTCGCGCAGCTTGTAGATCTTGTGGCGCGACTCGAGCTTGCCCGTCAACGTGTCGAGATCGACATTCGACGGGATGATGTCGAGGTTCTCGAACTCGGTTTCATGGATGAACGATTCGAACTTGGGCTCCTTGAAGCTGTAGTTCAGGGCCGACTCGAAGAAAGTCGCGATATTGGGCTTTGCGTCCTGGGCCTGCGCACCCAGAAGATACTGGCTTGAATTTCCCTGTGGGTCGAGGTCGATCACGAGCGTGCGCAATCCCTGGGCGGCGCTCACGCCGGCGAGATTGCACACGATCGTGGATTTGCCCACGCCACCCTTTTGGTTGAACACCACGCGCAACATCGGTTTGCCCTTCTTCGGAATGAAGCCCGCAAGTCTATCGGACGTGCCTGGGGCGTAGAGCGCTTGCGGACTAATTCAGCGACGGAAGCTCGCTCAGGTAGCCCGTCATTGAATGATGACGATAGACGACCTCTCCGATCTCGTCGTATTGGTTGCTGCCGCTTTCGAAGTCGGGCGGTGGTACTGATTCGCCCTGCACCTGGTCCAGCGTGTCCTGTGTGATCAGCAGGTACTCCGACTCGGGCACCGAGTTCTTCAGCAGTCGGTGGGCGACGATGATGCTCTTCCCGATGAATTTCGAATGCCCCTTGACTTCCATGGTGCTGCATGGGCCGCTGTGTGCGACAAACTTGAGCGTCAAGTTGTGCATCCGGGCACAGGCGCCGCACTGGCAGATCCGCTCCATTTCACGCCGCTTGAGATGCAGATGAAAGTTCAGGAACATCTTCCTGGCCTGGGCCAGCAGTTCGTTCAGAGTGGGGAGGTCTCCCTTCCGGACGAAGAGCACCGCATCACCCTCGAACTCGGACACTTCCAGGCCAATCTCATTGGAGTCCACCAGCAATTCCAGAAGCTCGCTGACGATGTGCTGGCTATGGCTGATCTCGGTTTCCGTCACAAACCTTGTGAATCCGCCGATGTCGGGAATGAAGAAGAGGACGTTGCGAGAACTTGAGGAACTGGCCATCACCGCCTCCACCGCATGTCGCGTCGCAGATCGCCGCCGACACAGCGTAGCGCAGATTGTCCTGCGATGCTCAGGGCTCTAGAGGGTGATGGCGCCTTCCTCCTCGCGAAGCTGGCTACCTTCTCTTCGCGGAGCACGCGCGGCTGGACATGACTGGGATAGAGCGGTCGCGGGTCTGTGGACGAATGTCGACCCGCCCGCTGGCCGCTCGCCGGAGAGCAGGGACCTGTCGTTACGGGTTGCAACACTCTTCATGTGAGCGACGTGACATTCGATGGGCGCAGTGCGTTGTAGGTGGGCAAGGGCGGTGTTCGCCCGTACAGGAGCCTCACAGTGAGCCTCAATCGTTCCTACTTTCTCAAACTGGCCGCAGTTGGTGCCGTGGCCGCCAGCGCACTCTTCGCAGCCTCGGCCAATGCGGGCGCGAACTGGTCTGTCGGCATCGACGTGCCGGGCGTTGCAATCGGCGTTGCCGACCCGGGGCCCGCGCGCTACTACCAACCCGCGCAGGTCTACTCGGCGCCCGCGCCCGTTTACTACGAGCCGGCACCGCGCGCGTACTACCCGCCGCCGCCGGCCTACTACCGACCGGCGCGCGTGTACGACGTGCAGCCAGACCCGGGCTACTGGCGGGGTGAAGGATGGCGCCATCACCATCGCCACTGGGATGATCGGGACGGGCGGGACTATCGATACTGAGAGGCTGAATGATCCCGGGTGGCGACCGGGTGGATTTCGGATCAGGCTATCGGGTGTATTTCGGCCGCGACCGCGACGCGGCGGCGTCCGGTGGTGCAGCGCCGCCCTGCAGTTCGTCCCTGTCGAGTTGCCGCGGTCTGAGCCCGTGGTCGGCCCTGCATCCCAGGCTGGCATCCGCATCGAACTTCAGCGCGGCGGCGAAAGCCGCCGCATCACCGCGCCGGCGGATGCTGCAGTCGTTGCCAGCCAATCACCGGCCAGTCGCTTCGCGCTTCGTCAACGTCGCCGCCATACACGACGCTACCGCCTTCCAGCGCATCAGGGAAGGCGCCAGAGAAGCTGCGAAGCCCGCGAAAGTAGTCGGCGTTGACTGTGGCGCCAGCCTTGATCTCCACGGCGCGGAGCTTGCGTCCTGAGGGAATCAGCAGATCGACTTCGTTGCCTGTCGCATCGCGGAAGAAGTACATCTCCGCCGACTCGCCCTGATTGAATCGGGTCTTGAGGGCTTCCATGATCACCAGGTTCTCGAACAAGCTGCCGAACAGCGGGTCGCGCGCCACCTGGTCGGCGCTGCGCAAGCCCAGCAGCCAGCAGGCCAGCCCTACGTCGTAAAAGTACATCTTGGGGCTTTTCAGCAGCCGCTTCGACGTGTGGGTGAACCACGGAGGCAGCACGTGCACGATGTAGCTCGTCTGGAGCAAGTCGAGCCACGCGCGGGCGGTGGCGTGCGAAACGCCGGCATCATTGCCCAGGCTCGTGAGATTCACGAGCTGACCGACGCGCCCGGCGCAGAGTCGCACGAAACGTTCAAAGCGCTGCAGGTCGTGGACGGCGGCGAGTTGGCGCAGGTCACGCTCCACGTAGGTCGCGAAATAGTCGCCAAGCGCCTGAGAGGGGTCGAGGCCGCGGTCGTGAATGCGCGGGTAGAAGCCGGTGAGCAGTGTTTGCGTCAGCGCCGGCACCGGATGCAGCCGGGCGACCTCGGCGAGAGAAAACGGCAGCAGTTGCAAGACGGCAGTTCGGCCGGCCAACGACTGACCCACTTGGGACATGAGTCCGAACTGCTGGCTACCCGTCAGGACGAAGCGCCCCGGGGCGGGGTCGGCGTCGACCATCGGCTGAAGGTAAGAGGGGATGTGCGGCGCACGTTGGATTTCGCGACGATGGCGCCACCTTCGATCCCCTTCAGGAAGCCGCGCGGATCTTCATCCGCGAAACGCCGCATGTCCGGATCTTCCAGCGTGACATAGGGCTTGTCGGGAAAGAGGCTGCGGCACAGAGTGGTCTTGCCACTCTGGCGCGGTCCGGTCAGCGTCAGGACTGGATATTGGCGCGCCAATTCGGCGGCGAGCGGCGCGATGTCGCGAGGAACCATGGTCGCCATTCTCCGACTTCATGCAAATTGAAGATTTGATCTTGCATTTGCTGAAAAGGGCGCGGATGGGCGAACCGCCGGCAGACAGGTCCGGGCCTCTCTCGACACCGTCTGGCGCCGCAGCAGCCGCGGTGCGGACTATCTTCTCGGCGCGTCGAGCTTCACCTTCACCGGACCGATCCCAGCGACATCCGCCCACGCCTTTGCGTCGAAGCGGAACTCGGCGACCGCGCAGGTGGGCATGTCGATGATCTCGCTCGAAAGCCGATGCGCGAACTCGGTGAACTCGGG
The DNA here is from genome assembly GCF_037889935.1 of Variovorax ureilyticus. NCBI lineage: Bacteria > Pseudomonadati > Pseudomonadota > Betaproteobacteria > Burkholderiales > Comamonadaceae > Variovorax > Variovorax ureilyticus. The sequence continues at coordinate 224,362 of NZ_JBBKZU010000002.1, forward strand.
GTTGTGGCCGAAGAGCATCGCGCAGTTCAGCTTGTTGTCCAGTGCGCAAACAACGGCAAGCAAGTCATCCGGGCTGCTCGCGTAGAGCCGCTCATCGACAACGATCCTCTTGCGTGGATAGCCGATCTCGTCGGCGATCAGCTGCGCCGTCGTCAGAGCGCGCAGAGCTGGGCTCGAGACGAGCAGGTCGGGCCTTACCTCGCGCTTTGCGAGTCGCTTGCCCATCGTCGGAGCGTCCTGGCGGCCGCGGCCATCCAACGGTCGCTCCCGGTCGGGCAATGACGGATCGTCGCGACTCGACTTGGCATGCCGCACGAGGATCAAGGTTTTCACGATCAGCTTTCGGTCGGTTTCAACTCTATGCGCGCTACGAGTCCGCGCTGGTACCGCTGAGGACCCGCGCCGCGGTTTCGGCGAGACCGCGAGTGACGGCATCAAGGCAGCTTGTATCAGCGTACTTGCGATAGGTGGCCTTGAGAAGACGGATGATGCAGGCGAGAGCGCCTGGGAGCTCAGGTGCCAGAGAAGGTCCTGGCCGCTTGTCTGGCGGCGCACTGCTTGTGTCGACTACCACCGACGGGGGGTGACGGCGCTCCTCCACGCGGAAAAAGACGCACACGGCACGAGGGACTGAGTAATATGGAAGTTGTAAATTTGTCTTGCAGACAGATGCCATGATGCTCGTTGCCAGCGGAACTACGCCATTGCGGCTCGCAAGGATGTTGTTCGGGTTCCTGCTGCTGTGCGCCGCGACCCTTTTCGCGTCACCGTTTGCCAGTGCGCAATCCACCAGCGCCTCGCCGGCCCCGGCGCGATCGAACGGCATCGTCGGCATCGTCGAAGGCGACGTCGCGCTGATCCGCCAGACCACGCGTTACACGCTCGCCGAAGGCGTGTTGTTGAATGATCAGGACATCATCGAGACAGCGCCCGGCGCATTTGCCCAGATCGAACTTCCCGGGGGCGTCCTTGTAGGCATCGGTGAATCGACGCGACTGATGTTGCGGCCTCGCGTTGGCAAGGGGCTGTCGGCGCCGCCGCTCTATCTGCTGGAGGGCTGGCTCAAGACCACCGCCAGCGGCGCCTTCGGCTACGTCGGCCCCGGCATCGACGTTGCGACGCAAGGCGGAGCGGCTGTCATCTACTCCAAGGGCGCGCAGTACGAGCTGTTCGTCGAATCCGGCTCCGCCAGGCTGACGCTGCGCGATGGCTCGCAGTCGGTCGCGCAACTGGCCGGCGGCGACTTCGCACAGCGGCGCGAAGGCAGCACCCCCACGGTCGGGCAGCGTGCCACGCCCGAGTTCCTGGGCAAGGTGCCGCGCCAGTTCCGCGACCAGTTGCCCGCGCGCGGGGAGCAATACGCCAAGCGCAGCGTCGCACCCAAGCCGCGCGGCGAAATCACCTACGCCGATGTGGCTGCCTGGCTGCGTACCGAACCGGCGCTGCGGCTTCCGCTGCTGCCGCTGTGGCAGTCGCGCGCGACCGACCTGGACTTCCGTGCGGGGGCCAAGGCCGATCTGGCGCAACACCCTGAATGGGAGCGCTATGCCGACCCCGAGGGTTATGCGCGCCGTCTGGCCGAAGAGGCCGAGCGTCGACGCGCGCGGGAGGCCGCGGCCGCCGCCGCACGGGCCAGGGCTGCAGCCGCTGCAGCGGCTGCAGCCTCCGCTGTCCCCGCACCGGCGCCTGGCCCTGCGCCTGCATCTGCACCCGCAGCCTCGGGCACGAGCGCGGGGCGCGGCACAACTCAATGAACCGTTCCGCGTCGTGGCGCAACCCAGCGACTACCGACGAGCAGAACTGGAGAAATCCATGAGCCTTCTATTCAAGTTCAATCTGATCTTCCTGGTTGTCTTCGTCGCCGGTGTGGCTGGCACGGGCAAGATTTCCCATGACCTGCTGCAAGACAACGCCAAGCAGGAAGTGCTCAACCATGCACGCCTGACCATGGAAAAGGCGATGGCGGTACGCGCCTATACCAATGACCAGATCCGCCCATTGCTCGAAACGCAGATGAAGTACACCTTCCTGCCCCAGACCGTGCCGGCCTATTCCGCCACGGAAGTGCTGGCGACACTGGCCAAGAGCTTTCCGGACTACACCTACAAGGAAGCCACCCTGAATCCGACCAATCCGCGCGATCGGGCAGTCGATTGGGAGGCCGACATCGTGAATCGTTTTCGCACCCAGGCCGATCAGAAGGAGTTCGTCGGCGAGCGCGAGTCGGGTACCGGGCGGGCGCTCTACATCGCACGGCCGATCCGCATCACCAACGCCGCCTGCCTTGCATGCCATAGCACGGTCGAGGCGGCGCCGCGCACGGTCATCGAGAAGTACGGGCCGGCAAACGGTTTCGGCTGGCACCTGAACGAGGTGATCGGCGCGCAGGTCGTTTCGGTGCCGATGTCGGTGCCCCTGGCGCGCGCCGAACAGACTTTCAAGATCTTCATGGCTTCGCTCATCGGCATCTTCGTGGCCATCGGCATCGTGTTGAACGTGATGCTCTACCTGCTCGTCATCCGGCCGGTGACGGCGCTGTCGAAGGTGGCCAACCGCGTCAGCCTCGGCGAACCCGATGTACCGGAATTCGCGACGGATGGCCGTGACGAAATCGGGACCCTGGCGAAATCGTTCACGCGGATGCGCCGCAGCCTCGATCAGGCCATCAAGATGATCGACACCTGAGGCTCGTACCCGCATGTCGCTGCCCACCCACGTCGGTCCATACCCCATCCGCGGCGTGATCGGCTCGGGCGGGATGGGCATGGTGTATCTGGCGCACGATCCGGCGATCGACCGTGCGGTGGCGATCAAGACCATCCACCGCCGCCTGCTCGAATCGGGCGACGACCTCGGCGTGGCGGCGCGCTTTCGCGTGGAAGCCAAGGCGGCAGGGCGGCTGACCCACCGCAACATCGTCTCGATCTACCAGTTCGGCGAAGACAACGACTTCGCCTACATCGTCATGGAGTACGTGGCCGGACGGAACCTGCGCGACTATGTGCAGGCACCGCGCAAGCTCGACGTGCCGCAGGTGCTGTGCGTGATGATGCAGCTGCTCGACGGCTTGCACTACGCGCATGAGCGGGGCATCGTGCACCGGGATATCAAGCCGGCGAATCTCCTGGTTGCCGATGACGGGCGCCTCAAGATCACCGATTTTGGTATTGCCAGAACCGAGACGTCGAACCTGACCCGCGCCAATTCGGTTGTCGGATCGCCCGGCTACATCGCGCCCGAGCAGTACACGAACCGCGAGATCGACCGCCGTGTCGATGTGTTCTCCGCGGGTGTGCTGCTCTATCGGATGCTGAGCGGGACGACCCCGTTCGTCGGGACCGACGACGCGATCATGTACAAGATCGTCTACGAGCCTCACAAGCCGCTGAGCGAAGCGACGAAAGACACCACGCTCAAGCCATTCGATGTGGTGTTGGACCGGGCGCTGGCGAAGGACCCGGCGCAGCGCTATCCCAGCGCGATGGCGATGCGAACGGCGCTGCTGGCGCTCGCCACCGAGGCCTTGCCGGAGGTGCTCCCGGCCCACATCCTGCTGGCGCCGCTCCTCGAGAACCTCGAGCCGAGCATGCCCGTCCCGACGCTGCGCCACGCGTCCGAGATCGCCGCCGGGGGCGCTCAGGTCGTTACGACAGTGCCCGACTCGGCACGGAACTCCCCGGCGCCCCCGAAGTCGCTCGCCACCACGGTCCCGCCTTCGATCCCCACACCCACCGGGTGGGACGCCGCCGCGCTGGCCGAGGTCGAACGCGAACTGGCCCAGCATGTGGGCGCGGTGGCGCGCGTGCTGGTGCGCCGCGCCGCGCGTGGGGCATCCACGCTGGTGGAAGTGCGCCACGCCGTCGCCAGCACGATCATCGACATCGAAGAGCGCGAGCGCTTCCTGGCCCGGGCAGGCCTGCCGCCAACCCATGGCGCAGTCTCGGCAGGAGCAGGCGCCTCCGGGTCCCAGGTCTCGAGAGCGGTGGGCGCGGCGCCGGGCGGCATGCCGATGCGCGAAGGCGATGTCGACAAGGCGGCCGCCGCACTCCTTTCCTCGCTGGGACCGATTGCGCGGGTCGTCGCGAAGCGCTGCGCGGCGAAATCGAGCACTCGCGAGCAATTCGTTGCCAGCGTCATGGAGCAGCTCGCGCCAACCGTCGATGCCCGCCGTGTGCAGGCTGACCTGTGGCGAGCCTTGGGCTGAATTCAGGCGGAACCACCGTGATCGCATTGCATGTCGTGCGCCGCCCCGGCGTCACCGAGCCCGATGCGACGGCGCTTCCGCTTCCGCCCGAGGGCCTCATCATCGGCCGCGCTCCCGAATGCGACCTGGTGCTGGCCGACCCGTTGCGCGGGGTGTCGCGCCAGCACGCACAGGTCGCCATGGCCGGCCAGGACGCCCTCGTGCGCTGCATCAGCGGCACCACCCCTCTCTGGGTGAACGACACGCAGCTCGCCCCCGGGGGTCAATTGCCCCTGTCGGTGGGCGACTGCCTGCGCATCGGCGGGTTCGAGCTCGCGGTCGAGTCCATCGCGGCGCCGGCAGCCCCGCGTGCGCGCCTGGACCGCTGGTTCGATCTGGATGGCGCGCCCGATCCGCTTGCTGCGCAATCGCCGCTGCCGGACCTTGCGCCGGCGCCCGAGGCGGCGTCGGCCAGTGCGGTTGTGTCCTGGAAGACGGATCCGCTGGTCGTGCGGACCGGCACACCGATGGTGCAGAGCGCGCCCTCGGCGCCGCCGGCTTCGCCGCCCTTGCAAGCCACCGAGTCCGCTCAGCTGCCGCAGCCGCCCACCGAAGCGACTGCCGCATCGACGGCGCCCGCGCCTCTTTCTTCATCAACCCCGGCTTCGGCCGCCGAAGCCGTGTCGTCGGACCTGGCCGAACTCGGGGCGGCATTCGGTCGGGGCGCCGCACTGGGCGGCGCCCAAGTGCCGCCGTTGACACCGGAGCTGATGGAACATCTGGGCGCGCTCCTGCGGGCGACTGCCGAAGGCACCTTGGCGCTGCTGAAAAGCCGCTCCGTCGCGAAGCGCCACATGCGCGCCGAGGGGACGGTGATCGCGCCGCGTCACAACAACCCCCTGAAGTTCTCGCCGAACGCGACCGAAGCGCTGACCCGGATGCTGCAGCGCGACCCGAGCCCCGGCTTCCTCGACCCCGTGGCGGCGTTGAACGATGCGAATCGCGACCTGCTGGTGCACCAGGTGGCGATGGTCGCCGGCATGCGCGCGGCGGTGTTCGAGCTGTTCTCCCGGCTGGGCCCGGAGGCTGTCGAGAACGCGGAGGGGCCGCCGCGCGACATTCTCTCGCGCCTGCCCATGCGCCGTGCCGCGGCACTCTGGGAGCGCCATCGGCTGCAACACGCCCACTTGCTCGAGCACCTGGACGACGACTTCGAGACCATCTTCGGACGGGAATTCCTGCGCGCCTACGAAGCCCAGTCGCGCCTCGACGCCGATGCCGACGCCCCACTGAAGGAGCCACCATGGCCCATCGCGCGTTGAACGTCTCGGTGGCCGCGCTGTCGCACACCGGCCGGCGCGAGCGCAACGAGGACGCCTTCGGCTATTGGCAGGGCGCCGACTTCCTTGTGGCCACCCTGTGCGACGGTGCGGGCGGGCACGGCGGCGGCCAGACGGCCTCGCGCGCGGCCGTGACGCATGTGCTCGAAGCCTTTGCGCTCCGACCCGAGGTCAGCCCGAACGCGCTGAAGCGGCTTGTCCAAGGGGCGAACGACGCGGTGGTCGCGCAGCAGGTGGCCGGCACCATGACGGCCGACATGCGCACCACCATCGTCGTGCTGCTGCTCGACCTCGCCAGCGGCGCAGCGATCTGGGCCCATGCCGGCGACTCGCGCCTGTACCGCTGGCATGACGCCCGACTGCTCGGGCGCACGCGTGATCAAAGCCTCGCGCAGAGCTTGTGCGATGCCGGGCTGAACGCGAGCGACGCCGCCTTGGGGCAGCTGACGTCGGCACTCGGCTCGCCCGAAGGCTTCGACGTCGAGATCCTGGAAACGCCCCAGGTGCTTGCTGCCCGCGATGCCCTGCTGCTGTGCAGCGACGGGCTCTGGTCCGCCTTCGACGACCTGTCGATGGAGCGCAGCCTGGCCGGCTGCAGCGGCATCCAGGCCTGGCTCGATCGACTCGAAGCGGGCGTGCGGCGAGCCGATCGCAGCGACCAGGACAACTATTCCGCGCTCGCGATCTGGTGCGAGCCGGGCTGAATGCCGATGAGTTCGAGCAGAAGCGCCGGCTCCGGCGGCCAGGCCGCAGGGCGCGCATCGACATCGTGGGCGGCGGCGAGCGGCCACCAGAGGCTGGCCGGCGCCGGTGGCCAGGGCTCGGCCGGCTTGAATGCCTGCTCCGGCCGGGGCGGCAGGGCGGCGATCGCGGCCTCGAGAGCCTCGGGCCCTCCCGCGACCGCGCCGAGCAGCGACGCGAGCCGTGCGGCACCTTCGTCCGGCGAAGGCGGCGTGTTGAAGCGTTCCGCGAGCGTCAGCGGAAAGGCGCGTCCGACACGATCATGTGACGCCGTGAAGATCCCGCACCAGATCTCGCCGTGCGCCGGCAGCGCCAGATAGCGCCACGGCGCGAAGGTGCCAAGGCGTTCTCGCAGCGTGGCGGCGTCCAGCGTCGTGGCGGCGAGGGCGAGGCCGCGCTGCAGCCACCCGTCCCAGTCGCTGCGCCAGCGTGCGGGCAGGCCGCGGCCGATAAAGTCGCCACGCGCAGGCAACTTGCCATACCAGGCGACGCGACGCGCTGGCGACTTCACCATGATGCCTGCGGGCAATGAAAACCCGCCAGTTCCCGGAGGGTCCAGACATCGGCGTCGGGCGTCCCGGCGGCGATCGCCTCGACGTCGAGGGTGCGTGTGTCGACGACGAAGGTCAGCCGCGCCGGCGCGCCGCGCTCGCCCTTCCAATCGCTTCGCAGCAGCACCCGCACCCAGGCGAACGGACCTTCATGGACTTCGGCGCCGACCCCGGTCGGGCCGGGCGGCAGCACGCGCAGCACCACTTTTTGCGTCGAAGCCGGTCCCGGCCAGACCAGGTCCTTGGCACGTGGCGGGCCGTTCTCGAAGCGCAAGAGCTGGCCATCGACATCGATGCTGAACTGCAGCAGTTCGGCATCCATGCGCCGCGGCGTGATGCGCAGCCTGAGTTCGGGCAGCGGTGCGCCTTGGGGAAAGAACAGGCTGCCGATCGCCGCCGCCTGCTCGAACGCATTCGAGTTGCCCGAACTGGCGCCCGCGCTTCGCACCTTCCATGGCCGGGTCGACGTGTCCACGCGTTCGGTCAACTGGTTGCGCCGGAACTCGTCGAACAGGCCACCGGGTCCGAACAGGCGCGCAAAGTCGGACGGTGCCATGTCCCGCGTCGCGGTGGTGCTGAACGGAAAGCGATCGCGCGTCAGGGTGCTGCAAGCCTGCGCGAGTTCGACCAGCGCGGTGTCGAAACCCGGTTTGGCGCGACCGCGCGAGCGAATCAATGCCCCCAGGTCGAGATAGAGCCTGCGCAGCGCCGCCGGCGCACCGGCCGCCTCGGCGCGCAGGGTCGCGTCGAGTTCGGCGCCTCGGGTCTCGTCGCGCTTGCCGGCGACCAGGGCCTGAAGGCGATCGAGCGCCTGCGGTCCAGGACCTGCCGCGTAGTCGCCGAGGGAGCCGAAGCGTGCCCGGAGCAGGCCATCGAAGGCGACCTCGGCCGCGCCTGCGCCTTGTGAGGTCGCGCTGAAGTCGTCGGCCAGGCGCGTCAGGAGGCGGCGCAGCGGTGAATCGGGCGCCGTGAGTTCCAACGCCTGCCGCGATGCGTCAACCGCATCGCTGCCCGGTGCCAACGCAAGGGCATCGAGTTGGCGCGACCAGGCGGCGATCACGCGTTCGGCGTGGCGTTTGCCGACCTGGGTGGCGATTTCGTCGTGCCAGACGCGGTCCTTCTGCAGGCGCCGTACTTCGCCGCCGGTGTCGCCGAGCACCCAGTCCGCCTCGTTCGCGAGTTCATCCAGGGTCGTTTCGAGCGCTGGCGCCAGGTTGCGCCGCCAGTCGCTGGCGCTCGAATGCGCCGGCATCGGCCCGGCGCTCGACGCAGCGAACAGGAGGGCACTGGCGGCGCCGAGACGGGTCGGCAGGTCCTGCAGCGGCTCGGGGTCGGGAACGCGCCGCAGCAGGCGCTCGTGCACGCGTTGCGCCAGCGGCAATGCCGCGAGGGCGCTGCGCGCCGCCCGGACGCCGGCGTCGTCGGGGCGCATGGCCTCGGGCAGCCCGCTTCGTTCGAGCAGGTTTTCGGCATGGCGCTTCACCTCGCCGCGTTCGCCGGCACCGCTCGCTTGTGCGAGCGTCTCTTCGACCCAAGCGCGCAACTCGCTGCGGACCAAGCGTGGGGGGTTGGCGAGCATCAGCGAGGTCCGCAGCGCCTCGTAGCGGGTCGCGCTGTCCTCGGCCTCGCGCAGGTCGCGGCGCAATCGCTCGATGAGCAGCGGCGCCAGGCTCCGATCGAGCATCTCGCGGTAGACCTGTTCCGCCGAGCGCGCCAGGCGCGGTCCCTGGAACAACCCGAAGCCGAAGCCGGCAGGCGGCGCATCCGGATCGATGCCGTCGTTCGCGGCCAGGTGCTGTAGCACCGAATAGAGCGGCAACACCTGTTCGAGACTGGCCGATTCCAGCGGGCCGATGCGCCGGGTCAACTGCTCGACACGCGCGCGCACTGCGTCGACATAGGCGAGGTTGTGCCGGAAGCTCTGCCACCACAGGGCGGAGGCGGTGAGTAGCGCGGCACCGGCAAGCGCTGCGCCGAACATGCCGGCGCGCCGACGCAAGCGCAGCTGCTGCAGCCGCTGGCCTGCCAGCGGCGCTTCGGCGATCACCAGGCGCTTGAGCAGCGCATTCAGGAAGAACGACTTGCCGCCGGCATCAGGGCGAGGCAGCGGCGTGAGCGCCAGGCCATGGCTGCGCGCGAGTTCGCCGATCACCCGGTCGATCGGATTGCCCTCCTGCGTGCCGCTCGTCAGCGCGATCGACCGCAGGCGCTGCGCCGGCTCGGCTGCAATGTCGGAGAAGGCCTCGCGCACGAATCCTTCGAGGGGCGCGAGCAGGGCCTTGAACTGTGCCGCGAAGGCGTAGATCGGCAGGCGGCGCTGCGGCATCCGCTCTTGCTGCAGCAGTTCGGGACTGCGTTGCGCCAGGCGCTGCGCGAGGTCGTCCAGGCGCGCGCCGAGATCGGCCGGGATGCCTGCAACGTCGGCGTCGAACACCAGTCCCCAGAGCTGCTCGCGTTGCAGGGCGTCGAGATCGCCGAAGGTTTCGACGAAGCCGGCGAGCAGGTCGGCCTTGGTCACCAGCAGGTAGACCGGAAAAGCCAGATCGAGCTCACGGCGCAGCTCTGCCAGACGGGATGCGACGGCGGCCGACTGGCGCGCGAGTTCCGCTCCGCCTTGCAGCAGGTCGGGCACGCTGACGCTGACGATCACGCCGTTGATCGGCTGCACGGGCCGGTGCCGCCGCAGGAGCGCGAGGAACTGCTGCCATTCTCCGGCGTCGACCGCTGCGTCGCTGTCCTGTGTCGTGTAGCGTCCCGCCGTGTCGATGAACACGGCGTCCTCGCTGAACCACCAGTCACATTGGCGGGTTCCGCCGATGCCCGCGAGCGGGTCTCGTCCGAGCTTCTCGGCGAGCGGAAAGCGCAGACCGGAATGCAATATCGCGGTGGTCTTGCCGCCCCCGGGCGCCCCGATGATGAGATACCAGGGCAACTGCTGCACCTGGCGCCGGCGCTGCCACCAGCCATGCGCACCTGGCGCCCCAAACCCCTGGCGCAGCATCGCGAGCGCCTCGCGGAAACGCTGGCTCAGTTCGACGGTGGCGTCGCCGGATTCGAGGCCCTTGAGCAATTGCTCGTTGCGCCGACGGGCCAGCCATCCGCGCAGTCCCCGCAGGCCGACCAGCAGGATCGCCACCAGCGCGAGCAGGGCCACGCGTGCGCGCATGCCGTCGAAGGGGTGCCAACTGCCCACGGCCAGAAGCGGTGCCGCGAACCACAACAGGACACCTGCGGCGCCGAGGTTGACGGCGCGTTGGACGAGGCGTGGCGAGGCCTTCATTCCGGAAACAGGACGATCTCGACGCGTCGAAGCGGCGCGCCGGCCGTGGCGTCGACTCGGGCCTCGACCGCCAGCCGTTCGTCGCCGAGTTGTGGGCGCAGGACGTCGGCGGTAGCGCGCGCCCATTCCATCGCCTGGTGCCAGGCCGAGGGCGTGCGCGCCGTCGGCGGATCGCTGCCGTCGGTGTAGCCGACGACGAGCACCTTCCCCGGGACCTTCTTCAGCGCCGAGCCCAGGCGCTCCAACGGGCCGGTGGCATCGCCGAGCGCGTTGGCGCCGATCACGACCACGCTGCGCAGCGCCTCGTCGCGCACGGACAGCCGGCCCGCATCGATGTCATCACGCAGGCTCGCTGCCAGCCGCGGCGGCACCGTCACTGCCCCCGCGGCCGGCTGCGCGGCGACGGCCGGTGCCGGCAGGAGTCGCTGCAAGGACGCCAGCACGCCGTCGACCCGCGCTGCAAGCTGAAGCTGGCTGGCCGTGTAGATGCCCACGGCCAGCACGCCGAGGAGCAGCACCGCCGGAAGCGCGACGCGGGACGCCTTCGGCGGGCTGGCCGCAGCCGGCGCGCAGTGCCATGGCGCTACCAACGCCGGAACCGGGGACGCCTGTTCGAGCGCGAGGTGCACGCGCGTGCGCAGGATTTCATGGTCGCGGCCGTCGGGCGCCATGCCCGCGCGCAGCCCGAGGCTCAGGCAGGTATGGAAGAGTTCGAGCAGCGCGCGATGCTCGCGCGGCTTTTCGGCCAGGCGCGACAGCAGGCGCAGGAGCTTGTCGCCGCCGTCGGCCTCCCCGTGAAAGCGCTGCAGCAGTCCGAGGGCGCCCGCGCCCCACGGCGCCGCGCCGATCTGCTCGTCGCCCCAGGCACAGAGCACGTAGCTCGCGGCCGCGACGCTTGCCTCGTCGACGCCCGCGACGCGCGCATGGGCCTCGAAATGAGCCACTGCCGCGGACAGCGTCCGGCGCAATTCGGCCGGATCGACAGGCGCCGAGTCGCGCAAGCGTGACAGCAGGGCAACGAGGGGAAGGGCTTCGACGCGCAGTGCGCGCGCGGCGGCCGGCTCATCGGCGCCATCCGGCGCACCGTTGCCCGGCGACGCTGGCGCGGCGCCGGTGCGCTTCACTTGGCCCACCCCAGTTGCAGCCGGCGCGCCTGCGCATCGAGGCGCGCACGCGCCAGCGATCCGCCCGGCAAGGGGAGGACGGCGCGCCATTGCGAGCTCTCGATTTCCCGGAACGCACCGAACACCGCAACGGCACGCGCGTCGCCGCGCAGTTCGAGGTCCAGCTCGCGCGCCTCGCCGGGGCGCAGGAACAGGCTCTGGCGCGCGAGCATATTCGACCCGAGCGTGGCCTCGTCATCGTCGTAGAGGCTGTCGAAACTCGCCTTTTCAAAGCCGCTCGCATCGCTCAGCACGTAGACCCGCAGCGCCAGCGAGGCCGATGCATCGCGCGCATCGGTGTTCAGGCTGCGCTGCGCCTGCACGAGCAACTGCAGGTTGCGCTTCGGCCCGGCCAGCACGGGTGCCGGACCGGGATTGAACATGAAATTCACCACCATCGAGGTGTTGACCCAGGGAATCTGGCGCTCCGAGGTGTCGCGCAGCACCTTGATGCGCACGGTCTTCATCATTTCCTCGACATCCACGCCGGGGGTGCGCATCTCGGAGGCGAGGTAACGCGTGTAGATGCTGTTGCCGCCGACCGGCCCGTCCTCGGCGACGCGACCGGGTGCAGCGGAGAAGGCAATGAGGGCACCCGGCGCCGCCATCTCGGCAAGGCCGTTGGTCTTGCGCGAAGCGGCGCTGCGCGTCGCGAAGGGGTCGTCGCGGCAGGCGTCGATGATGAAGATGCGCGCGCGTGGACGCACCCGGTCGACATGCGTGAGCAGGGCTTCCTGCAAGTCGATGGCCTCGTCGCGCACTTCGGCCTCGTCGCGCAACGCGATGTCGACCGGCATCAGGAAGTTGCGCCCGCCGATCTGTACGCCATGGCCCGCGTAGTAGAAGACCGACGCGACCTGATCGTCGTCCATGCGGCGCGCGAATTCCCGCAGCACGCGCTTGAAGTCGCGCGCATTCAGGTTCAGATACTCGCCCACCTCGAAGTTGAGGCTGCGCAATGTCTGCGCGACCAGCCGAGCGTCATGCTCGGGATTGTTCAGGGGGATCTCGGGATACCGTCCGTTGCCGATGACGAGTGCGACACGGCGTTGCCCAGGTGAGTCGATCGTGGCCTGCTGCGGTTGCGCGAGGCCGGCCCGGCTCCACCCGAAACCGAAGCCAAGGCAGGCGAGCAGGCGACGGCGATTCATGGTGACGGCCAAAGAATGGATGCTGCGGACCTCGAGGACTCCACTGGCGATCGCATGTCATTCTCGGGCGAGCGCTGCGGCGGCACAAGGGGAGGGCGGAGCCGCCGCGATCCGGTCCGCAGTGGGCATGCGGCGGCGAACGCTCAGGCGCCGCGGAACTGCACGCGACGGTTGATGGCGGCGTACGGATCAGTGGCTTCGATCGGCTGGCTGGGGCCATACCCGACCGTCTTCAGGCGTGCGGCGTCGATGCCGTGCTCGTGAACGAGATAGTCACGCACGGCGCGGGCCCGGTTGCGCGAGAGCTCGAGGTTGTAGGCCGGGCTGCCCTTGGCATCGGTGTGACCTTCGACGACGACGATGCTTCCAGGTGCGAGCAGCTTGATGCCCTTGGCGAGTGCGTCGAGCTGGGTCCGTGCGGCAGGAAGGATCTCGGCGGAATCGAAAGCGAACCGCACCGGCAGGGACAGCGCCGAGGCGGCGTCTTTCGAGTCGTGGCGGGCCGCGAGCGCGGATTCCGAGGGACGCGCCGAGGCATTGACCCGCGAACCCGTGGCCACTGCCGTGGCCTTCGCCGGGGCTGCGGGCGCATCGTCGAGCAGGCGGATCGAACGGTTCAGCACGTCCGCCACGTCCTGCGGCACCACGAGCTGGCCCTCGCGGTAGATCATGACCTTCTCGGCCTTCACCAGGGGGGTGGCCAGTGCGGCGGCGATGGCGAGGGCGAGGGTAGTGAAGTAGCGGATCATGGGGGGCTCCTTGGGTGTGGGGTTCGTCGATGCCCATGGGTTGCGCGCGCCGCCTGCCCGGTTCACTCTTTCTCGATCGAGCCGATGCCGCGGATGGAGCGCGTCACCGCCGGGTCGCCGTGGTAGCGCACGTTGCCGACACCGCCGATGCGCACCGCAAGCGCGTTGCTGGCGGCGAGCTGCACCTCACCGTTGCCGTCGATGGACACGTCGGCGCGTTCGCTGGCGAGTCTGGGTGCTGAATAGGTGCCAATGCCGGCGATGGCAAGCTGCTGCACCGTCACTTTGCCGCCGCCGACGGCGACATCGCCGGCGCCGGTGATCCGCACGTCGAGGCTGCGCGCGTTGTCCAGGCGCTCCAGGCGGATCGAGCCGCCACCGGCAAGCACCAGCGCAAGCGTGTCGCTGCGCAGGGGTCCGATGCTGATCGAACCGGCGGTGCGCGATTCGAAGGCTCGCAACGTCTGGACGCCGAGCTTCATCCGGATCGGCTCGCGTGTCTCGACCCGCCCGGGCGCAAGGCCGATGAGCAGACGCCGGTCGTGCACCTCGGTCGTGATCTTGCGCAGCACCGCAGGCTCGGCCTCCAGGGTCAACGACTCGCGTGGGCCCTGTTCGATGCTGACATCGCCGGCGACGGCAAATACGACCTCGTCGAAATTGGCGACGCTGCGGGTTTCGGTGGCCGCCTGTGCCGGCCCGGAAGGCGTCGCGGCCAGAACCGCGGCGCAGCTGGCGGCAAGGGCCGCAGCCCGGAGCGAAGGTGGTTGCGGGAAGGCTTGGGTGAACCAGTTCATGACAGGGCTCCGGGTGGTGGCTGCACGGGCCTCAGCGTGGCAGCCAGAGGCTCGGCGGGGGCGGGTATGGGCGCGCCAGGCAGGTGGTCCCGCCGAGATCGGCGGTGACGATCAAGGCCCCGCCGCGGCGGTCGGTCGCCACCATCTTCGCGCCCTGCCTTGCTTCGGCGCCCAGGGTGACCGGCCCCTCGTCGAACAGCAGCCGACCATACTGCCAGCAGCGGAGTTGATAGGTGGCGGGTGCCTTCCCTGCTGCGGCCGGCGTCGCCGGAGCGACCGGGGGCGCGACACGGTCGTCGCCACCGATGATGGCCGCGACAGCTGCGGTCGCGCCGCGGGGCCACTGCAGAGCGATGCCGGTCATCGTGGCCACGGCCACCAGGGACAGCGCTGCCACGCGGGCGCCGCGCCGCATCTGGCGCATCTGGCGCATCTGGCGATGGGGAAGGGAATCACTTGGCTTGTACATGGAAGTTCTCCTGGGCGAGCGTGCCGCCGCTGGCTTTGTCGAAGGCGACGCGGATCGTTTCGAGCGTGACGCCGGGCAGGGGTTCGAAGTCGATGCCGACCACCGCTTGGGGCAGCGAGGGCATCACGTCGCGCGGCGTTGCGAAGCAGGTCACTGTCTCGGGCACGCCCTTGGCATTCATCGAGAGCTGGAAGCGCATCGAGCCGGGCAAGGTCAGAGGCTTGGCCGAAGAGATGCGCGAGTCCCGCGTGAACCGGTTGGGGAAGAAGCGGATGACCTTGGCCTCCTCGTCCCGCAGATAGCAGTAGACGTGCGCGTCCTGCGACGGCGCGAGGGAGAGGCTGATCGACTCCCCGCGGGCAAATCGCGTCTGCTGGCTCGGGGCGGAGACCGACAGCTTCAGGGGCGCCGCCGTGGGTGCGGGGGCACTTGCAGGTGCAGTGGCTGCAGCCGTCTGCGATCCGGTGGTCGTGGCAGCCGTACCAGGCGTGCCAGGTGCAACGTAGCGTGCCGGTTGCGCCGGACGCTGGACCTTGCTGTGGTCCGCGGCGAGGAAGGCGCTGAAGAACTTCTCGTCGAGCACTGCCGCGCGGCTCAGGCCGAGCTGCTCGCGATAGTTGGAAATCGCCTCGTCGATGGCGGGATTGAATTCCCCGTCGATCGGGCCGTCGTAGAACCCGCGGTGGCGCAGCTGGTTCTGGAAGTAGGCGATCAGCTCGATGCGCGACGTGGCCATCGCGCTGTACCAGTCCAGCATCTCGAGGCGCGTCTCCTCGTTCGACTTCGGGTCGGTGACGCCCAGGCAGGACCAGTAGGGAGTCTTCGTCAGTTTGCCGATGAGTTCCACCACGGCCAGTTCGACCAGCCCGCGCAGCGCCTGCGACTGGCCTTCCGAGCGCGCGAGGTTCATGCTGTAGTTGATTCCGAACTTGCGGTAGGCGGCATCGCCGTCGAAGCCCTTGCCCTGCTTCATGATCACCACGGCATTGCGCGAAGTGACTCCCGGCAGCACCCCCATGTCGCTGGTCGACATCACGCTCAGGTCCAGTGCCAGCATGCTGGTGGACGCGTCCTTTGCAACGCCAAGGTTGAGGTACGGGAAGTAGCCGATGCCGAGGTCCTTCTGGTTCTTGATCAGGTTCTCGTCGAACTGCGACACGGAGCCCTTGATGTCGTAGCGCGGAATCGCCTGGTAGACAGCCGTGGTCTGCGCCGCCGACAGGAAGCTGACCACGTTCAACGTGTCCTTGCCGAACGCGACCAGACGCACGGCGCGGCTGCGCCGCGACATGTCCGACACCGCCGAGATCAGCATGTCGCGCGTTCCGGCGTTCAGCTTCTTCGTCTCGTCGGTGATTTCCTCGGTCAGCATCGTCACGTCGCGCACGCCGTAGTCGAGCATCAGCGTGTCCATGCAGCGCAGCGGCTGCGAAAAGCCCGTGATCGAGCGCTGGGGCTTCTGCTCGGGGCCGACGCGGATCTCGGCGGTCTGTTCGATGGTCGGCTGCTTGACCTCGAGCGCCTGGCAACCGGCGAGTGCCGCGATGGCTGCAAGCGCCAGGAGGCGCACGATGCGGGGCGGTTTCATGACATCTCCGATCTGAGGGGGGTCAGGTCACTGGCAACTGCCGCGGCCGACGATGTTGATGGCATTGGGTGCGAACACGAACACCTCGCGCGGTGCGGCTCCGATGCGCCCGCCGGTGTCGATGTTGCCGATGCTCTGGCTCCCGCAGGTGCCCTGGTTCTGCTCCAGGGACTTTCCTTGTTCTTCGGCCTTGCGCTCCTGTGCGCCGAGGCGGATCTTTTCCTTTGCGATCTTCGCGCGGAAGCGCGAGTCGACCTCCAGCAGTTCCTGTCCCGCGAATGCACTGGCGCATGCGCCCAGCGTGACGGCGACGAGGATGATGCGGGAGGTGCGGACGAGGGTCGAATTCATGGGGGTCTCCTTGATGGAAAGCCGCCAGCGCATCGGCGCTGGCGGACGAGGGTGAAAGCACGGCGCGGGTTACTTGGCGACGCCGATGCTTTGCGCGGCGGTGGACAGGAAGCCGCTCGCGGTGTTGTTCGAGCCGCTGGCGATGACCGTCGAGTTGGTCAGCTTGCCGTTGCCTTGCGCGCCGCCGATCTGCTGGCTGGCCGTGGACAGGAAGCCGCTTGCGGTGTTGGTGGCACCATTGGCGAGCACCGTGCTGTTGGTGACCTGGCCGTTGCCCTTGGCGAAGCCCACTTCCTGCGTGGCGGTGCTGAGGAAGCCCGAAGCCCTGTTGTTCAGGTTCGTGCCGACAACCGTGCTGTTCGTGATCTGGCCGTTGTCCCGTGCGCGGCCGACGTCCTGGTTCGCCGTCGACAGGAAGCCCGATGCGGAGTTGTTGGCGCCGTTGACGAGCACCGTGCTATTGGCGATCTTGGAGTTTCCCTCGGACACACCGATGTTCTGGCGCGCCGTGGCCAGGAAGCCGGACGAGCTGTTGTTGGCGTTGGTGGACAGCACCGTCGAGTTGGCGATTTCGCCGGCCATCGCGCCACCGAAGGCGAAGCCGAGGGCGATGAGGATGGATGCTTTGCGAACGACTTGCATGATGATCTCCAGGAAGTGATGAGAGGGTTTGAGGTTGGGCTTGCCGAATTGCTTGCCTTCCCGCCCATGGGTTGCGGGGGTTCCGAATCCGGTTCAAAGAGTTTTCGGGCGAACCTCACGCGAGGGGTAGGATCGCCCGCGATGCCCGACAGCGCGCCGCCTGATCCGCCTCCGAACCCCGCACGCCTGACGGGCTTGCGCGGCGCCTTCGATGCGCTGCGCAACCTGGGGTTGATGGGGCTGGGCTCACCCGAAGCGAGCGACTACGACAGCTTCACGACCACCGATGGCCATGTGGTTCCCGTGTGCGTGCTCGGCCGCGGGTCGCCGCTGGTGCTGGTGCATGGATTCGGATGCTCGCATCGCGATTGGCTGCCGGTGGCCCGAAGGCTGGCACGGCGCCATTGCGTTCTCGCCTGGGACGCTCGCGGCCATGGCAGTTGCCGGTCGACGAGCGGCAGCATCACGCTGGCGCGACTTGCGAACGACCTGGCCGAGGCACTCGACCACTTCGGGCTGCAGCGCTCGATCCTCGTCGGGCATTCCATGGGCGCGCTGACGTTGATGCAATACCTGCATCTGCATGGCACGCAGCGCGTTGCCGCGGTGGCGCTGGTCGACCAGTCGCCGCGCATCGTGACGGACGACAGCTGGCGACTCGGGCTGTTCGGCGGCTGCAGTGCGGCCATGCTGTCGGGGCTGATCGCCGGCGCGCGCCGCGATCTGGCGGAGATGCTGTTGAACGAGATCGGCGCACTCGGAGGCGCCTGGTTGCAGCGCCGGCTGACCCTCGAAGCGCCGCTCGGACGGATTCTGCGCCGGCGCCTGGGGCGCATCGATGCCGGGCCGCTGCTCGACCTCGCCGAGTCCATCGCGAAGGCCGACTTCCGCGCTTCGCTGTCGCGCCTCGACGCGCCGCTGCTCGTGGTGCTCGGGGCCCGCAGCCCGCACTATGCCGGCGTGCCGCTCGAAGCCTGGTATCGCGACACGGTGAAGCACGCGCAGATCTCGATCTACCCGCACGCCGGCCATTCGCCGCATGTCAGCGAGCCGCTGCGCTTCGCGCGCGAGCTCGAGCACTTCATCGAGGACCACGCGTGAGCGCCGCCTGGCCGCCCGAAGGCGCTCGCACCTCAGTGCGCAGCGCGGAGGTGACTCAATGAGCCGGTCGGCTCAGCTACCGCAGCGCCCGTTCGCGTCCGATTTGAAGCAGAAGTCAGCGGTCAGGCTCGAGGACTCCCAGGGCACCTGCACGCGGCCGGTGTCTTCGGCCACACCGATACGCACCCGCTTGAAGAGTTGCTCGATCTGCAGCCCCGGCCTCGCCATGTTGGCCAGCAGGTGACGTGCATAGACGCTGTGCTCGCTGCCGGCGCTGTCGAGCGCCACGCCGTTCGGCGCGGTCGAGAAGGCCACAAGAGTGCCCACGGGCGCATCGAGCGATGCGAGGCCACCCGGCGTCGCGCCGCGGAATTTCAGGCGCCGTCCATCGGGACCCACGATCACACCGCCTGCGAACGGGTTCACACGGCAGGCATCGAGCACCACGATGTTGGCGCCACTGCCGATCGCACTGAGCCGGTCGACGAACTCGCCGACGTCCGCGCTCTGCCGCTGGATTTCCTCTTCGGACTGCGGGTCGGCATCGATCGGCACCAGGTAGTTGCGGCCCTTCACCTGAACCCCATGGCCGGCATAGAACACCACGCGAACCGCCGCCTTCGGCGCACGAATCGAAAACTCGCGCAGCGATTCGATCAGTTCCGGCAGTCGCGTGTTCTGACGCAGGGTCACCGCATACCCAAGGTCGCGCAGCACCGCCGCGACGGCGACGGCGTCGCCCGGCGGATTCTTCAGTGGTGCAGTGCGGTAGGCGCCGTTGCCGATCACCAGTGCGATGCGCGATCCGGTGTCCTTGGCATCGGCCGGGGCGCTCATGGCAGGGCCGAAGGGCAGGGCTGCGGCGCCCAGCGCGCCGCGCAGCAGAACACGACGGGTCAGCAGGGTGGCCATGTCGGCTACTCCCGGGGCGGCACGCCGGCCACGAGCGCGGCGGCCTGGACGATCGGGGCAGCCTGCACCCGGGCGAGCGCAGCCGCTTCGCTGCCGGCGGGTACGCGCAGGTAGTAGTCGCCGAGCTGGCCAGGGCCGCCGGCCAGTTCGCCCTGGACCTGCACCAACAGCATGCGGATGTCGGTCTCCTTGGCGTCCGGCGCGAAGCTGACCTTCAGCATCGGGGCCTCTTCGACGCGAACCGCGTGCAGCGCGCGGATTTCGTCTTCGCTGTCGCGAGCGCTGCCGAGCAGGTTCAGGATGACGCCACTCTGCACCGCCATGACCGCCAGCGCGGCCAGCGCGTAACTCGGGCGCATGCCGAAGTTGCCGAAAAAGGCGCCGATGCGCTCGGCCAGTGTCGGCCGGTCGCCCTGGATCAGGCGCATGGTGCGGGCCAGGCCGATCGTTGCAGGCACGGCCGGGGCATTTTCCTGAACGCGCGCCTGCAGCGAGCGATACCAGTCCAACTCGCTGCGGGCCTCGGGATGCCGCTCCATGTATGCGTCGACCCAGGCGCGGTCTTCGGCTCCCAACGAGCCGTTGACATACCAGGGAAGTAGTTCTTCGAAGCGTTCTTTCATGATGATCATTCCTGCACGGGGCATACCGGTGTCAGCCCCTAGGTTGCGCGAGTCCGGCGGACGGTTCAAATTTATTTCGCGCAATCGCCAAATACGCCGCAACTTCAGGATGCAAGGGCGCCTCTGGCGTCCGGGGCACCACCTTCGCTGCGCAACAGCGCCTGCAGGCAATTCTTGATCTTCTGGCGGGCGTGGAACAGGCGCGTCTTGACGGTGCCCTCGGGACAGTTCTGTACTTGTGCCACGTCAGCGAGGCTCATGCCCTCGTAGAACACCAGGTGCAGGCATTCGCGATGCTCGTCCGACAGCTTGCCCATGCAATGTTGCACGCCTTCGCGCCGCTGCTTGCCAGCCAGTTCCGCGTAGCCGTCCGGCGTGTCGGCGGCGGTGGTCTCGGCGATGTCGTCGAGATCGCCGTGCACCTCGTCGGGCCGCCGCGCACGGTGGACCATCAGCGCCTTTCTGCGCGCAATTCCGATGAGCCACGTGGAGAACTGCGACTCGCCTCGAAAGCGATCAGGGTGGCGCCAGACCTCATAGAACGAGTCCGCCAGGACTTCCTCTGCTCGCGCGTGGTCGTTCAGCATGTTGAGCACATACGCGAACACCTTGCGGCTGAACGCCTTGTACAGCTGACGAAACGCTGCCTGGTCTTCGCGGCCGATGCGTACCAGCAGCTGGCTGACCTCGTCGTTGTCCATGCGGGCGGAGCGGTGCGGTGGCGGTGACCAAATATAGCGTTTCTGTTCGATTCGTAGCGAATCTCTTGGCTAGGGCACCGGCACCTGCACTTGTGAAGGCGAGGACTTCATTCCGCCGCCGGTACGGCAGGCGTCGTGACCGAAGACGGCACCGGCGCGCTGCCCAGAGGCCCGGGCCCGGATGCCGTCGGCGCTTCCTCCGGTATGCGACACAGTCCCCAACGCACCAGCCAGCGGCCGACCGCCGGGTGCGCGCTCAACCAGGCGAACGGGATCGATCCGATCAGTGCGACCAGGATGGGCGACCAGAACCAAAGAGCACCCGGCATCCGCGCCAACACCGCCCCGGCCAGCACGAGGCCCAGCGCCGTCTGCGGCCACAGGCTGCGCAACGCAACCTGCCAGTCGATGCGCCGTACTTCGCGCTGCTGTGCAACCCAGCCGACGCGGCGGCCGAAGGGAAGTCCGAGCAGGAATCCGGTGGTGGCGACGGCCACCACCGGCGCCGTGAGCACCCAGAAGCCGAAATCGAGCGCGAAGCCGCAAGCGATGCGAGGCGCGCCGCCATAGGCCCGACGCAACGGACCGCGCAAAAGCACGTCGACCAGGGTGGCGAGCTTGGGGGCCACGCTCATGCCCAGCATCATGAGGAACAGCGCGAGCCCCAGTTCGGACCTGAAGGGCTGTTCACGCCACAGCCCGAGCACCATGAAGGCAAGCCAGGCTGGCGCGCCCAGATACATCGCGATCGCCAACAGCAGCTGGCATCGGCTGACCGGGCGCAGTCCGGGTATCGCGAGCAATTGCAGGTACTGCATGTTGCCCTGGCACCAGCGCAAGTCGCGCCGGATGAATTCGAGCAGGTTCGGCGGGTTCTCTTCCCAACTGCCGTCCTCGTCCGGCAAGACGCGGACTTCATAGCCAGCGCGCCGCATCAGCACGGCCTCGAGCTGATCGTGGCTCAGGACCGGGCCGCCGAGCGGCGGAGGACCGGGCAACTCCGGCAGCTTGCAGTGGGCGATGAACGGTTGCAGACGCAAGATGGCGTTGTGGCCCCAATAGGGACCACAGTCACCCTGCCAGCTGGCCGCGCCCAGTGTGTAGGAACGCATGCCCAGCCGCATGCCGAACTGGAACATGCGCGTGAAGGCGCTGGCGCTGGGCAGCCCTGTCACCAGCGTCTGCAGGATGCCGATCGCGGGCTGCGCCTGCATGACGCGCACCAGCCTCAGCATCGCTCGCGGCGTCATCAGGCTGTCGGCGTCGAGCACGATCGCGTAGTCGTGCAGTGGGCCCCAGCGTTCGCAAAAATCGCGGATGTTCCCGGCTTTGAAGCCATTGCGCTGCTCGCGGCGCCGGTAGTGCAGCGAGATGTCCGCGCCGAAGCGCGCCTGCAGTTGGGACATCATGCCGCCCTCGGCCGCCACGATCTCGGGCTCGTCGCTGTCGCTCAGGACGTAGAGGCGAAAAGCCGGAGCCTGACCGCTATCGATCAGGCCTTCGAGCATCCAGGCCAGATTACGAGAGAGCCGATCCGCATCCTCGTTGCGAACGCAGGCCAGCAGCGCCGTGGATGTCTCGATGCGCTGCTGCGGGTCGGCCGCCTGGATCTGCGGCGCTACCACGGCGGCCGCACTGCGGCTGCCGACCATCAGCGTCAAGCCGATGGCCGCATTCCAGAATCCGACCACCGTCCAGGGCAGCGTGACCGCGAAGGCCAGCAGCATCGCCAGGCCCGTCGCATCCACGCTTTCGACGAACAGCGTCGCAGCCATCAACCAGACAAGGCCGAGCACCGTGCCTGCGACAGCGAGCGCGAAGCCGGCGCGACGCCAACGCAGGCCCGCACTCGTGGGCCAAACCGTTGCGGGAGGCTTCACAGCATGCGGCCCAACAGGCCGTCGCGCCGGATGAAGGTATGGTGCACGACGCCTGCCAGATGTCCCAGGATCATCAGCCCGATCGCGATCGCCCCGCACAAGTGCAGGAACGACAGCACCTTGGCGAGCGCCTCGTCCTTGCCCAACGGGGCCGGAATCGGCAACACATTGAAAAGCGAAAGGGGAAAGCCCCAGGCGTTCGTGGCAAGGAAGCCGATCATCGGCATCAGGACCAGCAGCGCATACAGGCCGATATGGTTCGCACGGGCGACCGACCGCATCCATGCCGGCATGTCCGCCGGCAGCGGCGGCGGAGGGTTGAGGCGGCGATTGACGATACGAATCAGCACCAGCACGAACATCAGCACGCCCAGGCTCTCGTGCACGTTGTACAGCCGCAGCTTGAAGGTCTCGTCGGCCGGCTCGAAGAAGCCGATCCAGACGCCGAGCGGCAGGATGACGAGCAGCAGCAGCACGGTCAGCCAGTGCAGCCAGCGGGACGAAGCAGCGTAGCGCGACACAGGTTTCATGTCAGACCTCCAGATTCGTCAAAGGCTGCGCCGGGCGCGCACCGGAGCGGCGCCATCCGGACCATGTGGCCGGCAACTGACTCGACTCTAGTCGAGCTTCACCCCCGCCGCACGGATCACCTTGCCCCACATCGCGCGATCGGCGTTGATGAACGCGGTGAACTCGGCCGGCGTGTTGCAGCGCAGTTCGCCGCCGTAGTCGCGCCACTTCTTCGCCAGTTCCTGCGACTGGCACACCTTGCCCATGGCGGCGCTCAGCTTCTCGAGGATGGCCGTGGGCGTGCCCGCCGGCGCCAGCAGCCCTTGCCACGCGATCGGCGTGTAGTCGGGCAGGCCCTGCTCGGCGAAGGTCGGCACGTTTGGGAAGCTGGGGTGACGTTCCTTGCCCGTGATGGCCAGCAACTTGAGCTTGCCGGCCTGCACGCTCGTGGCGGCGGCGGGCATGCCGTCGTACATGAGCTGGACCTGTCCGGCCAGCAGGTCCGCGTAGGGGCTCTGGCTGTTGTAGGGCACGAGGTTCGACTTCACCCCGGCCGCATTGTTGAACCACACGGCCGACAGGTGCGAGTAGCTGCCGATGCCTTGCGTGGCCACGGAGAAGGAGTCCGGCTTGGCCTTGAGCTCGGCGATCAATTCCTTCGCGTCCTTGGCCTGGACGCCGGGGTGGGCGATGAGACCCGTGTTGAGCACGCCCATCAGGCTGATGGGCGCGAAGTCGCGCTCGGCGTTGAAGGGCAGCTTGCCGTACAGGTGCGGCAGCACCGAGAGCGAGCTCGTGGTGCCGATGTACAGCGAGTAGCCGTCGTTCGCCGCCTTGGCGGCGACTTCGGTGCCGATGAGGTTCGAGGCGCCGGGGCGGTTCTCCACATAGAACGACTGGCCCAGGATCTTCGTGAGTTCGGCCGCCAGTTCCCGCGCATTCGCGTCCGGTCCGCTGCCCGCGGGGAAGGGGGCAATGATCCGCACCGGCTTGGTCGGGTAGTTGGCCTGGGCCGCCGCGTCGGACACCGACAAGGCCAGGCCTGCAGCGGTGGCCAAGGCGGCGGAATGAGAGATGAGCCTCTTGAGGAACTTCATGAAATGTCTCCGTTTGCGAATACGTGCCAGTCGCACGGGGTTGGATCATACGAAAACACTATCTATTGTCAAATTATGAGAATAACAATAATATTCGTCCATGCTTGACGAATATTCAGGCTTTCATTCTCGACAGGAGACAACGGATGCAAGCGACTCATCTCTCGGATCTGCGGTTCAGCCACATCGGCTTGTACGTGTCGGATCTGCCGCGCATGGCGCGCTTCTACAAGCAGGCGCTGCGCTTCACCCAGACCGACGCAGGCGAACTCGGCCCGGTGCAACTGGTCTTCCTCAGCCGCGACCCGGGCGAGCATCACCAACTGGTGCTGGCGACCGGCCGTCCGGCCGACATGGCCTTCAACGTGGTCAACCAGATCTCCTTCCGGGTGCCGGACCTGGCCGCGCTCCGCCGCTTCCACGATCGGCTGCTGGCCGAGGGTGCGACGGACATGCAGCCCGTGACGCACGGCAATGCGGTGTCCGTCTACTGCCGCGATCCCGAAGGCAACCGGCTCGAACTCTTCATGGACACGCCCTGGTACTGCGACCAGCCGCTGCGCGAGGCGATCGACCTCGGCCAATCGGACGAAGCCATCCTGGCGCAGGCAGAGGCCATCGCCAGGCGCTTTCCCAAGTTCATGAGCCGCGCGCAATGGCAGGCCGAGGTCGCGCGCCGCATGCAGGAAGACCAGAATGCCTGAGCGTGCCGAGGTCTACGACGTAGCCATCGTCGGCTTGGGCCCCACCGGGGCGACGCTCGCCAACCTGCTGGGCGCGGCCGGGCGTTCGGTGCTGGTGCTGGAGAAGGAAGGCGGCATCTTCCCGCTGCCGCGCGCCATCCACTTCGACGGCGAAGTGCTGCGCATCTTCCAGGCCGCGGGCCTGCGCGAGCAGGTGCTGGCCATCTCTCGGCCCGGCACGCAGGGCATGCATTTCGTCAACGGCGCGGGCGAGACGATGCTGATCCGCGGCGGTTCGGCCGCAGCCGGTCCGCATGGGTGCGCCAACAACTACTACTTCCACCAGCCGCAACTGGAGGCCGTGCTGCGCGAGGGGCTGGCGCGCTTCCCGCAGGTGCGTGTCCGCCTGCGCCACGAAGTGGTCGACGTGGCGCAGGGCGACGAGTTCGCCACCGTGACCTATCGCTCGACGGAATCCGGCGACAGCCACGCCGCGCAGGCCCGCTATGTCGTGGGCTGCGACGGCGCACGTTCCCCCGTCCGCCGGGCCATCGGGAGCGAGATGGTCGACCTCGGCCTTCGCCAGCCCTGGCTGGTGTTCGACGTGGTGCTGGAGCAGCCGGTCGATCTGCCGCCCTACACCGTGCAGTACTGCGATCCGCGCCGGCCGATGACCTACTGCAACGTGGTGGGCGAGCGCCGCCGCTGGGAAATCATGGTGTTGCCGGACGACGATCGCGAGGCGCTCGTGCAGCCGGACACGCTGTGGCAGATGGTGGCCCCGTGGGTGCGCCGCGATCAGGCGAGCCTGGAGCGGGCGGCCATCTACACCTTCCAGTCCGTGGTCGCCGACGGCTGGCGCGACCGGCGCCTGTTCCTGGCCGGCGACGCCTGCCACCAGACGCCGCCCTTCCTCGGGCAAGGCATGTGCGCCGGCATCCGCGACGCATCGAACCTGGCCTGGAAGCTGGACGCGGTGCTGTCGGGCCGTGCACCGGATGCGCTGCTCGACACCTACGAGTCGGAGCGCAAGCCGCATGTGCGCGCGCTCATCGAACTGGCGGTGCGCCTGGGCAACATCATCCAGACGACGGACCCTGTGCTCGCCGCGGAGCGCGACGCGAAGTTCCAGGCGGGGCGCCCAGAGATCTTCGAACTGCCGCCGCAACTCCTCGGCGCCGGCGCCTTCGATCCCAGCGTGCCCGATCTCGCGGGGCGGCCCTTTCCACAGCCGAAGCTGGACGATGGCCGCCTGCTCGACGAGCTGCTGGGGCGCCGCGGCGCCGTCATCGGCAGCCCGCAGCTGCTCTCCGCGGTGTCGCCCGCCACCGCATCGCTCTGGCAGCGCAGCGGCGCCATCGTGATCGACCGGCCGGATGCGAGCCTCGCGGAATGGCTGCGCTCGCACGACGCCGGTGCCGTGATACTGCGCCCTGACCGATATATCGTCGGCGTGGCGCGTTCAGGGGCCGATCTGGATCGCATTTCGCAATACCTCCCCGTCGCGCCATGAATCATTCATCGGGGAATTTCCTTGTCGGAACCATCAACGTCCAGTCTGGAGCGCATGCTCGGGGTGCTCGACCTCTTCGACGACACCCATCTGATGCGCACGGCGGAGGACATCGCCGCGGCGCTGGATGTGTCGCTGCCCACGAGCTACCGCTATGTGCGCCTCCTGCTGCAGGCCGGGCTGCTGCAGCGCGTGGAGGACTCGCACTACGCGCTGGGGCCGCGCATCATCCTGCTGGACCACTACATCCGGCGCGCCGATCCGGTGCTCAAGGTCGGGCTGCCTGTGATGCGGGAGCTGGTCGATGCGACCGGATTCGACTGCGTGCTGACCGGCGTGTTCGGCGTGCAGGTGCTCGATACCTATCGCGAAATGGGCACTGCTCCGGCCAGTCTCGCGTACGGACGCGGCCGGCCGCGACCGCTGTTCCTGGGCGCCGCGCCGAAGGTGCTGCTCGCCTCCTTCGGCTCGACGCAGCTGAAGAAGGTCTTCGAGTCGAAACACGAGGAACTGGTGCGCTCTGGCCTTCCGGCCGAGTGGCCCGAGTTCCGGCGCTACTACGCGGCGATCCGCAAGGCGGGGCACTACATCTCCAAGGGCGAGCTGGAGCCGCAGCTGGCGGCCGTGGCGGCGCCCATCCTCAAACCCGATGGCGGTGCCTGGGCCGCCATCTCCCTGGTGTTCGATACCTCGCGCCTGGCGATCGTCGACCTTGAAAAGATGGTCAATCTGATCACCGAGGCCGCCACGCGCATCGGAGGTCGGCTGGCCTAGATCCGACCCACTCTCCTCCTATCGATATCAAGGAATCCTCATGAAACTCATCAGCTACCAATACAACGGCAAGGACAGCTACGGCGCCGTCGTTGGCGACCGCGTGGTCGATCTCGGCGAGGTCTACGGCGGGCGCGCGCCGGATCTCAAGGCGTTCATCGCCGCGGACCTCGCCCTCGATGCATCCGCGAAAGTCGCGGCCGCCAAGGCCACCCTTCCGCTGAACGAAGTGACGCTGCAGCCGGTGATCCCCAACCCCGGCAAGATCTTCTGCATCGGCCTGAACTATGGCGAGCACATCCGCGAGACCGGCAAGGAAGTGACCGAGAAGCCGGTGATTTTCCTGCGCGTGGCCGACTCGCAGGTCGCGCATGGCGAGGACATCGTGCGCCCCCGCGTCTCCGAGCGGCTCGACTACGAAGGCGAGATCGCGATTGTCATCGGCAAGGGCGGCCGCCACATCTCCGAGGCCGATTCCTGGTCGCACATCGCCGGCTACAGCTGCTACAACGACGGCAGCGTGCGCGACTGGCAGGTCCACACCTCGCAGTGGGCCCCGGGCAAGAACTTCTGGAAGACCGGCGCGTTCGGCCCGTGGATGGTGACCGCCGACGAGATCGCGCCCGACCAGAAGATGACGCTCGTCACGCGCCTGAACGGCCAGGAACTGCAGCGCGCCACCACCGACATGATGGTGCACAGCATCCCGCGGCAGATCGCCTACATCTCCGCCTTCCTGCCGCTTGCGGCCGGAGACGTCATCGTCACCGGCACGCCGGGCGGCGTCGGCAACAAGCGCACGCCGCAGGTCTTCATGAAGCCGGGCGACGTCTGCGAGATCGAGGTGGACGCCATCGGCGTGCTGCGCAACGGCATCCGCGACGAGTGAGCCGCTCGGCTGGCGCCGTTCGCGCCGGCGGCGGATGGTAGCCGAAGCCGCTCGCGGCGGGAGCATTGGATCGAACCCCGGTCGTCGCACCTTCCCGAAAGGGCAGTAGACGGCCCTCGCCCCGACATCCACAGTGTGTCGATCTTCCATCCCCCGATGAACGATCGCCCCTGCCTCCATGTCGCCATCGTCGACGACGATGCCAGCCTTTGCCGCTCCCTCGGACGGTATCTGCGCGCATCGGGGATGGAGCCGCACACTTATGAATCGGCCGAAACCTTTCTCGCCGACAGGGATTCGCGCTTCGATTGCCTGCTGCTCGATGTCCAGCTCGGCGGGATGTCGGGACTCGATCTGGCGAAGCGGCTCTGCACGGAAGGTGCGGGGGTTCCCTTCATCTTCATCACGGCGTTCGACGATGCCGAGACAAGGTCCTCTGCGCTGTGCCTCGGCTGCGCCGGCTACTTCCGCAAGAACGATCCAGGTGCCGAGGTCGTCGAGGCCATCCGGCGCGCGGCTTCATGAGCCCGCCCCGGACTTGCGCTCACCAATCTCCTGCACCAGCCGCGCCAGTTCGGCGACCGCACGCACTTTCATCTTCGTCATGATGGACGTGCGGTGGAGCTTGACCGTTCGTTCGTTGATCCCGAGGTCGCCCGCGATCTGCTTGTTGAGTCGTCCCCGCAGCACGTGCTCCAGGACCTCGCGCTCGCGCGCGGAGAGGGATTCGATGCGCTGCTCAAGCTCCAGTTGGCGTCCCCTGAGCGCCTGCTCCTGCTCGCCGCGGGTGAGCGCGCGCCGGACCGCATCGAGCAATTCGTCGAGCGGCGCGCGCTTTTCCAGGAAGTCCTCGGCGCCGGCACGCATCGCCCGCACGCTCGACGCGATGTCGCCCTGGCCCGTCAGGAACACCACCGGCATCGGATTGGCGCTGCGTGCGAGCCTTTCCTGCAAATCGAGGCCGCTCAAGCCGGGCATTTGCAGGTCGACGACCACGCAACCGGGCTGCGAGCCCGCCTCCCGCGCGAGGAACTCGTTCGCGGAGGCGTAGCCCTGCACCGCGAAGCCGCTCGCCAGCAGCAGCCTCGTCGTCGCCCGGAGGTAGGCGGCGTCGTCGTCGACGATGTGGACGATCGGCTGCACGGCGTTCATGCGGGGTTCTCCGACGGCACGCGCAGCGTGAAGCGCAGGCGAGCGCCGCCTTCCGATCGGTTCTCGGCCCATAGACGGCCCCCGTGGGCCTCCACGAGGCTGCGCGAGATCGACAGGCCCATGCCCAGGCCGGATGGCTTGGTCGTGTAGAAGGAGCCGAAGACCTCCTCGAGGCAATCCTGCGGGATGCCGCCGCCGCTGTCGCTCACGGCGATCTCGACCTTACGGGCGCCGGCACGGATCGCGGAGACGACGATCTGGCGCACCTTGCGTCCGGCCTCGTCGATGGAGTCCATGCCGTTCGATATCAGGTTGAGGAGCACCTGCTGCAGGTGCACGGAGTCTCCGAGCACCGGCGGCAGGTCGTCCGCGATGTCGAGGACGACGCGCACATGGCGCGCCGCGGCATCGGGACGCACGAGCGCGGCGACATCCGAGAGCAGATCGTCGACCGCCAGGGGTTCGATCGCCATTGCGCTGTGGCGAAGCATGGCGCGCATGCGGTCGATGACCGTCCCTGCGCGCTGGTCGTCCCCGAGGATGTCGGCGAGGATGGCCCGGATCTCTTCGAGGTCCGGCTGCTGCGCCTGCAGCAGCAGCAATGCGGCCTCGGTATTGCGAAGGATCGCTCCCAGGGGCTGGTTGATCTCGTGGGCCAGGGAAGAAGCCAGATGGCCCATCGCCGACACGCGTCCGGCATGCGCGAGTTCGAGTCGCAGCTGCATCAACTGATGCTCAGCTTCCTTGCGGTCCGTGACATCCGCGCAGGCGCCGCGGGCTCGGCGCGCATGCCCCCGGTCGTCGAACTCGATCTGTCCCTGCGCCGCGATCCATCGTGTTCTCCCATCGGGTGCGTGCACCCGGAATTCGAAGTGATAGCTGGGCACGCCCTGCGATGTCTCGGCCAGTGCCTGGCGCACCACGGCACGATCTTCCTCGTCCACGCGCTGCAGCACGCGGTCCAGGTCCCACGGCTCGGTCTGGGAGAACCCCAGCAGGCCGCGCATCCTGGCGCTCGCCCAGAAGGTGCGGCGCGAGAAGTCGAACATCCAGATGCCGAGACTGGCCGCCTCCGTGGCCAGCGCCATGCGTTCCTGGCTCTCGCGCAGTTCCCGGACGAGGCTGGCCGTGTGCAGCACATGCCGGCTCAGCTCGTATCCCATGGCGATCACGAGGAGAAGCGAAAGCAGGCTGACCGAGATCGGCATGCGAATGACGCCCCAGAACACGAGCATGCTCTGGACGGTGCCGGCCAGGGCGAAGAAGACGAACCCGCCGCCGACGGTGAGGGAGGTTCGCCGGTCGCCGCGCCGCCACGCGCCGATGCTCGCGTCCAGAACGAAGAGCACCATCAGCGAGGCGGAGAGATGGGCGAGCACCATCCACGGATTGGGCGTGCCGATCGCCACCGACACGTTCTCGCCCAGGAGCGGAAAGGCTTCGAGGTGCGAGATGGTCGCCAGGTTCAGGCTCTGGCCGGTGAAGAAGTTGGGCAGCAGGGTGGCGGTTCGCAGCCCGATGACCAGCCAGCCGAGCCAGGGCCGGCCCGTTCCGAAATAGCTGCGGACGAAACCGATGGCCGCGACGTAGAGCCCGAGGACCGGCACATGGGCGAGGCGAAGGGCAGCGGCATAGGCGTCGGGCGTCTGGGCGTACATCATCTGGAGCTCGCCCAGCGCCAGTCCCGCGGTCGATACGCACAGCATCGCGAAGAAGAAGCTGGGCCAGGCCGAACGATCCTTGAGCCAGACCGGCAGGTGCACTGCCGCCAAGGTCAGGCACGCGGCGCTGACCATCGCCCACAGGAAAGTGACCCAGCTCACGGCCTGACCTTGCCGCAGGCTCCGATCGACCCGTGCTTGCCCGCACGCGCGATGACCGCCTCGAAGAAACAGGATCGGCATCTCGCCGATTGCGAATGCATTTCGTCCTCCTCGTTCGGCGCCCTGGCGCCGAAATTCTTCTTCGCCGTGCCATCGATGCCGCGAACTTTCTTCTCGTGGTTCGACTGCAGCGATGGCAACTTCGAAATGTAGATCAGACCAGGCGCACTCACAAAAAGAGGCGCCCGCTGGCCAGCTTGTTCAGGGGCCGGCACCTTCCCTAAAGGGCAGTAGACGGGGTTCGCCGGGACATCCAAAGTGCGTTCTGCCGGTCGATGCACTCGGGTCAGTGCTTCCCAGGTCCGTTGCGAGCCGGCAGGGGAAACCCATCCAATTCACAACGAACGAGGAATCAGACATGGACACGAACGCAACGCGGCGCAACCTGTGCCTGGCCATGACCCTTGGAGCCTTGGGCAGTTCGGGGGTCGCCCGCGCGGCCGACGGCCTGATGCTCGACCTCAAGCGGGAGGTCGAAGACAGCGTCGATTCCCTCAAGGGCGATATCAAGGCGCGGCAGGCGCGCGACCTCGCCATCGAGGCCTACATCTATGCCTATCCGCTGGTCACGATGGAATTGACCCGCCGCAGTCTGACGAACGTTGCGGCACCGGAAGCAGCAAGGGCTCCGATGGGCCACTTCCTCAAGCTGCGCGACTATCCGGCGGTCGACAACCATGCGGTGACGGCGCCGAATGCCGACACGCTCTACACCATCATCTGGCTGGATGTGGCGAAGGAACCCTGGATCATCTCCACGCCCGACATGAAGGGACGCTTTTTCCTGCTGCCGATGCTGGACGGCTGGACCAACGTCTTCGAGGTTCCGGGCAAGCGCACCACTGGCACGGGGGCGCAGAAATTCGCCATCACCGGTCCGGGCTGGAAGGGAAGCCTGCCGTCGGGCGTCAAGCAGTACAAGTCGCCCACCGGTATGGTGTGGATGCTCGGCCGGATCTATTGCACCGGCACGCCGGAAGACTACGCGGAAGTCCACGCACTGCAAGACCAGATGACGGCGACGCCGCTGTCGTCCTACGGGAAGCCGTACACGCCGCCGCCCGGCACCGTCGACCCGAGCGTCGACAGCAAGACGGCAGTGCGCGACCAGGTCGATGCAATGGATGCCGCAAGCTATTTCGCGCTTTTCGCGCAGTTGCTCAAGACCAATCCGCCGCTCGCGGGGGATGCCGCGATGGTCGCCAAGCTTGCGAAGATCGGCATCGTGCCGGGCAAGGACTTCGATGCCGCCAAGCTCGGCGATTCGGTCAACAAGGGATTGGCCGAGGCGCCGAAGCCGGCGCAGGCAAAGATCATGGGTTGGATGAAGAAGGGTGTGCTCGCAGGCGACCTGAGTCTCAAGAATGGCTGGACGTTCACCACCAAAGCGGGCACCTACGGGACCAACTACATCCAGCGAGCCCTGGTCACGGCCATCGGCCTTGGAGCCAACCGGCCCCAGGATGCGGTCTATCCCACCTCCACCGGGCCCGACATACTGCAGAAGTACGACGGCTCCAAGAAGTACGTGATGCACTTCCCGAAGGGGCAACTGCCGCCGGTCAATGGCTTCTGGTCGCTGACGATGTACGGCACGGACTATTTCTTCGTGCCGAACCCGATCAATCGCTACACGGTCAGCCAGCGCAACAAGCTGAAGGCCAACGCCGACGGCTCGGTCGATATCTTCATCCAGCACGAGTCGCCAGGGCCGGACAAGGAGGAGAACTGGCTGCCCGCGCCGAAGGACGGCTTCGTCCTGATGATGCGTCTCTACTGGCCGAAGGACAAGCCGCCATCGATCATCGACGGCTCGTGGGTTCCGCCGCGAGCCAAGGCGGTTTGAACGGGCACGCAATCACCAGGCAAAGGAAAGGCACCATGTCAATCAAACTCGTGCGTTGCGCCGCGGCGATCGCATCGATCGTCGTCATGGCCCTCGGTGCGCAGCCGGCCGGCGCGCAGTCTTCCGACATCGATCCGCACGCGACCCAGTTGCTGCGGCGCATGACCGAGTACCTTGCCGGTCTCAAGCACTTCAGCGTCGACAGCGACAGCACGCTGGAAGTCGTGCTCACGACGGGCCAGAAGCTGCAGTTCGACACCGCGGCGACGGCGACCATCCGGCGGCCGGACCGGCTGCGGGCCGAGCGCAGGGGCGAAGTCGTCGACCAGGTCTTCTACTACGACGGCGCATCGCTGACGCTCTTCAACCTGGCAAACAGGCGCTACGCGACGGTTCCCGCACCCGCCACGCTGGATGCGGCGCTCGACTTTGCACGGGATCGGCTCGACATCGTTGCGCCGGCCTCCGATCTCCTGGCCACGAACGCGTTCGAACGGCTCACGCAGGACCTGGTCGGGGCGATGGTCGTCGGCACGAGCGTGATCGGCGGCGCGAGCACGACGCACCTTGCGTTCCGCAGTCCGGAAGTCGACTTCCAGGTCTGGGTCCAGGACGGCGACAGGCCGCTTCCGCGCAAGTACGTCATCACCACGAGGCGGGTCGAGGGCATGCCGCAGTTTGCGGTGACCTTGAACCGCTGGAACCTCGATCCGAAGGTGCCCGATTCGCTGTTCGCCTTCGCGCCGCCCAAGGATGCGAAGCGGATCGACTTTCTGAAGCCGGAAGGACGGATGCCATGAAGACAATCCTGAAGACGCTCGGCATCGGCGTTGCGTCCGCCGTTCTGTGGGCGCTCGACGCCCCGGGAGAAGGACCACTGAGGCTTCAACTGATCCCGAATGCCCAAGCCATCGTCGGGCGCCCGGCGACACCTGTCAGCTACGCTGGCGTCGCGCGGCGCTCCGCGTACCGGGAGACCGAAGCGGTCAGGACCGCCGAGGTCGCCCGCACGGCTGAAGTAGCCCGCACCGCCGAGGTGGCCCGCACCGCCGAGGTGGCCAGAGCCGCAGAAGTGACCACCGCCGCCGCAGCAGCCACGACGGCAGCCGTGGCGACGACGGCCGTGATGGCGAATCAGGCGAATGCCGCAGCGGCCGCAGCCGCAAGAAGTGCGGCGCCGCCTGCGTCCCCTGGTGCGCCAGCGGTGGGCACGATCGTCACCTCGCTGCCGCCAGGGTGCGGGCAGACCTCGCTCAATGGCGTCGAATACCAGCGCTGCGGAAGTACCTACTACCGCGCGGCATTCAACGGGCCGAATCTCGTCTACGTCGTCCAGCAGCCCTGAGGGTGTCGACCGTGGTGACCGTCGCATCCCCGACGCCGCGATTCCGCGCGGCATCGAGCGCCATCGCAGCGTCATTGCTGGCCTGGATCCCCGCGTTCGCGGCGGATACGCTCGACACCGCACTTCCTGCGGACGAATGGCGCTTCGAAGCGTCCCTTTACGGCTACCTGCCGAAGCTTCACGGCACGACCAGCTTTCCGGGGTTCGCCAGCAACGTCACCGTCGACACGTCGGCCATCATCGACCACCTGAAATTCACGTTCATGGGAACGCTCGAGGCGCGACGGGGGAGCTGGGGCGCCTTCACCGACATCCTCTACGTGGACCTCGGCGGCTCGAAGCAGCTGATTCGCGGTTTCGGCCTGGGGGACTTCGGACTGCCTGCCGGCGCCTTTGCGAGTGGCAGCCTCGACATGAAGGCGACCTTGTGGACGTTGGCGGGCACCTACCGGGCCATTGCGCAACCGGGCGCGACCCTGGATGTCCTGTTCGGCGTGCGCCTTCTGGACATCAGGCAGACGCTCGACTGGCAGCTCGCGGGCAACGTCGCCACCGTGGCGCCGCCTCTGCGTGGCGGCGAGCGGGAGACCAGCCAGAGCAACTGGGACGGAATCGTCGGCATCAAGGGTCGCGTCGCACTCAGCGGCGACCGGCGCTGGTTCCTGCCCTACTACCTGGACGTGGGCACCGGACAGTCCGACTCCACCTGGCAGGCCATGACCGGCATCGGGTATGCGTTCCAGTGGGGCGACGTCATTGCGGGCTGGCGCTACCTGGACTATCGGATGAAGAGTGGCAGGCCCATCCAGGACATCGGTCTGAGCGGTGGGCTGCTGGCCGTGACCATGCGGTGGTAGCGTGCCTGCACCTCGCCGCAGCCCGCCAAGGAGATGCACCATGATCTTTCGCTGCAGCTATGCCGTGATCTCGTGTGCCGCCGTGGCGGCGAGCACGGCGGCCTACTCGCAACAGGACATCGATGCCGCGATGCAGCGCTACGAGCGCGCCATGGCGGCATGCAACGAGGGAAACCTGCCGCGCCCGGAGCGCGATGCCTGCGTCCGTGATGCCGGACAGGCGTGGGATCGGGCGCAAAGAGGGCTTCCTCCGAGCACCGAGGTCATCTCGCCCGGTGGCCGTGCGACCATCGTCGTCCCGCAGGGATCACGGCCACCCCTGAGCGATTCGGACCTGGTCACTTCGCCGGATGGCGATTCGACGATCGTCCTGCCGGCCGACGGCTCCAGGCCCTTGTCGCAATGAGGGGTTCGCGGCGGGATTCGGCTATCGCAAACGCCGCACTGCTTTTTCCTTCTGCCGGATCTTCCGGCGCATGATCGCTTCCGTCAGCGAGACGGTCGCGAGCAGCACCACCTGGCGCGCGAGACGCCGGCTGGCGAGCGTCACGCGGTGATCGACCTCCTGCTGCGCGTTCGCCGCCCGCGCCAGGCCGGCGTAGTCGGGAACATCGGCTGCCGCCGGGCGCGGCCCCGTCTCCTCCCTGCTGCCCGCGGCGGCCGCGCCTTCGCTCGGCCGGGCTCGTTTCGCCGCGAGCGATCCGTGCTCATCCGCATACGCCTTGGTGAACTCGGCGCCGAGCAGGAAGATCTGCGCGGCGTAGTACACCCAGGCAACGAGCACGACCAAAGAGCCCGCCGCAGCGAACGCTTCGGTCACGCCGCTCTTGCCGAGATAGAGGCCGATCAGCAGCTTGCCGACCTCGAAGAGAACGGCTGTGACAAGAGCGCCGATCCACACGTCCCGCCATGCGATCGGCGCGGTGGGCATCAGCTTGAAGATCATGGCGAACAGCGAGGTCATGATCCCGAGGGAGATCAGCAGGTTCAATCCCTGCAGCAGGACCTCCCATCCGGCCATCAGTCCGCCGAACCAGGTGTCGAACGCGGCCAGGGCCGCGCTCACGATCAGCGAGACCATGAGGAGGAAGGCCAGGCCCAGGATCAACCCGAACGAGAGCAGCCGCGCCCTGAGCACCGACCAGATGCCCGAGGGCTTCTCATGTTCGGGAACGTGCCAGATGCGATCGAGCGCGCTCTGCAACTCGGCAAAGACGCTGGTGGCGCCCACCAGCAACACGACGCCACTGATGACTCCTGCGACCAGGCCTTTGTCCGTGTCGCTGGCGGCCCGGAGCAGCCCTTGAACAGCCGACGCGCCGTCCTGGCCGACCAGGCCGCCGATCTGGCTGATGATCTGGCCCTCGACGGCCTCGCGCCCGAAGATGGCCCCCGCGATGGCGATCACGATGATCAGCAGGGGCGCGAGAGAAAAGATCGTGTAGTAGGAAATCGCGGCGCCCATGCTCGGCGCATAGTCGTCGATCCACGCCATCACGGCCTTGCGGCACAGATCGTAGAGATGCCTGGGGTGCACGATGGCCTCCTCACTTGCGTGGAACGCTTTTCGGCTTGGTGCCCGCCTGCTCGACGGCGCCTCTCACGTTTCGGTCGACATCGGCGCAGTTGCTGTCCTCGCCCGGTCCCGTCTCGATCAGAGGGACCAGAGCAGCCAGCGGTGTGGCCGCGGCCAACGCGAGAGCGGCACCGGCGCGCGCGACCAGCGGACCCTTGACGATCTGGAATTCGGGCTGCTTGAAGCTGCCGTGCAGCCGCACCGGCGTGCGAAACGACAGCAGCCCGAACTCCTTGGGCTTCGGCGCCACCGTGAGGTCGAAGCGCTCGTTCTCGAGATCGAAGCCGCCGCTGCCGAGTACCTGGGTTTGCTCGGTGTCGATGAGGAACAGCGTGCTCTTGCCCCGGCCCCCTTTGACATCGAAGGCGACGCCGCCGCACCGGACGACGATGTCCTTGTCGCCGCCTGCGAGCAGGGTGAGCACCTTGCCCCCGTTGAGGCCGCTGGCGGCATCCAGCAGGTTGGAGATGCGGCCGTTCACGATGGTCGCGGCGATGCGTCCGTTCGCCTTCGCCGCTGCATCCGCGATCGAATTGCCCGTGCCCGTCAGATGCAGCGTGGCGCCCAGCCTGCCCGCGCCTTTGGCAACCACCGGACTCGCGGGCACCAGCTTGTCGACGCGAATGCGTTGCAGGTCGACGCGGACGTCCGACTTGAGCGTCGGCTGGCGGGCATCCAGTGCAACGCGTGAAGCGATCGTGCCGCCCGCGAACCCGAAGTCGAGCGGGTCGACCTTGAGCATCGAATCATGAAGGCGCAGCGAAGCCTTCAGGCTTTCGAGGGGAAGGGCCTGCGGGACGACGAGCCGGGTTGCGACGAGATCGACCTCGGCATCGATCTTCTGCAAGCGGCTGCCTTCGAAAGTGCCCGCCGGCAGCACGTGGTTCGGATCCGCGGCTTTCTCCTGCGCCTTGGCCGCCGGACGGTCTCGGGTCTGGGCCTGCGTGGCCTGGGGCTTGCCGCCGGTCTCCTTGGTCTGGACGCCGACCAGTGGCCCGAGGTCGGCCATGTTGAGCAGCTTGCTGTGCAGGTTCGCGGTCAGCAGCGGCCGGGGCTTCTTGTCGACGTAAGCGCCGTGACCGGTCACGTCCGTGGAGCCGATCTTGCCCTTGAGGTCGTCCATCGTGTAGCGGTTTCCCTTGAGGATCAGGTGGCCACTCAGCGAATAGGGCGGGGAGGCCGGCAGCGGGAGCAGCAGGAAGGGATAGAGGTTCGCCAGCGTCTGGCCTTCGATGCGCAACTCCACGTCGATGGCGGAGATCTTGGCGGCGTCGGCGATGGTGCCCTCCACCGCCAGCCGCGTGGTGCCCGCATCGAGCGTGCCTTGCAGAGGAAACGGCACGCCCGACTCCTGGAAGCTCAGCACGTCGCCGGTGAGCGCGCGGCCGCGGAATTCGCTGTCGTGATAGCTGCCCTTGAAGTCGTACTGTGTCGTGTACCGGGCGTTGGAGGGCAGTGCATTGGCGTCGCGCACCTTCTCCTGCGAGGCCGCGTCGAAGGTACTGCCCTGAATGTCGAGCGTGAAGGGTTCGCCGTGGTCGAGGTAGCGCAGATGACCGTGGTCCACCGACAGGGTGCTGATGCGCAGCTTGCTGGGCGATGTGTCGGAGGGCTCCGACAGAATCCAGTTCTTCCGGTTGTCCGGCAGACGCTCGAACACCAGTTCGGGCCGCGTGAGAGCGACACGTGGAACCAGGATCTTCTCCGGCAGGTCGCGCAGGGAGACGGAGAACTCGAGCGCCTGGATCTTCGCCATGGCCGGCTCATCCTTGGCCCAGGCCGCATTTCCGAAGTACACGTCGCGCAGGCGAATCGTCGGCGTGAACCCGAGCTTGACGTGAAGGTCGGACGCGCGGAACTCCCTCTGGGTCTTCTTCGAGATGTAGCGCTCCAGGGGCGGCCGAACCCAGTTCCAGTCGAACAGGAGAACGAAGATGACCAGCAGTGCAAGAAGTGCACCCACGGTGGACAGCACCGGATGTCGCCGCAGGAGCGACGGTCTTGCATGCGTGGGGTCGAGCGCCATCATGGACATTTCCAGCCTCTAGGCAGCCTGCGCGAGTCCCACGGCAAAGGTGTGGGAATGAAGCACCGGATCGTGTGGGACGCGTCATCTGGCGCCTTCCCAGAGCGACCTAGTTCACCGTGAGGACCACGTGGGTGTCCGGCCCGCTTCGCATGACGTAGTTGATCGGATGAAACGCCTCGCCGGACCCGCATGCCGCGACTGGATTCACCAGCGGCGCGAGCGTTCCCGGGAGCTGTCTCCTGAACGGTCCGACAGGCAGGCACACGTTGACGTTGACGACGCCGGAGTTCTTCTCGCTCCTGTCCTTGTCGAACTTCTCGTTGACCGGAAACGCCTCCGGTCTGTACCGGCCGTCCGCAGCGTCCTTGACGAAGATCGAAAGAAGGGATTCCCATCGACTTCCCACGGCGACCTCCGTGCAGACGCCCGGCTTCAAGGTGTACCAGCCCTGGAGCGTCACGTGGCACCGGGCCCCCTGGAGGTCGCATCGGGCATCCGGATCGTCGGAATCCTCATGGATCACGGCGAAGACGACGTCGGTCTTTCGTCCGTTGCATACCTTGTTCGTTCCCGATGCCTGGGCGTGGAACGCAACGGCGGAAAGCAGCAGAACGCCGAATGCACTACAAGAAATTGATCTCATCCCGATCCCGCCGGACTGTGCCGTATGACCCCGAACATTTCGGACATCGCAGCCCGCAGCGGGGCACGCCTGTCCTGACCGGAGCAACCCTGCGAGGCCGCCGGCAAGAACGAAGCATCCCCTTTCCCGCGCGTCGCGGTCGTAGGAATGCTCCGTGTGCTCGCACCGGAAAACTGGCTTCCGTGCAGTGGATCCGCGCGTCCTCACGAGGTTCAAGCTGCACCCATGTGTTGTGTGCGGCGCGATGGACGAGGTCTTGTCCTACGTCCTGGCCGTGTGGCTGATTGAATGCTTTCGCCATGCCCGCTTCCTCGGATATCGACGCGCTCCGACGCGACTACGATCGCGCGAGAGTCGAGTACCTTGTGGCGCAGTACCGGCTTCTGGGTCGACTGTTCGGCGCGGACGCCCGCAATGGCGAATGGCCCAGCGCCACGGAGTACGAAGCGACTGCCGCGCTCGGCAGAGCCGCATCCGCGGCCTTGCGCACCTACCTGGACGGACTCAACGTGGCGAAGAGACCCCCCCGGACAGTGGCTGATCGACTGCGGCTCATCCACAGGCTTTCCGCGAACGAACGCTTGTGGCAGCCGACGCCGGGCGATTGGCTCAAGCAACAGGGCTTCGAATGAAGGTGTCGGAATGATGCAGGGCGCCGCACCGTCGAGCGGGTGTGCGAAGTGCGCTAGGACCATCTGCAGGGTCCGCGCTTTCGCCATGCCGCCGTCTTCGTGCGGTGGCGCTTCGACAAGCCTCCCGCCGCATGCCGCTATGACCAGCTCGAAGTGGCCGCGCCGCGTGCGCTGGCGGCGGTCTTCGCGGGTGAGGCAACCCGTGCGCGGCCGTCGGCGCTCAGCGCATGGGCATCCTGACCGGCAAGCCCGGTGCCGCCAGCGCTGCTTGCGAATGCGCCGATCCGGCCCGCGCTCGCTGTGGATGGTCGTTCTCGCTCGTCCCGCTCTTCTTTCACGTCGCGAAGCACGGCCAGATCGGCTTCGATCTCGCTCATCACTTCGCGCTGCGCCTGTGCAGCCGTGCTGCGGCGCATGGCGAGCACCAGGCTCAGCAACGCAAGTCCCCATGCAACCGCCGGCACGGCCACGAGGGCCGCGTGGAACGCGTGCACGAATCCCAGCATGACGGCCACGCCCGTCAAGCCGAGCGCCAGCAGGAGGAGGAGCCCGGCCAGCAGCGCGGCAATCCCCTTCATCGCCAGCGAGCGCCCGGTGGCCGCCGCCTCGGCCTTCATCAGCGCGACGTGGTTGGAAAGGTGCTGCACCAGCAGGTCAGGACGCTGCAGCACGGCCTTGAAGAAAGGATGGAACATCAGGAAGTCCTCCACCGCCTACACGGCTGACGAAGGCTCGGCCCGCGCGCTCGCCTTCGGCGTAGGAAGGAAGCGCGAAGCCCCGAGAGGTGCGCGCCGACCGGTTCGCGTGCGTCGCCGCAGCCGGCAGGCGCTCATCGCGGTGCCGCGCGCATCCGATCGCGCCGTTCTGTGCCGAAGCTCCGCGCCCTCAACCATCGTGCTTGGCCTACAGCCGCT
This sequence comes from Variovorax ureilyticus, assembly GCF_037889935.1. Taxonomy (NCBI): domain Bacteria; kingdom Pseudomonadati; phylum Pseudomonadota; class Betaproteobacteria; order Burkholderiales; family Comamonadaceae; genus Variovorax; species Variovorax ureilyticus. The sequence continues at coordinate 264,927 of NZ_JBBKZU010000002.1, forward strand.
CGGGAACTGGCTCGGCTGTGATGCATGCCGATGCCCCGGGAACATGCGTCCCATGCAGACTCGATGGCCAAGCATGCTCTGGCTGGTCCGCCACGGACAGAGCGCCGGCAATGTGGCGCGCGACGCCGCCGAGGAGGGGGGATTGGCGATGATCGACCTGGCCTGGCGTGACATCGACGTGCCCCTGTCCGAGCTTGGTGTGGAGCAATCCGTGGCGCTCGGGAAATGGTTCGGATCGCTGCCGGCAGATGAGCGCCCCGATGTGCTGCTTTGTTCTCCCTACGAGCGTGCCCGCGAGACCGCGCGCCTGATCGCCATGCACACGGAGCCCGCGAGCGCGGACATCGAGCTGCGCATCGACGAGCGCCTGCGCGAAAAGGAGTTCGGCATCCTCGATCGGCTGACCAAGCTGGGCATTCGCCAGAAGCATCCTGAATTGAGCGAACAGCGGGTGCACGTGGGCAAGTTCTATTTCCGTCCGCCCGGCGGCGAGAGCTGGTGCGACGTGATCCTGAGATTGCGCAGCCTGCTGGAAATGGTCACGCGTGAATATCCCGACCGTCGCGTGCTGGTCGTGGCGCACCAGGTGATCGTCAATTGCACGCGTTACCTGCTCGAGCAGATGGGCGAGAAGCAGATCCTGGAGATCGATCGGCAGGGCGACGTGCCGAACTGTGCCGTGACCTCCTATCGCGCGCCGCCGCGGCCGGCTTCCTCCCCATCCAGGCCGATGCAGCTCGATCTGGTCAACTTCATCGCACCGCTTCGCGAAGCGGCAGCGGCGGTCACCACCGAGCCCGACCTGCCGGCCGCACCGAAGCCCTGACCGGCCAACCCTGACGACGACGGCGCCACGAGCTTCCTTCCGCGTCCTGAGCGCGGCACGCTGAGTCATCTCGCGCGCGAACTCTCGCCCGAGGTCCCCGCACCCATCCGCGCGATCGCATAGGGGCCGCCTCACCGTCAGGCGTGGACTTCCGGACGGCCGGGGCAGCAGTGCGACGAATGGACTGCCCTGCGACGCGGTGGGTCCGCCCATGCTGGCGCGGCCTCGCGTCAAGTTCCTACGCAACAGGAGTGAGGCACGCCAGAGGCTGTGGACCCCACAACCCAAATGGAGTCTCCGATGCCCACCACCAAACGAGCCGAACCCGACGCGTGCGCCCTTCTCGATGCCGATCATCGCAACGTGAAGAAGCTGTTCAAGGCCTACGACGAACTCGCCAAGTCGCGAGGCGCGAGCACATCGCAGAAGAAGCGGGATCTCGCCAACGAGATCTGCACCGAACTGACCGTCCATGCGCAGATCGAGGAGGAGATCTTCTACCCCGCGTTGCGCGAGGCCATCAAGGAAACCGACCTGCTGGACGAGGCCAACGTCGAGCACGCGAGCGCCAAGGACCTGATCGCCCAAATCCAGGGCGCCACGGACGTCGACGACATGTTCGATGCCAAGGTGACCGTTCTCGGCGAGTACATCGACCACCATGTCAAGGAAGAACGCAACGAGATTTTCGTGAAGGCACGCGCCGCGCGCGGGCTGGACCTCGTCGCCATGCGCGAGGAGCTTGCGACTCGCAAGGAAGAATTGATGGCGGAACTCATGGGAACCACTGCTTGAAGGTCACTTGCACCGCGGCCGAGTGTGCGCGGCCTCCGACAGCACATCGGGCGTTGCGCTTTCGCTTCGGCGTCGCACCGGGACGAAGCTCGACTCCGTTCCGATGCAAGCATGCTTGGAGGACCTGGATGAACCATCAACGTCGGTGCCGGCGGGGGCTGATATTCGGCGTCGAAGAGAAGGTCGAGGTGGCGTCGGTGGTGGATGCGATCTATGGCCGCTGACGCCGAACTCCATGTCCTGATGACGGCCGACTGCGTCGGCGGCGTGTGGACGCACGCATTGGAACTGGCCGGCGCGCTCGGTCGCCGCGGCGTGCGCGTCACGCTGGCGAGCCTCGGTGCACGGCTCACGCCGCATCAGCGGGCCGCGGCGGCGTGCGTCCCGTCGCTCGACCTGCACGAGTCCGCATGGCGGCTCGAATGGATGGACGACCCGTGGGACGACGTGCGCGCCGCCGGCGAGTGGCTGCTGGCGCTGGAGCGCGCGGTGCGTCCCGACGTGCTGCATCTCAACCAGTTCAGCTTCGGCGCGCTGCCGTTCGGCGCGCCGAAGCTCGTCGTGGCGCATTCGTGCGTGCTTTCGTGGTGGCAGGCGGTGCGGGGGGCGGGGGCGCCGCGCCGATACGACACGTACCGCGGCGCGGTGACCGCCGGGCTCGAAGGCGCGGCGCTGGTGGCCGCGCCGACGCGCAGCATGCTCGCTTCGCTGGCGAGCCACTACGGCGCGCACTGGCAGGGCGCGGCCATTCACAACGGGCGCGATCCCGCGGCCTTCGCGGCGGGACGCAAGCAGCCGGTGATCCTTTCCGCCGGCCGACTGTGGGACGACGCCAGGAACCTCGCGGCGCTCGAAGCGGTCGCCCCCTACCTGCCGTGGCCGGTACGGGTGTCCGGATCGGCAGTTCATCCCTGCGGCGGCCGGCGGCAGCTTCATGGCGTGGAGCCGCTGGGGGAACTCACGGCCGAAGCGCTGGCTGCGCAGTTCGCCGCCGCATCCATCTATGCGCTGCCGGCCCGCTACGAGCCCTTCGGGCAGACGGCGCTGGAAGCCGCGTTCTCGGGGTGTGCGCTCGTGCTCGGCGACATCCCGAGCCTGCGCGAGATCTGGGGCGCGGCCGCGCTGTACGTGCCGCCCGACGACCATGACGCGCTGCACGAGGCACTCACCAGGCTCATCGAGCAACCGGAACTGCGCACGGCGATGGGCCAGCGGGCCCGCCTGCGCGCCGGCCGCTTCACGCCCCAGCGCATGGCCGACGGCTATCTGCGTACCTACCGCTGGCTGCTGGGCAACCGGCGCCGGGAGACGCAACACACCTACGCTCATCGCGCGGCGCAGGTCGAAGCGCTGCCGGAGGGCCCCGACGCGGCCAGGAAGACGAAGGCCCTCGCATGATTTCCCACGAACCTTCCCCCGGCGCGCTGCGCATCGTGATCATCGGCCTGTCGATCACCTCGTCGTGGGGCAATGGCCACGCCACCACCTACCGCGGACTGATGCGCGAGCTGGTCAGGCGGGGGCACGACGTGCTTTTTCTCGAGTACGACGCGCCGTGGTTCGACCGCTACCGGGACATGCCCCATCCGTCCTTCGGACGCACCGTTCTCTACGAAGACACCGCGACGCTCCGGCGGTGGCACGCGAGCGACGTCGGCGAGGCGGACCTCGTGATCGTCGGCTCTTTCGTGCGCGACGGCGTGGAAGTCGGCGACTGGGTCCAGGAGACGGCCGGCGGCGTAGTGGCCTTCTACGACATCGACACGCCCGTGACGCTCGCGCGGCTGGAGAATGCGCCGCCGGGTGCGGAGGTCTATCTCAGCGCGCGGCAGATCGCCGGCTACGACCTCTACCTGTCGTTCACCGGCGGGCCGATCCTGCGGCGGCTGGAGCACGAGTTCGGCGCGCCCGCCGCACGCGCGCTCTATTGCGCGGCCGATCCCGAGCTGTATTACCCCGAGCATCGCGAGCCCGCGTGGGATCTCGGCTACATGGGCACCTGCAGCGAAGACCGGCAGCCGCGCGTCGAGGCGATGCTGCTCGCGCCCGCGCGCCAATGGCGGGCAGGGCGCTTCAACATCGCAGGCGCGAAGTACACCGACCAGGACACCTGGCCGCCGAACGTGAGCCGCTTCGCGCACCTGCCGACCTCGGAACACCGCGCCTACTTCAACGCGCAGCGCTTCACGCTCAACGTCACGCGCGACGACATGGTCGTGGCGGGCTGGTCGCCCAGCGTGCGCCTGTTCGAGGCCGCCGCATGCGGCACGCCGATCATCAGCGACCGCTGGGACGGCATCGAGACGCTGCTGGAGCCCGGCCGCGAAATCTTCCTGGCGGAGACGCCGGGCGAGGTGCTGCATCTCCTGCGCGAACTGCCTGAGGAAGTGCGCCGCGCGACGGGCGAGCGCGCCCGCGCGCGCATCCTCGCGGGGCACACCGCGGCGATCCGCGCCGCGCAGCTCGAAGGCTACGTGAGCGAGACGCGGGCCGGCGCGGTGGCATGAAGCCGCAGCCATGACGAAGCCAGAGTTCCCAAGCGCCGCGCCGGCAGATCGATGCGCTCGGTCCGTGGTTCCACGCAGCCCAGGCACTGGCCTCGCGACTAGGCGACCTGCACATCGATGCGCCGCGGCTGCGCCCGCTCGGACTTGGGAATCCGGAGCGTCAGCACGCCGTTCGCGAGCTGGGCCGAGACCTTCTCGGCGTCCAGTTCCCTGCTCAGCGTGAAGACGCGGCGAAAGCGCGCCAGGCCCACCTCCGTGTGACTCGACTGCAGGCCCTCGGGCACCGTCAACGCGGTTTCTGCTTCGATCGTGAGCGTGTCCGATTCGATCTGGAGATCGAGCTTGTCGCGCGAGACGCCCGGCAGATCGGCGAACACGGTGATGCCGGTGGCATCCTCGACGACGTCCACGGGCGGTGTCAGGGCAGCGTCGCTGTAGTTCGTCCTGCCCTTTGGCGTTTGCGCTTGATCGGCGCCGGGATTCGTGGTCTTGATGTCGTTCATGATCCTTCTCCTTTACTGGACGGTGATGCGGCGCGGCTGCGCCGAAGCACGACGCTGGACCGTGATGTGCACCACGCCGTCCGTGTACTTGGCGTCCACCGACTCGGGGTCCGCGTCCTCGGGGAGCGTGAGCACACGGCGGAAGGAGCCCGCGAAGCGCTCATCGATGTGCACGGTGCTGGCGGACTTGTCGGGCAGCGAGCTTTCACGTGTGCCTGCAATGGTCAGCAGCCCGCGGTCGAGTTGGACCTCCAGCTTCGACGGGTCGATGCCGGGCGCGAACGCATAGATGTGGATGGCCTGCGGCGTACTGCCGATGTTGAGGGCCGGAAAGCCTCCCCGGCCGAAGCCACGGATGCTGGGAGACAGATCGAAGGCCTGCTGCATCTCGCGCTGCAGGCGATCCATCTCGGCGAACATGTCGCGGGAAAACAGGGATCGGTACATGGCGAAACCTCCAATTCAGGGTTGAAAGAAACGCCGGAGATGCCTCCAGCGCATCCGGCAGGCAATTAGGAGTGCCCTGCAGAAAATCAAGAGGGTCGTCGAGGCGACCGTTCTGTAGGACGGCCGGCGACAGACGGACGGGTTCCAGCGCGTCTTCCGCGAAACCGCGCGGCTGAAGACAAACATCGGCAGGCGAGATTCGCGGCTGGCCCTCTTGAAAGGGCGGAGCGTGGACCTATCTCGTGAACGCTCAAATTCCTTGGTCATCGAGCGAAAGGAGAACCTGACATGGCCATCGACTTGCTGAGAAGACTGTCTGCTTCACCTCTGCCGGCGCAGTTCTACGCGCCCGACGAGGTCGACAAGGTCAAGCTGCTGCGCGCAGCGGGCCTGGTGATCGCACTGACGCCACAGGCGGCGAGCCCGTCCGGCGCAGCGGGAATGGAATCGGCCCAGGTGCTGGCGATTACCGCCAAGGGGCGCGAGGAACTCGCCCGCTTCGAGTTGCCCGGCCGGCCAACGGAAGGGGCGGCCGCTGCGCCGTCCTCATGGAAGGCCAGGCTCGGTGCAGCCCTGTCTTCCCGCTTCCTGCACTAGAGGGAGGCCGCCATGAAGCACATGCCGGCTGAATCGTTCAGCTATCGCGGGGTCTGCGTCGACTTGCAAATCGAATGTGCGCGCGGCCTCGTCTTCGGCCACGCGGATCTCCTGGCGGGCGGCGAGTTCATGAACAGGGTCTCTCTGGGAAGCGGCCGTTCACCCGATGAAGTCCGCGAGCGCCTGCGGTGCCTCGCCAAGGCGAAGATCGATCTGGCCGAGGTCGTCCGTACTGCAGAGGCGGAATGCGCCAGGTGCCGCCCGGCGGCGGTGCATCCGGCAAAGCGTGGGCAGGGCAGGCGAAAGGAATCGACATAGCTCGCCGCGACGGCAGCGTCAACGTTCATGCGTTCCCTCGGCGCGCGGTCCGTCGGCGATGAGCGGGCACGTGATTCCCCTTCGCTTCCAAACGGCCCGGCGCCGCGCGGCTTCGCGTACCGAGTAGCTGGGTCTTGGACTACATGCAAGCGCGGCGACCCGCGCCCAGACTGGCGGTTCGCACGACAGGAACATCATGAAACCCAGAAATCCAGACCCACAGCACAAGGGCGGCAGCCCGAGGAAGGGGCCGGTCCAGCAGGGCGAAACGCACTGGTCGCAGGCCAGCGGCGGCGGCCTGCAAAGGCCGGTGCCCCAGCAACCCAACGAGCGCGACGAATCCGCCAGCAGCCAGGCCGCTGACAACGCATCGATGGAAGCGATCGGAAAGATCGCGCACCACGACGCCGTGACCAGCGAGGACACCGATCGCGGGCCCGTGCTCGACGCGGTCTACAACAGGTCGGTCGTCGAAGGGCACCGGGTCGGCGACGATGAAGAGGTTTCGGGTCGGCGAGACCCTTCGAAATCCACTTCATCGGAAGATCCTTGAGAGCCGGCGGAAAGTCGTCGAGGCCCAGGGTCATGCCGCGCCGGCATCCTCGTCGATCAAGCGCTCGGCTTCCAGCCATTCGTCTTCCTCGTGTCCAGGGAGGACGCCTCGCTGTTCGGACCTTGCACTACTCCTCGATCCCCGTCTTCTCGCTTTCGAGGCCACGCCGTGTGAGGTCAGTGCGCGGTTCAGGTTCAAGCGGGCAGCAACACCTTGTCTATCAAATGCACCACACCGTTGGTGGTGAAGATGTCCGTTGCCGAAATGCCTGATGTCCGCCCCCGCTGATCGATGATCTGCAGGCTGCTGTTGATGATGATGCTCTGGCCTTGCACGGTCGCGATCGGAGCGTTGATCGGAACCTCGGCCTTCAGGACCCGCTCTGGCAGCACGTGGTAGGTGAGCACCTTGGTCAGCAGCGCCTTGTCGGCCAGGAGTGCGTCCTTGGTGATGCCGAGTTCGGACAGCAGCGCGACGAAGGCGTCGTTCGATGGCGCAAATACCGTAAACGGCCCGGGCCCCTTGAGAGTCGTGACGAGACCTGCTGCGACCACGGCCTCGACGAGGATGCTCAGGCTGGGAACGGCCTGCGCCGTTTGCACGATGTCCTTGTTGGCAGGTAGCAGGACGCGATCGACGATATGAACGACACCGTTCAGCGCAGGGATGTCCGTCGCGATGATGTTCGTGACGCGGTTGCGGCCATCGGTGATGCGTGCACCGGAGCCTTGTGCCTCGATCTTGAAGAATCCACCGCCGACCGGTTCGATCGCCTTGCCGGAAGGAATGTCCGCCTTGCGAACGGCCGCGTTGAGCACGTGATACTTCAAGACCGCGGCCAGGAGCGTCTTGTCGGCAAACAGCGCGTCTTTCGTGGTCCCCAATTCTCCGAGCAGCGCCGTGAATGCGTCATTGTTCGGAGCAAACAGCGTGTAGGGTCCACCCGTCGACAGTGTGCTCGTCAGATCCGCCTTGCCGATGGCTTCCGAAAGCAGGCTGAGATCCGAACGGGATGCCACGACCTGCGCGATGCTCGGTTGCGCGAGCGCGCCCAGCCACTGATTGCCGCCGCCGCCTCCGCCGCAGCCCGCCAGGGCCACACTTCCTCCCAGAGAACCGATCAGCACTGCGCGACGCGTAAGGCAGGTGTTCATGAGCTACTCCTGTTGCAGATGGATGGACAACCGGAGACCGCGAACCCTCGTGCGCGGCATCCGTTCGCTTCTACGGATCCGCTGGCCACGTGGACTGCTATCGAAAACCCTAGCGCCGCTGCGGCGCTGTGCTCAATCGAGCTTGATACCGGCGGCGCGGATGACGGCTCCGAGCTTCACGGCGTCATCCTTGATCGTCTGGCCGAATTGCTCGGGGGTGCTGGCGACGACCTCCATGCCCATCGAGCCCAGCGTCTCGATGGTCTCGGGCAGCTTGAGGATGCGAGTGACCTCCGTGTTGAGCTTGGTCACGATGGCCTTGTCCGTTCCGGCAGGCGCCACGAATCCGATCCAGGTCACCAGGTCCATGCCGGTGAGACCTGATTCGGCCAGCGTGGGAACGTCGGGCAATTGCGGCGAGCGGCGTGCGCTGGTGACCGCCAGCGCACGGACCTTGCCGGACTTCACGAACGCCATGGCCGGCCCGAGCGCATCGAAGATCACCGGCACCTGGCCGCCGACCGCGTCGGTCATCGCCGGGCCGCTGCCCTTGTAGGGCACGGCGACGAGATCCGCTTTGGCCGCTGCCTTGAACGCTTCGCCGGCGACCTGCGCAGGCAGCGCGCCGTGCGCGTAGGCGAGCTTGCCGGGGCTGGAATTGGCCAGGGCGACGAGTTCCTTGACATTGCGCGCGCCGACGGAAGGGTTGACTGCCAGCACCATCGGCATGGTGACCGCCAGGGTGATCGGCGTGAAACTGTTGACGGGGTCGTAGGGCAGCTTGGTATAGAGGCTCTGGTTCATCGCCAGCGTCGAGTCGATCGGCAGGAACAGGGTGTACCCGTCGGGCGCTGCCCTCGAGGCCATGTCCGCGCCGATGACCGTGTTGCCGCCCGGCCGGTTGTCCACCGTCACGGGCACGTTCCAGCGCTCCGTGAGCTTGGCGGCGACCACGCGAGCGACCGTGTCCGTGCCCCCGCCGGGCGGGAACGGCACGATGAGCCGGATCGCTCGACTGGGATAGTTGTCCGCGGCCGCGGCCGTGCATCCCATCGTGAGAGCCAGGAGGCACGGCAAGAACTTGTAGATCCAATTCATGATGAAGCTCCCGGAGCAGATGGAAAGCGGCGCAGGATGCGTCGCGTGGGTCGGTCGAGCCAGACAGCGGCGCGCCGATACGCTTACTTGCGGCGAGCCAGCAGAGGCTCCGTGACATCGTGGACACCCACGAGCGCAAGAATCGTGACGAGGCCGACCTGCGCGTCCTCCCAAGCGTTGGCCGGGTTCCACCATTCGCCCTTGCTATGCCAGCCGCCGGATTCGCCTCCGCTGGAGAGGATCACGGCCGGAATGCCCAGCGACATGGGGACGTTGGCATCGCTGCTGTTCGGCATCAGCTTGGGAGCCGAGCGGCCGAAGGCGGTGTTCGCGCGCACCGCGGCCTGGACGATGCGCGCATCCGCCGGCGTGCTTCCGGCAGGGCGATCGCCGATCAAGCGGGTCGAGGCGCTCAGGGTATTGGAATCCCAACGTGCGTTCTCCTCGGCGACGCCTGCGGCAATGGCGGCCATGACCTGGCGGTCGGTGGCCTGCAGCGAGTTCATATCGGCCGAACGGATGTCGATGGCCATGCGCGCCTCGGCGGCGATGGCGTTGACCGCCGTACCGCCGCCGGCGGTACCCACGGTGAAGGTGGTCTTCGGGTCGGCCGGCGGGCGGACATCGCCGATCTTCGCGATGGCCCGCCCCATTCCGTGGATCGCGCTCGGCAGGCCGAAAGTGACGTAGCTGTGTCCGCCTGGCCCCTTGAACGTCACCTCGTAGCGATGGCTGCCCACACCGCCCGTGGTGATGGAGCCGCTGGGGTCGGGCTCGAGGCCCACCATGCCGTCGATGTCCCCATGCTCGCGAAAGATGGCCTTCATGCCACGCAGGTCACCCAACTCTTCCTCTCCCACGTTGGCCGCAAACACGAGGTCGCCGACCGTCTGCACTTTGAGGTCATTGAGCACCTTGAGCCACGACAACAGCACCGTCAGGCCGCGCGTGTCGTCGGACACGCCGGGTGCGAACCACTTGCCGTCGCGGATCTTCACCGTGACGTCGGTGCCCTCGGGAAAGACGGTGTCGAGATGCGCCGAGACCAGAAGCCGCGGACCACGGCCGGTGCCTTTGCGCACCCCGATCACATTGCCTTCGGCGTCGATGTGCGCGTCCAGACCCAGGGCCTTGGCGCGCGCAAGGAAAGCCTCGGCGCGTGCCTTCTCCTTGAACGGCGGGGCGGGGATCTCGGTCAGGAGCCTCAGGTCGGCGAGGGTGCGCTCGTGATCGGCCTTCACGGCTTGCATGACGCGTTGCGTAGCCGGAGCGGCCAGCAGGCGAGAGATCGCCTGATCGACAGCAGGTTCGACCGGCGGAGCCGGCGAGGACGGGGGGTCGGCCGCGGCGCAATGCAATGCGGCGAGCGAGATGCAGACGAAGGCGGCAGAAAGGCGGGGCAGGCGAGGGAAGGGCATTGGGGTCGCTCCAGGCAAGACCCAAATTCTGGGATTGCACGCGCCGGTCCGCTTCGGTTTATTCTGGCGAGCTGAAAGCTTTGCTAACAGCCCAATGCCACGCCACCTCCCTTCGACGCGGGCGCTTCAGATCTTCAGTGCCATCGCCCGACACCAGAGCCTCAGCCAGGCCGCGGAAGAGTTGTGCTTGACCCATAGCGCACTCAGCCAGCAAATGCAGAAGCTGGAGCAGCAGCTGGGAGTCAAGCTGCTTCGACGCACCACGCGTGGGGTGTCACTGACGGAAGTGGGTCAGCGCTTCCGCGCCAACGTGGACAGCGACCTGTTGCAGATGCAGACGCACATGATGGAACTCATGTCGCTGCGGGAAGGCGAGATATCGCTGGTGGTGGGCGTGGTCCCCGTGCTGGCCGATCGCTGGCTGCTTCCACGTCTTGCGCGGTTTCTGCAGCAACAGCCGCGTGTGAGCGTGACGGTCAGGGAGTTTCCCAACAAGCTCTTCGTGGGCGAGCCGCAGTTCGATGTCGCACTGCACTACGGCGACGCCATCTGGCCCGGTACGCGATCCCAGCCGCTATTCGAGGAGTCCTGCGTCGCTGTGTGCAGCCCGCATGCGCCGTTCGCGAAGTCTGCTGCGGCCGGCGACTTCCGCCGGGTGCCACTACTGCATCTCTCGAACAGGCCCGAGGCGTGGCAGGGCTGGTTCGCGGATGCGGGGCTCGCGCGTTCGCCCGCCAATGCCCTGGCGGGTCATCGCTTCGACCTGTTCTCGACATTGCTCGAAGCGGTGCGCGCCGGACTCGGCGCGGGACTTGTTCCGACATTCGTTGCGGAACGGGAACTGCGAACCGGGGAACTTGCGCGCGTCCATCGCCATTTGCAGAAGCGCACGCATTCGTACGCGGTCTTCCTGCCGGACCACCGCGCATCCGATGAATGCGTTGCGGCTTTCGTCCGCTGGTTGCGTCAGGAAGTGCTCGAGTCCGAATTTCCCGACCCGGGCTCCGTTCAGCGGAAGCCTTCCGGAGAGCACTGAGGCCATCCACGGACAAGCCGGGTGGCCCGGCCGGTCGAGTTTTCGACGGGCCGATCCGGGCAGGGCGCAGGGCCCCGGGTCAGTATCCGCGGCCGCCGCTGCGATACGAGCCGCCGCTTCGCTGCTCCATGGGACGGGCCAGGTTCACCGTCAGCGCGCGGCCACCGATCTCCTTGCCGTTCAAGCCTTGGATAGCGGCCTGCGCTTCGGCGGGCGTTGCCATCTCGACGAAGCCGAACCCTTTCGAGCGGCCCGAATCCCGCTCCATCATGATCTTGGCGGTTTCCACGTGGCCGAACGCAGCGAACTGCTGCCGAAGGTCGTCGTCGCGCATCGAGTAGGAGAGATTGCCGACGTAGAGTTTGTTTTCCATAAGTGCCTTGAGTTGAATGGCTGTGCCGGCTCTGTGTGCTGAACCGGCGTTGAAGGTTGAGGGGGTGAGAACGCGCTGGGGGCGGGCGTCAACGCCGTGGCCGTCTTGCGACGGAGGCAGCCCCTGGGGCACGCGGCTCCAGGTGCCGGAATGTGAGACGGCCCTTGGTCAAATCGTAGGGCGACATTTCCAGAGATACACGATCACCCGCGAGGACGCGGATGCGGTGCTTGCGCATGCGGCCACCGGTATAGGCGATGAGCATGTGCCCGTTGTCGAGGACCACGCGGAAGCGTGAATCGGGTAGAACCTCTTCGATTCGACCCTGCATTTCAATGAGTTCTTCTTTGGCCACCGGCCTCCCTGGGTTGAAGCAGCAGGTACGAGACGTTCACGATTGCTGGTTGTGAGCTGCCATGAGCCGGCCTTGGTCGAGCGCGTAGCAAAGGGCTTGCGATTCGCTCGTGAAGCGCGGCAACAGCCGGAAAACCCGGTCGTGCATGCCTCTGCGGAGGGAAACCGATGCGGCATACGCATTGGCTCCAATGAGTTTCGTGAGCGGCGTGACAAGGTACTTGCCCACCGCGATGGTGTTGTTTTGCATGTAGAAGCGGGCCCCACGGCCCGTGGCCGAACGACATTGATCCCTCGTGGGAAGCGGGTCGCTCAGGAGATCGGATGAGAGGGCGGTCCGATGGATGTGGCTGGACCGACGGGGAGCGTGCCGAATGAAGACTGACCATCTTCAAGGGCTGTCCGGGAAGAATATGAGCTGCGCGTTTGCAGTCAGGTCAAGCAACCACTGCGGCAGCAAGCAAGCCGCAGTGATCTCGCCAGTATACATGGGGCGTGTGCGCTCGATGTAATCACGAGCCGATAGCCTGCTGAGTTGGCGGGTAGAAACGCTGCGCCGACCGAAGGCTCCGCTGGCACCTGTGCGCCGGAACTGGTAGATTGCATTCGTTCGCCTGCCAAGTCGATACGTCCTGAGCGGCTTCCCTTGGTGCACCCAAGCCGCAGAGTCAACTCAATCAGCCTTGTCGATGCACTCGATACGCGAGGTGCGTCCATGCGCGGAGCTCTGCATTCCCATTTCGTCAGTTGGCAAGAGGCCGAATCAGCGGCGCGCGCCGCCGAGCAATCCATTTTTCAGAGAGCCTGCCGAGTAGAAGGCGACGATCTCGCGACCGTTGCCGAACTGGCCTACGCGCGCTCACTCAGAAGCAGGGCCTCCAAGCTCCTGCGGATCTACCTGGGCGAAGTCCGCATTCGTAGCGCGGCGCTCAAGTGGCGGTGAACAGGACCTGACGATCGCCGATGCAGCAACCGCCGAGTCGGGGCACATGGCAGGTCGACGACTAAACGCGAGCCGGGCGTCCACGTGGGCGACCGGCATCCGCCGCACGCATGCGATGCAACTCCAATGCGAGTACGTGGCGCGCAGCGTTCGTTGTTGTCGAAGCTCGAAGGTGCACGAAGGGGCGAGCATTCGTGGCAATGAGGTGCTCGCCTGGGAAGTCCTGTCGGTTTGAGTCCGGTTTCTTGATTGCCGCCAGCCAGGTTTCATTCTTGGGTCTTCATGGCATCTCTCCGCCTAACCCGGATTTCCGGCGAAACGCGTGTTCGAATGATCGCGGCTCATAGCAAGAAACGACGCCGTGTCCTGCAATTCCCAGCTGCCATCACCGCCGAACCGCAGCACCTGGGTGTGAAACGGAATGACAGCTGCCCGGTGCGCGATGCTGATCAGCGTGAGGCCCTCGTGTTTCAAGCGCTCATAGAGGGCCGCCTCGTTCGCGTCGTCGAGTGCACTCGTGGCCTCATCCAGGATCACGAACTCAGGAGAATGAACCAGGACGCGAGCGAACGAGAGGCGTTGCTGCTCACCCATGCTCAAGACCTTTCCCCAGTCCTGAACCGCATCGAAGCCGCCCACGCGCTCCAGCAAATCCGGAAGCTGCACGTCCGCCAGGATTTCCTGCAGACGATCGTCCGTCACGTCCGTGTTCTCTTGCGTCGGATACAACATCTGCTGCCGTAGATTGCCAACGGGCATGTAGGGCCGCTGGGGCAAGAACAGCACGTTTTGTAGAGGCAGGCGGCGCACAGTTCCGGAACCGTGATCCCAAAGCCCGGCGATGGCTCGCAACAGACTGCTCTTCCCGCTTCCGCTGGGCCCGGTGATCAGCAAGCCATCGCCGGCGTTCAGCTCGACTTGCAGGTCCTGAATCAACACCCGGCCGGAGCCTGGGGTATGCAGCGTCAGCGATTCGATCACCAGGCCCTGTCCCTCCTCGTGCAAGCTGATGTGCTCGTCCTTGCGTGAGGGCGGCTTGGCGGGGTCCTTTGCGCGGGACTTGCCCAGCTGCGGCAATGCAACGGCCTTTGCCAAGGTATCGAGCCGACCAATGCCAGCGACAAAGCGGCTGAGCGATTCGAAGTTGTCGACGATCACCGTCACGGCCGTCAGCACTGCGGCGAAGGCTGCAACTGCCTGCGTGGCGCGTCCGACTTCCAGTTCGCCGCTCAAAACGGATTGGGCAAGGATGACGACCGGCAATACCAACGTGAGTTGACTGTACGCACGTTGGTACAAATTCAGGTTGCGCTGCTTCTTGATGAGCCTGTTGTAGTTCGAATAGACCTCATCAAAACGTCGATCGATCTGTGCGCGTTCCTGCGCCTCGCCTCTGTAGAAGGCGATGCTCTCGGCGTTCTCGCGCACGCGCACGAGAGCGAAGCGCAGGTCCGCTTCGCGCTTCAATTGCCAGAAATTCAGATGAATGAGAGGCTGGCCAAAAATCCACAGTGCCACCACCGTGCCGACGATGGCGTAGATCGCCAGAAACGCCACGAGGAGCTTGCTGATGCCCCAGAGCACGGCGCTGAAAGCGACCAGTTGCATCACGGAACCCAGCAGGATCAGCAGGAAATTGATGCTGCGACCGGTGAACGTGTTGATGTCGTCCGCGATGCGTTGATCCGGGTTGTCAATGTCGGGATGAGTCCCGAGATGGTAGTAGCGCCTTTGGTTCAGGTAGCCATCCAGGAAACGCGCCGTGAGCCACTTGCGCCATTGGTTCGCAAACGAATCGCGCATGTAGTAGTAGATGGCGTAGATCGGCACCGCTATCGCCAGCACCACCAGGCTGCCATGCACTGCTTTCCAGAAGCGATCCGAATCCTGCGCCGCCAGCGCCGAAGTCAGCTCGCCGGTCTTGGCCACGAGTATCACCGCCAGCTGGGTGTCCATCAGCATCAAAGCGACAAGTACCGCGAGCAGCATCCATGCGGTGTATCGCTTGTCGCCCAACCAGAAGGGCTTGGCCACTTGCAGGAACTGCTTCCACGCTGCCAGCGAAAGGCGTGGCGGGCGCAACCCACGAGCTGGTTTTCGCCCATCACGCCCTTGCGTTTGCGACAGGTCTTTGCCGTCGGTCACGGCGCACGCACTGGCGGTCGCGCTCGTGGTGGCAGTGGTCGCAGCACGAATGCTGGCAGAGGAGTCCGCGCGTTCAAGCATGAATCGACCAACGATGTGAAGCTTGGCGAGCCCCTGGCCAGCGTGAACACGCGCAGGTGCTGCTTTGCTCTGCCTCCCCCTTCGGGTTGACCAACGCCGGCGGGAGGGCCCGGATTCGCGGTTTGGTAGCCATTTCTTCTCCGAGATACGGGTGCCCCATGTATCGACTCGGTCAGCTGCCTCTCCTGTCAGGCTAGCCTCACTTCGGGTGTGGGAACAAGTGCCGAGCGAAGTGATCCGCGGCTCGCCGCGAGGTGCCGGCTTCTCGCGGCGGAGTTGAGCCTGGCGACCGAGGCCTTCGCCCCGCCGATGCGAAGTGCGCCGGTCTTCGAGTCGCCGTCGTGCGCGACCATGGTGCGGGGCGCGATTGCCGCAGCGGGTCACCGGTGCGGTCGCGGACCCCAATGTGTCGCGCTGCCTCTTGCCGGTGCAGCAGGTGCGCTACCTCTCGCCCGTGCGCCGAAGAGATTGGAGCAGTCGCGCCTCTTCTGCCTCGCGCAGACTTCTGGCTGCCCGCTCCGCGGCGTACTGCGAATACAGGATGTCGATCTGCCGGCGCCACGCTGTGTCGGGCTCGCCGACTTCATTCGTCGCCTGACGCTGGCCGCCCGCGCTGCCTTGGGTCTGTCGCTGTCGAATCCCTCGGCCGGGTTCGGGCGGGGTCGGACAGGGTGGGACCTTGACCCCAGCCCTGGCCAGGATCTGGGCCTTGTGTCGTGCACTGAGCATGTTCTCGTCTCCCGCGGTTCGTTCGTATATGTCTTCCTGTGTGGCTCCTTGCCGTCCTTCAGGTTGATTGGGGGCCGACCCCGACGGCCGACCATCGCTTTGCAAACTCTGTTCCAGCCTAGGCCCGCGGAGGTCCCCATTCATGGGGAGAGATACCGATGCAAACGGCGGATGCGAGGCGCCGAATGGCGGTTTATGTCGGCCAGCGCTGGCCGAGCGTTGCGCTTAGCGCTGAACAGACCCTTCCAGGCACGCAAGGAGGGGCCCGAGGCCGCTCGCCACATCGAGGCCCTGGCGACTGTCGGTCAGGCCGCGGCGAGGCACGCTCTTTTCCTACATCGGCTGCGGACGTCGTCTTGCCGATGGGGCAGGGCTGCCGCCCATCATTTCGACTTTTTTCAACTCCTGTGCCTTGAGCCGCAGGGAGTACAACCAACATGATCAAGTCTCCAATTCCCGCCGACCAGGTCAATGACGCCACGACAGGGTTCAACGCGCTGGAAGACGCGCTCCAGCAAGTCAAAGCAAAGCTGAAGGATGGTTGTTGCGTGATGGTCTGGCCTGAGGAAGGAACAAAGTTCAGGGTTGCATCGTGGACCTTCGAAAGTGATGCAGGCGTTGGCGCCACTTCTGCTTTCGCCCCGACGGTTCCTCACGATCTGGAGGACCTTCCCCAGAAGCGGCAAGAGAGCATCTTTCGGAGAAGATGACACCTCCCTCGCCTCGTCGGGTCGTCTCGGGCCGCCACTGCAATCTGGGCTTTCAGGGTCGCCTTGCTCACGCATGAGCGCGGGCATGGCAATCGTCGCCGCTGCGCTTCGACAGCAATGCTCACGAGATCGCCAGCGCCGTGCAGCGGCGCGCTGCGATCCTCCACGGCTGAGACTTGAAGCACGCGACGTCAGCGCGCCTGGAGGTCTCCTCGAATGCGATCGCCGACAGTAATTCCATCTGCGCTCTCCGGCTGCATGTAGTTGTCGCCGATCGAAGCGCACATCTCCACGACCAGCTTGGCGAAGTCGACCACGTTCTGGTCGAGTGGATCGCCGGCCCGGATCAGTCCTACCTCCACGGCCGCTTGCTTGAACAACTCCAGTGCATCGCGCGGGCCGACCGGATCCTTATCTTCGTCCTCATTGACGTAGGTATAGAGCATCGCCAACTCCTTCAACGTGTCCTGAGTCCAGCATACGCCGATGAGGTGCTGCATTGAGGCGCGGGCGGCCGGTCTCCGCTGATCCATACGCAGCCGAGCGCTCACGCTTCTCACTGCGTCCACGAGGATGCCCATTGCGAGCCATGTCTGCGGCCGACGCTGATCGAGCCCTATGCGGGCTCAACCCTGCAGAGCCGGTCATCGATGATGGCGACCGCCCGCGTCCAACCCGCCGACGCGGCGCGGATCTTGTGCGGAAAGCAGGAGATGTAGAAACCCGAGGAGGGCAGAGCCTCAAGGTTGTGAAGCTTCTCCAGGTGGCAATACCCGATGTCGCGCCCAGCCTTGTGGCCCTCCCAGATCAAGGACGCATCGCGCGTCTTCTCATACTTTTCCGCGGTATGCACGAAGGGCGCATCCCAGCTCCATGCGTCCGTTCCCGTCAAGCGAACGCCGCGCTCGAGCAAGTACATCGTGGCCTCGTAGCCCATGCCGCACCCGGACGATACGAAGTCGGGGTGACCATAGCGGGCGCCGGCACGCGTATTCACGACCACGACGACATCGTTCTCCAGGTAGATGGACAAGTCGATGAATTGGCGCGGCATGAGCGGACTCTGTTTTCAGAATGCGACTTTGGTGGCGCCCTTCAGGCCCAGCAGGCTGCGCGCTTCGCCGGGCGTGGCGATCTCGTCACCGAGTTCCTCGAGGATTCGGCGAATCTTCGACACCTGCTGGGTATTGCTCTCGGCCATTCGACCTGGCCCGAGGTACAGGCTGTCCTCAAGACCGACCCGCACGTGAGCCCCCGTCGGCAGAGGCGAAAGGCGAAGCGCTGAAGCTGGAGGATCTCGTCGCCTGCCTCATCCGGCCTTGCTTCGAGCCTGGCATCAACGGGGGCCTGTTCGCCCGCTTCGTCCTGCAGCACAGGCTGCATCCGAGCGAGATGACCCGGCGCGTGTACGAACAGTACATGGATCCCTTCGCACTTGAGTTCATCGATGCCCTGTGCCTCACCGACAAGCGCGTGCCGCGCGCCGAATGGGTGTGGCGCTACACCCTGATGGTCGGCACGGTGATGCCCGCGGTGACGGACGCTGCGCCCGGCAATCGCATCGCCATCCTGTCGAGCGGGCAGGCGGATGCGGCGCGCGGGGACGAACTGGAACGCAACCTGGCCATGTTCCTTTGTCGGGCCCTGAGAGGCTCTTAGACCCCTCACCTCGACGCTCGTCGCGATCACCCAAGCTGCAGGCTGCGATCGGCTGTTGACCGCGATGGCCGTTCGGGCGCTGCCGATTCAGGCACGTTTGCCGACTTCGGCTTCTTCGCGTGTCCAGCCCCTGGCCTGCTCGCTGAGACTCAGCCCGAGACCGGGGCGCGTGGGCACCAGCATGCGGCCGTCGCGGATCTCCAGTCGCTCGTTGAAGAGCGGCTCGAGCCAGTCGAAGTGCTCGACCCACGGCTCCGTGGGGTAGACCGCAGCGAGGTGCACATGCAGTTCCATCGCGAAGTGCGGGCCGAGGCTCAGGCCTGCCTGCTCCGCCTGCGCCGCGATCTTCAGAAACGGCGTGATGCCGCCGACGCGTGGTGCATCGGGCATCAGGTAGTCGGCGGCGCGGTGGCGGATCAACTCGCCGTGCTCCGCCGCACTGGTCAGCATCTCGCCGGTGGCGATCGGCGTGTCGAACTGCGATGCGAGCGCGGCGTGGCCCTCGAAGTCGTAGGCGTCCAACGGCTCTTCGATCCAGACGAGATTGAACTGCTCGAAGGTGCGGCACATGCGCTGCGCGGTCGGCCTGTCCCACTGCTGGTTCGCATCGACCATCAGCGGCATGTCGCCCAGATGCTTGCGCACGGCCTCGACGCGCTTGACGTCGAGCGCGCGGTCGGGCTGACCGACCTTGAGCTTGATGCCGCCGATGCCGCGCTCGCGAGATGCCGCCGCGTTGACCAGCAACTGGTCGAGCGGCGTATGCAGAAAGCCGCCCGATGTGTTGTAGCACTGGACCGAGTCGCGCTGCGAGCCGAGCAGCTTCGACAGCGACAGTCCCGCGCGCCTTGCCTTGAGGTCGTACAGCGCCACATCGAACGCGCCGATGGCCTGCACGGCCATGCCGCTGCGCCCGACGGACGCGCCGGCCCAGCACAGCTTGGTCCACAGCTTCGAGATGTCGCTGGGGTCTTCGCCGATCAGGGCCGGGGCGATCTCCTTCGCATGCGCGAACTGCCCGGGTCCTCCGGCCCGCTTGGAATAGCTGAAGCCCAACCCGCGGTGGCCGTCGCGGGTCTCGATTTCCGCGAACAGCATCGCGATCTCGGTCATCGGCTTCTGGCGCCCGGTCAGCACCTTGGCGTCGCTGATCGGATTGGCAAGCGGCAGGTAGCACGAGGAGATGCGGACCCAGGTGATGCTGTCGTTGGCGGAGGAGGGCGTCATGGTGGTCATGTGGCGGTTGCTTTCGGTGCGAGCCTGGGGTGAGTCAATCGATCGTGATCTTTCCGGTCTCGATCACCTTCTTCCAGCGTGCGTATTCCTTTTGCTGGAACTCGGCGAACTGCGCCGGCGTGTTGGCCACGATCTCGAAGCCGATCGAGGTGAACTGCTCCTTGACCTTCGGGTCGTTGATCGCCTCGACGAAGGCGGCATGGGCCTTGTCACGCAGCGCGGGCGGCAATCCCTTGGGCGCGACGATGGCCTGCCACGATGCGACCTCGACGTTCCTGACGCCCGCCTCAGCCAGCGTCGGCACATCGGGCAGCACGGGCGAGCGCTTCGGGCTCGTGATGGCGAGTGCGCGCATCTTTCCGCCCTTGATGTACTGCACGACCGAATTGATGTTCTGGAAGGAGGCGTTGACCTGGCCGCCCATCAGGTCCGTGTGCGCGGGCGAACCGCCTTTGTATGGAACGTGAATGCCGGTGGTGCCGGTCTGCTGCCAGAAGAGCTCGGCGGTCAGGTGGTCGCTCGATCCGTTGCCGGCCGAGGCGAAAGTCATCTTGCCGGGATTGGCCTTGAGATAGGCGATCACGTCGGCCACGCTCTTGTGCGGCGAGTCCGCCGGGACCACCAGCACATTGGGGGAGGCGACGGCGACGGTGATCGGATCGAAGTCCTTGAGCGGGTCGTACAGGAGGCCTTTCATGAGATGCGGCACGATGACCAGCGGGCCCAGCGAGGTCACGAGAAAGGTGGCGCCGTCGGGCGCCGCGCGCTTCACGAAGGTGGCGCCGATGGTGCCCGTTGCGCCGGCCTTGTTGTCGACGAGGAACGATTGCTTGAACTTCTCCGTGAGGCGCGGGCCGATGGCGCGCGCGACCTGGTCGGTCGAGCCGCCCGGCGGGAAGGGAACGATCAACGTCACCGACTTGTCGGGCCAGTTCTGCGCGCCGGCGGCAAATGCCACGAGGCCCAGGGCGAGGGCTGCGAAGTGCTTCTTCATGGGTTGTCTCCTTGGATAGGGATATGACATCGTTGTCATCTCTGCGTGAGCGCCCGGCATCCGCAGTGAATCGCCCAGGGCTATGATCGATGTGATGAGATGATAACGTTGTCATTCAGAGGCGGTCAATGAGCCAGCTCCTGGGGTTTTCCCATGCCAATTGCTTCTGCTATCGTTGTCATGGTCGCCTCCCTGGCCCCGCATGAGTACCTTTTCCTCACCCAAGTCCGCCACGCTGCATGACGTGGCGAAGGCCGCCGGCGTCTCGTTGATCACGGCGTCGCGCGCGCTCGGCAATCCGGGCGTGGTGTCGAAAGCGACCATCGAGAAGGTGCAGGCGGCGGTGGAGGCGACCGGTTACATCCCGAACCGCCTCGCCGGCGGCCTCAAGTCGAAGCGAAGCCTCATGGTGGGTGGCATCGTGCCGGCGCTCTCGGTGGCGCAGTTCCTGCCGACCTTGGAGGCACTGACTGCCGAATTGGCGACGGCGGGCTATCAGCTGATCCTCGGCCAGACCTCGTACGACGCAGCGCAGGAAGAGTCCGTGCTCGACGCGATGATCGGCCGGCAGCCCGACGCCATCTTCATGACTGGCCTGGTGCAGTCGCAGAAGGCCAGGGACCGGCTGCGCCGCTCGGGCATTCCGGTAGTCGAATCGTGGGATCTGAGCGACCGGCCCGTGGACATGCTCGTGGGCTTCTCGCATGTCAAGGTCGGCAGCGCCGTGGGCGGCTACTTTCTCGGGAAGCGATGGAAACGAATCGGCATCGCGAGCGGCGACGACCACCGCGCGCGCATGCGGCGCGACGGCTTCCAGACCACACTCGGCCGCGAGGTTCCGACGGTCTTCGTGCCGGCGCCCAGCAGCCTCGAATTGGGCCGTCGCGCACTTGGCGAACTGCTGGCCAAGGACCCGAAGCTGCAGGCGATCTGCTGCAGCTCGGACCAACTCGCGCATGGTGTGATCGTCGAAGCGCTGGCGCGCGGCCTGCGTGTGCCGCAGGACCTTGCAGTCTGCGGCTTCGGCAATGCGGATTTCGGCGCGCACACCGTGCCATCGATCTCCACGGTGCACGTGGACGGCGCCGAGATCGGCCGTCTCGCCGCACGCCTCATCGTTGCCCGCTGCAAGGGTGAGGCGATCGCGCAGCCGGTCATCGATGTCGGCTTCCGGATGATCGAGCGGCAATCGACCGCGATTTAGGGCCTGTGAACCGGCCCTAGCTTCGAGCCGGCGCCTCGGGTCCCTGGGAGGCGCGCCGCCTTTCCCGGCCGTTGACCAGATGGCCCCGCATCGCGGCGCGGGCCGTTTCGACGTCCTGCTGCGCGATCGCGTTGTAGATCCGGAGGTGCTCGTCACGCACCCGATCGCCCAAGGCTTCGCCTTCACCGTCCTCGTTCCAGCCTGCCGTCTTGAGGAATGCGGTCGGGACGCAGGTCGGCCCCAGCGCCTCCAGGACCGCCGCGAAATGCGGGCTGTGCGACGCGCGTGCGATCTCCAGGTGGAACTGGTAGTCGGGCAGGGCCGTGTCCATGTCCTGGTCCATGGCGGCGCTGATCGCGTCGAGCGCACTCTTGATCGCGGCGAGGTCGCTCGCGGAGCGGCGTTGCGCCGCGAGCGCCGCCGCTTCGGTTTCGAGGCCGATGCGCAACTCGATGAGCGCGATCGCCTGGGCGAGGCTGTCGTCGGGGCTGCTGTCGACGTGGAACGGCTTCGCGCGCGAAGCGCCCACCACGAAGGTGCCCACGCCGCGCTGCGGCCGCACCATGCCGGCGGCCTGCAGCTTCGAGAGCGCTTCGCGCACCACGGTCCGGCTCACGCCGAACTCCTGCATGATCGCCGCCTCGGTCGGCAGCTTGTCGCCCGCGCGCAGCGGGCCGATCCTCATGCGCTTGCTCAGCTCGTCGACGACATCGGCGCTCAGGCTGCGCGCGCGGCGCTGTTCAGTGGGGTGCATAGGAGACTCCTGGTGACTCGATGAGGTGCGCTTCGCTATGGGGCGGTCCGCGCCGGTCGTTTGCGAGACGGTGGCTTCGGCGGGACGTTGCGTGGGACCGGACCTGCAACATGGTTGGGTGCGTGCACGACGGCCGTGCCTTCTTGCATGCCTGGATGGGCTCCCACATAGCGACCCCTTGGCCGAATGACCTGCGGCCGGCTGAGTTGCTCGAGACTGTGTGCCAGCAGCCCGATGCTGCGCGCGGTCGCCTGAAGGCCGAATGCCGAATCCTGGGGAAGCCGCATCCGTGCGACCAGCGCGGCAAGCGCCAGGTCGATGTTTGGCTTCAGCCCCGTGAGCGTCTGCGCCTTCTCGACGAAGCGCGAGATCGCTTCCGGAGGTTCGAACATGGCGAACAGCGCTGCCGCCCGCGGATCGCCTTCCGGGTAAATGTGGTGACCGAACCCCGGAAGGGACAGGCCGGTCGAAAGGTAGTGGCCCAGTACCGCGTCCTCTCCGAGGCGCTCGACTTCGCTGAACAGGGCGCGCACCCTGCCGGACGCATCGCCGTGCAGTGGCCCCGACAGCGTCGTCAGTCCTGCCAGAAGAGTCGCCGGCAGCGAAGCGCCGGTCGATGCTGCGATGCGAGCCACGAAGGCCGAACTCGTCAGCTCATGATCGACCATCAGCACCATGGCCACCCGCAATATCTCCGCCACTCTCGCGGGCTGCCGCCAGCCCGCCGCGAAGCGCCGATGCAGGGGCTGCGTGCCCGGCTGTGCGCCAAACGCGCAGGCCACGTGCCCCACCAGGTCCTGCGCTTCTTCATGCAGCACGCGGGTCATGCGGCCGCCCGTCGAATGACCGACCGCGGCGAGCGCCGCAAGCGAAGTGAACGCAGCGGCCCGCCCGGCTTGCGCCGGACGCGTGGCGCCGGCGGCGGAGAAGTCCACCGGCTGCTCGGCGGCCCAGAGCAACCGGGCAGCGTCTTCGAGACTGGCTGACCGTGCGAGCTGCACCGCGTCCTGGCCTCTGTAGAACAGCCGGCCGCGGTAGAAGGTGCTCAGCGCCGTGGGAATGCTCGGCTCGGCCCCGTAGAGCGTGTTGGTGGCCACGGTCTCGCGCTTGCGGCCGGCATGCTTGCGCTTCGACAGGGCGTCGACGTCCTCGGCCCGGTACAAGCTGCGCCGCGAGTCTGCGGGGTCGGGAATGACCTCCAGCTTGCCTCGGCTCACGTAGGCGTAGAGCGTCTGAGGACGCACATCCAGCTGGCGGCACGCGTCGTCCATCGAGATCCAGATTGCCATCAGGGGTGACCTTGAATGAAATTATGTTGATTTTAATGATCAAGATTGTCATGTTGATCAACTGAATACACACTCCTGCGCCATGAAAGCCCAGGTCCTTCAACTCAATCCCATATTGATTCCGTCCGTCAACGAGCGGCTCGCGATGCTGTACGACGTTCACAGGCTCTTCGAGATCGAGGACAGGCAAGCCTGGCTCGACGCGCATGGCGCCGGCATCGGTGCCGTCATCACCGGAGGTCACACAGGCGTCTCCACAGCCATGCTGCAGAAGATGCCCGCGCTCAAGGTGGTGGCGATCAACGGCGTGGGAACCGACGCCGTCGACCTGGCGTACTGCCGGGCCCGCGGCCTGCCGGTCACGGCCACGCTGGGTGCGCTGACGGAGGATGTGGCCGATCTCGCGATCGGCCTGCTGATCGCGGCCTGCCGCAATCTGTGCGCCGGAGATCGCTTCGTGCGCGAGGGCCACTGGCCTGCCCATCCGCAGCCAAGTGCGATTCCACTGGCACGTCGCTTCAGCGGCATGCGTGTGGGCATCGTGGGCATGGGCCGTGTCGGCCGCGCCGTGGCGCAGCGAGCCACCGCGTTCGGCTGCACCATCGGCTACACCGATCTGCAGCGCATGGACGATGTGCCTCACCGGTTCGTGCCCGGCTTGATCGACCTGGCACGCGAAGTGGATGCGCTGGTGCTCTGCGCCGCTGCGGACAAGGCGGAAGGCATCGTGAATGCGGCGGTCCTCGATGCCCTGGGTCCGCGCGGCTTCCTGGTGAACGTGGCGCGCGGCCGCCTCGTCGACGAGGCGGCGCTGTCCCGCGTCGTCGCCGCAGGGGGCATTGCCGGTGCGGCCCTGGACGTCTTCGTCGACGAGCCCAACGTGCCGCTCGAACTGCGCGAGTCGGACCGCACCACGCTGCAGGCGCACCGGGCCAGCGCCACATGGGAAACGCGCGCGGACATGGCCGAGATGGTCCTGGACAGTCTGGCCCAGGCGTTCAGTGGCGACAGGCCGGCGATGAGCCTCACGACCTGAGCCGGCCTGCGACCGGGCAGGCGGATCAAAACAAGGGCCATCGCCCCTAGACCAAAGATCAGGAGACAAGACATGTTTGCAACCCGCTTTGCGGCCGCATTGGCCGGACTCTCGATGGCGCTCGCGCACGGTGCGTGCCTTGCCCAGGCCTTCCCGTCGAAACCGGTGACGCTGGTCGTGCCCTTTCCGCCCGGCGGAGGAACCGACACCGGCGCTCGCATCATGGCCGAGCAACTGGGCAAGCGCTGGGGCCATCCCGTGTTGGTGGACAACAAGGGCGGTGCGGCCGGACAGATCGGTGCCGACAACGTGGCGAAGGCCCGGCCCGATGGATACACGCTGCTGTTCGGCAATGTGGGGACGCAGTCGATCAACCCTTCCCTGTATCGCAAGCTTCCGTACGACCCCGACAAGGCTTTCGCACCGGTGTCGTTGGTCGCCGAACTGCCGTTGGCGCTCATGGTAAATCCGGCCGTCCCCGCCAAGACCCCCGCCGAACTGATCGCACTGGCCAAGTCGCAGCCGGGCCAGATGAGCTACAGCAGCTCGGGCGCCGGAAGCGCACCGCACCTGGCTGCGGAACTCTTCAAGGACAGTACGGGCACCTTCATCCTGCATGTGCCTTACCGCGGCGGCGGACCGGCCATCACCGACCTGCTCGGCGGACAAGTGCAGATGTCGTTCCTGACCGTGCTGGAAGCTTCCGGCCATATCAAGGCCGGCAGGCTGCGGGCGCTCGCCGTGACGAGCGACAAGCGGGTCTCGGCGCTGCCGGACGTGCCGACCCTCGCCGAGAGCGGTCTTCGCAACTTCAACGCGATCTCGTGGATCGGCCTGCTGGCGCCTGCGGGGACCCCGCCCGACATCGTGGAGCGCATCGCGACAGATGTGCGTGCCGTGCTGTCCGACGATGCCGTGAAGGCCCGGTTTGCAGCGCTCGGTGGGGTTCCCCGTGCGACCTCTCCGCAGGAGTTCGCCCGACTGATTGCCGATGACCGTGGCCGCTACGGCCAGATCATTCGCAGCCGAAACATCACCATCGACTGAGGACGTCTGCCATGGGCTACATCTTCGCGCCGACCGGCCATGTGCAATCCAGGATCGCACTCGTCACGGGTGCGGGCAGCGGCATCGGTCGCGCGACGGCCGCGGGTCTGTTGGACGACGGCTTCGTCGTCGTCCTCGCGGGCCGCCGCGCAGAACCCCTGCAAACACTGGCGGAGGAAGCCGCTGCACATGGCCGGGAGGCCCTGGCAGTGCCCACCGATGTCACAGATCCGGCGAGCGTGCAGGCGCTCTTCGACACCATCGAACGCACCTACGGCCGGCTCGACGTGGTCTTCAACAATGCCGGGGTCAATGCCCCGGCGGTGCCGGTGGATGAACTGCCCTTGGAGAAGTGGTTCAACGCGATCAATACCAACGTGACCGGGGTGTTCCTCTGCGCACGCGCCGCCTTCGCACTGATGCGTCGGCAGTCACCGCAAGGCGGGCGGATCATCAACAACGGGTCGATCTCCGCGCACGCGCCGCGTCCTTTCACGGCCCCGTACACGGCCAGCAAGCACGCGGTCACCGGACTGACCAAGGCCCTGGCGCTGGACGGCCGGGCCTTCGACATCGTCGCCAGCCAGATCGATGTCGGCAATGCCCTGACGGAGTTGTCCGAACGCATGACGCGTGGCGTGCTCCAGGCCAACGGCACCGTGGCACCCGAGCCCATGATGCCTGCCGTGCACGTGGCCAATGCCGTGCGGCACATCGCGGCGCTGCCGCTGGATGTGAATGTGCTCACGATGACCGTCATGGCCAGTTCCATGCCTTTCGTCGGTCGAGGCTGAAGCCGCCAGGACCCTTCCGTTCCCCATCGAAGCCCAGGAGACCCCCGTGCCACGCATTTCGCCGTTCAAGCTTCTCGCCGCCGCGCTCGCCGCCGTGCTGGCCACCAGTACCGTTGCCGCGGAGAGCTATCCCAGCCGTCCCATCAAGATCATCGTGCCGGCTCCGCCGGGCGGTGCCATCGACATCCTGGCCCGCGTTGTCGGCAACAAGCTCTCCATGTCGATGGGTCAGCCGGTCGTCATCGACAACCGACCCGGCGCTTCGAACAACCTGGGCACCGAGGTGCTCGCGAAGTCGGTGCCGGACGGCTACACCATCGGGATCGTCGGCGGCAGCCACACCATCAACAAGTTTCTGTTCAAGAACCTCGGGTGGGATCCGCAGAAGAGCTTCGAGCCCATCGTCTATACGCACGAGGTCCCGCTGGTCTTCGCCGTCTATCGCGAGATTCCGGTCAAGACGCTGCCCGAACTCGTGACGTGGATGAAGGCTCATCCGGACCAGGCGAAAGTTGCGACGTCCGGCCGCGGCAGCGCGCAGGAGATGGCAGCGGAGTTGTTTCGCCTCGCCAGCGGCGTGCCCATGCTGATGGTGCCCTACAAAGGCTCGTCCGCGGCCCAGCCGGATCTGCTGGCCGGCCGGACCATCCTGTACATCGACACCGTGAGTGCGATCCAGGCGCAGGTGAAGGCCGGTTCGGTGCGTGGCGTCGCGGTGACCTCGCTCAGGCGCGCTTCTTCTCTGCCCGATGTCCCCACTGCCGACGAACAAGGCCTCAAGGGCTATGAGGCCAACACGAATGGTGGCTTCCTCGCCCCGTCGGGCACTCCGCAACCCATCATTGCCAGGCTCAATGCCGAGATCAACGCGGCCCTCCAGCAGCCGGACGTGCGCGAGAAGCTGGAAGCCGCCGGCATCGAGGTGCAGGGCGGCACGGCACAAGAATACGCGGCGCGAATGAAGGCCGACATCGGCAAATGGGGCAAGGTCATTCGCGAGGCCGGGATTCAGCCTGAATGAGCAAGCAGCATCAGTCGATCTTGGCGCCCGAGTCTTTGACCAGCTTTCCCCAGCGAGGAATATCCTCGCGCAGGAGCTTGGCGAACTGCTCAGGCGTTCCGCCGGTCACGTCGGCGCCCTGATTGGCGAGCTTCTGCTTCAGTTCAGGCTCTTGCAGCGCCTTGTTGATGTCCGCATTGAGCTTGCTCACCACTTCCTTGGGCAGGTTGGCGGGGCCCGACACCGCGAACCACGAAACGGATTCAAAACCCTTGTAGCCAGACTCCGAGACGGTGGGCACCTGTGGCAAGTCGTGCACGCGCTGCAACGACGTCACGGCAAGCGGACGCATCTTTCCGCTCTTGATGTGAGGCAGCAAGGTCGTGACCGTGGAGAAGTAGAGCTGGACCTGTCCACTGATCACGTCGGTGGCCCCCTGCGTTGCGCCTTTGTAGGGGATATGCGTGAACTTGACGCCAGCGGCCTTCTGCAGGGATTCCGCCGCCAGGTGCGCGACCGTGCCGTTGCCGGAAGAGGCATAGTTGATTGCATCGGGCTTTGCCTTGGCAACCTTGATGACATCCGCGAGCGTCTTGTAGGGCGTGGCTTGGCCCGCCACGATCACCAGTGGCGAACTCGCCACCAGACTCACAGGAGTGAGATCCTTGAGGGGATCGTAGGGCAGCTTCGTATAGAGCGTCGGGTTGATGGCGAGGTTGCTGGTCTGACCCAGAACCAGCGTGTAGCCATCGGGCGCTGCTTTCGCGGCCGCGTCGACGCCCAGATTGCCGCCCGAGCCGGGCTTGTTGTCCACGACAAAGGTGTAGCCGTAGGTCGTGAGCTTGTTGGTCAGCTCTCGCGCGATGATGTCCGTTCCGCCGCCTGCGGGAAAGGGAACGATCAGCCGAATCGGCTTGGATGGCCACGTCTCCGCGTGGGCCGCGAAGGCGAGCAGGGATGCGGCGGCAAACGTGAGAACCGCACGGCGGGGAAATTGCATGAGTCTTGTCTCCAATGAAGCGCCTCGGCGGCGCATGGGGAGACTCTAGAAGCCGGTTGCGTTCTGCACAATCCGGTTTCACGGTGTGGACCGTGGTGCGGCGTGCGAAACGACAGTCATGAAAAGCCTGCTGCGTCACGGATTGGCGCGAGCCCTACGCCCTCGGCAATCATCTCCGCCAGGTCCTTGTGAGCAGATCCACCGGGCCACAGCAAGCCAATCTCGCGACACGGAGCGTCTTCCAGCGGGAGCGTCACGAGGTCGGGGGAGAGCGCATGCGCACGCGCCCAATCAGGGACCAGCGACACGCCCATATCGAGTCTCACCAGGACCTCGAGCGCTTCGAGCGCATCGAGTTCCGCCCGCTCCTTGGGCCGAATGCGCTTCGACACCAGAAACTGGTCCGCGAGAGATCCGCCCCAGTTGTTCCTGTCGTACCGGATCAGGGGTTGGGTCGTCAGAAGCTGCAGGGGATCCGTGGATCGATGCCGACGGTGGGCGAGTACCACCAGTGGTTCGCGGCGAACGGGCCGCCAGACCAGGGACTTCGGCAACGCAAAGGGTGGCGCCACCACGAGCGCGATGTCCAGTTGGTCTCGCTGGAGGGCGTGGTACAGGTCTCTGGACACGCCGGCTTCCAGTCGAAGCTCCACGTGCGGATACCGGGTGCACAGCCGCCGCAATCGCTCCGGCAACCAGCCGCTGAGCGCCGTGCTGATCGACCCAAGCCGCAGAACGCCGGGAACCTGCTCGCCCGCCACTGCGGAGCGAAGCTCTCGCAGAGCCTTCTGGAGTGTTCCGGCGCTGGCCGCGAGGCGCAGACCCGATTCCGTCGCACGCACGGTTCGGCCGGAGCGGATCAGCAGCTTCTGCCCGAACTCGGTCTCCAGGGCATCGACACGAGCGGCCAGCGCGGTCGCGGTGATGTTCAGTCGACGCGCGGCCTCTGCGATCGATCCGCACTCGACCACGACAACGAAGCTGTCCACGAATTGGGTCTGCATTCCAGGGCAAGGATTTTCTTCAGTCTAAAACAGGAAAAACACGTTTCTGCAAACGCAGGGCGACGTCGAGAATCCCGAGGTCGAACCGCGAAGGCTCCATCGAGAGTTGCGAGCATTGGCGGGATTGCTGTCCGAGTTTTTGTTGGAGCTCACATGCCTACCCCTGCGCAAGACGCGGCGACGTTGCCGCCTTTTCACCTCGCTTTTCCCGTTCGTGACCTCGGTGAAGCCCGTCGTTTCTATGGGGACGTGCTGGGTTGCTCCGAAGGTCGAAGCTCGCCGGAGTGGGTCGACTTCAACTTCCATGGTCACCAGATCGTGGCGCACCTCGCTCCCGATGCCTGTCTCGAGGTGGGAACCAGCCAGGTCGATGGCCACGGCGTGCCGGTTCGCCATTTCGGTGTGGTGCTGCCGATGGACCAGTGGCGGTCGATGGCGGATCGACTCACCGCCCTGGGCACCGAGTTCGTGATCAAGCCGTATGTCCGTTTCAAAGGCGAGGCCGGGGAGCAGGCGACCATGTTCTTTCACGACCCATCGGGCAATGCGATCGAGATCAAGGCCTTCGCCGACCTCTCTTCGCTCTTTGCCAAGTAGTCCAGCCATTCAATCCACCGCGCACATCATGAACATCGAATCCCAAGCTCTGGACCCCGGTATCAAGGCCGCACTGACCCAGGTCTCGACCGCCACGCTGACGACCGTGTTGCTCAAGCACGGTCTGCGCAATGTGTGGATTCGCGGCACCCGACCCATCGCTCCGGGCCAGCTTCGCATCGTTGGAAGGGCGTTCACTTTGCGCTTCGTCCCCGCGCGCGAGGATCTAGCGACCCCGGCCTCGTGGGGGTCGCCGATCTCGACGCGCGCAGCCATCGAAGCCATGCCCGAAGGATGCGTTGCGGTGGTGGGCGCGATGCGCACCACCGACGCGGGCATCTTCGGAGACATCCTGTGCGCCCGGATGAAGAAGAAGGGAGTGGCCGCGCTGGTGACCGATGGTGTCGTGCGCGATGTCGAAGGCGTGCTGGGTACGGGCCTTGCCGTGTGGTGCCAAGGGACTGCCGCACCACCCTCCGTGGCCGGACTGACGTTTGTCGGATGGCAGGAATCCATCGACTGCGGCGGTGTTGCGGTATTCCCCAACGACGTGATCGTGGTCGATCAAGACGGCGCCGTGCTGATTCCCGCTGCGTTGCTCGACGAAATCGTCAGCGAGTCGGTCGAGCAGGAGCGGCTCGAGGCCTGGATCATGGAGCAGGTCGGCCACGGCGCAGAGTTGCCTGGCCTCTATCCACCGAACGAGGCCAACAGGGCCAGGTATCAGGCGTGGAAGGCGAGCGGCGCGAAGGCGTGAATCACCTGAAGTGCCAGGGTAAGCATGGAACTCGCATGGTTGCACCAAGTACCATCGCGTTGCATACAGTGAACCGAGGTGCAGCATGCGCAAGGACAGCAAGGACAGCAAGGACGGCAACGACAGCAAGGACGAGCCGGTCGCGGAGCGCGACGGCGGGGTGATTGCAGTCACCCGGGCACTGTCCCTGATGGAAGCATTTCGGGTGGGAGAGTCGGCTCTGTCGCTCGCGGAGTTGAGCCGCCGCGGCGGCATGCACAAGACAACGGTGTTACGACTCGCACGCACGCTGGCCCAGTCCAACTACATGGTGCAGACGGACGACGGCCAGTGGCGGCTCGGGCCTGCCGCGGGATGGCTTGGCGCGCGCTATCAGGCGGGCTTCGACGTCAACAACGTCGTCGAGCCGGGCCTGCACGAACTGGTCAAGCTGACCGGCGAAAGCGCGTCCTTCTACGTGCGCGAGGGCGACATCCGATCCTGCGTCGCACGGGTGGAGGGGCCCCAGTCCGTGCGGCACAACGTCCGGATCGGCGAGCGCCTGCCGCTGAACCTGGGTGCCCCGGGCCGGGTGATCCTCGCGTTCAGCGGCGCGAAGGGAGAGCCCTACGAATCCATCCGTTCGCGCGGCTTCCATATTTCCATGGGAGAGCGTGAGTCCGAGGTGTCGAGCGTGGCGGCGCCGGTGTTCCGGACGAACTGGAATCTGCTCGGGTCGATGTGCATCTCGGGGCCGAGTTCGCGCCTCACCAAGGCGAAGCTCGAGAAGTACGCCAAGAGCGTGGTGCAGGCGGCCAACAAGCTGTCGTACGCCCTGGCCGGCGAGCGCTCGGCAGCGACGCCGCCGGTCGTCTCGAAATGGCACCCATAGCGCCGGCGCGAGGGCGCTGATCTCAGCGTCGCGCCAAGGGCAATCCTGGAACCTCCATGTCGGCGCACAGGACGCGGCCGTGCGTCGAATCGGTGACGAACAGCGTTCGTCGGTCGGGGCCGCCAAAGGCAAGGTTGGTGATCGACGCACCGGGCGGTCCGCGCAACACCTCGATGGGCTCGGCCCGTCCGTTGAGCACCCATACATAGCCCAGGCCCGGGTTGGCGATCAGCAGCCGGCCCTGCGCATCCACCGCCAGTCCATCGGGACCGCTCGGGCCGTAGGAGGTGAAGAACTGGCCGACCTTCGACACGCTTCCATCGGGCAGCAAGGGGACGCGCCACACGCAGTTGCCCCGTGTCACCGCGAGGTACAGCACCTTGCCGTCAGGTGACAGCGCGACGCCGTTGGGGCTGGGGATGTTGTCCAGCAGCAGATCGAGCCGGCCATCACGGCCCAGACGGTAAAGCCGCCCGGTGGGATCGTGCAGGCCAGTCTGGCCCTGGTCGGTGAAGTAGAGGTTGCCCGAGGCATCGAACACCAGGTCGTTGACGCCCTTGAATCGTTCGCTGTTGCGGCGCGCAAGGAAAGGCGCGACGCGGCCACTTCCGACGTCGACCTGCGTCAACCCGTTCTTGTAGTCGGTGACGAGCAGCGTCGCTGCGTCGAGGAACTTCATGCCGTTGGGTTCGCCGTCGTACTCGGCCACCAGCGACCAGCCGCCCTGCGGATCGATGCGAAAGATCCGCCCCCAGGGAATGTCCGTGACGTAGAGATTGCCGGCATCGTCGAAGACGGGCCCTTCGAGGAACGAATCGGTCGGCGCGCCGCCACGATTGGCATCCGCCCATGCGCTTCGCTCGGGCCGGCGGAAATGATCGGGCATCGCGCTGAACAGGTTCAGTTCGCGGACATGGGGTGGCTGGATGAGAAACATGGGGTGGTGATCCGATCAGGAAAAGAAGCCATAGAGCCCTGCAGGGTTATCGACCAGGATTCGGTCCATCACCGCGTCGTCGTCGGAGCACCATGTACCGAGCAGATCGACGAGCGCAGCGTCATCCACGGTCCCGTGCGACTCGGTCGTGTGCGGCCAGTCGCTTCCCCAGACGAGCCGATGCGGCGCGGAGCGCACCAGCGCTTGCCCCCAAGGCACCGTGTCCGCGTAAGAGGGCCCTCCGGTCGACGAACGCATGTACGCGCCCGAGAGTTTCACCCAGGTGTTGCCGGAGTCGACGAGCTGCATCAGAACGGCGACGGCTTCAGTCTCCCGGCTTGAATCGAGGAGTCCAAGATGATCGATGACCACGGGCACCGGAAGCGCCCTGAGAACAGCGGCCAGCTCGATCAGCTGCTCCGGACGCATCAGGACCTGGATGTGCCATCCGAGCCGAACCGCCTTCGAGGCCAGCGTGGTCAGCATGGCCGGCGTCGTGGCGCCCCATGACTGCGGCGTCACGAAGTTCACGCGAAGGCCGCAGACGCCATGTGACGCCAGGCGGTCGAGCTCGGCTTCGGGCACATCCTGGTTCACCACGGCAATGCCTCGGGCCTCGGAGCCCAACTGCGCGAGTGCATCGAGCGTGCACGCGTTGTCCGCGCCATAGGTCGACGGCGTCACCACGACCGCCCGGCTCGTTCCCAGGCGCTCCTGCAGGCCTCGATAGGCGGAAACCGGCGCGCAGGGCGGCTGACGCGTCCAGTGCGGCGAGGGCGGGAACCGCGGATCGAAGATGTGCATGTGGCTGTCGCACGCCATCGGCGGCAGCCGGCGCGCAGGCCGCGCCGTACCGGCCGAATGCGGCACCGGCTGCGAAAGCGTGGGCCTCGAGGTCACGGCGCGTCAGTCCAGCTTGATGTCGCCCTTGCGCACGACCTCGCCCCACTTCGCGTCTTCCCTCCTGAGGAAGGTGGCGAACTCCTCGGGCGTGGATCCGACGGGCTGGGCGCCCAGGTCGCTCAGGCGTTTCTGCACCTCATCCTCCTTCAGGACTTCGACCAGGGCACGCTGAAGCTTCTCGGTGATTTCCTTCGGCGTCCTGGCGGGCAACAGCATGCCATTCCATTCGAAGGCTTCATAGCCCGGAATGACGGTCTCGGCGACGGTTGGCACATCCGGCAGGCGAGGCGATCGTTTCGGCGACGACACGGCCAACGCGCGAAGCTTGCCCGAGCTGATCAGCGGGTAGCTTGCGGCGACCGTCGCGAACATGAAGTCGACTTGGCCGCCCATCACGTCGGTGATCGCCGGGCCGCCGCTCTTGTACGGCACATGGACCATGTCGAGGCCCAGCTTCTGGCGGAACAGCTCCGACGCAAGGCGCTGCACCGTGCCGCTGCCGCCCGAGGCGAAGTTCACCTTGCCGGGCTGGGCCTTGGCCTTCGCGACGAGGTCGTTGACGGTCTTGAAGGGCGAATCTGCCTTGACGATCAGCGCATTGGGCGCCAGCAGCACCAGAGACAGCGGCTGCAGGGCGCCCGCAGCGAACGGCATCTTGGGAAAGAGGTGCGGATTGATGGAGTAGGGCGTCGCGTCGTACAGCACGGTGTAGCCGTCGGGTGCGGCCTTGGCGACATAGGCGGCGCCGATGGTGCCGCTCGCGCCTGCGCGGTTGTCGACGATCACGGTGGCGCCGAGCTTGGCGCCCAGCCGCGCGGAAACGACCCGTGCGACCGCATCCGCAGCGCCGCCCGGCGCATAGGGCACGACGACGGTGATGGTCCGGTCGGGATAGGCCGCGTGCGCAGCGAAGGCAGCAAGCGCAAGGGCTGCGACGACGGTGCGGCGGGCGAACGAGAACTTGAACGAAGACATGGTGTGGATTCCGGTTTCAGAAGAGGGGGGCGGCTCTGTGGTCACTCGGCCTTGATGTCGAGTTCGCGTGCGAGCTGCGTGTAGCTCTGCACTTCGCGCTGGAGCTGGTCGCCGAACGCGGAACCGCACACGCTCTGCGACTCCATGCCCAGGCCCTTCAGCTTTTCCTGCGTCGACGGGGCTTGCGCAAATGCCTGCGCCGTCTTTTGCAGTGTGGCAACCACTTCGGGCGGCGTGCCCGCCGGCGCGAGCAGTCCGTACCAGATGTCCGCCCGGTAGCCCTTCACGCCGGCTTCCTCGAACGTGGGCACCTGCGGCAGAAGCGACGAGCGCTGCGGCGACGCCACGGCGAGGGCGGTCAGCTTGCCTGCCTGGATCTGCGGAAGGACGGAGCCGAGCGTGGCGAAGGAACTGTCCACCTGGCCGCCCATCAGGTCCGTCACGACTTGCGCTGCCCCTTTGTAAGGGATGTGGTTCATGCGGGTGCCGGTCAGGCGGGTGAACTGCTCGCTCGCGAAGTGACCCGAGCTGCCGGTGCCTGGCGTGGCATAGGTGCGCTTGCCGGGCTCCGCCTTCACCTGCTGAAGGAAGGCGGCAAGGGTCGGCGTCTTCATCGACGGGCCCACCACGAGCACCGTCGGGCTCACGGCCACCGTGCAAAGCGGCACGAAGGATCGAACCGAATCGAACTTGACCCGGGCGCTGTAGAGCGCCGGGATCATGGTGTGGTTCGTGGCGCCGACGAGCAGTGTGTAGCCGTCGGCAGGCGCGCTTGCCACGGCCTCGGCCGCAAGAATCGTGTTGGCGCCCGGCTTGTTGTCGATGACGAAAGGCTTGCCGAGCGACCGCGCGGCGAAGTCGGCGAAGGCTCGCGCGACCACATCGGTCGGCCCACCGGCCGAGAAGCCGACGATGACTCGCACGGGCTTGGAGGGGTAGTTGGCCGCATCCGCGTGAGCAAGCGGTATCGCTGCGGCAAACAGCGCCGCACTCAGGCATGCGGTCCGGCGCAAAGTCTTGGAATGGCTTGGGTGATGCATGTCTTGTCTCCTACGGCTGCAGCACGAATCTGTCGCGCTGCGCCTGTGCGCATTCGTCCATGACGGTCAGTGCGCGCTCGACCGTCGGCGTGCCCTGGACGAAGGGGTTCGGTTCTCGGGGGCCTGATTTCCGCAATTCGGCAAGCTTGGTCTGCGAACCGTCGACCCGGGAGTGGTTCGAGATCAGGACGTCGATGTCCTGAGCCTTGGCCACGGATGCCATCCGCCGCGCCGACTCGCTGTAGCTGACCAGTCGTGGCACATCCTTGCCGAAGTTGAAGCCCGTGCCACCCCATAGCATGACGCGGTGCTTCTCGCCTTTCCATTGCGCATCGAACACCGGAGAAAGCGTACCGAGCGTGTGCCCCGGGGTCAGGTACAGCGTCACGGAGGTGTCACCCAGCGTGATGCGATCGCCGTCCTTGACCGAGATGTCCCGCCTGGGTGGTGCGCCCCAGATGGGCGTGGCGAACTCGAGGCGGGTTTCGGTCATCGTCCAGTCGGAATCGCTCATCACTACTCGGGCCCCGTACTTCTGCGCAAGGTAGGGCGCGCCGCCGTAGTGATCGCCATGGCCGTGCGTCACGATCACGTACCTGATCTGCGATGGGTCCAGGCCCAGCTTGCGCATGCCGGCTTCGATCAGCGCGGCGGCCTCCATCTGGTTGTTGAGCGCATCGATCAGGATGATCCCGTCGGACGTCCGGATCGCCCAGGCACTGACCCAATCGGCGCCGACGAAGTACAGGTTGTCGAAGGCCTTGCCCGGAGGCGGCGCAGGCTTGTCGATGAGTGCCAGAAGGCCCTTGTCCAGTTCGCTCTGCGGCGCGCGCGAGGCGGGGGCGGGCTTGCAGAGCGAAAGCAACTCGCCCAGATCGCCGCCTGCGGCTTTCGTGGCGGCCGCGACGTGCGCGGCGATCGTTGCTTCGGACGCCGTGCCATCCAATGCTCGTGACGGCGTCTGGGCGCATGCCGCGAGGGACACGACGAAGGACGTGGCAGCAACTCTCATCAGGCAGCGTGAGTCGGGCATCGGTGTTCCCTTGGTCAAGCGTGGGCAAGAACGGCGAGCAGGTTCCGGGCAGCGCCGACACCCATGTTCACGTAAGCATCTCCGGTGACGCCGCCGATGTGCGGGCTCATCACGATGCGCTCCTGCTTCTGGAAAGGATGGCCGGCGGTCAGCGGTTCGATGGCAAACGAGTCCAGGCCTGCGCTCGCGACCTGACCGGCCTGGATCGCAGCCAGCAGCGCGCCCTCGTCGACGAGACCTCCACGCGCGGTATTGACGATGATCACGCCCCGCTTGCACTTCCCGAGTGCCGTCGCGTTCAGCATGCCGCGGTTGTCGTCGGTGAGCGGACAGTGCAGCGAGACGACATCCGATTCGCGCCAGATGGTGTCGAGGTCCACGACCTTGATGTAGTCGGGTACGTCCTTGGCATAGGGATCGAAGCCGATCACGCGCATGCCCATCGCGTCCGCCATCCTGGCGAAGCGCTGCCCGATGGCACCGAGGCCGACCAGCCCCACGGTCCGGCTCCCGAGTTCGAGGCTCTTGTGGGTTGCCTTGTCCCAGTGGCCGTGATGCATGCGATCGTTGAGCTCGACCACCGACTTGGCGCAGGCCAGCATGAGCGCGAGCGATTGTTCGGCCACCGCCGCCGCATTGGCCCCGACCGCGGCGACGACCTCGATGCCGCGCGCCTTGGCTGCGACCTTGTCGATCGTGTCCGTGCCGGTGCCGTGCTTGGCGATGACCTTCAAGGCAGGAGCCGCGTCCATCATCGCGGCGGTGACCTTGCCATAGCGCACGATGATGGCGACCGGGTTGTGCCTCCTGCAGAGAGCGACCATGTCCTCTTCTGTCGGCGTCTTGCCTGCATAGACCATTTCGTAGCCGTCGAGCAATTCGAGAGCCTGCGGGGCGAGGTCCGCACCCGTCACGACGATGGTGCTCACAGCGATTCCCCTTCCTTGAGCACGCCGGCGGCGCGCAGAGCGGCGGGCAGCCATTTGGACGCGGTGTCCCCACGGTTGATGGCCTCCTGGCGTGCGGTTTCGTCCGCGAGTTTCTTGTCGGCGAGGGCCAGCATGGCGGGCGCCTTTTCGCGTTCGATCACGACCACGCCATCGGCGTCGCCGACGATCAGGTCGCCCGGATTCACCATCGTGCCGCCTGCGGAGATGGTGTGGTTGATGCGACCCGGCACGAACTTCGTCGGCCCTGCGGGATTGAAGCCCGCGCTGAAGACAGGAAAGCCCAGTTCCAGCAGGTCGAGCTTGTCGCGGATGGCGCCGTCGACGATCACGCCGGCCAGGCCCTGCTTCTTGCAGGCGCTGAGCATCAGCGTGCCCATCAGCGCAGCGGTCTGGTCGCCCTTGCCGTCGATCACCAGGACGTCGCCGGGCTTGGCCAGCGCGATCGCGGCGTGGACCATCAGGTTGTCTCCGGGGCGCACTTCGACCGTGAAGGCAGGCCCGGCGACGGCCATGCTGTGGTGAACGGGAGCGACGCGGGCGTTCATCGTGCCGCGACGTCCCGCGACGTCCGCCAGGATGGCGGCCTGGAAGGTTGCCGCCTTGGCGACGACGTCGGCGGACACGCGTTCGAACTCGCGAACGATTTCAGGAAGCTGGCTCATGGTGATGGGTCTCTCGAGGGTTGGAAGAGGAGGGGAAGAAGACAGGTGGAAGACAGGAACGGGCGAAACGGATCGCCTCACTCGGCCTTGATGTTTCCCTTGCGGATGACCTCGCCCCATTTGGCGAAGTCGGCTTTCTGCAGGTCGCCGAGTTGTTGCGGAGTACCGCCGACGAGGGTCACGCCCAACTTGTCGGCGAGCGCAGCCACGGACGGATCTTTCAGTGCGGCATTGATCTCGCGGTTCAGTCGCTCGACGACAGGCACAGGCGTGCCGGCAGGCGCGAAGACGGCCTGCCATTGCTCGACCACGAAGTTCTTCATGCCGGCTTCGCCCATCGTGGGGACATCCGGGAGCGCCTTGAGGCGAGCCGCCGAGGTCACTGCAAGCGCGCGCAACTTTCCCGACTGGACATGGGGAAGCGCCGCGGCCGCAGGAGCGAACATGAAGTTCACCTGCCCACCCAGGGTGTCCTGCAGCGCAGGCACGTCGCCCTTGTAGGGCACATGGATGAACTGCACGCCGGCTTGCTGCTTGAGCAGTTCGCCCTGCATCTGCAGGACCGTCCCGGTTCCTCCCGAAGCGAAAGCCAGCTTGCCTGGTTGTGCCTTTGCAGCGGCTATCAGGTCGGCAACGGTCTTGTAGGGCTCATTGATTCCGACGACCAGAATGTGCGGGATCGTGCCGATCGTCACCACCGGCGCGAAGCTCTTGATCGGGTCGTAGGGAAGCTTCA
This sequence comes from Variovorax ureilyticus, assembly GCF_037889935.1. NCBI lineage: Bacteria > Pseudomonadati > Pseudomonadota > Betaproteobacteria > Burkholderiales > Comamonadaceae > Variovorax > Variovorax ureilyticus. The sequence continues at coordinate 303,992 of NZ_JBBKZU010000002.1, forward strand.
CCATCAGGTGAGGCGCAATGGCCTGCGGGCCGATGGACGTGCCCAGCAGCGTGAAGCCATCCGGCGCGGCCTTTGCGACGTAGGCGGCGCCGATGGTTCCCGTCGCGCCGGCGCGGTTGTCGACGATCACGTTGGTGCCGAGCGCGCTGGCTATCCGCTGCGCGACGCTGCGGCCCAGCACGTCCGTGCTTCCACCCGGAGGGTACGGAACGACCCATGTGATGACGCGGCCCGTCGGCCAGTTGCTTTCGGCGAATGCGCCGAAGGGCGCCGCCAAGGCGAGGCCGCCCAGGAGAAGGCCTCTGCGAAGCGGCGAGGACGGCGGATGGCTGCTTTTCGTCATGTCTCTTTGTCTTTCAATGGCGGGTGGTCGAGGCGGCAAAGCCGTAGAGGGCACGCGGGTTGTCGACGAGCACGCGATGAAACAGGCCCTCATCTGCGCTCCAGTCGGCCAACCGGTCGATCTGGTTCGCGTCGTCCGGCATGGGTTGGAGGCCCGCTGACGCGGTGGCGTGGGGCCAGTCACTTCCCCAGATGACACGGTCGGGCGCAGCGTCGAGATAGCTGCGAGCCAGGGGAGCCAGGGCCGGATCGTCGGTGGAGGCCTGCGCGCTCACGAGGTAGCCGCCGGACAACTTGACCCATGCCCGGCCTTCCCGGAGCAACGCGAGCACGAGGGCATGCGCAGCATGACTGCCTGCCTGGGCGGGGGCGATGCGGCCGAAATGATCGAAGACCAGTGGCACCGGCAGCCGGTGCAACGTGTCGCCGAGCGTTGCAAGGACCTCGGGCGACATCAGCAGTTGAAGGTGCCAGCCCAGTTCGGCGATGCGATGTGCGATGGGCGCAAGCATCTGGACCGAACCCGTCACACCCAACGACAGGTTGAGGCGAACGCCGCGGACGCCCTGCGCGTGGAATTCCTCAAGCTGTGCGTCGCTCTCCGAGCCGCCGATGACCGCGACACCGCGGCCCTCCGCGCCGAGTACGGCCAGCGCCTGCAGCATGACCCGGTTGTCTGTGCCGTAGGTCGAAGGCGTGACGAGGACGGCGCGGCGCGTGCCTATGCGCTGCTGAAGAAGGCGATAGTCGAAGATCGATGCGTCCGGAGGAAGAAGGCGTGCACCCGGCGCGGTCGGAAAGCGGCTGTCGTAGACATGCAGATGGCAATCGCATGCATCGTGGGGCACGAGCGCGGCGGGTGGCTGCGAGCCAGCCGAGTAAGGCACCCCGGCCGGAACATGGCTGTGAACGCTTTGCGAAGCGGGCATCTGTCTGTCTCCGAATTTCCCCAGCGTCTGCGCGCTGGGTTGGGGGAGACTTTAGATGGCCGTTCCACACGTCACAATGCCATTGCATTGTGCGAAACGCGTTGTGTTTGGCGAAACGCGAGTTGGAGCCTGCGGAGTGTCAGGCGTCGGAGCCTACCCGCGCCATGGGGTGATGCGCGGCAACCATCGCCTCACGTTCGCCCGGTAGCGCTTGTACTCGTCGCCGAACTGCTCGCTCAGCGCAGGCTCTTCGTAGGCGACAACGAACAAGAAGAATCCGCCCCACACGATCGCGCCGTACTCCAGCACCGTGACGCTTCCGAACAGGAGTCCCTGCCCGGTGATCAACGCCGTGACTGCGACGTACATCGGATTGCGGACGTAGAGATAGAGCCCGGTGACGACGAGGCGCTTGGGAGGCATCACGGGCGCCGGCGTGCCGAGGCCCTGCAACGCGAAGCGAGCGAACGAATCGAGCAAGATGGGCAAGCCGGCGACGATCAGGGCGGCGCCGAGCACGCGCGCGATCGGGAATAGCGGAGGAGAGAAGTCCCAGTGCGTGAGGTACCAAGGGACGTACGCGGCGAGCGTGCCCGGAGCAATGACCAGGAAGATCGCGGAACCGATGATTGCGGCGTCGCGCTGCACGATGGGAGCATACCTTGACGCCCCGGCGAGCGCGAGCCGGCTTGAACGAACCGGCCGCGGATTCAGCCGATATGGTCAAGGCAAGGTCGCATCGCGGCCAGGCGCTGCCCGTTGCGGTCAACGCAGGATTCGTTCCTGACCGGTCATTCGTCTCAACCGTCCGCACAACTCGGTCAGAACGTGGCCCGTTCGGAGATTCAAGTCCTTAGACCTCTCGTGACATGAACGCTGCAGAGCTGGGACACACGCCCTGGAACTCGGCCGAAGCTTCAAGTTCTGCTGGTGCCTGGCGTCGAGCTACGGTCGAGAATCCCATCTTCGAGAAGTAGTTCGTTGCGGTCGTTGTGAGCAGGTACAGCTTTTTGACGCCGCGCCGACGCGCTTCTGAATGGATGGCCTCAACCAGGGCATGGCCGATACCCCGCCCTCGAACGGCGGGCGATACCGCGACCGAGCGTAGCAGCGCTGTGTCGGCATATGCCTCGAGGCCAGCGGTGCCCACCACGACACCATCGACAACTGCGAGCAAGAACCCACTCAGGTGCTCCTGTGCTCCGTCCAGCGGAAGCGCGCAGACCCGCAACAACTCTGCCACGGCAGCCCAGTCCGACTCTTTCGCTGGTCGAATAACGATGTCGGACATGGTGCTCGGTTCAGATGGACTTCTGGTTGACTCTCTTCGAGAGCTCGGAGGCGCTTTCCTTGCGCTCGCTGTATCGGTCGACCAGGTAACTGCTGACATCGCGGGTCAGCAGCGTGAACTTGAAGAGCTCCTCCATCACGTCGACGATGCGGTCGTAGTAGCTGGAGGGTTTCATCCGGCCGGCCTCGTCGAATTCCAGGAACGCCTTGGCGACCGACGACTGGTTGGGGATGGTCACCATGCGCATCCATCGCCCGAGCACACGCATCTGGTTCACGGCATTGAAGGATTGCGAGCCGCCCGAGACCTGCATCACGGCCAGTGTCTTGCCCTGGGTGGGACGAACGGCGCCCAAGGCCAGTGGAATCCAGTCAATCTGCGCCTTCATGATGCCGGTCATCGCGCCGTGCCGCTCCGGTGAGGTCCAGACCATTCCCTCGGCCCACCGTGCGAGCTCACGCAACTCTCGAACCTTGGGGTGACTGTCCGGCTCACTGTCTGGCAGCGGCAAGCCGGCGGGGTCAAAAATCTTGACCTCACCTCCCATCGCTTCCAGCAGCCGGGCCGCCTCGAAGGTGACCAGACGGCTGTAAGAGCGCTCCCGCAGGGAGCCGTAGAGCATCAAGAAGCGCGGCTTGTGCTGCGAGGGTTCACGCACGCTCAAGCGTTCGGGCGTCGGCGGGTCGAACAGTTCGGCATCGAGAGCCGGGAAGGACGCGGGCGTTCTGAGCGGGGTAGCGTCGGACATATTGCTCTGTCTCAGGAGGTAGCTTGGCCGGCGTCGTACCAGCCTCGGGTACGGTTCACCACTGCAACGACCGCGAGCATCACGGGCACCTCGATGAGAACGCCCACCACGGTGGCCAGCGCGGCGCCGGACTGGAAGCCAAACAGGCTGATGGCGGTGGCCACGGCCAGCTCGAAGAAGTTGCTTGCGCCAATCAAGGCGGAGGGCCCGGCCACGCAGTGCTTCACGCCGAGTTTGCGGTTGAGCAGGTAGGCAAGACCCGAGTTGAAAACCACCTGGATGAGGATTGGCACGGCCAGCAGCGCGATGACCAATGGCTGGTTCAGGATGGCTTCTCCCTGGAACGCGAACAGCAGGACCAGCGTCAGCAGCAGTGCCGAAATGGAGAGCGGGCCCAGCTTGGCAGTCACGGCCTGAAAGTGCCCGACCCCTCGACGCAGAAGCGCTTTGCGCCAGAGCTGCGAGAGGATGACCGGCACGACGATATAGAGGCCTACCGAGACAAGCAGGGTGTCCCACGGAACGGTGATGGAGGAAAGGCCCAGCAGCAGCGCGACGATCGGCGCGAAGGCAACCACCATGATGGCGTCGTTCAAGGCCACCTGGGACAACGTGAAGTAGGGGTCGCCCTTGCAGAGCTGGCTCCACACGAAGACCATCGCAGTGCATGGAGCCGCTGCGAGCAGGATGAGCCCCGCCACATAGCTGTCGAGCTGTTCGGCAGGAAGGTACGGCGCAAAGACGTGGCGAATGAAGAACCAGCCCAATAGCGCCATCGAGAATGGCTTGACCGCCCAGTTGATGAACAGCGTGACGCCGATGCCGCGCCAATGAGAAGTGACCTGCCCGAGGGCACCAAAGTCAATCTTCAGCAGCATCGGAATGATCATCACCCAGATGAGAAAACCCACCGGAAGGTTCACCTTGGCCACTTCGAAGCTGGCCACTGCCTTCGAGAAGCCCGGCACCACTTGGCCCAGGGCAACGCCGACGACGATGCACAGGCCCACCCATACGGTCAGGTAACGCTCGAAGAAGCTGATGGCGGGCCTGGCCGGCGCCGCCGCGGCGATGGTGGATGTCGTCATGGGAGCACTAGTTTTTCGAAATGCGGGTGAGCGCTGCCTGCAGATCGGCGTGCCCAAGGTCGGCCAGCGGCAGCGCCAGGAGTTGCAACATGCGGTAGCCGATGGCCTGGCGCGTGAGTTCGAAGGCGGTCGCCTTGTCGGCCTCCGGTGCGTTCGAGGGGTCCGGGTACCCCCAGTGGACCTTGACCGGGCTGCCCGGCCAATAGGGGCACTGCTCGGCCGCGGCGCTGTCGCACACGGTGATGACGATGTGCATCTCCGGCGCAGCGTCGCCGGTGAACTCGTCCCAGCTCTTGCTTCGATAGCCCCCGGTCTCTATCCCGGCAGTCTGGAGCGCCTCGAGTGCCCGAGGATTGATGCGACCGCTCGGTGCGCTACCTGCGCTGAACGCTCGAACGTCCTTGCCGAGAGCCTTGGCCCAATGGTTGAGCATCCCCTCCGATAGCACGCTGCGTGCCGAGTTGTGGGTGCAGAGGATGAGTACGTTGATGGTCATGACTGGAACCCGTCCGCTCGAATTCGGACCGAGTACGCGTGGAAGCGCCCCTTGCCAAGCTCATTCATGAGCGCTTCGGCAAGGATGGAGCGCGCGGAGTTTCCCGTGCAGATGAACAGCACGTTGCAGGTCCTGTCGGCCAAGATGTTCCTTCAGCAGCAGGAGGCAGGTTTGACGGCCACACCGACAGGCTTGCGGCGAGAAGTGGGCGCGCAACACGCAGACGCCTGCGCTGCTGCTGGCTCCTTGCTACCCTCGCCGAACACCGGAATGCTGTCCAGGGTGTGGAAGTGCTCCCAGGCGATGCCCTGTGGGTCGGTGACCCAGTGCTTCTCGCTGCGCGCGTAGCAGCAACTGGTCTCGCCCTGGTCCAGAAGCGCCATGTCGGCTTCCGTGGCCCGGGCCTTCAACTCGGCGAGTTCTTCGGCGTCGTCGGTCTGGAACCCGAGATGGTCGACACCCGCGGCCTCGCCGCGCGTCGAGATGGCAAAGTTGATGCGCGGGTCTTCGAGCATCCACTTGGCATAGTCCGCCTCGACGCGGGCCGGCTCGGCTGCAAAGAGCTTCGAGTAGAAGGCGATGCTCGCCTTCAGGTCGTTGACGTGCACATGGACGTGGAATCGCTTCATTTGTCGCTCCTTCATGGATTCAGCACTTGCAGGATGTCGCGGCGTCGGCGAGGCACTCTTCGCCTTGGCAGCAGTTTTCGGTGAGGTATCCCAGGACGCCATTCATCCGCTCGAAAGCGGCTCGGTAGATGATGTTCCGGCTGGCTCGTTCCTGGGTCACCAGGCCGGCAGAGGCAAGCTCCTTGAGATGGAACGACAGCGTCGTCGCAGGCACACCCAGAGCCTCCTGCATCACGGCCGGCGTAAGCCCCTGCCGTCCCGTCACCACCAAGGCCCGAAAGACCTGGAGGCGCAGCGGGTGGGCGAGAGCTGCAAGGGATTGAATGACGTCGCGTTCTTCCATTGCGCCATCATACCGGAAAAGTCGTAGTATTGAGGAAGACGGCATTCATGTCGTATCGTGGCTACGCGACCTTCAAGGACAAACATGGACCAGGCCGAACCACCTCTCTCGCTGCTGCGCGACACCCCCCGCTTCCTCTTTTTCACCGGCAAGGGAGGCGTCGGCAAGACTTCCATCGCCTGCGCTTGCGCGTTGGCCCTGTCCGACGGAGGAAAGCGCGTGTTGCTCGTCAGCACCGACCCGGCCTCCAATCTCGATGAAATGCTCGGCGTGGCCCTGTCGGACCAGCCGCGCGAGGTGCCGGATGCTTCGGGGCTTTGGGCCATGAACATCGACCCGGACGCAGCCGCAGAAGCCTACCGTCTTCGCGTCCTCGACAAGATGGCCGAAGGCAGTTCGACACCAGAGCGCGACGCCGTTCGCGAGCAACTCTCTGGGGCCTGCACGACCGAGATTGCGGCCTTCGACGAATTCATCGGCCTGCTGGCGGGGGATGCGACAGGCTACGACCACGTGGTCTTCGATACGGCCCCGACCGGGCACACCTTGCGCCTGCTCAGCCTGCCCAGGGCCTGGACTGGGTTCCTTGAAGGCAACGACCGCGGGGCCTCGTGTCTCGGACCGCACTCGGGCCTGAAGATGCAGGAGGCGCGTTTCCGGGCCGGTCTCGAGGCCCTCTCCGATTTGGACCAGACGTCCATCGTGCTGGTGACGCGCGCCGACAGCGGCGCTCTTCGCGAGGCTGCGCGCACGCATCAGGAACTGCTGCAGCTGGGATTGGCCAACCAGCGCCTGCTTGTCAATGCGGTGTTCCGCGCCACCTTGCCGGACGATGCGGTGGCCCATGCGTTGCAGCACATCGGTGAGAAGGCCCTTGCAGAAATGCCCGATGCCCTGCGAGCCCTGCCGCAAGACCAAGTACCCCTGCGCTCGTTCGACATGGTGGGATTGCCGGCGCTGCGAGCCTTGCTCGCGCCGCGGGCGACCGTCGTGACTGCCGAAGCAACGGTGTCGAAGGTTCCGGAAGACGTTCAAAGACTGCAGGCGCTGACCGATGAGCTCGCAAAGCAGGACCATGGGCTGGTGATGGTGATGGGCAAGGGAGGCGTCGGCAAGACCAGCATCGCCGCGGCACTCGCGGCTGCGCTCGTCCAGCGCGGCAAGTCCGTGCATCTTTCGACCACTGACCCCGCCGCGCATCTCGCCTCGACCCTCGAGGGCCAGATGGCGGGACTCGAAGTGAGCCGCATCGACCCAGTTGCCGAGACCCAGCGATACATCGACAAAATCCTGGCCAGTCGAGGCAAGGACCTGGACGAACAGGGCCGCGCACTCTTGCTCGAAGACTTGCGTTCGCCGTGTACCGAAGAGGTCGCCGTCTTCCACGCCTTCTCGCGGACGGTGGGCGAGGCTCGCAGTGCCTTTGTCGTGCTCGATACAGCCCCCACCGGGCACACCTTGCTGCTCATGGACGCCACCGGGGCATATCACCGGCAGATGGCCCGCGAGTTCGAGGGGAAAGCGGGCAGCCGAATAGTGACCCCGCTGATGCGTCTTCAAGACCCGGACTACACCCGCATCATCATCGTCACCCTGCCCGAAGTCACCCCTGTTTCAGAGGCTGCGGCCCTGCAAGACGACCTTCGGCGTGCCAACATCGAACCGTTTGCCTGGGTCGTCAACCGCAGTCTGATGGCGAGCGGGAGCCGGGACCCTCTCCTGGCCTCGCGGATGGCCGGCGAGGCGAAGCAGTTGGACAGAGTGCGAAACCTTGCTCGAAGGACGTACGTGGTGCCTTGGACTGCGAAACCCTTGACGGGAATTGAGGCTCTGCTTGCGCTTTGCAAGTAAGGCCTCGCAGAGGCGGAGAGACCCAGTTGAGGGACGCGGATCACTGCTTTCTCGAACATCGGACGCCTGCTTTGGGCCCGAACTGCCACGATGGCCGACAGAGCGGATGCTCGGTACTTCGAGGGCGCGGTCGCCGGCGGGCAAGTGGCGGCCTATGACTGGCGAGACGATCACCGGGGAGAGTGGAGGAGGGAGGCCATTTTCGAAGCAGCCGAGTGGGGCGCCTGCTGCAAAATGTGATCGCCATGATGACTGAACCCGCCCAACTATCAGACGAGGATCTGCTCGATCGAGCTCACCAGCTTCGGTTGCTGGCATTGCGCGGGCATTCCGATGCGCGTGGTCCCGCCCACGAGCATGAGCGCGAAGTTCGGCGCCGCTTTGGGAGCGGCACGACCATCGGGGCTCCTTTGGAGCATCCGCCGCGCCGATGGCCGTTCTGGAAGTTCTGGTAGGTGAAGAGGGATTGAAGAATCGTCGAAATCGGGGTTGAGTTGAGGAACGGCTAGGGCTGGTTCACTCTGCTTCGCGCCGCAATCCCGAACTGGTTGCGATGCCAGCGCGAGAACGCGCTTGGCGCAGAGAAGCCGAGCAGGTCCGAAACCTCCGCAAGCGGCCGGGCGCCGTCCTTGAGGTAGCCCCCGAGGAGGTCGCGGCGCACGTTGTCCACCACCGCGCTGAAGGTTGTGCCTTCGGCCGCCAGGCGCCTCGCCAGCGTGCGACGGTCCATCCCCATGTGCTGCGCGACAACCTCGACGCGGCAATGTCCGCGCGGCATCAGCACCACCACGAGCTCGCGCACCCTGGCGGAGTCGCGCGGCCGCTTTCCGGAGGACTGTTCCAGAAGGCGCCGTGCGTAGCGGACCATCACCGGGTCGGCGCCGGGATTGGGCACGTCGAGGTCGGAGGCATTGCACACGATGCCGTCGAACTCGTGCCCGAACTCCACCGCGCGGCCGAACAGGCGCCGATGAACCCGCAGGTCGGCCGGCGCGCGATGCGTGAAACACACGAGGCGCGGTTGCCACCCGGCACCCATGAAGACGCTCAGGACCCGGAAGGTCACGCCGATGACCAACTCGCTCGACTGACGGAACGCGCCGGGTCCGACGCCCATCTCGACGCGGATCGATACGAGATTGCCCACCTGCTCCACACGGACCGACAGGGCCTCGTTGTGCATGTGGATGTGGGTCACCAGCACTTCGAGGGCATCACGCAAGGTCCGCTCGTCACGCACCAGCAGCGCGAGCGGCCCCAGGTTCGACAGCCGGCGCGACTCGGCCATGCGCAGCCCGAACGCCGGCTCGCGCCCGCGCGCGGCCGCGAGTTCCAGCAACTGCCCCACGGACTGCGTGGGAATCATCAGGTCTGGTTCGTCCAGACCGCGGCGCGGCAGGCCGACCTCGGTGGCCAGCGCATAGGGATCCAGGCCACATGACGTGGCGACTTCGGTGAAGCCGGTGAGGCTGGCGCTGCGAACGAGGGCCGTCATCGGGAGATTCCTGTTGACCCGAAATGGTAAGTCGATGCCCCGTTCGGTCAAGTGATTCCGGGCCTTCAGAAGAAGAATCGTGTCACTCCGAACCGATCGTGAAAGCCCCGAAATGACCGACAAAGCAACCATCGCCACACCACTGTGCGACCACCTGCGAGAGGCGAAGCAATGGAATCCCAACTGGGATCCGTTCTACGAACTCGACCCTGCCTGGACCGAGAGATTCATGGACATGGGCCTGTCGCCCATGCGCAGCGGCGTCCTCGATGCCAAGACCATCGAATTCATCGCCATCGCCGTGGACGCCTCTTGCACCCACATGTACGGGCCCGGCGTGCGCCGGCACATCCGCAAGGCGCTCGAACTGGGCGCGACCAAGGAAGAGATCACCGCTGTGCTGCAGTGCGTATCGGTCCTCGGCATTCACACCATGAGCCTGAGCGCACCGATCCTGCTCGAAGAATTCGCAGCGCATGAGCGCAGCACCCCCAACACCCATCAACGCTGAAAAAGGAGACCCTCATGCAATTCCTCGACGATTCCCTGCTGCCCGAGAACCAGCAACCCCTGGTGATCCAGGTCGCGCCCTACGGCCCCGAGTTCCTGCCCGGTGATTCCGACGACATCCCGGTCACCATGGCCGAACAGGTACAAAAGGCGGTCGACTGCTACAACGCCGGAGCCACCGTTCTGCACGTGCACTGCCGCGAAGCCGACGGCAAGGGCAGCAAGCGCCTGTCGATGTTCAACGAGATGCTCGATCGCCTGCGCACCGCGGTGCCGAAGATGGTGCTGCAGGTCGGCGGCTCGATCTCGTTCGCTCCCGAAGGCGAAGGCGTCGAAGCGAAGTGGCTGAACGACGACACGCGCCATATGCTCGCCGAGCTGACCCCGAAGCCCGACCAGGTGACGATCGCGATCAACACCAATCAGATGAACATCTGCGAGCTCCTGACCGCCGACGACGTGGCCGGAACCTCGCTGGCCGACCCGGTATTCCAGGCCGCCTACAGCGAAATGACGATCCCCTCCGGTCCGTCCTTTGTCGCCGAGCACCTCAAGCGCTTGCAGGCCAACGGTATCCAGCCGCACTTCATGCTCGGCGATGTCGGCCAGCTCGAATCGGTCGAGCGGCTGATCCGTCGCGGCGTCTACACAGGCCCGCTGGTGCTGAACTGGGTCGCCATCGGCGGCGGCGCCGACGGCCCGAACCCGCGCAACGTGATGGAGTTCATCAACCGCTGCCCGGAAAACGCTGTGCTGACTGTCGAGAGCCTGATGCGCCATGTGTTGCCGCTGAACACCATGGCCATCGCAATGGGCCTGCATGTACGCGTGGGCATCGAGGACAACCTGTGGGGCCGCAAGGGCGAGCGCATGACCTCTGTCCAGCAGGTCGAGCAGATGGCGCGCATCTCGCGCGAGCTGTACCGCGAGGTCGCTACCGGCGAGCAGGCCAGGCAGATCTACCAGATCGGCACGCAATACAAGAGCGCCGACGAGACGCTGGCTCGCCTCGGCTACGCCCCGAACCGCCGCGCCGGCGAGCGCGGCGAACGCGGCGAGCCGCTGCGCCGCGTCGCCTGAGCGTCGTGCGGGGCAAGTACAGGAGACAACGATGAGCTGGAAAAGCAACCCCCGCGCGGTGCTGATCGCCTTGCTGGTGATCCACATCCTGGCGCACATCGATCGCAACATGGTGCTCGGCTTCTCGCCGCAGATCACGCGCGACCTTGCCCTGAGTAACGCGCAATACGGATTCCTCACGGGTGCCGTATGGGTGCTGAGCTTCGGCGTGATGGCTCTCTTCATGGGGACGCTGGCCGATCGCTTCAGCCGCACCCGGGTGATGGCAGCGGGCATCCTGGTCTGGAGCGCGTGCACCGCCGCCTCCGGTATGGCACACAGCTTCGAGCAGATGGCGCTGGCGCGCTTCTTCGTCGCCAGCGGCGAGGCCGCGCTGGTGCCCGCCGCCGTTTCGCTCCTGGCGGAACTGTTCAGCGCCGAGCGGCGCGGCGGTGCCATGGGCGTGTTCTTCATGGGAATTCCGCTGGGCATCGGGCTGAGCTTCCTGCTGGCCGGCAGCTTTGAAAGTCAGGGCTGGCGGTCCACATTCACCGCCCTCGGTGTGGCGGGCGTGATGGTTGCGCTGCCGTTGGTGCTGCTGCGGGATCACCGCGGCACGAAGGACGAGGCCCCACGTGGCGCGCCGTTCCGCCAGCAGGTGCGCAATGTGTTCGCAGTGCTGCGATCCAGCCGCACCATCCAGGCGGCGATAGCCGGCTTCGTCCTCGCGCACATGGCCTTCGTCGGGCTCGCGTTCATGCAACTGTGGCTGGTTCGCGAGCGCGGATTCGACCCGGGCCAGATCGCCCGGCAAATCGGCGGCCTGCAGATCCTCTTCGGTGTGCTCGGCTCGCTCGTGGGCGGGGTGCTCGGCGACCGTTTCGCGCGCCGGATGGCCGGCGGTCACGCCGGCTTCATGGCCACGCTCGTTGTCCTCTGCGCGCCGCTCATGATCGCCTCGCGCTTCGTGCCGGCAGGTTCGCCGCTGCTCTACGTCGGGCTGTGCGCCAGTTTCTTCCTGCCGCTGGCGCTCTATGGGCCGGCGCTTGCAGTGATACAGGGGCACACCCCGGCGCAGATGCGTTCCACGGTGACCGGGGTGACGATGCTGCTTATCAACGTCGTCGCCATCGCCATCGGCAACCTGGCCGCCGGCGCCGTGAGCGACCGCCTCGCCGCGGGAGGATCGACATCCCCGTTGACGACGGTCCTGTTGGCAACGGATGTCTTCTCCGTCATCGCGGGCGTGTTCTTCATCCTTGCCGCGCGCGGGCCGAAGGTAATGGGCGCCCAGACGCCAATCGCCGCGCATTGATCGACTGAAAAAACGGGCACTTCTCCATGACTACATCCAGCAAACTGGGGCGCCTGGCCGGCAAGGTCGCGCTCATCACCGGCGCGGGTCCGGGTCTCGGCGGCGTCATAGCGCATGGCATGGCGCAACAAGGCGCCAGCATCGTCATCTGCGACATCGATGCCGAAGCGCTGGCCCATACGGCAAGACGGCTTGAGGACCTGGGAAGCGAATGCCTCGCGCTGCGCTGCGATGTCTCCGACAGCGCAGCCGTCGATGCGACGTTCGCACAGGCCGTGGAGCGCTTCGGCACGCTGGACATCCTGGTGAACAATGCGGCGCGCATCCCCACCTCTGCGGCCGAGGAGGCTCGGCGCAATCGTCACTATGCGTACCTGACCACGCCCATGCCGCGCCAGTCGTTGGGCATCGTCTCCTCGCTGAGCGACCACGACTGGCTCAAGTGGTGGGACGTCAACATGCACGGGGTCTTCTACTGCACGCGTGCGGCGCTTCGAATCATGGAGCCGCGCCGCTCAGGCAAGATCGTCAACATCGCATCGGTCGCCGGACTGGGGACGGCGAGTACCCACAGCCCCGGATACTCCGCCACCAAGGCCGGCGTGATCAGCCTGACGAAGACCACGGCTCTCGACGCCGCTGGCGCCAACATCTACGTCAATGCGATCGCCTGCGGCGGCGTACTGACGCCGCCCTTCCAGGACTACCTGGACCGCGCGACGGAAGCGCAGAAGAACACGTTGTTCCAGATGGTGCCGCTCGGGCGCGTCGGTCGTCCCGAAGAGTACGCTTCGCTCGCCGTTTATCTCGCATCCGACGAGCACTACCTTGTCGGACAGGTCATCAGCCCGAACGGGGGCCTGGTGATCTGAACAGGACCGGAAATCCGGCCACCCGTGCGATGCGGCGCCATTTGTTGATAGGGAATCGAAGCCCATGGAATTCCGGGGGCGATGTCACCGGCTGCGAGTGATCGGATTCACCAAGACCTGGCGAGAGAGTTGGACCGGAGGAAATTCGCGTCCATGCAGGGCTTCGCGTTTCGACACCCTGTTCGCTCGCACCAGAAGCCTTCGCTCGACAACTCGGATTGAGCGTCTATACTTATCCAAATGGCTAACCAATGCGTCGACACCGCGACCCTCACGGACATCTTCTATGCCCTGGCAGATCCCACGCGCCGGGACATCGTGAGCCTGCTGGGCCGCGGACCGGAAACGGTCTCGGTGCTCGCCGCGCCGTTCGACATGGCGCTGCCTTCGTTCATGAAGCACCTGTCGGTGCTCGAGCGAAGCGGCGTCATCCGCTCGGACAAGGTTGGCCGTGTGCGCACCTGCGAGCTCGTGCCCGCGTCGTTAAACGATGCGGAGCGCTGGCTGGCCGAGGAGCGTGCGACATGGGAAGCGCGCACCGATCGCATGGTCGCCTTCGTGGAGAAACTTCATCAGGAGAACACCCGTGCCCAAGGAAAACGCAAGCGTCGGCAGTGATCAGGATCTCGTCATCTCGCGCATCGTCCGCGCGCCGCGCAAGGCGTTGTGGCAGGCGTGGTCCGATCCGCGGCTGCTGAAGGAGTGGTGGTGCCCGCGGCCATGGACCACGGAGGTCCGCGCCTTCGACTTGCGCCCCGGCGGGGATTTCCACACCTTCATGCAGGGGCCGGACGGCGGCACCAGCGACAACCCCGGCTGCTTCCTCGAAGTGGTGCCCGAATCGCGCATCGCCTTCACCTCGATGCTCACCGGCGGATGGCGGCCGGCCACGCCGTGGATGGCTTTCTCGGCCGTGATCACCATGGCCGACGAGGCCGAAGGCACCCGCTATGTCGCCACGGTGATGCATCCCGACAAGGCCACGCGCGACCGCCACGACCAAATGGGCTTCTACGAAGGCTGGAACACCTGCATCACGCAGCTCGACGAGTTCGCGCTGACGCTGCGCTGAGGGGCCTTGCCCCGGCGTTTCAGAGCCGCGCTTCGGCCCGTCCGATGCCCGGGAACTCGACGACGACGGTGTCGCCCTTTTGCACAGGGAGTACGCCGACCCATGAGCCCGTGGTGACCACCGTGCCGGACGGCACGGTCGCGCCATCGCGGGTCACGTGCCGCAGCCAGACCGGCAGCAGCCACGCGGGGTCGCCCATCGGATGCGTACCTCGGCGCAGATCGGGGGGGTTGCCGCCGATGCGCGTCTCGCACGTCTGCGCCATCCAGTCGCGCGCGGAATAGGGCGCCCATGTGCCCAGCGCCAGCGCGCCGTGCGACTGCTGGTCGGCGAGCCGGAGCAGGGGCGTGGCCTGTGTCGGGTCCTTCCAACGCGAATCGACGATCTCGATCGAGACGGTCATCGCGTCGATCAAGTCCGCGGCGCTCTCGGGCGTGAGCGTCGCAGCGCGTTCTGGCGTCACGGCGTCGCCCAGACGCAGTGCGATCTCGGATTCGATGCCAGGCGCATGGAAGTGCATGTCGCCGTAGTTCGCAGGGCTGGTGCGCACACCGGCGGGCGGCAAGGGGGCGTGCGTCAGCACCGCATCGCGCGAAGGCCCGCCGGATTTCCAGTGGCCCGGTACGGCCGCGCCGAACCAGCCCATCGCCTGTGCCACGCGGTCCTGCACGGCATAGGCTTGTGCCGCGTCGACGACGCTGCCTGTCCACGCCGATGGGTCCAGCGCGCGGTGCTCGCGCCAGGCCGATGCGAGCGATGCCGCGAGGTCCGTCATGCGTCCACCTTCACCTTGCCGTCCCTGACGACGCGTGCCCATTTGTCGATCTCGGTCGAGATGAACCTGGCGAACTTGTCGCGCGAGCCGCCGCCGTCTTCGGCGCCATAGGCATCGAGCCGCTCCTGCACGTCGGGCATGGCCAGCACCGTGTTGACGTCGCGGTTGATCTTGTCGGCGATGGCCGTCGGCAGCTTGCCCGGGCCCGCGAGCCCGTACCAGGTGGTGGCTTCGAAGCCGTCGAAGCCTTGCTCCTGCATGGTCGGAATGGTCGGATGGCCCTTGGCGCGCTTGGTCCGGGTCTGGGCCACGCCGATCACCTTGCCGCTCTTCACATGCGGCGTGGCGGCCGTCATGGTTTCAAAGCTGTACTGGATCTGGCCGCCCATCAGATCGGTCAGCAAGGGACCGCTGCCCTTGTAGGGCACATGCATCGCATCGACCTTGGCCTGCAGCTTGAACATCTCCAGCGCCAGGTGCTGCGCAGAGCCGGAGCCGGCCGAGCCGAAGCTCACCTTGCCGGGCTCCGCAGCGCACAGGGCGGTGATGTCCTTGACCGTCAGGGCCTTCTGCGTCGGGCTCGCGATCAGCAGATTGGGCGTCACGCCGACCAGC
This sequence comes from Variovorax ureilyticus, assembly GCF_037889935.1. Taxonomy (NCBI): domain Bacteria; kingdom Pseudomonadati; phylum Pseudomonadota; class Betaproteobacteria; order Burkholderiales; family Comamonadaceae; genus Variovorax; species Variovorax ureilyticus. The sequence continues at coordinate 319,422 of NZ_JBBKZU010000002.1, forward strand.
ACGATCGGCACGAAGTCGCGCTCCACGCTGTAGCGCAGCTTGGGCTGCAGGCTTGGCGCGAGGGCGTGGCTGTTGATGTGCGCCATCAGGAGCGTGCTGCCGTCGCTCGGCTGCGTTGCGACGTACTCGGCCGCCAGCACGCCGGCCACGCCGCCCTTGTTCTCGACGATCACGGTCTGGTTCCACATCACGGACAGCTTCTGCGCGACCACGCGGGCCAGTGCATCGGTGCCGCCGCCCGGCGGAAAACCCACCACGATGCGCACGGGGCCGGAGGGCCAGTCCTGCGCGAACACGCCGGGTACGCCGAGGGTGGCCGCAGCCGCGCCGGCGGCCTGGATGAACGAACGTCGTTGCATGTTGTCTTATATGGACGCCTCCCGTGTGGCAAGCGAGTTCTTGAAGTTCAGACTGGGCGGTAATGACTGCGGTCTTATATCCGGCCTGTATGTGCAGATCGGACCGAAGTCCGCCGCTGGCCTTGATGGTCATGCGCGAGGCCGGTGCTCATCTCCGTTGCGGGCTTCGCTCAACGCTTGCCCGAGACAACATGCAGCTTTACCCGACCCGCGGTCCGACCGCTCCACCATCACTTCATCGACTCGACTCACGCACTCTTTGCGGCATCCACTCCTATGGTTGTTGTCTCTGGTTGTTGACTTAAGCTGCCTGCGCTCGCACGCCGCAACCACGTGGTGGAGTGCTCTTCCACTCCGATTGGTACGCCCGCCCGTGCGCCAGGAGCGCCCAGACCGTGCGAGCCATCTTGTTGGCCAACGCCACCACCGCCACATTCAGCGGCCGGCGTCGCAGCAATTCTTCGAGCCATGCGGGCATGGCCTTGGCGTGCGCAATCACTGCCCGCGCGCCATGGATGAGCAATGTCCGCAGGTAAGGGTCGCCGCGCTTACTCAGATGGCCCACGCGGGTCTTGCCGCCCGTGCCGCTATGCGCAGGCACTAGCCCCAGGCTGGCTGCGAACTCTCGCCCCGAGCGCCAGCCGCTCGCGTCTCCCAGCGTGGCGGCCAGCGCCGACGCACCGAGCACGCCGATGCCGGGCACCTCACGCAGCGTGCGCGCCGTGCCGATCTGGCGTTGCTGCTGGGCGATCTCGGCTTCGAGCTGATCGATGCTGCGCTCTACCGCCTTGAGCGCTTCGAGTTGCAGCTCGACCAGTCGACGCATCAACTGCGGTAGTTGGTCGTCGATCTCGGCGCGCCTGGTACTCATCGTCTTCAGTCCGGCCTTCTTGCCGCCCGGCAGCACGACACCGAACTCGTACAACAAGCTTCTGAGCATGTTGATCGTGGCCGTGCGCACGCTCACCCAGTGCGAACGCGCCCGGTGCAGCGACATCACCGTCTGCTGCTCGACGGTCTTCAGCGGTGCACGAACGGATGTCCGACTGCTGCGCCGCCAGCCAGATCGCACGCGCATCGGCCGCGTCATCCTTGTTGCTGCGTACAAACGCGCGCACCTGCCTGGCCGGCAGCAATTCCACCTGGTGGCCAAGACCGCCCAGCACGCGCGCCCAGTGGTGCGCACTGCCGCACGCCTCCATCGCCACGCGCGCTGGCTGCCGCTGTGCGAAGAACTCGCTCAGCCTGGCTCGAGCGAGCTTCTTGCGCCCGATCTCGCCCGTCTCGCCATCAACCCAATGAAGTTGCATCACGTTCTTTGCAATGTCCAAGCCATACGTCGTACGATCCATTTCGGGGCCTCCGTCTGTAAGTGGGTAGATCGAACTTCCACTTTGGCACTCGATGCCGTCGACTGCGAGGCCCCCCTTTTCATCACCTGCACCTCCACCACTCGCAATCGATCAGTGAGGGGGAGGCGTCCATACCATCTCCGATTCTTGAATGAACGCGTGGGTGTTCAGGCGGCCTTCTGCAGCGCGGCCGGCGCGGCATGGGCGGCGAAATGGTCCATCGTGGCCTGCACGCCGCTGCCGGCGAGCCTCACGCCGGCGAGCTTCAGGCCCATCTCGACACCGGCGACCATCGCGACCAGCGTCAGGTCGTTGCTGTCGCCGAGGTGGCCCATGCGGAACATGCGGCCCTTGAGCTTGCCGAGCCCCGTGCCCAGCGACAGATCGAAGCGCTGGTGGATGAGCCGGCGCACCGCATCGGCGTCGACACCTTCCGGCGTGATCACGCCCGTCAGCACCGGCGAGTACACCGCAGGGTCCGCGCACTGGATCGGCAGGCCCCAGGCATTCACCGCGGCGCGCACGCCGGCTGCCCAACGCTGATGGCGCGCGAAGACGTTGTCCAGGCCCTCGCCGAGGAGCATGTCCAGCGCCTCCGAGAGGCCGTAGAGCAGGTTGGTGTTGGGCGTGTAGGGCCAGTAGCCGTCCTTGTTCATCTCGACGATCTCGTCCCAGGCCCAGAACGAGCGCGGCAGGCCGGCGCTCTTCGACGCTTCGAGCGCGCGCGGCGAAAGGGCGTTGAAGCTGATGCCCGGCGGCAGCATCAGGCCCTTCTGCGAGCCGCTGACGGTGACGTCCACGCCCCATTCGTCGTGGCGGTAGTCGGCGCTCGCGAGGCCCGAGATGCTGTCGACCATCAGCAGCGCGGGGTGGCCGGCCGCATCGATGGCGCGGCGCACGGCGGCGATGTCGGAGGTGACGCCGGTCGACGTCTCGTTGTGCACGACGCACACTGCCTTGATCTTCTTTTCCGTGTCCTTGCGCAGGCGCGCTTCGATCAGGTCCGCCTGCACGCCGCGTCGCCAGCCGGGCGCCTGCGGCAGATGTTCGTCCGTGCCGCTGTACGCCAGGAACTCCGTCGAGATTCCCAGCCGGGTGGCCATCTTCTGCCACAGCGATGCGAAGTGGCCGGTTTCGTACATCAGCACGTGGTCGCCGGGGCCGAGCGTGTTCGACAGCGCGGCCTCCCAGGCGCCGGTGCCCGAAGCCGGGTAGATCACGACGGGGTGCTGCGTCTTGAAGATCTTCCGGATGCCCGCGAGCACCTGGCGGCCGAGCGCGCCGAACTCGGGTCCGCGATGGTCGATGGTGGGCAGGCTCATCGCGCGCAGGATGCGGTCGGGCACCGGGCTCGGACCGGGGATCTGCAGGAAGTGCCTGCCGGTGGGATGGGAGTCGAGTTGAAGCATGGAACCGTCCTTTCTTTTTCAGTTTTGCATTCAAAACGCAAATCCTGCTGATGGTTATCACCTAGACGTGTGGCTTGAGACAGCCTGAATTTGCATTCAAAATGCAACTCAAGGAAGTGAACCCATGGCGGAAGTGATTGAAATCTCGCGTCTCGCGCTGCATGACCAGGTGGCGTCTCGGCTGCGCACGATGCTCATCGAAGGCCAGATCGCGCCCGGCGCCAAGCTCAACGAGCGCGAGTTGTGCGAGCAGCTGCGCGTCTCGCGCACGCCGCTGCGCGAGGCGATCAAGCTGCTGGCGGCGGAAGGCCTGGTCGACCTGCTGCCCAACCGCGGCGCGGTGGCCGTCAAGCTGACGGAGGCCGACGTGCTCAACACCTTCGAGCTGCTCTCGATGCTCGAAGCCATGTCCGGCGAGCTGGCGGCGCAGCGCATCACCGACGAGGAGCTGGCCGAACTGCGTGCGCTGCACTACGAGATGCTGGCCTGCTTCGCCCGGCGCGACCTGTCCGGCTATTACCGCATCAACGCGCGAATCCACGCGGCGATCAACGACGCGGCCAAGAACCCGCTGCTGACGAGCACCTACCGTTCGGTCAACGCGCGCGTGCAGTCGCTGCGCTTTCGCACCAACCAGGACGAAGCGAAGTGGGCGGACGCGGTCGCCGAACACGGACGGATGATCGAAGCCCTCGATGCGCGCGACCCCGCCGCGATGCGCCAGGTGCTGATCGAGCACCTGAACCGCAAGCGCGACACCGTGCTGGCGCTGCTGCGCGCCGGCGAGATCTATCCACGGCCCAGCGCGGCCAAGACCTGAAGCCTCATCCCATGCGCATCGAGCCCGCGAGTCGTCTCCAGCCAGCCGGTACGGTTCTTCCCCCCAACGAAACCTGCGAGGCGCTCGCAAGGCGACTTGCGGCCGAGACACAGGGCGAGGTGCTCTTCGACGACGCGTCGCGCGGCCGCTATGCGACCGATGCGTCCATCTACCAGATCATGCCGGCCGGCGTGCTGGTGCCGAAGACCGAGCGCGACATCGCGACGGCCATCGACATCGCGCGCGACCTCAAGGTGCCGGTGCTGGCGCGCGGCGGCGGCACCAGCCAGTGCGGCCAGACCACGGGCGCGGCGCTGGTCATCGACAACAGCAAGCACTTCCGGCGCGTGCTGGACCTCGACCTCGAACGCCGCACCGTCACGGTCGAGCCGGGCATCGTGCTCGATCACCTCAACGCGCAGCTCAAGCCGCACGGGCTCTGGTATCCGGTCGACGTGTCGACCAGTGCGCAGGCCACGCTCGGCGGCATGGCGGGCAACAACTCCTGCGGCTCGCGCTCCATCGCGTACGGCAACATGGTGCACAACGTGGCCGGCGCGAGTGCATGGCTGTCCGATGGCGAACGGGTCGACTTCGGACCGGTGTCGGGATTGAGCGCACGGGCGAGCGACATCGCGCTGCACGTAAAGCAACTGGCGGTGCAGCATTGCAGCGAGATCCAGGCCCACTGGCCCAAGGTGCTGCGCCGTGTCGCGGGCTACAACCTCGACATCTTCGACAACCAGAGCGAGAAGCCCTACACCACAGACGGCAGCGTCAACCTGGCGCACCTGCTGATCGGCTCGGAAGGGACGCTCGCCTACACGCGCAACCTCACGCTCAAGCTTGCCGAACTGCCGCGCGCCAAGGTGCTCGGCATCGTCAACTTCCCGAGCTTCCATGCGGCGATGGATTCGGCGCAGCACATCGTGAAGCTCGGTCCCTCGGCGGTCGAGCTGGTCGACCGCACGATGATCGAGCTGAGCCTCGCCAACCCGGCCTTCAGGCCGACGGTCGAGACGGCGCTGATCGGCCGGCCCGCGGCGATCCTGCTGGTCGAGTTCTCGGGCGGCGACAAGGCGTCGCTGCTGCCGAAGCTGAAGGACCTGGTCGACCTGATGGGCGAGCTCGGCCTGCCGGGCAGCGTGGTCGAGATGCAGGGCGACGCGCCGCAGAAGAACCTCTGGGAAGTACGCAAGGCCGGCCTCAACATCATGATGAGCCTCAAGGGCGACGGCAAGCCGGTGAGCTTCATCGAGGATTGCGCGGTGCCGCTCGAACACCTGGCGGAATACACCGACGGTCTCACCGAAGTCTTTGCGAAGCACGGCAGCCGGGGCACCTGGTACGCGCACGCGTCCGTGGGCACGCTGCACGTGCGCCCGATCCTGGACATGCGCACCGACGGCGCGGCCAAGATGCGTGCCATCGCAGAGGAGGCGAGCGCGCTCGTGCGCAAGTACAAGGGCGCGTTCAGTGGCGAGCACGGCGATGGCCTGTGCCGGGGCGAGTGGATCGAATGGCAGTTCGGTGCTGCGCTCAACGAAGCCTTTCGCGCCATCAAGCAGAAGCTCGATCCGGTCAATCTCTTCAATCCCGGCAAGATCATCGATCCGCCGAAGATGGATGATGGCGCGCTGTTCCGCTTCGCGCCGGAGACCGCGCCCAGGCCCTATCGGCGCATCCCGCTCACGCCCGTGCTCGACTGGTCCGCATGGAACGTGCAGGCCGATCCGGTGACCGAGGTGACCACGGCGCCGGGCACCGGCGGCGATGTCACGGGCGGCTTCGCCAAAGCCGTGGAGATGTGCAACAACAACGGCCACTGCCGCAAGTTCGACGCCGGCACGATGTGTCCAAGCTACCGCGTGACGCGCGACGAGCAGCACCTCACGCGGGGCCGTGCCAACACGCTGCGGCTCGCGATCTCGGGCCAGCTCGGCCCCGACGCCTTCACCAGCCAGGCGATGCACGAGACGATGGACCTGTGCGTCGGCTGCAAGGGCTGCAAGCGCGACTGCCCGACGGGCGTCGACATGGCGAAGATGAAGATCGAGTTCCTGTCCCACTACAAGGCGAAGCACGGGCACTCGCTCAAGGACAAGCTCATCGCCCGCTTGCCGGACTACGCGCATGCGGCCAGCCGCGTGCCATGGCTCTTCAACCTGCGCAACACGGTGCCGGGCGCGCGCTGGCTCGGCGAGAAGGTGCTGGGGCTTTCGGCGAAGCGCTCGCTGCCCGAATGGCGAAGCGACACCTTCTGGCGCGCCGGCGATGCTTCGATGTTCGCGGGTCGCGACGAGGTCATCGCCGCGGCGCGCGAAGGGCGCAAGGCGGCGGTGCTGTTCGTCGATACCTTCAACGGCCACTTCGAGAGCGAGAACGCGCTGGCGGCCGCACGCGTGCTCAAGGCCGCCGGCTATGCGCTTCACACGGTGCAAAAGGACGGCGGCCACCATTGCTGCGGCCGCACCTACCTCGCGAGCGGCATGGTGGACGAGGCCAAGGCCAAGGCCGGCGCGCTGATCGACGCGCTGTTGCCGCTGGCAGAAGCGGGCATCGCGATCGTGGGGCTCGAGCCCTCGTGCCTGCTGACGCTGCGCGACGAGACGCTGGTCATGGGCCTGGGCACGAAGGCGGAGACGGTCGCGGGCCAGGCGCTGCTGTTCGAGGAGTTCATCGCGCGCGAAGTGAAGGCGGGCCGCTTCCAGCTGGCGCTGAGGGCGATCGACAAGCCGATCCTGCTGCACGGCCATTGCCACCAGAAGGCGTTCGGTGCGGTCAGCCCGATCCTCGATGTTTTGAACCTGATCCCCGGCGCCAGGCCGGAGCTGATCGAGAGTTCATGCTGCGGCATGGCGGGAAGCTTCGGCTACGAGGCCTCGCACTACGAGGTCTCGATGCAGATGGCGGAAGCCAGCCTGCTGCCCGCGGTGCGCAAGAGCCCCGACGCCATCGTCGTGGCCGACGGCACGAGCTGCCGCCACCAGATCGCCGACGGCGCGCAGCGCGAGGCCATCCACGTCGCGCAGCTGCTCGCGGCCCAACTCTAGAGAACGCGGAAGGCCCGGATGACCACCGCAGCGCGTTGCGGGCGCAGGCTGTTGAGGGTGCCGACGTACACGAAGTCGTTGAGCCAGCCGTAGCGGCCTTCGGGCGCGGTCAGTTCGATGTTCGAGAAGACGTACGCCGGCGCATCCTTGGGCCGACGCGAGAGCACGCGGTTGCGCACGGAGATGGTCACGCCGTCGTCCGTCTGCAGTTCGTAGATGGCATCGAGCGCGACCGAGCCGTCGCGGCGTACCAGTTGCCTGTCCGCGCCGCCGGGCACCACGATGCCGCGCAGGCCCGGTCCCTCGAAGGTCCCGCCGGTGATCGGAACCATGCGGCGTTCGCCGAAGGGCGACATGCCCAGCTGCACGGTCGGCGCGAGGTCGACGACCGATTCGTAGACGAACTCCGTCCTCGGCACGTTCATCGGGATGGTGCCGGTGGTGGCGGTCGAAGGCAGTGCGGGCGCAGGCGCATCTGCCGCATGCGCCGCAGCGGCAGACGCGCCCGCGGCCACACCCGCGAACAGAACGCGTCGGCGCGAGGGGTTCCAGGTTGATGAGCCGAGATCGATGGTGGGCGGCATGGTCGTTGTCTCCTTGAGGTTGTGGTGACGATTATGGTTATGTCGGATAACCGAGTACTCCTGTACACTGCTGCCTCATGTCGTGCCATCCGCTTCAAACCGCCATCAGCACCGCCCCCATGGGCCGCATGATGCCGTCCGCCTTCGCGCGGGCAGTGCGGGCAATGGATGCACGAATGATTACCACCATTACCACCGCGGCCACCTGAGCACGCGCAGGTGGCCGTTCCGGCAGCCACCTGGTGTCTCTCTTCTCCCGAATGAATGAAACCCAGCTCTGGCAGCTGGGTTTTTTCGTTCATGTCCGGAGAAGTCCATGTATCGCGATCCCGTCCAGTCCCTCGAACCGCTGCACAGCAGCCACGCATTCACCCGTCCCCTGCGGGTGGGCATGATCGGCATCGGCACCGTGGGCGCGGGCACGTTCCGCGTGCTCGCCCGCAATCAGGCCGACATCGCCGGCCGCGCGGGCCGGGCGATCGAGATGGTGATCGTGTCGGCCCGCAACCTCGTGCGAGCCGCCGGCGTCGTGGGCGAGGGCGTCGCGCTGACGGACGATCCGCTGCGCGTGGCCACGCACCCCGACGTCGATGTGGTGGTCGAGGTGGCAGGCGGCACCGGGCCGGCGCGCGACTGGGTTCTGGCCGCGATCTCCCATGGCAAGCACGTGGTCACGGCCAACAAGGCGCTGCTGGCGGTGCACGGCACCGAGATCTTCGCTGCGGCTCGTCGGCATGGCGTGGCCGTGGCCTACGAGGGCGCGGTGGCGGTGAGCATCCCCATCATCAAGGCGCTGCGCGAAGGCCTCGCGGCCAATCGCATCGAGTGGGTGGCGGGCATCATCAACGGCACGACCAACTTCATCCTGAGCAAGATGCGTGACGAAGGGCTGGACTTCGGCGCCGCACTCGCGCAAGCCCAGGCGCTCGGCTATGCGGAGGCCGACCCGAGCTTCGACATCGAGGGCATCGATGCCGCGCACAAGCTCACGCTGCTGGCCTCGAATGCCTTCGGCATGCCGTTGCGCTTCGCCGATGCGCAGGTGACGGGCCTCACTCAACTGCAAGGGTTGGATGTGGCGTGCGCCGAACAGCTGGGCTTTCGCATCAAGCTGCTGGGCGTGGCCCGCCGGCGGGAAGAGGGGGTCGAGCTGCGCGTGCAGCCCGCACTCGTGCCCGCCGGGCATCTGATGGCGAGCGTGAACGGATCGATGAACGCCGTCATGGTCAAGGGCGACGCGGCGGGACTGACGATGTACTACGGCGCGGGCGCCGGCTCCGAGCAGACCGCCTCCGCGGTGATCGCCGACCTCGTGGACGTGGCGCGCCTTCACGGCACGCACGCAGCGCAACGCGTGCCGCACCTGGGTTTTCAGGCCCAAGCGATGAACGCCTTGCCGGTGCTGCCCGGCGCCGCCGTCTGCACGCCGCACTACATGCGCGTGCCGGTGCGCTTCGCGGCGGATGTCGAGACGGTGGCCGCATGGCTGGCAGTGCAGAAGCTGCCGGTGCGGCAGGTGGTGCTGGCGACCGAGCGGCCCGGTATCGGTGCCCAGGTCCTGGTGCTGACGGCACCGGTCGCGCAGGGAGCGCTCGACACGACGGCACGCATGCTGCAGGCGCATCCCGTGGTGGCGGGCGCGGTGACGACGCTGCGGGTGGAGGAACTCGGCGGCTGAACGGGGGCACGCACCGGCTCGCTCGATGGCGGGATCGGGCCAATTGATTCACCCTCCGCTCGCGCGACGACAATGGTGCGCCCCTGCCCGGCCGCTCTTTCGGCCACCCTGGAGGCCCGGTCCATGCCCAGATACTTCGCCTACGGATCCAACATGTCGCATGACCAGATCCGCACGCGCTGTCCGTCCCGGACATTCGTCTGCGTCGCGGAGTTGCGCGGCTACAGGCTGGCGTTCACGCGCTACTCACCGAAGCGCCAGTGCGGCGTCGCCGACATCGTGGCCTCACCCGGTGCTTCCGTGTGGGGCGCGCTGTTCGACATGAGCGAAGAGGACCTGGCCGCACTCGACCGGCATGAAGGCGCGCACCTGAGCCCGCCGGCGTACGTGCGAGTGCATGTGCAGGTCTCGACGCCCGATGGCGGCTCGGTGGAGGCGATCACCTACGAGGTCTTCGACAAGTCACCCGTCGAGCATGTCCCGAGCGCGGACTACCTCGGACTCATGGTCGATGGTGCTTGGGAATGGGGTCTCCCGGATGCTTACAGGGCGGCACTGCGCGGGATTCGATCGGCGCCATAGAGTGAACAGGCCCTCAGTGCTCCGCAGCGATCTGCAGTCATCCGATTTGACTATTCGACCTTCGCCTCGGTCCACTGCGCACCTTCCGTCACGCCTTCTCCGAAGTTGATGCTGGTCCGGCGCGGATTGCGATTGACCATCAACCGGACGACGTCGCCCCGGGCGTAGTGCCCGGCGGGATCGTAGGCCGCCTTTGCAATGGCGATGGTGGAGAGATCGACGTCCGCGTACAGGATTCCTTCCTGATCCTGCGGCATGTGCTCCACCAAGGGTTGACCATCCGGGCCGAAAATCATGGAGTACCCTCCGCCGGGCTTGCGGCCATCCGAATTCAGCAACAGCGCCTTCTCGGGCGTGTCGCACAAGAGGTCGAACATGTCCTGCCCCGTGAGGGCACTCGCATGCAAGACGAAGCACCCGCCTTCCAGCGCATAGACCTGGCTCGCGGCGAGATTCACCTCGTGACCCAGCGCGTAGGCGGTGCCGCGGTACAGCGTGAACGAAGGCCACGAGGCGACATGGACCTGCTCGTGCATCGAGTACATCGCGTATTTGGACAGCGGCTGGATGTGTTCGGCGCAGCAGAGAGCGCCCAGACGCCCGACGCTGGTGTCGACCACCCGAAAATCGGAACCGTCGCCTTCCCCGAACAGGGTGCGCTCGACGTGGGTCGGCTTGAGCTTCCGGCGCTTGAAGACCATCTCGCCCTTGTCGCTGATCAGGGCTTGGCTGATGTAGAGCGATCCGCCATCGATCTCCGAGAAGCCGATCACCACGTTGACATTCGCCTCGGCGGCAGCCGCGGCGATGGATGCGAGTTCCGGGCCATCCGCGCGCAACGAATTGGCGTGGTAGCGCGACACGAATTGCATGCCCCAGGCCGGCGTGCCGAGCCAGAGCCACCAGGGGTAGCCGGGAATGAACACTTCCGGGAACGCCAGGAGCCTGGCTCCGTTCACGCCCGCTTCGGAAATCAGGCGAATGGCCTTTTGTGTGGAGGCTGCGGCATCCATGAAGACGGGGGCAGCCTGCACGACCGCGATCTTGAAGGCAGTTTCAGACATGAGTTTTCCTTGGGTGATGTGAGCGGGACTACTGGCGCGGCATCTCGCGTCGCACGCCGAATGGATCCACCGGCCATCTGCGCGTGATCAGGCTCCAAGCGCCGCCAGGCGCGAAGACCATCGTGACGATGGCAAGCGAACCAAGGCCGATGAAATACCAGGAGCCGTAGGAAGCGAAGCTCTCGCGCAGCAGGAAGTAGACAAGCGTGCCGAGGATCGGCCCTTCCAGCGTCCCGATGCCGCCGAGCACGGCGATGAAGATCGCTGCCGCCGACCAGTTCAACGAAAAGGTGGCATCTGGTGTGACCTGCAGCGTGTTCATGTAGGCCACTGCCCCAGCCAGTCCGGTCAGCGAACCCGCAATGACCCACAGCATCAGCTTCGCTCTGCGGATCGACACGCCCGAAGCTTCCGCAGCCGCCTCCGAGTCGCGCACGCTCATGAGCGCCAGGCCGAGCCTGCCTCGCAGGATCGTGCGGGCAACGACGAGCGTTCCAACGCCCACTGCAAGGGCAGCCCAGTACACACCTGCGTTGCGCGTCCACCGGTCGAAGCTGCCCAGTGCCTCCAGAGGCATGCCGCCGCCAGCACCGAGCCATTCGTTGTTCAACGTCAGAATCCTCAGCATCTCGGCAAGCACCCAGGTCCCGACGGCGAAGTGCGCGCCGCGAAGGCGGAACATCGGATAAGCGCTGACCACGGCGAAAAGGCCGGTTGCGATGGCGGCCACGGGCAGCATCAGCCAGGGATTGAGTTCCAGCCTGTTCGACAGTGCGAACAGCGCGTAGGCCCCCGCGCCGACGAACATCTGGTGGCCAACCACGACGAGACCGCCGTAACCCGCCAACAGGTTCCACGCGAGGGCGATGGCGAACACGGTGAAGATCTCAACCATCAGGCGCTGCGTCCCGAAACTGGTGAACCAAGGCACGGCGGCGAGGACGCCGCACAACAGCAATGCAGTGGCAACTGCCAGTCCTTTGCCTTTTGCGCGCATTGAAACAGGAGCTCGCAAGGTGGTGACGGTGTTCATCGCTGTGCCTTTCCAAGCAAGCCTTGCGGTCGCCCGAGCAGCGCGACCAGGAAGACGAGGTGGCCGAAGAATGGTCCGAGGCCCGAGGAAACCTTGGCGCCAAAGAGCTGGGCGACGCCGATGACCAATCCGCCAACGAAGGTGCCCCAGACATTGCCGAGCCCTCCGAGAACGACTGCCTCGAACGAGTAAAGCAAGCGCTCCGGGCCGGATGTCGGAGAGAAAGGCGTGCGGATTCCGTACATGACGGCCGCCAGTGCAATCACGGCCAGCACGAACCCGCTGACGAGCGCGAAGAAGTTGCCGTCGTTGACCCCGACGAGGCGTGCCGTGCCGGGATCGTCCGCCACTGCGCGCGCTTGGCGGCCAAGATGCGAATGGCCGATCAGCCAACTGGTGCCGGCAAAGATCACTGCGCTGATCAGCGTCGAGACCAGCGGCAGGAGTCCGACCGAGACCCCCGCGATGTCGAAGCCACGAAGGGAGAGATCGCCCGCCTGGAGGCTGCGGGTATCCGCGGTGAAGGTCTCCTGGAGCCCGTTCTGCAGCACGATGGACAGTCCGAAAGTGAGAAGAAGCGGCGTCAGCGCGCCCTTGCCAACGACACGATTGAGAAGCGCCCGCTGGAGGACATAGCCGATGACGAACATCAACGGCACCACTGCAACGAGTGACACGAAGGGTCCGACGCCAGCCAGTTGCATCACCGTCGAGCACAGATAGGCGCCAAGGACGATGAGGTCGCCATGCGCGATGTTGATCATCTTCATCACACCGAGGCTCAGGCTCAGGCCAAGCCCGAACAGCGCATACAGCGCGCCGAGCATCAGACCGCCCAGCAGCGTTTCAATGAGTGTTTCCATGTCAGTTCTCCATTGCGCATTCGCGCCACACGCGACGCATGAAACCGGCACAACCGAGGTGGGAGACACCGCGGAACTGGCTTTGCCAGGCCGCTGGTGTCGCCCCCTTGAGGGGGTACCCGGCTACACGAAGTGAGCCGATACAGGGGTGGGCTTTCATCTCAGATCCCGAAGTAGGCTTGCGCGACTTGCGCCTGGTCGGCCGATTCGGATGCCCCTTCGAGGACCACCCGGCCTTTTTGAATGCAGTAGTAGCGATCGGACTCGGCCAGCGCACGCTTGACGTTCTGTTCGACCAGCACCACGGCGAGCCCGTCGTTGCGGGCACGGCCCAACAGGTCGTAGACCTCGTTGACTGCCACCGGCGAGAGGCCCAGCGAGATCTCGTCGCACAGCAGGTACTTCGGGTTGCACACCAGCGCGCGCGAAAGCGCAACCAGCTGCTGCTGGCCGCCCGACAGCGCTGTTGCGGGACGATGCTGGAACGCTTGCATGACCGGGAGCTCCCGCATGAGGCGCTCGACGGACCACGGTCCGGGGCGGCCATTGCGCGCCGCGAGCTGCAGATTCTCCAAGACCGTCAGGCTCGCAAACAGTCGTCGACCTTCGGGCACGAGCGCGATGCCGCGGTTCAGCTGCCTGCGCTCGGAGTCACCGCCGATGGCCTGATCGTCCAGAAGCACGCCGTCGCGTCGTGTCCGCACCGAGCCGACGAGCGAGCGCAGCAACGTGGATTTGCCCGCGCCGTTGGAGCCGATGAGGGCCACGGTTTCGCCAGGCGCAATCTGAAAGCTCAAGCCGAACAGCGCCTGGAACAAGCCGTAGTACGCATCCAGTCGATCAGTGCGCAGCATGGTGCAGCTCCTCCTCGATGTCCGAGCCCAGGTAGGTGTCACGCACCGTGCGATCGGCCATCACCATCCTCGGATCGCCATCGCAGATCACCGCGCCGCTTGCCAGTACGACGAGCCGATCGGCGGCGGATACGAGGGCGTGGACGAGATGTTCGATCCACAAGACGGTCACTCCGCCTTGGTGGATCGTCACGATCAGTCGAAGAAGCTGCTGCATTTCGGCATCGGTCAACCCTCCCGCCACTTCGTCGAGCAGCAACAGGCGCGGACGCGTGGCGATCGCTCTTGCCAATTCAAGCCGTTTGCGCTGTAGCAGCGTCAGGGTGCCTGCCAGCTTGTCCGCCGCCGCGTCGAGCCCGCAGCGCCCGATCGCGTCGACCGCGGCCTGCTGCGCCGCTTGCCCATGCAATCCGCTGCCGAAGGTGGCCGCTACGAGCACGTTCTCGTAAGCCGTCATGCCATCGAAGGGCTGCGGAATCTGGAAGGTGCGACCGATGCCGGCTCTGCATCGCTCGGCGGCGTCGTAGGTGGTGACGTCCGTCCCATCCAGGAAGACGCTTCCACTGTCGCATCGCGCGCTGCCGGAGATCAGGCCGAACATGGTGCTTTTTCCGGCCCCGTTCGGGCCGATGACGCCGATGAATTCCCCGTCCTCCACGGACAACGACAGCTTGGGGATGACCACCATGTCGCCATAGCGCTTGGTGGTGTCACGCAGTTCGAGCAGCATGTCGGAACCTGTCAGGCGAGCGACAGCAACTCGAACTTGCGCTGGACCGGGATTTCCGGTGCCGTCTTGTTGTTGGTGATGAAGAGTTCGGGCTTGGCACCATCGAGGATGCGCCACTGGCCGCCGACGACACGCATCTTCGAGACGTTCTTGATTCCGCTGGACGTGAAGTCGAGCTTGCCGATGATCGTGTCGTGCTTCATCACGCGCAAGGCGTTGGCAACTTTCACGGGATCCTTGGGGTCCCCGCTTGCCTTGAGAGCCTGGATACCCGCCTCGAACAGCGCGTGCACGACCCCCATGGGCTGAGTCCAATCGCGCTTCGTGGCGGCCGTATAGGCGTCGGCAAACTGCTTCGCCGTCTGGCCGGTCAGGCTCGACTTGAAAGGATAGGCCGGGGTCCACCAGATCTCGGTAGACATGCCATCGGCACGCGGACCCAAGGCAGCGACGCCACCTGGAAACAGCAGCGCCTTGGCAACCGTGGCCGCCTTCGGCCTGAATCCCATCTGGGCAGACTGCTTGACGAACGAAGCCCATTCGGGAGGATTGAACAGGCCCGTCACGATCTCGACGTTGTCCTTCTTGAAAGCCTGGATGTACGACGAGAAGTCATCGGCGCCGACCGGGAACCGCCCGATGTCGACGATCTTGTAGCCAGCCTTCGCAAAGGCGGCAGGCATGCCGAGCTTCATGTCGCCCATGGCGTTGCCCGGCACGTCGTTGCTGAATGTGGAGCCGATCACCTTGTTCGAGGGCACGCCTTGCCAGATGTCCAGGTACACGTCGGCGATGTCTTCCAGACCCCAGAAGAAATGGAAGACGCTCTTGAACCCCTTGGCGGGATCGCCTTTCAACGGAAACATCCATGCCTGCCAGGGACCGACCGTGGAAAGGCACGGCACGCCATTGAGCTCGCACTGCTGGGAGGCATTCGGTCCGATCGCGACCTGTGCCAGCATCAGGTCGATGTTCTCCTTGTTGATGAGCTCCGCCGCCAGGTTGGATTGCCGGTCCGGGCTGCTTTGGTCGTCTCGCGCAAGGATCTCGACCTTGTATTTCTTGCCGCCGACAACCAGGCCGTCGGAGACGGTCTTGCGGACCTGGTCGAGGATGAAATCGTCCGCTTCGGCAAAGGGCGAAAACGGTCCTGTCTTCGGGCTGATATAGCCGATCTTGATCGTGTCCTTGTCGGCTGCCCATGCCAGGCTGGCTCTTCCCAGCGCCGTGAAGGCCGTCAGCGCGGCAGCGCCGCGCAGGAGGCCGCGCCGGCTCGACCCGAGGCTCGAATCCAAGGTCGTTTGAATCTCGTTTGCAGTGGTCACATTGCTCTCCGTTTGAGGTGGAGGCCTCCTCGAGGCCCTGGGAGCAATGGTCCGGTTTCAGGCGTCGACAAACTTTGCTGGATCAGCCTGGAAACTTGATTGAAACGGCCCTGTCGACCGCGTCGAAGCGTGACGGGCGGTGCTGATCCGAGGGTTTTTTTGGCATCAACCTTGCGTTGAAATGACGAAAATCATCAGAGCTTCCAGCTTTGATCGGTCTTGATCTGGCTTCGTCACCGTCCACGGGCAAGCCAGCGCCTTGATCGTGTGCCATGCAACCTCTTACAGCGGAACCTCTCTCGCGAGTCATCGACGCTTCCACCGCCGGCCTGAACCCGCGCGACAAGTTCGGGTTCTGGCAAGAGGTGGTGCGCAAGGCGCTCGTCGACCTTGAATGCCGGCCCGATGGGAAGAACCCGTTCGAAGCTTCTGTCAGCGGGACGCGACTCAGCGCGCTTAGCGTCGCGTGCATCGAGGCATCCCCGCACCGCGTCGCGCGGTTGCCTGCCGGGATCTCGCGCGCCGGTGACGAATCTCTGATTTTCAACTTCATCCTTTCAGGCGTGGCACTGGCCGAGCAAGACGGCCGGTCCGTTGTGCTGAAAGCGGGCGACGGTGCCGTATGCGACGCCCAGCGACCCTACACGTTGCGCTTTGACGACGCGTTCAAGCTGATCACCGTCAAAGTACCGCTTGTCTCGCTGTCTCATCGTTCTGCTGGCGTTCACCGCATCACTGCACGGAGCCTGACGGAAGCAGGCCAGATGTGCCCGATCTTGTTTGGCTACCTCGTGGGTCTGAACAGGCAATTGCCCTCCCTCGACGTTGTTGCTTCCGAGAAGATCGCGCGCAATTTCACGGAGTTGCTAGCGTCGGCGCTCGACGAGGCGATTCTCAGTTCACCTTTGCCTCTGTCCGAGTACCGTGCCACAGCACTGGTCCGGGTGAAAGATTTTCTGGAACGCAACCTGGACGCTTGCGAGTTGGATGCGACCATGGTCAGCACTGCGCTCAACCTCTCGCCGCGATACATCAACAAGCTGTTCGAGGCGGAGAACACATCCCTTGCGCGCTACATCTGGCGGCGGCGGCTGGAGCGTGCCGCGATCGACCTGCGCGATCCCGCGCGTCAGTCCGTGGGCATTTCGGCGGTAGCGATGGCTCACGGCTTCAATGACCTGAGCCACTTCAGCCGTGCGTTTCGCCAAAGGTTCGAGATGTCGCCGCGCGCCTATCGCCTCGGAGGCGCCGCGTAGCGGGTCGCATGAGGGCTAGGCAAGAGAGCAGCTCGCACTCTCGAGAGCGTCGGGCAGCGCAGATGCCGAGGTCGCGCCAAGCAAGGTCATGCTGCGCACCAGTTCGGCTGCAAGCAATCCGATCACGGCCTCGGCGCCCTCAGCGCCGTCGGCCGCCAAGCCGTAGAGCGCTGGACGACCGACGAATGCCGCCGTCGCGCCCAGCGCCAGGGCTTTGGCAATGTCGCCGCCGCGCCGGATTCCTCCATCCATGAAGACCGGGATCCGACCGCCGATTGCCGCGACCACGCGAGGCAATGCCGAAATGGCTGAAGGCGAAGCGTCGTTCTGACGCCCGCCGTGATTGGAAACGATCAAGCCGTCGACGCCGTGGTCGACCGCCAGCCGTGCATCGTCCGGGTGAAGAATGCCTTTCAGCAAGAGTGGGCCCTTCCAAAGCCCGCGCAACCACGCCAGCGTTTCCCACACGAGTGAGCGATCCATCGCTCTTGCGAGGAGCGCAGCCTGCATATTCGCCGAACCGGCGTTGCCGTCCGTCGCTGTCAGGTTGGCAAAATCCGGCGCGCCACCTGGCAACATGCGCATCGACCAACGCGGGTGCGTGATCACATCCCAGGCCAGCCTTGCGGTCGGCTTGAAGGGGATGCGAAAGCCGTTTCGCAAGTCCGCTTCCCGATTGCCGCTGACCGGAACATCGACCGTCAGGATCAAGGCCTCATACTTCGCGCGCGCCGCGCGCTCCACGATCTGTCCTGCCATCTCACGATGCATCACGTAGAGCTGCATCCATTGCACGCCCTCGGGAACTGCAGCACGCACGTCTTCCAGACGCATATTGGACGCAGTCGAGAGCGCGAAGGGAATTCCGCTGCGCGAAGCAGCGGTGGCCAGCAGACCGTCGCCCCGTGGCCGAACCAGGCCATTCAAGCCGGTCGGCGCAATGCCGAATGGCAGCGCCCACTTGCGCCCGAACACCTCGACCGAAGTGTCGACGGTCGTGGTGTCGCGCAACACGCGTGGCGTAAGTTCCACGGCCGCCAGATCGCGCAGGTTGCGACGAAGGCAATGGCCGTCGTCGGCGGCTCCTTCGATGTAGTCGAAGACGAAGCGCGGAAGGTTCTTTCGCGCCCGGCCGCGGAAGTCTTCGGTATTGAGGAGCATGTGCCTGTTGGAAGAGGTGGTCAGGCCATTGCCCGCGCTTCGACCAGGCGCACGAGCGACAGCAGCGTTTCGGTTGTGGGTAGCTTCATGTTGAAGCGCTCGGCCGTGGTGACCGCTGCTCCATTGATCGCTTCGATCTCGGTGCGACGTCCGGCCTGAACGTCCTGCAACATCGATGGCTTGTGGCCCTTGTGCTGGGCAATGGCCCCTGCGACATTGGCTTTGCACTTGGCGGGATCCACTTCGATGCCTAGCCTCTGTGCGACCGACAGAACCTCGACGACGACTTGCTCTGCGAGGCGGCTGCCTTCAGTCGTGAGACCGAGTTGATCGACCGTGCACCCGGATACGGCGCAGATGCTGTTGAGAGCGGCGTTGAACGCGACCTTCTCCCAGATCGCAGCCCATACGGTGGCGTCCGAACTGCACTGGAGACCGGCTGCCGAGAGCGTCTCGGAGACCACGGAGACGATCGATCGGACGTTGCCGTCGGCGGCCATGAGTCTGACGACGCCCTTGCCATGTGAGTGCACGTGGCCCGGTGCAACCATATCGGCCGGCCAGGTGGTCACGCCGATGAGGATGCGCTCTGCCACGGCGAACTCGCTGATCTTCTCGACGTTGCCCAAGCCGTTCTGCAGGGACAGGACATGGACATCCGGACCGATCAGGTGCCTGACGCCTTGCAGCGCGGCGCCAGTGTGCAGGGTTTTGGTAAAGACCACGAGCAACTCGGGCTGTTCCCGAGCTTCCTCAGGTCGGCAAACCTTGAGCGCCTTTACATACCGATCGCTGCTGTCCGTGACCAATCGCAAGCCGTTCGACCGGATCGCGCCGATGTGTGCATCGTTGATGTCGATCAGAGTGACGTCATTGCCGCATTCAGCTAGCAGGCCGCCAAACATTGAGCCCATGGCGCCCGCGCCGACGATCGCAATTTTCATATTGGCCTCGAGAAGTTCAGCCGGTGACCGCCGCCACGGACCTCGGCTTCGGCAGAACCGCGTGCTTCGGGATGTGGCGCCTGACGACAAGAAGCGCGAGCATCGCGAAGACCATCGCCGTGCCAAGTAGCGCGAGATAAGCCATCGCGCCACCGGCCGTGATGACCGCTGCCCCGGCGAAGGCACTGAGGATCGCACCCAGTCGTCCGAAGGCCAGCGCGGACGCGGTGCCGGTCGCTCTGACGCTGGTGGGGTACATGAACGCGCACAGCGCGTACATGGTGGACTGCACCGCATTCACGAACATGCCGTGCACGCCGAAACCGAAGATCAACAGATTCGTGTCGCGCCCGACGTTCAGGGTCTGCATCGCGAATGCACTTGCGGCCGCACCGGCGCAGCACAGCACCAATGGCCAACGCGACCCGAATCGCGTGATCGCGACAGCACAGACCAAGGCCCCGATCACGCCTCCGAGGTTGTAGGCGGTCAACCCCGAGCCAGCGACGGCCATCGACAATCCTTCGGATGCCAGCATCGTCGGCAGCCAGCTGAAGGCACTGTAGACGGCGGTAAGACACATGAAGAAGGCCGCCCAGGTGGCCAGCGTATCGCGCGCCAGACCGTCCGAGAAGAGGGCGCCGAAGCCGGCCCGCTTCTCCACGACCTGTTCCGCCATGTCGGTGTACGTCACGTTGGCAGGCATCGGACGGCCCATACGCCCCAGCAGCTTGCCCAGTTCATCCCAGCGTGCCGGATGGCGCGCAAGGAATCGAGGCGACTCAGGCAAGGTAAACAGAAGAATGGTGGCCAGCACGATGGGAAAGGTGCCACCGATGAAGAACAGTCCGCGCCAACCGAATGCCGGCAGGATTTCGCCCGCGAAGAAGCCCGCCAGCATGCCGCCGAGCGGCACACAGACGATCGTCGCGGTCACTGCGAGCGTCCTGCGGCGCGCCGGCGTGAATTCGGCCGTGACCGTGGTCGAACTAGGCAGAGCGCCACCGATGCCCAGACCGGCGACAAACCGGAGTGCGGCCACGGTCAGGACGTCGGGCGCAAGGCCGATGGCGCAGGTCGCCGTGCCGAAGACGAAGACGCTTGCGATGACCGCCATCCGGCGGCCGAAGCGGTCCGCGAACAGGCCTGCGCAGGCGCTGCCGATCCCCATGCCGATAAGGCCGGCGGCGACGGCCGGTGCGAAGGCGCTTCGCGTGATGTTCCACTCCTTGATCATCAACGGAATCGCGAAGCCGATGAGCTGGCCATCGAAGCCGTCCATCACGATGGACAAGGCTGCCAGGAAGACCACCACCTTCTGCATGGTCGTGTAGGCGCCTTCGTCGAGCAAACGACCGATGTCGGCATTGCCCTTGAATGGAATCGCTTGGGGGCTCATGCGCGTACTCCCGGATTGAAGATTGTGGAAAGCATGCGCAGGACCTGGCTGCGCGATGGCAGGGATTGCGTGCCATCACGTGACGGGATTGGTTCGATCATGTCTTGCCGATCCTCAGAAGGGGTAGTGACGCGGGCTCGTTTGAACGCTCACCCATCGCAGGTCGGTGAAGGCATCGACACCGGCCTTTCCTCCGAAGTGCCCGATGCCGCTGCCCTTGACGCCGCCAAATGGCATCTGCGCTTCGTCGTGCACCGTCGGCCCATTCACGTGACAGATGCCGGACTCGATACGTCCCGCGACCTGAATGGCGCGCGCCACGTCACGGCCGAAGACCGCGGCTGCCAACCCGTACTCGTTGTCGTTGGCGCAAACGACCGCCTCTTCGACGCCACTGACACGGACGATGCCCTTCACGGGGCCGAAGGCCTCCTCGCGGAAGATGCGCATGTCCGAAGTCACGTGGTCGAGCAGCGTCGCGGGCATCAGCGTGTCCTTGGCCTTGCCGCCAGCCACGAGCTTCGCGCCTTTGGCGAGCGCATCGTCGATCAGTTCATTGCAGCGTCTTGCCGTGCTCATGTCCACGACGGAGCCGAGGACCACCGGGCCGAGGCGCGGATCGCCGAGCGGAAGACTCGATGCACGTGCGCTCAACTTGGCGACGAATGCATCGGCGACGGACGAATCGACGACGATCCGTTCTGTCGACATGCAGATCTGTCCCGAATTGGCGAACGCACCGAACACGGCCGCATCGACGGCGGCGTCGACATCGGCGTCGTCGAGGACGACGAGCGGCGCCTTGCCGCCGAGTTCGAGGATCACGGGCTTCAGGTACTTCGCACAGGTAGCGGCAATGAGCTTGCCCACGTGGGTGGAGCCCGTGAAGTTCACACGTCGTACGGCCGGGTGCGAAATCATGGCTTCGACCACGGCAGCTGCGTCGGCAGGCGCGTTGGTGACGAAATTCACCACGCCCTTGGGCAGGCCGGCCTCCTGCAACGCTTCGATGATCAGGCCGTGCGTCGCCGGACAGATTTCGCTGCCCTTCAGAACCACCGTATTGCCGCATGCCAACGGCGTCGCGATGGCTCGCACGGCCAGGATCACGGGCGCATTCCAGGGTGCAATGCCCAGAACGACGCCTGCCGGCTGCCGCACCCCCATGGCGAGGTTGCCCGGGACGTCGGAGGGGATGATTTCGCCGCTGATCTGCGTCGTCAACGACGCGGCCTCCAGCAGCATGCCCGCCGCGAGGTGAACGTTGAAACCCGCCCAGATCGCCGACGCACCCGTTTCCGACGCGACGGCAGCTGCGAATGCCTCGCCTTTTGCTTCGAGCGCCTGGGACGCCTTCATCAGCATCATGCGGCGCTCGCTCGGGCCGGTGCGCGACCAGGTCTTGAACGCCTCCGCGGCAGCATCGACCGCCGCGACGGCGTCTTCCGCGCTTGCTGCGGGTGCGACAGTGGCCACACTGCCGTCGAGCGGATTGCGCCGCTCGAAAGTGGCGCCGTTGCGAGCCTGGGTTCGCTCGCCATTGATCAACATCGAAATCTTCATCTGATTTGTCTCCGTAGGGTTTTGAATGGAAGCGGGAGTGCGCAGCGCGCGGTGTGGATCAGGCGACCTGAACCTCTACGACGCTGGGCGCCGTGCTGGCAAGGGCGCGATCGAGCACACCCCTCAGGCCGCCGGAATTGCTGACGAGGGTGGCATCGCACCCCATGCCCTTGGCCAGCGACAGGAAGTCGATGTCGGGCAGTTCGGTTCCCTGCACGACGTCGGTCGCAGAGAACCCGAACACGGGCGCGAAGTCCTGTAGCGCAGCGTAGCGGCGGTTGTTCAGGATCACGAAGGTGATCGGCAGCTTGAGCTGTGCGGCACTCCAGAGGGCCTGGATCGAGTACATGCTGGAGCCGTCGCCCATGAGGCAGATGACGCGCGTGCCCGGTTTGCCGAGCGCGACACCGACTGCTGCAGGCATGCCGTAGCCGAGTCCGCCGCTGTCCATCGTGTAGAAGGTCTCGCTGCGGGTGATCGGCAGATAAGCCTGCATCACCGGTCGCGCGCTTGGCGCTTCCTCGACCACGATGTCCTCGGGCGCTTTCACTTCGGCCAGCGTCTGAAGGACATAGGCGACCGACATCAACGGCGAAGGCTCTGCCCTTGGTGCCTGGGTCCTGGCCGGCGGAACAGCCCGGGCTTTCGGCGTCGGGCGGGCGAGGAGATCGAGAACTCCCAGGCGAATGCTGCCGACTGCCGATGTTCCGACCGGCGTCCAGGCCGCGGTGTCCGGGTCCTCGGTGAGCTGGCACAAGGTGGCACCGGTCGGGATGTGTGGTCCTGCGCCTTCGACGTGGTAGGCGAACGCGGGCGCGCCAATCGCGAGGATCAGGTCATGGCCAGCGAGCAGTTCGACGATCCGCTCGCGCATCGCGGGCAGGAAGCCGGCGAACAACCGATGATCTTCAGGAAAGCTGCAACGGCCCGACATCGGCGCTGCCCACACGCGGGCGTTGTGCGCCTCGGCCAGAGCAACGACCTCGTTCCACGCGTTGTCCCGATCGATCGCGGCACCCGCGACGATCGCCGGTCGATCGCTTGCATCCAGGGCTTCGCCGATCTGTGCCAGAACGGCGGGCTGCGGGCGAAGTTCCGCACTGACGATCCTTGCCGGCACGTACTCTGCCGGTTGGTCCCAGTCGTCTACCGGCACCGACACGAGCACGGGGCCACGCGGCGGCATCATCGCGATGTAGTACGCGCGCGCGATGGCCTGGGGCACATCCTGGGCGCGCGCCGGCTCGATGCTCCATTTCACATACGGCTTGGGCAGCTCGGTGGCCTGGGCGGAAGACAGGAACGGGTCGAAAGGGAGGATGGAGCGCGCCTGCTGGCCCGCCGTGATGACCATCGGCGTGCGATTCTTGTGCGCGGTGAAGATGTTGCCCATCGCATTGCCCACGCCTGCTGCCGAATGCAGGTTCACGAACGAAGCGTTGCGTGTCGCCTGGGCGAAGCCATCCGCCATGCCGACCACGGTGGCCTCCTGCAAACCCAGCACATAGCGGAAGTCGCCGGGAAAGTCCCGGAACATCGGCAGTTCCGTCGAGCCCGGATTCGCGAACACCGACGTCATGCCGAAGCGGCGCATGAGGTCGACGACGGCGTCGCGAACGGTGACGGTGGTGGGTTGCTTGGCCGTCTCGATGGCGGCGCGCGGCACAGGTCCGGTCATTTCGTGCATTTCCTCTGTGGTGCGCCGGATGCGTCGCGGCGCTTGTCTCGATGGCGCCAGTGTGAAAGTTCGTCGCCTTCATGAAAATTGCTTTTTTGAGAGAAAGTCATTAGCGTTTGGCATGACTTTCGATCTCCGATCTCTGATCGCCTTCAACGCCATCGTTTCGTCGGGAAGCCTCGGGCGAGCGGCCGAGGCCATGAACGTGACGCAACCGGCGCTCAGTCGCACCATTCGCAGGCTCGAGGACGAGGTGGGCGCCCCTTTGTTCGAGCGTCACTCCAAGGGAATGCAGTTGACGGATGTCGGGAGGGCGTTGCAACCGCACGCGATCCTCCTGCAACGCGAGTCAGAGCACGCGAACGAGGACATCAAGGCGATGCTCGGCCTGGCCAAAGGCACCATTCGCGTCGGGGCAGTCGGCAGCATCGCCTGCCTGGTGCTTCCATTGGCGATCGGTCGCACGTGCAAGAAGTGGCCGAATCTCCAGGTCCAGGTCATCGAGGGAGTCTGGGATCGCCTTGCCGATGCGCTCGTCACGCGCGAGATCGACCTGGCGCTGGGGGTCGACATCGAGGACACGGACGAGATCGTGGCCGTCAAGGATTGCCGTTGGGAGGACACCAGCTACGTGGTCGCGGGCCGGCGCCATCCGCTGCGCAAGAAGGCAAGGCTCAAGCTCGCTGATACGCTGCAGGAGCGTTGGGCCATACTTCCGAAGGGAACCGGGCCTTTCGAGCACATGAAGAAGGTTTTTATGCGACACAACCTGGCACTGCCCAACGTCGTGGTCGAGACACGCTCGGTGACCGCACTCAAGAGCTTGATCGGCCACTCGGGCTTTCTTGGCTGGATGCCCGAGCCCATGTATGACGCCGAGCGAAAGGCCGGCCTCATCGACGCCCTGGAGATCCCGGGCGCGAGCGACAAGAGAACGCTGACTGCCTTCCGCCGAAGGGCCGGCATGCTGCCCGGTCCTTCGATCAAGCTTCTGGAGGAGTTGCGCGCCATGACGGGGCAGCAGCCTTGACCGTCAGGAAACCGGAGCCGAAGCGTGCCAAGGGGGACTCATACACGGTGGTGCCTACTGCTTGATTTGGTGGCCACCTACGAATCCCGATTGACAGAAGCTCCCCGCCGCCTGGTTGCGCCTTTCACCGGCGTGGCCCCAAGGACGGCGCGCGCTGCAAGGCGAATCAGAATGCGTGGCGAATGCCGAGGTCGTAGCCGGTCGAGGTCGTCGGGGTTAGCGTCCTGCCGTTCATGGAACTCAGGTGCTCCGGGCCGCCGACCCTCTCTTCTGCGCCATTTCTGTTGCTCAGGCGCGCCACCGTGGCGTACATGGCCGTGCGCTTGGACAGGTTGTGCACATATCCGAGCGCGAACTGGCTGGCTTTCGGCTCCGGCGTTGCACCCAGCAGGCGCGTGTATTCGATCCTCGAATAGGACGCACGAATGATTCCAGGGCCGACCGGCAGCGTGGCACCGAGCACCCACCCCTTCGCACCGGGATTGGGCATGTGGGCAAGGCGGTGCAGCGGATGCGCGCGATCCGTCACTGCCTTGGCGTTCGAGTATTCGCCCATGAGCTTGACCGTGCCCAGGTCGTACGAGGCGCCCAGGTTCCACAGCTTGAGCACGGTGGTCGTGCCGTCGAAGAAGTCGTCCGCAATCGTGCTTTCGCCGTAGGCGAGAGCGACGTCCAGCGGGCCATTGGCGTAGCCGCCGCGAGCACCGATGTAGCGGCCGGTGCGTTGGCTGTCGGGCCTGATCAACAGGGCGCCGTCACCGTCGGTCGCCCCTGGGATCGCGGGCTTGTATTTCTCCGCTTCATTGAAGGCGTACATGAAGTGTCCATAGGCGCCTCCCAGGTTCGGCGGCAGGAAGTAGCTGACCGAGTTGCTGGCCCGAATGTGCGTGCGATTTTCTGCGAAGCCGTTCTGGAAGCGGCCTGGACTGCGCTTGCCGTTGGCCTGTCCGACCGCGCTGGCCCCCACCCCATTGTTGCCGAACGGATCGAACACGCCGTCGTTGTAGGACGTCGGCGTGAAGTCGCGGCCGAGACGAAGCTCCCCGAAGAAGCCGGACAGGCTGACCGTCGAACGACGCTGCCAGTTCATGCCGCCGCCGATCGCCCGGCCGGACCCGTCGTCGTTGTTCACCGCGCCTTCGAGCCAAAAGCCGGCGGCCAGGCCGCCGCCGAGGTCTTCCGTGCCACGGAAGCCCAGACGGCTGGAGTGGTAGGCGGAGTTGGTCAGGACGGTGCGGCGGGTGGTGGCGCTGCCTTGGGTCGGGAATTGCCGGTCTTCGGCCTTGTTCACGTAGCCACTGATCGACACGTCGAACACACCGAACAGCGTGACAGACGATTGAGCCGAAGCAACGCCGGCAACAGCCAGGCCTGCCACGGCGGACAGAGTTCTTTTCATTGGATATGTCTCCCTTACGCGGCCGGAGCGGCCGCAGCCTCGAATGGGCGGCGCGGCAGGCTGACAGCACCTGCCGGTGATGCGCGCACCAGTCAGTGAAAACAGCGCTTCAGCGGCCGAGCGCCAGGCAGGCCTGCAGCAGCGCGACCCGGCATTGGCCGGCGACCATCCCTCGCCATTCGTCGTGGTCCACGTAGAAGGCGTCGCGCAGCTGCTGCTTGATCTCGGCGCGCTGCGCGTCGCTGGCCGCGTGCGGGTGGCGGTACAGCCATTGCTCGGCCCGCAACGCCTCCAGGGCCGGCGTCTCGTGCGTGCCGTACTCGAGCGTGATGCCCAGGCTCTCGGCCTGCGGGCATTCAGCCACCACGGCGGTGGCCGCATGACCCACCACCTGGGGCGAGGCCGAGTCGCCTTCCCAGGCGGCGACCACGTCGGCGCCCCAGACGGCGCGCGCCTGGCGCAGGTTGTCCGTCATGCCGGGCAATCCGTTGTGAATCTTCTCGCCGTGGCCGCACGGGCCCAGGCCGGTGTGCACGTCGATCCAGGCAATGCGCCGCTGGCCCTCGCCATGGCGGCGCAGGATCGCGCGCAGCGTGCGATTGCTCCAGCTCGGCGCCGTGCCGGCGTAGAACAATCCGTCGGCAAACTCGGATTGCCCCATGACGAGTGCTTCACGGAATGCGTTCTCACCATGGACTGCCACGTAGTCCTTCATGGCCTGGGCGTTGGCTGTGGTGGGCGGCCACTCGGCGGGAAGCATCAGCGCTTGCACCTCCGCATAGGCGGGGTTGCGCCTGGGCTGCGCGAAGTCGATGAAGTTGCGGTTGAGGTCGATGTTGTGCTCGTTGGTGCGACGCAGGTGCGAGAAGCCATACGGGTTGATCGCATGGATCAGGAGCACGGCGACGCCGCGTTCGCGCGCCTTCTGAAGCAACTGCGTGTCTTGCAGCAGCGCCAATTGGCAGCCCGAGCCGCAGAAGCCCTCGACCCCATGCACGCCCGAGCTGAGCACGAGCAGCGATGCGTCGCCGGCCGCCGCGAACAGGGCCACGTCGGTGGCCAGCGTCTCGCCCTGGGCGCCGAGCCGGTCGTAGAGGACGTGGTGCTCAAGACTGGCACCGGCCAGCTGGGCAGCGGCAATGAACTTCGCGCGCGCTTCGGCGTAGTCGGCCGAGAAGCAGGCGCGCACCGACCGGTCGTTCATGGGGGCACTGTTCATCATCAGGTTCTCCTTGAGGCTTGTAGGGAAAGGCAGAGCTAATGTAGAAACAGTGCCCGGCAAGCAAAAGACAGAATCTTTTTGTTAGTGATCGATTGAATTGATAGAAGAAATTCCTCTCGGCGGGCCGCACCTAACCTTGCGTCAACTCCAGATCTTTCGTGCGGTGGCGGAGTCCGGCAGCATCCGTTCGGCCTCGCGCCAGGTGCACCTCACCCAGTCCGCGGTCACTCACGCCATGCGTGAACTCGAGCGCAGCCTGGGTTCGACGCTGTTTGCGCGCGACGTCAAGGGCGTGGTGCCCACCGTCATCGGCGCGGCCCTGCTGCGCCGCACGCGCCTGCTCTTCAACGAGGTCCGGCGCACGAAGGACGAGATCGCGCAACTGCGCGACGGGACCGGAGGGCGGCTGTGCGTGGCCTTCAGCGGGGCCGCTGCGCAACTGCTGCCGGAGGCTCTCGTCGAATTCCGCCGCCGGCGACCCGGCGTCGAGCTCGATCTGCGCGAACTCAGCCTGCCCAGTACCGACGAGTACTGGCGTAACGGCGACTGCGACTTTGCATTGATCAGCGAGCTGGATGAAGCGAGCGATGGCCTCGAACGGGAACTCCTGCTCGAGCAGCCGCTGGTCGTGCGTGCGCGCCCGAGCCATCCCCAGGCCAACGCGCGCTCGCTGCGGCTGCTGGAGCAGTGCACCTGGCTGGTCCCCGGCTATGGGCGGGCCTTGCTGCAGCGCCTCTTCGCCGCCCAGGGCCAGCCGCCGCCCACCGACGTCATCTCCTGCCAGTCCTCGCAGTTGGCGATGACCCTGCTTCACCACACCGATGCGCTGGCGTTCGTGGTCGGCAATCCCCTGGGCGGGCGATTTAACACGCACGGGCTGGTGCAGCTCCCTCTGCCGGGCCCCCTCGCCATGCTGCGGATCACGCTGCTGGTGCCCGACGGGCAGGCATTGACGCCTGTGGCGCGGCTGTTCGTCGAATGCCTGCGCACGGCGGCCGGGGATGCCTCGCGGGCGCTGAAGGGCCGACAGGCCCTATAGCGCGGCGAGAAGCCTGTCGATCTCCGCCGGCGTGCCGATGCTGATGCGAACCCAGTCGGCGAGGCCGCAGGTCGTCACCGGGCGCAGGAGAACCGGCCTGACCGGGGCGCCGTCGACTGCCCCTCCTGCGTGAAGCGCACCACTGCCTTGGCACAATCCCAAGGAGATGAACGCTGAACCGGACTTCCTGGCCAACCTGCGCACCGAGTTGTCGAGTTGGCGCCTCTGGGTCGATCGCGCCATCGTCCTTGGCTATGCCTTGCTCGCCGGACTCTTCGTCGTGGCCTTCACCCTGGCGGCGAACTGGGCCTTCGGCCTGTTCGAAGCTCTTTATTCGAGGCACGCATGGGCCGTGCTCGTGTGGACCCCCGTCCTGACCGCGGGCATTGTCTGGGCCACGAGGCGATGGTTCCCAGGCTCTGCCGGGTCCGGCATTCCTCAGGTCAAGGCTGCACTGCATTCGGAGTTTCCCGCGGGGCGGCGCGGCAGCCTGGTGTCGCTGCGGTTGACACTGGCAAAGATGGCGCTGGGCGCGGCCAGCTTCGCCGCCGGCCTCTCGGTCGGGCGCGAGGGTCCCTCGGTGCAAGTGGCGGCGGGGGTCATGCAGCATGCCCGGCGATGGCTGTCCCCGGGGTCGAGCGTCGACATGCGCGCCCTGCTGGTCGCCGGTGGCGCGGCCGGCATCGCTGCAGCGTTCAATGCGCCGCTCGCGGGCGTGGTGTTCGCCATCGAAGAACTCACCGGCAGGCTCGAGGCGCGGGCCAGCGGGGTCATCCTCACCGCCATCGTGCTGGCCGGCCTGGTGGCGGTGTCGGCCTTCGGGAACCTGAGCTATTTCGGTGTGATCAGGGTGCCGCGCCTGGGGTGGGACCTGGTGGGGCCGGGCTTGACGGTGGCCCTGGGAGCGGGGGTGGCCGGCGGACTGTTCTCCCGCCTGATGATCGCCTCCCTGACCGGTTCGCCTCAACGTCTCAATACCCTGCGGGCCCGCTGGCCCGTTCGATTCGCGGCCGTCGGCGGGCTCGTGGTGGCGGTGCTCGGGCTGGTGAGCGGCGGCGTGACTTTCGGTGCCGGTTCCGAAGCAGTGAAGCAGATGCTGGCAGGGCACGACGAGCTGACGCCGCTCTTCACGCTGCTCAAGTTCATCGCCACGTGGATCACCGCCTGGTGCGGCGTGCCGGGCGGCATCTTTGCACCATCGCTGTCCATCGGCGCGGGCATCGGCGAGACGGTGGCCCGGTTCGCCACGCCCGACATGGGCCCCGCGCTCATTGCAATGGGGATGGCAGGCTTCCTCGCTGCCGTGACGCAGGCGCCGCTGACGGCATTCATCATCGTCATGGAAATGGTGGACGGACATTCGATGGTGCTGAGCCTGATGGCGTGCGCCATGTTGGCAAGCCTGGTGTCGCGCATGATCAGTCGCCCCCTGTACGAGGCATTGGCGCACCACCTGGTGGCGACCGCGACCGCGAGTTCAGGCCAGGGCAAGCCGCAAGAGCCTTGAACCGGGAAGCTCGCGTCTCAATCCAGCGCGAGTTGGCGTGGCTCTTTCGGTGCGATCCCGGCCTGAGCCACGACTTTGCGCCAGCGCTCCAGATCTCCCTGCATCCTTTGCGCGAGCGCCTCGGCCGTCCCCGGCTCGGCTCGCGCGCCATGGCTCTCGAAACGTTCGACGACTTCGGGATCGCCCAGGACCTGATTGAGCGCCCGATTGAGACGCTCGATGGTGCGGGGGTGCGTGCCACTCGGCGCGAACAGCCCATACCATTGCTCGACATCCAATCCCGCAACCCCCTGTTCCGCGAGCGTAGGCACCTCGGGCAGGGCCTCGAGCCGCTTCGGCCCCGCCACTGCCAAGGCGCGCAATTGCCCGGCGCGAATGAACGGGTAGGCGGTGAACAGGCTCGGGAACATCACCTGGGAGCGGCCGGCTGCGGTGTCGGCAATGGCCGGTGCGGCCCCTTCGAAACTCGAATGCGACATCGAGGTGCCGCTGCTGAGCTGGAACAGTTCGGCCGCAAAGTGCGGAGGCGTCCCATCGCCGGCCGACGCGTAGTTGAAGCAGCGAGGCGCTTCCTTCAGCCGCGCGATCAGCGAGCGCAGATCGGGCGCGCCCTTGTGCGGATGAGTGACCATCAATGTCGATGACGAACCCACCAGGCCGATGGGAGCAAAGTCCTCGACGGGGTCGTACCCCAGCTTTTGCAGGGCGGGATTCATCGCGTGCGTACCGACATAGCCGAACATCAAGGTGTTCCCGTCCGGTGCGGAGCGCGCCACGTACTCGCTGGCGATCGCGCCGTTCGCCCCCGCGCGGTTGTCGACCACCACCTCCTGCCCGAGCAGCGGGCCCAGCTTGGCGGCGAGGATGCGAGCCATCGTGTCGTTGCCGCCACCGGCGCGCGTCGGCACGATGATGGTCAACGGCTTGGCCGGAACGGTCGAGGGTGCCGCACCCTCCGGCTCGGGGCGCGAGAAGACGTACTCGGGCAGATGCAGTTCGCCTTGCATGATCTTTCGCGCAGTTCGCACCAGTGCGGCGCGCTCCACCGTCGCGGCGTCCGAGCTGCCCTTCAACTCCACTTCGACATCGATCCGGCCGGCGGGGTGCAAGACGACCAGGCTGTGGCGTCCCGGTTCGCGCGCGATCCCGCTCGCGACCGTCCCCGGCAAGGCGAACGCGCTTGCGACGCCGATCGCTCCCGTCACCGCATGCGACGCATGGCACTTGCGCGGCGTGAAGTAGCGCGAGGTGATGGAGTCGCTCGAATCCCCCGCGCTGACCAGCACGGGTTTCGGAATGACGCTGTCGGACACGTCGCCCAGATCCATCATGCGGCCCGCCTCGAGGCGAAGCCGCTCCAGCCGCTCGAGCAGCGCGGTGTTCGCATCGAGCGCGGCTGGCTTCTCGCGGCCCGTGACGCCGAGGTCGCCGGCGCGCACGATCATCAGCGGCATGGCGGCGTCGATGCAGGTCACCTGTATGCCGTCGATGGAGTCGATCCGCTTTCCTGTGGGAAAGACTTTCCCCGTGACCGCACCCCAGGCATCGAGGAAGTTCAGCAGGATGGGCGCGGCCGTGCCGGCAACACCATCGATGCGCGCATCGCCCTCGTAGGTCACGCGGCCGCCTGGCGTTCGCACGGTGACGTCGATGCGCGACCCGGTGTTGACGTTGTAGACGCGAACGTCGGTTGTTCCGTTCGCGGCCGGAACCAACCCCTGCTCGATCGCGAAAGGCGCAACGCCGGAAAGCATGTTCCCGCAATTCGGGCGCGTGTCGACCGACTGGTGGCCGACACCCACCTGCGCGAAGAGGTAGTCGATGTCGCAATCCGGGCGCGACGATCGCGACACGATCGCGACCTTGCTGTTGAGCGTGCTGCCGCCGCCGACGCCGTCGAGCTGCAGCGGGTCTGACGCACCGATGGCGCCGATGAGCGCCTGGTCGCGCGCCTCGTCGTCTTCGGGCAGCCAATCGCGCAGGAAGAAGGGCCCGCGCGACGTGCCGGCGCGCATGAGCACGCAAGGGATGGTCCTGTTCATGTCATTCCGCGGTGATCTTGGCCGCCTGAACGACCTTCTTCCACTTGACCTGCTCTTGCGCGACGTAGGTGCGCATCTGCTCGGTCGTCATGGGCGACACCTCGGCACCGTGTTCTTCGAGGCGCTTGATGACGGTCTTGTCGGCCAGCACCTCGTTGAGCACCTTGTTGAGCTGCTCGATCACCGGCTTGGGCGTTTTCGCCGGAGCGAAGATGCCGTACCACTGCGAGACGTCGACGTCGGCGATCCCCTGTTCCTGCAGCGTCGGCACGTCCGGCATGAGCGCAGAACGTTTCGAGCCCGCCACGCCGACCGCTTTCAGCTTGCCGCCCTTGACGTAGGGCATGGCCGTGAACAGGCTGGGGAACATCACCTGCGTCTGGCCGGCGATGGTGTCCGTGATGGCGGGCGCGGAACCCTTGTACGGCACGTGCAGCATGCTGGTCCCGGTCGAAAGCTTGAACAGCTCGGCGGCGAAGTGCGGCGCCGTGCCATTGCCTGCCGAGGCGTAGCTGGTCTTGTCCGGCGCGGCCTTGAGCATCGCCACGACTTCCTTCGCGCTATTGGCCTTGACCGCCGGGTTGAGCACCATCAGCGTTGCCGATGATCCGACCATTCCGACGGGCTCGAAATCCTTGACCGGGTCGTAGCGAAGCTTCTGCAGCGCCGGGTTCATCGCGTGCGTTGCGATGTAGCCCAGCATGATCGTGTAGCCGTCCGGCGCGGCGCGCATGACGTACTCGCTGGCGATGGCGCCGTTGGCGCCCGCCTTGTTCTCGACGATGACGGGCTGCTTCAGGATGGCCGACATGCCCTGTCCGATGACGCGTGCCATCGCGTCGTTCGCGCCGCCTGCGGCCGTCGGGACCACGAGCGTGATCGTCTTCTCAGGATAGGCAGCGGCCGCATTTGCGCAGGCGAGGGAGGCCACGAGTGCGACCGCGGCAACGAGGCGATGTTTCTGGGCGTTCAATTTGTCTACTCCGGTGGATGTCTGGTAGGGAAACCTGAGGGCTTCTTGCTGTTTTGTCTTCGGGGGAATGTTCCGCTCCCCGGAGATTTCTGTGAATTGCATGTTTAGGATCGATTGATGCACACTGTCGATCAGTGACATTGCATCCGGAGCGCATGCGCCATGGCCATCAACTTCAATCTCAACGATCTGCAGGCTTTCCGGGCCGTCGCCGAACTGAAGAACTTCCGCAAGGCGGCCGAGGCGCTGCATGTCTCGCAGCCCGCGTTCAGCCGGCGCATCGAGAAGCTCGAGGAAGCCCTGGGCGTGCGGCTGCTCGACCGCACCACGCGACGCGTGAGCCTGACTTCGGTGGGGCGCGACTTCGATCGCGCGGTGCAACAACTGCTGGACGACCTGGACCACACGCTGCTGGGTATCCGCGGCGTGGCGGCCACGCGCATGGGCGAGGTCACGATCGCCTGCGTGCCGTCGACGGTCTACTACTTCCTGTCGCAGGTGATCTCGCGCTACCACGAGCGCTATCCGAAGATCCGCGTCAAGGTGTTCGACGCCAGCGCCAACGAGGTGCTCTCGGCGGTGTCGCGCGGGGAAGCCGACTTCGGACTCAACTTCGTCGGGGCCAAGGAACCGGACATCGAGTTCAAGCCCTTGCTGGAGGAGCGATTCGTCGCGGCTTGCAGGCGCGACCATCCTCTGGCGAGCAAGCGCCGGGTGAACTGGACTGAACTGGGACAGTACGACTACATCTCGGTCAGCAAGGCGTCGGGCAACCGGCTGCTGCTGGACCAGGCTCTGTCGGGCCTTCCGGGCCGGCCGCAGAGCATTTACGAGACCCAGCACGTCACGACGATGCTGGGCCTGGTCGAAGCGGGTCTCGGCGTGGCGGCGGTGCCTTCGAGCGCCATGCCGGACGCGGATCACCCCCTGCTCGTGAGCGTGCCACTCTACGACCCGGTGATCACGCGCAAGATCGGGCTCATCCGCCGCAAGGGCCGGACCTTGTCCCCGGCTGCACAGCAGCTCTATGCTTTCTTTTCGGAGATGAAAGCAAAGCGCGGCAAGCCCGCCGGCCGCCGCGCTGTGAGTTAGCCTGAGCAGGGCGATAGCCGATGCCCGCCCCCAAATTCAGTGTGCCGTGCCGGGCTGGCCGACCGGCAACTGCAAGTCCCCGGAACCCTCTTCGAGCTCGTGTTCGGTGTTGGCGTAGTTCGCCGCCAGTTCGCGCCGCAGCACGTCCCGGTCGCACGCGTTCTCCCAGATCGAGACAACGATGCAGGCCACCGCATTGCTGATGGTGCTGGTGAGCGCGCGCGCTTCGGACATGAAGCGATCGATGCCGACGATCAGCGCCACGCCGGCCACCGGAAGATCGGGCATGACCGTGAGCGTCGCGACCAGGGCGACGAAGCCACTGCCCGTCACGCCCGCGGCTCCCTTGGATGTGAGCAGCATGATGCCCAGCATCGAGCCGATCTGGAGCCACGACAGATGGATGTCGCAGGCCTGGGCGATGAACATCGAAGCCAGTGTCAGGTAGATGGCCGTGCCGTCGAGATTGAACGAGTAGCCGGTCGGCAGCACCAGTCCCACCACGCCCTTCTTGCAGCCAAGCCTTTCGAGCTTGAGCAGGAGACGAGGAAGCACCGGCTCGCTGGAGGAGGTGCCGAGGACGACCAGCAACTCTTCCTTGATGTAGCGCATCAACTGCCACAGCTTGAATCCGTGCAGGCGCGACAGCACGCCCAGCACCACCGCGACGAAGAAGATGCAGGCCACATAGAAAGTGCCGATCAGCAGTCCCAGCGAGCCAATCGACTTGATGCCGTAGCGACCGACGGTGAATGCCATGGCACCGAACGCACCGATCGGCGCGAGCCGCATGATGATCCCGAAGGCCGCGAAGAGCATGTGCGAGAACCCGTCGATGCCTTCGAGCACCGGCTTGGCGTTGGTGCCGATCTTGGTCAGCCCGAATCCGCAGATCACGGCGAGAAGCAGTACCGGCAACACCTCGCCTTCGGCGAACGCGCCGAAGAACGCGTTCGGAATGATGTGCATGACGAAGTCGGTGAAGCCGTGGATGTGCACCTGATTCGCGAAGCGGGTCGCCACGGAGGCGTCGAGGTTCTTCGGGTCGATGTGCATGCCGGCGCCCGGCTGGAGCAGCAGGACGGCGACCAGGCCCGTGGCGAGCGCCAGGAGCGTCAGTGCGTAGAAGAGACCCATCGCCTTGAGCAGGGTCTTGCCGATCTCCCTGGAGTCACCCAGCGAGGTGATGCCGCTCACGATGGTGCAGAACACCACCGGCGCGATCATCATCTTCACGAGCTTGACGAACCCGTCGCCGAGCGGCTTGAGCGCGGCGCCGAACTCGGGCCAGTAGTGGCCCACGGCGATGCCGAGGACGAGGCCGATCAGGACCTGTATGTAGAGCAGCTTCAACAGCTTTCGGATGTTCACGACGTTGTCTCCAGAGTGAGGGTGCGGGGATGCATGCCGGTCTTCGCCGGCTCGGTCCTGTGGCGGAAGGTCCGGTGGCTGGCTCAGCGACGGGCCGCGAGGACGCGATCGACCATCACGCCCGCCTGCCCGATGTTGTTTGCCGGATCGCACATCGCTTCGAGCTGGCCTCGCGTGACGTGCTTCTTGATTTCCGGGTGGTCGACCAGGATCTCGATCAAAGGCCGGTTGTCGGCCAGTGCCTGGCGACACAGGTCATAGACGAGGTCGTGCGCATACTCGCGGCCGATGTAGGGGCCCAGGCCCATCATCACGGCCTCGGACATCACGAGTCCGTTGGTGATGTCGATGTTGGCGCGCATCCGCGTGGCGTCGACTTCCAGGCCCTTGAGAATGAACTTGGTCTGCTTCAGGGCGCCCGACATCAGGCAGAAGATCTCCGGGAGCGACACCCATTCGATCTCCCACGGGCCGGTCGAGCGCTCGTGGTCGGCGACCATCGCATCCATCAGCGCGGCCGCATGCTGGCGCGCCACCGAGATGTTGGCGTGGATGTAGAGGCAGGAGATGGGGTTGCGTTTCTGGGGCATGGTCGACGAGGAGCCTCGACCGGGCGCGAAGGGCTCGAAGACCTCGGCCACTTCGGTCTGCATCATCAGCTTGACGTCCATCGCGATCTTGCCCAGCGAGCCGCCGACCAGCCCGAGGAAGGCGCCGACCTCCGCGATGGTGTCGCGAACCGTGTGCCAGGAGATCAGTGGCTGTGCCAGTCCCAGTTCCTTCATCAGCCCGGCCTGGGTTTCCATGGCGCCCTTTTCGAGCGAGGACAGCGTGCCCGACGCGCCGCCGAACTCGCCCATCAGGACGCGCGGCTTGAGCTGCTGCAGGCGCTCGCGATGACGATCGATGCCGGCCAGGATGCTCGCCATCTTGTAGCCGAAGGTGATCGGCGTGGCCTGCTGCAGGTTGGAGCGTCCGATGATGGGCGTGTCGCGGTACTTCTTTGCCAATGCGGCGAGCGCGTCGCCGATCTCGTCCAGATCCTGCTCCACGAGCGCGAGGCCTTCGCGCATCTGGAGCACGGCGGCCGTGTCGGTGATGTCCTGCGTGGTGGCGCCCCAGTGGCAGAACTCGCCGAGCTTGTCGCGGCAGTTCGCGTTGATCTGGTTGACCACGGCGATGATCGGATAGCCGATCTGCTCCGTCTTGGCCTTCAGCTTGGCCCAGTCGATCTGCGACAGGTTGCAGTTGCGCACGATCTCGTCGGCCGCTTCCTTCGGGATGATGCCGAGTTCTCCCTGCACCTTGGCGAGGGCGCGCTCGATGTCCAGGTACTTGGCGGTGCGGTTCTCGTCGGACCAGACGTCGCGCATGCGCGCGTCCGTGAACATGTCGCCGAAGATGCGTGAATCGATGATGGTGGAGGCCATGGTGCTTGTCTCTTTCGGTTTGGATGGAGGTGGATGAACTCGGGAAGGGCGGTCAGGCACGGGCCAGCGCCAGCGTGCGTTGTGCCTGCAAGACGACCGGGCGATCGACCATGCGGCCGTCGAGCCGGGCGGCGCCGGGCGAGGCCGCATCCGCGTCGAGGACGCGTCGGGCCCAGTCCAGAGCCTCTGCGCTCGGTCGCAGCGCGTCATGAATGGGCTGCACCTGGCGCGGGTGGATACACAGCTTCGCGCCGAAGCCGAACCGTCGCGCCTCGCCAAGGTCCGACAGCAGGCGGGCCTCGTCGTCGAGCTGGGGCGTCACGCCTGCGATCGGTGCCGGAAGGCCCGCCAGGCGCGAGGCGATCGCGATGCGGCTGGCCGCATAGGCGAGGCCCGAGCCGTCCGTGGAGATGTCCATGTCCAGATCGAGCGCGAAGTCGAGCGTGCCGAAGACCAGCCGCTGCGCGCCGGCGGTCGCGATGCGGTTCACTTCCGACACGCCCCGGGCGCTTTCGATGAGCGCGAGGACGCCTGCGCCGGGCAGCGCCGCACGGGTCTGCGCGATCTGCGCGGCCGACTCGGCCTTCGGCAGGAGCACGCCGATGCCGTCCGCATCGCGCAATGCCGCGACGTCGGCGTCGAACCAGGGCGAGCTGGCGTCGTTGATTCGCACGACGACGCGCGACCGGTCTGCGGGCGTCGCATGCTGCAGCCATGCCGCGACGAGGTCGCGTGCACTGGCCTTGTCGTCGATGGCCACGGCGTCCTCGAGGTCGAGGACGATCCGGTCGGCGCCACTGGCCAGTGCCTTGCTGAAGCGTTCCGGGCGCATTCCGGGCACGAAAAGGTAGGTGCGCGCGTTGGGCAGCGATTCGGCGGACATCACGGTCACCTCAGACGGCCTTGGCTGCGTGCAGCCCTGCGATCTCGGTCGGGCCCCAGCCGAGTTCGGCCAGGATCGCGTCGGTGTGTTCGCCGAGCGCGGGCACCGGGTCCATGCGCGGGCCGGTGTCCCAGGTGCCGGGCGGCAGCATGGCGGGCACCGGTCCGACGGCTGTCCCGACCTCGGTCCAGCGGCCACGCGCCTTCAGTTGCGGGTGCGCCCAGACGTCCCTCATGGTGTTGACCTGGGCATTGGCGATCTGCGCTCGCTCGAGCCGCTCGACCACCTGCGCACCGGTCAGCGGCTCGAAGGCGTCCACGATGATCTGGCGCAGCGCGGTCCGCTCGGCGACGCGCTTGAAATTGGCGGTGAACCGTGGGTCCTTCGCGAGATCGGGCTGCTGGAGCACCTTCTCGCAGAAGCTGACCCATTCGCGTTCGTTCTGCAGGCCCAGCATCACGGTCGTGCCGTCGCCGGCGGGGAAGGGCCCGTAGGGGTAGATCGTCGCGTGGCTGGCGCCGGTGCGCGGAGGCGGCTCGGCGCCTTCGAAAGCGTAGTAGAGCGGGTAGCTCGTCCATTCGGCGAGCGACTCCAGCATGGAGATGTCGATGCGCTGGCCCTTGCCGGTCTGGCCGCGCTGCAGCAGCGCCGCGAGGATGCTGCTGTAGGCGTACATGCCGGCGGCGATGTCAGCGATCGAGGGGCCTGCCTTGCAGGGCTCTTCCGGCGTGCCGGTCACGGAGACGAAGCCGGCCTCGCTCTGGATCAGGAGGTCGTAGGCTTTCTTGTCACGGTAGGGCCCGGGGTTGTGCAGGTCGTCGCCATAGCCGGAGATGTCGCAGACGATCAGGCCCGGCTTCGCGGCCGAAAGCTTGTCGTAGCCCAGCCCGAGGCGCGTGGCGGCGCCCGGCGCCAGGTTCTGCACGACGACGTCGGCCTTCTCCATGACGAGGCGCTCCAGGATGGCGGCCGCCTCGGGGTGCTTCACGTCCAGCGTCAGGCTTTCCTTGGAGCGATTGGTCCAGACGAAGTGCGACGCGAGGCCGCGAACGCGCTCGTCGTAGCCGCGGGCGAAATCGCCCGAACCCGGGCGCTCGATCTTGATGACGCGCGCCCCGAGGTCTGCGAGCTGGCGAGTGGCGAAGGGCGCGGCGATCGCGTGCTCCAGCGTGACGACGGTGATGCCCTTGAGTGGCTGCATGGTTCTGTCTCTTCTGATGTCGTGGTCGGGGTCAGCGCAGCACCGCGGTGGCGTCCATGGTCAGCCAGCCCTCGTGGTCCGAGGCCCAGAGATGGATCGTCTTGCCGTCGGCCTGCGGTTGGCCGCTGACGTGGAAGGGATTCAGGTCGAAGGTCGGACGGACCGCCTTGAAGCGGAAGCTCGCCACGTCCGCGTCCGGCATCTGGCGGCGCAGCAGGTCCATCAGGAGCGTCGCGATCAGCGGACCGTGCACGATCAGGCCCGGATAGCCTTCGACCTCGGTCACGTAGCGGCGGTCGTAGTGGATGCGGTGGCCATTGAAAGTCAAGGCCGAGTAACGGAACAGCAGCACGTCGTCCGGCACGACCTGGCGGCGCCACGCGGCCTCGACCGGCGCGGTCTGGGGTGGCGGTGCGACGTCGCTCGGTCCCTGGGCCTCGCGGTAGACGATGTCATGGAACTCGACCAGCGCCGGCTCGCGGGCCTCGTTGCACCGCACCTCGTGGCGCACCTTCACGAACACGAGCTTGCCGGTGCGGCCTTCCTTGGTCGTGACGTTGTCGATGGTCGAGGTTCGCGTGACTCGATCACCCACTCGGATCGGCGAGCGGAACTCGAACTGGCTGCCGGCCCACATACGCCGGGGCAGCGGAACGGGTGGAAGGAAGCCGCCGCGCCTGGCGTGGCCGTCTGCCCCGATCTCGCTTTGCCGGTGCATCGGCAGGAAGTAAAGCCAATGCCACAGGGGCGGGAGCGGCGTGCCCGATTCGACCGCCATCGCCGGATGGTCCAGGGTCGCGGTGAGTGCAACCACCGGGGTGGGATTGATCGTGTCTTCGACCCTTTCGCTCCGTCCGATCCACGATTGCAGCTGGTCTTGCTGTGCTTCCAATGTCGTCTCCTTGGTCGAATGCCCAAAATTGGCATCCGTTCTGGAGACGAAGTTTGCAATCCTCGTTTCTTCAAGAGAATTGCAAGATTTGGTCCTATTGATGCATCCTGGGCATCAGCCAGGCTTGGCTCGGCTCCCGAAAGCTGCAGACCTATTCCACGCCAAGGGACTTCGCTATGTCCTCAGGCCGAGCCGGCTTGACCAGGTGCGTGTCGTAGCCTGCATCGATGGCTTGCCGCCTGTCCGACTCCTGCCCGAATCCGGTCAGCGCGATGAGCTTCATTGCGCGGGTTCCGACATCGGCTCGCAGCGCGCGAGCGAGTTCATAGCCGTTCATGCCCGGCAATCCGATGTCGATCAGCGCCGCTTCGGCGTCGAAGTTCCGCAAGACCTCCAGAGCCTGCACCGCCGAGGAGGCCGTGCGTACCTCGTGGCCTTCGCTCACGAGCATGCCAGCCAGACTCTCGGCCGCATCCGCGTTGTCGTCGACGACGAGAATCCGTCGGGGCCTTGCGGCAGCGGCCAAGGACGCGGCTCCGTCCAGAGGCCGCGATGGCATGGGCTCGTTCACGCGCAGCGCGGGCAGACGAATGGTGAAGCAGCTTCCTTGTCCGGGGCCGGCGCTGTCTGCCCGAATCGTCCCGCCGTGCTGCTCGACGACGTTCTTGGCGATGGCAAGGCCGAGCCCCAGTCCGCCGCTGCTGCGCGAGAGGCCTTGCTCGCCCTGCACGAACTGTTCGAAGACGTGAGGCAGAAGGGCCGACGAGATCCCCTGGCCTTCGTCGGTGACAGTCAGCAAAGCCTCGCTCCCGTCGGGACTCAACTCGACCACGATGCCCTTGTCGCGCGGGGTGAACTTCGACGCGTTCGTCAGGAGATTGCACAGCACCTGAGTGAGCCGCAGTGCATCGCCGCGCACATGAACGGTCTTCGCGGGCAGGACGACCCGAGGCGGGTCGCGCTTCTCGAACGCCGGCGCGCAGAGTTCCAGCGCGCGACCGATCACCTGCTCCAGGTCCACGTTCTCGAAGTTCAGCTTGATCTTGCCCGCCGCGATACGCGAGACGTCCAGGAGGTCGTCCACCATGCGCACGAGATGCCTGGCCTGGCGGTCGATCATCTCGCGCTCGCGGGCAAAGGCGGTCGGGTCCCTGCGCTTCATGAGTTCCAGGGCCATGATGATCGGCGCGAGCGGGTTGCGCAGCTCGTGCCCCAGCATGGCGAGGAACTCGTCCTTGGCCCGGTTGGCGACCTGCGCGTGCTTCAGTGCCACTTCGGACTCGCTGAACATCCGGACGTTGTCCAACGCCAGTGCGGTGCGGTGCGCCAGTTCGGCGATCAGCGCAGCATCTTCCGCGGCGAAGTGGCGACCGGACTCTGCCTGGAGCGCGGCCATGGCGCCGATCGTGCGACCACGCGCGATCAGCGGGACGGCACAAACGGCCCGCAGTCCCACGAGCTCGGCGAAGTGCCGGAAGCTCGGGTCGTTGAATTCCGCGAGATCTCCCGGTTCGAGATTCCGCGTGTACATGTCGCCTGTCTTCACGACGTACGGAAACGAGCCTGGTGTCTCGGCGGACGATGTCCGATTCGCCACGAACTCCCTGATCGTCTCCGCGCGCAGGGGGTCTGAATGGTGCGTGAGCTTCCGTTGCAGCACGCCGCGCTCGTCCATCAGGTCGATGCGACAGAAATCGGCGATCTGAGGCACGACGATCGATCCGATGCTCTCCAGGACGGCCGACTCCTCGAGAGAATGCGACAACTGGTCGCTCGCGTTGGCCAGGATTTGCAGCCGCCGCTGCGCTGCCACTGCCGCGCCCCGTGCAGCCAGCGTCTTGGTAAGCAGCTCTTCCCGCTCGGCCTCTTGCCGCCCGCGCAGCGTCGCGGCCTCGACGAGCGCTTCCGAGACTTCGTCGATCTCGCCGATGCCGGTGCTCGCACCGGTGATGGGCAGGCCCTGGCCCAGGGCCTTGGCGTCGTCCCGCAAGGCTGCCACCGGCCGAGCGATGCTCCTGGCGATCTGCCATGCTGCGAGAGCTGCCAGCAGAAGCGAGATCGCCAGCCCCCCGCCATAGGCAGAACCGGAGCTCCACAGGGACCGGTTCAACGCAGAGGTGGGCGCCCCCAGCGCGATGGTCCACCCCGCCCAAGGGATGCGAACGACTGCGGAGCGCACCTTCTGTCCCTCCACGGTCGACGTGAAGCCCGTGGCTTCGTTCGACGTGCCCATGCCTGCGAGGAGCGCTTCGAGCGTAGGGCCCGGTCTGGTGCCGAACGATTCCTCGTTGCGATGCGATCTCGCCACCCGCACGTTGTTCGAATCGAAGGCCGAAACCACCCATCCTTCGGGTACCTCCTGACGCTCGATGACCCGATGGATCGCGTCCGGGCTGACGATCGCAGTCAGGACATAGGCGAGCTCTCCGCCGCGCTTGACCGGAACGCGCACGGTGAAGCCCTGAGTGCCTCGCGGACCACGGGTGACCGGGCCGACGACCGGCGTGTCAAGGCGCACGGCCTCCCGGAAACTGTCCGGCTCCATGACGCTCCATTTGACTGATCCGAGCTGGCTCTCGGTCCCGAAGAGAACGTCGCCGTTCGGCTTTGCCAGGACCACGCCTCGCCATTCCGGATGCGAGTCGCGCACCGACTTCGCGAGTTCATGGGCAAAGCGGAGGTTTCCCGGGCCTGCCTCCACTTCACGCATCTGGTCGACGAGCGCCAAGGCCTGTAGGGCTGCTGCCGTGAGTCGCAGCTCGTTGTCGATGGCAGTCGCGATCGCGCGGGCCAGTCGAAGCGTGCTCTGCGAGATCTCGTCTCTCTGGTTCTGCAGCATGGCACCCAACGCAAGCGCGGACATGAGCGCCACCGGCAGGATGGCGCCGATGGCCATCGACAGCAGTCGGTTCCGAAGGGAGGCGCTCGTTCTTGCCATGCCCGGGATTGTGGAGCACCGATGCCACCGCATCAGCGCCGCATGGATGGCAGCTTCGCAAGCCAGCCCGCCAGCGCACAGACCAGGAGAACGGCGGCCAGCGAGCTGAATGCCATGGCCTTCGGCGACGGCGGAGGTTGGGCACTTGTCATGCCGACGACCGTGAAGCCAAGAACGACCAGCGTCAGGATGGCGAGTGCGGCCCGCCTGCCCCGGGACAGGTGGCATCCGGGGAGAAAAAGACAAAGGCCGAAGACCACGATCGCGGCCTCGACGGCCAATGCAACCGACATGTTCTGCCACAGGCCGAGGCCCACGCGGGGCGAGCCGAAGCCGGCCAGTGGCAGCTCGGGCCTGTGAACCAGCGCATCCAGAAGCCAGTGCGAGAAGACGGCGGCGGCGACCAGTGCGGCGACGCGCTTCCTCGAAGGTCCGAGGCGACCGTACGCGGCGAACGCCGTCGCTCCCGCCAGCGCGGACCAGCCGATGGCGGCCAGCAACCCATGCGAGTAGGGGAACGTGAATTCCGGCTGATGCGTCCTGGTGAAGTCCGCAGGCAGCGTGACGGTCTCCCAGCCCAGCAACACGAAGAGCCACAACACCATGTCGAGCAACAGCCCGGCTGCGACGAACACGCCCACATTCACACGCCGCTCGGCGCGCTGCAGGGCCAGGCCGACACCCATGTGACCAGCAAACATCGGAACTCCTTTCCGAAGACGGACACGCGCGGTGCCGCCTTTCTCTTCATTCGAATCCGGCCCTTCTCAGTCGTCCATAGAACTCGCGGCAGTCCTCGATCCGAAAGATTCCGTTGGGCTCGTCCTGCGTGCGCCAGTTGGCAGAGCGCACCCGCATGAGGTCGGGACGGCCGTCCACGTGATAGAAGGAGACGGCGACCAGGTAAGGCCCAGGAAAGGTCAGCCTGAAGAACTCATCCTCCATGGTGCGCGCCTCATGGATTGCGAGAATTGGCTTCGGTCGCCAGTTGGCGACCAGGGAACTGGCCTTCGAGTGGGCGTCGTTCATGCCGGGCAGCGGGGTTGCCGAAAGCGAATCTTGCCACGCGGGGTCTTCCGCAAGCAATCTGATGGCAGCGCCTCGTTTCCGGCCCGTCCTGTTCTTCGGGCCCCGCATTGCTGCGGGCCGTGAAAAGAAGCTTTCCCCGCGGGTTGAGAGCGCCTTGGTTAAAGCGGCTCACCCGTTTGGGACAGGGCTACCCTTGCATTCGTGGAATTCACCAACGCATCGACATACTCTTCGACGGCAGCCAAGTCGCGCTTCCCCTCGCGCAGCGGTCGGGGCGCTGGCACTCGCGCGAATGTCTGGCGCCATGATCGACGGGTTGAGCGAGCAGGAAGTTCGAGCATTCCGTTCAACGCTCGAACCATCGTGCAGCGGGCGCGGGAATCCGGCTAACGAGCGACATGCCTCGACTGTCGCGCCATCGACAAGACCGCCCGCAACTCGGCAACCCCGGGCGGCTTGGCCAGGTGGTCGTCGAA
The DNA here is from genome assembly GCF_037889935.1 of Variovorax ureilyticus. Classification (NCBI taxonomy): domain Bacteria; kingdom Pseudomonadati; phylum Pseudomonadota; class Betaproteobacteria; order Burkholderiales; family Comamonadaceae; genus Variovorax; species Variovorax ureilyticus. The sequence goes on from NZ_JBBKZU010000002.1 coordinate 363,653, forward strand.
GGACGCTGCTTTCGTGTGATCCCGGTCCGATGCCTGCGCCCAGCCGCTGAGCGCCACGGTCCAGATCTTCGGCTCGCCGCCGAAGTCGTGGCGCAGACGATGATCCGCAAGCCCAGAAAATATTGTGCAAGCAATCTTGTTTTGTGCATAAAATCAGATCCATGCAAAACGCAGACCCCATTTCGAACCCGCCGCCGCTGGTCGAGCAGGCTTTCACGCGCCTGCGCGCCGACGTGCTCGCGGGCGCCTTTGCCGCGGGCGCGAAGCTCAAGCTCGACGAGTTGCAGGGCCTCTACGGCTATTCGAGCAGCCCGCTGCGCGAGGCGCTGAGCCGGCTTTCGCAAGAGGGCCTGGTGCGCGCCGACGAGCGGCGCGGCTTCCGTGTCGCACCGATCTCCGCCGAGGACCTGGCCGACATCACGCACATGCGCGTGATGCTCGACGTGCCGGCGTTGCGCGAATCCATCGCGCACGGCGACGATGCCTGGGAGGCGACCGTGATCGCCGCGTTTCACCGGCTCGAAAAGGTCGAGTCGCGGCTGAGTGACGGCCCCGTGGTGCTCGACGAGGAATGGAGCGGGCTTCACCGGGCCTTCCATCTCGCGCTGGTCGAGGCCTGTCCCTCGGAGCGTCAGCGCGCCTGGGGCGCCAGCCTGTTCGATCAGGCCGAGCGCTACCGACGCTACTCGGCACGCTTTCGCCGAAGCGCGCGGCGCAAGTCGAACGAGCATCGCAAGCTGATGGATGCGGCGCTGCGGCGCGACGCCGACACGGCCTGCGCATTGCTCGAGGAGCACATCCTGAGCACGCAGCGCAACGTGCTCGCCGCGCTGCGGCATGCCGAAGGCGCCGAACGGTAGGCCGCGGCACTTTTCACGCGCAAGCGGCGCAGAGCCGCGTTTCGCCACAACCACCACAACTGGAGACTGCATGCTCAAGGTCAGCCGACCCACGCCCTCGCATTTCGGGATCTACGTGACCGATCTCGAACGCATGGTGGCGTTCTATACCGAGACCTTCGATCTCACGATCACCGACCGCGGGGAAGGGCGCACCTTCAAGAACACGCTGGTGTTCACGAGCGCGAGCGCCGACCAGCACCACCAGCTCGTGATCGCGTCGGGCCGCCCGAAGGAGGCCACCTTCAGCACCGTGATGCAGATCTCCTTCGTGGTGCCGAGCATCCAGCACCTGCGCGACATCTCGGCGCGCGCGGCGGCACGCGGCGCCACCGAGGTCCGCGGGCTCAACCACGGCAATGCGCTGTCGGTCTACATGCTCGACCCCGAGGGCAACACGGTCGAGGTCTACGTCGATACCCCGTTCTACGTCTCGCAGCCGCATGGCGACCCGCTCGATCTCTCCAAGGACGACGAGACGCTGATGCGCGAGACCGAGGCCATCTGCCGCCGCGACCCGAGCTTCATGCCGCTCGCGCAGTGGCAGGCGCAGTTCGCCCGCCAGTCGCCCGCGCCGAACTGATCGGACATCCCCCCATTCACTTTTCGCCTTCATCCACCGGAGTCCCTCAACCATGAAGCTACTTTCCTTTGTCCACCAGGGCCGCGAGACCTGGGGCGCCGTCGTCGGCGACAGCGTCGTCGATCTGGGCCGCGCGTTCCCGCAGCATGCGAGCCTGGCCGACTACATCGCGGCGGACGGCCACAAGCAGGCCGCGCAGCATGTGGAAGGCCTCGCGCCGGTCGCGAAGCTCGCCGACATCACCTACCTGCCCGTGATCCCGCGGCCCGAGAAGATCGTCTGCGCGGTGCGCAACTACATGGACCATCACCAGGAAGTGCTCGCGGCCGGCATGCAGCGGGAGCTGTCGGAGCAGCCGCCGATCTTCCTGCGCGTGTGGCGCTCGCAGTGCGCGCACGAGCAGCCGATCGTGCGTCCGCGCGTGTCGGAGTCGCTCGACTGGGAGGGGGAGCTTGCGGTGATCATCGGCCGTGGTGGCCGCGACATCGCGGAGGCCGACGCCTTCGACCACGTGGCCGGCTACGCCTGCTACAACGACGGCAGCGTGCGCGAGTGGCAGTTCCACGCCAAACAGATCGCCTCGGGCAAGAACTTCGAATCCACCGGCGGCTTCGGGCCGTGGATGGTCACCGCCGACGAGATCGCGCCGGGGCGCGAACTCAAGCTCGAAACGCGGCTCAACGGCGAAGTGGTGCAGAGCAGCCACACCGGCCACATGATCTTCAGCATCCCGAAGCTGATCAGCTATGCCTCCACGATCTTCACGCTCGTGCCCGGCGACGTGATCGCGACCGGCACCCCGGCGGGCGTGGGCTGGAGCAAGAAGCCGCCGCGCTTCATGAAGCCCGGCGACGTGTGCGAAGTCGAGATCGAAGGCATCGGCGTCCTGCGCAATCCGATCGTGCAGCAGGCCTGAGCCTCGCGTCCGAAGTCCCCGGCGGGGTGCCGGGGCACGCGGCACGCGCAGGCGGCGCGGCGCGATCCATCGATAGAAACAAGAACGGAGACACACCATGCGGCGCAGAGCATTTCTCGCTGCAGGCCTCGGCCTTGCCTGCACAGTTTCGACGGTTCCCGCCTGGTCACAGGCTTACCCGGATCGGCCGATCCGGATCTATCAAGGCTTCGCGGCCGGCGGCAACGCCGACACCATCGCGCGCGTCGTCGGCGCCGAGATGACCAGGACCCTCGGCCAGCCTTTCGTGATCGAGGCACAGACCGGCGCCGGCGGCACCATTGCCGCGACCACGGTCGCACGCGCCAGGCCCGACGGCTACACGCTGCTGCTGGCGACCGGAGGCCATGCGGTCGCCGGCGCGCTCTACAACAAGCTCGCCTATCAGACCGTCAGCGACTTCCAGATGATCTCCACGGTCACCTATTTCCCCTTCCTGATCGTGGTGCGCGCGGATTCGCCCTATCAGAGCCTCTCGCAATTGCTTGGGGCCGCCCGCGCCGACGCCAAGGGCGTGTCCTACGGCTCGGCCGGCGTCGGCTCGACGCACCACCTGGCGGGCGAACTGCTCGTGCGCAGCGCCAAGGCCGAGATCCTGCACGTGCCGTACCGCGGCGACGCCGCCTCGGTCACGGCGCTGCTGGGCGGCGAGGTGCCGATGATCATCGCGCCGCCGACCGCGGTGATGACCAACATCAAGGCCGGCAAGCTGCGCGCGCTCGCCACCACGGGCGCGCAGCGCTGGAGCGCGATGCCCGAGCTGCCCACGGTGGCGGAGCAGGGTGTGGCAGGCTACGAGGTCACCTCGTGGGCCGGCCTGATGGCGCCCGCGGGCACGCCGCGGCCGATCGTCGAGCAACTTCGCGGCGCGGCACTCAAGGCGCTGCAGGTGCCCGATGTGCGCGCCCGGCTGGAGGACATGGGCGGCGAGGCACGCGGCAGCACGCCCGAGCAAATGACCGCGATGGTGAGCACGGAACTCCAGAAATGGACGACCATCGTCAATGACGCACACATTCCCAAACAGTGAGGTTCCCCCGATGTCCCTGATCGAGATCCGCAAACGCAGCCTGAACGTCGAGACCATCTACCACGAAGGCGGTCCGCCGGCCCCGACGCCGCTGAAGCTGGCCGCCGCCTGCGCGGTCGTCCGCAACCCCTATGCGGGCCGCTACGAGCCCGACCTGATGCCGTTCATGGCCGAGCTGCGCACGCTCGGCACCTTGCTCGCGACCGAGCTGGTCGAGCTGCTGGGTCGCGACAAGGTCGAGGTCTACAGCAAGGCCGCGATCGTCGGCGTGAACGGCGAACTCGAGCACGGCGCGGTCTGGCACGAGGCCGGCGGCTGGGCGATGCGAGAGGTGCTCGGCGAGCCCAAGGCCATCGTGCCTTCGTCCAAGGCCGTCGCATCGGCCGGCTACCGGCTGATGGTGCCGCTGCACTACATCCACGCGGCTTACGTGCGCAGCCACTACAACTCGATGGAGATCGGTATCCAGGATGCGCCGCGCCCCAACGAGATCCTGTTCGCGCTGCTCATGGGCACCGGTGGCCGCGTGCATGCCCGCCTCGGTGGCCTGACCAAGGAGAAGGTCTCCGTGCACGACGGCCAGCGCTGAACGCGCCGAGGAACAGAGAGCATGCAGACGATGCAAGCCATTCAGGTGCGGGTGCCGGGCGGACCCGACGCGCTCGAGCAGGTCGAGCTGCCGGTGCCGCAGTGCGGACCCGGCCAGGTGCTGGTCCGCGCCGCCGCGATCGGCGCCGGCGGCCCGGACGTCCTGATCCGCAACGGCACCTACAAATGGATGCCGCCGTTGCCTGCGATTCCGGGCAACGAGATGGCCGGCACCGTCGTGGCCGTCGGCAGCGGCGTCGATCCCGCGCGCGTTGGCGAGCGCGTGTTCGTCAGTTCGCGCGAGCTGCCCGAGCGAGGCGGTTGCTACGCGCAATACATCGCGGTGCCGGCCGACGCGCCGTTCGCGCTGCCGGACGAAATCAGCGATACCGACGCCTGCAGCCTCGGCAACCTGCAACTGGCCCAGGCCATGCTGCTGGGCACCAACGGCGGCCTGCCGGTGCGCTCGATCCTGGTGCTCGGGGCCGCAGGCGGCGTCGCGACCGCGCTGGTGCAACTCGCGCGCCATCACGGAATGACCGTGATCGGCACCGCTTCCACGCCGGCCAAGCAGGCGCATGCGCTGGCCCACGGCGTGACCACGCTGGTCGACGGCGAGCCGACGGGTCTTCCGGCCCGTGTGCTCGAAGCCACCGGCGGTCGCGGCGTGGACCTGGCCTTCGATCACGTGGGCGGCGAGTTGCTGATCGCCTGCATCCGCTCCCTCGCGCCGCTGGGCACCGCGATCTCCTACAACATCGCCGGCGGGCCGCCTTCGCGCGACGTGTTCATGGAACTGCGCTCGCTGCTCAGCAAGAGCCTCGCGGTGCGGACCTTCTCGATCCACACCTTCGACCAGGATCGCTCGCAGCGGCGGGGCCTGATGGAGAGCGCCATCGCACTGATGCGCAGCGGCGCGGTCAAGGCGCCGCCGACTCAGGTGCATCCGCTGGCCGATGCGCGCCGCGTGCACGAATTGCTCGACGCCGGATCGACGCTCGGAAAACTGGTCCTCGCACCTTGAACGCCATGCCGCCTGGGAGCGGGCGGCAGGCTAGAACCGCCCTGTAGCGCGCCGCTGGACCGCCGTCTTGGCCGGCGGTTTCTCGGCCGGCGCCGCCGCGTCCTTCCGGGGCGCGCGCTTGGCGGGCTTGCGCCGTCCCTTGAGAGACTCGATCAGGGACAGGGCACCCTTGTCGAACTTCGCGTTTTCGTCGGGCATGGCGGCGGCCCTCCGTGTGCTGAGTTGACGAGATTTTCCCTTCGAGGCCGGATCCGGCGCAAGGAGCCGAGCGCTCCTCTCTTCACCGAGGACCCCTCTGCGTCAGACGCCACCGGGGCGTTCGTCGTCCATCGTCCTACGTGCCCTTGCCGCACCCGTCGGAACCATCGCCGGATGCCATGAACTCGATGCATGGCGTGTCCCCGTTCGATATCCACTTCCGGCTCGCCGTGCGCGCCGCTCTCCGCACATGACCCTCGGCACGTTCTCCATCATCCTCTCCGGTGTTCTTCTCAATTCGGTCGCTCAGTTGCTTCTCAAGGCCGGGGCCAGGGCGATCGGCCCGGTGTCGCTGACGAGCGGCGCATCGCTGGCGTCGGCCGTGTTCGGGGCGAGCACGCAGCCCTGGATCGCGCTGGGACTCGCGTGTTACTTCGTGAGCGCCGGCCTGTGGATCGTGGCCCTGACGCGGGTCGACGTCACGGTCGCGTATCCGCTGCTGTCGCTCGGCTACGTCATCGCGGCGGTGCTCGCATGGCAGATCTTCGGCGAGCAGCTCACGTCGACGCGGCTGTTCGGCATCGTCATCATCCTTGCCGGCGTGCTGGTTCTGGCCCGCGGCTGAACCCGGCCACTGCCGAGAGCCCGGGAGATGCTCCCTTGAACGCCACCAGCACCCTCTACGTCGACCTCGACGGTTCGCTGATCGCCACCGACCTGCTGCACGAATCGCTGCTGAAGCTGCTGCGCGCCTCGCCGCTCGCGGTGCTGAACCTTCCGGCCTGGTGGATGCACGGCAAGGCCTTCCTCAAGCGCCAGGTGGCGTCGCGCGTCGACATCGACGTGACGACGCTGCCGTATCGCCCCGAGGTGCTCCAGTTCGTCCGCGACGCACGGGCCGCCGGCTGGCGCATCGTGCTGACCACGGCGAGCGACTTCAAGTTCGCCCGGCGGATCGCCGAGCACCTGAAGATGTTCGATGCGGTGCTCGCTTCCGACGGGGAGCGCAACCTGGGCGGCCACCGCAAGCTGGCCGCCATGCAGGTCGATGCGGCGGGCGGCAGCTTCTGCTATCTGGGCGACCGGGCGGTCGACCTGGAGGTCTGGCGCGGCGCCGACAGCGCGGTGGTGGTCAGCCGGTCCGCGTCGCTGGTCCGGCGCGCGGCACGCGAGACGCGTATCGACGCACACATCAAGCCGGGGTCCACCTCGCTGGCGCGCTATCTGTATGCGATACGCCTGCATCAGTGGCTCAAGAACGTGCTCGTCTTCCTGCCGTTGATGCCGGTGCTGCACGAGCTTTCCTGGCGCATCGTCTCCGACGCCGCGCTGGCCTTTATCGCATTCGGCTTCATGGCTTCGGGGATCTACATCATCAACGACCTGCTCGACCTGGATTCGGATCGCCGGCACAGGCGCAAGCGGCTCAGGCCGTTCGCCTCGGGCGAGATCCGCGCATCGACGGGGCTGGCCATGTCCGCGGCCCTGTGCGGTGCGTCGCTGCTGCTGTCGCTGCTCCTGCTGCCGGCCAGGTTCGTCGAGGTCCTGCTCGCCTACCTGGTGCTGACCACGAGCTACTCCTTCTTCCTGAAGCGGCGCGCCATCGTCGATGTCTTTTCGCTGGCCGCGCTGTACACCGTGCGGGTGGCCGCCGGTGCCGCCGCCACCGGCCTTCCGCTCTCGTTCTGGATCCTGTCGTTCTCGCTCTTCGTCTTCCTGAGCCTTGCGCTCGCCAAGCGCTACGTCGAGCTGAACGGATCGCAGGCCGAGGTCAGCCAGATGGAGAAGGACCGCAACTACCATCCGGTCGACCTGCCGCTGGTGTTGTGCGCCGGCGTGGCCGCCGGCCAGATGGCCGCGCTGGTGCTGAGCCTCTACCTGCAGGACCAGCAGATGCTCGAACGCTACAGCAACCCGGTCTACCTCTGGATCATGGTGCCGGTGTTCCTGTTCTGGATCGTGCGCATCTGGCTCAAGGCGGTGCGCGGCGTGCTGCATGACGATCCGGTCGTGTTCGCGGCGCGCGACTGGGTCAGCCGCCTCGCCGTGGCGATCGCCGCAATGGCGCTGTGGGTGGCGGGGTAGGGCGCCCGATGCCGCGGATGATGAAAGCCGTGTCGCTGGCAGGCTGCGCGGTCCTGGGTCTTCTGGCGCTGCTGGTGGCGATGGCCATGGCCCAGCAGCCTTTCGCGACGAACGACGGGCCCGTCCACCTGGCCTTCGCGGACCTGATCGCGCACCTCCACGACGATCAGGGCCGTGCGCTCCAGCGCGAGGCGTACCGGGTCGACCTGCGGCTCACGCCCAACCTGCTGCCGTACCTGTTGATGGCCGGGCTGGTCGAGCTCAGCTCGGTGCGCATCGCGGAGTCGATCGTCCAGCTCCTGTGCCTGCTGGCACCGACGATCGCGGCGTGGTGCGCGCTGCGCGCGATCCGGCGGGACAACGCCTGGCTCGCGATCTTCGTCTTTCCGCTGTCGCTGAACCAGTTGTTCTTCCTGGGCCTGTACAACTACTGCCTGTCGACCGCCGTGTTCTTCCTCGTCGTGGCGGCCTTCTGGAAGCTGCAGGAAGCGCGATCGCTCGCGTGGTCCGTGGGCCTTGGCGCCTTGCTGAGCCTCGAGCTGACGACCCATGCGGGCGGCTTCGTGGCGGCGATGGCGGGCGTGGGTGCCCTCACGGCGGGGCATGTGGCGCTTGCATGGCGGCGCGAGCGGGCGGGTCCGGTCGCCGCCCTGATGCAGCAGTGGCGCGCCATCCTCGCGATGCTGATTCCCCTGCCGCTGCTGTGGATGTCGCTGTCCGAATCGGCCGGCACGCCGGTCCTGTTCGGGCCGGGCCCGTGGGAACGCGCCATCAGCGCCGGCCGGCTGAGCATCCTGCGGCAGACCGGGGGCGCCGACTCGATCATTGCGCTGGCCCTGAGCCTGGGCCTTGCGGCCTCGCTCGCCTGGGCCGTCGTCCGGATCATCCGACAGGGGAGCCGCCTGCCGGATCGCGCGGTCGACGCCATGGTCGCCACGCTGGCCGCTCTGGCGGTCTCGGTCGTGCTGATGTTCGCTTTCCCGGACACGATGGGCGGCGGCTGGACGCACTTCTACCGGCTCATCCTCTTTCCTTATTTCTGGATTGTTCTGCTGCTGGCCCAGCAATCCTTCTCCGCTCGTGCGGCCTGGGGCCTGCTGGGATTCGTGAGCGCGGTCTCCTTCGCGCTGCTCGGAAGCACGATGAAGAACGAAGCGCTGGTCCGCGCGCAGATGGAGCCGTTGCGGCAGGTCGACCGGCTCGTGGGCGCGCATTGCACCGTCCTGCCCGTCGTGCTGGAAAGCAGGCCGGTCGATTCGACCGGCGGCGCCATTGCGACCACGCGCATGCCGTACTTCCAGAACGCGAGCCGGCTGGAGGCGCACGATGACCGGCTGGTCCTGTTCAACTACCTGGCGCGCCTGCCCAACTACCCGGTGCGCTTCCTGCCGCAGGTCGAGCCGCAGCGCCTGATCTTTCACTGGCCGCCTCACTACCGGGGAACGACCTTCGATGCGGTGGACGTCGCCGGTTTCGAAAAGGCCTCGGGCATCCCCGTGGACTATCTCTTGCTGATCGGCGATCCACGGCGGCAGGAAGGCGCGCTCGGGGAGGGCCTGCGCCTGCTGACTGCGCCCTCGCAGCCGCTCTTCGCCAGCCCGGACCATCGGGTCAGCCTCTACCTGCGACCTCGCCAGCCGAACAGCCGCTGCGTGCCGGCGCCTGCGGGGGAGCCTTGATCGGGAATCCTCACTATTTCTCTTTGTGATGTAGCGAATCACGTACGCCGCATTGACGGAATATTGCGCGAAATCAATGATTCGTCCCAGGCCGCCGGGTAGTGCGGCCGAACATCAAAGCCAAGGCGACCTTCAGTGGCTGCCCGTAGCAAGGAGACCCCATGAGCGAATGCCCCGTCACGGTGTTCCCGCCCCGCATCCAGTGGGAAAGCGATGGAACCAGCCGGATTCCCTTCCAGGCCTACACCGACGAAGCGATCTACAGGAAGGAACTCGATCGTTTCTTCTATCGAAACCACTGGTGCTATGTCGGCCTCGAAGCCGAAGTCCCGAATGCCGGCGACTTCAAGCGCACCGTGGTCGGCGAGCGCTCGGTCATCATGGTGCGCGACAAGGATGGATCGATCCATGTGGTGGAGAACGTCTGCGCGCATCGCGGCATGGCCTTCTGCCGCGAGCGGCACGGCAATCGCGAGAGCTTCACCTGCCCCTACCACCAGTGGAACTACACGCTCTCGGGCGACCTGCAGGGCGTGCCCTTCCGGCGCGGTGTGAAGCAGGACGGCAAGGTCCACGGCGGCATGCCGGCGGACTTCAAGCCTGACGACCACGGGCTCACCAAGCTCAAGGTCGCCACGCGCGGCGGCGTCGTGTTCGCGTCGTTCGACCATGAAGTCGAATCGCTCGAGGACTTCCTCGGCCCGGTGATCCTCGGCTACTTCGATCGCCTCTTCAACGGCCGCAAGCTCAAGATCCTCGGCTACAACCGCCAGCGCATTCCGGGCAACTGGAAGCTGATGCAGGAGAACATCAAGGACCCGTACCACCCCGGGCTGCTCCACACCTGGTTCGTGACCTTCGGGCTCTGGCGTGCGGACAACAAGTCGCAGCTGCTGATGGACGAGCGCCACCGCCACGCGGCGATGGTGTCGACGCGCGGCGCGGCCGGGAAGGCCGATCAGGTGACGCAGGTGTCGAGCTTCAAGGACAGCATGCAGCTGCACGATGCGCGCTTCCTCGACATCGTGCAGGAGCCCTGGTGGGACGGGCCGACCGCGGTGATGACCACGATCTTCCCGAGCGTGATCTTCCAGCAGCAGGTCAACAGCGTGTCGACGCGGCACATCCAGCCTGACGGCCATGGCGCCTTCGATTTCGTCTGGACGCACTTCGGCTTCGAGGACGACACCGAGGAGATGACCCAGCGGCGGCTGCGCCAGGCGAACCTCTTCGGCCCGGCCGGCTTCGTGTCGGCGGACGACGGCGAGGTCATCGAGTGGTCGCAGGAAGGTTTCGAGACCAAGCCCTTCCATCGCACCGTCGCGGAACTCGGCGGGCGCGAGGTGGGCGACACGGATCACATGGTGACCGAGACCCTGATCCGCGGCATGTACGAGTACTGGCGCAAGGCGATGGAGGCCTGATGATGGAATTCCAGGACTACTTCGAACTCACGCAGCTCTATGCCGAGTACGCCTCGGCGCTCGACCGGGCCGACTGGGATGCATGGCCCGAATTCTTCACCGACGACTGCGTCTACAAGCTGCAGCCGCGCGAGAACCATGAGCGGGGCTTTCCGCTCGCGACCCTCGCCTTCGACAGCAAGGGCATGCTCAAGGACCGCGTCTACGGCATCCGCGAGACGCTGTTCCACGACCCGTACTACCAGCGCCATGTGGTCGGCGCGCCGATCGTGCGCAAGACCGATGCGGATGGGCGCATCCATTGCGAGGCCAACTACGCGGTGTTCCGGACGCGGCTGTCCAAGGAAAGCACGGTCTTCAACGTGGGGCGAACGATCGACGAGGTCGTGCGCACCCCCGAGGGGCTCCGGTTCGCATCGCGTGTCGTGGTCTACGACAGCGAAATGATCCCGAACTCGATCATCTACCCCATCTGAAGAGAGGCACTCCATGACGATCAACTGGGTTGACGCGGCCGCACACGACGAGGTGCCGCAGGAAGACGTGATCGGTCTGGCGGTGGCCGGACGCGACATCGCGCTCTACAGCGTCGAAGGCGAGGTGTTCGCCACCGACAACATCTGCTCGCATGGCCACGCACGCCTGTGCGACGGCTTCCTCGAAGGCCACGAGATCGAGTGCCCGCTGCACCAGGGCAAGTTCGATGTGCGCACCGGCAAGCCGAACTGCGCGCCGGTCACCGAAGCGATCCGCAGCTATCCGGTGAAGGTCGAAGGCGGCCGGATCTGGCTCGCGATCGAGTAGTTCTTCTCCACTTTTCCGAGGTCTACATGGACACCATGGCAATGGGTGTCGCGGCCGGCGTTCGCCCGGACGCGACCATCGTGATCGTCGGTGCGGGACAGGCCGGCGGCTGGGCGGCGCAGACCTTGCGCACCGAAGGCTTCGGCGGGCGCATCGTGCTCCTCGGCGACGAGGCGCATGTGCCGCACGAGCGGCCGCCACTGTCGAAGGCGCTGCTCGCGGGCGAGGCCGCAGCGGAGAGCACCTGGCTCTTCAAGGAAGCCGCGTTCGCCGCGCTCGATCTCGACTGGCGGCCCGCAACGCGCGTCGCGCGCATCGACCGTGCAGGCAAGCGGATCGAACTGGCCGATGGCGAACCGCTCGCCTACGACAAGCTGATCCTCTGTTCCGGCGGACGCGCCCGCCCGCTGGCGGTGCCGGGCGCCGATACGGCGCGCATTCACACGCTGCGCACCATCGGCGATGCAGAGCGACTGGGTTCCGCGCTCGGCAGCGCGCGCAGTCTCGTGGTGATCGGCGGCGGATGGATCGGCCTCGAAGTGGCCGCGACGGCGCGCAAGAAGGGCCTCGACGTGGTGGTGCTCGAATCGCAATTCCGCCTCTGCGAGCGCAGCGTTCCGGCGCAGGTGTCGGCGCACCTGCTGGCGCTCCATCGCGCGCACGGTACGCGAGTCGTGCTCGACGCGAAGGTCAAGGCCTTGGGCATCGATGACGATGGCCGCTCGACGGTCGAACTCGGCGACGGCGAGACATTGCGCGCCGATGCGCTCTTCGCCGGCGTCGGCCTGATCCCGAACGACGAGCTGGCCCGCGAGGCAGGCCTCGAATGCGACGGCGGCGTGCTCGTCGACACGCGCTGCGTGAGTTCCGATCCGGACATCCTCGCGGCCGGCGATGTCGCGGTGACGCCCAACCGCTGGGCCGGTCGCCGCCTGCGCCTGGAGTCCTGGCAGAACGCGCAGGAGCAGGGCATGGCCGCCGCGCGCTCGGCGCTCGGGCAAGACGTGGACCATCAGCCGCTGCCGTGGTTCTGGTCCGACCAGTACGACATGAACCTGCAGATCTACGGCATGCCTGCGGCGACGGATCGCGTCGTGATGCGAGGCCAAGCGGATGCGGGCAGCTTCCTGCTTTTCTACCTCGATGGCGAGGTGGTCAAGGCAGCGATCGGCATCAATGCCGCGCGCGACCTGCGATTCGCGCGCCGCCTGATCGAGCAGCGCAAGGCGGTCGACGCGGCGCGGCTGGCCGACCACGACGTGGCGATGGCCAGGATCTGACACACGACTCGAGAACGACCACGGAGACAACGCTTCATGCGAAAGATCAACATTCACGCGCTGGCCGACGAGGCCCGCTTCAACGGATTCCACCTGCGGGTCCTCATCATCTGCGCGCTCATCATCATCTTCGACGGCTACGACCTCGCCGTCGTGGGCGCGGCGCTGCCTTCGATCATGAAGGACCTTCACGTGGACCCGACCCACGCCGGCTTCATGGTGAGCTCGGCCCTGTTCGGAATGATGTTCGGGGCGATCGTCTTCGGTACGGTCGCCGATCGCATCGGTCGCCGCTGGACGATCGCGATCTGCATCCTGCTGTTCAGCCTGTTCACGGCGGCGGCGGGCCTGACACGGGACCCGCTCGTCTTCGGCATCGCGCGCTTCTTCGCAGGCGTCGGCATCGGCGGCGTCATGCCGAACGTGGTGGCGCAGATGACCGAGTATTCGCCCCGGCGCATGCGGGCAACGCTCGTGACACTGATGTTCAGCGGCTATGCGGTCGGCGGCATCGTCGCGGCCGTGCTCGGCAGGGGGCTCATCGAGACCTACGGATGGCAATCGGTGTTCTTCGCCGCTGCGCTTCCGGTCGTGCTCATCCCGCCGATGCTCCGGCTGATGCCCGAGTCGATGCCCTTCCTGCTTGCCAGGGGCAGGGTGGACGAATTGAAATCCATCGCCGGGCGCCTTGACCCGGGCTACCGCCCGCAAGGCGGCGACGAGTTCGTGGTGCCGCGCGAGGACAAGGCCGACAACGCGCCGATCCGGCATCTGTTCGCCGAAGGCCGCGGCTTCAGCACCGTGATGTTCTGGGTCGCGTTCTTCATGTGCCTGTTCATGGTGTACGCGCTGAGTTCGTGGCTCACCAAGCTCATGGCCAACGCGGGCTACAGCCTCGGTTCGGCGCTCACCTTCGTGCTCGTGCTGAACGTCGGCGCGATCGTCGGCTCGGTTGGCGGCGGCTGGCTCGCGGACCGCTTCCACATCAAGGTCGTGCTCGCCGGGATGTACGCGCTCGCGGCTGTGTCGGTCACGCTGCTGGGCTTCAGGATGCCGACCGCGGCGCTCTACGTGCTGGTTGCGCTTGCAGGTGCTTCGACCATCGGCACGCAGATCGTGGCCAATGCCTACACCGGCCAGTTCTATCCGATGGCGGTCCGCTCGACCGGTCTCGGCTGGGCACTCGGCATCGGCCGCAGCGGGGCGATCATCGCGCCGATCCTCATCGGCCTGCTGGTCGGCATGAACCTGCCGCTCGAGCAGAACTTCCTCGCCATCGCATTGCCGGCGCTCGTCGGCATGGTGGCCGTGCTGCTGATCGATCACGACAAGTCGGCGTCGCATCGTGCCGAAGCCACACGCGCACCGCGGCGGCGCGCGAGCCCGGAACCCACCTGAAGAAAGGACAAGACATGAACCCACCCACCTACCTCTGGAACCCACCGCCGGTTCCGTCGATCGCCGTGCAAGGGCGCAGCGAACGCTACCCGGTCAACCGGCTCTTCTTCGTCGGCCGCAACTACCACGCACATGCGATCGAGATGGGGCGGCCGGTCGACAAGTCGGTCGAGGTGCCGTTCTATTTCACGAAGAGCCCGTCGACGCTGGTCGCCTCGGGCGCGACGGTCGCTTATCCGCCGGGCACGCGCGACTACCAGCACGAGATGGAACTCGTCGTCGCGATCGGCGCGCCCGGCTTTCGCGTGAGCGAAGAGCAGGCCGCTTCGCTGATCTACGGCTATGCCTGCGGCCTCGACATGACCCGCCGCGACCTGCAACTGGTGGCGCGCGAGAAGGGCCGCCCATGGGATCTGGGCAAGGACGTGGAGGATTCGTCCGTGGTCTCCGAGATCGTGCCGGCCCCCGGCGTGGTGCAGGGCAGCGGCGAACTCGTGATGACGGTGAATGGCGAGGTCCGCCAGAAGTCCGACCTGTCGCGGCTCATCTGGTCGATCCCCGAGCTGATCGCCGATCTCTCGAAGTACTACCACCTGCAGCCGGGCGACCTGATCTACACCGGCACGCCCGCGGGCGTCGGACCGGTGAAGCCGGGCGACCGCATCGAAGGCCGCGTGGCCGGCGTCGGCTCCATCGCGCTGAACGTCGGGCCGGAGCAGGCATGACCGCCGCCAACCCGAACGCTCCGCCGCCGTCGCCCGTGAGGCTCAGTGCGGTCCATGGTCCCGGGCAGCCGGAGCCCTCCGAAGCGCTCGAACGCCTCTATCGCGGATTCGAGCGCGAGTTGCTGGTGCCTCTGTGGACGGAGATCGGCGATCTCATGCCGCGTCATCCGAGGTCGAAGGCCAGTCCGCACCTGTGGCGCTGGGACCGCCTCGTCGAACTCGCGTCTGAAGCGGGCCGCATCGTGCCGGTCGGCCGCGGCGGCGAGCGGCGTGCGATCGCGCTCGCGAACCCCTCGCTGGGCGGCAGGCCGTTCGCCACGCCGACGCTCTGGGCCGCGATCCAGTACCTGATGCCCGGCGAAGATGCGCCGGAGCACAGGCACACGCAGCATGCCTTCCGCTTCGTCGTCGAAGGCGAGGGCGTGTGGACTGTCGTCAACGGCGATCCGGTGCGCATGTCGCGGGGCGACTTCCTGCCGCAGGCCGGCTGGAACTGGCACGCGCATCACAACGCTGCCACCGAGCCGATGGCGTGGATCGACGGGCTCGATATTCCGTTCTCGTACTACACCGAAAGCCAGTTCTTCGAGGTCGGGCGCGAACGCATCGGCGCCGCCGAAAAGAGCACGCCGGAGCGCTCGCGATCGGAGCGCCTGTGGGGTCATCCGGGCCTGCGCCCGCTGTCTCAGCCCGATTCGCCGTCGGCGACGCCCTTGCTGGCTTATCGCTGGGTCGACACCGACAGGGCGCTCGCGGACCAGCTCGCGCTGGAGCAGGAAGGCCACCAGGTCACGCTGAGTCCCGGGCATGCAGCGGTGCGCTTCACCAATCCGAGTACCGGCGGCGACGTGATGCCGACCATCCGCTGCGAGATGCATCGCCTCCGCGCCGGCGCCGAATCGCGCGTTCGGCGGGAGGTGGGCTCGTCGGTGTTCCAGGTGTTCGACGGCACGGGAACCGTGACGGTCGGTGAACGCGAGTGGGAAGTGGCTCGCGGCGACATGTTCGTGGTGCCTTCCTGGGCGCCCTTCACGGCCCGCGCGTCGCGCGACGTGCCGGGCCTGGACCTGTTCCGGTTCGGCGATGCGCCGATCTTCGAGGCACTGCACGCCCACCGGATGCAGATCGGCGAAGTGGGCGCGTAGAAGAAGCGTCAGGTCGAGATCGCGCCGACCCGGCCGCTGTCCTGCCCGAAGAGCTCGAACACCAGCTCCCTGAGCCATTGATGGATCGGGGAGCGATGCACCTTCGCATGCCAGAACACGTTGATGGCGACCTCGGGCAGCGCGGCGGGATGCGGGCGATAGCTCAGTTGGAAGGGTTCCACGAGGCTCGCGGCCAGCGTCTCGGTCACCGTCGCGACGAGGTCGGTCTCGCGAAGGATGTGGCCGACGCTCACGAAATGCGGCACCGAAAGGATGATGTTTCGATCCACGCCCGCGCGGCGCAGCAGATCGTCGACCTTGCCATGACCCGTCCCCGCCGAAACGATCGCAAGATGTTCGGCGGCCTTGAAGTCCGCCATCGTGATGCGCTTGCGGTCGAGCCGATGCCCGCGCCGGAACACGCACACATAGCGCTGGCGGAAGAGCTTTCGCTGGAAGAAGCCGCCCCGGAGTTGCGGCAGCGGGCCGATCGCGAGGTCGACCTTGCCGGACTCCATGTCGTCGCGAAGATTGGCGACCGAGTTGCGCACCGTGTTCAGGCGCACGCCGGGAGCGACTTCGCGAAGCCGCTTCAAGAGCGCCGGCAGGAACACGACCTCGCCGATGTCGGTCATTCCGATCGTGAGAAGGCGCTTGGCACTCGCCGGATCGAACTGCGGCTGCAGGTTCAGGCCGCCGTGGATCAGGCCCAGCGCCTTGCCGACCGGCTCGGCCAGTTGCTCCGCGAAGGGCGTGGGGACCATGCCGGCGCCGGTGCGGACGAAGAGGGCGTCGCCAAGCTGCCGCCGGAGCTTGGCGAGCGAGTTGCTGACTGCGGGCTGTGACACGCCGAGGGTCTCGGCCACCCGGGAAACGCTGCGTTCGACCGTCAGCTGATGGAAAAGGACGAGGTGGTTGAGATCAAGCTCTGTGAGTTCCATGCGCCGGTGTTATCACAGATCGTGATAAGGGGCAAACCGCCGTTGCGCCGATGTGCTCAGGCGGTCGGCATCCGCTCGAAGGCCTTCAGCGAGGGATCGATGGCATCCCACGTCAGCCCGCGCAGGCTGTACGTCAGCACCTGCGGCGCGAAGCGGTCCGGTTCGTCCAGGCTGGCCGCAGCGACTGCGATCAGGTCCGGCATCGCGGCAAAGCGCAGGTACACCGGCGTTCCGCAGACCGGGCAGAAGGCGTGGATCTTGATGTTGCCGCTGTCGCCGGCGACTTCCCATTGCGTGGCCTCGCCGGTGATCGTCATCTCGGCACGCGCGGGAAAGGTCAGGTAGGAACCGTGCCCGGTGCCGCTTCTCCGCTGGCAGTCGCGGCACTGGCAATGGTTCTGGAAGATCGGTGCGTGATTCGTCGCGTAGCGGATCGCGCCGCACGCGCATCCGCCGGTGTAGGGCTGGGTCATGGGCGGCTCCCTTTTCAAACCGGCTTGGGCCTGGCGAACACGTCGATGCCTTGCCCGGTTTCGAGCAAGGACTTGAGGCTCGAGAGAACGATCGGCCATCCCTGCGTGACGCCCTTGGCCATGGCGCTGCCGGTCTCGAGTTCGTCGTGCGTGACGGTCAGCCGCACCGTGTCCTCCCAGGGCTCGACCTCGAAGGTCACGCGGCTGTAGCTGTCGGGATCGGCGGCCTCCGACGGACTCGCCCAACTGATGACGAGCCGCGACGGCGGCGAAGCCTCGACCACCTTGCCGACGATGTTGACCGTGCGCTGCTCGTTGGCGCGCACATGCTCCCACGTGGATCCGGGCTTCCAGTCGGACACGTTCTCGTGGCCCCAGTAGCGCCGCGTCATCTCCGGCTTGGTGAGGGCCTCGAATACCTTCTCGGGCGTCGAGCGGATGTAGGTCACGTAGACGAAGCGGGTCTTCTCTTTGCTCATGGTCATGTCACTCTCCTTCGAGTTCCTTCTTCAGGTCGTGCAGCAGGCCGAGCCGCCGGCGTTCGAACTTGCGCACCCACCGCTCGTAGACCGCGTGCAGCGGCACCGGGTTGATGAAATGCAGCTTCTCGCGGCCGCGCCAGACGATGCTCACCAGATTCGCGTCCTCGAGCAGGCCGAGGTGCTGCGTCACCGACTGCCGCGCCATGTCGAGGTGCTCGCAGAGTTCGCCGAGCGTCTGCCCGTTGCTCTCGTAGAGCAGGTCGAGCAGCTTTCTGCGCGTCGGGTCGCCCAGCGCCTTGAATACCTTGTCAGCGTCCATCCGTTGCGTTCTTGCGTGGGCGAATAATATGCAGGCAAATACCTGCATGTCAAGCAGCGCACGGGCGCGCCGTGAACGCCCGGCGATGGACTCAGTTCGAGAGCGCCAGATCCTTCGGGAGCTCGAAGTGGGTGTGGCGTGTCAGGAAGCGGAGGCTGCAATCACCGATGCCGATCACATCCCCGTGCTGCAGTGCGCAGTGCTTCACCGGTCGGCCGTTGAGCAGCGTCCCGTTTCGGCTCGCCAGATCGATGAGCCAGGTGGTGGCCCCTTCGACGCGGAACTCCACATGGTGCCGGCTCACCTGGGGATGGTCGATCCGCAGGTCGTTGCTCGCATCGCGTCCGACGAGGGTCCGTTCGCCAGACAGTTCGATTTGTTTCGGGGCACTGTTCTTTCGCATCAGGAGCAAGCGCGACATGGGCGTGGACTCAATTCCGTAGCTTCAGGTGTAAGACTTAATGTTACATCAAAATGTAACCTAACTGCTTATACCGTTGAATTAAATCGTCCGAGAAATTTCGCCGCTCGGCTCCCCAGCCGCAGGATGAGACCCGATGCGCAGCCGATAACCATCGACCCACAGCCGCAGCCCGTGGTACTTGACGAGATGGCGCAGCCCGATCGCCGCGGAGCAGAGGCCAGCCGCAGCCGCCACCCCCATCGCCCAGCGCGGGCCGAAGGTATCGGCCACCCAGCCCACCACCGGCGCGCCGATCGGCGTGCTGCCCAGCAGGGTCGCCAGCAGGATGGCGATGACACGCCCGCGCAAGGCCGGCTCGGTGGAGAGCTGCACCAGGCTGTTGGTCGACGTGGTGATCGTCTGCGCGGCCACGCCGGTCACGATCAGGGCGATGCCGAAGCCGATGACGTTCGGCATCAGCGCCGCCGCTGTGCAGCTCAGGCCGAACACCGCCGAGCCCACGATCAGCAATCCGAAGCGCGGCTTGGCCCGACGCGCGGCCAGCAGCGCGCCCGTGACCGAGCCGATCGCCATCGTCGACGAGAGCAGGCCGTACTGGCTGGGGCCGCCGTGGAAGGCGCCGACCGACATCGTCGAGATGAAGATCGGGAAGTTCAGGCCGAACGTCGCCACGAGGAACAGCATGGCGAGGAGGGCGCGCAGATCGGGGCGGTTCCAGACGTAGCGGAAGCCGTCCATCAGGCCGGCCTTCTTCCGTCCCGCCGCGTCGTGCCGCTTGAACAGTTCGCCCCGGCGCAGACAGGCCAGCGAAATCAGCACCGCCACGAAGGAGAGCGCGTTGAGCAGGAAAGCCTCGCCGGGGCCGGTGGCCGCGATCACCAGCCCGGCCACCGCGGGCCCCACCATGCGTGCGGCATTGAATGAGGTGGAGTTGAGCGCCACGGCGTTGGCCAGTTCGGCATCCGACACCAGCTCGGCCACGAAGGTCTGGCGCGCCGGCGCATCGAAGGCCGCGACGCAGCCCAGCAGCAGCGCGAATACGTAGACGTGCCAGAGCTGCGCCATGCCGCTGACCGTGAGCAGGCCCAGTCCGAGCGCCAGCAGGCCCATCGAGGCTTGCGTGGCGATCAGCAGCTTGCGGCGGTTCAGCCGGTCGGCTGCGAGTCCGGTGAAGGGCAGCAGCACGAGTTGCGGGCCGAACTGCAGCGCCATCACGATGCCGACGGCGGTCGCGTTGTGGTTCGTCAGGTGCGTCAGCACCAGCCAGTCCTGCGCGGTGCGCTGCATCCAGGTGCCGATGTTGGACACCAGCGCACCGGCTGCCCAGAGACGATAGTTGCGAATGCCGAGGGAACGGAACGTGTTGCCCATCACGCCTCCAGCAGCCGCTGCAGCAGGCGAACGGCGCCGGCGAGCTGTTTCTGCTCAGTCGCGGAATAGCGTGCGGAGATGGTGCGCTGCAGCCAGTCCTCGCGCGCGGCGCGGACCTGCCGGAACATCTTGCGCGTCTGCGGCGTGATCGACAGCAGCGTGCGGCGGCCATCGACCGGGTCCGGCGCACCCTTGACCCAGCCGGCCTCCATCAGCGTGGACACGGTGGCGCCCATGGACTGCGATCGCACGCCCTCTGCCTGCGCGAGTTCGGTCACCGTGGCGCCGTCCTGGCGCTCCAGCCGCAGGAGCACCGCGCGCTGCGATTCGGTCCAGTCGGCGACGGAGGCTTCCTGCCGCAGGCGGCGGCGCAGCTGCCCGGCGAGCATGCGCAGTTCCACCGCGAGGGCGTGGGCGGTGTCGGTTTGGTGGTTGGCAAGGTCGGTGGACAAGCGCATTGCTCCTTGGGCGTGCATGCGGTCCTCCGCTGCCGGACGAGCGGCGGCATTGGACAGGAAGACTACGAAGTTTAGCTTCCTATCTTGTCCCTTGCCGGCGTACGGCGAAAGCCGTGTTCTAGGGTCCCTTCCTAGCCGTGAACCGGCCTCGGCCTGCCCGGCACGCCGACGCCGCAGGCCAGGCTGCGATCCCAGCCGGCGAGATCGGCGGCCGCGCCATAGCTGGAGGACAGGAATTCCAGCAGCGCCGCATCGGGATCCGCCGCCTTCCGCACGGCGTCGTAGGGCAACAGCCACTCGCCCATCGCATCGCTCCAGATCGCCTCGCCGGGACCGACGTTCGCCTGCCCGAACCCTGCCGGGGTCGGATAGGCATAGGAAAAGAACGCCGCATTCGGATACGCGTCGTTGCCGGGCCAGAAGCCGGCACTGCTGACCTCGTGCGAATAGGCTTCACGCGTCACCGGATCGGGCAGTCCCGGAAAACCGCCCGGATGCACCGGCGCCGCACGGCCCGAGAAGCGCGTGACCGCCAGATCGAAGCTGCCCCAGAAGAAGTGCACCGGGCTGCACTTGCCGAGGAAGCTGGTGCGGAAAATCTTGAACAGGCGATCGACCTGCACCAGCGCACGCCAGAAGCGATGCACCGCTTCCGCGTCGTAGGACGCGTGCATCTCGTCATCGGGAAAGCGGATCGGCGAGGGCAGCTCGTTGGGCACGACGTTGATCGTGACGGGGAACCCCGCCGTCTGCAGCTCGCGCATCAGGCGACGGTAGAAGGAGGCGACCGACATCGGCGCCAGATCGAAGCCGCCATCGGTTCCTTCGGAGCTTCGCACGACCAGCCGGTGGTCGACGAAGTCGAACTCGACCTCGACCATGCCGCCCCCGGCATGGATGGCCGAGGTGCCGAGTCCGCGCGCAGTGACGTACAGCGGCACCTGCCATCCATGGTTGAGCCAGGGCGACAAGGTCAGGCGGACCTTGCCGACGATCTGTGTCCACAGGTGCAGGGTCTGCAAGGTCTCCCGCCACTGCGCGTAGTCGAGGACGGGCCAGGAATTGCGGAGGGTGTCGGCTTGCTGCATGGTGGTTCCCCCGGGCAGTGCGAGGTCTGGATGGTAGATGCGTGACCCACCCGAAGCAATCGAATCCGCGCGGGCCGCCTCCCGCGACCCGCGCCGGTGCCCGCGATCTCTACTTGTGATAGTAGGTCTGGATGCTGCGGCGGTTCTGGTCGGGCGATTCGACCCACATCATCTGCGATGCGACCAAGGGGGCGTTCCCGAAGGAGAGGGTGGTCGAGATGGCGCCCGAGGCGTTCGGCAGCGCGGACTGCTCGACGTTGTCGATCGTGGCGTAGCCCGCGTCCGAGCGCTTCATCTGCACGTACGCCTGCGACAGCGGGTAGAGATTGCTCGCGCCGAACGGGATCGTGCCGCCGGTGGTGGGGAAGGCGTTGAACGCGCCGATCGTCGACGCATCGATCACCGGGAAGACACCCGACGCGCCAGCCTCCGCCAGCGTGAGCGGGCGCCGTTCGATCTTGAAGCGATAGATGCCGTCGCTCGGTGCGCTCGGCGACTTCACCAGCGTGTCGCTGCTGTCGTACGGGGTCAGCGTGTACTGCGCGTTGTCGGGGATGGCGGCGATCTGCGCATCGCTCATCCCGGCAGCGATGGTGTTGGCGCAGGTGGTGGCCAGCAGGTAGGTCTCGGTGCCGATGCCGTTGATCAGCCAGCGACCGCCGAGCGCAGGCTCCTCATAGCGCACACCCCCCGACGGCAGGCCCGGGCCCTGCACGATGATGTACTTGATGGGGGTGCTGCCGTCGTTGGTCTTCACGGGATCCTCGATGTTGAACTCCAGGCCCGTCTTCACGCAGTCCGCGCTGCCCGGCAGTCCATGGTGCTGCGTCGTGACCGCGAACCACTCGAGGTCGAGCGAGCGCTGGTCGCCGTGCAGCCGCCAGAGGCCGTCCGTCGGGCTCTTGCGCACCTTCCAGTTGTCGAAGCGGCCGAGCTCCACGCCGCTGCCCGTCCTCACGGAGAACGACAGGTGCGCGGTCACGCCGTTCGGGTTGTCGTAGTCGATCTGGCGGAACTCGATGTCGGTGAACGTGACGCCGACGAGCGCCGTGTTCGAGGTGAACTCGGCCACCGCGGTCGCGCGGTCCGAGTCGCTCCAGAGGAAGCCGCTGGTCATCAGCGGCGTCAGGTCCGCGCTCCTGGGCGATCCGTTCGTGAACTTCGCGGTGAAGTCCTTGAGCACCTGCCGCACGAGATCCTGGTCGGTCGCGCCGGACGCCACGTTGGCGTCGCTCAGCGTCGCGGGCGAGGTTTCCGCCGCGGCCTTGACCGCGAGCGCGTCCACCACCGCGATGGTGTTGAGCACGTTGGAGATGGTCGCGGTGTTCGCCGCGGTGTCGTAGCTCACGCGGATCACGTCGAGCGCCTTGTCGATCGGGTCGGACAGCGGCGTGAACGAGCTGTGCAGAAGATCGATGGCGGCGTCCACGCCGAGCGCGGTCAGCACCGGCAGCAGCTTCTCCTTGAGCTTGACGACTTCGGCATCGACCAGCGCCTTGTCCGCCAGGCTGCTGTTGCCGCTCTGGTCGAAGTTGTCGAAATAGTTCTGCGCGAGTTGCCCCGCGATGTTGGAGACGATCAGGTCGGTGAGCTGCGTGATGTTGATGCGGCCATTGAGATCGGCCTGCGTGGCGACCGAATGGACGATCGCACGCACGCCATTGGCCGAGCCCTCGGCGCGGAACACGAACGGCGCGGTCATGCCGCTCACATCGATCGAATAGCTGCCGTTGGTGCCGATCGGCGCGCTCCGGGTCGCGCCCAGTGCGTCCTTGACAGTGACGGTGCCGATGAGCGGCGCGCCCACCGCGGCGACGCCACTGATCTTGGCGCTCGTCTGCGTTCCGTTGCCATCGGAGCCGCTGCTGGCCGTGCTGGTGCTGGTTCCGGTTCCGGTTCCGAGCGCGGCAAGACCGCTGCTGCCCCCACCGCCGCCGCCGCACGCGGCCAGCGAGCCTGCCAGTGCGAGCACGGCACCATGAATTGCCCAACGCTTTGCTGATTTCATCGAACTCTCTTTCGTTCTTTGCAGGTTGTTGTTCTCGCCGTCACTCCCATCGAGCGACGGCCGACGAAGAGAGGCTACCGATGGCCTGCGCACCCCACATCCCTAGTTCATGGGGCGGGGTCACAGAGAAAAGTCTGTCGGGACGTGAGAATATTCACGCCCCGACCACCCTCCGCCCACATGCCGAATCTAGCCTCCGTCAGCGTCGCCCTTGTCGAAGACGATCCGGCCATGCGCGAGGCCCTGGAGCGCGTGATCCGCGCCGAACCCAGCCTGCGCTTCGCCTTCGGTGCTTCCACCGCCGCCGAACTGCTCGCGTGGTTCGAGTCCCATCCGATCGATGTGCTGCTGGTGGACCTCGGCCTTCCGGACCAGCCGGGCCTCGAGGTGATCCGGCGCTGCCGCGAACTGCAGCCGCAGTGCGCGACGATGGTGCTGACGATCTTCGGCGACGAGGTCAACATGCTCAGCGCCTTCGAGGCGGGCGCGAGCGGCTATCTGCTGAAGGACGGCACCGAAGCCGACCTCGCGGCGCACATCCTGAGCCTGCACGCGGGCGGCTCGCCGATGTCGCCCACCATCGCGCGGCAGCTGCTCGTGCGCTGGCGGGGGCGCAGTCCGGCGCAACCCGCGGCGGTGCCTTCCAGCGATGCGCTTTCGCCGCGCGAGATGGAAGTGCTGAGCCTGATCGCACGCGGGTTCACGTATGCCGAAGTGGCCGCCCGGATGGACATATTCCTGTCGACGGTGCAGAGCCACGTGCGCAACATCTACGGCAAGCTCGACGTGCACAACAAGGCCGAAGCACTGTTCGAAGCGCGGCAGCTCGGCATCCTGAGCTGACCGGCGGACGGGCGCATGGCCATTCGTTCATCGAACCCAGCGCCCAATGCCCTGCGATGGCTCCTGGTCTGCGCGGCGGTGATCGCGCTCGTCCTCGGCATGAAGGCGGCCATCGCGCCCCCTGCGGAACCCGAGGGGACGATCCGGACTTTCGGTTCGGCGGATGCCCTCCTCGAGCCCGATGGAATGGCGCCCATCGAAGGGCCGGTCGATCTCGCGCGCCGCTGGGACCGCGATTTCCCGGGGCAGGGCGGCCGCGCGAGCTACCGCATCATGCTGCCGCCCCGCGACGGCGACGTGCCTATGGCGCTTCTGTTCTCCCGCGTCGGCAGCCAGGTCGAGGTCCTCGTCAACGGCGGGGTCGTCCAGCATTGGGGGACGCTGGGCGATCCGCTCTTCGATGCCGCCAAGCATCCGGTGATGGCCGTGGTCCCGGCCGCGCTGCTGCATCCCGATCGCGCGAACGAGCTGCGCGTCAATGTGACGATCCAGCCGCAGCGGCTCGGTGGCCTGTCGGTGCTGCGCTATGGACCGAAGGACGCGATCGAGGCCATGTACGACACCAACCGCCGCTGGCGAGAGATCGCCATGCTCGTGTTCGCGGTCGGGCTGCTGGGCATGGGCGTCTTCACCGGCGTGCTCTGGGTGCGGCAGCGCCTGCCGATGTACGGGTGGTTCAGCCTGGGCGCGCTTTTGGGCATGCTGCGCATCATCGACCGGGCCTGGGCGGATGTGCCCGTGCCATGGCCCTGGCTCGGCGCGCTGGCGGCGATCTGCTACATGACGCACATGGCGCTGATGTGCCGCTTCTCGGTGCTCGCCACCGGCGCGGCGCCGCGGGCCGTCGACCGCTCGGTCGACGTCGCCATCGTGGCCAGTTCGGTGCTCACCGTGCTTTCATTCGCGCTTCGCAAGCCGCTGCTCCTGACCCTCGGGATCTGCACGATCGTGCCGATGGCCCTTGCGTGCCTGTGGACGGTCGCGAGGCGCGCCTGGGCGGGTGGCGGTGCCGGTGCGTGGCTTCTCGCGGCGGCGCTCGTGGCATCCATCGCAGCGGGATTGCACGATCTCGTGCTCGTCCGCCTGTCCAACGCGAGCGGGCTGAGATCGACCTATCTACAGCACGCGATGTTCGCGTTCGTGCCGATCATGGGCTGGCTGATCGCGGAGCGCTACAGCCGCACCGCCGCGAACTTCCACGAGCTCAACGCCGACCTCTCGCGCCGCGTGGACGAACGCGAACAGCAGCTCCGGGCCGCCTTCGACGCGCTGCGCGAACAGCAGCACCACCAGGCCATCTCGAACGAGCGCCAGCGGATCATGCGGGAGATCCACGACGGTGTCGGCTCGCAGCTGGTTGCGCTCCTGAACATGGTGGCGCGACCCGACGCACAGCCGCAGGCGCTGCGCGAGCATGTGCAACTGGCGCTGGACGAGATGCGCATGTCGGTCGATTCGCTCCAGCCCGCCAACGACGATCTCGCCACCGTGCTCGCGACGCTGCGCTACCGCCTGCAGTCGAGGCTGGAGGCCGCGGGCATCGGCGTCGTGTGGGACGTTGCGGAGCTGCCGGAACTGCGGGAGCTGTCGCCCAACATGGTCATGCATGTGCAGCGCATCGTGCTCGAAGCCTTCACCAATGTGCTGAAGCACGCGCGAGCAACGCGCATCATCGTGCGCGCACGGCTGGCCGACGACGGATCGGCCGCGACGCTGCAGATCGCCGACAACGGCGTCGGCCTGCGCGGGAATCCGGCGGCGGCAGGCGCGGGCCGGCGCCGCGGCGGACGCGGCCTCGACAACATGCGCTCGCGGGCGCGGGCGATCGGGGCGAAGTTCCATATCGACCAGCCCGCGGAGGGCGGTACGTGCATCTCGCTCGCGCTGAAGGTCGAGCCCGGCGAGTCGGCGTTCTCGGCCTTGTCGCGGCCGGTGGAACTGGGCTGAGGCGCTTTCAGGGTTAACTCGCGGTTCCCCACCAACTACGTCTGGAATCTTTCGGTCGATCTCGCCATCGAGATGGGTGCGCGCATCGGAGAGATCGAGGACATGTGCGCTCCGCTGCAGCAAGCAGCCAAGGCGCCCGATGCGGCCGGCACGCAGGCAAAGAGACAAGGAAGACAGGCATGAGCATGGTCTTGAAGAACGGCGTGACGCGCCGCCGTATGGGCCTGGCCGCTGGTGGGGCGGTGCTGTCCGCGCCGGCGTGGGCCCAAGCCGACGATCCCAAGGATCATGATGGCGATGACCGCGCTGTCGATTCCGCTGCTGTTGCTGATCCCCAAGCCGCGCCGCCCGTCGAACGGTCCGGCGGAAGTGCCGCACCAGGTTCTCCCCCAGCCTCGCCCACTTCGTGTGGCTCTGCACCCCCTCTCCGGGGGCAACCCCTGCGGCCCGGCGAAGCCGGTTCCGCGGGGTTTCTGGCCTCGGCTGCGTCAGGCTGGGGCGCGCGCGGCCAGCAGGTGGCCATAGCGCGCAAGGAAGTCGGCCACGGCTTCCTCGAAGCGGGCGATGGCATCGTCGCCCAGCGGCAGCGACAGCACGATGAAGCCGCGCGGCGAAGCATAGATGCCGCGCGCCAGCAGATGGAAGAAGAAGAGCTGCCGCAGGCGCGCGTCGACTGCCGCGTGGTCCTCGGGCCGCAGGATCTCTCCGCCCACGAAATGCGCGTTCATCACCGAGCCGACGCCGGTGAACTGCAGCGCGACGCCGGCTTCGGCGCAACGGGCGTTGAGGCGCTCGCGCATGCCGCTTCCGCGAGCTGCCAGTGCATCGGCCGCGGCCGGCGTGAACAGGCGCGTCAGGCCGGCATGGCCCGCGGCCATCGTGACCACGTTGTTGTTGAAGGTGCCCGAATGCGCGAGCGGACCGCTGCGCGGGTCGAACAGCGCCATGACGTCCGCACGGCCGCCGAAGGCGCCGAACGGCATGCCGCCGCCGATGTACTTGCCAAGGGTGCACAGGTCCGGCGTGATGCCGTGCTGCGCAGCGAGTCCGTGGCCCGCGAGGCGCGAGGTCATCACCTCGTCGATGATCAGCAGCGCGCCGGCTTCGGTGGTCAGCGTGCGCAGCGCCTGCAGGAAACCGGGCCGGCCCGGGATGCAGCCGCTGGCACCCAGCATGGGCTCCACCAGCACGGCGGCGATGTCCTGCCCCTCGCGCGCGAAAGCCTCGCGCACGCTCGCCTCGTCGTTGTAGGGCAGCACGAGGAAGTCGAACGGCACGGTGGTGGGCACGGGCTGTGCACCGAAGCCCAGCACGCCGCCGTGGTAGCCGCCCGAGAACACGACGATGCGCGAACGCCCGGTGAAGCGCAGCGCCGCGGTGATCGCCATCAGGTTGGCCTCGGTGCCCGAATTCGTGAAGCGCACGCGCTCGATCTGCGGAAAGCGCTCGCAGATCAGCTGCGCGAGCCGACCCTCGCGCAGGTTGTGGCCGGTGAGGTTGATGCCGCCTTCCATGGCGTCGAGCACCGCCTCGCGGATCTCCGGCGCCGAGTGGCCGTACACGCCGGCGGTGTACTCGGCGATGAAGTCGTCGTAGCGGTGTCCGTCGAGGTCCCAGAGGAAGGCGCCTTCGCCGCGCGCCATGGTGAGCGGAAACGGCGGGTAGAAAAGGACCGACCGGCTGTTGGCGCCGGGCATGAAGCGCGCGTGCGCCTCGAAGCGCTCGCGGCTGGCGGGGTTCGCGGCGACGAAGCGCTCCTGCAGATCGGCGAGGGCGGGGTCGAGTGCGGGAAGCGCGGTGGTGGTAACGGCAGCCATGGTTGTCGTGCGTCGTGGTGGGTCGAGCCTATACGACCGACTGGGTCGCGGCACCGGCATTGCCTGCATCGCGCCAGTTCGCCGGCGGCGGTGCGGTGACGATCGAATCGAGCGCGGGCTCCGGCATGCGCAGGGCGGACAGGTCGGGGCGCGGACGGCGCAGCGACGGGTCGGAGGCGAAAGCCTGCTCCATCGCCAGCGCGGCCGACAGGACCTGCAGGTCGCCCCGGAACGGCCCCACGATCTGAAGTCCGAAAGGCATGCCCTTCGCGTCCGTGCCGCAGGGCAGCGACAGCGCGGGGTGGGTGGTGAGCGTGGTGACGTAGGTCAGCGCGAGCCAGCGGTAGTAGTTGGCCTGCGGCTTGCCGTCGACCACGCGGGCGTAGGGCTCGGTCCACGGGAAGGGCGAGACCGGCGTGGTCGGCGCGAGCACGAGGTCGTAGTCGGCGAAGGTGGCCTGGAAGCGCCCGAGGATGCGGGTCTGCTCGGCCTGCGCCCAGGCGCTGTCGAGCAGGCTCATGCGTGCGCCCATTTCGTAGTTGGCGCGGGGGTTCTCGCCGAGGCTCGCGGGGTCCTTCTCGTAGGCCTCGCGCATGCCGGCCACGAAGGCTTCGGCGCGCAGCACGTCGAAGCAGCGGTGCACCTCGCCCAAGTCGAAGCGCACCTCGTCGCAGCGTGCGAACAAGTGGCGCATGGCTGCGATCTTCGCGGTGAAGGTCGCGCGGATGTCCGGGTCGACGTCGCAACAGCCGAAGTCGGTGGTGTAGGCCACGCGCAGGCCACCCAGGTCGGCCGCACGCGGTGCGAGAAAGGCCAGCGGATCGAGCGGATAACTGAGCGGGTCGCCCGCATGCATGCCGGCCGTGGCCGCGAGTTGCAGGCAGGCATCCGCGACCGTGCGGCCCATGGGGCCGACGACCGAGATCGGCGTCCAGCCCAGCAGCTTGCGCACGCTGGGCACCACGCCGGGCGACGGGCGGAAGCCGACCACGCCGCATTTCGAAGCCGGGATGCGCAGCGAGCCGCCGGTGTCGGAGCCGGTGCACACGGGCAGCATGTCGCAGGCCAGCGCAGCGGCCGAGCCGCCCGAGGATCCGCCGGCATTCAGGCGCGGATCGAACGGGTTTCCGGTCGCGCCCCAGACGGGATTGCGCGAATTGGCGCCCGCGCCCATCTCGGGCACATTGGTCTTGCCCGCGACGATGCCGCCGGCGCGGCGCAGGCGGGCCACCAGCTCGATGTCCCGGTCGGGCACGTTCGCGCGAAAGACGGGCGAGCCGAAGGTGGTCAGCAGGCCGGCGGTGGGCTCCAGGTCCTTGATGCCCATGGGAAGACCGTGCAGCAGGCCCAGCGGTTCGCCGCGCAGCACCGCTTTCTCGGCAGAGCGCGCCTCGTCGCGCGCCCGCTCGAAGCAGGTCGCCGTGACCGCGTTGACGAAGGGATTGACCGCCTCGATGCGTTCGATGCAGGCCTCCATCAGTTCGACCGGCGAGACCTCGCGGCTCGCGATCAACCGGCGCAGTTCGACCGCGCTGTGCTCGACCAGAGGCGTGGCATTCGATGGCTGGGGCATGCTGTTCATTCCGGTTGGATGTTGGCGCGCGCCGCGACCGCGCGCATCAGGGGCAGTTCGGCTTCGAGATGGGCGGCGGCCTTGGCCGAGTCGACGAAGTTGGCCTCCACGCCCTGCTCGGCGAAGCCCTTGCGAACCCCCGGATCGGAGATCGTTTCCGCCAACGCCTTTTCGAGCTTGGCGTGCACCGCCGGCGGCAGGCCGCGCGGCGCTGCCACCATGCCCCAGCTGTCGAGCACCGCAGCCGGATAGCCCGACTCCGCGAAGGTGGGCACGTCGGGCAGCAAGGGCGAGCGCCTGGCCGTCGTGATCGCGAGCGCCTTGACCTTGCCCGCCTTGATCTGCGGCAGCGCGGCGGTCACGGTGTCGAAGGAGAAGGGCACCTGTCCCCCGATCAGGTCGGTCATGGCGGGACCGCTTCCCTTGTACGGGACGTGCATCAGCCGGATGCCCATGGCCTGCAGCGCCATCTCGGCCGCGAAGTGCGAGCTCGTGCCCGCGCCGAACGAGGCATAGCTGTACTTGTCCGGTGCCGGCTTGGCGGCGGCGACCAGCTCCTTCAGGTTGCTCACCGGCACCTTGGGATTGGCCAGCAGCACGAGTCCGACCCGGCTGATGATGCCGATCGGCTCGAAGCTCTTGACCGGGTCATAGGGCAGCGACTTGCGGATGGCCGGGTTCAGCGTGTAGGTGGAGGCGGAACTCATCAGCAGCGTGTAGCCGTCGGGCTTCGCGTTGGCGACGAAGGCCGCGCCGATCGCGGTGCCCGCGCCGGGCTTGTTGTCGACGATCACGGTCTGGCCGAGCTTCTCGCTCATCTTCTGGGCCACCAGGCGCGTCTGCACGTCGCCGCCGCCGCCCGGAGGAAAGGGCACGACGATCGTGATCGGCCGTGAGGGGAAGCTGTCCTCGGCTGCCAGGGCAGCGGCATGGAATCCGAGGGCGCTGAAGATGCCGAGGGCGGCGAGCCCGAATGTGCGCAGGAGCGGGGTGTGCATGGCGGCGGCGGGTGCGTAGAGGGGTGGGATGAAGGGGCGAGACCTCATCGTAGGAACGCCGACCATTCGCAGCAACAGCCATGATCTGAACGTATTGTTGCGATAATCGCAATTCACATCAGGGTCAACCCGTGGTCAAGAACATCAACCGACGCGTCCTGCAGGACACCGCACTGCGCCACTTCCTGGAGGTCGTGCGCACCGGTTCCGTCACGGCCGCGGCCGAGCGCCTGAGCGTCGCGCCCTCCGCCGTCAGCCGCCACATCGCGCACCTCGAGAGCGAGCTCGACACGCTTCTGTTCGAGCGCCGGGCGCGCGGCATGGTGCCCAACGCAGCCGGCGAACTGCTGGCTGCGCACGCCAAGCGCGCCTGGCAGGACATCGAGCGCGTGACCGACGACATCCAGGCGCTGCGCGGCCTGCAGACGGGGCTCGTGCGGATCGCGAGCACCGAGGGCTTCGCCTCCGAGTTCCTTCCCAACCTGATCGCCGAGTTCCAGCGCGAGTACACCGGGATCCGCTTCGCGCTGAACGTCCACATGCAGGCCGAGATTCCCCAGCTGGTGCGCGACGGGGAAGTCGACATCGGCGTCACGCTCAGCACCAGCTCCGAGCGCCAGATCAACGTCGAGCTGCGCCATCCGTCGCCCATCCTCGCGATCATGGCGAAGGACCATCCGCTCGCCTCGCGGCGACAGCTCGCGCTCGCGCAGCTGGTCGGCTACCCGATGGCGATGCCGGGGCCGTACTCGACGCTGCGCCAGCTGTTCGACATCAGTTGCAGCCGCCAGGGCCTGCAGTGCGAGCCGGCGCTGCTGAGCAATCGGCTCGATGCCTCGATCTCGTTCGCCGCGGCCGGCGGCGGCATCGCGCTCAGCGGCGAGGCCGCGTTGCGCAACCGTTTGAAAACCGGCAACCTCGTGGCCGTGCCGCTGCGCGACCGCGAGATGAACGAGCGCCACTTCGAGATCCAGACCATGGCCGGGCGCACCTTGCCCGGCGCCTGCCGCGCCTTCCTCGATCACCTGCGGGAAGCGGTGCGCAGGGAAGGCTGATTGCGAAAATCGCAACGATATCTTCAACAGATTGCCAAGCCTAGACAATCGCCGCATTCCACAATCACACGTCCACCGCAAGGACGTTTCCTTCATGACCCAAGCACCCGCACTCCCTTTTTCCAAGATCCGCCTCGCCAGGGGCCTGGCCTTCCTGTCCGGCGAGATGCCGTTTTCGGAAGACGGCAGCATTCCCGACGGCATCGCGGCGCAGACCGCGCTGGTGCTGCAGCGCATCGGCGCCACGCTGGGCGCCGTGGGCCTCGGCCTCGATGACGTCGTGCAAGTGGCGGTCCATCTGGTAGACGGCGCAGATTTCGCGGCCTTCAATGCCGAGTACCGCAAGCATTTCAACGATCCGCTTCCGGTGCGCACCACCGTCGTTGCGAGCCTGCTGGCGCCCGGCGCCCGACTCGAGGTCACCGTGACGGCGGCACAGCGCGACTGACCCGCAATGAACGCGCGCACGTCCACCGATGTCCTCGTCCTCGGAGCCGGCATGGTCGGCACCTGCACCGCACTGCAACTCGCGCGGCGCGGGCACGCCGTTGCATTGGTCGACCGCCGGGCACCCGGGCGCGAGACCTCCTACGGCAACGCCGGGATCATCCAGCGCGAGGCGGTCGAGCCCTATGCCTTTCCGCGCGAGTGGCAGGCGGTGTTCGATGTCGCGTTCAAGCGCGGCATCGACGTCAACTACCACCTGAGCGCGCTGCCGGAAGTGCTGCCGCGGCTGGCGCGTTACTGGCACGCCTCGGCGCCCGACCGCTATGCGCCCATCGCCCAAGCCTACAGCCGCCTGATCGCGCATTGCCTGACGGAGCACGAAGCGCTGATGGCCGAGTCCGGTGCGAGCGACCTCGTGCGCAAGGAAGGCTATCGCTTCGTCTTTCGCACGCCGGCTGCGATGGAAGAGGCGGCGACGCGCGCGGCCCGGCTCGCGGCCGACTATGGCGTGCGCCATGCGCTGGAAGACGGCGACGCGTTGTCGCGGGCCGAACCGGGCCTGCGCCGGCGCATGGCCGGTGCGCTGCACTGGCTCGACCCGTGGTCCGTGAGCGATCCGGGCGCGCTGGTGGCCCGCTACGCAGAGCGCTTCCAGGCGCTGGGCGGCCAACTGGTCGAGGGCGATGCAGCCACTTTGCAGGCCACGGGCAGCGGGTGGCAGGTCCGCACTGCCGCCGGCCCGCTCGCGGCGCGCCACGCGGTCGTCGCCCTCGGTCCCTGGGCGGATGCGCTGATCACGCCGCTCGGCTATCGGCTGCCCTTGTTCGTCAAGCGCGGCTACCACCGGCACTACCGTGGCGGTCCCGGCCTGCGGTTGCCGATGCTCGATGCCGAGCGGGGCCTCGTGCTGGCGCCGATGGCGCAGGGCGTCCGGCTCACGACCGGCGCGGAATTCGCCCGCATCGGGGCGCCGGCCACGCCGGTGCAGCTCACCAAGGCGGAAGCCGCAGCGCGCGAGATGCTCGATCTGCCGGACCCGGTCGAAGCCGAGCCGTGGATCGGCAACCGCCCCTGCACCGCGGACATGAAGCCGGTCATCGGCCCGGCGCCGAACCATCCGGGGCTCTGGTTCAACTTCGGCCATGCGCACCAGGGGTTCACGCTGGGGCCGGCCAGCGGCCGCCTGATGGCGGACCTGATCGAGGGCGCGACACCGTTCGTCGATCCTTCGCCCTATCTGGCAAGCCGCTTCCTGTAGCGCCCGCCGGCGACGCGGCCCCGGCGGCTCGATCCTTAGCCTCGCCCGAGAAGCTGCCCGACGTGCCGCGCATAGTCGACGAAGAAGCGCAGGCTGTTCGGATTCGACATTGCATCGGGGCTCGCGACCTTGTCGGCCGCGGCGCCGAGCAGCAGCTTGCGCACGGGCACTTCCATCTTCTTGCCGCTCAGCGTGCGCGGGATCTCGTCGACCTGCACCACTTCGTTCGGTACATGGCGGGCAGAGGCCTTCGTGCGGATCTGCGTGCAGATCCGCTCCTTGAGCGCATCGTCCAGCGTTGCGCCCGGCTGGAGCACGACGAACAGCGGCATGAACGACGGGCGGCCCAGGTACTCGAGGTCCACCACCAGGCTGTCTCGCACTTCCGGCAGCTCTTCGACCACGCGATAGATCTCGGCCGTGCCCATGCGGATGCCGAAGCGGTTGATGGTGCTGTCCGAGCGCCCATAGATCACCGAGCTGCGGCGCGGCGTGAAGCGGATCCAGTCGCCGTGGCGCCACACGCCGGGGAAGGTGTCGAAGTAGCTTTCGAGGTAGCGCTTGTTGCCCGGGTCGTTCCAGAAGAAGACCGGCATCGAGGGCATCGGCTGCGTGATCACGAGTTCGCCGACTTCGTCGACGACCGGCTGGCCGGACTCGTCGTACGCAAAGGCCGCGACGCCGAGTTCGGGGCACTGGATCTCGCCCGCATGCACCGGCAGCGTCGGTGCGCAGGCGACGAAGCCCGAGGCGATGTCGGTGCCGCCGCTGATCGAGGCAAGCCAGAGGTCCGGCTTGACCGCGTCGTAGACCCAGCGGTAGGCGTCGATGGGCAGCGGCGAGCCGGTGGCATTGATGGCGCGCAGCTTCGCGAGCGGCACCTGGTCGCGCGGACGCAGGCCGTCCTTCATGCAGTTGATCAGGTAGGCCGCGCCGCAGCCGAACAGCGTGACGCCCTGCGCGTCGATGAAGCGCCAGAGCGAGTCGCCGTCCGGCCATGCCGGATTGCCGTCGAAGAGCACAATGCTCGCCCCCGTGAGGAGGGCGCCGACCTGCAGGTTCCAAACGATCCAGCCGGTGCTGCCGAGGAACATCAGCCGGTCGCGGGCGCGCAGGTCGTGCTGCAGCGCCATGGTCTTCAGGTGCGTGAGCACGATGCCGCCGTGGCTGTGCACCATGGCCTTGGGCAGCCCGGTGGTGCCGGATGAATAGACGATCCACAGCGGATGGTCGAAGGGCAGCCGCTCGTAGCGCGGCGGTGCGGGTTCCGCGATGGCCTCGGTCCAGTCCACGCGATCGCGCCAGCCGACGGCGCGCTCGCCTGCCATCGGGCCGGGTACATGCACCACGCGCCGCACGCTGGGCAGCTGGGCCAGCAGTTCGTCGACCTGCGAGGCGCGGTCGTGCCGCTTGCCGTTGTAGCTGTAGCTGTCGGACGCGAGCAGCAGGCAGGGTTCGATCTGGCGCAGGCGGTCGAGCACGACCGAAGGGCCCATGTCCGGCGCGCAACTGGACCAGATCGCGCCGATGCTCGCGCAGGCGAGAAAGGCGACCACCGTCTCGGGGCGGTTGGGCAGGTAGGCCGCCACGCGGTCGCCCGGGCGAACGCCCCAGCCACGCATGCGCGCGGCCAGCGCCGCGGTGTCGCGCTCCAGTTGGGCCCAGCTGACTTCGCGCAGCGGGGCGTTCTCGGTGCGGGCGATGATCGCGGGGTGTTCCGTCGTGGCGTTGCGCAGGAGGTTTTCCGCGTAGTTCAGCCGCATGTGCGGAAACCAGCGCGCACCCGGCATCTGCCGGTCCGCCAGGGCGGGCGTGCGTTCGCCGTCGCCGACCACGTCGAAATAGTCCCAGATCGACTGCCAGAAGCCCTCCAGGTCGTCGATGGACCACTGCCACAGGTCTTCGTAGTCCTCGCAGGTCCTGGCCTGCACGCCGCGCCGGGTGGCGAGCCACTGCTGGTAGTGATACAGGCGGCTCGCCTGCACTTGCCCGGGCGAGGGCGACCACAGCAGTTCGCCGTGGCCTTCGGGGAGGGACTGGGGTTGCATCGGGGATGTCTCGATCGTGATCTCGGAAGAGATCGTTTTTACATGGGTTCGCAGCCGAAGCGATGCAGCACGTTGCGCAGCAGGCCGTCGAACACCGGATCGCTGCCGACCACCCATGCGGCGCCGACGGCGCCGGCGTGGAACACGCGGCCGCCCTGGGGGCGCTCCCAGTAGATCATCTCCGCCGACAGTCCGTCCAGCGAATCGGTCACGCGCGAGTGCCAGTCCAGGTAGGTGTCCATCGCGCCGGGCACGCGGCGGATGCCTTGCGCGATCACGGTGAGGCCGGCCGGCAGCTCGGGCAGCGAGGCGCCCGGCGGCCCGCCATGCGTCATGGTCAGCAGCGTCGCGGTGCTGAGGTCCCACTCGTGACCGATGGCGCGCGGGAGGCCGCCGCCGGGCGCATGGCCGAAGGTCCGGCCACGTTCGAGGCCGAGCCGGTGCGGATGGTTGAACAGCGCATGCCCGGGCTCTGCGACGTGATAGACGCCGAAGTCCTCTGCGTCCGCGAAGCCCCAGCCCGCGGTCTCCAGGCCGATGATGCTCGCCGCCGCACGGCCCACCGCACGCAGTTGGCCGCCGCGCGCCCAGTCCTGGCTGTGGAATTCCTCGCCGAAGGGTCCGGCGGGCGGGCGCAGTTCGGCATCGGCGGGATCGGCGCCGCGCTCGTCGTTCTTGCGCTGTTCCATCACGCCCATGTCGTCGTCGAAGCTCACGCGCAGATACATGGTGTTGCCCGAGAGGACCAGCGCGTTTCCGCCGCGCCTGAGCAGGGCATCGAAGCCATCGACCACGGGCGTGGACCAGTACTCGCTGTGCCCGTTGACCACGACCGTGCGATAGCGTGCGAGCAGGTCCGGATCGGCGTGCACGTCCAGGTCGGCGAGCAGGTCGAATTCGTAGCCTTCGCGTTCGAGCCAGGCATGCAGGCGGCGCTCCAGTCGCGTCCATTGCGAGAAGCCGCTGCCGGCCGGGTCGTAGAGCGCGGCCGGGCTCGCATTGGGCCAGGGCATGCGCAGCCCGGTGAAGTAGCTGGGCTGCCCTGCGTGGTGGTAGGTGTAGCTGCAGAAGGCGGGGGCCTGCGGATGGCTGTTGGGCAGGCCGGTGGACCGGCGCGGCCAGACCGGGTCGTCCACCTGGTTGCGCGCGAAGGGCGTGGCGGCATAGGCCAGCCAGCTGCTCATCGCGCACAGCACCAGCAGCGGCGCGGGCGGTGCGTCGACGGCGCGTTTCACGAGGAAGGTGATGTCGTAGACCGCCTCGCGTCCTTCCCAGTCGAAGCGCAGTCGCGCCACGTGCAGGCCGGGACGCGCATCGGTGGGTAGCGTGAAGCTATGGCTCGCCGTCCACCGGCAGTCGTAGAGATCGTCGCTGGCCAGACGCAGCCCTTGCCGCTGGCCCGGCGCGGCGAAGGGGTCCTGCACCGCCTCGGCCGCTTCTTCATCGAAGGCGGGGCCGCGGATCATCCACGTTCCGTGATTGACGATGCGACCGTCGTGCTGGTGGCCGCTGGCATCGGCCACGCGATCGCCGCGGCCTTCGCGCAGCGGCCAGCAGGCGCGCAACGCGGGGTCGGCCGGAATCTGCCGCGCACGCAAGGCCACGCGCGCGGCGATTTCGTCGGCAGAGAGGGCACGTTCGTGGATGGCCAGCATCGCAAGGTCGACATCGGCGAGCGCATCGGCGCCATGCGGCTCGCCGGCCGCGCCGAGCCGCAAGGGCGCCGGACCGGGGCACACGGGTGCTGCCGAAGGCCAGCGGCCGGCGCGCGCGCCGTCGATCCACAAGGTCGCCCATTGGCCGTCCCACGTCGCGGCCACGTGCTGCCAGCGCCGTGCGACGAGCCGGCTGCCGATGTGCAGGGCCGCATCACGCTGCGCACCACCGTCGCCCAGGTACAGCGAGAGTTCGCCATCCGGCTCGATGTAGAGGCCGAAGCCGCAATGCGCGGGCGCGTCGAACTGCGTGATCAGCGCCTGTCGCGCACCGGTGCAGCGCCACGGCATGACCCAGCATTCGAGCGTGAGCCCGGCCAGCGGCAGCGCCGCCGGCAAGCCCTTCGCGACATGCACGTAGGAGCCGGGATGGATCGGCTGCACGCGGGCCGCCGACGCGCCGAGGTCGGCGATTTCGATGTCGCCCTGCCGGCTGTCCGCGTCGTGGCCCAGGCGGCACACCGTCATGCCGTAGGGGCGGTCGCTGCTGATGTGAAAGTCGATGCGCTGGCCGGCGTGCACGCTCTTCGCGCTGGCGTAGCCATGCACGCCCGGCACGGACAGCGGGCGGTGCGGCGGAATCGGCCGGGTCATTCCGTGGTGAAGCCCGAGGCCTTGACCACCGGCCCCCAGCGCTTGAGGTCGTCGACGATCAGCGCCGAGAGTTCCTCGGGCGTGCTCGGGTTCGCGTCGCTGCTGAGCTTGGCGAACCGTTCCTGCACCTCGGGCAGCGCGAGTGCCTTGCCGAGCGCGGCATGCAATTGCGTGACGGTCGCGCGCGGCGTGCCGGCGGGCACGAAGAGGCCGGTCCATTCGAGATTGTCGAAATTCGGCTGTCCCAGTTCCTTCAGTGTCGGCACGTCGGGCAGCAGCGGTGTGCGCTTGACGCCGTTCACGGCCAGAACCCTGAGCTTGCCGCTCTGCTGGTACTGCACGAGATCCGCGATCGGGGTGATGCCGGCGACCACCTGGTTGCCCAGCAGATCCTGGACCAGCGGTGCCGCGCCGCGATAGGGGACGGCCGTGAGCTCGATCTTCGCGTCGTGGCCCAGTCGATAGCCCATGAACTGCGCCACGCTGCCGGCCGCCGGCACGCCATAGCCGGACTTCGACTTGTCGTTCCGGGCCAGCATCAGCCATTCGTTCACGTTGCGCACCGGCACCGCTGTCGGCACCGCGATGCCCTCGTAGAACGTCGCGATGCGGCCGACCGCCTGGAAGTCCCTGGCCGGGTCGTAGCGCACCGACTTCGAGGTCAGCGGCAGCATCACCATCATGTGCATGTTGGCCAGCAGCACGGTGAGGCCGTCGGGCTGCGCGGCGCGCACGAAGTCGGCGGCGATCTGGCCGCCCGCGCCGGTGCGGTTCTCCACCACGACCGTCGTGCCGAGTTCCGACGACAGCTTGTCGGCCAGCGTGCGCGCCTGCACATCGGCGGAGCCGCCCGCCGGATAGCCGACGATCAGCCGCAGCGGCCCCTTGCCCGTGGGCACCTGCGCGGAGGCCGCGCAGGCGAAGGCGATGCTCGTGCAGGCGAGCGAGAAGCGAAGCAGGGCGGGCAGCGTCATGGGGTCATCCTTCGGGAAGGTTCGGTGGAATGGGAGAGATCGGAAAACGGGCGGTGCGGAACGGCTCGGGCCGTTCCGCCTGTCGCGTGCGGATGCTCAGATCAGCTTGAGCCGGGTGACTTCGTCGGCGAGGTCGGCCAGCGCGCGCTCCAGCCGCTCGACCAGCTCGTCGAGCTCGGATTCGCTGATCGTCAGCGGCGGCGTGATCATCTGGAAGTCGCCGAAAGCGCCGAGGTTGGCCCGGCGGTTGTAGAGCGCGATGCCGTGCCGCAAACCATGCACGGTGAGCTTCGCGGGCGCATTGAATTCCGGCGGCAATGCGCGGCGCGAGCCCTTGTCGGCCACGATCTCGATCGCGCTGAGCAGGCCCAGGCCGCGAACGTCGCCCACCAGCGGCGAGCGCTCCGCGAGCGCCTCCAGGCGGCGTCGCAGGCCGAGGCCGCGTTCGCGGGCGCGGGCCACGAGGCCCTGGCGTTCGACCTCATCCATCACCGCATTGGCGACTGCGCACGACAGCGGGTTGGTGAAGTAGGTGTGCCCATGCACGAAGCCGCCGCTGCCCGCCACCGCATCGACGATGCGGTCAGGCGCGAGCAGGCAGCCCAGCGGCGTGTAGCCGGCTGCGAGGCCCTTGGCCAGCGTCACCAGGTCGGGCCGGGCGGCCTGCCAGTGGTGGGCGGCGAGGAATTCGCCGGTGCGGCCGGCGCCGCTCATGATCTCGTCGTAGATCAGCAGCACGCCGTACTGGTCGCAGGTCTGGCGCACCCGCTCGAAGTAGGCCGCGGGCGACACCACCGCCCCGGTGGACAGGCCCCCGATCGGCTCCAGGATGAAGGCCAGCACCGTCTCCGGTCCTTCGCGCTCGATGGTCCGGGCCAGGTCCTCGGCACAGGCCATGGCGTAGCTTTCCTCGGTGTGGCCTTCGGGCAGCCGGTAGGACAGTGGTGCCGGCACTTTGGGCATCGGCTTGATCATCGCGCCGTAGATCGACTGCGTGTGCTCATCTCCGGTCACCGCCAGCGCGCCGAGCGTGGATCCGTGGTAGCTGGGGTTGCGCGAGATCACCTTCCAGCGGCTGCCCTGGCCGCTCACCACCGCGTAGTGGCGCGCGAGCTTGATCGCGGACTCGTTCGCCTCCGATCCGCCGGAGACGAAGAAGGCGCGGTCGAAGCCCTCGCCAGCCAGCGAGCAGACGCGGTCGGCCAGCGCGATGTTGTGCTCGCTCTCGAAGAACCGGGGGTACGCGAAGCTCACCCGCGAGGCCTGTTCCTGCATGGCCGCCAGCACGTGCGGATTGCCGTGCCCTATGTTGGCCACCACGGCGCCGGCGGTTGCATCCAGGTAGCGCTGCCCGTCCGCATCCCACAGGTAGACGCCTTCGCCGCGTCCCACGCGCGGGGGGCGCGGCGAGCCCTTGGGGCTGTAGAAGGCGAGGACCGAGCCGCCATGCGGCGTGTCGCCCAAGAGGCGCGGCGGGGTGGAGGGCGCGGAAGGACGGGCAGCAGGTTGATTCATGTCGCAACGATACGGAGATCGGGCCTCCGGAAGAAGCAGCATGGAAGGATGAAGTCCTATACGCTAGGCGCATGAGGCTCGTACATGACCGCATCGACCTGCTGGCGACTTTCCTGCGCATCGCCGAGACCGGATCGCTCAGCAAGGCCGCGCGCCTGCTGGGCATCACCCAGCCGACCGCCAGCCGGCGCCTGCTCGAACTGGAGCGGCTGCTCGGCTGCAGGCTCGCGCTGCGGACCACCGCCAGCTTCTCGCTGACCGACGAGGGGCGGCTGCTGATGGTCGAGGCGCGGGCGCTGTCCGATCGCTGGGCGAGCCTGTCCGAGCGGATCTCCGGCGGCCGCAGCCGGCCCGAGGGCACCTTGCGGGTCATCGGCCCGTCGGGATACGGCACGGGTTTCCTGACGGATGCAGTGACGGACCTGCGCGCCGCCTGGCCGCAACTGCGCGTGGAGCTCACGCTGACCGATCGCGTGGTCGACCTCGTCGCGACCGGCGCCGAGTGCTGGGTCTGCGTCGGCGAGGTGCGCGACCCGGGCCTGGTGAGCCGGCACCTGGGCGACATGGAGCGCATCCTGGTCGCCCACCCGGCGCTGCTGCGCCGCATCGGCAGCGTCACGCCGGGCAACCTGTCGACGCTGCCGTGCGTGGGCCTCGTGCCGTACTTCGTCGACGCGGTCCGACTGCTCGACAAGGCCGGGCGCTCGCAGACGGTGTCGATCGACACGCCCCTGCGCACCGACAGCCTGCTGTCGAGCTATCGCGCGATCCTCAACGGCGACGGCATCGGCGCCGCCGCGCCCTGGATGTGCCAGGCCGACCTGGAATCGGGCCGCCTCAAGCGCGTGCTGCCGCGCCTGTGGCTCGAACCGGTGGGCATCCACGTGGCGCTGCCGCCGGGCCTGCACCGGCCGGCGCGCGTGACCGCCTTCATCGATGCGCTGCGGCGAAGGATCAAGGACATGCGGGGGTTCCGCCCGGCGATGTGAAGTCCGCCCACGGCACCTCAGGGCCGTGCTTCGAACACGAGGTTGAACGGCGTCTGCGCGGCACGCCGGAAGCGGCCGAAGCCACCTTGGCTTGCGACGTCGCGCAGTCGCTGTTCGCCGGCCTGCGCGCCCAGCCCGAAACCGATCTCCTGCGACAGCGAACAGGGCGTGCAGATCATGGTCGAGGCCGAGTAGTAGATGCGACCGACCGGATTGAGGTTGTCCTCGAGCCGGTCGTTCGCGAAGGGCTCGACGATCATCCAGAGGCCGTCGGGCGCGAGCGTCTCGCGCACGTGCCGCGCCGCGCCGACCGGATCGCCCATGTCGTGCAGGCAGTCGAAGAATGCGACCAGGTCGAAGCCGCGGCCCGGATAGGTCTTGGCGCCTGCGAGCTCGAAGCTCACGCGATCGGCAACGCCCGCGGCCTTCGCGCGTTCGCGCGCGGCAGCGATCGAAGGTTCGTGATAGTCGTAGCCGACGAAGGTCGACGCAGGGTAGGCCTAGGCCAGCACGATCGTCGAAGCGCCGAAGCCGCAGCCCACGTCGGCAACGCGCGCGCCGTCATGCAGCCTCTCGCGCATGCCGTCGAGCGCGGGGATCCAGCTCGGCTCCAGGTTCGCGTTGTAGCCCGCGCGGAAGAAGCGCTCGGTGCCCGAGAACAGGCTCGGATGGTGCTCGTGCCAGGCAAGGCCCGTACCGTCGCGGAAGGCTTTCTGCACCTTGTCGAGGTCGAGGAACATCGACATCAGGCACTCGAACCCGCCGCCCATGAAGGCGGGGCTGTCGTCGTCGGCCAGCACCAGCGCGCCTCGGGCGACAGCATGTAGGTCTGCGCTCGCGGGTCGTACTCGACGAAGCCGCTCGCGGCCTGTGCATTGAGCCATTCGATCGCATAGCGCAATCGCAGATGGGTCTTCTCGCCGAGTTGTTCGGCGGTCATCGGACCGGCGCCTGCCATCGCCTTGTACAAGCCGAGCCGGTCGCCCAGAATCGCGAGCGGCGCGCTGGCCAGCGCGCCGAATTCTTCGACCAATCTGCCGAGGAGGGCATCGAGCTTGTCTTCATCGATCTGCATGGTGTTGCTCCTTTGAACATCGTCGTGCTGCATGCGGGCGCCCTCGGTCGATAGTTCGCGCGATGAGGCCGATTGGTTACGGCCCTCCGGCCGCCCGGTATCCTGCATCGCATTCAGACGCCGTTCAGGTGCATTAACCTGAGATTCATTCCCGCGTAGCAACCTCGGCCGGTTCAATCTGGCGACCCCCTACCTCTCGTGTTTCCTGCAATCCGACTACGCACACCCAAGAAGAGCGATCTTCCCGGCAGCGGCGCCGCGCCCGCCGACGCTGACAGCTGGCTGACCCCTTCCGGCGCGGGAAGCATCGGCAAGCCTGTGGCGATCGGGCCGCTCGTTCTCGTTCTGATGCTCGTGCTGCTGGGCGTGCTGTGGTTCGCCGATCTCGGCTCGCGGTCGCTGATCAGTCCGGACGAGGGCCGCTATGCCTCGATCGCGCTCGAGATGGCACGCAGCGGCGACTGGATCACGCCGCGCCTGAACGGGCTGATCTATTTCGAGAAGCCGGTCATGCAGTACTGGATAGGCGCGCTCGCCTTCCTCGGCTTCGGCGTCTCCGAATTCTCGGCACGCCTGTGGCCCGCGCTTTCGGGCTTCCTCACGCTGCTGATGGTGGGCTACACCGCCGCCCGGCTTTGGGGGCGCGAGAGCGGCATCCGTGCGCTGGCGATCGCGGCCTCCATGACGTGGGTGGTCGGCAACAGCCACTTCCTCACGCTCGATGCAGGGCTGACCTTCTTCCTGACCGTCGTGCTCTGCGCAGTCCTCCTGGCCGAAGGCGCTGCGTCGGACGCGGTGATGCGGCGCCGCTGGATCTGGCTCGCCTGGGCGGCAATGGCTGGCGCGGTGCTGAGCAAGGGACTGGTGGGCGTGGCCATCCCGGCCGGCGTGCTGTTCGTCGCCAGCCTGTGGCGCCGCGATGCTTCGCTGATCCGCGGCATGCACTGGTGGTCCGGGCTGCTGGTCCTCTTCGCGCTCGCGACGCCATGGTTTGTCCTGGTGTCGATGCGTAATCCCATCTTCGCCCAGTTCTTCTTCGTGCACGAGCACTTCGCGCGCTACCTGACCACCGTGCACCAGCGGCAGGGCGCGTGGTGGTATTACGTGCCGCTGCTGCTGGGCGGCATGCTGCCGTGGACCAGCGCCTTGCCCTGGCTGGGACGGTCGGGCGCGCAGGAGGTCGGACGCCGCGATGGCCAGGCGCGCGACCTGCTCGTCGTCTGGTGCGCCTTCGTGTTCCTGTTCTTCAGCGCCTCGGGCTCCAAGCTGCCGTCCTACATCCTGCCGATGTTCCCCGCGCTCGCGCTGCTGGCCGCGCGGGCGCTGCGCGACATGCAACCAGGCACCTTGCGCTGGCATCTGCTGCTGCCGACGCTGGTCTGGGCGGCGGCTTTCGTCATCTCGACGAATGCGGCCCGGTTCGCATCGGCTGCGGCGCCTGCCGAGGTGTTCGCGCCGATGGCGCAGGCCCTGCGTGTCGGCGCGGTCGTCTTCCTGGTCTGTGCCGGTCTCGGCTGGTTCAGCCTCGCCCGCCGGAACGTGACGGTCGCGATCCTGTGCGTGGCATTCGGCCATCTGATCGCGACCACGGTGGTCCTTCGATCGCACGACGCGTATGGACAGCTCAAGAGTGCGGCGCCTTTTGCCGCGGCGCTGCGCGCGGAACTGCATCCGGGCACGCCGGTGTTCGCCGTCGCCGCGTACGACCAGACATTGCCTTTCTATCTCGGCCGCGACGTGACCTTGGTGGCCTACATGGACGAATTCGCTCTCGGCGAAGTCCAGGAGCCCGACAAGTGGCTCAAGACCGTCGACGAGTTCGTCACGCGCTGGCAGGCGCTCCCACAGGCGGCGGCTTACATCAATCCGGTGATCTGGACCGAGCTGCAGCAGCGCGGGCTGCCGATGCGCGTCATCTACCGGGACGCTGGCCGCGTCGTCGTGGTGAAGAAGTAGGGCCGGCCGGCGCGCGCTCAGCCGGCTGCCTGCGCCGCTCGTGCCCCTGCTGTTTCGCGCGCCATGCGCACGCACAGGTCGAAGGCATGCTGAAGGCCCTCGATCTTCGCAACGCCCTGGCCAGCGATGTCGAAGGCGCTGCCGCTCGC
This sequence comes from Variovorax ureilyticus, assembly GCF_037889935.1. NCBI lineage: Bacteria > Pseudomonadati > Pseudomonadota > Betaproteobacteria > Burkholderiales > Comamonadaceae > Variovorax > Variovorax ureilyticus. Next base: position 407,987 of record NZ_JBBKZU010000002.1, read on the forward strand.
CGAGGTCGCCACCGGCACCGGCAGGCCGCCGTGCAGCGTCACGCCCTGCTCGAAGCCCATGAGCTTCATCGCGATCTGGCCCTGGTCGTGGTACATCGACACGACCGCGTCGAAGTCGCCGCGCCGCGCGCCGATGAAGACCGTATCGGGCGAGTAGGGCCCGCGCGCATCGATGCCTTGCGCCTGCAGCGTACGCACGGCCGGCGCAATGACCTCGATCTCCTCGGAGCCGATGGAACCGCCGTCGCCCGCATGCGGATTGAGGCCCGAGACCGCGATGCGCGGCGCCTCGACACCAGCGCGCACGAGGGTGCCGTGGATGATCCGCACCGCGTCCTGCACCGCGTCGCCGGTGATGAGGGCCGCGACATCCTTGAGCGGTACGTGCGATGTCACGCGCGAGGTCCACAGCTCGCCGGTGATGTTGAACTCGCAGACGAAGCCCGGCACGTCGAAGCGTTCCTGCATGTAGCGCAACTCGTCCTCGTGCTGCAGTCCGCCCAGGCGCAACGAATGCTTGTTGAGCGGTGCGAAGACGATGCCGTCGACCAGGCCTCGGCGCACGGCCTCGGTGGCGAGCTGCATCGCCTCGAAGGAGGCCTTGCCGGAATGCGCATTCGACTCGCCGAGCACCGGCGCGCGTCCGCCCATCGTGTCCTGCACGAGCAGGCTGGGGCGGCCCGCTTCGAAGCGCAGCGCGTCGAGGTCACGCAGCCGCAATGGTTCGGGCGTGGCGACGCCTGCGATGCGCCAGCCGCTTTCGAGCACCAGCGGATCGGCGATGAGCAGCAGGTCCGCCGCCTCGATGTTGCGTGCGCGCGCGAGCAGCCTGGCCGTCATCTCGGGGCCGATGCCGCTCGGGTCGCCGGGCAGCACTGCGATTCTGGGTTTCATCGACATTCTTTCCTCAGGTGGTGTGTCACTCGGCGCGCATGCCGGTGTCCCGGACCAGCTTGCCGTAGCGCTCGAACTCGCTGCGGTTCATCTCCGCGAAGGTGGCGATGTCCATCGGCGTGATCTCGCCGCCGAGCGCCTTGATGCGTTCCTGCACGTCGGCCATGCGCAGGCTCTGCGTGAGCTCGACGTTGAGGCGCTCGACGGCGGCGCGCGGCGTGCCGGCGGTCACGAAGAGGCCGTACCAGGTGTTGACGTCCGCGCCAGTGACGCCGGATTCCGCGAGCGTCGGCACGTCGGGCAGCTCGGGCGTGCGCTTCGCCGCCGCGACCGCGAGCGGCCGCAGCTTGCCCGCCTTGATCTGCTGCATGGCCGAGGAGGTGCTGTCGAACATCATCTCGACCTGCCCGCCGATGATGTCGATATGCGCCTGCGAGCTGCCCCGGTAGGGCACGTGGATGGCCTTCGTCCCGGTGGCCAGCGCGAAGGCCTCGCCGCCCACGTGCTGCGTGCTGCCGATGCCCGATGAGGCGTACCTGAAGGCGCCGGGCTTCGCGCGCATCGCGGCCACCAGTTCGCCCACGCTCTGGTAAGGCGAGGCCTGCGGCACCACCAGCACGTTGGGCATCACCGCCACCAGGCCCACGGGCTGCAGGTCCTTGAGCGGGTCGTACTTGAGCTTCAGCAAATGCGGCGCAACGGCCTGGCCGGTGTTGGTCGCGAGCAGCAGCGTGCTGCCGTCATTCGCGGCGCGTGCCGTGAGCTCGGCCGCGATGGTGTTCGAGGCGCCGGGCCTGTTCTCGACGACGACCGGCTGCTTCAGGGCGACCGCGAACTTGTCCGCGAGCAGGCGCGCGAGGATGTCGGTGCCGCCGCCCGCCGAGGCGCCGACCATGATCCGCACGGGCTTGTCGGGGTAGGCGCTCTGCGCGGCGGCCGCGAGCGGCGCGGCGATCAGCAGCAGGGCGGCGAGTCCGCGGACAGCGGCGCCGCGCAGCAGGGGCTGGAATGGCATGGGGCGTGTCTCCGAGTTTTCTTGAAATCCGACGCATGCAGCTTAGGGATGTTCGCCATTCCAATCCAATCGCGATTTCTGAAGAATTCATATACGCGCGTATATGAGTCGTCCGTCCTCCGAAATCCCGCCATGGCGCCTGCTGCTGCGACTTCGCACGCGGCAGTGGGTGCTGCTCGCGCTGCTCGACCAGCACCGCAACCTCGGCCGTGCCGCGGCGGCGATGAACGTCAGCCAGCCGGCGGCGACGAAGCTGCTGCAGCAACTCGAAGAAACCTTCGCGGTGCCGCTGTTCACCCGCATCGCGCGCGGCATGACGCCCACGCCCTATGGCGAGGCGCTGGTGCGCCATGCACGATGGGTCCTCACCGATTTCGGCGCGGTGTGCGAAGAGGTCGAGGCGCTGCGCTCGGGCCTCAGCGGCTCGCTGCGCGTGGGCAGCGTGCCCGGCGCCGTGCCGGAGCTGCTCGCGCCGACGCTGGTGGCCTATCAGCAGAAGCACGAGCGCGTGGCCGTCAGCGTCGTAGTCGACACCAGCGACGTGATGCTGCGCCTGCTCGCGCGCGGCGAGGTCGACCTGATGCTCGGCCGTCTCACCGAGGACCACAGCGCCGAGGCCTTCGATTGCGTGCCGCTCCTCGGCGAGCCGCAGGTGGTGGTGGTGCGCAAGACGCATCCGCTCCTGCGGCGAAGGTCGGTGTCGCTGCGCGAGTTGGTCGAATGGCCGTGGCTCTTGCAGCCGCCAGGCTCGCCGCAGCGCGGGCGATTCGAAGCGGCCTTGCACGAGGCGGGCATCCAGGAGCGGCTGCGTATCACGGAGACGGCCTCTCCGATCGCGATGACCGCGCTGCTGGAGCACTCGGACATGTGCGCGGTGATGCCGGCCTCGCAGGCGGCACACTATGCGCGGCTCGGCCTGCTGCGCACCTTGCCGGTGAAGCTGCCGATCCGCGTGCCGCCGATCTATCTCATCACGCGCAGCGCCCACAGCCTGTCGCCCGCGGCGGCGGCGTTCGTGGCGCTGCTGCGGCCCGCTTCGTGATTTGGCGGGCGGACGCCGGGCCCCTTACTCGAGGAAATCGACGAAATGCGGAATCACTTCCCGCAGGAAGTGGATCTCCTCGGCGGGAATGCTGCGCGGCTCGAGGTCGAAATGGATGAAGGTCCCGTAGGGCTTTCCGCATTCCTTGGTGAGCAGGCGGCCGTAGTACGACTCGACCATGCCGGTGTAGGGCCGGTTGGTCAGGCGCTGGTCCTGGGAGGCATGGCTGGTGACGAATTCGCCGTGTTCGACGGCGTGCTGGCAGAAGCTCTTTCCGAGCGGCACCACCTTGAGCCACGTGCGGTATTCGGACGCGCGATCGAAGGCGTGCGCCGCATGCATCACGTCGCCGTTCAGCTTGTAGATCGCCGTGAACCGGAAAGACGTCCGGTCGTTGAGCATGGCCAGCGCAGGGACGATCCCGCCGCTGGCCAGAAGGTTGCGAACCGCTGCTGCGGGCGTGGGCAAATCGACATCGAGCATGAATGAACTGTTTGGGGCGCGGGCGAGAATCTTACGCAATTCTTACGACACTTCGGGGCAGGGTTTCACCTGCGCACACAATGCTCCCCGATGCATTCCATCGGCCGCGCGCTGGCCATGAAGAGGCCGTGCCTGCCGCCCGCCTGCCTGCCGAAGACGGGCCCTACACAATCGCGGGACAAGGCCGATATACGATGGGTGCGCGGGAGGCCTCGTGACCGCGCGCCAGGACCACCAACCATGCCAACCCTCCTCATGATGACCGCGACCGGCGACACCCGGCAGGTACAACTCGCCCCGCAGGGCAACAGAGTGGGTCGCGGCCCGACCAACGACGTGATCGTCGATTCCGCGCAGGCCAGCCGCGACCATGCGCTGATCGACGTCGAACAGGCCTTCGTCACCATCACCGACCTCGGCAGCCGCAACGGCACCTTCGTCAACGACGTCCAGATCGAGACCCAGGTGCTCGTCGACGGCGACGCGATCCGCCTGGGCACCTACGAGATGCGCTTCGTCGCGACCGACCAGGAATTCACCCACATCGAGGCGCTGCGCATGCTCACGATGCACGGGCTCTTGGTCAACATCCCGCGGCCTGCCGCCCATGCCGATGCGCCGACTGCGCCGGAAGCGCCGCTGAGCGGACGCGGGCGCCTGTAGCCAAGCCGACGCCCTCGGCAGCCGAATCCACGTGGCCGGCACCGGCTGCGTCATCCAAAAGAAGGAGATCGCTCGCGCTGGCGAAGTGATAGGCTGCGCCCGACCCAGATTCCGTGTTGCGCGCCGGCTGCCGCAACCTCCGGAACATGTGCATGACCTGAAGAGCAGCCCGGGAGAGCCAACAGCAAATGCGCGCGCTATGGATCGAGGATCACCAACTCGTGGGGGACTCCTTCGAGCTTCTTCTTCAATTGATCATGCCCGATGCTTCGCTCGACAAGGCCCGCGATCTCGACAGCGCACGGCGGCTCATGGAGACCTTCCCCTACGAGCTCGTCCTGCTCGACTGGTGGCTGGGCACGCATGACGGCGAGCGCTCCATCAAGGTGCTGCGCGACGCGAGCCGGGACACGCCGATCATCGTGGTCTCGGGCGACGACCGCGACGTCGTGATGGACCGTGCGCTCGCCCTTGGCGCCGCGGGCTACGTGCCCAAGAGCGCCGACCCCGGTGCGCTGCTCGAAGCGGTGCGCGTCGCACTGCGCGGCGGGGTGAGCCGGCCGCCGCGCCAGAACGGCAAGCCCGGCGAAGGTGCCTTGGGCGGCGTCGCCCAGCCGGTCGACGTCGAGACCCTCTACCCGGACCTGACCCCGCGTCAGGCCGAAGTCTTCCGGGCGCTGATGCGCGGCAGCTCGGACAAGCAGATCGCGCGCGAACTCGACATCTCCGACACCACGGTGAAGACCCATGTCCGCGCCATCCTGCAGATCGTCGGTGTGCACAAGCGAGGAGAAGCAGCGCACGAAGCTCGCGTCAGGGGTGCGGGTGATCTCTGACGCGAGCATCGGCCTGTCCGCCCGGGAGCTGCGGCCCCTGGTCGAGGCCGAGCAGGTGCAGCTGTCGGTCCAGCAGCTGCGCCGGCTACTGTTGCCGCTGATCCTCGCCGATGCCTTCGTCACCTGGGTGGCCTGGCAAGTCGGGCTGCAGACGATCGCGCCGGTCTGGTTCGCGGCCATGGTCGTCGCACACACCGCGCGCTGGGTCTACCTCCTGCGCATCGGCGAGCCGGGTCGCGTGGCGCCGGCGACATGGCTGTCGCGATCGGCCGCCGCGCTGGCCGTTCTTGCGGTGCTGCGCTCCGCGATGGTGCTGATGATCTTCACACGGCCGATCAGCGAATACCACTACGTGCTCACGATGATCTCCTTCGGTAGCGCGGTCGGCGCGATCTCGCCGGTCGCGGGCCATCTGCGCAGCTACGTGGGGTGGAGCTCGATCGTCGGCGGCGCACTGTGCGTCGGCTGGATCGCGCGCGGCACGCTCGAAGGCGCGGCCATCGCGACGCTGCTGCTGATGCTCTTCGTGGTGCTCACTTTCTATGTGCGCGACCAGGGGCGCACGCTGGTGCAGCTCGTGTCGCTGTCCGAATCGCTACGGCGCGAACGCGACCGCGCGGAGAAGGCGAGCGAGGCCAAGACGCGCTTCTTCGCCGCCGCGAGCCATGACCTGCGCCAGCCGCTCACAGCGCTGTCGTACAACGCCGCGACGGTGCAGGAGCTCGCGCGCCTGAGCGGCGACGAGATGCTCGACCGTGTGGGTCAGGGCATCCGACGCGCCTTGTCGGAAAGCAGCTCGCTGCTCGACAGCCTGCTCGAAGTCTCCAAGCTCGATGCCGGCGCGGTGCGCGCGGAGGAGCGCGATGTCGATGTGATGAAGCTGCTGGGCCGCATCGCCGAATCATTCACGCCGATCGCGAACGCGGCGGGGCTGGAGCTGCGCTGCCTCGGCGGCCATCACAAGGGCCTGTGGGTGCGCACCGACCTCGCCTTGCTGCGCCGGATCATCCAGAACCTGCTGGGCAACGCGATCAAGTTCACGCACGACGGCCATGTGTCGATCGAAGCTTTCGCCGACGACCGCACCGGCAAGGACTGCGTGTGCATCCGCGTGTCGGACACCGGACCGGGCATCCCGCATGAACTGCAGGAGCATGTGTTCGAGGAGTTCTATCAGGTCGGCAATCCCGAGCGCAATCGCAGCCGCGGCCTGGGCCTGGGGCTTGCGATCGTCCGGCGCATCGCGGGCCTCTTGAAGATCAGCGTCGCGCTCACCAGCCAGCCCGGCCAGGGCGCGGTGTTCGAGCTGCGCATGCCGCGCATTCCGGCACCGCGCGGCGCGGGCGCTGAACTGCTTCCCGATGGCAGCGAAACGGCGCCCGGCAGCGCGCGCAGGCGGGTGCTCTTCATCGACGACGAGCCCGAGATCCGGGAATCGTTGACCGCATTGCTGTCCACCCTCGGCTGGGAGGTACGGTCCGCCAGTGACCAGCAGGAAGCCGAGGAAATCCACGAGGCGGGCTTTGCGCCCGACGTGCTGCTGATCGACTTCCGGCTGCGCGACAACGCATCGGGACTCGACGCGTGGAAGGCGCTGAAGCGGCGCGGCTGCGCTGCGCCTGGATTGATGATCACGGGCGAAACGGAACCGCGCCGCATCGCGGCCGCGCGCGAGGCGGGGATCACCGTGCTCTACAAGCCGGTGGATGGGGCGCAGTTGCTGCAGGCGATGGGGCGGGCGCTCGGTTCAACTGGCGTGCCGAGGAGCAACGATGCGGCAGCAATCCAGGATTCGGCGCCTCCATCCTTCTGAGGACATTCATTTACGCTTGATCGGTGTATGCTCGCCGGCACATAAATAGAGGACGGCAGAGGAAGCCGGACAAGAACATATGCCTCAAGACATCGCCATGCCCTGGTGGGCATTCACGCGCTGGCGCAGCGCTCCTTGTGCTTGTCGTCGAGACGCGACGAGCCTTGACCCTCAACGGATTTCCCTCTTCGATGCCATTGCGAGCTGAACTTCGCGATGGCTGTTTCACGACGAGCGCTGTTTGGCAAGCTCGATCTGACGCTGTTCCGGGCCATCGAATCGGCCACGGCGTTCGCCAAGCTTCGCGGTAATCCCTACGTTGAGCTGACGCACTGGCTGCATCAGCTCTGGCAACTCAACGACAGCGACCTTCACCGGATCTGTCGCCGCTACCAGATCGAGCCGCAAGGCGTCGAACGTGATCTCGCATCGGCACTCGCGTTGCTGCCCTCGGGCGCCTCGTCGCTGAGCGATTTCTCGCATCACCTCGGGGCCGCCGTCGAGCGCGCCTGGATCGTTTCCAGCCTCGAATACGGCGATCGTTGCATCCGCAGCGCGTGGCTGCTCATCGCGCTGCTGCAAACGCCGGAGCTTCGCAGCGTGCTGCTCGGCATCTCGACGGCATTCCGCAAGATTCCCGTCGACGCATTGATGGAGTCGGCGACATCCATCGTCGCCGGTTCGCCTGAGGAGCGCGAAGGCCCGCACGACGGTTCGGGCCTCGCGTCCGCGATGCCCGGCGAAGCCAGCGGCGCGGTCGCGGAAGTGGCGGAGGGAAAGTCCGCGCTCGCGAAGTACTGCGTCGACCTGACGCAGCGCGCACGCGCGGGCGAGATCGATCCCGTCATCGGCCGCGAGCATGAAATCCGCACGATGGTCGACGTCCTGCTGCGGCGTCGCCAGAACAACCCGCTGCTGACCGGCGAGGCCGGCGTCGGCAAGACCGCCGTGGTCGAGGGACTGGCTCTCGCCATTGCGCGTGCCGAAGTGCCCGCCGCACTGTGTGAAGTGCGCCTGCTGAGCCTCGACGTCGGCGCATTGCTGGCCGGCGCGAGCATGCGCGGCGAATTCGAATCCCGACTCAAGGGCTTGCTCGAAGAGGCGAGCCGCTCGCAGCAGCCCGTCATCCTGTTCGTCGACGAAGTGCACACGCTCGTTGGCGCAGGGGGACAGGCCGGCACCAGCGATGCAGCCAACCTGCTCAAGCCCGCACTGGCGCGTGGCACCCTGCGCACTATCGGCGCGACGACGTGGAGCGAATACAAGCGCCACATCGAGAAGGACCCGGCGCTCACGAGGCGTTTCCAGGTGCTCCAGGTCGCCGAGCCCGATGAAGCCTCGGCCATCGAGATGGTGCGCGGCCTCGTCGCGACCTTCGTCGCCCATCACGGCGTCACCATCCTCGACGAGGCGGTGCGTGCGGCGGTGATGCTGTCGCACCGCTACATCCCCGCGCGCCAGTTGCCCGACAAGGCCATCAGCCTGCTCGACACCGCCTGTGCACGCGTCGCGATGTCATTGCAGACGCCGCCGGCGGCGGTCGATCATCTGCGCCAGCGCATCGTCGCCTTGCAAACCGAGCTCGATCTGCTCGAAAAAGAAGGCGTGATCGCGCACGGACATGAAGCGCGGTCAAGCCGCGTGACCGCCGTCAAGACAGAACTGACATCGACGGCCGAAGAACTGTCCGCGCAGGAGAAGCGCTGGCAGCACGAACTCGCGATGGTCCGCAACATCCAGACCCTGCGTGCCGAGCACGCCGCGGATGCCATCGGCGCGCCATCTGCCGACCTCGCGAGGCTCGAAGCCGAGCTGGCCGAGCGCCAGCAAGATACGCCGCTCATCTTCCCGCAGGTCGGCGAGGACGTGGTCGCCGCGATCGTCGCCGACTGGACCGGCATCCCTGTGGGCCGCATGATCCGCGACGACGTGGCCGCCGTGTTCCAGCTCCAATCCACGCTCGACCGCCGCGTCATCGGACAGGGCGAGGCGCTCAGGGTCATCACCGAACGCGTGCAGACCGCCCGCGGACGGCTCACCGATCCGAACAAGCCCGTGGGCGTCTTCCTTCTCGTCGGCCCGTCCGGCGTCGGCAAGACCGAAACCGCGCTGGCGCTGGCCGAGGCCATGTATGGTGGCGAGCAGAACCTCATCACCATCAACATGAGCGAGTTCCAGGAGTCGCACACCGTCTCCACGCTCAAGGGTGCGCCGCCGGGTTATGTGGGCTTCGGCGAAGGGGGCGTGCTCACCGAGGCCGTGCGCCGCAAGCCGTACAGCGTGATCCTGCTCGACGAGGTCGAGAAGGCGCACCCCGACGTGCACGAGATCTTCTTCCAGGTCTTCGACAAGGGCTGGATGGAAGACGGGGAAGGGCGGCGCATCGACTTCCGCAACTGCACCATCCTGCTCACCAGCAACACCGGCTCAGACCTCATCGCGAGCCTGTGCGAAGACCCCGCGCTCATCCCCGATGCGCCCGCGTTGCGCGAAGCGCTGCTGCCCGAGTTGCGAAAGGTGTTCCCGGCCGCGTTCATCGGACGGCTTTCCGTCGTGCCGTATCTGCCGCTCGGTGAGAGCGCGCTGGGCGACATCGTGTCGTTGCACCTCGATCGCGTGGTCGCCCGCATGCAGGAACGGCACGACATCGCGTTGAGTTACTCGCCGGCGCTGGTCAAACACATCATCGAGCAGTGCGGCACGCATGAGACGGGCGCGCGCCGCCTTATCGGCTACATCGAGCAGAACCTGCTGCCCGTGCTGTCGCGCCACTGGCTCTGCGCCTTGCACGACCGGCAGACCATCGCCCGCATGTCCGTGGACGTCGCGTCCGATCCGTCATCCGAACATGAGGCGAAAGGAGGAGAAGCCATCGCTTGCCAGATCGAGTTTGCGTGATCCCCCCGTACCGTGCGCCGGCTTCGCCGGCCGACGAGTCATTCCATCTCATGTCAACCAGTCAGGACCTTCATGGCCAATAGCAACAGTCAGAAATTCATCGCCCGCAACCGGGCGCCGCGCGTGCAGATCGAGTACGACGTGGAAATCTACGGCTCCGAAAAGAAGATCGAGCTGCCTTTCGTCATGGGCGTGCTCGCCGACCTTTCGGGCAAGCCCGTCGAGACGCTGCCGCCCGTCGGCGAGCGCAAGTTCCTCGACATCGACATCGACAACTTCGACGAGCGCATGAAGGCCATCCAGCCGCGCGTCGCGTTCGCCGTGCCCAACACGCTGTCGGGTGAAGGCCAGCTCATGGTCGACATCACCTTCGAGAGCATCGACGACTTCTCGCCGGCCGCCATCGCGCGCAAGGTCGAGCCGCTCAAGGCGCTGCTCGATGCGCGCACGCAGCTGTCCAACCTCCAGACCTACATGGACGGCAAGGCCGGCGCCGAAAGCCTCATCAACAAGCTCATGCAGGACCCCGCGCTCATGAAGTCGCTGGCTGCAGCGCCCAAGCCCAGGGCTGCCGGTGACGAAAGCGGCGCCGAAGCCGCAGAGATCGTCTGAACGTTGCACTGATCGCAACTCGTCTCACATCAGGGAAGAACAATGAAGCCAAACAACAATCAGGCCATCACCCACACGAAGCTCGCTGACGCCTCGGACTTCTCCTCCTTGCTCGACAAGGAATTCAAGCCCAAGACCGAAGAAGCGCGCGACGCCGTCGAAGATGCCGTTCGCACGCTCGCCGAGCAGGCCCTCGTCAACGCCGCCACCATCAGCGACGACGCCTACGGGAGCATCGAAGCCATCATTGCCGAGATCGATCGCAAGCTATCCGAGCAGATCAACCTCGTGCTGCACAAGGAAGAGTTCCAGAAGCTCGAATCTGCATGGCGCGGCATGCACCACCTCGTCTCCAACACCGAAACCGACGAGAAACTCAAGATCCGCTTCATGGATCTGTCCAAGGACGAGCTGCGCCGCACCATGCGCCGCCACAAGGGCGTTGCCTGGGACCAAAGCCCCATCTTCAAGCGCATTTACGAAGAAGAGTACGGCCAGCTCGGTGGCGAGCCCTACGGCTGCCTCGTCGCCGACTACCACTTCGACCACACCCCGCCCGACGTCGAAATGCTCGGCGCCTTCGCCAAGATCTCGGCCGCGTCGCACGCGCCCTTCATCGCCGGCGCGGCGCCGTCGCTGCTCGGCATGGAATCGTGGCAAGAGCTCGCCAACCCGCGCGACCTCGCCAAGATCACGTCGAACCTCGAACACGCGCCGTGGAACTCGCTGCGCGACACCGAGGACTCGCGCTACGTCGGCCTCGCCATGCCGCGCTTCCTGGCGCGTCTGCCTTACGGCGCCAAGACCAACCCGGTCGACGAATTCGACTTCGAGGAAGAAACCGAAGGCGCCGACCACCGCAAGTACGTGTGGAACAACGCGGCCTACGCCATGGCCGTCAACGTCAACCGCAGCTTCAAGCTCTACGGCTGGTGCACCATGATCCGCGGCGTCGAATCGGGCGGCACTGTCGAGAACCTGCCTTGCCACACCTTCCCGACCGACGACGGCGGCTTCGACATGAAGTGCCCGACCGAGATCGCCATCTCCGACCGCCGCGAAGCCGAACTCGCCAAGGCCGGCCTCATCCCACTGGTGCACCGCAAGAACACCGACCATGCCGCCTTCATTGGCGCGCAGTCGCTGCAGCGCCCGCAGGAGTACATGGACCCGGACGCAACGGCCAATGCCAACCTCTCGGCCCGCCTGCCGTACCTCTTCGCGAGCACGCGCTTCGCGCACTACCTCAAGTGCATCGTGCGCGACAAGATCGGCACCTTCAAGGAGCGCGACGAGATGCAGCGCTGGCTCAACGAGTGGATCATGAATTACGTCGACGCCGACCCCGTCAACTCCTCGCAGGAGACCAAGGCCGGGCGCCCGCTGGCTGCGGCGGAAGTCGTGGTGGAAGACGTCGAAGGCAATCCGGGCTACTACGGCGCCAAGTTCTTCCTGCGCCCGCACTTCCAGCTCGAAGGTTTGACCGTCTCGTTGCGGCTGGTCGCCAAGCTGCCTTCGCTCAAGGAAGCGGCCTGAGCATGCCGTACGTCCATTCAAAGGCTGAAGACCTGGACGATACCGACTTGGTTGGCACACACCAATGCGTGGTGCTACTACAGCACTACGCCAAAGTACCGCACACCAGCAGTTGGACCGAAGGGCGCAAGGTGCATGGCAATGCCAGTATCGCGAAGGGAACCGCAATCGCGACCTTCGTCAATGGAAAGTATCCCAACAGAAGCACGGGTGACCATGCTGCTTTCTACCTCAGTCAGAACGCTGGCGGCATTTGGGTTGTGGATCAATGGAAACACACGACCAAGCTGAAGGTGCAGAGGCGCTATCTCAAGTCGCTAGGGAAGAACAAGGACGGGACCTTCGTCGATCCCAGTAACAACGCCGATGCTTTGTCAATCATCGAATAGGACTCGCTGATGAACAAGGGAATCAGGCAATTTTGCGTCGGCGGCCTGCTGAGCGCGTTGGGTATTTCGTGTGGCGCAGAACAGCTCATTTGCCCGCCTTCAACGCGGATCGCATCGGCAACACTAACTGGCGTGCCGGAACATTGGGTCGTTGTGCCCTCGGACGGAAAACTGAAGCTTTTCGGTGTTCGCTTCTACTCCGGGCCTCCAAGTCAGCGAGCCGAACTGAAGCCAGAGCCTGTCGCTTCAAGGGAGAAGGGCGTGATTCAAAGCCGCTGGGACTTCGGGGCGGATGCTTCTTCCAAAGACGGGGTGTGGATGCGGTGCGACTATGGCCAACAGGCCGTATCGATGGCGACCAGAGTGCCCGACAACGTGACTCAGTGCGTCGATCGGTACAGAAAGACAAAAGGCGGTTTCGCCTTCGAAGGGATCAGTTGCAAGACTGAGTAGGCCGACGATCGTCGTTGGCGTTTTTCAAACAATCATTCAAAAAGGGAAGAAAAAATGGCACAGGATATTTTTCTGAAGCTCGATGGCATCGATGGCGAGAGCCAGGATGCGAAGCACAAGAGCGAAATCGAAGTTCTCGATTGGGCGTGGAAGATCACGCAGAACTCCTCCATGCACTCGGGTAGCGGTGGCGGCGCTGGCAAGGCGACGGTCGAAGACCTCACCTTCACCCATCGCATCGACAAGTCCAGCCCCAATCTGATGAAGTACTGCCTCACCGGCAAGCACATCCCCGAGGCCAAGCTGACGGTCCGCAAGGCCGGCGGCAACCCGCTGGAGTACCTGACCATCACCATGTCCGACGTGATCGTCAGCATGGTGCAGCCGAGCGGGCAAGCCGCGGATGAAGTCATTCATGAACAGGTGAGTCTCGCCTTCTCCAGGGTGAAGCAGGAGTACGCCGTGCAGAACGCGCAAGGCGGCAGCGCCGGCACCATCACGGCCGGCTACGACATCAAGGGCAACAAGGAGTCCTGATGTTCGCGGGCCTGGTTTCCAGGCCCTCCGAGAAACGCGACCCCGGGTCAGAGGCGTGCGCAACTGCGCGTGCCAATGCCCTGGGGTCCGGCCTCTTGCGCCCGCCCCTTCGTCGACCGCATTTCAATATGGCCTTCCTTCCTTCCGAGTCGCGCCGATTCGATGTCCTGCGCTGCGTGTGGCCCGCCCAGGCGATGCGTCCGGTTCTCGCATTCGTTCTGTCTTTGACCTTGGCATGTGCGCTGGCTGCATGCAGCACGCCGACCCCCTACGCCCCCAAGGAGCAGACCCAACTCGACATCACCATCACCGCCGCCGACGACGTCAATCCGGACGACAAGGAAAGAGCGGCGCCGATCATGGTGCGCTTCTATGAGCTGAAGTCCGAGAACACATTCGAAGCCGCCGACTACTTCTCTCTGCACAACAACGACAAGACCTTGCTCGCCGCAGACCTGCTCGCGCGCGACGAATTCATCCTGCGGCCCGGCGACGTCAAGAGCATCCGCCGCAAGTCCCATCCCGACATCACCGCCATCGGCGTGCTTGCGGGCTATCGCGATCTGCCCAATGCCACCTGGCGCGTCGTGCACACGCTCCCGCCCGCGCCCGAAGCGTCGTGGTATCGCTCCGTGATTCCCGCCAACAAGGCCAAGCTGCAGATTCAGCTGGAGTCCCAGGGCATCCGGCTCACGACCATCGAGTAGCCACAGCGCTACCCAAGGAAACAACGACACCATGAACTGGTACAACAAGGTCGCCTGGAGCGAGGGGCTCTTCTTGCGTCCGCAACTCTTCCAGCAGCAGGAGCGCTACCTCGAACACCTCGCGCACAAGCGTGCGGCAGCGCTCAGCCCGTTCTACTGGGGCTTCAGCCACTACGCCATCGACGTCGAGTCGCTCTCGCTGGGCAAGGTCGTGCTCGCCAGCGCGGCGGGCATCTTTTCGGATGGAACCCCCTTCGACACGCCGGGCCAGACGCCGCCTCCGGCGCCGCTCACCATCCTGCCCGAGCATCTGGAGCAGATCATCTATCTGGCGGTGCCCATCCGCACCCCCAACGGCGAAGAGACCACCTTCGACGACGCAGCCGGATCGACCGGATCGCTGGCGCGCTTCTCCGTGTTCGACACCGAACTCCGAGACGCCAACTCCATCGGCCAAGGCCCCAAGACCGTTCAACTCTCGCGCCTGCGTCTTCGCCTGCTGCCGCAGCGCGAGATGACCGACGCATGGATCGGCCTGCCGCTCACCCGCGTGGCCACCTTGCGCTCGGACGGCAGCATCGCGATCGACACGCACCTCATCCCCCCCGTCGCGGGCTACGGCGCCAGTGCCTTGCTGACCGACTGGATCGCCAACACCCATGGCCTGTGCCGCCTGCGCGCGCAATCCCTGGCGTCGCGCCTCAGCGGCAACGACGGCAAGTCCAGCGAAGCGGCCGAAGTCTCGGACTTCCTGCTGCTGCAAATCCTCAACCGCTACGAACCATTGCTCGAACACTGGCTGCGCGTGCGCGAGACCTCGCCCGAAGAGATCTACACCGCATTGCGCACCCTGAGCGGTGAACTCGCCACCTTCGTGCGCGCCCGCACACGAAGACCCGAGGAGCATCCGGCGTATCAACACGTCGACCCGTACCTGTCCTTCAAGGAACTGGTCGGCGATGTGCAGTCGCTGCTCAACGACGTGCTGGTGCGCAGCGCGCAGAGCATCCCGCTCACCGATCGCGCCAACGGCGTGCGCGTGGCCAACGTTGATCCCGGCGAACTGCAAGGCTTCTCCAGCCTCGTCTTCGCCGTCGCGGCGCACGCCCCAGCGGACGTGCTCGCCAGCCAGTTCCCCGCGCGCTGCAAGGTCGGTCCCAGCGACCGGCTGCCCGAACTCATCCGCTCGCACTTGCCTGGCATCCCCTTGCAGACGCTGCCCGTGCCGCCAAGACAGATCCCCTTCAACGCCGGCTTCGTCTACTTCCAGGTCGATTCGCGCGGGCCGCTGTGGGAGCACCTCGTCGAGTACGGCGGCCTTGCACTGCACATCGCCGGCGAGATCCCTGGCCTGCGCATGGAGCTGTGGGGCGTGAGAGAGAAATAAGTCAGGTCGAAGTGAAGGAGGTCATCAGATGCAAAGCAAGCGCACCCTGTCCGTCGAATCGCCGGCGATTCCGCAGCACCTTGGCGCACCCGCGCTGGAGCCGGTGCGGCTCTCGGGCCGCGAAGGCCTCAACAGCCTGTTCGAATACGAGCTCCTGCTCAAGACCCCCGATGCGTTGAACCTCGGCGCCAGCCAAGCGGCCGACTTCAACCTCGACGACTTCATCGGCCGCGAGATCAGTTGCTCGATCCAGCTCGACGGCTCCGGCCAATTCCTCCCCGGCGCGGTGGGCCCGAGCGTCGACCACATCGGCGCGGGCGTGCGCCAGATCAACGCCCTGATCAGCGACGCCGCCTGTCTGGGCGAAGAAGGCCGCCACATCCTGTACACCCTGACGCTGCGCCCCTGGCTGTACCTGGCGACCGAAACCACCGACTGCAGGGTCTTCCAGAACAAGACAGTGGTCGACATCCTGGACGGCCTTCTGGAGAAATACCCCTTCGCCGTCGACAAGCGACTCATCGAGACCTCCCCCCAGCGCGACTACCAGACCCAGTACAACGAGAGCGACTTCGAATTCTTCGAGCGCCTGTGCCAGGAATGGGGCATCAGCTACTTCTTCGAGCACGCCGAAGGCAAGCATCGCCTGGTGCTCATCGACAACATGGGGGCGTTCAAGGAGAACGCGAGCGAGGCGTACCGCAAGATTGAATACCACACGCCGGGCTGGAAACCGGACGCCGAGTACATCCACAGCTTCGTCCCCCGCAATCACCTCACCAGCGGGCGCTACACCACCCGCGACTACGACTACACGCGCCCCCGCGCCGATCTCACCCAGACCCGAAGCGACCCGAGATCGACCGGGCACGCCGACGGCGAGGTCTACCAGTGGCACGCCGGCATAGGAGGCAGCCACTACGCCCAGCCCAAGGCCGGCACCGCAGGCGCCAACGACCCGCATGAGGAAGGCCGCTTCCTTGGCCTGGTGCGCATGCAGGCCCTGCGCACCCACGGCGCGCGCGCCAAGGCCAGTGGCAACCTGCGGGGCATGGTGCCCGGCTGCACCTTCTGGCTTGCCAAGCACCCGCGCAAGCAAGCCAACGCCGAGTACCTGATCCTGGACACCGTCTTCCTGGTCGAGGACGTGGCCCAGGACAGCCAGATCGCCGATGCAGCGCCCGGACGCGGGCAGCAATGGAGCGTCGAGGTCGACTTCATTGCCCATCCCGTCAAGGAGCCGCTTCGCCCCGCACTGACCCGGCAGAAGCCCCACACCCACGGCCCGCAAACCGCGCTGGTCGTCGGCCCCGAAGGCCAGAACCTCTGGACCGACGAGTTCGGTCGCATAAAGGTGCAGTTCCCCTGGGACCGCATCGGCCAGAAGAACCAGAGCAGTTCATGCTGGGTCCGGGTCTCCGCCGCGTGGGCGGGCAACCAGCTGGGTGCCACCCATCTTCCCCGCATCGGCCAGGAAGTCATCGTCGACTTCGAGAACGGCGACCCCGACCTGCCCATCTGCACCGGGCGCGTGTACAACCAGAGCAACCTGCCACCGTGGAGCTTGCCGGGCCAGTCGGCATTGAGTGGTTTCCGAAGTAGAGAACTCACCAAGGAAGGCGGCAACTCGGCAGCAGGTCGGTCCAATCACCTGGTCCTCGACGACACCGCCGAGAAGATCCAGGTCCAGGTCAAGAGTGATCACCTGAGCAGTTCCTTCAGCGCGGGTCACATCACCCGCATCGAGGACAACGCCGGACGCAAGGATTCCAGAGGCGAAGGCGTCGAGGTACGAAGCGATGGCCACGGTGCCATGCGCGCCGCCAAGGGTTTGCTTCTCACCACCGATGGCCGTTCCAACGCGGTCGGCGGCGTCCTGAGCCGGGACGAACTGGTGAGTTGTCTCCGGCAGGCGCTGGCACTGGCCGAAGACCTCGGCAAGACGGCCGCGGACTGCCAGGGCGCGGCCCGCGAGATCACCCCGCAGCAAGACCTCAGCGATGCCGTCGATGCGCTGGGTCACGGAACCGGCCCAGAGGCCGACGCGAAGGGAAAGGCACCGGGAGGGCAGCCGGTGCTTGCGATCAGCGGCGCCGCCGGCATTGCCAGCGCCACGCCCAGGGACCACACCCAGTACGCGGGCCAGAACATCGACACCGTCGCCAGCCGAAACCAGCAGCACTACGCAGGCCGCTCCATCCTGCAAAGCGCCGGCAAGGACATCGAGCAATTCGCCGTTGCCGGCGACATCCGCAGCATCGCCAACAAGGGCAAGCTCATCCAGCAGGCGCAACACAACAGCGTCGAGATCACCGGCGAGAAAGACGTCACGATCACCTCCACGGAAGAAGGCGTCGTCGTGCGGGGCAAGAAAAGCATCTTGCTCTTGGTGGAAGACGGAACCTACCTGCGCATCGGCGACGGGCAGGTGGTCGTTGGCATGAAGGGCCAGTTCATCGCGAAGACCTCCAGTTGGGTCCTGCAAGGCCCGAGCACCTTGTCGACGGACCTGCCGCGTTTCCCGCAGACCAGCTTCAACGATGGCTTCGTCATCACGGACCAGGCCGGCGAACCGGTCGCCAACATGAAATACCGCCTGACGCACATGGATGGCGGCGTGGTGGAAGGCGTCACCGGTCCCGACGCACAGATTGCGCTGCAAAAGGGCGTCGGCCCCGACAGCGTGGCGCTCGAACTGCTGGGTCTCCAGCCCTAACCGTCGACTGGAACTTGGCGGGGCGCGGGCGTCTGCGTTCATGGCGTCGAATCCATCAACCGAATTTCAAAGCGAGAAACAATATGAAGTTAAAAAGGATCGGAAAATGGGCCCTGAACGCCGTCGGCGGGGTCGCATCATCGTTGGGCTTTCTACGCCGGAGCGTCGTCTATTTCGTGCCATTCCTGCTCTCGCTGCAAGGCTGCGATGAGGTCGTTCCGCAGAGCGTCGAAGAGCATATCGTCATCGAGCGCGATGGGAGCATCGCGATCACATACAGCGGGACATTCCACGACCTCGCCGACTGGCTAGCCGTGTATGAGCCCGAAAAAGCAGACGCGGCAAAAGTTTCAAGGGCCGCGCTGCACGCGCTGTCGGTATCGCCCGACGTGGCTGAAGTGCGTGAGGTCAAACCGCATGTCTATTTCGTGCGGCGGCATCTGAAGACCCATCTGAATGAGCACGAATTGCCCTGGCTCATCCGCGACCAAGGCTCAAGCACGAATTGGAGCGTGGCGCCACTGCGCTTTACTGAGATGTCCGGGATCTCGAACGGGTTCCAAGTAGACCAGGACTCTTTGAAGAGTACCTTGAAAGCTCTCCAAGAGAAGCTCCATGACGAGACCCAAGGCGGCAAGGAACTGGCGAAGCTGGTCAGGGCCTTCAAGGCGACCGTGACGATCGAAATCGACGACGACATGGTTGGTTACACCGACGCGACATCTAAACGCCGGATAGGGCCAGGCCGCTCCTCGTACCAATGGACGTTGCAGGTCGACAAATACCGCCCCCCCCATTTCGCATTCGCATTCGGCGACGTCGATCAGGCCGCGCTCAAGCTGGATAGTGCACCGGCCGGTACGGACTGCAAATCGCTGATTGGTGATCTATGCAAGTGCGGCCCCTTTATTCTGAAGGGGGCCGATGATTCGATGCACACATCCTACGTGCCCTATGAAGTCAGCGCGGGCGAGCGCACGTTCCATGGCTGTACCAATGCCAAGGGCGAGATCCCAGCAGTCATGACAAAGCGGACCGGGGGATGCTATGTGAAGCTGCTGCCACAAGAGCCGGCCCTTGAGAACGAGGCCGCTCGTGGAAAAGGGGGCATCCAGCGCGGTGCTACATGCCCGGCCCATTGAACCTGCCTCGGCTTCACCGGCCACACCAACCATGACCGACATGACTGACGACATCTCCCCATCCCGTGCCGCGCGCGTCCTGTTTCCCATGCCGCAGCCCGACGGCACCATGTGCTACCGACACAATCTCACTTCGAAGGACCGGACCGATCTGGTTCAACTTCGCGTGGACATCGTGAACGCACTGCCCATCGTTTTCGTGCCTGGTGTGATGGGCAGCAACCTGAAATCCATCGAGAAGAAGGGGCCGCCGGTTTGGCGACTGAACTCGTTCTATATCCCCACGGTGGGCGAGGTGCCGGCCAAGCTGGCGCTGGGGAAATTCCGGGAAGGCGCCGGCGACCGCCAAAAGCTCTTGCACCCCGACCGCACCGAAGTCGATCCGGGCGGCAACGTACCGACCAAACCGGCAGGGTCGATCTTTTCGAACAACGCCAAGCAGCTTGAAGCCATCTATCGTGCGCGTCGCTGGGGCGAGGTCGGAGAGAGCAGCTACCGAGATTTTCTGCTCATGCTCGAAGACACCCTCAATGGGCATCGCGCGGGTAAACCGGCGACCGAGGTCGAAGCCAAGATCGCTGCGCTGATGGCTTCGCGTGCCGCAGATCCTGCGGATCAGGTCTGGCGCCCGCAGAAAGACTTTGTGGCGAGTGCGCCGGACGACTTCCACAAGCTGCGCAAGTGGTTCTTTCCGGTCTACGCGTTCGGCTACAACTGGCTGCAGGACAACGCCGTGGCCGCCAAGTTCCTGCAGCAGCGCATCAAGAAGGTGATTGCGGAAAACAACAACGCCGCTTCGCGCTGCGAGCAAGTCATTGTCGTCACGCACAGCATGGGCGGACTGGTCGCGCGTGCCTGCCAACAGCTGGACGACATGAAGTCGAGTATTGCCGGCATCGTGCACGGCGTCATGCCAGTAGATGGCGCACCTGTCGCTTACCGCCGCTGCAAGTTGGGCGTGGTGGAAGAGGACTACGCTACCGGCGTCGTGATCGGCAAGACGGGGCAGGAAGTGACCGCGGTCTTTGCGCAGGCCCCTGGCGCACTCGAACTGTTGCCCACCCAGCGCTACAAAGGAGGCTGGCTGGAAGTGCGCGGGCCTGATGGGAAGACGCCCGTGCAGCAGCCTCTGCCGGTGTCCGACCCCTACTTCGAAATCTACAAGCGGCGGGACCGTTGGTGGGCGCTGGTGAAGGAGGAATGGCTGGCCCCCAAAGATGGGGCACCAATTAAATGGAACGACTACGTGAAGTTCATCAGCATGGCGGAAGCGTTCCATAAACAAGTTCTTGCCGCCAACTCCTATCACCCCAACACCTACGCCTTCTACGGAGCCGACAGTAAGGAAAAGACCAAAAGCTTCGAGAGCATCGTCTGGCAAATGAAGCGCGGGAAAAGGGCCGATGACAAAGCACCCACGCCCAACGATGTTTACGGCATGACGGCGCAGCAGGTGCAGATGGATGGCGCCAACCCTGAGTACGTGGGGTGGAAACTAAGCGTCAAGGCCGCCCCCCAGCCGGACGGCGGCGTTGAATTCAGCACCGAAGCATCAAGCCATTGGGAACTGCGTGCCGATCTGGCGGACGGCACAGGCGACGGCACCGTGCCCGCGCAGTCCGGCCGCAGCCCGGTCGACTGCGCCAAGGTGCGTCAGGTGTTCCGCCTGAGCGGCGTGGAGCATGAGCCGGCCTATGGCAACAAGAGTCCCATCGCGCGGCAGGTGACGCTTTACGCCATCAGCAAGATCGCGCTGGAGGCCAGGGTGCCGCAGGGTGGAGCGGTCAAGGCCAAGAGCTGAGCATGACGAATCATCCTCCCACAGGCCAGCGGCGCCGCCCCTACAGCCGCTGGGCGTTGATTGCATTGGCGTTCCTGCTCGTGCTTGTCGCCGCCGCGTCGATGCGCGGCTGGCTCCCATTCATCTACGCCCCTGGCTACACCCCCAAGACCATGACCACTGTTACAACACAACGTACCACCCACTGCATCGGCCGCTACCTCATCACGCTGCCGTCCAACTTTGAACTCATTACCGGAGGCTGGGGGGACGTCGAGCTGTACTACGGCCTGGACAAGAACTTCGAGCGCGTCTACGCCACGGTCAAGCCGGGGCGCTACACGAATGAAGAGTTCTGGAAAGAGGTGAACAAGCGGCGCTTTGAATTGGACGGCAAAACGAACGCTGCAACCAAGACATCCATGCTGTTGCACGGCGAACAACTGAACAATTCTTCAGCCCTGTTGCGACGTTTGGGAGATGAGCACTACGGCCTGTCGATCAAGACCGAAGTGCATGTGCTGGTGGGACCGCGTCACGTCATGTTGGAGCAAGAGTCATACAGCAACGATGACAACAACGTTAGTCACAAGAACGCCGATCCAGCCCCCGCCGAGGCCCGCCTGAAGATGATTGCCTCCAAGCTCTTGCCCTACGAGAACGCGGAGCGCGCCAAGCCGGGCTTCTGCGTGCAGGGCGTGCTGTTCGATGTGGGGCAGGATGATGAGACGGCGCTTTTTGACTTCTATGCCGACGACTTGCCGGATACCCACCTGCGCGTGAGTTACCACGCCGTGACGGGCCAGCCGAGTCAGGGCCTGTTGGAGAGAGTGCAAGACTCCTACAAGGCGCAGCCGCTGTTTCGCACGATGGTTGCGACGGTTCGCGAAGGCAAGACCCAACTGGGCGGCGAGGCTGCGGAAGAATCCTTGGTCAAGACAACGCGGCCGGTCACACAACATCTGTTCTCCATCGAACGCCGAGACAACCAGCCGCGCTCGCTGGACCGCCCGTTCTTCGGCATCGCCTTCGACACAGGCAACGAATACGACGACGCCAAGGGCGAGCGGCACCCACAGGACAACTCCAGCCTTTCCGACGAACAGGTGCTGAAGCTGTGGGACGAAATGGTCGCCTCGGTGCGCAAGCGCTAGGCGCGGCCGAAGAAGTAATAACCAAAAATTGATCGGTATCCAATGAAAGAAGCCCAAGCCTTCGAAGGGAAGCATGACGAACCTTCGGAGGACTACCCTGCGCAAGCCGCAATGTGGGGCGGGCTGCTGCTCGCGCTTCTTGGTTGGGCTTTCGTCTTTTTGGTCGACCCCCCGACGTTGAGTTTGGGCTTCTGGTGTTGGCTTTTACACAGATCTTCGCGTTCGGGCTCCTTCTGTCGGCAGCTATCACGCACCAGCCGGGAACCCCAGGGAGGCTCATCGCAGGTCTTCTGGCATTCGCAGTGGTGCTGGCCCCGATCGGCGGGCTCATCTGGTTCATTAACCACCTCTCTATTGGCTTTTAGGCCGACTGGCGGGAGTTGCCCCTCGTTCCGACTTTCATGTCCTCCTTCGAATGTTTATCTATCTCATGCTTGACCAGATCGCCTCAACACCGACCGTAGAGGCTGGAATGAGTGAATCGATCGCCAGTGAGATGCCAATAAAGGAACGCCATGAGCGCACAAGAAACCATTCTTGACCATGACAAATGGCGTAAAGGCACTGGCGGCGCCCGGGCCGGCCCCGCTGGCGAAAGCGATGGCAACGCCTACGCCGGTTTGGACCTCAACCTGATTACCTTCGATTCCTGCACCTTCAGCGGCAGCAGCTTCACTTCGACCACGTTCCTGGATGCGGCCTGGACCTCGTGCCGCTTCAGCGGGTGCTCCTTCAGCCAGTGCGACATGATGAGCATAAAGATCACGGAGTGCACCTTCATCAATTGCACTTTCTCGCAATCGCAGTTCAAGGCAAGCACATTTCGCGATTGCACTTTCGAAAAGTGCGACTGGATGGGCCTGAATTTCGACGCGAGCCACTGGTCGAGAGTGAGCTTGCTGGAGTGCAGAGGCCAGCAGATCACGGGCGGCGACTTGCAAGGCAAATACGTCGACTTCACTGGGAGCCAATTTGAAGCCATGCAGCTCACCAATGCGCTTATCAACTGAGTTTGCAAAGACGACGACTCCCGAGCCACCGCCACACGATGAACTGACGGCTTTTCTCTGCCGATGCGATTGCCATTCCCATGCCTGATCAGACCAAATCAAATACCTCCGCTACGTCCCCTCAAGGCGCAGACGCAAACAGAACCCAAACGCCTGCGGGCGAGCGCAAAGAGCCGTGGCGTGGTGAAACGCAGGGCGAGCAGGCCAAGACGATTTCCTTCGTAGCTGAGCCCTCGCAAGAAGCCCGCCTCGCTGCCGTCAAGGCGGCGGTGAATCCCTTGCTCGAAGCCGCGCAACCTTTGCTGCGTGCGTTGTGCGACATGCCGAAGGATTTGGAACCGGTGCAGGTCGATGTGCTCCGACGCCTGCTGTTGCGGGAGGTGAGCAATTTCCGCGCGATCTGCACCAGTGCACAGATCCGCCACGAGCGCATGGTCGCGGCAAGCTATGCGCTGTGCACCGCGATCGACGAGGCGGTTCAGCGCAAGCGCTGGGGTGGAGGCGAGGGGGGGGAAACGGGTGTCTGGGCTGCCAAGTCATTGGCTCATGAGTTCCACGAGGACACCAAAGGCGGCCACAAGGTCTTTCTGCTGATCGGCCGCCTGGCCGCATCGCCGCAGGAGCACGTCGATCTGATCGATCTGCTGTTCTTCATCTTGGCGCTGGGTTTCGAAGGCGAGTACCGCTCGAAGCCCCAGGGCCGTCGCCAGCTGGAGATGATCCGGCACCGGCTCCATGACATGGTCTTGCGGGTGCGCGGCGAGGTGCCGCGCGAGCTGTCGCCTCACTGGCGGGGCGAGGGCGCGGCCAAGCTGCGCTTTCTGCGCACGGTCCCGGTGTGGGTGACGGCGTCGCTTTTGTCCCTGGCCTTGCTGGGTCAATACGCTTGGTACAAGTACCAGCTAGTGCAGAAGAGCGCCGGGGTGGAAGCAGACATCCGCGCCATCGGCGCGCTGCGACCGCCGCCGGCGCCGGTGCGCAAGTCGCTGCGCCTTAAGGAGCTGCTCGCGCCCGAGATCGCGCGCGGCACGGTGAGTGTGGAAGAGGACGACGAGCACAGCGCCGTGAGCTTCAAGGGCGACGACATGTTCGTGGCCGGGCGGGCACAGGTGAACGCGAAGCTGCTGCCGACCATCGCCAAGGTGGCGAGCGAGATCAACGAGGTCTCGGGTACGGTGCGGGTCACCGGGCACTCGGACAACCGGCCGATCAGGACGCGGCAGTTCCCCGACAACCAGGCCTTGAGCGAGAAGCGCGCCGCCGCCGTGGCGGAGGTGCTCAAGAGCAGCGGGGTCGCGCCGGAGCGTCTGGTGGTGGAGGGCAAGGGCGACGCGCAGCCGGTGGCCGACAACGCCACGCCGCCGGGGCGTGCGCGCAACCGGCGCGTGGACATCGTGGTGACGCAGGGCGACGCGCCGCCCGCGCCAGCGAACCGCCCCACGGCAACCCATATCGATTGATGAGGAACGCATGAGCAGACGAGTGATTCTGGTGGGCGACACCACCACCCATGGCGGCAAGGTGATCTCCGGCGCCGCCAACAACACAGTGCACGACAGACCCATTGCGCGACTGCTTGATGAAGTGGACTGCCCGCTGCACGGGGTCAACAAGATCATCGAGGGCGAAGCGAGCTACGACATCGGCGGCAGACCGGTGGCGCTCGAAGGACATCGCACGGAGTGCGGCTCGGTGCTGATCGGCTCGATCGGCAAGACGGCGGGTTGACGCGCGCCAGGAAAGTTTTCATGCAATTCCTCAAGTCAATTCGAGATCTCGTCTTCTCCCGCGCGACGCTGGCCTTCATCGGGCTGGTGGTGCTGGCGCTGGTGATCTGGTTCGTGGGCCCGCTGCTCGCGGTGGACGGATTGCGTCCGCTGGCTTCGGTCGGCGTGCGGATCAGCCTGATCGTGCTGTTCCTGGCCTTTGCGATCCTGTGGCTCGCTTTCGGGCCGGTGAGCCTTGCCGGCGTGGCGGCGTTGTGCCTGCTGATATGGCATGCGGGGCCGCTGCTGTCGCTGGGCGCGGCGCGGCCGTTACAGCCGGAGTGGGTGCGTGCGACGGCGATCGGCCTCATCGTGCTGATCTGCGCCGCCTGGTGGCTGTTCAAGCTCTGGCGTCTGCTGCGGGAAGACCCGGAGGCGATCACGAAGTACTTCACTGCCCGGTCCGAAAGCGAGAAGGCGCGCGATGAAGCGAAGGAAAAGATCAAGAGCGTGACGGGCATCGTGCAACAGGCGGTGGCGCAGCTCAAGAGCCTGCGGGGCACGGGTGGCCTGCGTCGGATCTTCGAGGGCAAGCGCTATCTGTACGACCTGCCGTGGTTCATGATCGTGGGCAGTCCCTCGGCGGGCAAGACCACCGCGCTGCTGAATTCGGGCCTGCAGTTTCCGCTGGCGCGAAGGATGGGCGGTCCTTCGGGGAGTGCGGCGTTCGGCGCCGACGGCGGGACCGTGCACTGCAACTGGTGGCTGAGCAACGAAGCCGTGCTGATCGATACGGCCGGCCGCTACACCACGCGCGACAGTCACGCGGGCAACGATGCGACGGAGTGGCACGGCTTTCTGGGCCTGCTGCGCAAGCATCGGCCGCGTGCGCCGATCAACGGCGCGTTCGTGGCGCTGAACACGGCCGAGCTGCTTCGCCTGGACGGCAGTGAGCGCATGCGCCACGCGGGCATGGTGCGCGACCGGCTGGCGGAGTTGCGGCAGGAACTGGGCATCCGTTTCCCGGTGTATGTGATCGTGACGAAGGCGGACTTGCTGGGTGGCTTCTCGGAGTATTTCCAGTCGCTCACGAGCGAGGGGCGTGCGCAGCCCTGGGGTTTCACGCTGCCCTACGAGGGGCTGAACAGCAAGCCGCGGACTTCGGCGGCGGCCATCGCCGAACGGCAGGAGGTGCTGCGCACCCGGCTGCGCACGGAGTTCGGGCTGCTCAAGAGCCGCCTGGACATGGGGCTGCGGACACGGCTGAACGAGGAGTACGACCTCGAGCGCCGTCATCGGCTGCTCGGATTGCCGCAGGAAATGCAGGCGCTGATCGAGCCGCTGGTGCAGGTGCTCGACGAGATCTTCCTGGATTCGCGCTTCGACAACACCCAATATCACAACGCGCTGCGGGGCGTGTACTTCACGAGCGGTGCGCAGGCGATGGTGCCGGTACCGGCCGATTCGGGCACGCTGATGCAGCGCCTGTGGCGCAGCCTGGCTCCAGCGCCCAAGCCTGTTGTCGTGCAGGTGGAGCCGAAGGCGCCCCCAGCCGAGCCCAAGGAAGACCTGAAGGTCGGGCCCACTGGCGGCGACGTCGATGACAAGTCCGATGGAAGGTCCGAGGCTAAGTCCGCTGACAAGCAGACGGCCGATGCGAAATCCGATGCGCCGGCGAGTGCGCCTGCTACACCCAAGCCGCCCGCCAAGGCGCCACTGGACGCACGGCTCGTCACCGATGCCGAGCGCGGCAGGCTCGGGTTCTTCCTGCAGGACGTGCTGACCAAGGTGATCATTCCCGAGGCGCACCTGGTGCGGCCCAATCTACGTTGGGAGTTCCGCTTCCGTCTGCTGCGCCTGATGGGGCACGCGTTGGCGGTGGTGGTCTTCCTGTGGCTGGCGGGTGCGCTGGTGCTGAGCTTCGGCAACAACCGCAAGTACCTGGAGACGGTCCATCGGCGCGTGGAGGCATTGGGAACGCAGGTGCGCACGCTGTTCGCTGCATTCAAGCCGGCCGGCGTGCCGGACGTGCTCAATGCGGCGCGCGAGTTGCCGGGCTATTCGGGGCTGGACGTGTACGACCCGCCGGGGAGCTTTCTCTATGGGCTCTACAGCGCGCCGCCGGTGCTGGACGCTGCGTCGGACACCTATGCACAGTTGCAGGACCACACGCTGCTGCCGGCGATCCTGCGGCGCATGGAAGCGGTGCTCGCCCAGAGCGTGAGGGACGACGACCCGAAGCTCGCCTACGAGACGCTGCGGGTCTACAAGCTCCTGCACGATCGCGAGCGCTACACGAGCGGCGGCGCGCGCGATGTGCGCGACTGGGTGCTGCGGGATTGGGAGAACACCGGCAGCGCTGCGGACTTCGGTGGACGCGCGTCGATGGTGGGGCATGTGCAAGCGCTGTTCTCGGGCAAGCGGCCGGTGCAGTCGGCCTCGCTGCCGAACGAAGCGCTGGTGCATCGGGTGCAGGAGTTCCTGAATGCCAACACCTCGACGCAGCGCGTGTACGAGCGGGCCAAGGCGGTGATGGCGCCGCAGGCACCACAGGAGTTCACGCTGATCCGCGCCGTCGGGCCGCAGGCGGGCACGGTGTTCTCGCGGGTGGAGGGTCTGCCGCTGGAAAAGGGCGTGCCGGGGCTGTTCACGTACGACGGCTACCACGACCTTTTCAGCAAGCGCCTGCCCGAGTTCGTGGGGCGCGCGCTGGAGGACGATGCCTGGGTCATGGGGCGCGGCGGCGCCGGTGCTTCGAAGAAGAGCGCTTGGGGCGATGCGGAAGATGCACTGAAGAGCAACCCGCTGCTGGACGATATCCGCCGTCAATACCTGACGGAGTACGCCGCGCATTGGGAAGAGTTCCTCGACTCGATCCGCACAGTGGGGGCGGGCGACGCGATGAGCACGAGCCTGGGCTTCGACCTGAGCGTGTTGCGCCAGTTGGCGGCGCCGGATTCGCCGCTATCGCGGCTGGCGCGTGAGGCAGCGCGCGAAACCACGCTGTCGCGGCCCTTGGTCACGCGCGCGCAGGAAGATCGCAGCTTCTTCGACAAGGCCACCGACGAGCTGAACAAGCAGACCCGGGAGATCGGGAAGAACCTCGGCATCCGTCCCGAGGAGCGGATGGAAAAGGAGATCGTCGACAACCGCTTCGCGGCCCTGCGCGAGGTGGTCACGGGGCAGCCCGACATCGCGTTGAGTTCGAACAGTGGCGCCAGCACGGCCAAGCCGGGCCTGGAGAACATCTCGGGCCTGATCAATGAGTTCTACACCCTCCTCGTGGTGGCCGACACGGCGCTCGCCTCGGGGAGCCTGCCGCCGGGCGGCGCGGAAGTGGGTGCGCGTTTGAAGCTGGAGGCCGGCAAGTTGCCGGCGCCCTTTCGCGAAGTGCTGACCGCGCTGGCCGACAGCGGCGGCGAGAAGGTGGCGCAGGGATCGTCCGACATCCTGCGCAAGCAGGCCCAAGCCCAGCTCGACCGGATCATGGGCCTGATGGCCATGCAGGTGAGCGAGCCTTGCCGGCGAGGCGTGGAGGGTCGTTATCCGCTCGCCGCCGTGGCGGAGGATGCATCGATCGAGGACTTCACGCAGGTCTTTGCCGCGGGCGGTGCCGCGGACGAGTTCTTCACGAAGTACCTCGCGCCTTTCGTGGACACGAGCGTGCGGCCGTGGCGCTACAAGAGTCCCGATATAGCGAACGCCATGGTCGGGGCCGAAGGGGTGGCCAGCGATATTGCGCCGCAGCCCGCCACCACGGGGCCGACGCTGGTGGGCGAACTGCTGAAGCTGCTGCCGCAGAGCGGACCGAATCTGGATGCGTTCTATCGCGCGCGCCAGATCCGTAACGTCTTCTTCCGCGATGCAGCGGGAAAGAAGTTCGGCTGGAAGCTGGAGCTCAAGGTGATGGAGCTGGAGCCGAGCATCACGGACCTCATCATCGACGTCGATGGGCAGGGGATGCGCTATGCTCACGGCCCGGTGCAGCCCTTCCCAGTGGCCTGGCCGGGGCCGCGTGGCGGATCGACGGCGGAACTGACGGCCAATCCGCGTATTTCGGGGCCGACATCGACGGCTCTGACCAACGGCCCGTGGGCGCTGTTCCGCTTGATCGACAAGGGGCGCATCGTCAACACCGCCACGCCGGGGCGCGTGAGCGTGGAGTTCCAGTTCGATGGGCGCAAGGCCCTGATCGACATCAACACCGGCAGCCAGCCGAACCCGCTCAACAGCGACGTGCTCAGGGGCTTTCGTTGTCCGGGTCGATTTGCCTGAGTCGGATTCATGCTGCAAGCCTTGATCTCGCATCGCCTGATTTCGCCGCCTGCCATCTGGGGCAAGCTATCGGGCCATGCCGACTTCGTACGCAGCGGCGTGCGGCATGGCGAAGGCGAAGGGTGGCAGTCCTGGCTCGCGGCGCATGCGGCCCTCGACGCGGTGAAAGGTGCCGCGTTGCTGCCTGCCGCCCTCGTGCTGCCGCCCGGGTCGCTCGCGTTCGCGCCCGGGTACTTCGTGCTGGGGGTCGTCGTGCCCTCTGCGGACCGGACGGGGCGCCGTCACGCGCTGCTGGTCTATCAGCGGGCGCATGCGCGTTGGGTCCGGCGGCACTTCGAGGCCCAGGCCGATCATCCGCGCGACTGGCTGTTCTGGCTGGCGCGAGCAGTGGGGCGGCACGGCGCCGCAGGTGCAACGGGGGAGCTTCAGGTACTGGAGCGGACGGTGCATGCCTTGTGGCAATTGCATAGGCCCGCTTTGAGCCGGCTCGGCCGCGCGGCGCCTGCCGCCGAAACGGCGGGCACCAAGGACGCGCGCTCGCAGGTGCTGCTGGACCGCCTTGCCGGGCTTGCGACTGTTGACGATGCGGCCGGCGATCTCAGCGGTGTGCGCCACCTGCCGTGGGCCGGCTGGCCTGCGCGCTTGCATGGCGCGCACGCGCAGAGTGTCTTCTGGCAGCAGGACGCGGCCGGTGGTTTCGTCAATGCGGGGACCCGCCTGGCGGATATTTGGAGAACCGAGTCATGAACGACAACACACCCTCAGACCGGACGGTGAGCGCGGGCCGGTCCTCTCTGCGATTGCGCCTCGTGCGCAGCCATGGCAATCCCATGGACGCGGTGCTGTCCGTGCCGGCATGGGGCGTGGGCCTTGCCGATGCGCTCGAACTGGATGGACAGAGGCTGGACGACGCGCAACGCAGGGAGGCCGATCTGTGCCGGATCGATCTGCAAGGCCGGTCCTGGCGCATGGCGAACGACAGCCATTCGCTTGCATGCTCCCTGAACGGAGAGCGGGTGCCGGCAGGATCGGAGAGGCCCGTCGCCCACGGCGACGCGCTCGAGATCGGATTGCTTCGCTTCGTCGTGGAGTTGGCAGCGGATGATGCAGAGGCGGCGGCCTTCGATCTGCGCGACCTTGCGATGCCTGCGCACGGCTCGCGCTCGACGCCGGCGCAAGCCTTCGATGACCTGTTCGGTGCGCTCGACATCGACGGAGCGAGGCCGCAGGCCGCGTCTGATCCGCTGGCCGAGTTGCTCGGCGAGTTGCCGACCGCGCACCGGCAGCCAGTGCCGCCTGCGATGCAGCCCGTGGCGGAGATGGCTTCGCACGCCGGTCGATCGCACGCCGACCCGGCCGATGCCCTGTTCGACGACCTGCACGCGGAATTCGTCCGCACGGTGCGCGACCCGGCCCGGGCGGCCGGGAACGCGATCTGGGAGAGCGGCGATGCGCTCACCGGCGAGGCTGCGCTGCAGACGCTGGAAGAGATGACGCGCGACGCGGTGGAGGCGTATCCGCTGGTGCGCGACGTGCTGGAGAAGCCATTCACCATCGACCAAACCCTCACGGGCTTCGACACGATGGGCCGATCGTTGGTGTTCGATGCCGATGAGCCCGACGAGGTGCTGCGGCTGTTTGCGCCCGAGGTCGCGCACGGCATCCAGGCCTCGATTCCCAGCCTCACGCGTCGCGAGCACCACGCGCTGTCGCCCGACAGTCCGATGCCCATCGAGCGGGTGGGGCAGGGCGGCAAGCAGTCCGCGTAGACCGGCACGCCGAGGTGGTTCCTTTCATATTTCACCCGAGTATTCGATGACGACATCCAATCCGGCAGGCGGAGTCGCCAACCCATCCCAATCATTCCGGGAGTGGTTGCACGCCAGGCCCTTGTCCGAAGCCCTTTCGCGAGCGGAAGCCGGCGTGCGTGCCAAGCCGCAGGAGGCGCGTGCCCGCTGGCTGCTGTTCGAGCTGCTTTGCGTGCTGGGTCAGTGGGAGCGCGCGCTCAAGCAGTTGCAGGCGTGGGCCGGCTCGTCTCGCGACAACGAGAGCACCGCGCATGTGATGCGCGGTCTCATCCGTGCCGAGCATCGGCGTGCGGAACTGTTCGGGGGCCGTGCCGAACCCGCCACGCTGACGGCCAGCGGCACATCGGCGGCCGCGTGGATGGCCGGCCTGGGTGAAGCGCTCACGCAGGCCGCCGCGGGCGGCGCTGCCGCACTGGAGGCAGCCGATCTTGCGCGCGAGGCCGCATTGGCGCAGGCGCCGGAGACGGCCGGTGGGAGCAATCTGATGTCCTTCGCGTGGGTGACCGATACCGATACGCGGCTGGGACCGGTGTGCGAGGTCCTCCTGGCCGGTGCCTACCGCTGGCTGGCCTTTTCCGACCTTGCTTCGATCAGCAAGGCGGCGCCGGCGCATCTGCTCGATCTGGTCTGGGCGCAGGTCGATCTGGTGCTGCGCGACGGCACCGCGCTCAAGGGCTATATGCCGATGCGCTACCCGGTGCATGCGGGCGACCGTGACGCGCTGCTGATGGCGCGCGAAACGGTGTGGACCGACGTCGGCCGGACCGGCGTCGTCGCGCGCGGGCAGAAGATGTGGGCAACCGATGCGGGCGACGTGGCGCTGCTGGACTTGCGGGACTGCAGGTTCGCCAACAACGAACAGCCGTCGCCCGGAGAGGCCGCGGAAGGGGGCAGCCATGCCGCTGGATGAAGCCCTACCGGAAGACGTGCTGACGGCCCGGCGCCGCGAGCCCGTGAGCGGTCTGAATCCCGTGCATCCGTTCCATCCGGGTGTGCGCTCGCCTCGGCCGGCCGACGAACGCGTCGCGCGCGCCAATGCCCAGCTGATGCCCACGCTGTTCGACCGGCTCCGGGACGAGGCACCCAGCCGCGCCGTGGAATCGGCTTCGGAGTACGCCGTGTCGCCCAGCCGCATGCGCGAGATCGTGCAGCGCGATCTCGCCTTGCTGCTCAACGCCACGAATGCCGAGGACCTGATCGATCGCGAGCGCTATCCGGAAGCCGCGTCGTCCGCCGTGAACTTCGGCGTGCCGCCGCTCGCCGGCAGCTATCTGTCGGAGCGCAAGTGGGAGGACATCGAACGCATCATCCGCCGCGCCATCCAGGACTATGAGCCGCGGCTGTTGCCTGAAACGGTGACGGTGCTGCCCTTGATGAAAGAGGGCATGCGCGACCAGTACAACGTGCTGCTGTTCGAGATCCGGGCCATGATCAATCTCAAGCCCTATCCGCTCGAACTCTCGGTCCAGAGTTCGGTGGACCTCGAAACCAATCGCATGAGCATGACGAGCGCATCGCGTAGTCCGAAGCGGGCGTTGCTGTGAGGCGCATGCCATTTCTTCCTCGAGGTATCTGATGGACCCCCAACTTCTCGACTACTACAACAAGGAACTGATCTACATGCGCGAGATGGCGGGCGAGTTCGCCGCCTCGCACCCGAAGATCGCGCGCCGGCTGGGCATGCATGGCGTGGAGGTGCACGACCCGTACGTGGAGCGGCTCATCGAGTCGTTCAGCTTTCTGTCGGCGCGCATGCAGATCAAGCTCGATGCGGAATTTCCGCGTTTCACGCAGCGGCTGCTGGAGGTGCTCTACCCCGACTACCTGAGCCCGACGCCGTCGATGGCGGTGGCGCGGCTCGCGCCGAGCGTGAAAGAAGGCGATTTCACGCGCGGCTTCGTGGTGCCGCGCGACACGGCCTTCCATGCACGGGTGCCGTCCGGCGAGCAGACGCCGTGCGAGTTCCGCTCGAGCCAGGATGTCACGCTGTGGCCGATCGAGATCGTGGACGTGAAGCTGACCGGCGCGCCGCCCGACATTCCGGCGCTGGAGCGCTACGTGCCGCCGCATGTGCAGGTGACGGGTGCGTTGCGCCTGCGGCTGCGCGTGCTGGGTGAACTCGATTTCGATGAACTGGTGGGGCTCGACCGGCTGCCGGTGTACCTGAGCGGCAACGAGCAGGTGGCCTCGCACCTGTTCGAGCTGCTTCACACCTCGGCGGTGGCGACTTTCACGGGCGAGCCGGGCAAGCTGATGCAGCGTCCGCACGTGGTGACCGAAGGCGCGCTCGTGCACGAAGGGCTGGAGCCGGGGCAGGGATTGCTGCCGCTGGAGTGGAACACCTTCCACGGCCACAACCTGCTGCACGAGTATTTCGCTTGCCCGGAGCGCTTCTATTTCTTCACGCTCACGCAACTGGCGCCGGGTCTTTCGCGCGTGACAGGGAAGGAGGCCGAGATCCTGGTGCTGCTGACGCGGCCGCCGGGTTGGCTCGATGGCCTGGTCGATGCGGGGCAGTTCGCGCTGTTCTGCACGCCGGTCGTCAACCTGTTCGAGCGCCGCACCGACCGCATCGAGATCGATCCGGCGCAGCCCGAGTTCCATCTGGTGCCCGACCGGTCCCGACCGATGGACTTCGAGGTGTATTCGGTCAGGCACATCCGCGGTCAACAGGCGCAGACGACGGCGGCGATGGATTTCCGGCCGATGTACCAGACGCTCAACGAGGACGAGGGCAACCACGGACGCTACTTCTCGGTACGGCGCGAGCCGCGTCTGGCGTCCGACACCTCGCGCAAGTACGGCACGCGCACGCCCTACATCGGCACGGAGGTCTTCATTTCGCTGGTGGACCAGAACGAGGCGCCTTATCCGGAGTCGATCCGCCATCTGTCGGTCACCGCGCTGCTGACCAATCGCGACCTGCCGTGTCTGGTTCCGCGCAACGGCGAGAACGACCTGGTCCTGGCCGACTCGATTCCGGTGAGGGGCGTCGGCCTCATCCGCCCGCCGAGCACGCCCAAGTCGCCCTTCGCGCAGCGCGCGATGGCATGGCGACTGATTCGCCAGCTGGGCTTCAACCATCTGCCGCTCGCGGACATGCCGCACCGCGAGGGCGCGCAGGCGCTGCGCGACATGCTGCGGCTGTTCGTGACGACCGACAACGAAGTGCAGCGCCGGCAGATCGAAAGCCTCGTGGGTTCGCGCATCGAGCCGGTGACGCGTCGTTTGCCGGGTGCGGGGCCTTTGATCTACGGGCGCGGCGTGCGCTGCACCCTGAGCGTGGACGAGGAAGGCTTCTCGGGGACGAGCCCCTATCTGTTCGGGCTGGTGCTGGAGCACTACCTCGCGCGCCACGTGAGCATCAACGTGTTCACGCAGACCGTGCTCGAATCCATGCAGCGCGGCGCCGTCGCGAGCTGGCCGGTGCGCATGGGCGGAAGGGGGATCGTCTGATGCGTCGGGATCGAGATCCTCTGGCCCTCGGCCTGCAGGAGCTGCTGGCGCGCTTGCGCCGCGAGCCGTGGAGGTTCGGCTTCACCACGCTCATGCGCCGATTCGGCGCCGTTCATTCGAACCAGCCGCGCATCGGGCTGGCGAGCCGGCCGCAGCAGGAGCCTTTCCGGCTCGCGCAGACGGCCGCGCTGACCTTTGCGCCGCGCGAGATCGCCGAAGTGGCATTGCCCCTCGATGACGAGGTGTCGTCCGGCGTGGGCACTCCAAATGCGCGCAAGGGCAACAACCCGGCGGTGCCGACGGTGCGGCTCTACGGCCTCGGTTTGCTCGGCCCCAATGGTCCGCTGCCGCTGCATTACACGGAATGGGTCCGCGACCGTGCCGAAAACTACAACGACGGCACGCTCGCCGACTTTCTCGACATCTTTCATCACCGCTACCTCACGCACATGTACCGTGCGTGGGCACAGAGCCAATCAGCAGCAGGCCTCGACCGGCCGGATGACGAGACCTTCAGCCGCTACGTCGCGCGCCTCACGGGGCACGATCCGTTGGAGATCCGCGATTCGGTGCTGCCTTCGCATGCACGACTGGCCGCCTCGACCCACCTGACCCGCGAGGCACGCAATCCCGATGGCCTGGCCTGCACGCTGGCGCGCTTCTTTGCGGTGCCGGTGCAGCTTCAGGAGTTCGTGATGCACTGGATTCGCATCGACGAAGAGGACCAGACGCACCTTGGCGAGCCGCGCACATCGAGCGTGATGGGCATGGGCGCGATCGCGGGCGAGGTGGTGGCCGACCGGCAGAACAAGTTTCGACTCGTGCTCGGCCCACTGAGCCTGGAGCAATACCTGCGCTTCACCCCGCAAGGCAAGGATCTGCCGTTGCTCATGGAGTGGGTGCGCGGCTTCATCGGCCACGAGTTCGTGTGGGAAGTCGAATTGCGGGTCCGAAACGACAGCACGCCGCCTGCGCGTCTCGAAGACAAGGAGAAGCTCGGCTGGTCGACATGGCTCGGCGGCTCCGAAGGAACCGGGGCGCGCTTCGCGGCCGGCAGCCAGCGGACCGCGGCGGCCAAGAACTATGCGGTCGGCCTTGTATTCGAGCCCGAGCAGTACATCGGCGTGCGCGACCGCGCAGCAGCCCATTGAGCAGCTTCGTTCCATTTCATGTCCCAGAGCACACCTTCCACTCGTTCACAGAAGCCTGACTGGCTCATGCCGATCAGCGACGAGGCGCCGTGCGGCGCCAGCCTCGAATACGACGCCGAGTACGCCGTCCTTTTGTCGCGCATGACGCCGCGCGGCGAGGCGCAGTACGGCGATTTCGTCGGCACGGCCGAAGCACCCAGCTGGGCGGAGATCGAGCGCGATTGCCGCCGGTTGCTGTTGCGCACGAAGGACATCCATCTCCTGGTCTGGCTCTGCCGCGCCCGCACGCGGCTCGCGCAGGCAGCGGGGCTCGCGCAGTCTCTCTCGATGCTGGCGACCGTGCTGCAGACCTGGCCCGACGCCGTTCATCCGCAGTTGGTCATCGAAGGCCAGTTCGAGCCCGAAGTGAGGGCGAATGCGCTCGCAGGCCTTGCGGACCCGGAGGGACTGCTCGGTGACGTGCGCGAGATATTGGTGGCTTCGAGCACCGCCATGCGTTTGACCGTGCGCGACGTGGAGCGGGCCCTTGCCGTGCCTCGCCCTGTCGACGCACTGAGCCCCGAATCCGTGCACCGGCAGATCGAGGCGCTGCGCGCGGCCACCGACGCCGAGGCGCCGGTGCATCTGCTCGCGCATGCCGCCGGTCATGCGCGTGCGATCGATGAATGGGCGAGGCGTCAGCTCGCTGGCGATGCGCCTGCGCTGGAAGGACTTCTGCGCTTGCTGAATCTCTTTGTGGCGCGCGAGGCCTCGCAGATCGAACCGGTAGTCCAGATGACGAACGAACAATCTCCAGTCACGCCTGAAGAGGTGCATGCTTTTCGTCCCGTCGCCGGCGGAAGCGCGCGAGAGGATGTTCTGGCAACCATCCGAGCCGCACGCGAATGGTTCGAGACCCATGAGCCGAGCAGCCCCGTGGCTGTGCTGCTCAAGCAGGCCGAGCGCATGGTGGGCAAGCGCTTCTCGCAGGTGGCGGATTCGATCCCTCTGGACCTGCTGCGCAAGTGGGAGTTGGAGGAAGGGGAGGGCGCATCGCTGGGAGCGCCGGTATGACGCCGCCGCTCATCTATCTGGTCGCCGGTATCCTGCTGGGATGCATCGGCAGGGGACTGTTCGGCGCGGTCTGCGCGAGGATTCTCATGCAGCGCCTTCGGCGCGAGTTGATTGGGCGCCTGCAGGAGCATGAAGAGTCGCTGCGCAAGGCATTGACGGTGCGGGAGGGGGTGCCTTCCTCTGCGCCGGATCTTGACGAGGCCCGCATGACGAAGCGCCTCCAGCAGGCCATGGCGATCGAGATCGAGTCTCTGGCCCAGCGGCAATCGGAGCGGGACGCGCGTCATGCCAATGACCTCCGTGCGCTGGTCGAGGCGCTGGAGGCTCGGCGCGGCAAGGCGATGACGCACGCCGCCACGACCAGGCAGGCTGCAGCGAAGGAGCCGTCTCCCGCGTCCGCGCGTCCACCCGCGTTGACGCATGCACCCCTGCCTCGGTCCGGGCCCGCGGCTGCGCCGGATGAGCCGGAACGCGAGCTCAGTGACGAGGAGATCGATGCGCTCCCTCCGGAGCTCCCTGCCCCTGGCAAGCCGAGAAAGCGCATCCAGCACGCGCCGACAAGGCCACCGTTGCGAAGCATCTAACCGAATCGCTGCCGACGATCAGGGCATCGACGTCACGGAATCAGCACCGCAGCACCCTCGATCCGGCCCGCGCGCAGATCCGCCATCGCCTCGTTGGCCTGCTGGAGGGCGTAGGTGGTGACGTGCACTTGCGGCGGATGCTGGCGCACGATGTCCAGGAACTCGCGGCCGTCCGCGCGCGTGAGGTTTGCGACCGAGACGAGTTCGCGCTCTTCCCACAGCAGCCGGTACGGGAAGGCGGGGATGTCGCTCATGTGGATGCCGCCGCAGACCACGCGCCCGCCCTTGCGCACCGCCTGCAGCGCGAGCGGCACGAGGGGGCCGGCCGGCGCGAAGATGATCGCGGCGTCGAGCCGCTCGGGCGGTGCCTCGTCCGATGCACCAGCCCACACCGCGCCAAGCGAACGCGCGAACGCCTGGCCCGCCGCATCGCCCGCCCGCGTGAAGGCGTAAACCTCGCGCCCCTGCGCAACCGCCACCTGCGCGATCAGGTGCGCGGCCGCGCCGAAGCCATAGAGGCCGAGCCGCTGCACGCCTTCGCCGGCCGCCTTGAGGCTGCGCCAGCCGATCAGTCCCGCGCACATCAGCGGCGCGATGTGCGCCGCATCCAGCGTCGCATCGCCGAGCGGCAGGCAGAAATCGGCTTCCGCCACGACATGGCTCGCGAAGCCGCCATCGCGGTCGTAGCCGGTGAAGCGCGGGGTGTCGCACAGGTTCTCGCGCCCAGCCATGCAGAACGCGCAGTGCCCGCAGGTGTGGCCGAGCCAGGGGACGCCGACCCGGTCGCCGATCGCGTGCCCGTTCACGCCGTCGCCGATGGCTTCGACCTCGCCCACGATCTCGTGGCCCGGCACGACCGGCAGCGTGCGCAGCGGCAGGTCGCCATCGACCACATGCAGGTCGGTGCGGCATACCGCGCAGGCCAGCACGCGCAGGCGCAACTCGCCGGCGGCGGGCAGCGGGATCGGGCGCCGCTCCAGCCGAAGCGGCTGGCCGGGAGCATGAAGAACCATCGCTTGCATCATGGGTAGATTGTGCGGGCTTCCTCAAGTGAGCGTAGAGTCCACGCGGGAGCTTCCGGTGCGGCCTCTCACGTAGGCTATGGCGGCCTCTCGCAGGCAAACGCAGCATGAACGGAGGCCCCAGCCCGGCGGCAGGTTTCGCCGCCGGGCTCTTGCTCGTTCTCCGCAACGCGGCAGCGAAGTCACCCGGCCGGCGTTCTGGCCGCCTTGAACGCCGTCTTCACGCAGGCAACGAACGCCTGGGCCATGGCCGATTGCGGCAGGTTGGCATGGCGCACCACATACACCGGATGCACCGGCCCGCCGCGCAGCGGCCGGAAGCAAAGCTCCTTGCGATTCCACGCGCGCGCAGTCAGCTCGTCGACCACCGCGACGCCGGCGCCGCACGCCGCCAGCGCGCATGCCACCTGGCCGGAGCGCACCTCGATCCGGGCCGATGACTCGCGCGGGCTGCTGGCCTCCTGCGCTTCGAGCAGACGGCCTTGCGGCGTGTCCGGGCTGAAGGCGATCAGCGGTTCACCCCTCACGTCCCGCAGGCTCACGCTCTTCTTCTTGGCGAACGGATGGTCGCTTCGGAACACGCACGCCATCGACCAGCTTCCGACTTCTTCGCCGACCAGCAACGCATGGTCGATCGGCAGGGTGGACACCGCGATGTCCGCCTCGTTGCGCGCCAGCTGACCCACCATCTCGCGCACGAGCTGCGTCTCCATGTAGATGCGCGCGGTCGGAAACCTCGCCGCGAGGGCCGACACCGCGCGCGGCACGATCTCGAGCGCGGTGCTCGGGCTCGCGAGGATGCGAAGCGGCAGCCCGCCGCCCGTCTGCAGGTCCCGCGCGCGCTCCTCGATGCGCTGCACGCCCCGGTAGACGCTTTCGACTTCGGCATAGAGCGCCTGCGCTTCGGGCGTCGGCCTGAGCTTGCTTCGGCCGCGTTCGAAGAGCTTGAGCCCCAGTTGCAGTTCGATGTGCCCGAGCATGCGGCTGATGCCCGGCTGCGATACATGAAGGAGCCGTGCGGCATCGGTCACCGAGCCGGCCAGCATCACGGCGCGAAAAACCTCGATCTGGCGCAGGTTCATGGTCGTCGGGTGTTGATTAACATGATGTTATAGGTGTCTTGAATCTTGGTATTTGCCGATATACCGGCCGCGCCCGATCATCGATGCAAGTGCAACCTGGAGACAAGCTGATGACGTTCAAACTCAATCGCCGCTCGATGCTGGCGTTGCTCGCCGCCGGCGCGAGCGTTCGTGTACTGGCGGCGCAAGCCTGGCCGATCAAGCCGGTCCGGATCATCGTTCCCTTCGCGCCGGGCGGCGGCGCCGATTCGTCCGCCCGCGTGCTTTCCGATCTGCTCGCGCCGAAGCTCGGCCAAAGCGTGATCGTCGAGAACAAGCCGGGCGCGGGCAGTGCGATCGGCGTCCTCGCGGCGGCCCAGAGCAAGGACGGCCATACGCTCCTGATGGCCAGCAACAGCATGGTCATCAACCCATCGCTCAACCCCCAGATCGGCTACGACCCCGTGCGGGACTTCGATGCGGTCGGGATGGTCTCCGCGCAACCCCTCGTGCTGGTGGTGCCCGCGAACTCGAACATCAAGTCCCTTCAGGACCTGATTGCGCAGGCCAAGGCGCACCCCGGCGAACTGGCAGCGGGCAACAGCGGCAACGGAACGCTCGCGCACATCGCCTCGGAGATCTTCGCGAGCGAAGCCGGCGTGCAGATCACGCCCGTGGCCTACAAGGGAGAAAGCGCCCTGCTGCCGGAGCTGATCAGCGGCCTCGTGGCGTTCGGTTTCCTGAACCTGCCCAGCGTCGCGCCGCACATCAAGTCGGGCCGCATCCGGGCGCTCGCGGTGTCGTCGCCGCAGCCGGTTCCGGAGCTTCCGGGTGTTCCGACGCTGCGTTCGCTGAAGCTTCCCGCACTGGAGGTGCAGGGCTGGGCCGCGCTGCTCGCGCCCAAGGGAACCATCCCGCCGGAGGGCTTGGCCCGGCTCGAAGGCCTGCTCGCGCAAGCACTGGCTTCCGACACGGTGAAGGCACGTTTCGCCTCGCTGAACGTCACGCCGATGGTGATGGACCGCCAGGCGACCGCCCAGTTCCTGCAGGCGGAAACCACCCGGTACGCCAGCGTGATCAAGGCCCGCGGCATCAAGGCAGGGTGACGCGCGTGACCGACCAGCCCTTTTCTTCGGCACGCCCGGAAGCCGTGCCACTGGACACCGACGTGCTCGTCTGCGGCGGTGGTGTGGCGGGCACGATCGCCGCGGTGGCCGCCGCGCGCCAGGGCGCGCGCGTGATCCTGCTGGAGCGCTACGGCTTTCTCGGCGGCAACGCGACCGCCGGCGCCGTGGCCCAGTTCAACAGCTGGCAGACGGCCAACGGCCGTCGTGTCGTGGCGGGTCTCGCGCAGGAGGTCGTCGACCGGCTGCGCGAATACGGCGCGGCGGCCGCGCACCAGGTCTTCGTGATGTCGACCGGCCACCGGATGGACCGCGTCGAATACGCACCCGAAGTGCTCAAGCTCGTGCTCGACGACATGGTGCGCGATGCCGGCGTGCAACCGCTGCTGCATGCGAGTCTCCTGGACGTCTCGCGGGAGGGCTCGCGGATCGACTCCGTCCGCGTGCTGACCAAGGGCGGCGTGGTGCGCATCCGCCTGCGCGTGCTGGTGGACACCTCGGGCGACATGGACGCGATGCGGCAGGCGGGCGCGCAGTTCCTGCCGCTCGAAGACGGCGAGGCGCTTCAGCCCGCGACCATGATGTTCCGCTTCGGCCCGATCGACTTCGCGCGCTTCGATGCGCTATCGCCGGCGGAACTCGCGTCCCTGGCGCGCCGCGGCTACGAGGAGAAGGCGCTGGCGCGCGCCGCCTTGCATGTGGCGCGCGACCCCTATTCGGCGGATGGCTGGTTCAACATCAGCCGTCTCGCGATCGACGCGACGGACGCCATGGCCCTGGGGCGCGCGGAGATCGAAGGCCGCAGGCAGGCCTGGAACGCCGCGCAGTACCTGCGCGCCCACGTGCCGGGCTGCGCGTCGGGCCGGCTGCTCGCGTTCGGCACGCAGGTCGGCGTGCGCGAAACGCGCCGGGTGCTCGGCGACCATGTGCTCACGGCCGAGGAACTGCTCGCGCCTGTCGAGTTCGATGACGCGATCGCCGCGGGGGCGTATCCGATCGACATTCATCCTGCCGCCGGCGGCGAGCTCGTCTACTCGGCGCTCGGCGACGACCATGCCTATCAGATCCCCTATCGCAGCCTGTGCCCCGCAGGACTGGACAACGCGCTGGTTGCAGGCCGAGGCATCTCGGCGACGCACCAGGCGCTGGCTGCGATCCGGGTGATGACCATCTCCATGGCTGTCGGTCAGGCGGCAGGCACCGCGGCCGCGATGACTGCAGAAGGTGCATCATCCGGCGCCGATGTTCGCGCGGTCAGCGCGAAGAGCCTTCGCGAAGCGCTCCGGCGAGACGGAGCGTGTCTGGGCTGAGTCGCGCAACGACCTCCTCAGCCGGCCGGCTCCTCTCCATGCATCGGGCATGTGACCCATACCTCGAGGCTTCACGACTCGGCAAAATGACGGTCCATGAGGCACATCGCTCGGCTGATACGCAGCGCCAGCTTGAACGGATACGTCGAGTTGGTGAGGTCTCTCGGGCGAAATCCTGATGCTTTCATGCGAACCGTGGGGCTGAAGGCGGAGTTCCTCAAGGATCCCGAGATGCTGATCCCCAGAGATGCCGCGCGCGAGCTGCTGGAGATCACGGCCCGTGCCACGCAAACGGAAGATTTCGCGCTGCGCCTTGCGGCGCAGCGCAAGCTCTCCTCCCTCGGACCGATCAGCTTGGTCTTGAAAGAGGAGGCGACACCCAGGGATGGGCTGGATACGCTGTGCCGGTATCTCAAGCTCGTCAATGCCTCGCTGACGATCCGCGTCGAAGATGCGGGCGGCGTCGTCATCATTCGGGAAGACTTGCTGCCGAGTCCCGGGCTGCAGATGCGACAGTCCGTGGAGTTGGCTGTCGGCACCATGTTTCAGATGCTTGGCGAGTTGATCGGGCAAGACTGGCAACCGCTTGAAGTCTGCTTCACACATCGTCCGCCGAAAGACCTCTCCCCGTACCGGACGTTCTTCCGACGGAGCGTCAGGTTCAATCAGGAATTCAATGGCCTGGTGTGCAGGGCGAGTGACTTGTCCAAGCCGCGCAAGGCCGTGGACCAGGTGGCGGCCGGATTTGCCCGGAAATATCTGGAGGCCGCTCTCGGCAATCGCACCGAAAGCGCGCAGGAAACCTGTCGCCAACTCATATTGGCACTGCTTCCGGGTGGCGCTTGCACGGCGGCGGAGGTTGCAAGGCATTTGCGAATCGATCGCCGCACGCTGCATCGTCGACTGGAGGCGGAAGGTCTCACCTTCAGCGGCTTGCTCGACCACGTGCGTGCCGAACTGGCGACGCACCATCTGCAGGGAAGCGACCTGCGGCTCGGCGAGATTGCCGAGCTGCTGGGCTTTTCAAGTCCCAGCAGCTTCAGCCACTGGTTTCAGAAGTCGTTCGGCTGCAGCGCGTCGCAATGGAGCAAGCGGGCGCTCGTGGTGGCGGCCCCGCCCCATTGAGCGCCCCGGCCTGCGGGCCTACATGCACTCCTGCTTGCGCAGGAAGCCCTGGTGCGCGCCCTTGCGGTTCGGCGAGAAGCCATTCTTCTCGAGTGTCTCCTCCACCGTCTTGTAGAAGACGCCGATCTGCATGATCTCGCGCGCCTGCTGCGCCGTGGCGATGGGGCGGCCCACTTCGCCCGCGATGCGCACCAGCTGCTTGATCTGCTCGACCGAACTCATCTTGCCCGTGCGCGTCTGGTTCCAGAGCACGTCCTCGATGCCGCAGCGCACGTGCAGGCCCAGCGCGATGCCGATCATGTTGATGGGCAGCACGTTCAGAACCGAGCTTTCCACCGTCACCACCGCGCCGTCCGGCACGGCGCGAAGCATGTGGGCGAGGTTGTAGATGTTCGCCTGGTCCATGCCGCCGCTGATGGCCACCCAATTCATCACCAGCGGGCCCTTGTAGACGCCGCGGCGGATCAGCCGCTCGATGGTCTCGAAGCTGCTCATGTTGTAGACCTGGAACTCGCTCTGGATCCCGGCGGCCGAGAGGCGGCGAATGTGCTCCTCGTACCAGCTGGGGTTCGAGGGCACGACCATGTCCTTGTAGGTCGCGTACAGGTTCGGGAAGCCACGCGAGACGCCGCGGAAGTCATCGACGCCGGCATGCTCCGTGACGTTCATCTGCGACGTGTTGACTGTCACCGTCACCTGGTCGGGCGTCGGCTTGAGTTCGGCCAGCATGTGCCGCGTGTCGTCGCTCAGCCACTTGGCCGGCTGACCCTCTTCGGGCGCGAAGCTGATGGAACCGCCCACCTGGATGATCATCTCCGGCACGCGCTCGCGCACGCCGGCGATCAGCTCGTTGAATCGCGACAGGCGCTTGCTTCCCTTGCCGTCCTCTTCCCGCACATGCAGGTGCAGCACGCGGGCGCCGGCCTCATAGCAATCCACGGCCTTCTGGATCTGGTCCTCCATCGTGATCGGGATGTCTTCCGGGAAATCGGAGGGGATCCAGCCCGGCGCATACGGGGCGGCCGTGATGATCAAGGGCTGTTGGTTCTCGGGGTACAGATGGCCGTCAAGGAAGTTCATGATGATTGCTCGAAGGGTTGGGTTGAGAAGTGAAAAGACAGGAAGAGCACCGCATGCTCAGTACGGAACGTCCCCCAGGATGGCGGCGCGCTCCATCTTGCGAGGTGCCGGCCAGTAGTCGTTCACTGCATAGTGCTGAGTGCTCCGGTTGTCCCAGACAGCGATGTCTCCGGGCTGCCAGGACCAGCGCACCTGGTACTCGGGAATGGAGGCCCGGCTCAACAGGTAGTTCAGCAGCAGCGATGCGCCCGGCGTCTTGTCGATCCCATGGCGGATGTTCTCGGGCGTGTTGTGATTGACGAAGTGCGTCGTGAAGCTGCCGACGAACAAGACCTTCTCGCCCGTCTCCGGATGCGTACGCACGACTGGATGTTCTGCGGGCGGGTTCTCCCGGTCCAGCTTCTGCCGCTGTTCCTGTGGCATCACGGCGCCGAACGACGGCTCGATGCTCGACTTGGCGCGCAGGTTCTGGATCTTCTTCCTGATGTCTTCCGGAAGCTCTTCATAGGCCTGCACCATGTTGACCCAGATGGTGTCGCCACCGACCTCCGGGCATTCGATGCAGCGCAGGACGGCCCCCATCGGCGGCTTGGGTCGCCATAGGCCGTCGGAGTGA
This sequence comes from Variovorax ureilyticus, assembly GCF_037889935.1. Lineage (NCBI taxonomy): Bacteria > Pseudomonadati > Pseudomonadota > Betaproteobacteria > Burkholderiales > Comamonadaceae > Variovorax > Variovorax ureilyticus. The sequence continues at coordinate 452,425 of NZ_JBBKZU010000002.1, forward strand.
TAGACGTTCTCGTAGCTGTGCCTGCTCTCGCTGCGATAGATGAGGCCCAATCCCGGGTACTCCGGATCGCTGTTGACCACCGGGTGATCTTCGAGGTCGCCGAAGCATCGCGCGAAGGCGACGTGGTCGCCGCGCGTGATCTCCTGATTGCGAAAGAAGAGCACTTTGTGCTTGAGCAATGCGGACTTGATCAACGCGAAGAGTTCGGGGCTGCGCGACGCCTCGCCGAGGTGGACTTCCGTGACTTGCGCACCGATGCTGGGGGTGATTTGTCTGATCTTCATGACGGTCTCCATGTGGGATGCGTGACGTCGCTCAGTTGGGCTGGATGTCGAACTTCTTGACGATGGCGGCGTAGCGCTTGGACAGGGCCTTGTTTTCCGCGAGCAGGGCAGGCGTATCGACACTCACGTCGGGCTCCAGGCCGATGTCGATCAGCTTCTGCTGCACCGAAGGTGTTTGCGCGGCCTTCTTGATGCTTGCCTGAAGCTGCGCCAGTACATCGGCCGACAGCTTGCTGGAGCCATAGAAGCAAATCTGTCCCTGGAACTGCAGCTCCGGGTAGCCGAGCTCGGGCATCGTGGGCACGTCGGGGAGATACCGGGACCTCTTCGTGCTGGAGACGGCGTAGGCCCGAAGCATTCCGCTCTTGATCAGCGGCAAGGAAGTCACCATGCCGTCGAACATGATGTCCACCTGGCCACCGATCAGGTCCTGGAGCGCGGGCGGCGATCCGGCATAGCCCACGTGCTGCATGCCGAGGTCGGCCTGACTGCTGAGAATCAATCCCGAGTATTGAGACACGGTACCCGTGCCATAGCTCGCGAAGCTGGACTTGCCCTTGCGAGTCTTCAGATGCGCAATGAGGCTCTGGAAGTCCTTGGCCGGGTAGTTCGCGCCCGTCACCAGCACATAGCTGGAGTACGCCACTCTGGCGACGGTCGTGATGTCCTTCAGAGGGTCGTACGGCACCTTCATGATCTGCGGCGATTCCACCAGCAGATTGCTCGCACCCACCGCAATCGTGTTGCCGTCGGCTTCTGCCTTCAGCATGGTGGCGAGTCCGATGGACCCGCTCGCACCGGCGCGGTTCTCCACGATCACGGGCCGGCCCATGTCCAGGGACATCTGCTGCCCGACGACCCGGGCCGCGATGTCCATCGTTCCGCCCGCCGGGGCCGGGACGATCACCTTGAGTGGCTTCTCGCCAAAGGCCGACGCGCCGAGAGAGAGCGAGCAGCTCGCCAGAAGCAGGGTGGCGCGCGCAAGTTGCCGAAGTTTCATGTTTGTCTCCTATATCCATGCGAAGTCGAGTTCACCAACGCTTGCAGTATCTGGCGGGGCCGCTTGCGAAACTTGCTTATCCGGGACACGAATTTGTTCGTTTGGGGCAAAGCGGACGGCGCGCTTTCAGTCCCTGATCTCCGCCGCAAGAATCGCGTCCCATCGGCACCCAAGGAGACGCACATGACCAAGGCCATTCGCATATACGAGACAGGAGACGCAGACGTCCTGAAACTGGAAGACGTCGAAGTCGGAGACCCCGGGCCCGGCGAGGCACGCGTACGTCACAGCTACATCGCGGTCAACTTCGCGGACATCTACTTCCGCATCGGCCGCTACCCGCTGGCGCTTCCCAACGGCATCGGCACCGATGCGGTGGGTGTGGTCGAAGCCGTCGGCCCCGGCGTGACGGACATCCAAGTCGGCGACCGCGTGGGCTATCTGGTGGGCCCGCAAGGGGCCTACTCACAGGCCCGCGTGATGCCCGCCAATGTGTTGATCCCCCTGCCGGACGGCATCACGGATCGCGCGGCGGCCTCGCTCATCATGAAAGGCATGACGGCGCAGTACCTGTTCCGCCAGGTCTACCCGCTCAAGGGTGGCGAGACGATCCTCTACCACGCCGCGGCTGGTGGCGTCGGTCTCATCGCCTGCCAGTGGGCGCGAGCGATGGGCGTGACCATGATCGGCACCGTCAGCACCGACGAGAAGGCCGAGATCGCCAAGGCCAACGGTTGCGCCCACACCATCGTGACCTCGCGCGAGGACATCGCCAAGCGCGTGCGCGAGATCACCGACGGCAAGGGCGTGCCGGTGGTCTACGACTCCGTGGGCAAGGACACGCTCGAGGCTTCGCTCGACTGCTTGCAGGTTCGCGGAACGATGGTGAGCAACGGCACAACCTCGGGCCCGGTGATCTTCGACACCGGACGGCTGGCGACGAAGGGCTCCATCTGGTTCACCCGCCCCGCCATGAGGCATTACATCGAACCACGCGCTCACATGCTCGACATGGCCCGGGAGCTTTTCGACCATGTACTCGCCGGGCACATCGTCAGCGAGCCGAGGCAGAGCTTTGCCTTGGCCGATGCGGCCGAAGCGCACCGGGCGCTCGAGGGACGCAAGACGATGGGTTCCACCGTTCTGGTGCCCTGATCTGGTTCGATCGATCCCGCAAGCGAATCGTGATGTCCGAACGGACACCCGATGCGAACACCGCTGACATGCTGACAAGGAGAAATCTTCGATGGCTGCTCCACAGAGCAAAGTAATCGTGACCTGCGCGATCACCGGCGGCATTCATACGCCGACCATGTCGCCATACCTGCCGATCACCGCAGATGAGATTGCCCGCGAGGCCATTGCGGCTGCGCAGGCGGGTGCGTCCATCGTTCATCTGCATGCCCGCAATCCTGAGAACGGACAGCCGTCGCAGGACCCCGCATTGTTCCGCGCGTTTCTGCCGGTCATCGCAGAGCGCTCGAACGTGGTGATCAATCTCACCACGGGCGGCGCACCGAACATGCTGGTGGAGGAGCGACTGCAACCCGCGCTGCAGCTCAAGCCGGAGGTGGCCTCGCTCAACATGGGCTCGATGAACTTCGGCCTGTACCCGATGCTGGGCCGGCACAAGGAGTTCAAGTACGGCTGGGAGCGCCCCTACCTCGAAGGCTCCGAAGACCGCGTGTTCCGCAACACGTTCAAGGAGATCCGCTACATCCTCGAATCCTGCGCGGACAACGGCACCCGTTTCGAGATCGAGTGTTACGACACCAGCCACCTCTACACGGCGGCGCACTTCATCGATCGCGGCATTCTCAAGCCGCCTTTCTTCATCCAGTCGGTCTTCGGCCTGCTCGGTGGCATCGGCTCGCATCCGGAAGACGTGATGCACATGCGCAGGACGGCCGAGCGGCTGTTCGGCAAGGACTACTACTGGTCCGTGCTCGGCGCTGGGCGCAGCCAGATTCCGCTTGCCACGATGGCCGCGTCGATGGGCGGAAACGTCCGGGTGGGACTCGAGGATTCCCTCTGGGACGCACCGGGCAAGCTCGCGACGGGCAATGCGCAGCAGGTGCAGCGCGTGGTCTCGATCCTGAGGTCGCTGAATCTCGAAGCTGCAACGCCCGACGAAGCGCGCGACATGCTTCAACTCAAAGGCAGGCACGCGGTCGCGTTCTGACCGGGCCCCTGCGTCTCTACCGCGCCGGTCTTCCGGCCCCTCAACTTGTCTTCAACGAAACTGGAGTGTGCAATGAGCGAGGCTGTCGTCCTCATTACCGGAGCCACCGCTGGCATTGGCCGCGCAACGGCTCTCGCATTTGGGCGTGAAGGCGCCCGGTTGGTTTGTTCGGGTCGCAATGCCGCAGCCGGGGCCAAGCTGGTTGCCGAACTCGCGGAACTGGGCGCCGAGGCGGAGTTCGTGGCCGCGGACGTGAGCCATGAGGAAGACGTCCGCCGGCTCGTCGACCACGCCGCAGCGCGCTTCGGACGGCTCGATGTCGCCGTCAATAGCGCAGGGACGGAAGGAACATCCGGGTCGATCGTGAGCCAGACGGTCGAATCCTATTCGGCCACCTTCGATGCCAATGTGCTGGGCACATTCCTCAGCATGAAGCACGAGTTGCGCGTGATGCTTCAGCAAGGCAAAGGGGTCGTGGTCAACCTTTCCTCCACCATGGGAAGCCGCGGCAACCCACAGAACCCCCTGTACGTGGCGAGCAAGCACGCGATCGAGGGCCTGACCAAATCCGCAGCGCTGGAAGCGGCCCGGTCGAACGTACGCGTGAATGCCGTGGCGCCCGGCCCGATCGACACCGGCATGCTCGAACGCATTGCGGGAGGCGCCGAAAAGATCGCTTCGGTCGCCGCGTCCATCCCCGCCGGTCGCATTGGTACGCCGGAGGAGGTCGCCGACGCCATTGTCTTCCTCGCATCCGACCGGTCGACGTACATCTCGGGCCAGATTCTGGCCGTCAACGGAGGCAAGACGGCCATGTAGTTCCCGGGCGCAACGGCGACTCGCCGCTGCGCACCAACCGTCGCTCCCACATCATCTCCCCCACAGAAGCAACACCCATGAACAAAGGCCTGATCGCCATGACCGTACTCGCCGCCAGCGGCGCAGCATCGGCGCAATCCTCCGTCACCATGTTCGGCGTGGTCGACGCCACGCTCAGTCACTACGCGAACAGGTCCGAGACACCGCTTGGCGTTGCGGTCACCACCAGCAGCACAGGGCAGAACAGTGGAGGCTATGCCAGCAGTCGCCTCGGATTCCGAGGCACGGAAGATCTCGGTGGCGGCGCCGCGGCCGGCTTCTGGCTCGAAGCGGGTTTGCTCAACGACTCCGGCGCCGGCCTGGGGGCGGGCGGAGGACTTGCCTTCAACCGCCGCTCGACGATCAGCCTGTCGGGCGTCCTGGGAGAGATTCGTCTCGGCAGGGACTACACGCCCACGTTCTGGAACGACGCCGTGGCCGATCCATTCACTTCCAACGGCGTCGGCATCAACCTGATTGCCACCGCGAGCGGCTTCAACTCCCCGGGCCAGGTGGCCAACGGCTTCCAGGGCAACCCCAACTACCTTCGCGCTTCCAACTCGGTGGGCTATTTCCTGCCGCCGAACCTCGGTGGTTTCTACGGACAGGTCATGTACGCGTTCAATGAAGCGAACAAGTACGACCCGGGCGGTCTCACGCCCGACGTCCCGAACAGCCAGCGCGCGGGGCGCTACGTCGGCGGGCGCTTCGGCTACACCAAGGGCCCGCTGGATGTCGCCGTGGCCGGGGGCCGAAGCACCATCGGCGACAAGTTCTTCGCCGGCACGACGAGCGTCATCGACATCTGGAATGTAGCGGTCACCTACGACTTCGATCTCGTCAAGCTGTTCGGCGAATACTCGAACAACAAGACGAAGACCTTCTTCTCCGCCATTCCGCCACTGCCGAACGCATTCGGCTTCACCAGCCCGGGGGCCAACGGCGCCTTGATCGGCGCAACCGTGCCGGTCGGACCGGGCTTGATCCGCGTCGTCTACACCGAGGTGAAGTACAACAACGTCGCCGCGTTGAACCAGGTCATTCCCGGCCTGGCGCCGAATCCGAAGTCCGAAAAGCTCGCGCTCGGCTACGTGCACAACCTGTCGAAGCGCACGGCCCTCTACGGAACCGTCGCGCGCATCGACAACACGAATGGCGCCGACCTGACGGTGGGAGGTCCGGCCTTCTACACCAAGGCCGTCAATGGCTCGGTGCCGGTCCCGCATTCGTCGACCGGCTACGACGTCGGCATTCGGCACGTGTTCTGACGGGCGCATCTTTCTTTCCCTTTCCCAACCTGGCGCTCGGTCCCGAGCCATTCGCAGATGTCCACCTTGACCCTCGCTGGCTGGCCCGCTCTCGGACGCCAGCTCTTTCCCGGCGTTCTCGCGAGCAGCGTCGTCGCGGCTGCCGCCACCTTTCTTTCGCAGCACTACGGCGCCCCCGTCATGCTCTTCGCACTGCTGCTGGGCATGGCGATGAACTTCATGTCCGCCGACGGCACGTGCACCGCAGGCATCGAGTGGACCGCACGCCAGGTGCTGCGCATCGGCGTGGCGCTGCTGGGACTGCGCATCACCACTGGACAGATCGCGGCCATGGGCTGGGCGCCGGTATGGATGGTGGTGGTGTCGGTAGCGCTCACGATCGCACTGGGGATGGTGGCCGCCAAGCTGATCGGCTATCGGGTCTTCTTCGGCCTGTTGACCGGCGGTGCAGTCGCCATCTGCGGCGCCTCCGCGGCCATGGCGCTGTCCGCCGCCTTGCCGAACCACGCGATGCGCGAACGCGCCACGCTGTTCACTGTCATCAGCGTGAGCGCACTGTCGACGCTCGCGATGATCGTCTACCCGATGATCGTGCGCGCGGCAGGCCTCGATCCGGTGCAGGCTGGCATTTTCCTCGGGGCCACGATTCACGATGTGGCGCAGGTCGTGGGCGCGGGCTACGGCATGTCGCCCGCCACGGGCGATGCAGCGACGTTCGTCAAGCTGCTGCGCGTCGCGATGCTCCTGCCGGTGATCGCATTCGCGGGCCTGATGACGCGAGCACGACAAGGTGGCGGCATCGAAGGAAAGCGTCCGCCGCTCCTGCCGTGGTTCGCGGTGGCTTTTGCGTTGCTGGTCGCCATCAACAGCACGGGCTGGGTGCCCACGTCTGTCACGCAGGCGGGCAAGGACCTTTCCCAATGGTGTCTGGTCACGGCCATCGCCGCCATTGGCATGAAGACCCAGCTCAAGGAGCTCGTGACGGTGGGCTGGAAGCCGATCGCGCTGGTGGTGGGCGAAACGGTATTCCTCGCAGCGCTCGTGATGGCTTGGATCCACTTGCGCGGCGTCGCACTCTGACCTCTCCGCCGACCGAGCCGAGGCTCTCCAGCACGCGAGGAAGGCATGCGCCGGCGCAAAAGTGACCCACCGCCGTTTTTCGAGAGCGTCGGCATTGTCAGAATCGCGCGTTCTGCTTCGCGACGCCGCCGTCATGAAGGTGGGGCGACCCATCCAGATTCATCTGTTCCATTCCGAACTTCCCATGTTCCGAATCCTGCTCGAGTCCAAGATCCATCGCGCCACCGGGACCGACTGCGGCCTCGTGGCTGAACGCCTCACCGCTGTGCCGGGCTTGCCCGAGAGCGCATACGCGAAGGACGACCCATGGGATATCTGAGGCGATGCCTGATGGAAGTTCGCGCGGCCAAGGGTGAGCCGGGCGACGAAGACCTTCTCCTGGAAAGTGCTCGATCAGCAGACGAGGGCGCCTTGCACGGACAGTTCCTTCGACATCAAGTTCACCAAGGAACGACTCCTCACAGGCCACAGGCCGAATCCATCGATCGGGGGTCGTCCTCCCCACGACAAACATGAACAAAGCGCCTTCGGTCAATTCCTCCCAAACCCTCGCCCACGTCGCACTCTTCGCAGCGTTGATTGCTGCGATGGGGATGATCCCCAAGATCGATCTGCCCTTTGGGGTCCCGATCACCCTGCAGACTCTGGGCGTCATGATCGCGGGCTGCCTGCTCGGCGCGAGGCGCGCCTTTCTCGCGGTCGGCCTTTTCCTGCTTGCGGTCGCTTTGGGGATACCGCTGCTGGCCGGGGGACGGGGCGGCTTGGGCGTATTCGTCGCGCCGTCGGCCGGATTCCTGATCGGCTGGCCATTCGGTGCGGCGGCGAGTGGCTTTGTGATGCGTCGCCTGTCGCACCTCCGCGGCCGCGCGCTGCTGGCCGGCGCTTTCGTTTCGGCGCTGGTGGGCGGTATCGGCGTGGTGTATGCCTTCGGCATCGCTGGCCTCGCGTTGATCGCCAAGCTCTCCGTCCAGCATGCCGCGCTCGCCAGCGCGATGTTCATCCCGGGCGACCTCGTCAAATGCGCGATCTGCGCGGTGGTCGTGCAGACGGTCGTGCGCGGATTGCCGCATTGGCTCCTGGCCGAGTGAGGCCGAGCGACGCCGCTTGGCCATGCTGGATCCAGATCATGCGAGCGAGCGTTCGTACGCCGCTGGCGCTGCGCGCACTGCTTCGCCGATCGAATTCGAAACCGTTCACGACCCGATCGCCTACTGGGCCGCCCGCACACCGGAGGCGACGGCCATCGACGATGGCTCGCTGCGCTTGAGCTTCGAGGCGCTGTCCGATCGGATCGCTGCCACCGCGAGACCACATGCTCGTGCGCTCGGCCCCGCGCCGGTGTGGGTCGACGAAGCAGGCACGCCGGGCGAGCAGCTCGTCAGCTTTCTGAGGATCCTCGCGGCAGGCGATGCGGCCGTGGTCGGTGACCCCGACTGGTCGCCAGAAATGCGACGCAAGGTCACGGAGTTGCTGGGCGCCTCGTCGACCGGGGCGCCGGCGCGCGATCTGACGCTTCCTCCCGGCTCGTTCTACGTGGGCTTCACGTCTGGCAGCACGGGCGTCCCCAAGGGCTTCGTGCGAAGCCACCGCTCCTGGACGAGCAGTTTCGAGGCCTGCCTCGAAGCATTCGGCCCGGCTGTGCGCACCCCATTGCTGGCGCCAGGACGCCTTTCGCATTCGCTCTTCCTGTTCGGTGCACTGATGGGCTTGTGGAGCGGCGCCGGCGTGCGCCTGCAAACGCGCTTCTCGGCGGGCGCCGCACTGAACACGGTGCGTCAGGGGGATGCAAGAAGCCTCATCGCCGTGCCCAGCCAACTCATCCTGATGATCGAGCAGGCTCATCGTCACGGCCTGCGCCCCATCGAGGAGACGCAACTGGTGATGATCGGGGGCGCCGCATGGCCTCGGGTGCGAACGCCGCATTTGCAGGCGTTGTTTCCCAACGCGCGCATCGTCGAGTTCTATGGCGCCTCCGAGACCAGCTTCATCGCCTGGACCGAGAGCCGCATCGACCTGCCGGCGACGGCCGTGGGGCGCCCGTTTGCGAGCGTGGATCTGCGCATCGACAGGGCGGGCGCGGCACGCGACGACTCGGCTCCCGCTGCATCTCCGGGTTTGATCTACGTGCGAAGCCCCATGGTGTTCACCGACTACGTGACACCTTCACTGGCTCGCGGTGCGACGATCCTGCGCGACGGCGAATGGCTGTCCGTGGGGGACATGGGCCATCTCGATGCCGACGGCGTGCTCCACCTGGTGGGTCGGCAGCAGCGCATGTTCGTCGTGCAAGGGAAGAACCTGTTTCCCGAGGAAGTGGAGCAGGTCCTGACCGATCACCCCTCCATTGCGGCAGCTTCGGTCCAGGCTGTGCCCGATGGCGTGCGCGGCCTGCATGCAGTGGCGGTCCTCGCGCTGCTTCAGCCCATTGATCGCGCGACGCTCGCAGACTGGTGCAGGACTCGATTGGAGCCCTACAAGACGCCGCGGCGGGTCTATGTTTGTGCCCGCTGGCCGCGCACGACGGGCGGCAAGACCGATCATGCCGCCCTGGGGCGGTATCTGGCTGCAAGTCCGGAGGGACCCGCTGACTGGCAAGCGCTGCCTTGGCAGCTTCCGAACTCATGACACCGGATGCGCCGGTCTTGCTCGCTTGGGCCCGCAGTGCAGTGGTGCCCCGGGGTGGGGCGCTTGCCTGCCTGGCTGCCCATGAGATCGCGGCGCCGGTCGTCAGGGCGCTGCTGGCGCGGGGCGGCATCGGTGCATCAGCTGTTGATGCGGTGGTTTGCGGCAACGCGCTCGGCGCGGGCGGCAATCCGGCACGGATGGTCGCGCTCGCCGCCGGCTTGCCCGATGGCACTGCAGCCTTCTCGGTCGACACGCAGTGCTGCTCGGGGCTGGATGCCGTCGCGATGGGCGCCGGGTTGATCGCCTCCGGGCAGGCGCAGGTGGTGGTGGCGGGCGGTGTCGAGGCCTGGAGCCGCTCGCCGATCCGGCAGCATCGGCCGCTCGCTCAGGATGAGGCGCCGGTGTCCTACGAGCGGCCGGCATTCGCGCCCGACCCATCGCGCGACCCCGACCTGACGCTGGCTGCGGCCCGATACGCCGCGCAGACGGGCATCACGCGGACGGCGCAGGATGCGCATGCGGTCGGCAGTCATGCCAAGGCCCTTGCATGGCGCGAGCACATGGCCTCGGAAATCGTTCCCATCGGAGCGGCCGTGCGGGACAGCTATGCGCGCGCGCTGACTGTCGAACGCGCGGCGCGCATGCCCATCGAGGCGATCTCGGATCAGTGGGGTTCATCGGACTTCGATCGACGGGCCACGGCGGTGAGCCGGCTTTCGATCGCGCCGCAGGCAGATGGCGCGGCGTTTGTCCTGATGGCCTCGCCACAGGCTTCGGCCCTCCTTGGAGCGCCGCCCTTGCTGCGTTGGCGGGCCGCGCTTGCAAGGGGCACCGCGCCGGAGATGCCCATGCTGGCAGCAGCGCGCGCGACCAAGCGCTTGCTTCATCGGCACGGCGTCGAGGCAGCGGCCCTTTGGGGCGCGGAACTGCACGAAGCCTTTGCCGTCCAGGCCATCGCGTTCGCGGAGGCGCTGGGCATCGATCCCGAGCGTCTCAACCGCGGAGGAGGGGGGCTTGCACGGGGGCACCCCATCGGCGCGTCCGGAGCCGTCAGCCTGGTCCGTCTTCTCGCCGATATGGCGCGCGAAGCATCGCGAGGCGCACTGGGGCTCGCCAGCATCGCAGCGGCAGGTGGCCTCGGATCGGCAGCGTTGGTCGAAAGACTCTAGCCGCCGCTATCGGATCACGCGCAGGTAGTCCGATACGTCGCGTCGCACAGTGCGCACCATGTTCTCGGGGGCCGATGGGTCGGCATAGCCGATCGAGAGACCGCACACGATGGACTGGCCGGCGTCGAGCCCCAACACCTCGCGCACCACACCGGGGTAGGAAGCGAGTGCGCCGATCGCGCAGCTGCCCAGGCCCCGCGCGGCCGCCGCCAGCATGAAGCCGTACAGGCACATGCCCAGATCCATGTAGCAACCGCTGCCCATGCGCGCATCGATGGTGATCACCAGCGCGACCGGCGCGTCGAAGAAACGGAAGTTGCGTTCGAACTGCTCGCGCCGTGCTTCCTGGTCGTCGCGCGCTGCGCCAAGCGCGCCATAGAGCGCTTGAGCGGCGGCCACCTGACGCCGCCGCAGGGTCATGGGCATGGGAATGGGGAAGTAGCTGTAGTCCTCGTTCTGGGGAGCGCCACTCCGGTACATCTCCACCAGGCGGTCCGACAGTTTCCGGCGCGCCGCGCCGTCGATGCGTATGAACTCGCCCGGTTGCAGATTCGCCCCACTGGGCGCGCGCCGCGCTTCCTGCAACATCTGCGCGATCCATTCGTCCGGTACGGGGCTGTCGGTGAAACGGCGGGTTGAAGTCCGACCATCGGCCAGCGACGCCCAACCTTGCACCGCTGCATCGCGCTCATCCCCCACGCCGCCCAGGTCGTTCGTTCTCATGGGTCCATTTTCATCGCAAGCGTCCGGCGGGCACGTACGCAATGGCCACGCCCACATATGTGACAGACCGCCGTTTTTTCGTCCACCTCGAGCAGCCAGAATCGCGCCTTTTTGCCAGTGAACGAACGACGGCGACGAGTCCTCGCCATCGCCGATGGTCAGCGCCGAACGCAAGTGTCGTCCCAGGTTTGATTGCTTGAAGAATGGAGACAAGAGAATGCCCCTGAAATTGCTTGCCCAAATGGGCAAGGCAGGACAGCCCATCCTCGTTCGCGAGAACGATTGCGTGAACAAGGTGCTTGCACTGAGAGCCGCCGGACTGGTGCACGCACTTGATTCCGAGGACGAGGACGAGATGCTCGTCTCGTTGACCGACAAGGGCCGGCGGGCGCTCGAACCCGAGCGGAGATAGCCGCGTGGCGCGCAACATGACGAGCCGCCGCCCTCCTCAGTTCCACTGCGAACCAGGACGCGCCCCTTTCTGCCTGTGACAAACATCACGCCCGTCCGGGTCTCGATCGATTTCATCTCGCCGGGGCCAGATACACCGGCGCTTCGCGGCGCTTTCGAATCTCCGGTTGACGTACTCGCTGCCGAGTCGATCCACGAAGTGCGTGGTGTCCTCGACGCGGTTCACGAACACGCGAGGGCCGGGCGCTGGTGCGTGGGCTTTGTGTGCTACGAAGCGGCGGCGGCGTTCGATTCCGCTTGGGTCACGCACCGGCCGCGTCCCGGACCCGTGGCGTGGTTCGGTGTCTTCGACGAGATCGGCCCCTGGCCGATCCCGGACGCCAATACGGCATGGCTCGACTGGCACACGGCCCTTCAGGAGACGGCGGCGCGTGCCGGTGTCGCGAACATCCACCGTCGCATCACCGCGGGCGAGGTGTACCAGGTCAACCTGACGGGCCGCCTGCATGGCACGCTGCACGAGGGCTCACCAAGCGATCTTTTCGCCGCATTGCAACGCTTCCAGCCCGGGACCTATGCGGCCTTCATCGACACCGGGTCCCGGCAGGTGCTCTCGGTCTCGCCCGAACTGTTCTTCGATTGGCGTGCGGACGGCAGCATCCTCTGCCGACCGATGAAAGGAACGGCGGCACGCGGCGCCAACACGCATGAGGACGCGGCAAAGCTGGCTGCGCTGCGCGCCAGTGTGAAGGAGCGTGCGGAGAACGTCATGATCGTGGACCTGATCCGCAACGATCTCTCGCGCATCGCAGAGCTTCACAGCGTTGCCGTGCCGCGTCTTTTTCATGCGGAGGCGCTGCCGACGGTCTGGTCCATGACCAGCGATGTCACCGCGCGAACACGGCCCGGCGCGACCTTGACCGACGTGTTCTCCGCGTTGTTTCCCTGCGGGTCGGTCACCGGCGCACCCAAGGTCGAGGCCATGCGTGCCATCCACGCACTGGAAAATGATGCGCGAGGCGTCTACTGCGGCGCGGTCGGCGTGGTTCGCCCGGGTGGCGCAGCCACCTTCAATGTGGCGATCCGAACGGTCGAGATCGATGAAGAACGCTCGGCGCGCTGCGGCATCGGAAGCGGCATCACGATCGATGCCGGGTTCGATGGCGAATGGGCCGAGTGGGGGCACAAGGCAACCTTCGTCCGTCGGGCGAGTCTGCCGTTCGCCTTGCTCGAGACGCTGCGCATCGAGGAGGGCGTTGCCCGCCATGCCCATGCGCATCTGTCTCGCATGGGAGCCAGCGCGGCTCACTTCGGGTATGCCTGGGACCGCAGGGCCGCTGACCACGCGCTCGATCGCCTGCTGTCGGAACACTCGAAGGGCGTGCAACGCGTCCGCTTGCTGCTCCACGCCGATGGTCGTTTCGAGGCGCAGGCGACACCGATGGTCGACCACGCGGGGCTCGCGCGCGTTCGCATGGCGCCCACTGCCCTCGGCGAAGCCCACAGCGAGTTCGTGCGTCACAAGACCACGCGGCGCGCGCACTACGAAGCCTTCGCGCCGGATGCGGGCATCTTCGATACGCTGCTTTGGAACGAGGCCGGTGAGGTCACGGAGTTCACCCGCGGCAACGTCGTCGTCAAGCGGCAAGGCCGCTGGATCACGCCGCCGCTCTCATGCGGTCTGCTGCCGGGCGTCGGTCGGGCGCAGGCGCTTGCTGTCGGACGGATGCTGGAAGGCATCGTGCGGGTCGAGGATCTGGCGCGCGCGGAGGCCATCGCCTTCGTCAACAGCCTGCGCGGCTGGATCGACGTGCAGTTGGATTCGGAGGGCCCAAATCGGAACTGATGTTGCCAAAAAGTGGCATTGAAAAATTGCAGGTTGCTGCGCACGATCTTGTCTGCTGACCGGAACAAGCGACACCTGCAGCCGACCGGAGCCCGGTGCTCCTGTTGATCAACCGCACGCGGAGATGGCAAGTTGGGAAGTGGAATGAACGCAGAATCCTCGGGAGGAAGGCATGAAGCCAGAGATGCGGCGGGGGAGGTGCTTCCCGGCGACATCGTCACTTCGCGGGCGCCGCTGGATGCGGGGACCCCGCGCCCCCCTTACGGAGCCCGGCAGACGCCGCCGCCGGCGCGCCGGAGCCTGCGCGTAGCGCAGTGGCCCGAATGGATCTTCTTCATGGTCTTGGCGGCGATCTTCCTCGCGTTCGGAGGCGCCATCCTGATGGACAAAGAGGGCCGCGAACTGCCCCGGCCATTGGTCTCCGCCCCGTTGGTGGTCGGCGAGCTGCATCCCCACATCAGCCATGTGGTGGAGAGTGCGCCGGACGACGGAGCACTCGAGATCACGCTGGACCAAGCGTCGCCAATGTACCCAGCGAGCGTGGTGGCCGAATTCGCGAGCGATGCGCTATTGGTGCTGCAGCGGATGCATCAATTCTTTCCGCAGATCGGCAATCGGGTCGTTCGATTCGTCGCGAAGGCTCCACTGCACCCAGCCGATGGTGAACTGGAAGGACTGGCCCTCGTGCTGGCGCTCGATTTCGAGCGGAGCGACGTGCTTGTGAAGGTCATCGCGCCTGAGTTCACGTTCCAGGATCTTCTCAACCAGACGTCGGCTGTCCAGTACCTGAACGACGTGAGTGGGCCGCGCTACGTGGAGGCGTTCTGCCTCGACCCGGTGTCGCGGACCGCGGAGATCTTTTGCAAGCGCGAAGTTGGGGAAGAATAGTGCGCCCAAGCTGCTGCAATCGGCAATCGAACTTCCTGCTTTGCCGGCTGAGTGATTTCCCGCCCGGCGCGTCGGCGCAACTTCGAAGAGATGCACATTCCTGTTAATCGCCATTTGCATACCTCTGCCGGCACAGCCCGGATCGGCCCGTCCGTGCGGCGTCCGGAGAATCCCGCCGACCGGATCCGCTTGCCCGGCCGCGAGTGGTCGTGAGTTGGATCACCGTCATCTGGTCCATGGTCGCCGCGGCGTGTCTCACGCTCGCCGGGGTGCTCCTGCCGGTCTGGATCAGAGATCGCACGGCCAGGCCCTACCTCTTCTTTGCGCTCATGGCCGTGGCGACCACGGGCTTCGTGTTCTGCGACTTGCGGATGATTCAAGCGCAAACGCCCGAAGAGTTCGCCGCCGCGCTGAAGTGGGTCCATGTGCCGATATGGTTCTTGCTCGTGGCGCTCGTCGCCTTCGTGCGTGTGTACCTGAAGGCGGGTCGCCTGTGGCTCGCGTGGAGCGCCATCGGGCTGCGCACGATCGCGCTCCTGCTCGACTTCACGACGGGACAGAATCTCAACTACAACGAGATCACGGACCTGCGTCGCGTTGCGTTCCTCGGCGAGCTCGTTTCCGTTCCCGTGGGCGTACCGAATCCATGGATGCTGGTCGGGCAACTGGGTGTGCTGCTGATTCTGATCTACGTGGCCGATGCCAGCATCACCGCCTGGCGTCGCGGCAACAGGCGCACGGCGCTCAGGGTCGGTGGCATCCTTGCCTTTCTGCTGCTCGTTGCCGCGGGGCAGTCCGCGCTGCTGTTCTGGGGTGTCATCAAGGCGCCCACCACGCTCAAGCTGGTCTACCCCGGGATCATCGTCCTGATCGGGTACGAGGTGAGTCGAGAGGTACTTCGCGCATCGCAGCTCGTCCACGCGTTGCGCGAAGGCGAACAGCGAATGAACCTGGCCGCCGAGGCTGCGGACGTCGGGATCTGGGTCCGGGACTTCGCGCGGAACGACTTCTGGGCCAGCGCCAAGTGGCGCGAGCTGTTCGGCTTTGCACTCACGCAAGCGGTGGATCTGGAGCGGATGCTGCTGAAACTGCATCCCGATGATCGCGACGTGGTCCGGCAGGCGCTGGCGAAGGCGGTCGCAGACGGTGGCGAGTACACGTCGGAATTCCGTCTGGTGCTGGCGGATGGCCGTATCCGCTGGATTGCAGCGCAAGGCCGGGTCGACCTCGACACCAGTCGCCGGCCCATCCGCATGCGAGGCGCCTGCACCGACTGCACCGCGCGCAAGCAGGCCGAGCGGGAAATGCTGCAGCTGCGGCACGAGATCGTCCACGCGGGGCGGGTCTCGGTCATGGGCCAGTTCGCCTCGGCCCTGGCGCATGAAATCAGCCAGCCGCTCGGTGCGATCCAGCGCAACGCGGAGGCGGCGTCGATCATTCTGGAGACCCGCTCGCCGGATCTCGACGAGATTCGCGCGATCGTCGACGACATCCTCAGCGACGACCAGCGTGCCGGCGCGGTCATCGACCGTATGCGCGCGCTGCTCCGGCGGCGCGAGATCGACATGCAGCCGCTTCACGTGGGCGAACTCCTCGGCGATGTCGCGGCGCTCTCGCGTCCCGACGCCGCAGCGCGGCAGGTGAGTCTGGTGCTGGAGATCGCGGACGACGTTCCGCCGGTGCTTGGCGACCGCGTGCACCTGCAGCAGGTCTTGCTCAACCTGATCTCCAATGGCATGGACTCGATCGAAGAGGCGGGCAGGAAGGTCCGCCGCATTGCCGTGACCGCTGTTCTCGACGGGGCGCGGGCGGTGGAGATTGCCGTGGCCGACAACGGCGTCGGCATCCCGCCCGACCGGCTCGAGCAGGTCTTCAGTTCATTCTTCACCACCAAGGCGACCGGGATGGGCATGGGCCTGTCGATCTCGCGCACCCTCGTGGAGACGCACGGCGGTCGGCTGTGGGCGGAGAATCTCGACGATGGCGGGGCGAGGCTTCGCTTCACGCTGCCTGTTGCCCCAGAGGTGGCTACGGAGTTGGCCGCGGCATGAACGCAGCCCCACCTACCGTCTATCTTGTCGACGACGACGTCTCGTTCCTCACGGCCACGTCGCGACTGCTGCGGGCCAGCGGATTCACGGTGCAGACCTTCCTGTCCGCGAGCGAATTCCTCGCGCATTCCGTCGCCGACGCGCCGGGCTGCGTGGTGGCTGATCTGCAGATGCCCGGATTGAACGGACTCGATCTACAGACGGCGCTGGCCCGGACATCCAATCCGCTGCCGCTTCTTTTCCTGAGCGGCCACGGCGACATCGCCTCGACCGTGCGCGCGATGCGCGGGGGTGCGGAGGATTTCCTGGAAAAGCGCGCGCCCCTGGAACAGCTGCTCAACGCGGTCCGCCGCGCCCTGGTGCGCAACGCGCAGGAGCGAGAGGCGCAGGCCCGGCGACGTTCGCTGCGCGAGCGCTTCGACGCGCTTTCGGCCCGAGAGGTCGAAGTGCTCTCTCATCTCCTGCGCGGGCGTCTCAACAAGCAGATGGCTGGCGACCTCGGCATCTCGGAGCGCACCGTGAAGTTGCACCGCAGGGCGATCATGACGAAATTGGGGGTGCGGTCGGTCGCGACGCTCTCGCGACTGACCCAGGAGGCCGGAGTCATTCCCGCCGACGCGCCCGCCTTCCCTTAGGGGCAGCGCTCGACGTGCAGCCTGGCGGCATGTCCGCCGTTCGACCTGACAGCCATCTCCGGCAGGCGGCTGCAACTTCCCCTTTGGGCAGTAGACGCCCAACAAGCGCACGGCCACAGTGCATGCAGGAGTCGCATGCGCAAAAGGGAGAAACATGCCAAAGCTCATCTTGATGGAGCACCCCGGGAAGACCCGGCAGGTCTTGCTGGGGCCACATGAAACGAAGATCGGTCGCGCCTCGACCAACGACATCGTGATCGACGTCAACCAGGTGAGCCGCGTGCATGCGTCCATCATGGTGGGTCCGGCGTTCGTCACCCTGAAGGATCTGGGCAGCCGCAACGGCACGTTCGTGAACGGCGTCAAGGTCGAAACGCTGGTTCTGGCGAACGGCGACAGCATCAGGATCGGCGAATGCGAAATGCGCTTTCTTGCCAACGACCAGGAATACAGCCAGATCGACGCGCTGCGCCTCCTGACGGTCCCCGGCCTGTTGATCGACATCGATGGGGACGCCCCTCGGGTCGGCCAGAAGCGCTGATGTTGCGCAGCGTGGGTGCCAGGTGCGGCCGGGCATGAACGTCGCCTCGAAACAACAATGACATTCAAAGAACTGCGTATCAGCGGGCCGGATCTTGCCCCCTATGTCCTCGGCGAACCGATATACGTCTACGACCGAAGCATTCAACTGGGAACTTTTGACCCCATTCACGTGACCCGAGCTGGAACGAACGTTCATATTGCCCGGTTCATTGCCACGAGATTCCTCAAGGCCGGAACGCGGAACATCGACCCCTTGGTGCTCCTCGAGGTCATCTCTTTCATTTCGGAGCGCTTCCTCGCCGTTCAGACCGTGAGCTTCTCCTTGCGCAGCGACGTCGCATCCTACGAGGACGGCTTGAAGATCGCCTCTGCCCGCGCCGCACTGCTGCAACGCATCGGAACGCACCGTGTCACGATCAGCCCACAGCCGGATTCAGCAACGCCTGGCAACTTCGTGGTCCATGGGGTGTGGGCGTACAACGAACTCAATCTCGCGGCGCTCGGCCAGTGTCTCGAACTGGAGCGGGAGATCTACCGCGACTGCGAAGCGTCCGCACCGGAAGCAGCCCGGCGAAGCCTGCCCAGCCGCCTGCGTCGATTGCTGTCACGATGAACGAGCAGGGCGGAAGGCTTGCGACCGCTATGGCGCGGCCGCCGCCAACAATCTCGCCGTACGCGCGGCACCCGCGTCATTTTTCGCCGCGACCGCCACGTCGTGGGCCCTGGCCCAATAGTCTCTGGCGAGTTCCGGCTTGTCCGTGGACGCATGCCCGAGCAGCAGCAGATCCTGATAGATCTTCTCGCTCGCGCCCGCGGCCTTGTCCAGCTTCAACGCTTCCTGAAGCAGAGGTGCTGCAGCGGCCGGCGTCTTCAAGGCGATGTAGGCGCTCGACTGCAGACGCAGTGCGTTCGCCCGTTCCAGTGCATCGTCCTTTGGCAGCGCGCTGTGGGCCTGTTGCGCCAATCGCAATCCCTCCTCGGCACGGCCGGCGTGCAATGCCACGTAGGCCTTCAGATTGAGGATCTTTCCCTTCACGCTGCAACCGCTGCCGCAGAGGGCCCCAGCCCGATCGAGCGATTGTTGGGCGCTGGCAGGATCGCTCGCCTGCACGGCCATCGCGCGCCTCAATGCGGCTTCGGCACGCCGGTCCGCGCTGAACGCGAGTCGTGGTTCGTCCAGCACCATATCCAGTTGCTTGAGCGCCTCGTCCTGGCGACCCAGACCGACATAGACCGTGGCCAGGTTCAGCCGCGCGGCTGCGATGGCGTCATCGTCCTCGATCGACTGCGCGACCACGAGGCCTTGCTGGAAGAACACCAGCGCGCGGGGCAGGTCGCCGCCCTTGACGCGATCCATCCCCTGCGTGCCGAGGCCCTGGGCCTGGATCTGCGCCGCCGAGCGTGCGGGCGGCGTCGAGCACGCCCCAAGCAGGACCGCTCCTGCCACGCACAGCACGCAGGCGATCAATCGGCGCGCGCGGTTCATGGCGCTTCTCCAGGAAGCGGCAGGCCGCCGATGCTGTCGATCGGCAATGACTGCGGCGTGGTGGGCGTGCCCGTCAACATGCTGATCGGCCAGGTCTGACGCGCACTGCTCACCATCTGGTTCGTCTGCGTCGCGGCGGCCTGCACCTGGTCGAGCACGCCCGGCAGCTTGTCGGAAGCCTGCGCCACCATGGCCTGGAGATCGGCGCTGGCTTTCTGCGAGGTTGCCGCGGCCTGCTGCACCTTGTCGATCACCGCCGGCGCTGCCTGCTCCACGACTTCGATGGTGCGGCCGGCCCTTTGCATCGTCGCCACGGCACCGCTCTCGATGGTCTTGACGGTCTGCCTGGTCTGATCGATCACCTCGCCGGTCTTTTCGGCGATCGCTGGCATCTTCGACACGACGTCCTGACCTGCCTTGAGGGTCTGCTGGAAGGCCCCATCCGGGTCCGTCAGGCTCTCGGTCAGTTTGCGCGCATCCGCGATCACGGGCATCCATGCCGCCTGCATCTCCTGCAGGAACTGGCCGCCATCCTTGTTGCGCTCGAAAGCCAGCACCTCGCCGGGATCGAGCGGCTGCGCGCCGCCGCGCGGTGGCACGAGGTCGATCGTCGGCTGGCCGATCGTGGTGTCCTGGACCAGCCGTGCGTGCGTTCCTTTCGGCAGGCCCGCCATATAGCCGTGATCGATGCCCAGTTCGATCCTGGCGCCTTGGTCCGCGGACTGCGCCGTCGACAACTCGATCCTGCGAACGCTGCCGATGACGACCCCACGCGTTGTCACCCGCATGCCCTCGGCAATTCCGGCCGCATCGGGCGCGTGGACGTACAGGCGCTGCTGGGGAATGAACGTCCACCGCTGCTGGTAGGCGATGTAGGCCAACAGTGCGGCGACAAGCGCAACGAGAGCAATGACGGCGGCAGCGTAGCGCCTCGAACCGGGCTTGAGCATTGACATCCTCCGGCAGTCAACAGGGCCACAAGGGTGGATCCACCTGCGCCACGCACTGTAACCGCGACGAGTGAGACCGCTGCATTTCCTGGGAAAGTGTCTTCACAGTGAATTTACATATAGATACAGTTGTATCCATCAGGCCTACGGCGAGCGGGGGCCGAATGCTTGGAAATCTTTCGGAGACACTGATGAATGCACGCAGCCTGGCCCGCTGGATTCTTGGGGCCGCCATTACAAGCGCGATGATGACGAGCGCAGTCGCCGCGGACATCGTGGTCGGCCAGGTGGCGCCGCTCACGGGGTTGGAGGCCAAGCAGGGGATGAGCTACGCGGCCGGCCTGCGACTCGCTTTCGACAGTGTGAACAAGCAAGGCGGCGTGAACGGCAACACCTTCACGCTCGTGCGCGCCGACGATCACAACGAGCCCGCGTCCACCGTCGAGCAGACGCGCAAGCTGGTCGCGGAACAACGCCCACTCGTGCTGGCCGGCTACTTCGGCAGCCGCAATCTGGCGGCGCTGCTGGCCTCCGGCATCCTGGACCAGCAGCGGCTGGCGCTCGTGGGCTATCGCACGACCGGGATTCCGCCCTCGCATCCCCTGCTCTTCAACGTGCGGGCCGACGTGCGCGACGAACTGGCCAAGCTCACCGAGCACCTGGCGACCATGGGCATCACCCGTCTGGGCCTGCTCCATGAGGCCGGGGCCGAAGCGGTGGTCGC
Organism: Variovorax ureilyticus; assembly: GCF_037889935.1. Taxonomy (NCBI): domain Bacteria; kingdom Pseudomonadati; phylum Pseudomonadota; class Betaproteobacteria; order Burkholderiales; family Comamonadaceae; genus Variovorax; species Variovorax ureilyticus. The sequence goes on from NZ_JBBKZU010000002.1 coordinate 473,148, forward strand.
GGCGGCCGACGAGGCGGCCGGACGGGCGAAGGCCGCCTTCGTCATTCGCGCCGCCTATGCGCCGGACAGCAAGAGCACCGCGTCCTTGGTGTCGGCGTTTCTCAAGGCGCCGCCCCAGGCCATCATCATGGTGGCCAACGGAGCGGTCACGGCGGCCTTCATCGAGCGCTACCGCATGGAGGGCGGCGCGGCGCAACTGTTCGCGTACTCGGGCGCAGACATCGAGCAGTTGTCCCAGCGGCTCGGCGAGGAACAGATGAAGGGCGTCGTCATCTCGCAGGTCACGCCCAACCCGTACAAGAGCAGCAGCCGGCTCACCCGGGAGTTCGCGGAGGCCGCCAGGGCACAAAAGCTCGACGTGCCGGTCAGCTACATGATGATGGAGGGCTACATCGCGGGCCGCGTGATCATCGAGGCCGCGCGGCGGCAGGGACGCACGCCTACCCGCGAAGCAATGACTGCGACACTGAACGCCATGAACGACTACGACCTCGGAGGTTATGCCGTCGGGTTCAGACCCGGCGCGAGGGCCGGCTCGAAATACGTCGAGCTGTCGATCATCAGCAGCGATGGAAAGATTCAGCAATAGCAACGGGTGGCTCAGTGGAGGCGGCAGGGCGCCTCGATCGTCCTGTTCAGAATGCCCGGGCCAGCAGCACTGCCCCCGATGCGACCGCGAAGAGCTGTACGAAGGTACGCATGAAACGTTCATTGATGCGGTGGTGCACGAGGTGACTGAGTAGCGCCCCACCCCCAGCGACGGAAGCAGTTCGGCGGCCGCCACCAACTGCGGCCGGCGCACCTGCCCGGCGACGAGCAGGAAGACCAGCGACATCAACTGGCCCACCAGGAAGCACACCGCCAGGGTGGAACGCATCACCGCAACGGGTAGACGAACTCGTCGTTCAGGCTCGATTCGAGCGGCACCCACACGCGCCGGAAGATCTCCGAAGGCTCGCCGTAGGCCAGTGACTTGCCGAAGGACTGGGTGAGGTGGTGATGCGCATCGATCATGCCGGGCGCTTCCTTGCGCAGGCGGGCCGTCACGTACCCGACGAAGTGATGATCGCCACGCGCTACGACGGCATACGCGCTCGCACCTGCGAGCCGCCGCTCACTGCCATCAACCTGCACCTCGACGAGGTGGCCCATCTGGCGATCGACCGGTTGTTCGATCACCTGCCCGGCACCACTTCGCGTCGCAGGGTGGCCGGCCCGGCGCCGGAACTGGTAGTGCGCGGCTCAACGTTGCGCCGGGCGCCGTCGCGCAAACGCACGGGCTCAGGCCGGCAGCACTTCGAGGGCGGTCGCTCCCGGTAGGGCGTGAAGGCTCTTGGCGAGCCGTGCGGTGTAGTCGCGGCTCAGCACGGTGCTGATCTCGGTGAAATCGGCGCGGACTTCTGCGGGCGTCAGCGTGATGGCGATGTAGCCGCGCTTGCTCGTCTCGGCATAGCGCAGGTCTTTCACCATCTTCGGAAACGCATCCGACAGCACGGTGTTGCTGATGAGCGGCAGCAGGCGCTCGAAGCCGGGCGACGAGATCGAGGCGGTCCCGAACTCCACGCCCACGCGCTGGCCGCTGGCGTCGGTCAGGTTGCTCGCCCACGCGTTGTGCGTGTCGCCGGCGAGCGAGACGAGGTTCTTGCCCATCGAACGTGCGGCGGCCAGCACGCTCTCGCGCGCGGCCGGATAGCCATCCCACGCATCCAGGTTGTAGGGGACACGCCGCTGCGCGAGCAAGGCACGCTGCTCGTCACTGCGCAGGGGCTCCGGGGTCGACTGGGCCAGCAGGAACTCGCCGAGGGTCTGCGCATTGAATGCGCTCGCCACACTCAGCGGAATTTCCATGCGCGCCATCAGCACCTGCGAGCCGAGCAACTGCCAAGTCGCGGTCGATGCCGCCATCTGCGCCGAGAGCCAGGCGGACTGCTCGGCGCCCAGCAACTGGCGCGATGGGTCGGAGGCACCGCCTGCGAGGTAGGTGTCGAGGCTGACCTGCTCGTCGCGGCCGATCAGACGGGTATCGAGCATGTGCAGCGAGGCGAGCGTGCCGAAGTCGAACGAGCGATAGATCTTCTGCGTGTTCGCCGGATCCGGCATGCGCAGGGGCAGCCATTCGCGAAATGCCTGCGTCGCCGCTGCGCGACGCGCAGCAAAACTTCCCTCGGTCGCAGGGTCGTGATTGCGCGCGCCACCGGACCACGCGTTGTCCGCGACATCGTGGTCGTCCCACACCGCGATCACGGGCATCTTTGCGTGCATCGCGATGAGGTCCGGGTCCGTGCGGTTCTGGCGGTGGCGCTGCCGATAGTCGTCGAGCGACAGGATCTCGTGCGACGGCGTCGACTCGCGGTCGATCGCGATCGCAAGCTGCGACGCGTATCCCAGCGGTCCGTACTCGTAGATGTAGTCGCCCAGATGCAGCACGGCATCGATGTCGGTCCGCTTGGCGATCTCGGCACAGACATTGAAATACCCCGCAGGGAAGTTCGAGCACGAGATCACGGCAAGCCGGACCTGCGACACATTGCCGGTCGGCAGTGTCTTGGTGCGCCCCGCGGGCGAGGGCTCGGAGCCGAGATAGAAGCGATAGTAGTAGACGCTCGCGGGCTGCAGTCCCGTGGCGTCCACCTTGACGGTGTAGTCCTGCTCCGGCCCGGTGCCCATCGTTCCACGCGCGACGATCGCGCCGAAGTTGGGATCGCTCGCGACCTCCCACCTCAGGTTGACCGCGCCGGGGCTGGCGAGTGTGATGCGGGTCCAGAGAATGACCCGGTCGGACAGGGGATCGCCGCTGCCGACCCCTTGAGCAAAGATCGGCGTCGTCTCCGGCGGAGAGCTGGCGCTGCCGCCGGAGCCCGTGCCGAAGACGGCGCCGCCCCCGCCACCTCCTCCACCTCCGCAGGCATACATGCTCACCCCGGTGCCGGCGAACATCGCGTAGAGGATCGCGTTTCGAATGAAGCTGCGGCGCGAGGGCTCGGTGGCAGCTGGCTCATTCTTCGGGGCACTTGGACCTGTGGCGTCACCCATGTTCGTTCCTTGGCCCGACAAGCCGGTCACGACCGCCGTGCCGGCCTCCTGCCGGAGGGAAGCTGCATTGGAGGCCGGGCGCACCCGGTGATTCGTAGGCGGACGCCAAACGATCGGGTCCTCCGATCGCTTACAAATTTACGCATTTGGTTGCGCCTCAGGCGGGGCGCATCCGAGGGCACGCCGAGCGCGCCGACCGCCATCAGGCGAGACCGGGGGCGGCCGCCTCCAGCACATTGATCCGCTTCGGGATCAGCTTGAGTTCGAAGAAGGTGTCGGCGATCTGCTGCTGTTCGCCGAGGATCGCCTTGGTGATCGGCCCGGTGCCGAGGGCCGAGCGTTCCACCACCGTCTCGACCACCGGCTTGGGGATGCCCCAGATCTGCGCCAGCTCGCCGGCCAGGGCGTTCCTGTTGGCTTGGCCCCACTGGTCGATCTTGTCTAGCTCCTCGATCACGACCTTGATGATGTCGCCGTTCTTCGCCGCGTAGTCGAGCGACGAGAAGTAGTAGGCGCGGTTGCCCACCACGCCTGCCGCATCGGCCAGCAGCGTGGCGTCGAGCGTTCTTTGCGCGGCGGCGAAGAAGGGGTCCCAGATCACCCAGGCGTCGATCGAGCCCTTCTCGAAGGCGGCGCGCGCATCGGCCGGCGGCAGGAAGACGACGTTGACGTCGCCGTACTGCAGACCGTGCTTCTGCAGCAGCTTGACCAGGAAGTAGTGGACGTTGCTGCCCTTGTTGAGGGCGACCTTCGTGCCCTTGAGGTCGGCGACCGTCCTGATGGCCGAGCCCTTGGGCACCAGCACGCCTTCGGACCCCGGGCGCGGCACCGTGGCCGCGACGTAGGCCAGTTGCGCGCCGGCGGCCTGCGCGAAGATCGGGGGCGCTTCGCCGACGTCGCCGAAGTCGATGGAGCCCACGTTCAGCGCCTCGAGCTGCACGGGTCCGGCGGTGAACTCGGTCCACTTCACCGATACGCCGAGCGGCGCCAGCCGCTTTTCGAGCGTGGCGCGTCCCTTGAGCAGGCTCAGGTAACCCTTCTGGTTGCCGATGCGCAGTTCGCGCGCCGCGGCCTGACTCCACGCGCCGGCGGCACCGAGGGGGAGGGCGATGGCCGCCGCGCCTTGAAGAAAGCGCCGGCGCGGCAGGGAAAGTCGTTGCGTCATAAGGGAAAACGTGAGGTGAATCAGGCTGCAGATTCTTTCCCTCCGGCCGCGTGGCGCCCACGAAGGAATGCGCCTGTCGATATCCAAATTGCTTCCTTGCCGCCACGGCGAAAAGCGGCGTCCGCCGACGTGGGCTGTCGGCCAACGGCTGCAAAATGCCGCCGGATGTCCAACGCCCGATGAAAGACCCCAAAGCACCACCGCCGAGCCTCCGCCCGTCGATGCAGATCAGCGACGCCGACTTTCGCCTGATGGTCGAGGCGGTCTCGGACTACGCGATCTTTCTGCTCGACCCCCACGGCTTCATCCAGACCTGGAACGAGGGCGCGCGCATCCTCGAGGGCTTCGAACGCGAGGAGGTGCTGGGCCGGCACTTCAGCATCTTCTATCCGCCGGAACTGCTGGCGCGCAAGTGGCCCGAGCACGAGCTGGAACAGGCACTGGCCAGCGGCCGCTTCGAGGACGAGGGATGGCGCGTGCGCAAGGACGGCACCCGCTTCTGGGCCAGCATCGTCATCACGCGCGTGATGGACGAGCAGGGCGCACTGCGGGGCTTCGCGAAGATCACGCGCGACATCAGCGAGCGCCGGCGGCAGGACGAACTCCTGCGATCGAGCGAAGAGCGCTTCCGGCTGCTGGTGGAAGGCGTGAAGGACTATGCGATCTTCATGCTCGACCCCTCGGGCCACATCGTGAGCTGGAACCTCGGCGCGCAGAAGAATAAGGGCTACGAGGCGTCCGAGATCATCGGCAAGCACTTCTCGGTGTTCTACCCGCCGGAAGTCGCGGCCCGGGGCTGGCCCGAGCAGGAACTGCGGCTCGCGCTGCGCGACGGGCGCATGGAGGACGAAGGCTGGCGCGTGCGCAAGGACGGCAGCCGCTTCTGGGCCAGCGTCGTGATCACCGCGCTGTACGACGCCTCGGGGCGCCATCGCGGGTTCGCCAAGGTCACGCGCGACCTGACCGAGCGCCGCCGCGTGAGCAGCCTGGAGGATGAGGGGCGCCGCGTGGCCACCTTCCTCGCGATGCTGGGCCACGAGTTGCGCAATCCGCTGGCGCCGATCTCGAACGCGATGGCGCTGCTCGACCGCGGCGCGTCGGACACGCGGATCGTCGAGAAGGTGCGCGACACCGTGGTGCGCCAGCTCAGGCAGCTCACCCGGCTGGTGGACGACCTGCTCGACGTGAGCCGCATCACCAGCGGCAAGATCCACCTGGAGGCCAAGCCGGTGCGCCTGCGCGACGCGGCGAACCAGGCGGTGGAGTCGATCCAGCCGATGTTCAGCGCCCGGTCGCAGACGCTGCACGTCGAGACCGGCACGGACCCGTGGGTCATCGGCGACCTGGCGCGCATCGTGCAGATCATCTCGAACCTCCTGAGCAACGCCGCGAAGTTCACGCCGCCCGGAGGCCATATCGACCTTCGGCTCGCCATCAACGGCACGCTGGCCGAGATCATCGTGAGCGATGACGGGCCCGGCATTCCGATACCCGACCTCAAGCGCGTCTTCGACCTCTTCGCGCAGGGCCAGCAGGACGTTGCGCGCAGCCAGGGCGGACTCGGCCTGGGCCTGAGCCTCGTGCAGCAGCTCGTCACCCTGCAGGGCGGCACGGTGAGTGCGTTCAGCAGCGGCAAGAAGGGCGAGGGCGCGGAATTCCTGGTGCAATTGCCGCTGACGCCGGCGCCTGCGACCGCGATCGAGAGGCACGACGACGACGCGCGCGGGCGGCGCATCCTCGTCGTCGACGACAACCGCGATTCGGCCGAGACGATGCAACTCCTGCTCGAAGCCCTCGGCTACGAGGCGACGGTTGCTTACGACGGCGTGGCCGGTCTGGACGCGATCAAGGCGCAGTCGCCGGACGTGGTCCTGCTCGACATCGGCCTGCCGGGCCTGAGCGGCATCGAAGTCGCCAAGCGGGTGCGGATCGAGGTGCACCAGCAGCCGACGCTGATCGCGGTCACCGGCTACGGCCAGGAAAGCGACCGCGAGACCAGCTATGACGCGGGCTTCTTCGCCCACCTGACCAAGCCGGTGGCGCTGGAGCAGCTGCAGTCGCTGCTCGATCGCGTGCTGCCGCTCGAGCCGCCGCGGTCGGGCTGAAGCCGCCGTGGGCCCTTCGCTCAGGCCGGCTGCAGTTCGATGAGGCCCTGCTCGACGTAGCGCTCGTACTCTTCGATCGGGATCGCGGTGATCTGGGGATTGCCCGCATCGCCCCAGCTCAGCACCGCGCTGTCGGCGCCCACCTGGACCTCCAGCGGCCCTTCCGGGATCGCGATCAGCGGGCCGTCGCCCGCGCGGTATTCGACGGTCCCCTTCACTCGTGCGTTCGCGGCCATGCTGATCTCCCGGCGGTCTGCATGCTGCAGAGCGTAGGGCAGCCCACGCAGGCGGCCGTCATCGGACGGCGCATGCCCCTGTAGGCAGGCGTGCTTTCAGGGTGCCGTTGCAGCACGGGCAACACAGCCTGTATCTCTTTGAAATGGCTTCCGGGGCGGGCCTGCCGCACAGTGCGGATTCCCCTGGTTCCCCATCCTCCAACGCAGAGAAAGAGACAAGCCATGCCCGCCCACGACCTTCTCGCCGGCCGCACCATCATCGTCACCGGTGCCGCCACCGGCATCGGACAAGCCTTCTCCGTGGGCTGCGCCGCTCAGGGCGCGAACGTGGTCGTCGCCGACATGAACCCGGCCGACGAAACCGTCGCCGCCGTCGAATCCGCCGGCGGCCAGGCGATCGCGGTCCGCGTGGACGTGGCCGACAGCGAATCGGTGCAGGCGATGGCGCGCGCCGCGCTCGATCGCTTCGGCCGCATCGACGGTCTGGTCAACAACGCGGCCTACTTCCGCGAAGTGAAGCTCACGCCCTTCGAGGAGCTGGACCCGGCCCAGTGGGACCGCATCTTCCAGGTCAACGTCAAGGGCGTGTGGCAGTGCTGCAAGGCGGTGATGCCCGCGATGCGCGAGCAGAAAAGCGGCTCGATCGTGAACATCGCCTCGGTCGTCGCGGTGGCGGGCCAGCCCGGCTACCTGCACTACGTCGCGACCAAGGGCGCCGTGCTGTCGATGACCAAGGGACTCGCGAAGGAATGCGGCCAGAGCAATGTGCGCGTGAACGTGATCGCGCCGGGCTTCGTGCTCACCGACGCGACGAAGAACCGGCCGGTCGAATGGCAGCAGAGCTTCCTGAAGGCGCGGGCGCTGTCGCGCGAGCAGCGTCCGGACGACCTCGTGGGCACCGCGCTCTACCTGCTGTCGGATCTCGCGGGCTTCGTCTCGGGCCAGACCATCGTGGTCGACGGCGGGCACATCATGTACTGAGCGCGCAGGACAACCAAGGAGACGCACGTGAACGACATCATCCTGCATCACTACGAGTTCTCGACCTTTTCGGAGAAGGTCCGCACCGCGCTGGGCCTGAAGGGCCTCGCATGGCGGTCGGTGGAGATCCCGGGCCTGCCGCCGCGGCCACTGCTCTCGCCGGAGCTCACCGGCGGCTACCGCCGCGCGCCCATCATGCAGATCGGCGCCGACATCTACTGCGACACGAACATCATCCTGCCCACGCTGGAGCGGCTGCATCCGGTGCCGAGCCTCTACCCGAACGGCAGCGAGGGCCTCGCGCGCGCACTGGCCTTCGCGTGGGAGCGCCAGATGTGGATCCCGTCGATCAGCGTCCTCACGCATTACATCGGCGAGCACATCCCGCCCGAGTTCCTCAAGGACCGCAAGGAAAGCTACCTGGGCATCGACATCTCGAAGGAGGCGATGGCGCCGCGCTTCGACCAGGACGTGCAGGCGGTGCGCGCGCAGCTCGCCTGGCTGCGGCAGGCGTTGTCGGGCCGCCGCTTCCTGTTCGGCGATGCGCCGGGCGCGGCCGACCTCGCGTGCTGGCAGACGATCTACCTGCTGCGCAAGAACTGCCCGCCGGAAGTCGACGCGCTGCTCGGCCTGGCGCCGCTCACCGGCTGGTACGACCGCATCGTCGCGCTCGGGCATGGCTCGCCGACACCGATGACCTCCGAGGAGGCCTTCGCCGTGGCCCGCGATGCGCGGCCCGCGCCGGTCACGCACCTCGACGCCGACGGCGATCCGGGAGGCTTGCGCGCCGGCTGCCCGGTGCGCATCACGCCCGACGACAACGCGCGCGTGCCGGTGGCCGGCACGCTCGTGGCCGCCGGCGACCAGGAGATCGTGATCCACCGCCGCGATGCGCAGGCCGGCGACCTGCACCTGCATTTCCCCCGCATCGGCTTCGTGGTCGAAGCGGTGTGACCCTTCCACGCACATTCCGAGGACCTCTGCCATGAGCACCATCGAAGCCAACAAGCAGCTTTGCCGCGAGTATTTCCGTGCCTTTCTCACCCGCGACACGGCGTGGATGGAACGTCACATCTCGCCCGACTTCGTCCGCCACGATCCGGGCCTGCCTTTCGAGGTGCGTGGGCCCGAAGGCGTCGCCAAGCTGCACGACGCGCTGATGCCGGCCTTTCCCGACATGAAGCTGCCGCTCCTGGACTTCGTCGGCGAAGGCGAAAAGGTGCTGGTGCGCCTGCGCGTGCAGGGCACGCACACCGGCGCCTTCGGCGACCTTCAGCCCACCGGGCGCAAGATCGACATCGGCGTGCTGGACCTGTTCCAGTTCCGCGATGGCGTGCTGGTCGAGCACTGGGCGCTGCTGGACAATCTGGGGCTGCTCAAGCAGCTTGGCGCACTTCCGGCCTGAAGGCCCCGGGTCTTTGACGAAGGATTCCGCGATGCAGCTCCTTGCCAACACCACCTCGCCTTTCGCCCGCATCGCGCGTATCGCGATGATCGAGAAGGGGCTCGACATCGAGCCGACGCTCGTCGACCCCTGGGCGGACGACCCGCGGCTGCGCGCCGCCAATTGCGCGACCCGCGTGCCGACGCTGGTGCTCGACGACGGCACGCCGCTCACCGAAAGCCTGCTGATCGTGCAGTGGCTGGAAGCCACCCGGCCGGCGCCGGACTGGCCGGGGCTGCTGGGCCCCGATGCCGCTTCGGCCGCCGCGGTGCTGTCGCGCGCGGGGGTGGCGCTCGGTGCGATCGATGCGTCGGTGCACACCATCATCACGCGCAAGGTGACCGCGCCGGTGCTGTTCGACGAAACGCCGGTCGGCCTGCGGCGGCGGCGCAGCATGATCGAAGGGCTCGAACGGCTCGAAGCCATGGCCGCGACCCTGGCCGGCCCGAAGCCCGGGTCGGCCGTCCCGACGCTCGACACGATCTGTGCGGTGGTGCTCTACGACTACCAGCAGTTCCGCTATGGCGACCAGCCGTGGCTGCCGGCCACGCCGAAGCTCAAGGCCCTCGCCGAGGCGATGCGCGAGCGGCCCTCGTTCGGCAGGACGATGCCGCGCGTGGCCTGAACGGGCTCAGGCCCCCTGCACCTCGTCCTTCGCGCAGCCTTCGAGGTGCGCGACCAGCGCCTGCATCGGCGTCTGCGCGGCCGGTTCGCCGCGCACGCACAGGCACATCCGTCGCAGCGCCCAGTCATCCGACAGCGGCAGCACCTTGAGCCCGAGCGCCTGCTCGAACCCGCGCGCTGCCGCGAGCGGAAGGATGCCGATCCCCAGCCGCGCCTGCACCGCGCGGCACACCGCCTCGAAGCTTCGCACCTGCACCCGCAGTGCCATTGGCCGCATCTGCTGCACCGCCTGCGCGGTGAGCAGGCGCGTGAGCGTGCTGCCGCCTTCGAGGCCGACGAGGTCGCGGTCGAGCAAGTCCGCGAAGCGCACTGTCTCGCCTTGCAGCGGATCGTCCACGCGCAGCACCGCCGCAAGCCGGTCGCTGCGATAGGGCCGGCACCAGAGCCCGGCGGCGTCGCAGCCCTCGACCACCACGCCGAGGTCCGCCTCGCCGCTGCGCACGCGGCGCACTGCCTCGTCGCTCCAGCATTCCTCCAGCACCACGCGCACCGCCGCGTGCGCGGCCTGGAAGCCCGCGACATCCGCCGGCAGGAACTGCGTCATCGCCGAGGTGTTGCCGTGGATGCGCAGCACCGCTTGCTGGCCGCTCGCGTAGTTGCCCATCTGCGCGCGCATGTTGTGCACGCCGGCGACCACATCGCGCGCCAGCTTCAGCAGGTGCTCGCCGGCCGGCGTGAGCTGCATGCCGCGCGAATGGCGTTCGAAGAGCTGTGCCTTGAACTGGTGCTCCAGCAGCGCCAGCCGCCGGCTCGCCGCGGGCACGGTGATGTGGCTGGCCTCGGCCGCGCGCGTGAGGTTCTGCATCTCCGCGGCACGCACGAAGAGGGCCAGGGAGTCGATATCCGGCAGCATGGATCGCGATTGTCCGCGTTTGCCGCCGGCGTTGCACTCTGGGCAAGACCACCTTGACCAGCTTCCAATTCACCGTTCGCGCGGGCTTGCCTACAGTTCTCCGATCGCATTTCACTGACGCACGACGAGAGGACTTCGAGATGAAACAGATGTTCATAGGCGGTCGCTGGCTGCCGGCGAGCGACGGCCGCACGCTGCCCGTGGTGTCGCCCGCCGATGGCGAAACCTTCGACCAGATCCCGCGCGGCGGTGCGCATGAAGTCGACCTCGCGGTGGCCGCGGCCCGCGCCTCGCTCGACGGCGCCTGGGGCCGGCTCAACCCGACCGAGCGGGGCCGCATCCTGATCGCGATCGGGCAGTCGATCCTCGCGCACGAAGAGGAACTGGCGCAGCTCGAAGCACGCGACACCGGCAAGCCGATGAGCACCGCGCGCAATGACATCAAAGTGCTCGCGCGCTACTTCGAGTTCTATGGCGGCGCCGCCGACAAGGTGCACGGCGAGACCATCCCCTTCCTGAATGGCCACCAGGTCAGCCTGGTGCGCGAGCCGCTGGGCGTGACGGCGCACATCATCCCGTGGAACTACCCGGCGCAGATGCTGGGCCGCACCGTCGTGCCCGCGCTCGCGATGGGCAACGGCACCGTGCTCAAGCCGGCCGAGGACACCAGCCTTTCCGCGCTGCGCGTGGCCGAGATCGCCGCCGCCGCCGGGTTGCCCGACGGCGCGCTGAACGTGGTCACCGGCCTGGGCGAAGAGGTGGGCTCGGCGCTGGCCGGGCATCCGGGCATCGACTTCATCTCGTTCACCGGCTCCAACGAAGTCGGCACGCTGGTGCAGCAGGCGGCCGCGAAGAACGCGGTCAAGTGCGTGCTGGAGCTCGGCGGCAAGTCGCCGCAGATCGTGTTCGAGGACGTCGATGCCGATCGCGCGGTGCCGATCATCGTGCGCGCGATTGTGCAGAACGCGGGCCAGACCTGCACCGCGGGCAGCCGGCTGCTGGTGCAGCGATCGATCTACGACAGCTTCGTGGCGCGGGTCGCCGAGGCTTTCTCGAAGGTGCGCGTCGGCACGCCCGACATGGACAAGGATTGCGGCCCCGTGATGAATCCCGCCCAGCACCGCCGCGTGCAGCGCTACATCGACGAGGCGCGCGCCGCCGGCATCCCGGTGATCGCCGAAGGCGCCATCGAGGACGGCGTGCCCGCGACCGGCTACTACGTCAAGCCGACCATCTTCGGCCCGGTGCCGCGCGACGCCGCGCTGGCGCGCGAGGAAGTCTTCGGTCCGGTGCTCGCGGTGCTGCCTTTCGACGACGAGGCCGATGCGATCCGCCTGGCCAACGGCACCGACTACGGCCTGCTCGCCGCGGTGTGGACCGAGAACTCGGGCCGGCTGCATCGCGTGGCGAAGGCGGTGAAGGCCGGGCAGGTCTTCATGAATTGCTACGGCGCCGGGGGCGGCGTCGAGCTGCCCTTCGGCGGCACCAGGCGCAGCGGCCACGGCCGCGAGAAAGGCCTGCTCGCGCTGGAGGAAGTGAGCGCCACGAAGACGCTCGTCCACTACCACGGCTGACGGATCGGAAGGGCCTAGCCCTTGCCCTGCGCCAGCTCCCTGAAGCGCCGCCGCTCCCGCGATGCGATCCAGTAGCTCGTCACCAGGACGAACACGCCGACGACTGCGACCACCACGGTCGCCAGCGCATTGACCGTCGGGTCCAGCCCCAGGCGCGCGCGCGAGAAGATCACCAGCGGCAACGTGGTCGAGCCCGGCCCCGACAGGAAGGCGGACATCACCACGTCGTCCAGCGACAGGGTGAAGGTCAGCAGCCATGCCGCCGCCATCGACTGCGCGATCATGGGCAGCGTGACGAGGAAGAAGACTTCGAGCGGACGGGCGCCCAGGTCTTGCGCGGCTTCCTCGTACTGCGGATTCAGGTCGCGCAGGCGGGCGCCGATCACCACGGTGGCATAGGCGATGCCCACCAGCAGGTGGCCCAGCCAGATGGTGACGAGCCCGCGCTCGGGCACGCCGAGCCATCGCTGGACCAGCACCAGCATCAGCAGCAGCGAGAGTCCTACGATCACCTCGGGCATGACGAGCGGGGCGCTGACCATGGCCGAGAACAGCACGCGCCCCCGGAAGCGCGGGAAGCGCTGGAGCGCGAAGGCGGCCAGGGTTCCGAGGACGATGGCGCCGGTGGCGGTGCCCGCCGCGACACGCAGCGAGAGGAAGAGACCCTCGCGGATCGCGTCGTCCGCCATCAGCTTGCGATACCAGCGCAGGCTGAAGCCCGCCCACACGTTCGGCACCGGCGAATCGGTGAAGCTGAAGACGATCAGCGAGACGATCGGCAGGTAGAGAAAGGCGAACCCGAGCGCCAGCCACACGCGACTGGTCCAGCGGGCGGTGCGCGTGGCGATCATCGGGCCGCCGCCTTCGCCTGGCTGTCGTTGAAGACCGCCAGCGGCACGATGACGAGCAGCACCATCGTCACCGCGATGCTCGACGCCATCGGCCAGTCGTTGTTGGAGAAGAACTCGTCCCACAGCACGCGGCCGATCATGAGCGTCTCCGGGCCGCCGAGCAGCTCGGGGATCACGTACTCGCCCACGCACGGAATGAAGACGAGCATCGACCCCGCGAGGATGCCGGCCTTCGACATCGGCACCGTGATGCGCCAGAACGCCTGCCAGGGCGTGGCGCCGAGGTCCTGCGCGGCTTCGAGCAGCCGCAGGTCCAGCTTGGCCAGCGTGCCGTACAGCGGCAGCACCATGAAGGGCAGGTAGGTGTAGACCATGCCGAGGATGAGCGAGAAGGGCGTGTACATGAACTGCCCGGGTGCCGAGATGAGGCCCAGCGGCAGCAGCAGCTGGTCGGCATGCACGTGGCCGAGCAGCCGGCCGACCCAGCCGGTCTCCGCGTCCAGCAGGCCTTTCCAGGCATAGACGCGAAGGAGAAAGCTGGTCCAGAAGGGCAGCATCACGCCCATCAGCAGCAATGGTTGGGCCGTGGCCGAGGCGCGCGCCATGAAGTAGGCGAACGGATAGCCGATGGCCAGGCAGATCAGCGTCGTGATGCCCGCATACATCAGCGACTGTGCGTAGGTCGAGAGATAGATCTCGTCGCTGAGAAGCGTCGCGTAGCTGCCGAGGTGGAACCCGGCGGTCCTCGCGCCCTCCATCTCGGCGAAGCTGATGCGCAGCACGATCACGAAGGGCAGCAGGAAGAAGACGAGCAGCCACACGTAGGGCAGGCCGATGACGGCACGCCGGGCCTTGAACGCGAACGGCGTCTTCACCCGGTCAGCACGACCTGCGAGGTCGGCAGCCATTGCGCCCACACGGCATCGCCCCGTGCCGGAGCCTCTCCGAGAGCCTGGCTGCCGACATGGACCTTCAGGCGGGCACCGCTGGGCAAGCCCAGGTGGTACATCGTGTAGTCGCCGAAGTACGACTGCGCCATCACCACACCTTGCACCTGGTTGGCGTCGCCGGCGGGCTTCTCGTGCGTGAGAAGGATCCTTTCGGGCCGGATCGCCACGGTCACCGGCTCGCCCTGCTGGCCCGCGATGCCGCGATCCACACGGTGCAGCACGTCTGCGCACCGAATCTCGGCATGACTGGCGCCGCTCGCCACGACCGTGCCGTCCATCAGATTCACGCTGCCCACGAAGTCGGCCACGAACCGCGTCGCCGGGCGTTCGTAGATCTCGGACGGGCTGCCCACCTGCACGAAGCGGCCCTCGCTCATCACCGCCATGCGCGAGGCCATCGTCATCGCCTCTTCCTGGTCATGCGTGACCACCACGCAGGTCACGCCGACCTGCCGGATGATGTTGACGAGTTCGATGCGCGTGGCCTCGCGCAGCTTGCGGTCCAGGGCGCCGAGCGGTTCGTCGAGCAGCAGCAGCTTCGGGCGCTTGGCGAGACTGCGCGCGAGGGCCACGCGCTGCTGCTGGCCTCCGGAAAGCTGGTGCGGCTTCCGGCGGGCGAGTGGGGCGAGTTGCACCAGGCGCAGCATCTCCTCGACGCGCGAGGCGATCTCGGGCTTCGGGCGCCGGTCGCGCCGCAGGCCAAAGGCGACGTTGTCCCACACCGACAGGTGAGGGAACAGCGCGTAGGACTGGAACATCATGTTGATCGGCCTCTCGTAGGGTGGGCGGCCGGCGAGATCCTCGCCATCGAGCACGACGCGCCCCGACGACGGCACTTCGAAGCCTGCGATCAGCCGCAGCAGCGTGGTCTTGCCGCAGCCTGACGAGCCCAGCAGCGCGAAGATCTCGCCGCGCGCGATGTCCAGGCGCACCTGGTCCACCGCGCGGAAGTCACCGAAGTCCTTGGTGACCGATTCGATCCGCAGGAAGCCGCCGTCGTCCCCGACCGCACTCATCGCGGCGTCCGTCACCGGTTGGCCTTGAAGTTGGTGAAGGTCCGCGTGACGAGCCGCAGCGTGCCCTGGTCAGGCGTGTCGGGGGCGATCATCCCGGCGAGCTCGGCCGCGTCGGGGAACACGGCCTTGTCCTTCGCCAGCGCCGGATCGACGAACTTCATCGCCGCCTTGTTGGGGTTGGCGTAGAACACCTTGTTGGTCAGCGAGGCATCCACCTCGGGCCGCAGGATGTAGTTGATCCACTTGTAGGCGTTCTCCTTGTGCTTGGCATCCTTGGGAATCGCCATGGTGTCGAAGAACAGCAGGCCGCCCATCTTCGGCAGCAGCACCTGCAGGTCCTGCGGGTTGTGCGCCTTCTTCGACTTGTCCTTGGCGATCATGATGTCGCCCGACCAGCCGATCACCGCGCAGAGCTGGCCCTTGGCCATCTGGTCGATGTAGTCCGAACCCGATCCGGAAAAGCGCGTCACGTAGGGGCGCACCGCCTTGAGCATCTCGCCGGCGGCCTTGTAGTCGGCCGGGTCCTTGCTGCGCGGGTCCTTGCCGAGGTAGTTGAGGGCGATGGGCAGGATCTCCGAGGGCGTGTCCAGGAAGGAGACGCCGCAGCCCTTCAGCTTGGCCATGTACTCGGGCTTGAAGACGAGATCCCAGGCGTTCTCGGGCATGGGGAGGTTGCCCAGCGCCTTCTTCGCCTTGTCGGCGTTGATGCCCACGGTCGTGTAGCCCCACAGCCAGTCGACGAGGTAGTCGTTGCCCGGGTCCATCTTCGCGAGCTGCGCCTGGATCGCCGGGTCGAGGTTGGCGAGATTGGGGATCTTCGACTTGTCCAGCTTCTGCAGCAGCCCGGCCTGGATCTGCATCTTCGCGAAGTGCGAGCCCGGAACGACGATGTCGTAGCCCGACATGCCGGCGACCAGCTTGGCGTGCAGGGCCTCGTTGCTGTCGAACAGGTCGTAGCGGACCTTGATGCCGGTCTCTTTCTCGAAGTTCCTGATCGTGTCGTCGGCGATGTAGTCGCCCCAGTTGTAGACGTTGAGCACCTGCTCGTCGCCGTCGGCCCGCGCGGGGGCGGATGACAGCACCGCACAGGCCAGGAGTGCATGAACGATCGCGCAGCGATGCAGCCAGGGTTTCATTTGTCGGATCTCCAGCTGAAGCGGACGGACTCCCTGACTGACGGTGACCCGTGCCGCGCCCCTCAAGTTCCGACCGTCCGTCGCACGCGGCACGAAAAAGCCCGGCGTCGCCGGGCCTCGTTTCAGGCGGCGACCTTCGCGGGCGGCCCCTCGGGCTCCGGCAAGCGGCCGTGCGCGTCGATCGCGGGCACGGGCGGGAACTGCGGATCGTCCCATTCGGTCACGTAGGGCTGTGCGGGCACCTCGACCGTGCGGCCATGCACATCCATGGGCCGCGTGCGCAGTTGCGGATGGGCGATGAGGTCATGGACCGAGTTGATCGCCCCATAGGCAGTCTGCGCTTCGGTGAGCCGGTCGACCGCCTCCGCGTAGCTCAGTCGACCGAACACCTGCTGGATGATTTCCTCCAGCACCTCGCGGTTGGCGGTGCGCGCACTGTTGCCGGCAAACCGGGCATCCGTCGCCAGCGCGGCGTCGCCGAGCACCGCGCGGCAGAAGTTCTCCCACTCGCGCTCGTTCTGGATCGACAGCACGATTTCGCGCCCGTCCGAACACACGAAGGAACCGTAGGGCGCGATGCTCGGGTGCTTGAGGCCGACCCGGTCCGGCGCCCCGGCGCCGTAGCGCGCCTGCAGGTAAGGCACCGCCATCAGCTCGCTGGCCGAATCGAAGAGCGACACCTTCACGCCGCTGCCGCGCCCGGTGCGCTCGCGCTGCAGCAGCGCCTGCTGCACGCCGATGAGTGCGTTCATGCCGGCGGTGATGTCGCAGATCGAGACGCCGATGCGCCCCCACGGACCCGGCGCGCCGCTCACGGCAACCAGTCCGCTCTCGGCCTGCACCAGCAGGTCGTAGGCCTTCAGCTGGTGCAGCGGGCCGGATTCGCCATAGCCGGAGATGTCGCAGGTGATCAGCCGCGGGAACCTGGCGCGCAGCACCTCCGAGCCGAAGCCCAGCCGCGCCGCAGCGCCGGGCGCGAGGTTCTGGATGAACACATCCGCCTCTGCCACCAGCGCGTGCAGCCGCGCCTTGTCCGCTTCGCGGGTGAGATCGAGCGCGACCGATTCCTTGCCGCGGTTGATCCAGACGAAATAGGACGACTCGCCGAAGACGGCGCGGTCGTAGCCGCGCGCGAAGTCGCCGCTCGGCCGCTCGACCTTGACGACGCGCGCGCCCGCATCCGCGAGGCGGCTGGAGCAGAAGGGCGCGGCGACTGCCTGTTCGAGCGCCACGACGAAGATGCCATCGAGAGGTTTGCTGCTGTCCATGTTGTTCCCGGCTTCGGACGAGGCCCGCACGAGGCGTGCGAACCGATCGGATGCCGCGATTCTTCGGGCTCCGGCCGCGAGCGTCCATGGGAATTCAGTCAAGCCTGACTTGCGGAATTTCGAAGCGAGGCGCGCGGCCGGTCGGCTCTGGCGGTCGATCCACAATACCCGCCTGGAAGACGACAACGATCCTGAAAGGTGAATCCATGAAGAACATCGGCATGGTGGGCATCGGCATGATGGGCCACGGCATTGCGAGCAACATCGTCAAGCGCGACTTCAAGCTCGGCGTGTTCGAGCACCCGGGCAACCAGCCTCTGGACGGCCTCAAGGCTGCCGGCGCCACCACCTTCACCAGCCTGAAGGCGCTGGCTGCGCAGTCCGACGCGATCATCCTCGTGCTCACCGGTTCGCCGCAGGTGGAGGCGGTGCTGCAGGGCGCGGACGGCATCCTCGAAGGCCTGCGGCCGGGCACCGTGGTGATCGATTGCTCGACCGCGATCCCGTCGTCGAGCGCGCGCATGGCGAACGCGGTCGAAGCGGCCGGCGGCCGCTTCCTGGACAGCCCCATGACGCGCACGCCCAAGGAAGCCGCCGAGGGCCGGCTCAACCTGCTCGTCGGCGGCGACGAGGCGCTTCTGGCGGAATGCCTGCCGCTCCTGAAATGCTTCGCCGAGAACATCACGCATGTGGGCCCGGTCGGCGCCGGCCACAGCATGAAGCTGCTGCACAACTATGTGTCCCTCGGCATGGTCACGCTGCTGTCGGAAGCCGCGGCCTGTGCGCAGCGCAACGGCGTCGCACCCGCGGCCTTCGTCGATGTGCTCGCCAAGGGCGGCGGGGGCGGCATCGCGCTGGAGCGGCTCAAGCCCTTCCTGCTGAGCGCCGACGTATCGGGCCTGCGCTTCTCCATCGCCAACGCGCGCAAGGACCTCGACTACTACAACACCATGGCCACCGATGCGGGCACCCACAAGGCGATCGCCGCGGCAGTGCTCGTGACCCTGGAGCAGGCGCTGGCGCGGGCGCCCGAGGCATTGGTGCCGGAGCTGCCTGAGATCCTTGGGCGGACATGACAGCGCAGCCCATCGCCGCGTGGGCATTAAGCGAATATTTGTTCGCCAAATGATGAGATGGCGCTAAGATCCCCGTCGTGAAGCCCAAGGACGACGAAAAGCTCCGCGCCATCGCGGAAGCCACCTTTACGCTGGTCGAGCAGACCGGCCTGAGCGGCTTGACCATGGCCGCCATCGCGCGCGAGGCGGGCCTGGCCACGGGCACGCTGTACGTCTACTTCAAGTCGAAGGAAGAGTTGATGGTCGCGCTCTACGAGCAGGCCAAGACGACCACCGCCGCCAGCCTCATGCACGGCGACGATCCGAAGGCACCGTTTCGCAGCCGCTTCCGGCATATGTGGATGAACTGGCTCGAGCACCGGCTGACGCACTATGCACAGGTCGTTTTCCTGGAGCAGTACTACAACTCCCCCTGGTTCAGCGAAGAGAGCCGCAATCTCTCCGCCCGGCTGATCAAGGGCTGGGTCGACCTGATCGAGTCCGCCAAGGCGCAGCAGATCCTGAAGGACGTGCCCACGGTCCTGCTGATCAACAGCTTCGGCGGCTCGGTGCGCGAGACCGCCAACCTGCTTCGCTCCGGCGCGCTGGCCCGCACGGACGAGAACCTGGCAATGGCCTTCGGGCTCTGCTGGGACGGCATCAAGGCCTGAGCTTGACCTGGCCCGCGCACAGGTCTATTGTTTAGCCGAACCAATATTCACCAAAAAAGAGAAAGCCCCCACATGACCACCCTGAACATCAACGGCAAGGACCGGCAGGTCGACGCCGATCCTTCGACCCCGATCCTCTGGGCCCTGCGCGATACGCTGGGCATGACCGGCACCAAGTTCGGCTGCGGCGCGGCATTGTGCGGTGCCTGCACCGTGCACCTCAACGGCCAGGCGATCCGCTCGTGCGTGACGCCGATCTCCGCCGCGGCGGGCCAGAAGATCACGACCATCGAGGCGGTCACCGAGGGCGGCGACAAGGTCGGCAAGGCCGTGCGCGACGCCTGGGTCAAGCATGACGTCGCGCAGTGCGGCTACTGCCAGAGCGGCCAGATCATGTCCGCCACCGCCTTCCTGAAGACCGTCACGCCCGGCAAGCTGCCCAGCGAAGCCGAGATCGATTCGGCCATGGCCGGCAACATCTGCCGCTGCGGCACCTACGCGCGCATCCGCGCCGCCGTCGCCGACGCCGCCAAGGCGCTGGCTTGAAGAAGGAGATCGCCATGAACTTCGATCAAGCCACTTTCGAACTGCCCGCCAACCTCCGCGCGCTGATGGCGCGCCATGAGGACACCACCCAGCCCAGTAGCCTGCCGCGCCGCAGCTTCCTGAAGCTCACGGCGGTGAGCGGCTTCGCGCTCGGCGTCTTCCCGATGGGCGCGCTCGCGCAGGACACGAGCGCCGCGGACGCCAAGCCGGCAGGCCTGAAGCCGCTGCAGCAGCCGGCGGCCTTCGTGCGCATCGACCGTGACGGCACGACCACCATCACCATCAACCGGCTCGACTTCGGGCAGGGCGTGCAGACCGGGTTGCCGATGATCCTGGCGGAGGAACTCGACGCCGACTGGTCCAAGGTCCGCAGCGTCCACGGCACCAACGACCCGGCCTATGTCGACCCCGCCTTCGGCATGCATATCACGGGCGGCTCGGGTTCGATCAAGAACTCGTACACGCAATACCGCGAACTCGGCGCCCGCACCCGCACCATGCTGGTGAGCGCGGCGGCAGCACAGTGGAAGGTGGATGCCGCGACGCTGCAAACGCGCAACGGCACCGTCATCGGCCCCGGCGGCAAGCAGCTCGGCTACGGCGAACTGGCCGAAGCGGCGATGAAGCTGCCGGTGCCCGAGACCGTCAGGCTCAAGGACCCGAAGGACTTCCGCCTGATCGGCAAGCCCACCGGCCGGCTCGACGCAGAGGCCAAGTCCAGCGGCCATCAGGACTACGGCATCGACATGCGCCTGCCCGGCATGCTGACCGCCGTGGTGTCGCATCCGCCGGTCTTCGGCGCCCGGCTCAAGTCGGTGGACGACAGCGCCGCGAAGGCGATCAAGGGCGTCAAGGCCGTGCTGCGCGTCGCGCTGGACCGCGGCGCCGAAGGCGTGGCCGTGGTCGCCGACGGCTACTGGCCCGCCAAGCAGGGCCGCGATGCGCTCAGGCTCGACTGGGACACCGGCGCCGTCGAGAAGGTCGACAGCGAGAAGCAGCTCGCCCAATACCGCGAGCTCGCGACGAAGCCGGGGAATCGCAAGTACGACGCCGACGTCTCGAAGCTCGCCGGAGCCGCGCACAGGATCGAGGCCGAGTTCGTCTTCCCCTACCTCGCACACGCGCCGATGGAGCCGCTCAACTGCACCGTCAGACTGGCGGGCGGCAAGGCGGAAGTCTGGACGGGCACGCAGATGCCGGGCATCGACGGCATGGCCGCCGCCAAGGTGCTGGGCGTGCCGGCGGAGAACGTCAAGGTCCATGTGCAAATGGCGGGCGGCGGCTTCGGCCGTCGCGGCCTCTTGACCAGCGACTTCGTGGCCGAGGCCTGCAGCGTCGCCAAGGCCGCGCAGGCCGCGGGCATTGCCGCGCCGATCCGCACACTGTGGAGCCGCGAGGACGACATCAAGGGCGGCTACTACCGACCGATGCATCTGCACACCGCGAAGATCGGCTTCGATGCGGGAGGCAAGGTCACCGGCTGGGACCACGTCATCGTGGGCCAGTCGCTGCTGATGGGCAGCATGTTCGAGGCAATGATGGTCAAGGACGGCATCGACGCCACTGCCGTCGAGGGCATGAAGGAGCCCTACGACGTGCCGATGCGGCTCACGGTGCATCACCCCAGGCTCAACGTGCCGGTGCTCTGGTGGCGCAGCGTGGGCTCGACCCACACCGCGTTCGTCATGGAAACGCTGATCGACGAGATCGCCCGCACCACGAAGCAGGACCCGGTCGCCTACCGCATGAAGCTCATCGGCGACAAACATCCGCGCCACAAGGCGGCACTGCAACTCGCGGTGGACCAATCCGGCTACGGCAAGAAGAAGCTCGATGCCGGCCGGGCCTGGGGCGTGGCGGTGCACGAATCCTTCGACTCTGTGGTGGCCTATGTCGTCGAAGCCTCGGTGAAGGACGGCACGCCCATCCTGCACCACGTGACGGCGGGCGTGCACTGCAATCTCGCGGTCAATCCGAAGAGCGTGGAGGCGCAAGTGCAGGGTGGTTCGGTGATGGGCCTCTCGATGTGCCTGCCCGGCGCGGCGATCACGCTGAAGGACGGCGTGGTGCAGCAGAGCAACTTCGGCGATTTCGTCGTGCCGCGAATCACCGACATGCCGCAGATCGCCGTCCACATCGTGCCGAGCGCCGACGCGCCCACCGGAATGGGCGAGCCGGGGCTGCCGCCGCTTGCGCCGGCGTTTGCGAACGCCGTCGCGGCGATCACAGGCAGGCCGGTGCGGGAGCTGCCTTTCAAGCTGGCTTGAGAGCATGGCGGGGGGCGGCGCGATCAAAGAACCAATGATCCACGCCCCCAACCGATACGAAAAAGACGTTCTGGCGTGAGCACCATTCGTGCGCAAGGCGTCAGGGCCTGCTCGACTCCATCGCCAAGCCACCCAGGGACGCAGCGCCAATCAGCGGTAATGCAATCTCAGGGCGAGGAGGAGGAAGACCAGGCCGACCACGGCGATCAATGCGATCCGCCCCCATGGCATCTCGGGTGGTAGCGGTGGCGTGCGGGGACGCCGCCATTCAAGAGGAGTGAGCGTGCTGCTGATGCTGGGACGCTCGCTCATCTGCCAATCGTGGAAGTCGTCTCGATCGGATTTCATGTAGGCCATTCTGATTACATGCCGATGCAGACACCTCGGAAGCCGCCGTCACGACTTCGTGCTTCGTGAAATTGTTAACGAAAGTCGTCTATCTAAGCGCGGGTTCTGCTATTCCGACTCGTTCGAGCCGCCTCCTCCTTCGAGCAGGCGGCGGTTGCATCAACCAAAGTCCGTTCGCACGGTGGAGAGCCGATCAATTGCCAGCGCGGCCGCGGACGACACCAGGATCAGCCACTGCGCACGCTGAAGGGCAGGGCCAGGTAGACGAGCACCTCACGCCTCGCTGAGCAGCCGTGCAGTGGCGCATGCAAGGGACTCGTCCTCCTCGTCGTCGTAGAAGGTGAAACCCGGCGAAGGATTGACTTCGAAGCAGACCCAATCGCCTTCTGGCTTGCGTCGCAGGTCGATCCCGGCCATCGCGAGTCCCAGCGAGGCGGTGAGCGCGCGCAAGC
The DNA here is from genome assembly GCF_037889935.1 of Variovorax ureilyticus. Taxonomy (NCBI): domain Bacteria; kingdom Pseudomonadati; phylum Pseudomonadota; class Betaproteobacteria; order Burkholderiales; family Comamonadaceae; genus Variovorax; species Variovorax ureilyticus. Next base: position 495,783 of record NZ_JBBKZU010000002.1, read on the forward strand.
GGGCCGCGAGCCCATCGGGCACCTGCCAGGGCCGGACTCGAACCCCGGCGGCGCCGGCATAGCGGTAGTCGTCGGCCTCCGATTCGATCGCGTGGCCGTGGACCTCGGTGCCGATCACGTGCACGCGGTAGTCGGTGCCGGCCACGTATTCCTGGAACTGGGTGGGGCAGGTGGACAGGCGCGCCAGCCGGTCAGCGTCGTCCGCCGCAAGGCGCGAGACGATGCTGCGAACGCCGCTGCAGGACTTGTAGACGACGCTGCCATGCCGCTTCCAGAACTGGCGAAGCAGATCGGCGTCGTTCGTCACGAGCGTGTCGGGCACCGCGAAGCCGGCCTGCGCGATCAGCGCCGACTGGTACGGCTTGGAACTGTTCGACCCCATGGCGGAGAGCCGGTTGACGACACGTGCCGGCGTCAACTCCAGCCAGCAGGCCAGGGCCTCGTCGATCGCGGCGCCGTGCTCGCCCGGCGCCGAGTCCTGCGGCCTCGCATAGGCCGAGCGGATGCGGTCCAGTTCGCAGCGCTGGTCGCCGACCTGGACCCAGCCCTTGGGGGCACCGTCGAGATCGATGGCGATCGATGTTTCTCCAGCGCGTGTCTGGTCGACGAGGAACATCGGCGTCCCGAGCCGACTCAGCGCGGTGCAGACGGCGGCGATCGGAAGATCGAGGGGCGATCCCCAGAGCAGCACCGGGCCGGTCTCGTGGCGCCGGCTCATCGGAGCACCTTCGTGCTTCGCACTGCGGTGCGAGCTTGCTTGGGGCGGCCCGGCGCGGCGCTCATGGCAGGCATTCCGTCAAGGCGTCGCCGATCGCCCCGTTGGAAAGATCGGGCCAGGGATCGGCACCGGCGAAGCGTGCCTCGCGGTCGTCTGCATCGAAGAGCACGCCGAGCAGCGCCACGCCGGCGCTGTCGGCCAGCCGCCGCGCATGCGACCGCAGTCGCGGATGCCCGTGACCAAGGATCGTCGGGCCAATGACGTCGAAGCGGATGCAGCCCTGCGGCACAGGGTGCGGCGCCGGCCTGGACGCGCCGGCGCGCAGCTCGCGCCGAACCGGGACGGCAGGCACGTCGAGGTCGAGCGCACGTTTCGTCCACTGTTCCCGGCACCACGCCGGCCCCGAGAGCGAGGGAACGCAAGGGCGGTTCACGACCGGGCACGCCAGCGCCGACAGCCAGGCGCCGAGGAACGCAGTCATCTCGCTCGCCACGTAGGCGCGATCGGCCTCGGCCACGTGAGGCAACTGCGCCGGCGCGACGGCGGAGATGCGGGTGACCACGCCGCGAAGCATCGAAGCGGGGAGGGCGAGCCCGTCCGCGACCGCGGTCGAAGCGGCCGGGTCGCCGACGCGATGGCACCAGCCCGCCAGCGAGAGATCCGAAGGCTTCAGCAGCCGCGCGCCATCCTTGTGATGGCGCGCGACGAAGGCCTGCGCCGCGGCATCCTGCGCATCCGCGAGCACCAGCAGCGGCCGCTCAGCCACCGTCGCTCTTGCCCGGGTCGCCGGGCGCTGCGGGTGCGACCGGAGGCCCGACGTCGGGCCGCTGCGCGGGTGCGATGAAGGAGCGCTGAAGGATCGTCGGCGAAGTGAGCACCGCAGGCCCCGCGACCACCGGAGCGGCCACCGCCGGGCTCAGCACCACGTCCCGGACCTTCTCGGCGAGCGCCACCTTGTCGATACGCACCGCCTTGTCGGCGGACGCCTCCTTGTCCTTGTCCTTGTCCTTCCCCTTGACGCGTACCGTGACGGTGGCCTGGGCGGTGCGCCGCGGGTCGGCGATGCTCGTCGCGACCACGTTGAACACGCCGGCCGCGCCCGGTGCCACGTAGTTGCCCGAGGCACTGATGGAGCCGCCATTGCAGCTCCAGGTCACGCCGGTGTCGACGCCGCCCGGAATGGCGACGCCGCTGCTGCTGACGCTGGCCGTGAACTGCTGCGAGGTGCCGGTGAGCAGCAGCGCCGTCGGCGGAGACACGGCGACGGCGAGAACCACGACGGTGAAGTTCGTCGTGAGCGAGGTCGTCAACTGCGAATTCGGGATGGCCGGCACGCTGGCCGTCACGTTCACCACGCTGCTGGACGCCGGTGCCGACACCGTGATCGGGAAGCTCGCGCTGGTCTGCCCCGCCGGAATCGTCAGCGGATTGCCGCCGTTCAGGACGACCGGGATGGACGGCGCGCTGCTGGCCGCCAGCGTGACCGTCACCGGCGACTGCGCGACGCTGGCGAGCACGACCTGCCCCGTCACGGCGCCGTCGCCGAGCAGCACCGTCGCGTTGAGCCCGAAGCTGCGCAGCGAGACCGGCGTGGCTGCGAGTTGCAGGGTGAACCAGCTTTCGAAGTCGCTGTGGCGGCGGCCGCAACCGGAGGGAAAGCTCAGGTCGGTGCGCAGGCTGTTGGTGCGCGATGCGCTCAGGCCCGGCTGGCCGCGGACTTCGCCGTCGAGATAGAGCCGCTCCTGGCCAAGGTCGCCCCAGATGAAATTGCCCTTCATCCGAACGCGCACGCGCGCCTGTCCGCCGCTCAGTGCGTTGACCACGCTTTGGGCCGCCGGGCTGGGAACCCACAGCAGCGTGTTGGTCTTGGGCTGCCAGCTGATCGGACTGCCGGTCAGCACCACCGGCACCGGCATCGTCAACGGAGGCTGCGCGTTGGCAGGCTGGTTCGGCACGGGTGTCGGAATGTCGACAGTAACGACCATTGAATTGTCGGAAGCAGTCATCAGCGCCACGCTGGTCGGCACTGGCGTGCCCGTGCCCGGGTCGAGGTTGATGCTGTATTGCCCGATCGGCGCCCCGTCCATCGAGATCGACAGGCCGGCCACGAACTGCGAGAGCGACAGCACGTCGTCGTTCTGCCAGCTGATGCCCGTGATGTGCAGCGCCGGCGGCACGTGCGTCAACGGCGCGAAGTTGCGGCGGCAATCCGTGATCAGGCTGCCGGCCACGGCGCCGCTCCAGCGCAGCAGCCCGATGCGGGCGAAGTGATGCACGACGCCGCCCGGCGGCTGCGGGACGGCGTGGTTCCACTCGACGCCGGCCGTGGCGCCCGACCGCGCGGGGATGAGCCAGTAGTCGCCCGTGGCGTACTGGCCCGGGGTGAACTGCACCTGCACGCCCTGTTCGAGCTCCAGCCAGCCGCCGCCGCCGGCGGGCACCACGGTGGCCCCGCCGCCGTCCCAGCGCCGCATCTTCGGGTTCAGCGACGGATCGATCGGCGTCGGCGACGCGGCAAAGGTCACCGCCCCCGTGGCGGGCTGCACGGTGGCGATCTGGATCAGCTGCCCCGGTCTGCCGTGCAGCTCGTCGGCGTCGCCGAGGATCTCGACCCACTGGCCGTTCGCCAGCCCCAGCGCGTCGTCGGGGCCGGTGCTGTCGACGGTCAGCGTGCTGCCGTTGAACGAGCGGATGTGCGTGACCACGCTGCCGTTGTCGCGCGACCACTTGAAGGTCGCGTTGCCGTCGGTGCCGGCGCCGTGGATCTCGACCCGGTAGAGCTGGTTGTCGAGACCGCGAAAGCCGCCGCCCGGCGGGATCAGGCAGGGGCCGGTCTGCCCGAGCGACGGTGCCGAACGGGCCGAGAGCGCACCGCTGCCGACGGCCGTCAGGGCGTCCCATTCGGGGAAGGCCGTGCCGCAGGCCGGCGCATCCGTCGCGGGCGGCGTGACAACGAGCAGCTTGAGCTGGCAGATGGTTTTCGTGCGCACGGCCGTGTCGGGGCCCCCGAGTGCGCTCTCGCGGATGGCCGGGTCGTCGAGCGCACCGACCACGCGGTGCCAGACGTCGAGGTAGGCGACATACAGCCCCTTGGGCAGCGAGAGCACGGACGGATTGGCACCTGCTGCGGCCGTCGCGAAGTCGGCGCCCGGAAAGTCCGCCTGTGTCAGGTAGGTCGCGATCCGGCGAAGTACGCCGTTGAACGCACCGGTGGCCGGCGTCGGCGGGCGCGTGATCCCGGCGCCCAAGGTCAGCGTGACCGAGCCGTCGGAGGTGGCGACGGCCGTGATGCGCAACATCTGCGACGCGTCCGCCGTGACGTTCACCAGCACCCATTGCCCGGCGCGGAAGTCGGCGAGGTCCGGGCGCGGCAAGGCCACCTGGGCCTTGTTGTCGCCGGTGCTGCTGAAGACGAGGCTCTCGCCGGGCTCGATCTCGCAGGGGATGCCATCCACGTAGTAGCGGCCCGAGGTGATGGTCAGGTCGCTGCCGTCGGCGGTGAAGCCCAGCCCGAAGCCCGGGTTGGCCTGCGGCGCGCCGCTCGGGCCGATCACGTCGATGCCCACGCGCTCGCTGCGGTGGGCGTGGATGAGCTGCTGCTCGTTCCAGTCGGCGTCGACCTGCACCCGGCCCTGCTGTTGCAGCACGGCGCTGTAGTGCTTGCGCGGATCGAAGGTGTTGCGGCTGAAGTCGGCTTTCATGTCGTTCCTCCTCCTTGGCTCAGTCGGCGAAAAGCAGGCCGCCGTCGAGTCCGACGCGCAGGTACTCCGCCAGTCGCAGGCGCAGGTTGCTCTCGCGCTGCTGGGCCATCTGTCCGTGGTGGACGCCCATTTCGGCGCCGTCGTCCGCGCCGGTGCGGATCTCGTTCGCCGAGCGCCGCGCGAGCTGGCCATACGAAGCGTCGCCGTAGCGCAGCGAATCGAAGAGCGGCACGACGCGGCTCGCATCCGCCGCTTGCGCGGGCTGGCAGCGGTAGCGCCGGGGCACGAGCGATTCGAGCGGCAGGTACGAGAAGCGCAGGCAACCTTCCTGCCGCCGCTCGGACCACACGGGCGCCGGCCACTGCGTGCCACCGCCCGACAGGCTCTCGCGCGCGTGGAAGATGCAGTTCGATGCCGCGCCGATCGCCGCACTGTGGATGCGGCCGACGAGCGTGCAGTCGGTGGCCTGCAATGCGCCGCCCGCCGCGTCGCCATCCACGGCCGCGTAGGCCACCGCCGAGGGATCGCCGGCATCGACGATGCAGTTCGTCAAGGTCACGCTGCACTCCGCGGCGATGCGCAGGGCGCCCACCACGCAGTGGTCCAGCTCGACCCGCGTGCCCTTCGTCTCGACGATCAGGCTCGCCGCGCCCGGATGCGCGGCGCTGCCGTCGCCCTTGAGCGTCGACCCGGGCACCAGCGTGCAATGCACCAGCCGCAGGGTGTCGGGTCCCTGTCCATTGGCGGTAGCCGCGAGATGCAGCGCGCCGCCGCTGATGACCAGGCCGTTGAGCGTCAGCTCGGAACCGGTCGCGCCGCTGATCTTCAATTCGCCCGCCATCTGCAGCACGGGCCGTGTCTGGTCGGCAGCACGCAATTCGACGTCGGCATTGGCCGAGAGCGCCACGGTGGGCGTCTCGGACCAGGTCGCGCTGCCCGGGAACTGCACCGCACCGCCGGCGGCGACGGCCGTGATCGCCGCCTGCACACTCCCGCTCGCGGACTTCGCCTCGACCACGGGCTGAAGGCCGAGCTGCAGCGTGGACAGCCGCTCGTACTCGCCACCGCCGATGTCGGATTCGCCGGCGCGATGGAACCACACCTGCAGCGGCTTCGGCGGCGCCGTGGCGAACGCGATGCGCCCGCGCTGCGGATCGATCAGCACGCTTCCGGGCGCCGGGACGTGCGCCCACTTCGCCCCGGCGGCATCGAGGTCCGACAGGTCGGCCGACAGCAGCACCGTGGCCGCTGGAAGACCGCCGATGAACAGCGACAGGTCCGGTCCGTAGAAGCTGTTCATCGAAGTCGCCAGCGCACGCCGGCTGATCGGCACCGGCAGGTTCGATTCGCGCGCCAGCGGCGAGTCCGGCGGCAAGACCTGCGGACGGTTGAACAGCTGCGTGTCCGCGCCGAGCGGATCGAAGAAGAAGCGCAGGTCGTCCAGCGCGAAGGCCGTGGCCTTCGACAGGCCGGCGCCTTTCTGGGACCACAGGTGGATGCCGACGTTCGGCAGATTCCAGCGCCCGCCGCATCCCAGTCCGCGCATCTCGGCAGAGTGCGCCGCGCTGTCGAAGGGCGAGCCGATGCGTTCGAGCACCCGCTGGCGCCGCATGTCGACCGTGCCGCCGGCGCCGGGGCGCACGTGCTTCACGCACTGGGTGACCGCGAGAGCGAGGAAGTATTCGACGACGTGGGCATCCCATCCCGTGACGTCGCGCGCCAGCCGCTCCAGCACCGTGACCGTGCCCTTGCCGCGCCGCAGGTTGATCGTGTTGGCCACTTCGGCGCGCGGGCTGCTGACGGTTGCGGTCACGCCGTTGAGCTGCCGGTAGCCGATCAGGTCGCCGATGTAGGGCACGACCCAGTCGGCGCAGGTCTCGATGAACTGGTCGTCGTAGAGCTGTGCGAGGTCCTCCTGCAGCACCTGCACCTGTTCGGCCAGCACGTCGAGCAGCCGCGCGAGCGCGCCGCCCTGGTCGGCATCGCGCAGCCGGTAGATGGCAGGCAGCAGTTGGAGAAGGGCAGCGCCGTCGAGTGTCATGGGGGTGCCTCCGCCCAGGTGGCGACGAGGTTCAGCGGCCTCGGGTCCAGCGTCAGCAGCTCGGCGGCGAGCACGCTCGCATCGGCGCCGACCTGGGGCAGGGCCGCATCGATCTGCGCGTTCTCGCGCAGCACGGCCAGGCGCGAAGCCGCCACGAAAAGGGCTGTGTCGGTGCGCCGCAGCCCAGAGACCTGCACCGCCACCACGCCCGGAACGCCTTGCAGCAGCGCGATGATCTCGCTGCGCGTCACCGCCTGTCCGAAGCTGCGCCGGGCGAAGGAGAACGCATCGCGTGCGGCCTGCTGCGCGGCGGCCAGCACGGCATCCATGTCCCAGGCCGGATCGACCATGAGGTTCGCGCTGAAGGTGAAGGCGCCGCGCCGGTAGCTGCAGAGGCGCACCGGCACGCCCGGCTCGGCCGAATCGCCAATCGCGGCGAGCAGGTGGCCGAACACGGCGCCATCCGCTTCCACCTCGGCACCGTCGATGCCGGCCACCGTGAGGAAGACGCCGCGCGTCTGCCCATGCCAGGTCCAGTTGGCGAGCGCCTTCGCGATGCCACCGAATGCGCGGGCGAAGTCCTCGTAGTCCTGCAGCGAGACGATTCGCCCGAGCGTGCGGAGGCCCAGCGCGGCGTTGGTGCGGATGTCGTCGGCCGTCTCGGCGTCGGTGCCCCCCGTGGCCGGCGTCGGATTGGCGACGCCCTGCACGCCCAGCGGCCGCGTCTGCAGCAGCGTGAGCTGGCCCGCCGCGACATTGCCGACCGCGCCGATGCCCTTGCGGTAGCTGGCGACGATGTTCTCCGTTCCGGTCGCCGGGCGCGCGCCGTTGACGCCGTCGCCGAAGCCCACGCTGGTGCTGCCGTCTTCGTTGAGGCGGGCGATGTAGACGCGGTCCGCGGGCGTGCTGCCGTAGAAGTCGTGGACCTCGCTCCACCGCACGCCGTTCACGCGCAGCACGAGGGTCGATGCCACGCCGCTCGGTGTCGCTGCGCTGACATGGGTGAGCGGCGATTGGCGCAGCGTGAAGCGTTGCGACGGCACGCTCGCATTGCCGCTGCCGAGCACTTCGTTCGCCGCGCTGCCGTGCGTCGCGGGCGCCACGTTGCCGTTGATCGTCACCGTCTTTCGCACATAGGCCTGCGTCAGCGCGCTGACCAGCGTCAGGGTGGTGCCGCCGTCGGCGCCGATCGCATGCTCGACCGCCTGGATCTGCACCATCTCGCTCGCGTGGTTGCCGGGCGAGTCGGCCAGTTCGCCCGAGACGATCAGCCGCTGCCCGGCGTGGAGGCCGTCGACCCAGGTGTCGAGGTCGATCTGGCTGCCGGCCGGCAGCGGATCGTCGTTCGGCAGGCGCGCCAGCGGCAGGGCCTCGCTCTCCGCCTGCAGCGTCGCGCCGCGGTAGCTGCTGAAGTTCGGGTAGGAGACCGACACCGGGCCGCTGTCGCTCTGGCCGACGACCGACATCCGCAACTGGGTTACCTTGCCGCTCATCGTGTACTTCGCGATGCCGTGTTCGGCGACGCCGTCGACGTTCGCGACCACCCAGTGGTCGCCCTGGCTGTCGCTCCATCGCAGCGCGGCGAAGCTGGGCGCGGCGTCTCCGCCCGGCGCGATGCGCGGGTAAGCGGCGTCGAGCAGCGGGTCCATCGTGTCGCTGGGCGGCTGCCAGTCGCCACCTGTGCCGATGTCGTCCTTGTACGCGGTCGCGACGGCGGTCGGCAGGCTGCGCGGATCGGGCGCGTTGTAGCCGAAGAGCGAAGCCTTCGTTCGCAACGCATACACGCTCGGCGCTACGGGAGGAGTCCACGCGGCCAGCGTCCTGAACAGGTGGGTGAGCTTCAGTCCAAGCCGCCAGCCGAGGACATGCAGGTCGTCCGCGCGCGCGATGAAAGGTGCCTTCGAGGTCAACACCTGCTGCGTCACGAAGGACCAGTTGCGCGGGGCGGCGAACGTGCTGGCGATGTGCAGCGGCAGCGTGTCGACGCGCAGCGACTCCAGCGCGATGAGCGGGCGCAGCCTGCGGGGGGGCGGCGGCGCGGGTGCCGGCACCTGCGCCCCCGAGATCGCCGGGCGCAGCGTGATCCGCGTCTGCTGCTCGGCCGTCATCGGCGTCACGCTGCTCACCGTGCGCAGCACCGGCCGGCTGCCTTGCTCGCTCGGCGCCACGATCACGCTGTCGCCCGGCTTCAGCCCCGTCGACACGCCGGTCAGCAGGACATCCGTGGTGTCCGCATCGACGGTCTGCGCGAGGCTCAGGCTCGGTCGGAAGGCGTTCCACTCCACCCGTGCCGGAACGGTCTCGATCGTCTCGAAGGTCTGCGGCAGGCCGCCGGGCAGGGGGATGCTCTGCACGCGCGTCCCCGCAGGAATGTCGACCGAGGTCGAAGGCGAACCGGGCGTTCCGGGCGCCTGCATCATCGTGAAGGCGAGCCAGGTGCTCGCGGCCACGCCGGGTTGCGGCACATAGCCGACCAGCTCGGCGAGTCCCGCGAGCGACCGGCGTTCGGTGGCGGTGCGCAGGAAGGACTCGTTGGCGATGCGCTCCTGGTAGAAGCTCAACACGTCCGCCACGCTGGCCCAGGCGTCGATCAGGCCCAATGTGAAGTCGCCTGGATCGCGCGTGCGCAGCTCGGGCAGCGTCCCGAGGCGCGCCTGCATGCTCTCCTTGAAAAGGGGCTGCGTTCCGACGCGATAGCGGATCGATGACAGGCCCGCGCGGTTCGTCACGACTTCGGGCGTTTGCGGCGAAACGCCGGCACAGGCGCCGCAGGCATCCACCGCGCTCATTTGGCCCCCCACGCTCGGCACTTCGTGTCCTCGCTGCCCCCCGAGGGGGCGCGAGCTTGCTTGGGGCGGCCCGGCGCGGCGCTCATTTCCCACCCCTCACGACGAAGCTGAAGACACCGCGCTCCGGGAAGTCCGGGTCGTTGTCCAGGCGCGCCACTTCGAGACGGCCGATCGGCAGCACGCCCGCATCGAGCGCCGCGCGGCCCGGTTCGCCACGCCGCTGGAAGGTCGTGATCTGCACCGAGGCCACGCCATCGATCGCCATCGCCGCCGCATACAGCGGGCTCGAATACACGTCCTGGCCGATGCGGAAGTTGTCGGGATGAAAGAGGCCGAGCCTGCCGTCCGGCCGCACGCGGCTGTTGAACACCTGCGACAACGCCTGCGACACCTCGGCGCCGAAGTACTCCGGCTTCGCCGTGACCTGCATCGCGATCTCCAGCGGCACCGCGATCGGTGCCTCGATCTCCAGGTCGTGGCCGGCCATGCGCAGGCTGTCGAGCGATTGCGCGAGCCGTGATTCCGCGGCCGCATCCAGGGCGCCGCCGCCGAAGGGATCGACCGTGACGAAGACGCTGCGCCAGCTCCCGGTCCACCGCATGGTGGCGGCCGCGCTCTGTACGCCGGGGAGCCCGGCGGCGAGGCGCGCGTAGTCGTCCGTCGTGACCGCGCGCTGCTGCGTGCGAAGCGCGTACGGTGCCTTGGCGCGCACCGAGGCGATGCTTTCCGGCTCTGCGCCGCCGCTGGCCGGCAGCGGCTGCCTGATGCCGACGATGGCCGGATCATCCGTCACGATGCGCACCAGCGTTCCCGCGCCGACGTTGCCCGCGCTGCCCGTGCCGGTGCGGTAGCTGGCGCTGAATTGCGTGCCGGGCGCCGGCCGCTTTCCGTGCGTGCCGTCCCCGAAGCGCAGCCACGCCACGCCCGCGTCGTCGGGCTCGACGACGAAGTGCGGGTCGTCCGCGTGGCTTCCGAGCAGGTCCTGCTGCGCGAACCAGTCGACGGATTGGCCTTCGAGCTTGCCGGTGAGCTGGATCGAGGGCACGGCGCTCGACGCGTCGGGCTGCTGCAGCGCCGCGGCCGAAGCGCCGGGATCCGCGGGATCGAAGGGCACGGTCCAACCGAGCGGCGACTGCGCCAGCCGCGGACGGAAGCGCGGCGGAACCGGCTCGCGCTGCGTTGCGTTGCACATCGCGCCGCTCGCTGCCGGCGCGCGAAAGAGCGTCGGCTGGGGTACTTCGCCGATGGCCTCGGCCACTACGAGGCGCTGCCCGTGGTCGGCCATGACGATGTTGCCGCGTGCGACGCTGATGTCGACGACATCGGTTTCGGTGCTGCCCTTCTGGATGCGCGCGGAGAGGCACAGCGGAAAGGCGAGCGCGTCCTCCGCGGCCCATGCGATCTGCGTGACGAGCTGCTTGTACAGCGGGTCCTGCAGAGGTTGGCCCTTGGCGTCGTCGATCGTCACGCCGACCAGTCGCACCGCCTGTCGGTGGGTCGGATCGGCATCCGCGGCGAGCCCCGTCTCGGGTCCGAGGATTTCCTCGAACACCAGCACGTCGCCGGGCTTCAGTTGGGCGAAGCGTCCGCGCAGCGTGGCGCGTGTCGCGCCCCGGGGCAGCGCGCAGCGACGGTCGCCCCAGGTGTGGAAGCCGATCTGCTGGTGGACCTGGAAGAGCGTTGCGGCATGCGTGGTCTCGAACACCACCGGCCGGGGGGCCAGCGCCGCGGCGTAGGCGGCTTTTGCAATCACCGGCGTTGCGCCCGTCTTGCCGCCGAGGATCGGCGTGTGCGCCGGCAGCGTGACGTTGTCCGCCTGCACCTGCACTTGCACCCAGGCGCGCGCGCTGCAGCCCTCCTGCATGAAGTAGTCGACGAGCCGCGCATGTCGGCGCACCGAGGTGCGAAGGCGCGCCGTGCCCAGGTAGGCTTCGGTCGCGACGGCATCCTGCTGGTAGCTGAGATAGTCGCCGACGTAGGCGAGCATTTCGACCAGCGCGACGCCGAGGTCGGCGACGTGGCTTTCCTGCCAGCCGGGCACCTGCGTGGCGAGGCGGTCGAGCATGAGCTGGCGGAAGCCCGCGTAGTCCTTCGCGAGGTAGTTCAGTTCCGGCACCACGGGCACTGCGGGCGCGCAGCTCGTGGCCGGCTGGCAGTCGAAAGGCGAGGGGCAATCCACCTTGAACGAGAACTGCGCGGACGAGAGCACCGGGTCCATGCCCGCCATCGGCAGGCCGCTGCCGTCGGGCTGCACGAGTTCGAGCGTGTAGGTCGAGAAGTCGCCGGGCTGGCTGACGTGCAGCACCAGCACGTTGTTGTCGTAGGTGGGCGGCTGGTCGACCACGATGCCGGTGAAGCGCTCGCCGCCGCCGATGCGCACGTGGGCCACCGTGATGCCCGCGGGTGCCGGTGCGCGCAGGAAGTGCACGCGCAGGCCCTGCTGGAATTGCGCGCCCACGTCCACGACCTCGACGAAGTCGATGCCGTTGAGAGTGGTCGAGTTCGCGACGTCGATGCGTCGCTGGGCGTCGCAGCAGAGCGTCTGGTCCATGTCAGGCTTCCATCACGCTCTTGCGTGACCCTGTTCGGGGCGTGTGGCGAGGACAGTGGGTAATCCCCTCCGCGAATGTCCCCCGGCCTTCGGCCTCCTCCTTTATTTCGCTGCGGGGATCACCCACTGCCCTCGCCACGAGACACGCCGCGTCGTGCCAGCCGATCAACGACGGCCGTGATGGATCACGACGATGGTGTGCTCTGCGCAGCGAAATAAAGGAGGAGCCCGAAGGGCGGGGGACATTCGCGGAGCAGAGCACACCGTCGGCGTGATCCCGCCCCAACGTCCGCAGAATCGAACGACACGGTTCCATGCTACCCACCCCCCCGAGTGAACTCCGCGGACATGCGTTGCTGCGTCGCCAGCACCACGTACTGCACCGTCACGGTCACGGTACTGTCCACGCTCTCCACCTGCACCCCCGTGAACTTGATCAGGTCGCCCAGCCACTGCTGCAACGCGCCCTGCACGAGGAACTGGGTCGCGGTCGCCAGCTCGGGGCTCGTCGGCGCGAAGAGCAGTTGCGCCAGCCCCGTGCCGAAGGTCGGGCGGTTCACGCGCTCGCCCGGTGCGGTGAACAGCACCTGCTCGATGAGATCGCGGATGTGGTCGTCGCCCGACGCCTGCGCCGTGCGGCCCTGCGCGTCGAATCCGTAGGGATAGCCGAGCTGCATCACATTCCCCTCACGCGGACCTGCGACGGCGCGACCAGCACGCCGGTGCCGTTGGGCACGCAGGTCGCCTGGCTGTCGACCAGCAGCACCGCGGCGCCGCCGGCCTTGACGCGTGTCGCAACGGACGTCCACATCACGTTCACGCAGGGGCTGGGCGCGCCCGAGACATTGAAGGCGCAGGCCGAGACCATGTGGGCCGCGAGCTGCGTGACCACCGCCTGCCTGTTCAGCGTGACGCGGGGGAAGGGCGCGGTCGCCTTCGCCTGACCCGCATGCATGCAGGTCACCATCGAAGTCTGGTCGAGCAGGAAGCCGGGCATCAGATGACCTCCAGCGCGCCGTCGTTGATCGACACGCCCGTCGTGCCGATCGCGATGCTGAACGCGGCCATCGCGAGCTTGATGCCGTTCGCATCGAGCGTGAGCTTGAGCGGCACCGCCACCGCCGGCGGGCTGACTTCCAGGATGAAGCCGCCCACGCCGGGCAGGTCGCTCATCTGCAGGCTGATGCAGTCGGTCTTGAAGACCTTCATCTCCGCGACGGCCGGCATGGCGGGCACCTCGCCGGCCCCCCAGAAGCAGCCGCTCCAGATCGGCTGCTCCGGATTGCCGCCCTCGAACTCGACCCAGATGTTGGCGCCGACCGGCGGCACCGCGAAGAAGCCCACGCCCGAGCCGCCGTAGGGCGTACAGGGCAGGGCCCATGACAGCGTGCCGTCCCCGAGCACCGCCGGCACGCTGACCTGCACGCGCCCGAGCATCATCGGATCGACGTTGTTCTGCACGGTGCCTCTGTACTTGCCGTAGAACGGGTTCACAAGAGCACCTCCGTGCTTCGCACTGCGGTGCAAGCTTGCTTGGGGCGGCCCGGCGCTGCGCTCACAAGAGCACCTCCGTACTTCGCACTACGGTGCAAGCTTGCTTGGGGCGGCCCGGCGCTGCGCTCATGGCCGTACCACCGGAACGGTCGATCCCCAGCCTTCGCGCGCGAGCGTGAACGACTGCGAATAGTTTTCCTTGCGGATGCGGTGCCTGACGTTCTTCACGTACCAGAGCCCGTCGTGCAGGTAGCCCGCGCCGCGCACGCCCACGAGCCCGCGCGGCTGCAGGATGTCGCCGTAGCGCAGCGCATCGAGCTCGCCGTTGGCGACCACGAGGTCCATCGAGTCCTCCAGCAGCGCCTGCGCGCGTCCGTAGGCCTGCATGCCGTCGATGCCTGTCTCGCGAAACTGGGTGGTGCGCACGTTGGGCTGGTCCACGAGCCACGCGGGCAACGCGGCCAGCGGCGGCCGCAGGCTCGCGAAAAGGCGTATCGGCAGTTCCTGGTTGGTCAGGCGGTCCTGCACCTTGCCGCTCACCTGCGTGGGACCAAGGCCGTTGCTGTGCACGCTGAAGTCCGAGACATTCGTGTTCGGCCCCATGTTGACCGTGATCGCGCTCTGCGGCAGCCCGACGCGCACAGGCGGTCCCCAATAGGCGGTGTTGGTCATCGGCACCGGGCCGGGCACGATGTAGAACACGTAGCCGTGGCGCAACGCCAGGAAGCGCAGGTGTTCGAGATCGGTGCGCATCTGCACCGGCACGCGGTCGATGGGCAGCGGCGGGTCGATGACCGGTGGTGGGATCAATTCCGGAACGAGGCCGTACTCGGCATAGCTGCCGATGAGCTTCAGCGCGACCAGACCGTCGTCGAGCCCCACGTGCTCCGCGCTCTTTTCCTCCAGGTCCAGCTTCACGCTCACGTCGTCGCCCGTCAGCGTGACGAACGAGCGGCCCGGCTCGTCGCTGGGCGAAAACTCGCGCTGCGTCACGAAGCCGTCCATCAGCACGCGCGGCGTGGCGTTGAAGGTGACGATCACGATCACGCGGTTCCAGGTTTGCAGCAAGGGACTGGCGAGCAGCGGATAGTCGAGCAGGTCGAGCGGCCCCGAGCGCCCCACCTGGAAACGGATCTGGAAGCCCGAGCGCTCGTCGCCGGTGTGCACCTCCACTTCCTCGAGCGCCTCCATGAGCATCACAGGCGCCGGCACCGGCACCGAGGGGCCGATGAGCAATGTGAGGTGGATCCCGAGGAAGTCCATGCTCAGAACTGCGGCGAGGCGATGCGCAGCACGCGGCCGAGCGTCGTGGTGAGTTCGAAGGGGTCGAGCGCATCGTTGGCATCGCAGATGCGCCAGAACTGCTCCGGGTCGCCGAAGGTGCGCGCGGCGATGAGGTCGAGCCGGTCGCCCTGCGTCACCGTCACGCCCATCACGAGCGGCATGCTGCTGCCCGCCGGCAGGAAGCGCCGGCTGAAATAACTGACGACGTGCCCATCCGCACCGACGTGGGTGAGGACTGGAAGGCTCGCATAGCGGCTGGTCGTGGCCATGGTCTACATCCCCGTGCTGACGCCGCCGCTGAAGGACAGCGAACCCGATGCCGACGCATTGCCGACCGTGTTGAGCGTGGCCATGGTTTCCTTGGCCACCTGGTGGGCAAGAAAGAGCGCATAGCCCGGATGCGTGATCGGCAGGTCGTTGTAGCTCAGCACGCGCAGGCCGAGCTGCACCCGCGCGCGTGTCGGGTTGAGGTTGACGTCGTAGGCCTCCTCGGTGATCGAGAAGGTGCTGATGCGCACCGGCAGCACGCGCTGCGGCCCCCAGATGAACAGCGTGAAGGGGGCCGCAGGCGGAATGATCTCGATCGTGCCGACCGCCAGCAGGACCGTGTTGGCGATCACGAGGCTGCTCTTCGGGTAGACCAGCATCTCCAGCGCCGAGAGCTGCGGGTAGATACCGGAGCTCACGGCCAGCGGGTTCGCCTGTTCGAGCTGGTCGGTGGCATCGATCTCGACATCGAGCGAGATGGTCTCCACCGGCGCGCCTTTGAGGCGCAGTGCTTCGCCGCGATCGCCGTCGTCCGAGCGCGTGGTCTGCGCCTCGATCTGGCGTGTCATGGTGTCCGGGTTGTATTGGAAGCTGATGATGCTCGCGAGCGGATTGAACGGATCGATGCCGACGATCGCGCCCTTCACGAGCCGCGGCGAGCCGGGGAAGCTGCTCATGGCCGGCCTCCGCGCGACGCGCCGGGAATGGCCTGAAGTACCGCCGTGGCGATGCGGTGTTCGAGGCGCTGGCCCGGCGGGCCCGAGGCGGACACGCGCTGCGCCGCGTCGACGCGCTGCGCAAGCGCCTGCGACACCGCGCGCGACAACTGGTCGCGATCGATCGCGCGTCCGTGGGCCGCATCGACGACCAGCCTGTCGATGTGCAGTTCGATCTTCATGCGTGCGCTCCTTGCGTTGCGGCTGGCCGGAAATCCGCTTCGTTGATGGGCCGCCCAAGCTTCAGAAGCTCGCTGCGCGCGGCGAGGTAGACCAGCTCCATCGTCACGGGGCTGCCGCGATGCGCCGCGAGAAAGGCGGCGTTCAGCGCAATGCTGTGGATGCTTCCGCCGGTGCAGTCCAGGCGCGCGAGCTGCTCCGGATCGAGTCCTTCGGTCGGCGTGTCCGCCGGGAAGGCGCGTTGCCACATCAATGCACGCTCGCGCGGACCGGGATAAGTGAAAGGCACGACGAAGCGCAGCCGCCGCATGAAGGCCGAGTCGAGCGAGCCTTTCAGGTTCGTCGCGAGGATCGCCAGCCCACGGAAGGCCTCGATGCGCTGCAGCAGGTAGTTGGTCTCGATGTTCGCGTAGCGGTCGTGGCTGTCGCGCACCTCGCTGCGCTTGCCGAACAGCGCATCGGCCTCGTCGAAGAAGAGGATCCCGCCGCCATCCTCCGCGGCATCGAAGATGCGCTGCAGGTTCTTCTCGGTCTCGCCGATGTACTTGCTGATCACCGCCGAGAGGTCGATGCGGTAGAGGTCGAGCGCGAGCGCGTGGGAGATCACCTCCGCCGCCATCGTCTTTCCGGTGCCGCTCTCGCCGTGGAAAAGCGCGCTCAGGCCGAGCCCCCGGCTCATCTTGCGCTCGAAGCCCCAGTCGCCGTAGACCCTGCGGCGCAGCGCGACCTGGGACACGATCTGATGCAGCAGCGACAGCGAATCTTCGGGCAGCACGATGTCGTCCCAGCCGACCTTGGGCTGGATGCGCTGCGAGAGGAGGTCCATCTTCGAATGCGCGCTCTGGCGGCATGCGGTCCAGAGCGCCGCATCCACGGCGCCTGCGTCGGCATCGTCCGCATGCCTTCGCTCCGGGAGCCCCGCGCTGCGCGCCATCGACGCGATCTGCGGGAGATTGAAGTTGAACTGGCTCGCGAGGCGCGACGCGAGCGCCTCGCGCTCCGGCCCGAGCAGGTCGAGCCAGGCCTGCGTCTGTTCGGTGGCGGTGGGCCGCTCGATCGCCATCACGAGCAGTGCATCGCGGCCGCCGGCACCGAGCGCATGCGCGTCCCGCGTCGCGACGAAAGCCAGCTCCCGCAGGTGGTCGAGCACACGGCCCAGCACGGCGGCGCTGGCTTCGGAGGACTCTCCCGGCGCCACATCGTGCGCATCGATGTAGAGCGCGAGCGGCATCAGCAGGCATTCGCGGCGCCAGATCCTGCACCACGCGTCGAGATCGGCGCCTTGCGTGGGCAACGCGGCGAGGCCGATGCGTTCGAGGCGCAGGCCCACGCTTGCCGCGACGTGACCTGCCACCAGCTGCTTGCTCGTCGAATCGATGCCGGTCAGCTGCAGCGTGGGCGCGGGGCCGCCGCCTTCGAACCTGCGCACGAACGCGAGCAGGTCATCCGCCGCCGACTGCTGCGAAGGCGGCAGCGGCTGCAGGCCGTCCGTGGCGACGGGCAGCAGCGCGGGCGCGATGCGTTCGTCCAGACGATTGAGGCCCTTGACGTAGTCGACGATCCGGTCGTCCGCCCGCAGGGGGCTCATCGTCAGGGGCGTCGCACCGCTGGCGTGGACGTCCACCAGATGCCAGTAGCGCAAGGGCCGCTGCGGCGAAAGCGCTTCCCATGCGGGATCGTCGAACAACACCATCGCGAGCGCGAAGCTCGGGCTCGGCCGCGAAGCTTCGCCGAGCGCCAGCGCGCAGAGTGCACCGATGCGCGTGTCGAGTGCCGCCGCGACGCACAGCAGCAGCACGTTGCGCTCGAAGTCGGAAAGCCCCAGTCGCTGCTGCAGGACGACGAGCGTCGGCACGGGAACGAGGTCTTCCGCGTCAGCGTCATCTGAACGCTCCGGGCGCTCGGCCAGCCGCTGCAGGCGATCGCGCAGCCATGCGAGCGCTGCGCCGAGCGCCAGCTCGTTGCTCTGGATGGGTGTGGCGCCGGCGTTCATGTCAGTGTCACCGTGGGGCCCACGAACTGGTTGAAGGTCGGGCTTGCGGGCGTCGTGTCCGTCGCCAGTGCGCTGCAGGCGCCGTCGACCATCACGCGGGCCAGGTAGCTGCGCGCGACGAAGGCCGCAGGAATCGGGAACGCGACCGCGTTGCTGGTGTCCGGATCGCCCGGTGCATGCGGTGCGGATGCGACCTGCTGGTCGTCCAGCAGCAGCACGACGCGCTGGCTGCGACCGACCGCGGGCGCCACCGAGAGCTGCAACACCGTGCCGCGTGCGACGCTGACCGGCGATGCCGTGGTGATGCTCGGGCTCAGCATGAAGGCCGCTGCATTCGACTCGAAACCCGCGCCCGGGTGCACCACGGGCGGCGTGCCGAGCGGCACTTCCTGCACCACGCGCACGGTGTTCACGCCGGCCGGCACGCCCGCCGGCAGCGTGAAGGAGAGGGTGCGATCGCCGATGGTCGAGGGCGTCACGCGCAGTCCCGCCACGACGACCTGCGTCGTCGCCGCACCGAGGTTCCAGCCCGCGAGCGTCATCGTCGCGCCCGGCGCGGCGACCTGCGGCGTCACCTCTTCGATCGACGGCGTGCGGAACGGCGCGACGACGATGCTCGCACTGCGCACCGGCGGCGCGACCCTCGCGGGCCGGGCGCTGTCGATGAGCACCACCGAGGCCTCGTACGCGGCGGACAGGCGGTACTGCGTCTGATAGGCCATCCAGAGTTTGGACATCTCCTCGAAGCCGAGCGAGTGCGGCGTGATACGCACGCGCTCGATCTGCCCTTGCACGTCGGCCGCCCCCAGCGCGTCCGCGAGATCGGAAGGCATCAGCAGCGGGTTGTCGTGCAAGGCCAGCATCGCGCGGCCGAGGAGCAACTGCGCGATGAGCTCGTTGTCGTCCTGCCCGAAGGCGGTGAGCATGTAGTGCAGGTTGAGCGCGAGCGGCGGCTCGCCGCCGGCCGGGCCGCTGCGTGGCGGCAGGCCGTTGGAGAGCGCCGGGTTGGGCACCGTGCTGTAGAGGTACAGGTTGAGCAGGTTGCCGTTGGCAGAGAAGGTCCGCACCTTGTCCAGCGGGAGCGTCGTGACCTGGATCTGCGTGGTGGGCAGGGTGTCGGCCGGCAGGTTGGCGGGCAGGGGCGCCTGCAAGGCCCGGTTGACCAAAGCACGCAGGCCGCGCGTCACGCTGGCGATGGCGAGCGCGCTGCTCATCTCGCACGTCCTTCGGTGCGGCGCTGCAGGTAGTCCTGCAGGCTCAGTCGCGGCGCGGCACGCTTCGGCTTCGGCGGGGGCTGGCGCGGTGCCTCTGGTGCGCGGACTTCGAGCCTGCCGATCGTGACTTGCACGACGGAAGGACTGTCGTCGACGGCGGCTTCCGGCTTATCGCGCTGCCGCGGCGTGGGCGTGGACAGCGGCACCTGCGGCGCCGTGCGCGTCTGGATGGCGGGCTCTGCACGCGGTTCAACCGGAGCGCGCCAGGGCGAGATGCGGTCCTCGACGGCTGGCGCCACGGCCTTGTCTGCCGCCTTTGGCAAGGCCTCTGCGGAGGCCGGCACCGCAGCAGGCATGGCGCCACGGAATGCCGGCGAATGCAACTGGGGCGCCTCGGCGCTCTCGGGCTTCGGAACGACGGCATCGAGGCGTGACGCCGCGCGAACGCCCTCTGCTTCGGCCCTCGGCACCTCAGGAGCGCCAGGCGGTGTGCGCGCGGCCTCCGCGGTGGGAGCGTGGCGCGGACCTGCCGGCATCCCGATGGCTTCGACGGGCAAGGGCATGTTCGATGCCAAATGCGGGGCGCCCTCGCGCGGGTGGTTGTTGTGGATGCGGGGCGGCTGCGCGCGTGTCGACGCAACGGACGAAGCGTTCGCCTCGCCGGCCGTGCCGACCTCATCCACGGAGGCGGCCGGCGCATCGACGACTTCGAACCGCGATAGAGGACGCGGCCTGATGTGACCCCGAGGCTCGACGAGCCGAGTTGCAAGGCGATCGAGGTAGCCCGTCACGACGACACCATTCCCAGATAGGCATCACGGCGGACACGGCTCATCGCGAGGATGTCCGCTTCGCTCCAGCCATAGCGCGAGGCGAGCGCATGGACTTCCGCGAGCAGACGCGGCGCGCGGGCCTCGACCTCAGCCCAGCAGAAGGCAGCGAGGTCCAGCGGCTCGTTCAGCACGGCCTCGCACGCGGGACAGGCCATGGAGATCAGGAGTTCCGCGGCAGGGTCGGCGGATTCCATCCGCGCGGCCGCTTCCTCCAGCAGGGCCGGAGGGACCATTTCCGCGGCCACCACATCGCCCGCCCGCGTCGTGCAGACGAGGCAGCGTTGCAGCAGCGTTGCGTAGGCTTGCGCGGCGTCGCTTCCGTCGCCCGCCGCGATGCTGTCGGCCACCGTCGGCAGATGCACGTCGACGCGATAGTCCAGCGTTGCGATCGATGGCGGCTGCGCGAGCTCGGCCGGATCGGGCCATTGCGCCGAGAGTGCCCGGGCATCGAGTTCGAACTCGAAGGTCTCGCCGCACTGCGGACAATCCGCGACGCAGGACAGGCGAGGGCCGAAGCAGCGTGCATGCAGATCGAGCAGCCGGCGCTCCCGTTCCCCCAGTGGCATGCCGGCCAACTGGCCATCCGTCAGGCCCGGTGCAGCCGCCGCGAGCAGGGCGGCCGCGCGGCGCGGCAGCGTCTGGCGCCGCATGGTCTCCCACACGTGGAGCAGATCGGAATCGGCCAGGCTGTTCATGGCACAGGCGCTGCCGGACAGGCAGCGCTTCAGGCGTTGACGGTCGGCTCGGTCGGCTCGGTGACGGCGGTGTCGCGCGACCATCCCTCGTTCTCCAGCTTCAGGTGCTGGATGGCGATGGCGTTCGCGTTGGCGTCGAGATCGGGCAGGGCCTGGAACTCGGACACCCAGCAGCGGTACACGTTGTAGGCCAGCACCTTCTGGCCCGCCTCGTTGTAGACCTCGATGATGATGTCCTTGCGGAAATCCTTGAGTGAGACCTCGGCCCCGAGGCCGCCGCCGAAGTTCCAGACCTTGTTGGCCCACTTCTCGAACTCGGGGTCGTGCGTGACCCCGCGCTCCAGCGTGATGGCATCGAACTCCGTGCGGCCCGGCGACTTGTGCGACGTGCTCGGATCGCCGCCGTCGCGATGCTTGACCACCTCCGTCGTCTTCTTGAGCATGCCGACCTTGCTCACGCCGGCGACGTACTTTCCATCCCACTTCACCCTGAACTTGAAGTTCTTGTAGGGATCGACGCGGAAGGTGTTGACGGTGAACTGGGCCATGGTGTTCTCCTCAGGCGGCGATCTGGCCGGCCAGTTGCTGCAGGCGGATCACGACGAACTCGGCGGGCTTGAGCGGCGCGAAGCCGACCAGGATGTTCACGACGCCGAGGTTGATGTCGTTCTGCGTCGTCGTCTCGCTGTCGCACTTCACGAAGTACGCTGCCGCGGGCGTGTGGCCCTGGAAGGCACCCTGCCGGAAGAGGTTCTGCATGAAGGCGCCGATGTTGAGCCGGATGTGCGACCACAGCGGCTCGTCGTTGGGCTCGAACACCACCCACTGGGTGCCGCGATATAGGCTTTCCTCGATGTAGAGCGCGAGCCGGCGCACCGGCAGGTACTTGTAGTCGTCGGCCAGCAGGTCCGCGCCGCGCATCGTGCGCGAACCCCACACCACGCGGCCCGAGACGGGGAAGGAGCGCAGGCAGTTGATGCCGAGCGGATTCAGCACGCCGTTGTCGCCGTCGCTCAGGTTGACCTGCAGGCCCTGCACGCCATTGAGCGCGGCGTCGAGGCCCGCAGGCGCTTTCCACACGCCGCGCGTCCCGTCGGTGCGCGCGATGATGCCGGCCACGACGCCGCAGGGCGCGAACACGTCCGGCTGTCCATTGAGTTGCGGATCCGACTTGATGACGCGCGGAAAGTAGATCGCCGCGTTACGTGCCGCATCGCCGGTCAGGCCGAGGCTGGCTACGCCGGTGTTCGGATCGGAAGCCTTCGCCGCCGCCGTCTCCTTGACCTGTCCCCATGCTGCCGGTGGGTCGACCAGCAGCAACGCGCGACGCGTCGCGCAATAAGCCATCGCCGCCTGATAGACGGGCGCGGCCGTGTCGCCGCCACGCGTGTCCGGCGGAATGCACATCAGGTTGAAGAGATCGGCCTTGTCGAGCGCGAAGATGCCGGTCTTCAGGCTCGCCGAGCCCAGGTAGTCGTTGTTCGCGAGATGGACGCTGTCGACCCCGCCCGCGAACGACACGGTGCCGGGCAAGGGACGCGTGGCGGGCGCGATCCAGTGGCCGTTGCTGTCCAGCGCCACCTTCACGAGGAGCGAACCGCTGTCCAGCACGCGCGCCGCGAAGCGCGGGCTGGCGCTGTTGGACGAGACGTTCAGGAACTTCTCGGTCGCGCCGCCGGCCTGCGTGATCGTGAGGTTGTAGAGCGTGGTGTCGCTCGGGTCGCGCGTGGCGTTGTCGACGGTGGCCTTCAGGCCGTTGCCCCAGATCCCCGGACTCGACGCGACGAGGTCCAGCGCCTCGTTGTTGGCCCCGCCGGTCACGAGTGCGGCCGCAGCGGCTGCGGCGCCCGATTGCAGGCGCACGATGACGGCCTGGCTGCCGCCATTGAGGTAGAAGTCCTGCACCGCGTAACTCAGTGGATAGTCCATCTGAACACCACCGAACAGCCGTTCGAAATCGCCGAAGCTCGTGATCAGCGCGGGCTCGCTCACGGGGCCCTGCGATGTCCTGCCGACGAACGCGGCGATGGAAGTCGCCACGCCGGTGATGGTGCGCACCCCGCTCGGCACCTCCTCGATATAGACGCCCGGGGACAGCAATGCGGATGGCATGGTCGACTCTCCTTACGCAAATCGAACGATCGACGTGAAAAAGGCGAGCCGACCTTAACCGCGCGAATCGCGAACCGCAATAGACTTTCAGGGCTATTGGCATGGCCCTGTTCGCCCCACTTTTGGCCTTTGGTTTTCAATCGGATGCGCCGCCTCAGGGCGGCACGGCGGCCGGATCGAGGCTCTTGCGCGCGCTGATGCAGTTGTTGCGATCCGCTCCCGCGGGAAACGCCACCGCGCAGACGTCTTCCGCCAGCAGCGGGTTGTCGTTGCGCGCCATCTTGCTGTAGGGATCGCGCGCGCCGGCCGTCTTCTTCATCTGCAGCGCGAACCAGTGCAGGCGCATCTCGACGTTCATGTCCGGGTTGCCTGCATGCGCCTCGATGTAGTCGTAGCGGTCGCCAAGACCGAGCGCGTGATGGACCTCGTGCGAGAGCGTCACCGGGCTCGATGCCCAGTTGCCCGAGTTCGGCCATTCGCAGAACTTCACGGTGAACTCGAACACGTCCGGGCCTGTGGTGTTCACGAACACGATGTCCACGTAGTAGCCCTGGGTCGTCATGGAGATCGAGCGCTCGATCGCATCCTCCAGCCCCTTGATCTTGGAGACCTCGTCGGGCACGCCATTGAGCTTGACCTTGATCTTCACGCGGATGTTCTTCGGGTCGCTGCGGTCCACCTTGTACTTCTTGCCCTGCTCGCCGGTGCGCTCGACCATGTTCGTGGCGGTGGCGACCGCACGCTCGTCGACGTCGTTGTAGGCACCGCCCCACATCGCCTCCGTCTTCAGGGCCTTGTCGACGATGTCGCTGTTCTTCTTCGCCGTGTCCGGAGAGCAGCCGTAGCCCGATCCCGACGAGGTGCCGTGATAGGGCGTGGTGATCGCCTTCTGCAGCTTGTTCAGGTAGTAGAGGCGCTGGCCCTTGGCATCGCCCAGCGGCCTCGCCTTGGCCCGCGCGATGATCCATGCGACGTTGCCCTTGGCGACGCCATTCAGGGCCTTGTATTCGGAGGTCGCGAGGATCTGGCTTTCGAGTGCGGTCGCCTCGGATTGCCATTCGACATCGGTCTTGCGCTGGACGAGCGAAACCCCGTGGCCCTGCTGCAGGGTGTGCACGAGTTCATGCGCGAGCAGCAACCGGCCGGCGTGGTGGTCGGGGTCGAACTTGCCGCGGCGAAAGTGGATGTGGTTGCCGATCGTGAAGGCTTGCGCATTCAGTTGCTGCGCGTGCTCGTTGTCCTCCGCCTCGGCGTGGATGCGCACGGCGGAGAAATCGGCGCCGAAGCGTCGCTCCATGAAGACGCGCGTCGATGGCGGCAGCGCGCGGCCGCCGCCGGATGCGCCCAGGTTGCGCGAGAGCGTCTCCGTCACGGCCTCGCCCGGCTCGGGCGATCGCTGCACGAGTCCCTTTTCCTGCTCTTCCTCGCGCTCGCACCGGGCGCATGCACGGCTGATGCAAGGCGGCGCGCGCGAGAAGGAGAGATCGTTGTCGGGCGACCTCATCACCTTCTCGGCGATATGGTCCGCTTCATGTTCGAGCGGATCGTCGACGGACCCGATCGCCAGCTTGCGCTGCACGATGCCCCGCAGCGGCGCAGGCGCGACAGGCGGAGCCCGGCCGGGAGAGGCGCAGGTTCGTGCCCTGGCGATCTGCGGCGCGTACATGGATCGATCCCTTCGGCCTCGCATGCTAGTCCCGGGCCTGCCGCTTGGGCATATCCCGAAGGTCGGGTGTCCATCGGACCGACGCCGCATCGCATGGGCTCCGATCTTGCGAGGCGGCGACGATGCGTGCACCATGGCCGGGATCCATCCATCGCACTGGGGTCCGCGCCATGCATCGTGCAAGCCCTTTGTTCGACGCGCCGCATGCGGCCACTGCGACGCGGGTCCGGCCCGCGCGCGTCGACGCCATCGATCGATCATCGCGGGCCGAGGTGGGGCGCCACGCAGCCGCCACGTCGGGGCACAGCTTCAGCAACGTCCGTGTCCACGCGGGTGACGCGGCCCGGTCGCGCAGCGACCCGCTGGAGATCGAGGCCGAGCGCACCGCCGACCGGATCGCGTCGGAACCATCTCCGGTGCCCCTGCGACACGAAGCGCCACGCGGGGTCGGCACGGGCCGACCCACAGGCGCGCCCGGCGATGTGCCCGCCAGCGTCCATCGCGTGCTGCAAGGCTCTGGAAGCCCCATCGAGCCTGCCCTCCGGCACGACATGGAACGGCGCTTCGATGCCGATTTCTCGTCGGTGCGAATTCATTCGGGACCCGCCGCCGAGCAGTCGGCGAGCGATGTCGACGCCCAGGCCTACACGGTAGGCCACAGCATCGTCTTCGGCGCGGGGCGGCGAGCGAGCGATGTCGGCGAAGGGCGGCGGCTGCTGGCGCATGAACTGACCCATGTCGTCCAGCAGCGCAGTGCGTCCGCCGCGCAGCTTCAGCGCAGGCCACGCGATCCCGACGAAGCCGCCGCGATCACCAAGGAGGAAACAGCACTCGCGGCGCTCGCCAAGCGGGCGCTTGCAGCCTCCAAGCCCGAGTTCGCGGTGCACGAGGTCGTATGGCGTCTCATCAACGCGTACGGGCTCGACATGCACTTCGAATTGAACGGAAGCCGCTACGAGAAGGGCCGCAAGGGCGTGCTCGTCGATTTCAAGGGCAGCGGACCCCGGACCACCGGCACGATCGTCGCGGGCGACGACGTCTTGCAGCGGATCGCCAAGGGCGACGCGCCTGCAGTCGCCAAGGAAATCGAGGCGCAGATCGGGCGCGTCGACACGGCCCGCGGTGCCATCGACTACGTCTTCATCATGGGCAAGGATGCGAAGAAGAGCGACAACAAGTTCTATACCGAAGCGAAGAAGTTCTTCAAGGCCGAATACCCCGCCGCGACGATGGTGGAGGACGTGCGCGACCTCGACGGCATCAACCAGCGCATCAACGACGGCGGCAAGCCGGTGGCGAACCTCATCATCGTCTCGCACGCGCACCCGGACGGAACGCTCCAGTTCTCGCTGGACGCGAAGGACGCGACGCCGGGCAGGGTGGAGTACGGGGAACTCAAGAAGGCCAATGACGCCGGCAACATCACCAAGCCGCAAGCAGATCTTGTCGGCTTCTGGACCAACGTCCTCATCCGGGGCTGCAACCTCGGGCGCAGCGAGGAGATGCTGGGCGAAGTGCGCACCGCATTCGGCGGCAGTGCGCGCGTGATCGCGCCGACACACGGCCAGCGCTACGGAGGCGGCACCGAATCGCTGGCCGATCCCTTCTACGAGGAGCCCGGCGCGAGCAAGCTGTCCGACGAAGATGCCTTCAAGGCGATGAAGGCCAAGCCCGAGTACGCCTTCATCACGGACTGGGCCGCGATGCGCAAGAAGCTCCGGCGCACCACCGACCAAAGCCGCGAGGTGGTCTACGAAGGCCTCTTTCCGCAGAAGGGCAAGGAGATGGATCTGCTGAAGTCGCAGGCCGGGCAGATCAACCCGAAGGACTTCACCTTCGGGGCCAGCCGTGTGGTGGGCAAGAACACGGTCTTCACCTTCACGCCGAAGAACGAGTTCAAGAACGGCCCCGTCGACATCACGGCCGAGACGCCGCCCACCGACAGCGAGGCCATCGCCATGGCGAAGGAGAACATCTCGCGTCCGTCCGCCTACACCTTCACCGTCAGGCGCATTCCATCGGGCGTGAAGCTGAAGGTCGTCGTCGACGTCGTGCGGACCGAATGGGAACTGCACCACGCGGAGATCCACAAGGGCGGAAAGGGCTTCGATCCGAGGCCTGGATCGAAGCCGTGGTTCGGCGATACGGACTGATCAGAAGGTCATGTCGCGCCGCGCTCGGCGGGTCATTTGTCGTCTCGCGCTGCATCCAGCGCCGCCCAGGTGTCGCTGCCGACGATGCCATCCACCGGGTCGAGGTCGCGCTGCGTCTGGAAGGCGGCGACCGCCACCTCGGTGCCAGGGCCGAAATCGTTGTCGACGGCGACCATGAAGCCCAGCGCCCGCAACCGGCGCTGCAGGTCGCCGACGGCATCGCCGCTGGAGCCCCGGCGCAGGACGGGGCGATTTCCGCTGGGGGGCGCGAAGCCGGTCAGCACGAAGCCTTCGAGCCGTGCGACGGCTGCCTTCGCTTTGGAAGTGAGCGTCCTGCGGTCGGCCAGGCCATTGGTGCCGCCGTTGACGATCTGGGTCACGCGCACCACGTCGTCGGCGTCGCACGCCGCGTTGATGCCGTTCTTCTTCCAGAACTCGCAGGCGATCCTCAGCGACAGCACCGGCTCGGCCGCCTTTTCAGGATGATTTTCAAGGTCGACGTGCAGCCTCGTGCCGACGTCGCGATAGTTGGCGCGGCCAGTCAGTTGCAGCAGCCCGCGCCCCTTGTAGCGAACGCCATCGCCGGGATGGACGTTGCCGAGATCGGCGCGGCCTTCGTACGCATGGCCGCTGGCGAACTCCTCGGTGGTGCGATAGCCGGCCGACTCGTGACAGGTCTGGGCCAGGAAGTGGGCAATGCGCAGCCGGTTGTCGATCTCGTAGGCCTGCAGGGTCACTGCCAGCACCTCGCCCACGGCGGTGATGATGGCATTCTGTCGTTGGCCGTTGGCGCCACTGAAGGTCGGCGCGACTTCGCGCATGGTTTGCGCATCAATTTGAATCATGGGCATCCCCTTGATTTGCCGCGTGAGTGACCGGCATGGCAGTTTAGAACCTCGCGAACCGTGGTCATCCCCAAGGCTGTCGATATCCGGGCCATCGCCGCTCAGGGCAGCTCGAAGCTGCCCTCGAAAGGCCTGATGCCAGCCGCGGAGAACAATTCCGGCCCGAGTTCGGAGCGCGTGTCCGCCGTGCAATTCAGATTCGCCACCCGTTTGCCGGAGCGCTCGACGACGACGCCGGCTTTGCTCCCCCAGCCTCGCCCAATGGCGCTGTAGACGACGTAGCGGTATGGACGCCTGTCGAAGACGATGAAAGCACCCCCACCGCCGGAAAACATCAGGGTGCCGCCGCGCGTCACCTCGCGCCAGGCCGCACCCGTCGATGGAAAGGCCATCTCGACCTGCGCCGGGCGTCCGAAGCGGTATTGCAGTGTCCCCGTCGTCTCGGTCAGCGGGTCCGACGCGCAGACGGCAAGCTGCCTCGCACCCACGGCGCACGAGAAGACGGCTTGCTGCGGCTGCGGACAGATCGTGGGCTCGGCATGCGCAGAAAGGAAAGCCGGCACTGCGCCGACGGCTGCAGCACACCAGGCAGCCCGTCGCAGCAATCGACGAGGATTTTCCATGCGGGGCAGTGTCGGCCAAGGCCCTCACTGGCGCAACCGGTCCCGCAAGCAAGCCGTCGTTGCAACGAGTCGCGGCCTCGACCTGGCGCGCCCACCGAAGAGATGACCGGCTACAGTCGCCGGAAGCTACCGGTCTGTTGCGCCGCAGAGGTTGCGGAACAGCGGACCAACGCCTGCTCAGGAGAAATTTCGATGTTGCCGGTCCACGTCGTTCAGCGGCAGTTCGAGGCTTACAACGCGCACGACCTCGGTGCGTTCCTGGAGACCTACGCCGAGAATGCGGAACTCTATCGGGCGCCATCGACGGAGCCGGTCGCGTCCGGCAAGGCCGCCATCTCGGAGCTTTATGCGACCAAGGTCTTCACCGTCAGCAACCATCGAGCCGAGCTTCTCGGCCGAATGGTGTGCGGGACCCAGGTCGTCGACCACGAACGTGTGTTCGGCTTGCGAGAACGGCCATTCGAGGTGGTGGCGGTCTACCACGTGGCAAACGGGCTCATCGAGCGCGTTTGGCTATTTCCCGGGGAATGAGGCAAGACCGGCGCCCGATCGACGACGATGCCTCGTCACGCGGCGCGACCCGAGGCGGACTCAGAGCCCGAGCACATGCTTGGCGACGATGTTCCGCTGGATCTCGTTGCTGCCTCCGTAGATGGACATCGCGCGCCGCCAGAAGTAATTGGGCGCTGCGTTGCACACGCTGGCTTCGATGCCATCGAGATTGCCTTCCCCGCGCGATCGCACCGGATCGAGGACCTGGCCCGCGGGACCAGCCGCCTGGAAGTTCAACTCGGTGATGCGCTGCCTGATCTCCGTGCTGCGGATCTTGAGTGCGGATGCCAGTCCGGCGCCGGTCGAACTGCCCGATCCCATGCTCGACAGCGCGCGCAAGGTGGTCACTTCGAGCGCCTTCGGCTGCGCCTCGATGGCCGAGACCTTCGCGCGGAATCCGGATGCTCGATCAGCGGACGGCCCCGCTGGCGAACTTCTGACGCCAATGCGGCGCAGTGGCCTCAATGGCATCCAGAAGATTTGGCGCGATCGTGAGCCCGTGCAGCCCGATGTTCAAGGCGCACGAGTTCGCCTAGCAGGTGGGTGATCTGGACGCGAAGGCGATCGTCGCGGCGGACCACCTCGTGCCGATCGTGCAGTCGGTCGCCGACCGGGTGAAGGTGCCGAACGTGTTCAGCATGCGCTATGCGGACTTCCTGCCGGAGAAGCCCACGCTGCGCGTGACCGACGAAATCGCCGCGCGGCGGCTGCAGCCCGAAGGCACCATCGACTCCCATGCGGCGGTCACGCGCCCGGATGTCTCGGCACCGGCGGTCGACCTGTCGATGGACAACCTCGCTGATGACCTACACGTCGGGCACCACCGGCATGCCCAAGGGTGCGATGCTCAGCTATCGCAATGCGCTCTACAAGACGGCGGTGGGGCAGGAGATGTTCCGCGGCGACGACGCGATGCTCGCGGTCGCGCCGCTCTATGCCGGCCAGCGGCACCGGGAAAGTGCTGCCCCGGCTGCTGAAGGAGTCTGCGTCGCATTCCGAACGCCCAGCCACGTGGATCGCGACACCGCCCGTTCCGCACGACGACGCTATCGCGTCGACCGGCCGGGGTGGTTTGGCGCAATGTGCCATCGCCACGATGCCCCGAAGTGGAAGCCTGCACCCATTGAGTTACGCGAGCAGCAGCACCCCCTCCATGGCGCGGTCAGGTCTGCCTCACTAGAATTCAAGGCGATCCGGCTCGGCGCCCGGCCCGAGCCGCGGAGCCCGCAGGAAGGCGGGTCGAGGGTGTTTTTCAACGGTCGGCCGGGCTGACTGGAAGGGCATCATGACCATATCGACTGCCAACCTGGTTTCCGAGCAACTTGAAGGCCGATTGACTGCGGCTGAAGCTGAACTGGCGGCCGACAGGACGGCCTCCCCGGTTCTCGTGGCCGTCGTCGCAGAGTTTCGGAAGAAGTTCGCGAAGACGCGACCCACCGTGGAAGGCGAGGGTGGCCCTGGCCAACGCGAGGCCATCGTCGAACTCGAACAGGCGGCCGATAGCGCCAAGCGGGCAGCGCTGGCCGACCCCGGGGCGTCGGAAAAGACCAAGCTGGCAGTCGTGTCCGCGCATGACTCCATCTGTTGGTTCAAGGCGACCGGCAACCTGCTCGACCGGGAGTACGCCGAATCGGACCCGCTCGCGTGAGCGTCCTCTTGGCCGCATCCTCCCTGTCAAGCTGGTTCTCAATCGCCTCGCGGCACCATCGCAAGCAGGGCTGCGTCAGCGATTGGGGATTCTGATAGTGATGCACGGGCTCAAGATTTGGCGCGCCTCCGTCATCTTCCTGAGCACCTGCGCCTGCTTTCTTCCAGCCTCGTCGCGCGTTCTCTATCGGCCCCCGGCTGGCAATCGGCCTCCACAAATCTCGATCCGAGGCGAACTCGTCCAGTCGGATCTCGATGCGTTCATCGGCATTGCCGAGATCGCGCGGCTGGAAGCCAACGGTATCGATCACGCGCCTGCCTCGGGCACGGTCAACGTCACCCTGGACAGCCACGGAGGCAACATCTGGGTAGCCATGTCCATTGGCAGAATCATCAGAAGATATTCATTCGCGACGCGCGTGGAGGTCGGCGATTCGTGTGTCAGCGCGTGTGTGTACCTGCTCGCCGCGGGGCATGGGCGTTACGTTGGAGGTCGGGTCGGCGTTCATCGCCCCTACCTGCCCAACGACGGTGTGACTTCGGCCCGGGCGAAGAAAGCACAGTACGCCGGCATCCATGCACAGACGAAGCAGTACCTCGATGAAATGGGCCTGCCGACATCCCTCTATGACCGGATGATGCAAACCCCATCGGATCGCGTCAGCTGGCTTTCTGTGCAAGACCTCTCGACTTACGGGTTGACGAGGCTGATCCCTCCGTCGCCGAGGCACGTGATGCCTCGATAGTCGCACCTGCACCTGCCTCGGGTTCGGTATGGTCTCGACCGGCGGAAGGTCAGAACGGTAGAAACCCGAAGCGACAAGACCGCCTGAAGTGAGTTCAATGCGCGCAACGACAATCAACCCGCCGCGCGGGAGAGGAGATGACGATGTTGGCCCACCGACTGCTCCGGATCATCTGGCCGGCCTTCCTGGCCGCCTGCACGCTCGAACTGCTGGTGTTCGCCTTCGTGGACCCCATGGAACTGCAGTGGGCGGACTACGTTCCTGGCTGGTCGCGCCAGACTGTGTACGCCGGCGCCTTCTTCGCCTTCTGGGCGGTCAGCGCAGGCGCCTGTTTTCTCGCAACGCTCCTGCACCCCGCACCCGACGAGATCAACGGCGCGGACAGAGGTCGCCTCACGGCCTAGCGATCGAGATCCGGCGCGGGCCTCGGGTGCGGCAGCACCTCAGGCGCCGCTGTTGCTCGACGGCCGATCTCGCTCATCCTGTTCGACACAGAATGCGTGGATGGGCTCCAGTCGTCCGCGCACGGGCAGGGCGCCAAGGTCGTGGACACGGATATCGGGCGGCGGCGGACCCAGGGAGGCAAGCGCTTGCGCCGATGTGATGAAGAAGCACCCGACTTCGCGAGTCGCTTGCTCCAGGCGCCCGGTGGTGTTCATGACGTCGCCATGGAAGACGATCGCACGGCGCACCTGACCCACCTCGCCGGCGATGACCTCACCCAGATGCAGGGCGGCACGCAACTTCGGTGACGCGCCGAAGCGTTGGGCAAACCGGTTGGCGTCCGCGGCGAGCGCCGCGCGCATCGCGAAGAAGCAGCGCAACGCCCGCGCATCGGCAACGCCGTCGGCTTCGACCCAGGTGATGACGATCTCGTCACCGACGTATTGGTAGATCTCGCCTCGGTACAACTCGATCGGTTCGGCCACTGCCGAAAACACCGCGGCGAGGAAGCGATGAGCCTCCAGTGGGCCGAGGCGCTCGGCGATCGCGGTGGAGCCCACGACGTCGGCAAAAAGGAAGAAGCGTCGCTCGACGTTGGGCCGGCGGTACTTCCCAAGCAGGAGGGCCGTGAAGGTGCGGTACCCGACGAGGCCTGCAGCCTGAAACATCATCACGATGACGGCAACAGGCACGAGCGAGAGGAAGATCGCGATCAGGCCAGTGCGAGCGTTATAGACCGTGACGACGCCCAACAAGTGCTCGCCCGGCTGTCCAGTGAGGACCACCCCTGCGATCGCGCCATAGACGAACGTCTTCAAGAGGAACACCGCTGCGAAGGGCAGCGCATCGAGCCAGCGCATCGAAGGGCGAGGCAAGAGGAAGAGCTCGATGCTGGCGATCCACAGAGCCGTGAGAAGAGCGTCGATGACACCGATCGGAATGGAGATCAGCAGGGATCGGAGCAACGGGCGAGCGCCCGGTCCGGCAATCGCGCCACCGTAGATCGCCCCAACGCCCGCGCCGATGACCGCGGCAATGCGCAGGATGCGCATGAAGCGCCGCAGCCGTTCTCGTGTGACGGCGGAAAGCGATGCGACCATTTGCCCTCGAGTCTAGGGCACCGCTGCGAACATTTGCCTTGGGTCACGCACGATGGATCGAGCAGCCCGAAGGTCCGCTCTCCATCCAGGAAATCGTGACGGCGACGGAGCTTGCGCAGGAGCCGGCTTGCTGCAGCAGACGGATCGGGCAGCAAGCACGACGAAACGTTGACCGTCTCGTCAGCTCAAGAACACTTGGGCGCGCAGACGAGATGGTTCTTGCCGAGGAAGCGACGCGACGCCATGGTCGAACGCAACGCGAACTTGCCGCATTTGAAACACGACATCATGGACTCGGCGCGTGGCGCGGTGATGATCGAGCCGGGCGCCTTCTTCACGTAGCGCAGGCCGTCTTGCGAGAGTTGGGTGTTGGACATGAGGGCCGTATTTTACCCGGCTGAAAATAGACTTTGGTTTGCTGGGGGTGTACCGGTTCAACACAACTCGATGGTCTGGCGCAGTAGCCCTGTCTGCTCGGCACTCGGCCCGACGAGGATCTCGAACTCGCCCGTCTCGAACAAGGGCCGCAGGTCCGGCCCGAGCAAGCGCAGATCGGCCGCCGGCAGCTCCAGCATCACCGAGCCGGCTTCGCCGGGCTTCAAGCGCAGCTTCGCGTAGCCCTTGAGTTCCAGCAGCGGCCGGGTGATGCGACTCACCTTGGCGCGAACGAACAGAAAGACGGTCTCTTCGGCCTCTCGCGCTCCGGCATTGCGCAGGCCGACGCCGATCTTCAGCGTGTCTTGTTCGCGCACGCGCCGCGGCTCGACCTGGAGGTCGTCGTAGCTGAACCGACCGTAGGTCAAGCCGTGACCGAAGGCATACAGCGGTGTGTTGTCGACATCCTGGTACTTGCTCGTGAAGTAGTCGGCGGGATTCATCGGCCGGCCGCTGGGGCGCTGGCCATAGAAGATGGGCACTTGGCCGACAGCGCGCGGCCAGCTCATCGGCGTGCGACCGGCAGGCGATACCTGGCCGGTGACCACGTCCGCGATTGCGTGGCCGGCTTCGACGCCGAGGAACCACGCAGCCAGCAGCGCATCGGCGTGTTCGGACAGCCAGGGAACGACGAGCGGGCGGCCCGAAAACAATATCGCGACAACGGGGATGCCGAGCGCATGCGCACGCGCCGTCACCGCTTCGGCCAGCGCCTGCTGCCTGCCGGGAAGCGCGGGCGTGGCGCGGCTTGCCGCCTCGCCGCTCATCGTGGCACGCTCGCCGAGGCACAGCAGGACGGCGTCGGCACCGTCGCACAGCGCAACGGCAGCCTCGATGCCGCTTTCGTCGTCGCTCTCGATGGCGACGCCGGGTGCATGGCGTATGTCCGTCTGCGGCAGTGCGGCGCGCAGGCCGGCCAGCACGCTGATGGCCGGCTCGTGTTCGCCGGCACCCCACCACGGCCCCTTCATTTCCGTGTTCGCGTCGGCCAGCGGGCCGATGACGCACAGCGCCTTCGCCGCCGCGGGCAAGGGCAGGGTGTCGCGCTCGTTCTTCAGCATGACGACGGCCTTGCGCGCCACGTCGCGTGCCAGCGCGTGCCGCCGGGCGACGACCGCCGCGGGCTCCGGTGTTGCGCCACGGCGGTAGGGGTCGTCGAACAGGCCGAGCGTCTCCTTGAGCCGCAACACCCGCCGCACGGATGCATCGATTTCCTCGATCGTCACCCGGCCCTGCTCGAGCGCGACCGGCAGACCCTTGCGATACGCGTCGGCCATCATGTCGATGTCGACGCCGGCCTTCAGCGCCAGCACCGCGGCATCGACGAGATCGGCCGCGACCCCATGCTTGATCAATTCCGCGATCGCGTTGTAGTCGCTGACGATGACGCCGTCGAAGCCCATCTCGCCGCGCAGCCAGTCGCGCAGCAAGGGGATGTGCGCCGTCATCGGCACGCCGTTGAGATCGGTGAAGGCGGGCATCAAGGTCGCGACGCCGGCGCGGACGGCCGCCGCGAAGCCGGGCAGGTATACCTCGTGCAAGGTGCGCTCGGAGATGTCCACCGCGGCGTACTCCCGCCCTGCGGTGACCGCGCCGTAGGCGACGAAATGCTTGGCACAGGCGGCCATCGATTCGGCCGATGACAGGTCTGTCCCCTGGAAACCACGCACCTTGGCCTGCGCGATGCGGGCGTTGAGCCAGGAATCTTCACCCGGGCCTTCCGCGGTGCGGCCCCAGCGGGGATCGCGCGATACGTCGAGCATCGGCGCGAAAGTCATCGCCAGGCCTTCGGCCGCGCCTTCGCGCGCGGCCTCGCGCGCCGTGCGCTCCCAGAGGTTCTCGTCGAAGACGCCTGCCTCCGCGAGCGGGGTCGGGAAGAGCGTGCGATGGCCATGGATGATGTCCAGGCCGATCAGGAGCGGAATGCCCAGCCGTGACTTCTCGACGGCCAGCCGCTGCATCTCGTGCACGGGCCCGGCACCGACCATGTTCAGCAGATTGCCGATCGTGCCGTCGATGATCGATTGCGTGCTGTCCCCCGCGATCACTGGCCCGGTGACCGTGTAGCTGGAGGCAGTCATCGTGAGCTGGCCCAGCTTTTCGGCAAGCGTCATCCGGGTCATGAGGGTGTCGATGCGGCTCATTGAAGATCCCAAAGCAGAACCCAAGGGGCCCTGATGATGGCATGCTGCGGGGGACGATCGGCCGCGTGGTGCCGATGACTCGATGAAACCAAACGTGACTCACCCGTCACCGAAGGACAGGAGGCATTCGTGCTGAAGGATGACCGAAACCCGAAGGCCTTGGCGGCCCTGCCCGACGAGGCCCTCATCGAGGCCGTGCAGCGCCAGACCTTCCGCTATTTCTGGGAGGGTGCGGATGCAGCGAGCGGCCTGGCGCTCGACCGCCGCACGCTCGTCGGCCTCACAGGCGAAGACAGGGCCGACGAAAGAGTCGCGATCGGTGGCACGGGCTTCGGCGTCATGGCCCTGATCGTCGCGGTCGAGCGCGGCTGGGTCACGCGAGACGCAGCGCTCGATCGCCTGCGGCGCATGCTCGATGCCTTGTCCCGCGCCAGGCGCTACCACGGTGCTTTCCCGCACTTCATGGACGGCGCGAGTGGCGAGACGATCCCGATGAGCCCCAAGGACGATGCGGGCGATCTGGTCGAGACCTCGTTCCTCATGATGGGGCTGCTCTGCGTGCGCCAGTACTTCGGTGGGGACACGGCTGCGGAGCGGCGGCTGCGAAGCGATATCGACACGCTGTGGCACGAGGTCGAATGGAACTGGTTCACCCAGGGCGGGCGGGACGTGCTGTATTGGCACTGGAGCCCGAACCACGGCTTTGCGATGAACCATGAAGTTCACGGCTGGAACGAGTGCCTCATCACCTACCTGATGGCCGCGGCCTCGCCGCGCCATGCGATCGATGCGCGGGTCTACCACCGCGGCTACGCGTCGGGGCCGGACTTCATCAACGGCCGCTCGTACTACGGCATCGAGCTGCCGCTGGGGGCGCCGTACGGCGGCCCGCTGTTCTTCACGCACTACTCGTTCTGCGGCCTCGACCCGCACGGCCTGAAGGACCGCTACGCGGACTACTGGGATCTCAATTGCCGACACGTGCGGGTCAACCGCGCGCACTGCATCGTCAATTCGAAGGGCTTCAAGGGCTACGGCGAATCGTGCTGGGGCCTCACGGCCAGCGACGACCCGGACGGCTACCTCGCGCACGACCCGAACACCGACAACGGCACCATCTCGCCGACCGGCGCGCTCGCGAGCCTGCCGTATGCGCCCGCCGAAGTGATGCAGGTGCTGCGGCACTTCCTCACCGCGCATGGCACGCGAGTGTGGCGGGACTACGGTTTCGTCGATGCGTTCTGCGAGCAGCGCGGCTGGTTCGCAGAGACCTTCCTCGCCATCGACCAGGGCCCGATCGTCGTGATGATGGAGAACCATCGGACAGGCCTTCTGTGGAAGCTGTTCATGAGCGTGCCTGAAGTGCAGGCCGGGCTGCGTGCCCTGGACTTCGAAAGCCCGCATCTCGGGTCGCCCGCACCGTGACCTTCAGCGTGACACGCCCGCAAGACCCGGCCTTCGAGTCCTGGCTCGAAACACAGCTCGTCCATTCGGCGAGCGCCATGATGTCCAGCATCTCGCCGGTGTCGATCGTCAAGCATCGCGCGGGGTTCGGCCAGACCGTGCGGCCGATCGTCGGCGCCGTCGTCGCCTCGCCCGTGCTCGGCAGCTACGACCCGGACCCGGACTACTTCTTTCATTGGTTTCGCGACTCTGCCGTCGTCATCGATGCGTTCCGTCTGCTCTACATCGACGGGCGCGTCGGCGATGAAGCCCTGCAGCATCTGCGCGACTTCATCCGCTTCAGCCTTGACCTGAACCGGCTCGACGGCCGCGCGATCGCCGCGATACCTGACCGCGGAGCGCGCGTGGCCCCCGATCTCCTGCAGTACCTGCGCGAGGACCGTGAGCTCGCAAGCGTCCATGGCGATGCCGTCGTCGCGGAGACGCGGGTGAACCCCGACGGCACGCTCGATATCCTGCGATGGGCTCGCCCCCAGCACGACGGGCCGCCACTGCGCGCATTGGCGCTCATTCGCTGGGCGGCCGGCGGGCACCTCGACGCGGCCCTGTCGGCGGAGGTCGCTGCGCTGATCCGCTTCGATCTCGACTTCACGCTGCGTCACTGGCGCGAACCGTCGTTCGACATCTGGGAGGAGGAAAGCGGCCATCACTACTACACGCTGCGCGTCTCGGCGGCTGCGCTGGCCGAGGGTGCGGCATGGCTGCAGGGCCTGGGCGAGACGGCGCAGGCGCAGCGCTGCCGGGAGGAGTCGCAAGCCGTGCTCGGTCTGCTCGATGGCTACTGGGTGAATGAAGGGACAGACGATCCCGATGCGACGCACGGCTATTACCGTTCACGCAGGCTGCCGGACGACCGGCCCAGTCCGAAGGCGCTGGACATCGCGGTGATCCTGTCGGCGATCCATGGCCTTGGTACAGAGGCCGTGCACGGCCCGGCCGATCCACGCATGCAGGCCACGCTGGCGCGACTCGACGCACTGTTCGATGCGGCTTATCCGATCAACCGCGGCCGTGCCGCAGGCCGTGGCCCGGCGATGGGGCGGTACGCTGGCGACGTGTACTACTCGGGCGGCGCCTATTACTTCTCGACGCTCGGTGCCGCTGAATTCTGCTTCCGCGCCGCAGCGCTGGGCGGGGATGCGTCCCACTGGCTCGCGCGCGGCGACGCCTACCTCGCGACCGTCCAGGCGTACACGCCCGCCAGCGGTGATCTCTCGGAGCAGTTCGATCAGCGCAATGGCGCGCAGACCTCGGCGAAGCAACTGGCGTGGAGCCACGCCGCGTTCATTTCGTGTGTCTCGGCGCGCCGCATCGC
This sequence comes from Variovorax ureilyticus, assembly GCF_037889935.1. NCBI lineage: Bacteria > Pseudomonadati > Pseudomonadota > Betaproteobacteria > Burkholderiales > Comamonadaceae > Variovorax > Variovorax ureilyticus. The sequence continues at coordinate 533,505 of NZ_JBBKZU010000002.1, forward strand.
GGCCCCCGCCAGTCAGGTGCCGCAGCGGGGATGAGCGCTACGTCGCCGAACCGTGACGAGCCGGTCGTGAAGACCGGTGTCTTCCGGCAGGTCCGCGACTTGCTCGGTGCCGTGGGAGCATCGTCGGTCGCCAGCAAGCTGGCTGTGCTCGTGAGCGGGATCGTCGTCGTCGTCGCGATGACGGCGTATGCGCAGATCGAGCTCAACAGCTGGAACAAGCCGTTCTACGACGCGATCTCGCGTCGCGACCTGAACGACTTCATCATGCAGGTCGGCGTCTTCGCGGTGATTGCGAGTGTGCTGCTGGTCCTGAACGTGGCGCAGCGGTGGCTGGGCGAAACCTTGCAGATGAGGTTGCGCGAGGCCGTCGTCAACGACCTCGTGGGGCTGTGGCTGCACCCGCGCCGGGCGTTCTGGCTGCAGGCCAGCGGCCCGATGGGCGCCCACCCGGATCAGCGCATGCACGAAGACACGCTGAAGCTGTGCGATCTGTCGGTCGCGCTGGGGGTGGGTCTGCTGCAGGCGGCAATGCTGTTCGGCAGCTTCGCGAGCGTGCTGTGGGTGCTCTCCAAGGACTTCAGCATCTTCTACAACGGGCAGGACCATGTCTTGCCGGGCTTCATGCTGTGGGCCGCGATCGTCTATGCGATCGTCGGTTCGCTGTTGACCTACTGGGTCGGCAACGGCCTGATCCTGCGCAACGCCGAGCGCTATGCGCGCGAAGGTGAATTGCGCTTCTCGCTCACGCGCATCAACGAGCATCTCGACGGCATCTCACTGGCCGCTGGCGAGGCCGACGAGAAGCGTCGCGTCGCGATGCACTTCGGCGACGTCCTGCGCGCCCAATCGCGCGTGGTGCTCGGGCTGACCAATCTCACCTGGGTCACCGCCGGCTTCGGCTGGGTCACCATCATCGCGCCGACCCTGGTGGCCGCACCCCTTTACTTTTCGGGAAAGGTTTCGTTCGGCGGCTTGATGATGGCCGCCGCCGCCTTCACGCAGGCGCAGTCGTCGCTGCGCTGGTTCGTCGACAACTTCAGCATCATTGCCGACTGGCGCGCCACGCTGCTGCGCGTCGCCGACCTGCGCCAGATGCTGGCGTCCGACCTGGAGGCCCAGGCGGGCGGCAGCCGCATCGCCTACGAGGAGAGCGAAGACGGAACCCTCGCGATCGAAGCGCTCGAGGTCCGCGCCTGGACCGGACACGATCGGCTGGACACCCCCGATCTCGTCGTGCACCCCGGCCAGCGACTGCTGATCCTCGGCACGCCGGGAACCGAGAAGACCTTGCTGTTCCGGGCGCTTGCGGGCCTCTGGCCCTGGGGCTCCGGCATCGTGCGGAGGCCCCGCGGCGAGACGATCCACTACATGCCGCGCGGCACGCCGTACCTTCCCCGCGGCACGTTGGCCGAAGTGCTGTCGTACGGCATGGAGCCGTCGCGCTATCCGAGAGAAGCGATGCTGGCCGCGCTGGCGAGCGTGGGCCTCCAGCGGCTGGAGCCATTGCTGGACAAGACGGGCCGCTGGGAGCGCGAGCTCAGCATGGACGAGCAGCTGCGGCTGGGCTTCGCCCGCGTGGTCCTGCAGGCACCCCCCTGGCTGGTGATGGACGACGCTTTCGGCGCATTCGACGACGACACGCTCGAACTGATCATCGACGTGCTGGACGAGCTCGCGCACACCGGCATCGTCCACATCGGCTCGGCCGGACAGGCGCACGACCGGCTGTTCACGCGGGTGGTGCATCTGGTCAAGGCGCCGAATGCCGCGCCCGAGGAGCAGCGACCATGAGAGACCCTGGGTCACCCCCCCGTCGCTTCGTGCGTCGCGCCCTGATCCGGCTGATGCTTGCACTGCCTACGTGGGCCTGGGCGCTGGATTTCGGCTTCCGGCCACCACGCGATCCGGACGATGACACCGCCGCGGACCTGATGCGGGATCTGGCGCAGCGCATCCTGCCGGTCTACCAGGAAGCGGACAAGGACGTCTTCCTGGCCAACGTGACCGCGCTTCAGATCGTCAGCGGCGCCTATCGAGCGGCCTTCGACAGCAGCAAGTCGCTGCGCAGCCGGCGTCAGGGCAAGCCGTTCGACGACCTGATGGAGCGGGCGACGCTCGACAGCATCTATGCGCGTGCGCGCACGCTCGAGGTGGACGAGCGCCTCGGCTTCGCCGAAGCCTACGCGCGTGCGTTCCAGGAGCTGGTATCGCCCCTCGACAACGTGCAGGCCCAGGCCATCATGGCGCGGCTCGAAATCCCGCTGGCCGTGTACAGAAAGCCGCTCGCTCAAGCGTTCGATCTCTGGCGCGCGAAGGGGAGCCTCCCGGAGGCCGACGCTCTCGCGCTCGTGCGAACCTGGCTTTCGTACGATTCGCGCCGCAACTACAGTGCGCTGCTGCCGGAACTGTTCGCGGCGGAGAACCGCAGCCGCTACCTGGCGGAGGGCGACATCCGGATTCCCGTGCGTGCGGGCGTCATCCATGCCAACCTGGTCCGTCCCGGCCGCGCGGAAGGGGGCCTGCCGACGCTGCTGCGCTTCACGCTCGATCCCGCCGAAGACGATGCGCACCGCAGCGCGGTCAAAGGCTACGTTGGCGTCACGGCATACGTGCGCGGACGCACGCCCGACGGCAAGGGCGCCGTGTGGCCGTTCGTTCGCGACGGCGAAGACGCCGTGGCCGTCATCGACTGGATCGTCCGGCAGCCGTGGAGCGACGGCCGCGTCGCGATGGTCGGCGACGGCTACTCCGGCTACGCCGCCTGGGCGGCCGCGCGCCGGAGACCCCCGGCGCTCAAGGCCATCGCCACGATCGCGCCGATGGCGCCGGGCATCGACTTCCCGATGGCCGGGCAGATCTTCCGCAACGCCATGGTGCGCTGGGCGCTGGAGCACGCGAGCCTCGAACCCCTGCCGGCCGACTTCGATGCCGACGCCGAGCCGGACGCGATATGGCAGGCGCTCGACGCGCGCTGGTATCGCGGCGATCGCCCTTACTGGGACATCGATCGCGTCCTGATCGGCAGGCGCAGCAGGCTGATCCGGACCTGGCTGACGCACCCGAGCCACGATCGCTTCTGGCAGAAGTTCCTGCCGTCGCCCGAACAGTTCGCGCGGATCGACATCCCGGTTCTCAGCTTCGCCGGCTACTACGGCGCCGACGCCGGCGCGCTGTACTTCCACCAGGAGCATCGCCGCCACCGCCCGCAGGCCGACACGACGCTGCTGCTCGGCCCGTACGACCCGAGCTCGATCCGGCTCGGCACGGCGGCAACGCTGCGCGGCTACGAACTGGACCCCGTCGCACGCGTCGACCTGCCGGAGCTGCGCATGCAATGGCTCGACCACATCCTGAAGGGCGCGAGCAAGCCTTCTCTCCTGTCGGATCGCGTCAACTACCAACTGATGGGCGCGGACCAGTGGCGCCATGCGACCACGTTGAACGCACCGGAGCGCACCCGGCTGCGCCTGTACCTCGACACCGGCGAGGGCGCCGAGCCGCATCGCCTGTCGTCATCACCCTCCGAAGGCAATCGCAACGTACGACTCGTGGTCGATCTAGCCGACCGACGTGACGTGCGCATCCCCTGGTCGAACGCGCTGCGCGCGACGCAACTTCCATTGCGCAACGGCATCCGCTTCGTCGGCGACCCGCTGCCTGCGGACACCGAAATCGACGGCAGCCTGCGCGGCGTGTTCGACATCACGCCCTCGCGGCAGGACGTGGACTTCAACATCTCGATGTACGAGCTCACGGAGAGCGGCGAATACCGATTGCTGTTCGAGCCCTACGACTTCCGCGCCAGCTACGCCGGCCATCGCGTGCGTCGCCGGCTTCTGCGGGCCGGCGAGCGTCAGACGCTTGCCTTCACCGCCGAGCGCGTGACCGCCTGCAGGCTCGCGGCGGGCAGCCGCATCGTGCTGCTGGTCGCCATCAACAGGCGCCCCGACCGGCAGATCAACTACGGGAGCGGCAAGGACGTGAACTCGGAAACCATTGCCGACGCCAGATGGCCCTTGCGCGTGCGCTGGCATGCGCACAGCTACGTCGAGATTCCGACCGGCAAGGTGTGAGGGGGCGATTCGTCGGTGACGGTGCCGACGACGACGCCTTCGCAAGGCGCCAGCATGAGCGGCCCTTCGATGAATTCGCCGCGCGCGGGATCGGTCGATGCCAGCACCACGGGCTGGCGCGGCATCAGCGCCGGCGAGATCGGCACCGGGGTGGCGCCGAAGTTCAAGAGCACGACCAGTCGTTGCCCTTCGAGCTTGCGCGCATAGGCGAGTACCTCGCCCTCGGCTTCGAGCGCTTCGTAGTCGCCCCCGTTCAGCGCAGGCTGTGCGCGGCGCAATGCGATGAGGCGCCGATAGAGCGCCAGCATCGACTCCGCGTCGCGCGACTGTTCGTCCACATTGCGCGTGCGCCAGTCGTCCGAAAGGCGCAGCCACGGAGTGCCGGTCGTGAAGCCGGCATGGGGTTCGGCGCTCCACGGCATCGGCGTGCGCACCGGGTCGCGGCCCAGGCCCATCCCGGGCTTGTTCTTCTCGAACGGGTCCTGGACTTCGTCGATGGGGATGGGGACGTCCGTCATGCCGATCTCGTCGCCGTAGTAGAGCGTCGGCGTGCCGCGCAGCGTCAGCAGCAGCATGGCCGCAAGCCGCGCCATCCGCAGCCCGACGCGGCTCGCGATGCGGGACTTGTCGTGATTCCCGAGCACCCAGTTCGGCGCCGCACCCGCAGGCAAGGCGGCTTCGTAGTCGCGCACCAGCCGGTCGATGCGCGCGGCCTGCCACTCGGTGTCGATGAGCTGGAAGTTGAAAGGCAGCTGCACGCCTTCGAGCACGCCTTCGGCATTGAGCCCGTAGTAGGCGACGAGACGCGGGAGCGGCAGGTAGAGCTCGCCGATCAGCACGCGCGACGAGCGCTCATCGCCGAACGCATCGACCACGCGCCGCATCTCGGCCACGATCTGGTGCACCTCCGGCAGGTCCGTGTTGTGGAGCATCAACCAGCGGAAAAACGGGTCGTGGCCGTCCATGAAGTCCGGGTTCGGCGGGTTGTCGCGGAACTGGGCGTCCTTGATGATCTGGGAGAGCACGTCGACGCGGAAACCGTCGACGCCGCGCCGAAGCCAGAAGCGCAGCACCTCGTACATCGCGGCCCGCACTTCGGGGTTGCGCCAGTTGAGGTCGGGCTGCTGCTTCAGGAACGAATGAGCGTAGTACTGACCCGTGGCCGGATCGAAGGTCCAGGCCGGGCCGCCGAAGTTGCTGACCCAGTTGTTGGGCGGACCTCCGTCCCGCGCCGGGTCGCGCCACAGGTACCAGTCGCGCCGCGGGTCGCTGCGTGCGCTGCGGCTCTGCACGAACCACGGATGCTGGTCGGACGTGTGGTTCGGCACGAAGTCCAGGATGACCTTGAGCCCCCGTGAATGGGCATCGCCGACCAATGCATCGAAGCTGTCCAGCGTGCCGAAGCGTGGATCGATGTCGCAAAAATCGGCAATGTCGTAGCCGAAGTCCACCATCGGCGAGGGATAGATCGGCGAGATCCACACGGCGTCGATGCCGAGCGAGACGAGATGGTCGAGCCGCGCGCGGATGCCATCGAGGTCGCCGATGCCATCGCCGTCGCTGTCCTGGAACGAACGCGGGTAGATCTGATAGACGATTCCGTTCCTCCACCACGTGTCGGCCGACATTCCGTTCCTTTCGCCGTCAGGTTCGATCGCGCCCATTTTCACCAGGAAGCGCGGTGACCCGGTCTGCACCAAACCGGCGACGCATGCGCCAGAACAGCGCGCTGCGAGCCGCGCCGGCCTCCCTCCATGGGGCCGACCCCCGCCGAACCCCGAAAAATCGAGCCCCCACGGCCGGGCACGGTTGTTGCTTTTCTCCCTGCACTGTCCCGCCGCCACGCGGCCGCGGATTTTTGCAGTGCCTCCGCTGATGACGGCGTGAGTCGAGCGAACGACCGGTAACGACGCCACCCGTTCGCCTGTTCCAACCCAATTCGCATCCGTTCGCGCCGGGGGCCTCATTCCTGTGGTCCGCACCCCGTCGCGTGAGCGGCCGCGTGCAGGATCCGACATGAAAATCGCAGTGATTGGCCACGGCATGGTGGGCCACAAGTTTCTGGAGCAGCTCGAAGAGCTTGGCCTCCCCGGGGCGCAAGTCACCGTCCTGTGCGAGGAGCCTCGCCCGGCCTACGACCGGGTTCACCTGTCCGAGTTCTTCTCCGGCAAGACGGCCGAAGATCTCTCGCTCGTCGAGCCCGGGTTCTTCGAACGCACCGGCTTCACGCTGCGCCTCGCTGCACGCGCAGTGGCGATCGAACGGCGCAACAACACCGTCACCACCGCCGACGGCGAGGTGATCGCCTACGACAAGCTGGTGCTGGCGACCGGCTCCAGCCCCTTCGTGCCGCCGGTGCCCGGCCGTGACCGGCCGAACTGCTTCGTCTACCGCACCATCGAGGACCTCGAGGCCATGAAGGCCTGCGGCGCTCGTTCGAAGAGCGGCGTGGTCGTGGGCGGCGGCCTGCTGGGTCTCGAATGCGCAAAGGCCTTGCGCGACCTGGGCCTCGAAACCCATGTCGTCGAATTCGCTCCTCGCCTGATGGCAGTGCAGGTCGACGAGGGCGGTGGCCGCGCGCTGCGCACCAGCATCGAGGAACTCGGCGTGCATGTGCACACGGGCCGCAACACGGTCGAGATCGTCGATGGCGCGACCGCGCGGCATCGCATGGTCTTTGCCGACGGCACGCATCTGGAGACGGACATGATCGTGTTCTCCGCCGGCATCCGTCCGCGCGACGAGCTCGCGCGCCAGTGCGTGCTGGCGGTCGGCCCGCGCGGCGGCGTCGCGATCGACAGCCACTGCCGCACCAGCGACCGCGATGTGTACGCGATCGGCGAATGCGCGTCCTGGAACGAGCAGACCTTCGGGCTTGTCGCCCCGGGCTACGACATGGCCCGCGTGGCCGCCCGACACATCGCCGGCCAGGACGACTCCGCCTTCACCGGCGCCGACATGAGCACCAAGCTCAAGCTGATGGGCGTGGATGTGGCGAGCATCGGCGACGCGCACGGCAGGACCCCGAAGTCGCGCGCCTACCAGTACGTCAACGAGCACAAGAACATCTACAAGAAGATCGTGGTCAGCGAGGACGGCAAGCAACTGCTTGGCGCGGTGCTGGTCGGCGACGCGGCCGAATACGGCACGCTGCTGCAGATGGCGCTGAACGGCATCACGCTTCCGGCGGACCCGGAGTTCCTGATCCTTCCTTCGAGCGACGGCCAGGCCAAGCCCGGCCTCGGCGTCGACTCGCTGCCCGACAGCGCACAGATCTGCTCGTGCAACAGCGTCACCAAGGGCCAGATCTGCGCAGCGGTCGGCGAAGGTGCATGCACCACCGCGGAGCTCAAGGCCTGCACCAAGGCCGGCGCCACCTGCGGCGGCTGCGTGCCGCTGGTCGGGCAGGTGATGAAGGCGGAGATGGCCAGGCGCGGGCTGGCGGTCGACAACCATCTCTGCGAGCACTTCCCCTACTCGCGCCAGGAGCTGTACCACCTGGTGCGCGTGGGCGAGATCCGCAGCTTCGACGACCTGCTGGCGAAGCACGGCAAGGGCCTGGGCTGCGACATCTGCAAGCCCACCGCCGCGAGCATCTTCGCATCGTGCTGGAACGAGTTCGTGCTCAAGAAGGACCTCGCCGGACTGCAGGACAGCAACGACTACTTCCTCGGCAACATCCAGAAGGACGGCACCTATTCCGTCGTGCCGCGCATGCCGGGCGGCGAAGTCACGCCCGAAGGGCTCATCGCGGTCGGGCAGGTGGCGAAGAAGTACGGCCTCTACACCAAGATCACCGGCGGCCAGCGCGTGGACCTTTTCGGTGCGCGCGTCGAGCAGTTGCCGCTGATCTGGGAGGAGCTGATCGCCGCCGGCTTCGAGTCCGGCCATGCCTACGGCAAGTCGCTGCGAACGGTGAAGAGCTGTGTCGGCTCGACCTGGTGCCGCTACGGCGTGGACGACAGCGTCGGCCTCGCGGTCGAGCTGGAGAACCGCTACAAGGGGCTGCGCGCGCCACACAAGATCAAGTTCGGCGTCTCGGGCTGCACCCGCGAATGCGCCGAGGCGCAGGGCAAAGACGTCGGGATCATTGCGACCGACAAGGGCTGGAACCTCTACGTCTGCGGCAACGGCGGCATGAAGCCCCGCCACGCGGAACTGATCGCGTCCGATCTCGACAAGGCGGGCCTCATCCGGCTGATCGACCGCTTCCTGATGTTCTACGTGCGCACCGCCGACCGGCTGCAGCGCACCAGCACCTGGCGCGAGAACCTCGAGGGCGGCCTCGATTACCTCAAGGGCGTGCTGATCCAGGACACGCTCGGCATCGGCGCCGAGCTCGAAGCGCAGATGCAGCACGTGGTCGACACCTACCAGTGCGAATGGAAGACCGCAGTGAACGACCCGGTCACCCGCCAGCGCTTCCGCTCCTTCGTCAACAGCGAGAAGCCGGACGAGCACATCGTCTTCGTGCAGGAGCGTGGCCAGATCCGGCCCGCCCGCGCAGAGGAACGCGCCGTCGCCTGAATCACCCCGAGGACATCACATGACCCCCGCCACTGAAACCCAATGGACCGCCGTGTGCGCCGCCGGCGACATCCTCCCCGACACCGGCGTGTGCGCCCTCGTTGACGGCGTGCATGTCGCGATCTTCCGCGTCGGCCAGCAGCAGGACTTCTACGCGATCGACAACGTCGACCCCAAGGCGGGCGCCAGCGTGCTCTCGCGCGGGCTGGTGGGCAGCATCGGCGAACGCATCGTCGTCGCGTCGCCTCTCTACAAGAACCACTTCGACCTGCGCAGCGGCGAATGCATCGAGGCGCCCGAGCACTCGGTCCGCGCCCATGAGGTGCGCCTGCAGGAAGGCCGCGTGCTGGTCGCGCTCGCCTGATTCGCCCATCACTTGCCGCTTCAGCTCTTCGAGGCACTGCTGCAGCGCTGAGGCTTGCGACTGGGAACCTGCCAGCAGGCTGCCCTGCTCGGCGAGGCGATCGCGAAGCACGCGTTCGAGGTGTTGCGCTGGTCGACGGGACCGACGGCGATGTCACGGATCTGCGCTGCGGGCAGGCGCCCGCGATGAACCAGAGGCGTCCGCCGGCCGCCAAGGCAGCTTGAGGGCGGCGGCGACCGGCGCACAGGCCACGTTGCCCTCCCAGATGTTCAGGCCGCTGCGCAAGTGCAAATCGCGCGCAAGCGCGTCGCGCCAGCCCAGGTCCGCGAGCGCACACACGAAAGGAAGCGTCGCTTGAGTGAGCGCCAGAGTGGACGTGCGTGCGACCGCGCCCGGCATGTTGGTGACACAGTAGTGAAGGACGCCGCTCTCCTGGTAGACGGGCTCCGTGTGCGTCGTCGGGCGCGATGTCTCGAAGCATCCACCCTGGTCGATCGCGATGTCCACCACCACGGCACCGGCCCGCATGCGTGAGACCGTGGAACGGTCCACCAGCCGGGGCGCGGCGTCCCCCGGGTTGAGCACCGCCCCGATCACCAGATCGGCAGCGAGCACCGACTCTTCGATGCTCTCGCGATGCGCGATGCGGGTCACGAGCCGGTTGCCATGCAACTGGTCCAACTCTCGCAAGCGCTCGACGCCCCGGTTCAGGACCGTAACGCGGGCCCCGAGTCCGATCGCCATCTGCGCAGCGTTGCGGCCGGCGGTGCCAGCCCCGATCACGACGACGTGGCCGGGCTCGACGCCGGGCACGCCCCCGAGCAGGACGCCGCGCCCGCCGCGCGGCGATTCGAGGTACGCCGCCCCGACCTGCACCGCCATCCGGCCTGCGATCTCGCTCATCGGCGCGAGCAGCGGCAGGGTCCCACCGGGTGCGGTCACCGTCTCGTAGGCGATGGCGATCGCTCCCGAGGCGAGCAGTGCCTCGGCCTGCGGCCGATCGGCTGCCAGGTGCAAGTAGGCGAACAGGACCTGCCTGGGCCGCAGCCAGCCGCGTTCGTGCGGTTGCAGCTCCTTGACCTTCACGACCAGCTCGGCCTCGGCGAAGACCTCTCTGCCGGACGGGACCACACGTGCACCGGCCGCGGCATAGGCTGAATCCGGCATGCCGATGCCCTCGCCCAAGCCCTGCTCGACGAGCACCGTATGACCGCGCGCCACCAGTTCGCGCGCGCCGACAGGTGTCATGCCGGCGCGACGCTCCTGGTCTTTGCTTTCCTTCGGCACCCCGACGTGCATGGTTCACTCCGGCGAACGCGTTACGGCGAGCGTAGGGTGGCGCGGGCAGGCGCGGTTGACGAACATCAAGGCGCGCAGATGCGCAATTGACGAAGCGCAAACGCGGGTCGCGGGCGCCGCCCATCATTGCGCCAGGAGACCATCGATGGATCACCCGACCCCCACGTTGCGCGAACGGATCCACAAGGACCTGCATTCTTTGCGGCCCGCGCCGAATCTCCTCGATTACGAGGCCAGGTGCGCGTCCTTCCGATGGGAAGACGCGCGCCGTCTCCTGGACGGACTGCCGCAGGGCGGTGGACTCAACATGGCGCATGAGGCGGTGGACCGTCACCTCTTGCACGGGCGAGGGAGCAAGACGGCCATCCGCTGGATCGGCAAGGATGGCAGCCGGCGCGACCTGGACTATGCGCAGTTGACGGCCGAGACCGCACGCTTCGCCAACGCGCTGAGATCACTGGGCGTCGAGGCAGGCGAACGGGTGTTCGTGTTGCTCGGACGCGTGCCGGAACTGCACGTGGCCGTGCTCGGGGCGCTCAAGGCGTGCTGCGTCGTCACGCCGCTCTTTTCCGCCTTCGGACCGGAGCCGATCGCCACGCGCGCCGGCGCCGCGGATGTTCGCGTCGTGGTGACTACGCCGGAGCTGTATCGCCGCAAATTGCGGGGCCTGCGCGATCGCCTTCCGGGATTGCGCCACGTGATCCTGGTGGGCGATGCACCTTGCGAGGGCCAGGGACTGCAGCGCTGGAGCGAACTGGTGGAAGGTGCATCGCCGGTTTTCGCGATACCGCCCACCGATCCCCAGAGCATGGCGCTGCTGCATTTCACCAGCGGCACCACCGGGCGGCCCAAAGGGGCCGTGCATGTGCACGAGGCCATCGTCGCCCATGTGGTCACCGGCCGCGATGCGCTGGACCTGCACGACGATGACGTCTTCTGGTGCACCGCCGACCCAGGCTGGGTGACGGGCACCAGCTACGGCATCCTCGCGCCGTTGGTCAACGGCGTCACCAGCGTCGTGGTCGAGGCGGAGTTCGACGCCGAGGCCTGGTATTCGGTGCTCGAACGCGAGCGTGTCACCGTCTGGTACACGGCGCCCACCGCGATCCGCATGATGATGAAGTTGGGCGCGGAGGTCTTGCACGGCCATGACCTGTCCGCTCTGCGCTTCGCCGCCAGTGTCGGCGAGCCTCTGAACCCGGAGGCAGTCGTCTGGGGACTGGAAGCCTTCGGCCGACCCTTCCACGACAACTGGTGGCAGACCGAGACCGGCGGCATCATGATCGCCAACTTCGCAGCGCTCGATGTCAAGCCCGGTTCCATGGGGCGGCCGTTGCCCGGGATCGAGGCGGCGATCGTGCGACGCACAGCCGCCGGCGGCGTGGAGGTGGTGAAGACGCCGATGACCGACGGCGAGCTCGCACTGAAGGCACCGTGGCCGTCGATGATGCGTGGCTACCTGCACGAGGAGGAGCGCTACCGCAAGTGCTTTGCCGATGGGTGGTATCTCACCGGTGACCTCGCCAAGCGCGATGAAGAGGGCTACTACTGGTTCGTGGGCCGCGGCGACGACGTCATCAAGTCCGCGGGCCACCTGATCGGCCCGTTCGAAGTGGAAAGCGCCTTGCTGGAGCATCCGGCCGTGGCGGAAGCCGGTGTGATCGGCAAGCCGGACCCGGTGGCGGGCGAAACGGTGAAGGCCTTCGTGGCGCTCAAGCCCGGCTGGGATGCAGGCGAGGCGCTGCGCCGGGAGCTGTTGGGCCATGCGCGCACGCGCCTGGGCGCCGCGGTCGCGCCCAAGGAGATCGACTTCCGCACCGGCCTGCCGCGCACACGCAGCGGCAAGATCATGCGCCGGCTCCTCAAGGCACGCGAGCTGGGGCTGCCCGAAGGCGACCTTTCCACCCTCGAAGAAGACGCGGCATGACTCCCAAGCTGCACCTGAACAGTGAGGATCTGCATCGCCTGTATCGCGAGATGCTGCGCATCCGCCGGTTCGAGGCGAAGTGCGTGGAGCTGTATCAGGCGCAGCAGATCCGCGGCTTCCTGCATCTCTACGATGGCGAGGAAGCGGTGGCTGTCGGCGTGATGTCGGCGCTGCAGCGCAAAGACGCGGTCGTCGCCACCTATCGCGAGCATGGCCAGGCGCTCGCGCGCGGCGTTCCCATGGACCGTCTCATGGCGGAGATGCTCGGCAAGCGCGAGGGCTGCTGCCTGGGGCGTGGCGGCTCCATGCACATCTTCGATGCCGAGCTTCGATTCTTCGGCGGCAATGCCATTGTCGGCGGCGGCCTGCCGGTCGCGGCAGGCATCGCGCTGGCGGACCTTCGCCTGGGTCGGGATGCGGTCACGGCGTGCTTCTTCGGCGAAGGCGCCGTGACCGAGGGCGCCTTTCACGAGACCATGAACATGGCGTCGCTCTGGCGGCTGCCGCTTGTGTTCGTGTGCGAGAACAACCTGTATGCGATGGGAATGCCGCTGGCCGACGCCGAAGCCCAAACGGCTGTCTCCCGCAAGGCAGAGGCCTACCGCATGCAAGCTGCCACCGTCGATGGCATGGACCCGGTGGCGGTCGAGGCAGCCGCCGCCGGGGCCGTGGCGCATGCCCGCTCTGGCCAAGGGCCCTATTTCATGGAATGCCGCACGTATCGCTTCCGCGCCCACTCCATGTTCGATGCGCAGTCCTATCGCTCGCGACAGGAAGTGGACAACTGGAGGCAGCGCGACCCCATCGAGCGCCTGCGTCGCTGGATGCTCGAGAACCACCATGCGTCGGCGACACAGGTGGCGCAGATCGAACAGGCCGTGGACCTGGAACTGGCGGCCGCGGTCGCCTTCGCCGAGGCGGGCACGCTCGAGCCGCTGGCGGATCTGGAGCGCTTCGTCACGATGGACAGCGTGCCGCAGGAGCGCACAGGGAGCCTCGCATGAGTGCGCCGGACCGCATGACATATCGGGAGGCTTGCCGACAGGCCCTGCGCGAAGCGTTGCAGGCCGACCCGCGCGTCTTCCTGATGGGCGAGGACGTAGGCAAGTACGGCGGCTGCTACGCCGTCACCAAGGGCTTGCTGGAGGAGTTCGGGCCGCAGCGCATCGTCGACACGCCATTGGCGGAGAACGGATTCGTCGGCATGGGCGTCGGCGCCGCTCTGGCCGGACTGAGGCCCATCGTGGAGATCATGACCTGCAACTTCAGCCTGCTGGCCCTCGATCAGATCGTCAACAACGCTGCCAGCATCCCGCACATGTCTGGAGGGCAATTTGCCATTCCGCTGGTGATCCGGATGGCAACCGGCGCCGGGCGCCAACTGGCGGCACAGCATTCGCACAGCTTCGAGGGCTGGTACGCACACATCCCGGGACTCAAGGTGGCGGCACCGGGCACCGTGCAGGATGCCCGCTTCATGCTGGCCGCGGCGCTCGCCGATCCCAACCCGGTGCTGCTGTTCGAGCACATCGGCCTGTACGCGATGGAAGACGAGGTGGAGCTCGGGATCGATCGCGTGGACCTGTCGCGCGCCCGGGTGCGGCGTCCGGGGCGCGACGTCACCATCGCTTCCTATGGCGCCGGACTGCAGAAGTCACTGGCGGCCGCCCAGCGCCTCGCGCAGGAGGGCGTGGAGGCCGAGGTCATCGACTTGCGCGTGCTGCGGCCGCTCGATGACGAGACCGTCGCCGCTTCGGTCGCGCGCACGCACCGCTGCGTGATCGTGGACGAGGGATGGCGCAGTGGCTCGATATCCGCGGAGTTGGCCGCGCGCCTGACCGAAGGCCGCTTCTATGAACTCGACGCGCCGATCCGCCGCGTCTGCAGCCGGGAGGTGCCGGTGCCCTACGCTGCGCACCTGGAGGAAGCGGCGCTGCCGCAGGTACAGCAGGTGATCGATGTCGTGCGCGGCCTGCTGGTGAAGGTTTGAGCGTGCAGGAATTTCGCATGCCCGCCCTCGGTGCCGACATGGAGATGGGGCGGCTCGTCCAGTGGTGCGTGCCGGCCGGCGCGCATGTAAGACCGGGAGATGTCGTCGCGGTGGTGGAGACCCAGAAGGGCGCGATCGACGTCGAGATCTTCCTCGACGGCGTGCTGGAGGATCTCGTGCCGCTCGGCACGGAGCTGCCGGTGGGCGCCGTGCTTGCACACGTGCGCGGGCAGGACGAAGCGCCGGGTGCAGCCGCCAAGGCACCCGCGCCGCCGGCGACCCGCGTGCGCGCGAGTCCGGCCGCGCGGCGGCGCGCGCAGGAACTCGGGGTCGACCTGGCGGCGCTGGCCGGCAGCGGGCCCGATGGCGTGATCGAACTCGCCGACGTGGAGCGGGCGCCGCAGTTGCGCCCCCCGCAGGCTGCACCGCGCGAGGCGGCCGGGTTCGATCCGGCGCAGATGCGCGCTGCCATCGCCACTGCGATGGGTCGCTCCAAGCGCGAGATACCTCACTACTACCTGACGCAGGCGATCGATTTCGGCGCCTCGCAGCAGTGGCTCACGGCGTACAACGAAGAGCGTGCGCCCGCCGAGCGCCTGCTGGCGGCGGTGCTGTTGCTCAAGGCCACGGCTCTCGCGCTGCGCGAGGTGCCGGCGTTGAACGGCTTCTGGCGCGACGGCGCGGCGCAGCTCGCGCAATCCGTACACGCAGGGTGGGCCATCTCTTTGCGGGGCGGCGGCCTGGTCGCGCCGGCGCTGCACGATGCGGATCGGGCCAGCCTGCCTGTCCTGATGGAGGCGTTGCGCGACCTCGTGCAGCGCGCTCGCAGCGGCCACCTGCGCAGCTCGGAGTTGAGCGATCCGACCGTGACAGTGACAAGCCTGGGCGAGCGCGGGGCCGACAGTGTGCTGGGCGTCATCTACCCGCCACAACTGGCGCTGGTCGGCTTTGGACGCATCGCCATGCGGCCCTGGGTGGCGGATGGCCAATTGGTCGTACGGCCCGTCTTGCAGGCCAGCCTGGCGGCTGACCATCGCGCGAGCGACGGCCACCTTGGTGCGCGTTTCCTCGATCGTCTGGATGCGGCGCTGCAGGATCCGGCGGCGCTGGCAAGGAGCAACCCATGAACGCCACGCAAGCCCGCGCACTCGCCGCCGAAGTGCTGGCCGGCATCGCGCCCGAAGCGGACCTCGCCACCCTGCGCGAGGATGAGGACCTGCGCGCAGCGCTGGACCTCGACTCCATGGACTTCATGAATTTCGTGATCGGCCTGAGCGAGCGCACTGGCAGCGCGATCCCCGAAGCGGACACGCCGCGTCTGCACACCTTGGCGGGACTGATCGGCTACCTGTCGCGTTGATTTCCACACGCTTTCGATGCCGTCTTAGCCTGGTTTCACATCACCGCGACGACCGGCGCCGCGGTGATGCCGCATTGATTGAAAAGTCAGCGGAAATGCTTGGGGGTAGCCGGGGGGCACGTCGACCATGCACCCTAGAGTTTTTCTTTCACGAAGCCAGCGGCATTCTCGTCCGCGCCGGGTTTGGCCTCGTCCGAATGCGGATTGCCCTGCTCGGTGTCGGTCGGAAACTCCGGCTCGACAGGAAGCTGCGCAGGGTCGTCTTCGGAAGGAATCTTGGGGTTTGTCATGGAGAACTCCTTTGTCAAAAAGCGATGGCTCCGAGCAAGAACCCGCGACCGCCTGCATCGCCCATCGCGCGCCTTTCATCGTGGGTCCTTTCCGCGTCTTGATCGAGACCGGTCCACGCGCTCGCGGGGCGATCGCTATCCCAGGCACTGCTCATCCTTGGCGATTCCGCTGTTTGCGGATGCGCTTCTCATGCGGGCATGTTCATGCTTCAGGACAAGATCGGCGTAGCGATCTCGCTCCTCTTCGGACATATCGTTCGCGCTTCTTCCGCAACAGTCGACCATGAATCGCGACTCCGACAAAGTCAGGCCGTAAAGGACCTCTTGCCCCTTCGCATTGATGGCCATGGCGTTCTGGCTCGAAAGGCGACGGCGCAGTTCACTCGGCATGATCAGCATCTTCATACGCTGCTCCGTGGCTGTTGCTCGCAGAGGGCCCAGAGATCCGCAACGACCCTGGCCGGATGAGTGTCGAGTGCGAGGCCGGGCTGCATATCGCAAGGCATGAAGAGAGACCACGTGGCAACGCTACGCCGGTCGCGCCGGGCGAACTTGACGCCGCTCAAGTCCGCTGGTTCTTGCGTGAGGAGAACTGCCGCCGTTCACTGCGTGCAGACGGCGCTGGCGGCCAGCAGCACCAGCACGAGCGGGTGGCGAAAGCGCGCGAGGAACTGCAGCGCGAGGGGAGGCTGGTCCCCCGCCTCCAGCGTGTTGGGGCCGTTGTGCTCCAGCCGATCTTCTGCCTGCGACCGGGACAGCCCCTGCGTCGCCGCCGGGGCGGGATCGAGCCACCAGGCGGAAGAAGGATCGGGGGCGCTCACGCCGCGGCTAAGCCGGTTCTTCGCCGGGATGCCGCACCAGCAGGACCGGCACCGGGCTGGCGCGCACGACCAGTTCGGCATCGCTGCCCAGCGTCAGGCGGCTGACGCCCCGGCGCCCATGCGTTCCCATCACGATCAGGTCGCAGCCGGTGGCCTTCGCTTCGGCGAGCACGATCGCGGCGACGCGGCTTCCGGTCACCTCGCGCAGGGCCGGCTCCGCCTTCACGCCCGACCTGGCTGCCAGCGCCTGTGCGTCGGAGAGCAGCTTCTCGCCATATTCGCGCAGGGAGTGAATCACGTTGTTGTAGGCAACGACATTCGCCAACTCCACGAGCATCGGAAAGTCGTCGATCACATGGAGGAGGTGCAAGCCGGCTTTCTGTTCCGCGGCCAAGCGGATGGCTTCCTGCAGGCCTAGCGCCGCAGTCTTGCTGCCGTCGATGGGAACGAGGATTCGGTGATACATGGCTGGACCTTACTGGGCCTTGTTGTGGCTGGGTTCGCTCACAGCAAGATTTCACATCTCGACGTCCGGCGAGGCTTGATGCGCATCAAGCGAATCAGCTGATCCGCGTCAATCCGGCGTTCTTGCGTGCCAACGAAGTTCGTGCTCTTGACTGGCGGCCGCGCGACGGCTTGACCTTGCGCAAGTTTCACAGCCGGGCATTGGTCTAGCTTGCGCTTCTTGGGAGGGTGGAATGGTCAAGCTCACAGTGAACGGACGGTCGGTCGAGCTGAACAATGGCGTGACCTTGCTCGACGCCGCCCGGGCCGCGGGCGTCCACATCGCCACGCTGTGCTACCACCCGCGTTTGCCGCCCCATGCCGTATGCCGCATGTGTCTCGTGGAAGTACAAGGGCAGGCTCATCCCCAGCCGGCCTGCGTCACTCGGGCCAACGACGGTGATGTGGTGGAGACCGACTGTCGGGCGCTGCGAGACTCTTCCCGGGCCAATGCGGAATGGCTGCTGGCCCGCCATCCGAACGACTGCATCCGTTGCGAAGTCAATGGCTCATGCCAGCTGCAGGACCTGGTCAACGAAAACCAGTGGCAGGAGCGCTGGCCGCGCCTTCCCCTGGGGTCGGCCGAGCATCCCGAGCATGGCCTGGTCGATCACACCTCGCCGAGCATCTGGCGCGATCTGGCCAAGTGTGTGGAATGCGGCTTGTGTGCCGATGCCTGCGGTGATCCGGGACAGCAACAGCACGTGATCGGTTTTGCCGGGCGGGGGCCGGACCGCTTGCCGGTGACCGTCTTCGATCAACCGCTCGCGGAAACCGCGTGCATCTCCTGCGGGCAATGCACACTGGTGTGCCCGGTGGGCGCGTTGATCGAGACACCGCATTGGCACGAGGTCCTGCATACGCTGGATGCACGGCGACGGGTCTGCGCCGTGCAAGTGGCGCCGGCCACACGCGTCGCCATCAGCGAAGAGTTTGGCCTGAAGCCCGGCACAGTGAGCACGGGCCGGATGATCAATGCCTTGCGGCAGCTCGGTTTCGACTACGTGTTCGACAGTAATTTCGGTGCGGACCTGACCATCATGGAGGAGGGCACGGAACTCTTGTCACGGGTCGGCGGGAAGAGGAGCTTGCCGCTCTTCACCTCGTGTTGTCCGGCCTGGGTGAACTGGGTCGAGATCCAACGGCCCGAGTTGCTGGCGCACTTGAGCACGAGCAAATCGCCGCAGCAGATGCACGGGGCGCTCACCAAACGGGGCCCCTTTGCCGGCACGCTCGGGCCCGCGTTCGCCGAGGGAAGCGACGAGCCCTATGTCGTGAGCGTGATGCCGTGCACCGCCAAGAAAGATGAGGCGGTGCGGCCGGGCATGTCGGACGATATCGACCATGTGCTCACCACACGCGAGCTGGCCCGCATGATCCGGGCGCGCGGGATCGCGTTTGGTGCGTTGCCGGAAGACGGCAGCTTCGACGATCCGCTCGGGGAGAGCACCGGGGCCGGCCAGATCTTCGGGGCGTCGGGCGGGGTCATGGAAGCCATCGCGCGCGCAATATCTCACCTGATCGGCGCCGACCATTCGCCGCCGATCGAGTGGCAGGAGCTGCGCGGCGTGAACGAAGGCATCAAGACGGCGGAGATTGACGGCATCGGCCGCGTGGCCGTCTGTAACGGCATCGCGGCAGCGCAGCGCCTGTTGCAGACAGCAACCTGGCGCGACGAGTACGTCGCCATCGAAGTGATGGCCTGCGTGGGAGGCTGCCTGGGCGGCGGTGGAGAGCCCAAGTCTTTGGATCCGCACATTCTGGAAAAGCGCATGCACGCCATTTACGCCATCGACCAAAACGCGCCGCGCCGCCGCTCGTTCGAGAACGAAGCCGTGCAACAGCTGTACGCGACCGAACTGCAGGCGCCGAATTCGCCGGCCGCGCGACACCTTCTCCACACGAGCTATGCGGCAAGACACTCCCGGCGATCGCTGCTGATGCGGTTTCTCGACGCCGTCGACCGTCGGGACGCGAAGGGAGCGGCTTCGTTTTTCGCTCCGGATGGGGTGTGGTCGACGGCGTCGTCTTTCGGCGACGTGCGCGGTGCCGCGGCCGTCGCGGCGTTGATTGCAGAGCGCCTGCCGCCGCGCCGGTACGGCGAGCACTATGCGCGACACCGCATGGCAGCGGCCGCGGAGATCGACGACCTCACCGTTCTCATGCCAACCGGCGAGCGCTGCCGGTTCAGCATGGAGGTCCGCACGATCCAGCGAGAAGGGCAGACCCGCACCGTCTTTCAAAAGCTGGAGCGGCACGTCTTGCCGTGATGGAGGCATCAACTGCAGCGGATGCTGACAAATGTCGAGGCCTTGGGGAGCGGGAGCGCGATGCGGCACCTCGACGCGTCTTCATGGAAAGGGCCGGGAACGAGGACCAGCATGTTTCGGGCTGTCATGACCATCATGGACCTTCGGCGAGCCTTCCACGGGGGCCGCCGACGATCTGGTCAAGGCGTCGCTGCATGCGCGGCGATTCGAACCTCTTGCGCGGCGTCAACGTTTTTTCGATGGTGGCCCGTATCGTTGACCTCCTGAAAGCTGCAAGGACTGCCATGAAGACCCTTTGGATCTATGTTCACGCGATCGTTGCTTCAATCGCCTGGCTGTTCATCCTTCTGGCGCTGTGCTTGGCACTGCTGGACGCAAACGCGGGGCTTCAGCAGGATCCGGCGTTCATCTCGATCGGAATCCTGCTGACGCTGGGGCATCTGAGCGGAGGGACCTATCTGATGCGTCGCGTACGGGAAGAGGTTCGCGCAACGAGGCGTATCGAAGCTGCGAGCGGCAGCGTGACCGGCAACGAGTTGCACGCCCACTGAATTGACGAATGCGGTCCGCGATCGCGGACTTTTCCAACGAATCCCCGCGTCAAGCTCAACCTGAAGGGACTGGCGAGCTATCGCCCGAATGCCGTGCCCGGAGCGGTTCCGAGTGCCGAGGCGGGCCCGAGATACTCGACGAACCACGCGCACGCCAAGCCGGCCACGGTCTGCAGCGCGCCAGCCTCTTCGAAGAGATGGGTGGCGCGCGGAACGATCTCCAGGCGCTTCACGCAGTGCAGCGCCTGGAGCGCGGTCCGGTTCATCGCGAGGACCTCGCGGTCCTCGCCGCCCACGATCAGCAGCGTCGCAGCACGGACCTTGCCGAGTTCTTCGATGGCGACGTCCGGACGTCCTCCGCGGGAGACGACGGCTTGCACCGCCTGCGGCCGCCGGGCCGCGGCGACCAGCGCTGCAGCGGCGCCGGTGCTGGCACCGAACAAGCCGACGGGCTGTTGTGCGGCCGGACTCGAAGCCAGAGCGTCCAGTGCCTCCAGCACGCGCTGCGACAGGAGGGGAATGTCGAAGACGTTGGCGCGGACCTCTGCTTCCTGCGGCGTGAGCAGGTCGAACAGCAGCGTGCCCAATCCGCGGTTCTGAAGCGCGCCTGCCACCTGGAGGTTGCGCCGGCTGCGCCTGCTGCTTCCACTGCCGTGCGCGAACACGACAATGCCGCGGGGCGAATTCGGCAGAGAAAGCTCTCCTTCGAGACGGTGGCGACCGATGGACATCGAGATCGGTTCTGTCATGGCATGCCCCATCAAACGCCGAAGGGATAGGTTTCGGGAAACCCCTCGATGGTTCCCGTCGGCAGCGGCGTCACCGCGCTTGTCTGGTCGAACCAGATGTATTCGTCGAACTGGCGCGGCAAGAGGGCCTGGAAGTAATGGCTCTGCAATTCCGTCGCGGGTCGGTAGAGCACGCCGATCGCTCGCTCGAGCCGCCCAGTCGACAGGTCCGCGAGCACCTCGCCCGGCACAGGGCTGCGCAGCGGAAGGACGAAATTCGCAACCGCAGTCTCGTGAAACAGTCTTTCGTAGCTGCCCGGGAGCGAAGGGCGGATCGTCTTGACCTCCATCGGACCGTCCCAATCGGAGGCCGCGGCGACAGTGCCGCCGTGGGTGCCGAAACCGACGAGACAGGCGCCGCAGCCGAACTCGACCCGGCAGAGCTGGCCGATGTTGTGTTCCCCTCGGTGCGACATTTCCGTCGCTCGCGCATCGCCGACGTGCGAGTTGTGTGCCCAGACGATGGCCTTGCTGTCGGGTCCGTGATGGGCGAGCAGCATCTTCAGCGTGTCGAACATGTGGCTGTCCCTCAGGTTCCAGGATGCGCGCGATCCGTAGTACATGGTTCGGTAGTAGCGTTCGGCGTTGGCCACCAGGCGCGCGTTCTGCGCCGCGTCGAGGAAGCGCTCCCCATCGCGCTCGGCATAGTGCTGCTGTTTGCGCAGCAGTTCGCCGAGCATCGAGACCACTTCGTGCTCGCAGCTGTGGTACTGCGCATTGAGCGCGGCATAGCCGTAGTTGGCCGGGTCGGATTGCCATGGCGTGAGGCAGCCATAGCGCCGACGCGCGATGCTGGCGGTCGGCGGGTCTACGTCATCCAGGTAGCCGACCACTGCATGAATCGAGTTGTAGAGGCTGTAGAGATCGAGTCCATGGAAGGCCACCCGGTCGCGCTCCGCGAGCGTGGCGTTGTGTCCGCGCAGCCACTCGACGAACGCACGAACCTCCTCGTTGCGCCACATCCAGACCGGAAAGCGCGCGAAGGCGGTCCACGTCGACGGGCGATGCGGGCCGTGGCGCACATAGCGGTCGATCCGTGCGGTGTCGGGCCAATCCCCTTCGATGGCGACGAAGCGGAAGTTCTTGCGCTCGATGAGAGCGCGCGAGATGCGCGCCCGCATGCGGTAGAACTCGGAACTACCGTGTGTCGCCTCGCCGAGCAACACCACGCGGGCGTCGCCGATCCGGGCCAGCAACGGTTCGAGATCGGCGGCGTCGACGTTTGCGAAGCGCTCGCAAGCGTGTGCAATGCCCTGCTGCAACGTTGCCCCCGGCGCCCGGCGCGCATCGTCGCGTGCCCGGATCCGGATCCTGTCGACATCGAGCGGCGACACGCGGATGTCGGCGATGTCCTCGACCGCGTATTCTTCGGGCCCCATGCGCGTCACGCGGACCAGCTCCCGAACGGCCGGGTCCTTCCCCACCGACACCACCATGCGTCCGCCGATGGCAAGTTGCGGCTTCAGTTCCCCGACGATGTCGGCACCGTCGGGATGCACGAGGATGGCGTCGTAGGGCCCCTGCTCCGGCAGGCCCCGGTTGGCATCGCCATGCACGATCTGCACGTGCGGGCAATGCAGGCGCCGCAGCAAGGCGGCCGCCTTCGCGGCAGTGGCGCCATCCCGCTCGACGCTGTGGACCTTGGATGCCAGTCGCGCCAACAACGCCGTCGCGTACCCCGTGCCAGTGCCGATCTCCAACACCCGGGCCTGAGCATCGAGCGCCAGGGCCTCGGCCATGATCGCGAGGAGGTAGGGCTGGGGGATGGTTGCGTGGGCATCGATCCGGAGCGCCGCGTCCTCGTAGGCAAACTCGCGCAGATGTTCCGGCACGAAGTCCTCGCGAGGCAGGGTGCGCATTGCATCCAGGACCGCGCCAGCGTGCACGCCACGCCCCGCGATCTGGTCATCCACCATGGCGGCACGAAGTCGCTCGTAGTCGGTTGGCAGCATGGCATCTTCCTCGAAGCAACTGTCGCGGGCTCGGCATGCGCGTCGATCAAGGCTCGGTGCGCGGCTCCGGATCGAGCGCGGCGGCGACGGCATCGTCGACCGTATCGATGGCCACGAAGCGCATGGACGCCCGTACGCTTTCGGGCACGTCCGTCAGGTCCCTGAGGTTGCGCGACGGAAGCAGCACCGCCGACAGGCCGGCGCGCTGGGCCGCGAGCACCTTTTCCTTGATCCCGCCGACGGGCAGCACGAGCCCGCGCAAGCTGATCTCGCCGGTCATCGCGACGTCGTGGCGCACTTTCCGCTCGGAAAAAAGGGAAGCCAGCGCGATGAACATCGCGACCCCGGCGCTGGGGCCATCCTTCGGCACCGCGCCCGCCGGAATGTGCAAGTGCACGTCGCTCGCGTCGAACACGCCGGCAGCGATGCGCAGTGCCGCAGCCCGGGTCTTCACCAACGTGAATGCGGCCTGCGCGCTCTCCTTCATGACATCGCCGAGCTGCCCCGTCAGATGCAGTTTTCCGGTGCCGGGCATGCGTGCGGCTTCGATGAAGAGGATGTCGCCGCCGACGGGGGTCCATGCGAGGCCCGTGGCGACGCCCGTGAGGCTGATGCGAAGTGCGGCCTCGCGCTCGAACCGGGCCGGGCCGAGCACCGCGTCCAGTTCGGTGGCATCCACCCGAACGATCGGCGCGGTGCCTTCGGCCACCTGCATCGCGGCATGACGCATGACCCGGCCGATCTCGCGTTCGAGCTGGCGCACGCCCGCTTCGCGCGTCCGGTTCGCGATGATGTCCGCGAGCGCCGCGTCGGTCAGCATGCACTGGTCCTCCTTCAGCCCATTGGCGGCACGCTGACGAGGCACGAGGTAGCGGCGCGCGATGCCGAGCTTTTCCTCTTGCGAGTAGCCGGGCAGCTCGATGAGCTCCATGCGGTCGCGCACCGGCGCGGGAACGTTGTCGATCACGTTTGCGGTCGCGATGAAGACCACCCGGCTCAGGTCGAACGGTATGCCCAGGTAGTTGTCGCGGAAGCTGTTGTTCTGCTCGGGGTCCAGCACCTCGAGCAGCGCGGCCGACGGATCTCCCTGCGCACTTGCGCTGAGCTTGTCGACCTCGTCGAGCATCATCACTGCGTCGCGCGCACCCGCCCGGCGCAGGCCTTGCAGGATGTTGCCGGGCAGCGCGCCGATGTAGGTTCGGCGATGGCCCCGGATCTCCGCCTCGTCATGCACGCCCCCCAGTGCGACGCGGACGAAGGGCCGCTGGAGGGCACGGGCGATGCTCTGACCCAGCGAGGTCTTCCCCACGCCCGGGGGCCCCGCAAAGCACAGGATGGGCGCGCGCCCCTCGGGATTCAGCTTGCGCACGGCAAGGAACTCGAGCACCCGCTTCTTCACGCTTTCCAGTCCGAAGTGGTCGGCCTCCAGGGTCGCGCGCGCGGCAGCCAGATCGAGCGGCACGACCACCGGGCTCTTCCACGGCAACTCGACCATCCATTCGAGATACGTGCGCAACATCGCGTATTCGCCGGTGGCATCGGACATGGCGCGCAGCCGCTGGAGTTCCTTGCGCGCATGTGCCTCGGCATCGGCAGGCATGCCTGCCTTGGCGATGGCGTCCTCGACGCGGCGCAGTTCCTCCGCGTTGGCATCATCCTCGCCGAGTTCGTGGCGGATAGTCTCCATCTGCTGGCGCAGGAGGAATTTGCGCTGCGTGTCGCTGATCTGCTCCTTGGTACGTTCGCCGATCTCGTGGGACAGGCGCACCACCTCGAGACGATGGGACAACAGCTTGAGGAGCTTCTCCACGCGAGGCACCGTCGCCACCATCTCCAGCAGTTCCTGCTTCTCGTTCACATCGACGTCGATCACGCCAGCCACGATGTCGGAGAGGGCCGAGGGCCCGCGGGTCGTTTGCAGCGCCTGCACGAGTTCCGACGGCACGCTGGGCAGCAGGGACAGCAACTCGATGGCGCGATCGCGCAACTGGATTTCAAGCGCTTCGCTCTGCGGGGAGGTATCGGCGTCCAGCTCGATCGGGACGATCTTCGCCGCGAGAAAAGGGTACTCGCCAACCGGTTCGATCAGCCGAAAGCGCTGGATGCCCCGGCACACCGCATGGTGCTGTCCCTGTTCGGGTTCGACGTGGTGAACGATTCGCGCGAGGGTGCCGACGGCGTGCAGCGAATCGAAGGAGGGGGTCTCCTCGAGCGGATCCTTCTGCAGCACGACGCCCACCGGGATTTCGCCTTCCAGCGCATGCCGCAGCGCGGCGATCGAAGAATCCCGGCCGACACTGATCGCGGTCAGCGCATGCGGAAAGAGTACGAAGTTCCGCATCGGAATCAGCGCCACGACGCCGGACGGCAGACGGGACTCGGAGCCTGTCATGATCCACTCGCTGCTGAATGGATGAGGGCGTTTTCAGGCGGCTCCGCGCGAGCTCGAATGGCCAGCGGCACCGGCGAGTTCGAGGCGTTGTGCGATCTCGGCTGCGCTCAGGCCGGTGAAATCGTTGTTGAGCGCCACGGCAACCCGGTCGTTGACGCCTTCGCTCAGGAAATGCCTGATCTCGCCAAGAAAGGGCTTCGCGGCCAGAAGGACCAGCGAGTCGAATTCATGGTTGGCAAGCGCTTTGTCCAGTCGATCGGCGAGCGCGCGGGCGAAGATCTGGTGCTCCTTGCGGCGAGGATCGGAACGCGCCGCGAAGCGATCGTCATGGTGGTCTCGCACTCCGGGTTCGGGACCGGCGGTCTCTGCCAGTTCCTTGGCGTGCATGCGGCTCTGTGTATGTGCCATGTCCTCGACCGGCTCCAAGCCGCCATTGGCGCCGTCGCGCCGAAAGATGCGGGCGAGCGACGCGTTGGCCACCACGACCCATTGGTTCTTCATGGATGCCTCCTGCAAATGAAAAGGGAGTGGCGCTCAGCGCCGTGCGATCAGGATTCCGGCGATCAGACCTGCGAAGGCCATCGCGGCCATGGCGGTATAGGGGTGCTGACGCATGCCTTCGTCTGCCGTGCGCATCACGTCCCGCGCCGTGCTCGCGGCTTTGGCGCGTCGCAGGCCGCCGAGATCGTCGAGCACACGGCCCCATCTTCCCTTGGCGCATGTCACGCTTGCATCGGCGCCGTGGGTTGTTTCGTCGCTCATGGTTGCTGTCCTTTCTTGGCAGTCAAGGGATCAGTCCATGTTAGGCAACGGCCTCGCGCGCGGATTGATGCGCGTCAAATATTCGCAGACCGCTTCAATGAGGCATCTGGGCGCGGACGTCGGGCCATGCGACTTCCACGCCGATCATGGCCCGGGCATAGAAGTAGTTGAGGCGTCCGCGCTCCGTGAGCGAGTCGAGATCGACATGGCCCAAGTCATCGCATGGAAAGCTGTAGGAGCGGCGGTCTGCAAGGAGGGCGTCGAAGCGGAGTTCATATGCACCGGCAGCAATCGAGTTGGCCATTTGAATCTCCTCATTGAGTGATCCTGTGAAATCACTCTGGCCCTGGCTCGTTGCGAGGCCATCAATGGTGCGAAACCGAAAGCAACACTGAGTGAACGGACGGTATCTGCCGAGGAGGTGGCTGGCCGGTCCGGATCTCGACGATGGTGTTCGAAGCGCCGCGAGCGCATTCCCCGTTCAGCGTTTGCAGATGATCTCGGGCCAAAGAACGCCTCCATCCGGGCTGTAGTGCCAGATGATCTTCTTGACCTTGGCCCTGCCCTTGAAGGCATCGTCAAGGTTGGCGTCTTGCGGAACCACGACCGTCTGCCCGATTTCAGGCAGAGGACCAAGGTATGGATGGTGGGAAGTGCCCACCTGCAGTTCGAGTGGCGGCAGGGATGCCGAATGAATCGTGAGTCGCATCGTGTTGCTCCTACCAAACCGTTGGGATCAATCTCGCCGCTTCGCGGTGGCGGACGGTACAGCTATGTTCCTCGGTCGCGGGGGGTGCCGCGTAAACAAAACCTGGCTCGATGAGTTCGAAGTCGAGCGGGTGCACCGCGCGCAAGGTGCCGGCCCTGGAGAGAATCTCAGGCAGGAACCAAGGACCGCTCGGCGCCGTATGTTGAACCACCAGGATCGCTGCAGGTACTCTGGACGGCAACGCCCTCATCAATTCGGTCAAAGCGGAAATGCCGTTGAACGACGCGCCGATGACAATGATGCGACCCTGCATATAGAGCACTCCGATAAAGCACTGCGATAGCGCCCACGAAGGCACCATATACGTGGGTGCCGGCAACGCGCTTGCGATCGATCAATTGGGGCGCCTGCTCATCGCATCGTCGCCGGCCGTGCGGCGGGGCATCCATTGCGCTCTGTCAAGTGACAGCTGAGGCGCGGCTCCTATATTGACCCGCATGGAACGCTCAGGTCCGGCCGCATCGCAGCAGCTGTCGAACGGGCCGCAGGGTCTGTTGGACCTGATCGGCCGGATGCTCGGCGAGCTGCGCGCCGGAGCAGCCGTGCCCGTGGAGCTGGACGACGAGTTGGAGCGACGGCTCGGCATCGACAGCCTCGCGAGGATGGAGTTGATGCTGCGCCTGGAACAGGCCTACGACGTGCGCATGCCCGAGCACGAGGTTCAGCAGGCACGTACGCCGCGCGACCTGTGGCGGGCGTTGGCAGCCGCCACGCCGCGCGAGGGCATGACGCTTGCAACGCCGTCACCGCGTGCACCTGCGCCGCATTCGGGCTCGGGTCGCGTTGCGGCCCATGCGCAAACGCTGGTCGAGGTACTCGAAGCGCATGCCCGCGACGCGCCCGAACGCCCGCACATCACATTGCTCGGCGAGGGCGCGCCGACCACCCGCACGCATGGCGAACTGCTGCAGCGCGCAAGCGCGGTCGCTGCGGCGTTGCAGGCAGAGGGGTTGAGGCCCGGCCAGAGCGTTGCGCTGATGCTGCCGACAGGGCTGGCCTTCTTCGAGGCCTTCGCCGGCATCCTCATCGCTGGCGGCGTGCCGGTGCCGATCTATCCGCCCTTCCGCGCCTCGGCCTTCGAGGACCATTTGCTGCGCCAGGCCCGCATCCTGGACAACGCGCAAGCCGTGCTGCTCATCGGCGACGATCGAACCCGGGCGGCCGCCAGCATGCTGCGCTTGGCGGCGCCCGGCGTGCGCCGCGTGCTGGCGGTGGAGACGCTGACGACCGGGGCCGGCGCGCCGCAGCCGGCGCCGCGCGGGCCCTTGGATACCGCGCTGCTGCAGTACACCTCGGGCAGCACGGGGCAGCCCAAAGGTGTCGTGCTCACGCATGCGAACCTGTTGGCCAACATCCGCGCGATGGGGACGGTGCTCGAGGTCGACGCGCAGGACGTGTTCGTGAGCTGGCTGCCGCTGTACCACGACATGGGCCTGATCGGCGCCTGGATGGGCAGCCTCTATCACGGCATACCGCTGGTCGTGATGCCTCCGCAGGACTTCCTTTCCCGGCCCTCGCGGTGGCTGCGGGCACTGCACGAACATGGGGGCACGCTTTCGGCGGCGCCGAACTTCGCTTACGAGATCCTCGCCACCAAGGTGCCGGACGACGAACTGCAAGGATTGGACTTGCACCGGTGGCGCCTCGCGATCAACGGCGCCGAGCCGGTCCATGCGCAGACGCTGCAGCGCTTCGCCCGGCGCTTCGCCGCGCACGGCTTCGACGAGCGCGCCATGATGCCTGTCTACGGCCTGGCCGAAAGTGCGGTGGGCCTGGCATTCCGGCCGTTGCTGCAAGCCCCGCGCATCGATTGCATTGACCGGCACCTGCTGCACCGCGCCGGCAGAGCCGAAGTGGTGCCGTGCGACGCGCCGCAGGCGACGCGTGTGGTGGCTTGCGGTCTGCCGCTGCCCGGGCATGAAATCCGCGTCGTCGACGAGGCGGGCGCAGAAGTTCCGGAGCGCGTCGAGGGGCGCATCGAGTTTCGCGGTCCGTCGGCCACCGGCGGCTACTTCCGCAACCCCGAGGCCACTCGGGCGCTCTTCGACGGCCCGTGGCTGGACACAGGCGATGTCGGCTATGTGGTGCAGGGCGAGATTCACCTCACCAGCCGTGCCAAGGACCTGATCATCCGCGGCGGCCACAACCTTCATCCCTACGAGCTGGAAGAGGCGATCGGTGCGCTCGCGGGCGTGCGGCGCGGCTGCGTCGCGGTGTTTGCGGCGGCCGACCCGGCCAGCGCGTCCGAGCGCGTGGTCGTGCTGGCCGAAACGCGCGAGACCGAGCCCGCCGCCAAGGCGGCGTTGCGCGAGCGTATCGGCGAGCTGGCGGTCGCCTTGCTCGGCGTGCCGGCCGACGACATCGTGCTGGCCGGCCCGCACGTGGTGCCCAAGACCTCCAGCGGCAAGATTCGGCGCGTGGCGTGCCGAGAGCTGTACGAGCACGGCCTGCTCGATGCGCCGGCGCGCTCGATGACCCTGCAGCTCGCGCGGCTCTCGCTGGGCGCAGCGGCAAGGCGCGTGCGCGCGCCGCTGGAGCGGGTCGCGCAGGCCGTGGTGGCGATCTGGTGGTGGACGCTGTTCGGCCTGGGCGCGATGTGCGGCGTAGCCGTGGCGGCGCTGCCATCGCTGCCTTGGCGCAAGCGTGCGGCGCGTGCCATCGCCCGGGGCATGCTCTGGGCCTCGGGCCTGCCCCTTCGCGTCGAGGGCGGCCCGCGCGTGCCTGCCGGTCCGATGGTGGTGGTGGCCAACCATGCGAGCTACCTCGACTGGCTGGTGCTGACGGCGCAGCTGCCGGCGACGGTTCGCATTGTCGCCAAGCAGGAACTTGCCAGCCATGCGTTGCTGCGCTGGGTGCTCGAGCGCGTCGGCACCCGCTTCGTGGCCCGCGGCGATCCGCGCCGCGGGGTGGAGGACACGCGCGTGCTCGTGCAGGCGGCCCGAAACGGCGAATCGCTGATGTTCTTTCCCGAAGGAACGCTCACCCGCGAGCCTGGGCTGATGCCCTTTCATATGGGCGCCTTCATGGTGAGCGCCGAGAGCGGCCTGCCGCTGCTGCCGGTAAGCCTGCGCGGCACGCGCAACGTGCTGCGCGAAGGCTCCTGGTGGCCGCGCCGCGAGGCCGTCGGCCTCGTCATCCACGAGGCACTCTCGCCGCAGGGGCACGACTGGCAGGCGGCCCTGCAACTGCGCGATGCGGCGCGCAGCGCGATCGCGGCGGACTGCGCGGAGCCGGTGCTCAGGGCAGGGGAGGGCGCAGCGGCGACTGCAGCGATGCAGTGACCCGGCGCGCGCGACTTGCGGTGCGCGTGGCCGACCGCTTCATCCCACTCACGTCCGCTCCGGCGTGCCGCGCGGCGACCGCCCGAGCCGCTGCTCGACCTCCAGCACCTCGCGCAACACCTGCAGCAACGTGTCGGGCGTGACGCTGATCGAATCGATTCCCAGCTCGACGAGCCAACGGGCCACCTCGGGATAGTCCGAGGGCGCCTGGCCGCAGATCCCGACGTGCCGTCCGTTGCGCCGGCCGCCGACGACGGCCTGTTCGATCATGGCCTTGACACCCTCGTCACGCTCGTCGAAGTCGAAGGCCACCAGCTCCGAATCGCGATCGACGCCCAGGACGAGCTGCGTCAGGTCGTTGGAGCCGATCGAGAAGCCGTCGAAGAGCCGGGAGAACGCATCGATCTGAAGCACGTTGTTCGGGATCTCGCACATCACCAGGATCTGCAGCCCGCCGACGCCGCGCTCCAGCCCCTGCGCAGCCATCGCTTGCAGCACGCGCTCCGCTTCCTGCACGCGCCGGCAGAAGGGAATCATCAGTTGCACGTTGACGAGCCCCATGTCCTCGCGCACGCGACGCATGGCCGCGCACTCGAGCGCGAATCCCCCTGCGTAGGCCGGATGCGTGTACCGCGACGCGCCGCGAAAGCCGATCATCGGGTTCTCCTCGTGCGGTTCGAACCAGCGCCCGCCCAGAAGGCTCGCGTATTCATTGGTCTTGAAGTCGGACATGCGCACGATCACCGGCCGCGGATAGAAGGCCGCTGCGATGGTGCCCACACCTTCGGCGAGCTGGTGCACGAAATAGTCCGCTGGCCGCTCGTAACCCCGCGTCAGATGGACGATGCGCTCGCGTATCGCCACATCGTCGATCTTCTCGGGGTGCAGCAGCGCCATGGGGTGGGCCTGGATGTGTTCCGCGACGATGAATTCCATGCGTGCCAGCCCCACGCCGTCGGCAGGCAGCAGGCCTGTCTGAAACGCGAGGTCGGGATTGCCGACATTCACCATGACGCGGGTTTGCGGCCGGGGGAGCCGCGCAACGTCGGTGGTGGTGGTAGACCACGACAGCGAGCCGGCATAGACATGCCCCACGGCGCCCTCGGCGCAGGAGACCGTAACCTCGTCGCCGGTGCGCAGGCGGGCGGTGGCGTTCTCGCTGCCGACCACGGCCGGGATGCCCAGTTCGCGAGCGACGATGGCGGCGTGGCAGGTGCGCCCACCGCGGTTCGTGACCACGGCGGCCGCGGACTTCATCACGGTGCCCCAGTCGGGCATGGTGCTGTCGGCCACCAGCACCTCGCCCGGGCGGAAGTCGGCGAGTTGCGAGACATCGTCGATCACCCGCACCTTGCCCGAGGCGATGCCACTGCCCACGGCTCGGCCGTTCGCCAACTTCTCGCCACGGGTCTGCAGGCGATGCTGCTCGACCAGGCCCACCGGCCGCTGCGAAGCGACGGTCTCCGGCCGGGCCTGCACGATGTAGATCTGGCCGTCCATGCCGTCCTGGGCCCACTCGATGTCCATCGGCATGGGCCTGCCGGCTTTGCGGCTGTAGTGCTCCTCGATCCGCATCGCCGCGTCGGCCAGTTCCAGCACCTGCTCGTCACCGATGCAGAAGCGCTCTCGGTCACGTGGCGAGGTCGGCACATTGCGCACGGTCTCCCGACCGGCGGCGCCGGTGGCGTAGACCATGCGCAGGTCCTTCGAACCGATCCTGCGTCGAAGCACCGTCCGATGCCCTTGAACGAAAGTCGGCTTGAAGACGTAGAACTCATCCGGATCGACCGTTCCCTGGACGACGTTTTCGCCCAAGCCCCAGGCGCCGGTGACGAGGACAACGTCGCGAAATCCGCTTTCAGTGTCGAGCGTGAACGCCACGCCGGCGGCCGCGCGATCGGAACGCACCATCTTCATCACGCCCACGGACTGGAACACCTTGAGATGATCGAGCCCGTGCTCGACCCGATAGCTCATGGCGCGATCCTTGAACAGGCTGGCAAAGCAGCGCCTCACGGTGTCGAGCAGCCTGGCCTCTCCCGAGATGTTCAGGAAGCTCTCGTGCTGGCCCGCGAAACTCGCGGTGGGCAGGTCCTCGGCCGTTGCGGAACTGCGGACGGCGAAACTCGCGTCCGCCCCGTACTGCTCCAGCAATCGCCCATGCGCAGAGGTGATCTGGTCCGCCACTTCGACAGGTAGCGTGGCGCCGTAGACGATGTCCCGCGCCCTTGCGGCGCGACGCGCCAGCTCGTCGACGTCTCGGGTGTCCAGCCCTTGGAATAGCTCGCGCAGACGCGCCCAGGCCCCGGCTTCATCGAGCGTTCGGCGAAAAGCGTCTGCGGTGACCGCGAATCCGTTGGGCACCCGCACGCCCTGGCGCGAGAGCTCGCGATACATCTCCCCGAGCGAGGCATTCTTGCCGCCGACCTGGGCGATGTCGGCCGTCCCGACATCGGCAAACCATCGAATGAATTCCATGATCGATTCTCCTGGTGCGGGCAAGCGAATTCATGGGGTCCGGAGCTGGTCCCGCAGCATGCGCCTCAGTACCTTGCCGACCGGGGACATCGGCAACTGCTCGCGGAACTCGATGTGACGCGGCTGCATGTAGGGGGCCAGGTACGCGCGGCAATGCCGGCGTAGCGCATCGGCTTCGAGTCCCGGGTCGCGCTTCACGACGAACAAGGCAACCGCTTCGCCGGACCTGGGATCGGGAACACCGACCGCGCCCACCTCCTTGACCCCGGGATGCCGGCGAACCACCTCCTCGATTTCAGCCGGGTAGGCCTTGAGGCCGGAAATCACGATGATGTCTTTTCGGCGGTCGACGAAGCTCAGTTCGCCATGCTCGTCCATTCGTCCCATGTCGCCGGTCCGCAGCCAGCCGTCGGCAGTGAATGCACCGGCCGTTTCCTCGGGCGCGCGCCAATAGCCGGGCATGACCTGGGGTCCGCGCACGCAGATCTCGCCAAGGATCCCAGGGGCCACTGGCCGCTGGGCGTCGTCGAGGATCGCCACCTCGGTCCTTGGGAGCGGCCAGCCGAGCGTGCCGCTGAATCCTGCGCTGTCCGCCGGGTTGGCGCTGACGATGGGCGCGGCTTCGGTCAAGCCGTAGCCTTCGACGATCGGCACACCGGTGGCAGCCTGCCAACGCTCCGCCACCTCACGCTGCATGGCCATGCCGCCGGCCACGGCCAGCTTCAGGTTGCCACGGTTGGCAGCGCAGGCGGCGTCGAAGCCAGGCGCGTCCAGCAGCGCCCGGAACAGCGTGTTGACCCCGGTGATCGCAGTGAACCGGTTCTTGCGCAGTTGCGCGACGAAGCTGGCGAGGTCACGCGGATCGGGGATGAGAAGGTTCTTGCCGCCCAACTTGAGGAACACCAGGAGGTTGGCCGTCAGCGCGAACAAATGATCGAGGGGCAGGGCAGTGACAACTGTTTCTTCGCCTTCTTCAAGCCGGCTGCCAATCCAGGCCGCGGTCTGTTGGACGTTGGCCACCATGTTTGCGTGGGTCAGCATCGCACCCTTGGGGCGTCCGGTGGTACCGCCGGTGTACTGGATGAACGCGAGATCGCGGCCCGTCAGCGCCGCGTCCGCCGGCAAGTACAGGGCGCCTTCCTCGATCGCCCGCTCGAAGCGCCTGGCGCTGGGCAGATTCCAGGCCGGCACCTTGCGCCCGAGGCGCCTCACGGCGAAGTTCACCAGCTCCCTGCGCGGATGAGGGAACAGGTCGCCGACCTGGGTCACGATCACGTTGCGCACCGGCGTTCCCGGGAGCGCCTGCAGCAGCGTGTGCATGAAGTTTTCCAGCACGACGATGGTGTCCGCCCCCGCATCGGCCAGCTGGAACTCGAGCTCCGGCGCGGTGTACAGCGGGCTGACGTTGACCACCGTCATGCCGGCCCGCAGCGCGCCCAGGATGGCCACTGGCGTCTGCAGGATGTTGGGCAGCATTACCGCGACGCGATCGCCCTTGTTGAGCCTCAGCACGTTCTGCAGATAGCCGGCGAAGGCCGCGGTCAACTGCTCGAACTGGTGGAAGCTGATGGTCACGCCCATGGAGGCGAAAGCTGGCTTGTCGGCGAAGCGTCGGCAACTATCCTCCAACAACGCGGCGAGCGAGCGGTACGCATTCACGTCGACGTTGGCAGGCGGAGGCGCTGCGTACTCAAGTTGCTTCATGGAAAGGCTCGATCGCCACGGTCCGCCTATTTCAGACCTTGACTACTCGCCGTTCTTTGCGCCAGCGCAAGCCCGGCGCGGTTGCTGCGCCTCAGAGGCAAAGACCGGAAACAGTAGAAGCAGCGCTTCGTTTTTTGGTGCGCTGGGCCTAGTTAGATCCGGGCTCGCAAGTTGCAGGCTGCCAAGCACCTGCGCGAGAACCGGCCCGCAAGGACTTTCCGGGCACGGTGTTGCCGAACCCAGGGACATCCAAGGAGATAGTCAAGGCAGGGGATGGGCCCTCGCTATAGAAGATCCGCCTTCGGCGTTGCGCGTACTGGAGAAACCGCGCCTATCCTGCGCCGCCTAGGGTAAACCCTTATAATCGATCCCACCATGAAGAAGATTTTGCAAAGCGCCATGGCCGCGCTTAAGAGCCAGTTCAACGCCCAGCCCAGCTTCGAAGAGACTTACCTTGGCGGCGCGGTCGACATCTATGACCTCGAACGCCGCATGAGGCATCTCGACCAGCGAACAACTCAACGTCCGTTCCATCTGCAGCACTCCATATGAGTGCGTCGGCCGATGGGCCGTAGTGAACAGAAAGCCTCGCGGTGCTTGCCGACGGGGGTTTCTTCTTGGCAGGTTTCCGGGGCTATCGGCGCTCTCGGTGGCCGAACTATCCTACGACTACGCCTCGCAAGGAGGCGAAAGGGTGCCGGGTATGTTGGCGGCTACGCTTCTAGGTTCGACGAATCTTGCTGTCTCGCGGGTTTTCGGACGGCTACTGCCAATCGCAGCGATCGTACATACGCCTAAATTTGACATAAGGCATATTGTATCTATTTTTCCAAACCCTTCATTAAGAAGGAAATTTAGGAGCCTTTGGGCGTAGGTGTACTGGTTCGCGCGGGCCCGATATGCGTGCCGCACGCGCTCGCGACCAGCTCTACCTTGAGCAAGGCCTTCGCCGGCCTCCTCCGTTTCGCAAGCGCATGTTGCGCAACAGTAAGTCCGTCGAATTCGCGTGAGCGAAGTTCCTGCATCGTTCGCCTTGGGTGCGGCAATGCCCGCCGGTCGGCTTACCTCACCACCTTCACCAGTTGCCCCGGCTTGGGATCGGCTCCACCACTGTAGGCGCTGTTCATCAGCTTCAGCTGCGCCTGCGCCCTCGATGCCGGCAGCGGCGATGACTTCGCCAGTTCGCCGAACCCACCACGTGGGTAAGGCACCGTCTGGATGCTCCAAGGTTTGGCTGCTGCGCGGTCCGTCGGCGACATCGGGCGAAACGAGGCCTCGGCCTCCCTTAACCCCGCCTGCGCGCGCTGACGCGCGTTGTCGTCCTTGGCCACGTACTGCAACCAGTAGTTGCGATCGCCCGGGCCGGTGACGAGCGTGAGCGCAACCGTGCG
Source organism: Variovorax ureilyticus (assembly GCF_037889935.1). Lineage (NCBI taxonomy): Bacteria > Pseudomonadati > Pseudomonadota > Betaproteobacteria > Burkholderiales > Comamonadaceae > Variovorax > Variovorax ureilyticus. Next base: position 568,998 of record NZ_JBBKZU010000002.1, read on the forward strand.
GGATTCACCTTGCTGGTTGCGAACCGTCCCGGCGAAATGCGTCGCGGCCAGGCCATGGAGCGAGCGCTGCTCGATGCGTCCGTCCGTCGGCTTGAGCACATTGCGGATCACCTCGTCGTGCGTGCCGCCGGCCTTCGGGGGTATCAGCCGCACCACCAGTCCTGCATCGCCGGCGTCATTGACGATTGCGATGGCCTCGTCGGTGTTCTGGACCTGCCAGCCTTGCGGCGCCGTGATGGCGATGCCCAGGGCCTCGTGATAGAAGTTGCGCCCCCGAACGAGGCCTTGCGCAGCACTGTCGCCGAAGCTCATGCCGGAGATGGCCTGCAGGTAGCGCGCGCGTCCATCATCAACATACCCTTCCCGGCCCTTGTATCTGGCGGCGAAGACCTTGATGTCGGCGAGCCGCTTGTCGTTGGCGGGATGCGAGGAGAGCCAGCTCGAGGCCGACGCCACCGGCTTTCCCGCAGCCTTGGCCATATCGGCGGCGAACAGCTCCTGGCTCTTCAGCGCCTGGATCACGTCCACCATGTTCTGCGGGTTGTAGCGGTTGCGCGAGAGGTACTCGGCTCCCAATTCGTCCGCTTGAGATTCCTGATCCCGGCTGTATGACGCGACATAGCCGGACGCGGCAGTCTGGGACAACTGGCTCGCCAGGTCGGTGGCGCCGCCCACCCCGCCGACCTCGAGCACGGCGCCGAGGACGGTGGCGGCAATCACGCCGATGCCCGCCGTCTGTTCGCGAGTCGCGCGCTGCGCGCCGTGGCGCGCGGCGACATGACCGATCTCGTGGCCCATCACCCCCGCCAGTTCGGCCTCGCTGTCCAGGTAGGCCATGATGCCGCGCGTGACGTAAACATAGCCGCCTGGCAACGCAAAGGCATTGATCTCCGGGCTGTCGAGCACCGTGAAGGTCCACTTCAGGTTGGCTCGATGCGATTGACTGGCAAGTCTCTGGCCCAGGTCGTTGACGTAGGCCTGCAACTTGGGGTCCGCGTAGACGCCGTATTCCTGCAGCACGCCCTCGTGGGCCTTGACGCCCTCCTGGACCTCGGCGGCCTCGTCCATCACCGAGTACTCCGTACGGCCCGTGACGGGATTGACCACCTGGGAGCCGCAGGCCAACAGCATCAACGAAGCAGCCATCAACAGCGGACGAACGGGCAGCATCCTCATCGCGAACCTCCTTTGCTGGTCCGCATGATGCATCCAGCCCTGCGCGCCGTCGACGGTCGCGCCTCGCACACCTCGGCTGGGTCAGATAGACTTTCCGGGCCCATTCAAGGAGTCGACGATGACCGAGTCGAAAACGGCCGTGCACTTCGGGCGGCCGCAGAGCGGCTGGCGCCTGCGGGCCTTCACGATCATCTTCGAGTCCGACACGCGGGCCGGCCGCAACTTCGATTTGCTGCTGATCGCGGCCATCGTTGCCAGTGTCCTCGTCGTGATCCTCGACAGCGTAGATGCACTCACCGCGTCGCACAAGACGCTGTTCGACGTGCTCGAATGGGGATTCACGCTGATCTTCACCATCGAGTATGTGCTTCGGCTCGTTTGCATTCGCCACCCGTGGCGCTATGCGACGAGCTTCTACGGCATCGTGGATCTGTTGGCTGTCGTGCCGACCTACTTCGCGTTCTTCCTGCCTCAAGCCCAGGTCCTGATCAACCTGCGCCTGCTGCGCTCGCTGCGAATCTTTCGGATTCTCAAACTAATCGAATATGTGTCCGAGTTCCGGTTCCTCGGTTCTGCCCTGAAGGCGAGCCGCCGCAAGATCACCGTCTTCATCAGCTTCGTGCTCATTACCGTGGCGATCCTGGGAAGCCTCATGTACGTCATCGAAGGCCCCAGGAACGGCTTCACCAGCATTCCGGTGTCGATCTACTGGGCCATCACCACGATCACCACGGTCGGCTTCGGCGACATCACGCCGAAGACCGACCTGGGCCGTTTCATCGCGTCGTGCATCATGCTGATGGGGTGGGGCATCCTGGCGGTTCCCACTGGCATCGTGACCTCCGAGATGACCGCCCAGCGAATGACGCGCTCATTCGCCACTCGCACGTGCCCCGGCTGCCTCGCCCAGGACCATGACACGGACGCCCTCTTCTGCAAGCACTGCGGCAAGGCGTTGCCCGCCGATCCGCGAGCTTGAGGGCAGCCGGACTCGCCCGGCTGACCGGCCGCGAACACGCCGCATTGCCGCCGGCGAGCACCACTACCTCGGCGTCGCTGCCGCGTGCGTTCAGCTGACCCACGGAGATGATCTCGTGCACGACCGACCGGTGCGTCGGGGTGTGCCTCATGAAGCAGCTTCCGCATACGGTCACTGCCGGTCACGCTGTTCGGCCTGCTACCAATCGTCGCCGCCTGAACCGCTGTCGCCGCTGTCCCAGGAAGACGCGTCCGAGATCCCGAAGTCATTGCCGCCCATATTCGGGTCCAACTCGGGTCCCAGGTCGTTGGCAAATGCGGGTGCATGGCCGCGGCTGTCACTGCTGTCGTCCCGACCGAAGCTCTGGAAGCGGTCGCTGCGATCGTCGCGCCGAGAAAAGTGGCGCACCGCTTCTTCCACGGCCATCGCGCCGAGTCCCATCGCGGCGCCCGTCGCCAAGGCGCCGCCGAGGCCCATACCGCCGGCCGGCGCCGGCTGCGGCGGCATGGGTTGACCATTGCCGTATCCCGGCACATACCCACCGCCATAGCTTGGTGCAACGGACCCGCCACTGTTCCAAGCCGGAGCCGCCGGCATGTTGCGACGCATCAGATGTCGCAACAGCAAGGCGCCCGCGCCCATCAAGGCCAAGAGAAGCATCACCTTCGGGAGAAGGCTCGGTGCCGTCGAAGCGGGCGCGACGTGGCCGTAAGCGGCCGGCGCGGCGGAAGACCTTTGTGCGGCAGGCTGCTCCAATGCACGCACGAGGCCCGCAATCGCTTCGGGCTTTGCGAACGGGAGGTCGGGTGCCAATTCCCGGGCCCTGCTGAGCTCGCTCCTGGCAGCGGCCGACCTTCCTTCTTTGGCCAGTAGCTCGGCATGGACGAAGTGCGCCTTGGCGCTGGATGGGTAATCCTTCAGCACCTTCGCAATCATTGCGTCAGCGTCGGATAGCCTGCCCGCGCTCGCGGCTTCGTAGATCTGGTGAATGGAAGGATCGCCCTTCTGGCTATAGGGGGCGCCGGACTCGGCATCTGCGAACGCAAGCGTCGGGGCGGCCAACGCGAACGTCAGCGCGAGTGCGGCGGCAAGGGGCTTTGACATCAGGAAGTCCTCTCTCCAAAAAGATGCACCACCTGCTCGCACGACATCATTCGGTCGGAGCGGAGCCTTGGATGGTCCGACGCAGTCTCCGCGCCGATCCTTAGGCGAGGCTGAACGGGAGGCCCGGACCCAAAATGGGCGACGAGCGATAAAGCGCCAGCGCACCGGCGACGACAACAATCGCGATGTGCCGTGATTGTTGCGACCTGGGCAATGCACCGATGCCGAGAAGCCGGTTTTTCTTTCTCGCGTCGCGTCTCAAACTTCGTCGTACGGATCAGCCACCCGTCGTTGGCCGGTCTGAAACCTCATCCATCCAGAGATTGAAGGAACCGGAATGAAGACCTCGAAGATCATCGCTGCAGCCGCCGTTTCCCTCCTGGCCGCGATCGGCGCGCAAGCCGAAACCTACGAGGGCGTGCAAGCGCCCGTGTCCGCCAACTCCCGCAGCGAAGTACGCGCCAAGGCCGTGGTTGTGGCGCACTCCGATGCTCCGTACGCCGAATCGGTTCCCTCTCGCGTCATCGCAACGCCTGTGGGTCTCGTCGCACGCGGCACGGTCCGCAACGATGCCGCGGCGGTGCGCGTGCAGGCGCACGCCGCTGCACACGGCCAGCAACTTCCCCTGTGAAGCCGTTGCCACAGCCGACGCGATCTCGCTCCGCCATGACGAGTGTTTCGATCCAGCCCGGCATCGAATACGCACACACTCGGGAGCGCCTCGCGACCGGCTCACTGGTCGAGTCGCTGCGCGCGAACCCGCCTGCCGGCGTTCGGTTCCGCACGGACGCCGAGATGGAAGAGACGCTCGAGGCCATTCTTCGCGGCCACGATCCTGCCTCGGATCTGCACGTCTTCGGCTACGGCTCGCTGATGTGGAACCCGGCGATGGATGCTTCGCATGCAAGCGTGGCCCACGTGCGCGGTTGGCACCGGAGCTTCTGCCTTCGCAGCCTCATCGGCCGCGGATCGCCGCAGGCTCCCGGCGCGATGCTCGGGCTCGACCGGGGCGGAGCGTGCCGCGGCCTGCTTTTCCGCATCGATGCGGCCAAGGTGCAAGCCGAGTTGCGACTGCTCTGGCGACGGGAGATGTTCCCCGGCGCCTACGATGCGCGGTGGATACCGGCAAGCACGGAAGCCGGTGCGTTCCGGGCACTCGCGTTCGTGGTCAACCGCAGGCATGAGCGCTACATCGGGAGGCATCCGGCCCCGGATGTCGCCCACCTGATCCGCACAGGACATGGAACGCTCGGGAGCTCGCGCGCCTATTTCGATTCGACGCTGGGGATGCTCGAAACGCTCGGCATCCGCGATGCCGGCATGGAGCGTCTGCGGGCCGCCGTCCTCGCAAGCGACCGCGCAGCCCCGCTCGCGTGAACCTCAAGCAAGCCGCAGGCTCTCGTGCCTGTCGAACAGCGCAATCGTCCAGTCGATGAAGACGCGCACCTTGGCGCTGAGGTAGCGGTTCGGCGCATAGAGGACATGGACCGGAATGGTGGGCGTGCACCAGTCTGCGAGCAGCGGCACGAGCTGCCCCGCCCGGATGGCCTCTCGCACGGCGTAGTCGGGCGCCTGGATGACTCCGAGCCCTGCGACCCCGGCGGCGACATACGAATTGGTGTCGTTCACCACCAGCCTGTGCTGCAGCGCCAGCTCCGTCTCATTCTTGTCGTCGAAAAAGCGGAACGTCATCGCACGGGCGCTTCGGGCGGACAGCATCCCCACGGTCGGGCGCGCTGCGAGTTCGTCCGGGCTCGATGGCGTGCCGTGGGCTTCGAGGAAGGCCGGCGAGGCACACGTGGTGAACTTGAAGCTGCCGATCCGACGGGCCACCATGAACTGCTCGCTGACTTCGCCGGCACGGATCGCGCAGTCGATCCCTTCGGCCACTACGTCGGTGCGACGGTTGCCGACGCCGAGTTCCACTTCGACATCCGGGTAGAGGCGATAGAAATCGGCGAGCGCCGGCACGATGACGGCCGCGCCGATGGCCGCCGCCGCCTCCACGCGGACCTTGCCCGAAGGCTTGCCCTGGGACAGTCGCGTGGAGGACTCGATGTCGGAGAGATCGGCCAGCAGGCGCACGACACGCTCGTAGTAGCTCGCGCCCTCGGGCGTGACTGTGACGGATCGCGTTGTCCGGTGCAGCAGTCGCACCTTCAGGTCCTCCTCGAGACTCTGGATCAGCCGGGTCACCGTGGCGTTCGGCACGTCCAGCGTGTCCGCGGCCTTGGTAAAGGTGCCGGCCTCGACCACGCGGACGAAGGCGTTCATCGCTGCGATGCGGTCCATGTCGATGACTCCTCCGATGAAGCGGAGGGCCATGATAGACCTCGCTGCTCTCAGGCTCCCTTGAAGTCGAGGACCGGCCGCGCCTTGCCGGCCTTCAGAGCATCGACTGCCGACTTGAGGCCGCGCCGGACGTCATCCGTCTCGAACAGCGGCATCGCCACGTCGAACATGGCGTCGTCCGCAGAGGCCACCCCGCCGACCGCCCAGGTGCGAAGCAATGCCTTGTGCGCGGCGTAGGCGCGCGTCGGCCCTTGAGACACCTTTCGCGCGAACGCGAGTGCCTCCTTCAGGAGATCGGCATCCGCGATCACGCGATTGACCACGCCGAAGCGCTCCATCGTTGCCGCGGGAACGCGCTCGGAGGTCATCGCCCATTCGGCAGCGCGCGAGCGTCCCGCGCGTTCCGCCACGCGGTAGATCCCGCCGAGCACGGTGACGATGCCGAGCGATTGCTCCGGATGCCCGAAGGTGGCCGACTCGCCCGCGAAAATCATGTCCCCGCGGAGGGCCAGTTCGAGCCCTCCGCCGAAGCAAAGCCCCTGCACCGCCACGATGACCGGCATGGGCAGCCGTTCGAAGCGGTTGAAGACCGACATGTAGTGCTCGAAGCGTCCGCGCAACTCGCGGACGTCGGCACCTGGCCAGTTCATGATGTCGCCGCCGAACGAGAAGTTCTCGCCCTCGCTGCGCACGAGAACGGCGCGGGCACTGCTGCGTTCGATCGCGGCAACGGCTGCAGCCAGTTCATCGACCATCTGGTCGTCGATGCGGTTCTGGGGCGGCCGGTCCAGCACGATGGTGGCCAGGGTTTCGTCGAAGTGGACTGTGAGATGGGACATGCTCTTTCCTGTCGTATGAAGGGATGGATTCAGCTCAGGTGCTGCCTGAACCACTCCACGGCGGCCGTGCTGGATGTCCTGAAGCCGCCGAGGTACGGATCGAAATGGCCGCCTTCGATGGTCACGAGACGCTTGGGTTGCAGGGCGCGCTCGTAGGCGGCGAGTTCCAGGTCGGTGAGCGTGATGGTGTCCCGCGTTGCCACGACCATCAGAAGCGGTGTCGGAGAAACACGCGCAATCCAGTGGCCGGGCTCGTACATCCGCGCCGCGCGGGTGGATCGAACCGTCACGTTGTTTTCCCACGCGCCTTCGGGCACCGGCTGCAGATAGAAGTCGATCGCGTCCTTTGCGCGGTAGGAGGCGGCCACCGCCGGATCGGCGCTCACGATGGCCTGGCGGCGCGGAAGCTCGCCGCCCAATTGCGCACGGTCGTCGTCCGCGAACATCTCCTCGATGAGATGGGCGCCCTCCGGCGGAATGCGGCGCAGCCCCTGCTCGAAGCCGCTGATGGTCGGCACCTGCGCCACGACGGCACGCAGCCGGCGCTCGGTTGCGCCGAGCACGATGGCATGGCCCCCTGCATAGCTGGTGCCCCAGAGGCCGATGCGCTTCGGGTCCACCACATCGAGGCTTTCGAGAAAACTGATGGCCCGTCGCCAGTCCGCGATCTGCCGCCACGGATCGACATCCTGCCGCGGCGTTCCTTCGCTGGCACCGAAGCCGCGATGGTCGTGCAGCAGCACCACGAAGCCGGCTTCGGCGAAGGTCTTCGCGAAAGGCTCGATGCCGTGTTCTTTCACGCCGGCATAGCCGTGCGCCATCGTGATCGCGGGCCGGCGGCCCTCCCCCTCCGGCACGAAGAGCCAGCCGCGCAGCTTGACGCCGCCATCGACTTCGAATTCCACATCGGTTCGTTTCACCATTTCTTTTCTCCAGGGATGTCTTCAACGCGTCACGCGCCGCCGAGGAAATGGCTGGCGTCCACCCTGCCCTTCAGGCGCTGGCCGAGTTCGACCGAGAACTTCAGGGCGACGCCGAGCGGCCTGTGATGGATGGCGGCGCGAACGATCTTTCCCGCGTCGTTGCGCGTGAGGATCGTGATGCCGAAGAGCTTCTCGCCCCCGAAAGCCTGCGCCTCCCATTCGAGGTAGGTCCGCGGGCCCTCGGCCGCCTGCCGAGTGAAGGCCAGTGCTTCGTAGATCGTGCTGGCCGTGCCCATGACCGCCTTGACCTGCTCGACACCGACGACCGGATGGGTCAACACGCTCGCCTCCAGCACGATCTCGTTCGCAAAGGCTTCGGCGAACGCCGCTGAAGACTTCTGTGCGAAGGCGTGGGTCCAGCCCTTTGCGTCGGTATTCGCACGAAGCGTCGCCTCTGCGGCCAGAAGGAATTCATCGAGGATGCCGGCAACCGCTTTCGGCTGTTCGACCTGCGGCCAGTGGCCCGCGTGGGCGATGCTTGCTTCTGCCGGGCTCGAGAAGCGAGGCAGCACGGCATTCGCAACGACCTCGGCCGTCACGAAGGGGTCGACCTCGCCTCGAAGGATCAAGGTCGGACCGCGAAAGTGGCTCTCCTTCGCTCCGAGCGCATGCCCACGGTTCCACAGGTCGGCGAACACGCCGACGGATGCCGCTTCGACGGGGTCGCCGATCCGCCCGAGCTTTTCGAGGCCTGCGTCGCTCAGGTGCGCCGCGAGTTGGCGCCGCAGCGCGCGCTGCGCCTCGGGATGGCCGCCGAGCGCGTGGAAAGGCTGCATGGCCTCGTCGGGCAGCCCCGTGCCGGCCAGCGGAACCGGAGTCAGCAGCACCAGGGCCCGCACCCGCTCTTCGAGGAGGCCGGCAGCCAGTTCCGCGATCTGCGCACCCATGCTGTGGCCGACGAGAACCACCGGCCGATCGAGCCGGCGGACCTGCCCGGCAACGTCTTCGGCGAAGCCGTCGAGGCTGTATGGGCCCGGCGCGGCCACACGAGCGCCCATTCCCTGGAGGTCGAGGCACACGGCGTCCGCTGCGCGCTCGCCGAGCTCGGCAACAACGTCGTCCCAAGCGGCAGCGCCGTCGAGGAATCCGTGGACAAAGACCAGGGTCGGCTGCGGCGTGTGCGCGCAGGCATCGCCCTGCTCTGTCGATGTTTGGGTCGAAGTCATTCGAATCTCCTGGATGGTGGGTTCAGCGTGTCGCGCCCGAGGCGGACCATTCCTTGGTGTCGATAGGCGAGTAGCCGTCGGCGTGGCCGTCGAGGCGGCCGGCCCGGCGTCCACGCATCGAGGCCAGGAGCTGCTCGTCCAGCGGCGTGGTGAATGCGTTGTGCACGAGCGTGTACTCGGCCGCGAGTCGCCCGACCGCCTGGAGCGCGCCGGTGTCGATGCGTCCGCCCTGCAGATAGACGTCGTCGCGGATGTGGAAGCGGACCACCTCGCCGAACACGACGTGATCTCCCAGGTCGCCCATCGGAATGATCCGTTCGACCTTGCACTCCAGCGCAATGGGCGCACCCTTGACCCGCGGCGGCAGTACCGCGACCGAGGCTTCCTTTTCCAGCCCGACCGCGTCGAACTCGTCGATATCGGAATCGAACTCGAAGGCCGACCGGTGCATGTGATGGGCCTGCTCCAGCGTGACCATGTTGACCACGAATTCGCCGGTGTCGCGGATGTTGAGGTAGGTGTCCTTCAGCGTCACGCCATCGGAGCGCGGCTGCAGCGACAGCGAGACCATCGGCGGCTTGCGCCCGACGGCCGTGAAGAACGAGATCGGCGCGAGGTTGGCCACGCCGCTGCGCGACTGCGTGCTGACCCAGCCGATCGCGCGCGGAAGGATGGAGCCGATCAACAGCTTGTAGGCCGAGGTCGGATCGAGGTTCGAGGAATCGATGATCATGGGCGTCTCCGTGGGCTATGGGGTGCGAAGCCTCAGGCTGCCCGGCGGGCCAACATGAGCTTGGGCGTGAGGACCTGGACGACCTCGCCGCGCTGGTTGAAGGTGGTCGATCGCATCACCACGATTCCGCGGTCCGGACGCGAGCGCGAAGGGATCAGTTCGATCACTTCGCTATCCACATGCAGGATGTCGCCGGGGCGGGCGGGCGTCTTCCATTCGATTCCACCGCCGGCACCCACGATGCCGTTCGCCAGCTTCGGGCCGCCCGTCACCAGCAGGCGCATGGTGATCGCGGCGGTATGCCAGCCGCTGGCGGCCAGTCCACCGAATATCGTCTCGCGCGCAGCTTCATCGTCGAGATGAAAGGGCTGCGGATCGAACTCGCCGGCGAATCGCTTGATGTCATCGGCGCTCAGTTCGTGCGTGCCGGTTTCGAATCGATCGCCCACCGCGAGATCGTCGAAGAAGAGGGGTTCCTGGCTCATGCTTTTCCTTTGCAACTGGGATGGGGCCGATCGATGAGCCGGATGCCTGTCGAACGGTGTGGCAACTCTATGAAAACAGTTGCCATCCGGTAAGGCGGCGCGCCACAAAACGCTGTTGCGGCTTTGTCAACAAAGCCGCCAGCTCCTGGACTATTGCGTTGAATGGAACGCCGTGTTGAGCCGCGACGGCTGTTTCAGGGTCACAGGCAGGGCTAGATTGAGAACCATGCCAACTCATCGGAGATAGCCACCATGTCCCAGCTGAGTCAGTTCGAATCCGGTCCCGCTTCGAGGCGGCGCCCAGCATCGACATGGCCTGAGCATCGGGAGACTGCCATGGAGCCGCTTGTACGCACCATCGACGCCGCCGATCTCGAACGCGAGCGCGAGTTCGTCGAAGGCTTGTCGCCTCGTACCGCCTACCAGCGCCTGATGTCCCCGAGGAAGCCATCCGACGAGGAACTGCAGCGCTGGACCGCCATCGATCGATCGCGCGAAGGCGCGGTGGTCGCCACGGTCACGGTCGAAGGACGCGAGCGGCAGGTCGGCGTTGCGCGCTACGTGATGGAAGGTCCGGACGGCGAGGCCGATTTCGCGATCGTCGTCGGCGACAGCTGGCAGGGGCAAGGCCTTGGCAAGCGACTCCTGGCCGCACTGATCGATCTCGCAAGGCAGGCCGGCGTGCGGCGTCTGGTCGGGAGCACCTTGTCGGAGAACCGCGGGATGCTCGAGCTTGCCGGCCGCTTCGGCTTCAGGCGGTCCAAGGATCCGGGCGGCGCGATCGTGACGCTGTTGAAGCTGAACCTGCAGTAGAAGCGAATCCCGCGAACCAGTCTCCGCCCCACCTGAAGCGCGCGGGGGGCGCCTCCGCATCCATGCAATCACTCGAGGATCGGCAATCGGCCTCGATGGTCCGGGAGTCCGGTCGCCCGAGCAGCGCAATCGAGAGTGCCCGGGTGGGTCAGATCTACTTCGGCGACTAGTCGGGAAAGTGGGTCAGTTTGAAGTCGGCGTTGACTGGCGTCAGTCAGTGACGATGCCTCGAACGGTCTTCATCACATCTCCTGCTGCCTCGACGGCCTCGGCGCTGCTGCCGGCCCAGGCAACGAACGCGTCGGGACGCACGAGAATGAGATTTGCCTGGTAGCGAGCCAGTTCGTCGTTCAACGGTGCAGCGACCACAGTCAATGGGACGCTGAGTGAATCCGCCGCTTCGCGGAACTGTTGAACGGCCTCTGGCGCAGCATCCAGGGCGAAAAGCGTGTAGCCGGAACCGAACTCCTCGAAGACATTCGTGCCCTTCGGCAAGGTAGCGGGTGCAATGTGGTGTCCGGGCCGGGCGTCGAATCGATGCGACCCCTTTGCGCTGCAACTCTTGTTATCGCGCCCGTCTTGCCAGACGACCGGCGAGCCCTCGTAGTTTGGCTCGAAAGCGTGAACCTCGCCAACGGCTCCCTTGGCGCGGTCCTGCCAGGTTCTCTCGAATGCCGCCCGATCTCGCTCCGGCGAATATGCGTCCAGGAAAGCGCGGTCGGTCTCGATGGACTTGGCGATGAAGTCATTCATCGTGGAGCGGAAGACTGGACGTCGCTCGGCGTCGTATGAATCCAGCAGTTCTTCGCTGCCCCATCCCTGGAGGGTGGCGGCGAGCTTCCATCCGAGGTTGCGCGCGTCCTCGAGGCCAGAGTTCACGCCATACCCACCATAGGGGGGATGGCTGTGTGCAGCGTCGCCTGCGATGAAGACACGTCCCTTGCGATAGGAATCTGCAAGCATGAAGCGCAGATCCCAGAAGCCGATGTGCTCGAACTCGACGTCGAACGGAGCCCCGACAGCTTCCTGGAGGTAGGTGCTGAAGTCGAAGTTGTCCGCCGTGGTGCCAGGCGGCACTGGCGCATGGAAAAACCAGGTGCTCCCAAGATCCACTCGACCGAAGAATTTCCAATACCCCTTGAGCTCGGGCTGAAGCACGTTGTAGTAGGACTTTCCAGGAAAACGTTCGAGGAGCTTGTGCAGTCCGGTCGAACGGAAGACCAGCAGGACCATCAGGCGATCGTGGTCCGACCGGGTCTGGGTGAGTCCGACCTGTTCGCGCACGCGCGACCGGCTACCGTCGCAGCCTGCCGCATATGCCGCGCGCAGGGTACGTCTTTGGCTTCCTCCACGCTCTACCACCGTGACCGACACGCCATTGGCGTCCTGCTCCACGGTCTCGGCATCCCATCCATACATTGTCTTGATGGCGGGAAGCTCCGCAGCTCTGCGGCGCAATACGTCCTCCGTGGCGTACTGCGGCAGGCGTTCGTTCGCGGTGAAGTAATAGGGTTTGACCAGATCGCGCTGGAGCCAGTCGTAGGAGTACGGGCCGAGGAGCGTTCCATAGGCCGTCAGGCCGCCGATTCCGTACTCCGGTGGAATGGTGCGCGCGGCGCGCAACTGCTTTTCGGCCCCCCAGGAATGGAAATGTTCCATCGTCCGTTGAGTCAGGTTCTGGCCCTTTGGAATGGGTTGCGGCTGCGGGTATCTCTCAACGACGATGCATTGAACTCCTCGCTGGCCAAGTTCGATCGCCAATCCCATTCCAACGGGCCCACCGCCTACGATGATCACTTCTGCGTCCACCTCGTTCACCTCTTGCATACGTCGGTTTACTAGTCCAATGCCCTTGATCCGGGCAGCTCACTCCGCAGTGATCCCCTGCTCCCTGATGAGGTCGCCCCAGCGCTTCGCATCCGCCTCCATGATCTTCTGGAACGCTTGCGGCGTGCTGTGCTCGGGCGTCATCCCCTGTGTCTCGAAGGCGGACGCAACGCTGGGTTGAGCGAGGATGGCCTTCAACTCTTCGTTCACGCGATTGATGAACGCAGGGGGAGTCCCCGCCGGTGCCAGCAAGCCGTACCACATGTCGACGTTCAAGTCGCCGAGGTTCAGGGTCCGCAGTGGCGGAACATCCGGCAGAAGATTCGAAGGCTTGTCCGAGCTGATCGCCAGCGCCCGGAGCTTGCCGGCCTTGACGTGCTGAAGCGCCACATGGATCGGAAGGAACATCACGTCGATCTGGCCACCCAAAAGGTCGGTCACGGCGGGCGCAGTGCCGCGGTAGCTCACGTGCGTCAAGGAAATCTTGGCGCGGCTCTTGAGGAGCTCCATCGCCAGGTGATGGGGGGTGCCGGCGCCCGGCGAGCCGTAGTTGAGTTCGCCCGGATGGCTCTTCGCATAAGAGACCAGCCCGTTCAGCGAGTCGATCTTCTTCTGTGCCCCAGCAACAAGGAGAAGCTGCCCTCGGCTCGTCAGGGTGATCGGCGCGAGGTCGTGAACGGGGTTGAATGCGAGCTTCGGGTACAGCGCCGGGTTCATGACCAGGGTGTTGACCGTCACCAGCAGAGTGGTGCCATCCGGCGTCGCACGAATAACTTCCTGGGTGCCGATGTTCCCGGAGGCCCCCGGCTTGTTCTCGGTGAAGACGGGGCGCTTCAGGCGCTCCGAGAGTGGCGGGGCCACAAGCCGCGCAATCAGGTCGATGCCCGTTCCCGGAGTGAATGGGACGACGAGGCGGATGGGGGTTTGGCTGTCTTGGTCGGCAGCCCATCCGAGGGAGCCAATCGACAGGGCCGCTCCGCCAATGAGCACAGATCGGCGGCGCACAAGGCCACCTCGGCCGGAGCCATTTGATGTCATGGGGAGCGTCTCCTTTTGTTAAGCGACAATTTCAACCGGTTCTTTGACATGAATCAAACGGAATATTCTGGTGAACTCCTCAGCCAAATTGATCAATGTCGACAGCCGCCAGCTACTGGCATTTCTTGAGATTGGCCGGCAGCAGAGCTTCGCCAAGGCCGCGGAAGTCATTCACCTGTCCCCATCGGGGGTGAGCATGATGGTCAAGGAACTGGAGCGCCAAGTCGGAGCGCAGTTGTTTGAGCGCACCACCCGTTCCGTCACCTTGACCGACGCGGGTCGCCGACTGGTGCCCGTTGCCGAGCGGATCGTCGAAGAACTGCACGGCTTGGGCGCAATCGTCCGGGGGACGGAAGCAGCCATGCGGTCACGGCTCGACATCGCAGCGACGCCGATCGTTGCCGCGGCTCTCTTGCCACATGTCGTGAGTGCATTTGCCCACAGCCATCCACAGGTCAGGGTTCAGGTAGCAGACAGGGACGTCGGTACGGTCGGGAAGTCGGTGATCGATGGGGACGCCGATATGGGCCTCGGTTTCTTCGTGAAGCCAGCGGCGGGTCTGGTCAGAGAGCCACTGTGCAGGTTTCGCCTGATGCGGATCAGCCCCCCAGGCTCAGGACGGGGAGGCGTGGGCGCCAGCCGCCCATGGAGCAGCTTGTCGAACCTGAGGTTGCTCAGCCTTCCGCCGGACAATCCCATTCAGGCTCTTGTCGAAGCGAACCTGCCTCGCAGATCGGCAAAGAGTCAAGACCGGCTCGCCATGAACTTCCTTGGGACCTTGATCGCGATGGTCGAGGCGGGTGTGGGGCATGCGGTCGTACCGTCCATCGTCCTGGCCGAATGCCTGCGGCATGGACTGAATGTCTCCATGCTGGTGGAGCCCGCCGTTCATCTCGACCTTTTCGTGGTGGCCCGCCGAGGCGCACCAGTAAAGCCAGCCGCGACGGACTTCACGGAAGAGTTGAAGCACGCAGCTTCGCGCTTGGTCGCATGACAACGGCTCGGGCCGGGGGCTTGCGGCTGCGCAGGCCAAACCGCCACCAGCAGTCACGGAGGTGTCGAAACGCATCGACTGTTCGAATCCGCCGCTCCCGACCATCGACCAGCTCTACCTTGCGCTGACGCGAGTGAGGGCGGGAACATCGCCGAACACCTTGGGCACGGGATCACGCGACTTCCGAAGCGATCCAGTCCTCGAAATCCCGAACACGCTGCGGCACGGGGCGGTCTGCGCGCCAGGCCATGAAGTAGCCGCCGGGGGTCGGCACGCGCAGATCGAAGGGCGCGACGAGGCGACCCGCCGCGAGGTCGTCTTGCACGAAAGGCAGCACCGCCACCATCACGCCGAGTTCTTCCGCTGCGGCCTGATAGGCCATCGCGGCATTCTCGAACTCCAGGCTGCGATGACCTGCACTGCGCGCGATGCCTGCCGCGGCGAGCCAGGTCGGCCAGTCCTGCGGACGGTTCAGTGACGACAGCAGCGAATGCTTCGCGAGGTCCGCCGGCACCTTCAGTGGCGGCTTGCGCTTGAGCAGCCCGGGCGCGCAGACCGGGAGCAGCGTCTCGTTGAACAGCAGGCGGTACCCCGCCCCGGTCGGCGGCTGCGGCTCCGAATGGATGCTGACGTCCACGTCGTCCCGATCGAAATCGGTCCGCTTGTGCGATGTCGTGATCTGCACATCGATGCGCGGATGAAGTGCATGAAAGCGCCCGAGCCTCGGAATGAGCCACCGGATCGCGAAGGTCGGCGGCAGCTTGACTCTCAGCAGCCATTCGTCACTGCTCTCCTGCAATTGCCGCGTGCCGTGCTCGATCTGGTCGAAGGCCGCGCGCATGCTCGCGAAATAGCCCTGACCCGCGGTGGTGAGCCGAATGCCGTGCCGGCCTCGCTCGAAGAGCTGCACCCCAAGCCATCCCTCCAGCGTCGCGATGTGCCGGCTCACCGCGCCCTGCGTGACGAACAGTTCCTGCGCGGCGCGAGTGAAATTGCCGCAGCGGGCGGCGGCTTCGAAAGCCCGCAGGGCGTTGAGCGGCGGTAGTCGGCGAGTCATCAGGCATGAATTTTACTCATGAGGCGCATGCCTTAATTGTGATTGCGGCTGCGCGTGGCAAGCACATAGCATTGCATCCATTCAATAAAGAAGGAGACGCGCGATGATGAAGAAAATACATGCCTGCCTCGCAGCGGCCGTGCTGCTCGGGTGGCACGCGACGGCACCGGCCGAAGACCTGGCCAACTACCCGAGCCAGCCCATCAAGCTCATGGTTCCGTGGCCTGCGGGCGGTGGCGTGGACACGACTGCGCGAATGGTCTCCGAGCTGCTGGGCCATCGACTCGGACAACCCTTCGTCATCGACAACCGCGGCGGCGCCGGCGGCAACATCGGCACCGAGATCGCCGCGCGCCAGAAGCCGGACGGATACAACCTGCTGATGTCGTCGATCAGCCCCAATGCGGTCAACGTCAGCCTGTACGGCAAGCTCGGCTTCGATCCTGTCAAAGACTTCGAGCCGATCATCTACGTCTCGGCAGTGCCCAATATCCTCGTGGTGCCGGCAAGCTCGCCCTTCAGGACGGTGAAGGACGTGATGGACGCGGCCCGCGCCAATCCGGGCAAGCTCAACTACGGTTCCGGCGGCGTCGGCTCGTCGCAGCATCTGGCGGCCGTGCAGTTCGCGTTGGCGGCCAAGCTCGACATCGTGCACGTGCCCTACAAAGGCACCGCGCCGGCCGAGGCCGACCTCGCCGCAGGCCATATCTCGTTGATGCTCGACACGACCACCTGCCTGCCCTTCATCGCGGGGGGGAAGATGCGTGCGCTCGCGGTCGCGTCGAAGGCGCGCAATCCCGCGCTGCCGGACGTGCCGACCTTCGACGAGGCAGGGTTGCCGGGCGTTTACGCGTCGTCGTGGTACGGCCTCTCGGCGCCAGCCGGTACGCCGCGCGCCATCATCGACAAGCTCAACGCCGAGGCCAACGCGGTGCTCAAGTCGCCCGAGTTCCAGAAGCGCATGCAGACGCTCGGCGCCGAGATCGGCGGCGGCACGCCCGAAGACTACGGTCGATTCATGGCCAGCGAAACCAAACGCTATGCGGAGATCGTGCGCATCGCCGGAGCGAAGCTCGACTGACGCTCCGATCGAGTCCATGTCCATGCCACTGCTTTCCGATCCCATGACCAAGCCCCGCACACTCTTCGACAAGCTCTGGGAGGCGCACGTCGTCATGCAGCGCGACGACGGACAGACCCTTCTTTATGTCGATCGCCACCTGGTGCAGGACGGCTCTGCGCCCGCTTTCGAGATGCTGCGCCAGCGCGGCCTGGCGGTGCGCCGGCCCGATCGCGCCTTCGCCACCCCGGACCACTACGTGCCTACCGCGAGCCGCGCGCTCGGGGACATCGCCGATCCGGAAAAACGCGCAATGGCGCAGGCACTGGAGGACGACAGCAGGGCTGCGGGCATCCGCTTCTTCGGCATCGATGACGCGCGCCAGGGCATCGTCCACGTCGTCGGTCCGGAGCAGGGGTTGAGCCTGCCCGGCAGCCTGATCGTGTGCGGAGACAGCCACACGGCCACGCACGGAGCGGTTGGTGCACTCGCGTTCGGCGTCGGCGCATCCGAAGTGGCGCATGTGCTTGCGACGCAGACGCTCTGGCAGCGCAAGCCTCGGACACTGCGCGTGAACATCGAAGGGCGGCTTTCGCAGGGCGTGTCGGCCAAGGACGTCATCCTCGCGGTCATCGCGAAGATCGGAGCGGCCGGCGGCACAGGCCATGTGATCGAGTACGCCGGCGAGGCCATTCGCGCGCTGTCGATGGAAGGCCGCATGACGGTGTGCAACATGTCCATCGAAGCGGGTGCGCGCGCCGGCATGGTGGCCCCTGACGACACCACCTGGCAGTGGCTCGCGGGGCGCCCGAATGCCCCCAAGGGCGCGGCATGGCAGGAAGCGCTGTCGCGCTGGCAGCGGCTGCCCAGCGACGAAGGCGCGTCCTTCGACCGGGAGGTGCATCTGCATGCGAGCGAGATCACCCCGATGGTCACCTGGGGCAACAGTCCCGAGGATGCGCTGCCGATCGACGCCCGAGTGCCCGACCCGTCGACCGCGGCCAGCATCGAGCGGCGCGACGCGATGCAGCGCACGCTGGCCTACATGGGGCTGCGGCCGGGCCAGTTGCTGACCGACCTCGCGGTGGACCGCGTCTTCATCGGTTCATGCACCAACGGGCGCATCGAGGACCTGCGCAGCGCCGCCGCCGTGGCGCGGGGCCGGCGCGTGGCCAAGGGCGTCGAAGCCTGGGTGGTCCCGGGTTCGGGCCTCGTGAAGCTGCAGGCGGAGGCCGAGGGGCTCGACGCGGTGTTCCGCGACGCCGGCTTCCAGTGGAGGCACGCGGGCTGCTCGATGTGCCTCGGAACCAATGGCGACCAGGTGCCCGGGGGGCAGCGCTGCGCATCCACCTCCAACCGCAACTTCGTGGGCCGGCAGGGACCGGGCTCGCGCACGCATCTGATGAGCCCTGCGATGGCGGCCGCCGCCGCAATCAACGGGCGCCTCGCCGATGTGCGCAGGCTACTCCCGGCGCATTGAAGAGATCGAAGCCATGGAAGTCTTTACCCAACTCGATGCGGTGGCTGCGCCGCTGGCGAGGAACAACGTCGACACCGACCAGATCGTGCCCGCGCTGTACCTGCAGAAGCCGCGCGCCGACAACTTCGGCGACTATCTGTTCCGCGATGTGCGGCACGACGCACAGGGGCGTCGGCGCGACGACTTCGTGCTCAACCAGCCTGCATTCGCGGAAGCGCACATCCTCGTGGCGGGGCGCAACTTCGGCTGCGGCTCGTCGCGCGAGCATGCGGTCTGGGCGCTGCACGACGGCGGCTTCCGCGCTGTGATCGCACCGAGCTTCGGCGACATCTTCTTCTCCAATGCGCTGAAGAACGGATTGCTGCCCGTGCGCCTGCCCGAAGAAGCCGTGCACGCACTGCTCGCCGCGTTGAGCGAAGCCCCCGGCACGCATCTGCGCATCGATCTCGAAACGCAGCAGGTCACCGATTTGCAAGGTCGCACGCATGCGTTCGACATCGACCCGTTCCCCCGCCACTGCCTGCTGCACGGCATCGACGAGATCGACTACACGCTGGCCCAGCACGCGCGCATCGAGGCTTTCGAGCGCACGCACGGCGGCTAGCTTTTCAACCGTTCAAGAGAGAGGTCCACGAACATGAAGATTGCAGTGATGCCGGGCGACGGCATTGGTCGCGAAGTGACCGCGCAAGCCGTCAAGGTGCTCAAGGCAGTGATCGGAAGGACGCAGCCGCTGGAGCTGGCCGAAGCCGCGATCGGCCAGGCCGGCATCGATGCGGCGGGCGACCCCCTTCCCTCCGCCACCACGGACATCGCGCGCAAGGCCGACGCGATTCTGTTCGGCTCTGCCGGCATGCCCGGCGACGAAGCCATTCCATTCATGATGCGGCCCGGCGCGAGTCTGCTGCGCTTGCGCAAGGAGCTCGGACTCTTCGCGAATTTCCGGCCGGCCTTCCTCTTTCCCGAACTGATCGGCGCATCGACGCTCAAGCCGGAGGTGATCGAGGGGCTGGACATCATGATCCTGCGCGAGCTCACCGGCGACGTCTACTTCGGCGAGCCACGCGGAAGCGGCGTCAACGCGGCCGGCCAGCGCGAGGCTTTCAACACCATGCGCTACAGCGAGCCCGAGATCGAACGCATCGCGCACGTGGCCTTCCGCACTGCGCGTGAACGCCGCCGCAAGCTCTGCTCGGTGGACAAGGCCAACGTGTTGGAAGTGATGCAGCTGTGGCGCGAAGTGGTGGCGCGCGTGAGCGCGGAGTATCCGGACGTGGAGGTCACGCATCTCTTCGTCGACGCGGCCGCGATGCAACTGATGCGCGCGCCCAGGCAGTTCGACGTGATCGTGACCGGCAACATCTTCGGCGACATCCTCTCCGATGCCGCAGCGATGCTTACCGGCTCGATCGGCATGCTGCCTTCAGCCTCGATGGCGGCGGGCACTTTCGGGCTGTACGAACCGGTGCACGGCACTGCGCCGGACATCGCGGGCAAGAATCTCGCGAACCCGCTCGCATCGATACTGTCGATGGCGATGATGCTGCGGCACTCGTTCGGACAGACTGCGAATGCTCAGCGCGTGGAAGATGCCGTCCGGCGCGTGCTGGCCGATGGCCTTCGCACCGGCGACATCTTCCAACCGGGCTGCACGCGTGTGGGCACGGAAGAGATGGGTGACGCGGTCGCCGCGACAGTTCTCCGGTAGGAGCCGGCGGGGCTCGACAACGCCGTCAACAGCGTCAGTCCCCTTTCCGCGATTCCGCGGGCAGGCTGGAGACGGTCGCGGCTGCCTCCAAACAGATCATCGATAGGGCGGGCCCTTGAGCTCGACGACGTTGCCCTCAGGGTCGCGCAGGTAGATCGATGGCCCCTCGCCCTCGGCACCGAAACGCGACTCCACGGGGCCGGCATCGATGCCAAGCGCCGACAGATGGCCGCGGATCGCATGTTCGTCGAAGGGCTCGACGCGGAAGCAGAAATGGTCGAGATTGCGGCCCTCTTCGCCCGGCGGCGCACCGCCGGCGCGCCCCAGAGTGCCATCGATCGGAACGAGATCGAGCATCGCGCGTCCCGCCCGCAGCTGCGTAAGGCCGATGTCGTCGCGCTGCCGCTCGACCTGGCAGCCGAGGCCGTCGCAATAGAAGCGCAGCATGCCCGGCAGGTCGGTGACGCGCAGGACGAGGTGGTCGATGTCGCGGATCTGGATCATGGAGACCCCCTGGAGCGGATGGATGTCTTGTCTCGGAGCCATCCTAGCGCGTGCTGCATCGCTTTGATCGACCTGCAACGCGGTCCGCCGGCTCCTATCGCAACATTTCGTCCATCGATCATTGGCTTCGCCAGACCTATTCGGAGCTCCGTGGGACCTTCGATAGGACGAACCGACAAGTCAGTTGCAGTAGATGAACTTTCCGTTGGTCTGGCACAGCTTTCCTTCCGGGCTGACAAAGCGGGACCCGTCACCCGTGCTGTTGTATAGCTTGCCCTGGCTGTCCCAGCAGCCACCTCCATTGCAGTTGCTCAACGGCACTGGGGATGGGGATGGTCCTGGCAGGACAGGTTGCCGAGCCTGTTCCTGCTCTTGTGCGCGCCGGCCAAAGGCTGCGCCGCTGCCGTCGTAGGGAGGACCAATTTGGATCGGAGGGACTGCGATCGGAGACCCGCCGCCCGTCACCCCCATCGGAGCCTGGGACGTCGCGTCGGAGAGGGCCAGTACGAGGGCAACAAAGACGACCAGTCGATTCACTTCCGAACCACCTTTCAAGAGCCGGCCACACACCTCGTATCTCCAGATGCACCATGCGCGCCGCAGTCCTGCGCAACCTGCGTTGGTTCAACGCGCCTCGATGGTCCTCACGCTCATGCCCTGGCGCGGCAGTAGCAGTGCCAGCGCCAGAATCACCCCGCTCATTGCCAGCATGACCACGAAGGTCAGGTGCAGCGACGAGCCGACAGCCAGACGCAAGCCCGCTTCGCCGGCGCCGGAAACGGCAGTGCCCTGCAGCAGGTCGCGCAACTGTTCCTCCGGCACCGAGATACCGCCGTTGTGGCGGACCAGTCCGAAGTTGAAGACGGCGCCGAAAAAGGTGGCACCGAGCGCGCTGCCGAGGTTGCGGGAGAAGATGTTGGAGGCGGTGGCGCTACCGCGCTGCGCCATGGCGACCGACTCCTGAATCAGGATCAGCGAGCACAGGCTCAGCAAGCCCATCCCGAGGCCCATGAGGAAAGAGCCGATGCCGGCAGAAGTCGGCGAGCCGTCCGAATGCAGAAACGCGAATACTGCGGCGCCGGCCGGCACCAGCACCGATCCAATCAACATGAGTCGCCTGAGGCCTGCGCGCATGAAACTGCGCGACGCGATGGTGGCGCCGATCGGCCAACCGAGCATCACCATCGTGAGCGCCAGGCCAGCGACCACCGGCGAGTGCCCCAGCACCACCTGGACGTACATCGGCAGGAAACTTGTGACGCCGATCAGCGCCATGCCGGTCAGCAGCGCCGAGCCGTTGACGGTGGCGATGATGCGTCGGCTCCAGAGCTCGAACGAAACCATCGGATCGGCTACGCGACGCTCTTGAAAGGTGAACAACACCGCGACAACGACGAAGACGCCAGCCCAGCTCCAAGCTTCCGTGGTGTGGCCGAGGCCGCTTTCCGTCAGGCAGATCATCAGCGAGGCGATGCCGGCGGTGAACAGCAGGGCGCCGGGCAGGTCAATGGAGGCTCGTCGCGTCACTGGCGCCTCGCGCAGATGAAACCAGAAGCCGCCGGCGGCGGCGAGCCCGATCGGTACGTTCATCCAGAAGATCCAGCTCCACGACAGGCGGGTGACGATGAGCGCTCCGAGCATCGGGCCGAGCACCGCCGACACTGCCCACACGCTCGCCAGGTAGCCCTGCACTTTGCCGCGCTCCTGCACTGGATAGAGATCGCCGACGATGGTCAACGAGACCGGCTGGATCGCGCCGGCGCCGATGCCCTGGATGAGCCGGAAGGCGATCATCGCCGGCATCGACCAAGCGAACCCGGCCGCAAGGGAACCGATCAGAAAAATTGCGATGCCGACAAGGATCACGGGCCTGCGGCCGTAGATGTCCGACAGCTTGCCGAAGACGACCGTCATCGCTGTCTGCGCTAGCAGGAACGAAGCGAAGACCCAGCTATAGAGGCTCAGACCGCCGAGCTGCGAGGCGATCTGCGGCATCACGGTGGCGACGATCGTCGCCTCGATCGCGACCATGGCCATCGAGGCCATGACGGCCAGGATGACCATCGGCCGATTGGTTGTTTTGGGAGTGCTGGGGATGGCAGACATCGGTGCAAAGCGCAGGACTTGGGGCCACGCGCCGAGGGAAGACGCAAGGACTCGCGAAAAACATCCGATGCTAGCGATCCCGGCGCATTCCTGTCGGGCGCGGGCTAATCGCCCCCTGCCCTTGGCCCCCAAAGGCTCCAAGGCTGCCTCCGCGAGGCGCACGTGGCCGGGGGAAAGGGCAGTCGGACGAGAAATGACAGGTGAAACTGCCTCTGTGCAACGGGATATGCCGCGGGACTGCGGCGATAGCGGGCGCAAGCGCAAAGTCGCACGACCGACTGCTTGATGGCAGAGACCCGCCACCCCGCGAAATATCGGTCATGCGTCGTGGGGCACGTCCTGCGGCATCGCAACCGTGCGCAGCACCTGCATTGGCCCGATTGCATGGACGCGGTCCAACTCCTCTTGCGAACGCAAGAACAATGAGCCTGCGAAGCCAAGCGCATTCACCGAGATGGATTCGAAGCATGCGCGCGAACGCGGCACGACGAGCATCCAGCCTCGGCGAACCAGCAGGTTGTAAGGAGTCGACTGAACTTCGCCGTCTGCGGCGGCGACAGCGGAAATGCCACATCGATGAAGCAACTCGCGATAGAGGGCATGCCACTCGGGAGCCGTCGTGTGGGGCGCCAGACGTGCGAACGCATGGCTGAACGGCAGCCGCGAGTCGTTGCCGAGCACACGTTCCATGGGTACTTCGTCCGCGCTCTCGCGTGCGAGCGGGAGCGGCACAAGCTGCAGGTGCTTGTGCCGCTGGCTGGCGCCGGCTTCGACGCCCCCGTTGTAGAAGGCGAGCCCATCGACTTCGCTCAGGCAAGTGATGAGCGCCGCGAAATCCTCAACGGTAAGGAGGCGCTCCTGGCGCTCGAAGCAGCGCGTGACGAGCAGCATATGGCCGGCGAGCAGCTGGAACTTGTTCAGCAGAATGTAGTGCGAAGGCGCGACGTCGCCGACGAACAGCGACCGCTCGTAGGCGCCGAGTGGGTCGCTGGCCGCCACGACAGGGCGCGCCTCGTCCTTCCGCGCAAGGCTCGACACGGTGCGCAGGACGAACCGGACGCCGCCGCTGTCGAGGAGAACGGTTCGAGTCTCGATCGGCTGCAGTGCACCGTCTGCCAGGGCGCGCCGTATTGCATTCTGGACGATGGACAGCGAATACACGCCCTCATTCTCGACCCCTTCCGCGCAATTGGGAACGACCACGCGGAGCCAAGGACTCAGGCGTCGACGAAAGCTCGCAACGCAGCTCCTGCGGTTCCGCCTGCTCTGGACGGAGCCAGGAGCAGTAGGATGGAGCATCATTGGCAATCTCCGCAGCGCGATGAAACCCGACCACCCTTTCAGCCAGCTGGCTCATCCCGGCCTGGGCCGCTCATGTCGATCGCAGGGCTCACCATGTCGGACATCGGCCTGACACATATCGCGCTTCCCGTGCACTCGCTCGCAGCCAGCGTGGCGTTCTATGCGAAGTACGCGGCCATGCAAGTTGTGCATTCGCGACCGGGGGTGGTCTGGATCAGTGACCGCACGCGGCCGTTCGCAGTCGTTCTCATTGAAACTTCGAACGAAATCAAACCGCTCTTGCCGATGGCGCACCTTGGCGTCGGCGTGCGGTCTCGGGAAGAAGTTGATCGCCTCTGCCAACTGGCACGACAGGATCAATGTCTGGCTCGAGAGCCGGAAGAATCGGGCCCTCCGGTTGGCTACTGGGCGCTGATGCGGGATCCGGACGGTCACACGCTCGAGGTTGCCTATGGTCAAGAACTGGGCCACGCAGTCGAGGGCTCGGCCTAACCCGGCCTAACCCTTTACTTGGCCCTCGGTGAAGTCGGCGTGCGCGCGAGCCTGCGGCATCGAGCTTCGGGTGAGCGAGGTAGCGCGATGTAGTCGCGTTCACCTGAAAGCAGTTGTCGACACGCGCCGGCGGGTCCTGCCCCAGATTTGCTCGGGCAGCGCCCGGCCCGCCAGAAAAACCATGCGGATCAACTGCGGGTAGGCCGTCTTCAGCGTGCTGCTGCCGACCGCTGTGCCCCTCTCTACCGCTGGCATGCAGTTCGAAGTTGTTGACGCAGGTCAAGGCGAAGAAATCCGTCGCGCGTCGGGCCAAGCCCTTTAAGATATATTTTCACTACATCTTATGAGAACTTGCCCCAGGCAAGTCAAGGAGCGTGAATTGAGCGACAAAGAGTTGTGCACCGAGGAAGAGATTTCGAACCTGGTTCGTGCTTTCTACGCACGCGTGCGCCAGGACGAGCTGCTGGGTCCCATCTTCGACGCGCACATCGAGGATTGGGACCAACATCAGCACAAGTTGGTCGACTTCTGGTCGACCATCTTGCGCCGCACGGGACGCTTCACCGGTGCTCCGATGCCCAAGCACGCGAGGTTACCGGGCCTGAACGCCGAACTGTTCCGGCGTTGGCTTGCCCTGTTTCGCGAGACCACCGCCGCGCAGCCGAACAGGACCATGGGCGAGCAGGCCCAGGCAGCCGCCGAGCGCATCGCGCAAAGCCTGTGGATGGGCTACCAGATCGGCCGCGACCCGGACGCCGCCCCCGCGGCGCTCGCCTGTGGCTGAGCTGCTTCATATCGACGAGCCGGGGCGCGCAGCGGCCGCGGCGCCGCAGTGGCGTGCCTTCCTCGAGATGGGGTTCCGCCCGCTCTATCTCGCGGGCTGCCTTTGGGCCGCAGTCTCGGTGGCGCTGTGGGTGTTCGCACCGCAATGGTTGACGAGCCAAATGGCCGGTGTGGTCTGGCATGCCCACGAAATGCTCTGGGGCTTCATCGCAACCATTGCTGTCGGCTTCCTACTCACGGCCGGCAGCAACTGGACAGGCATCAACCCTCTGCGCGGCCCCTCCCTGGGAGGCTTGAGCGTCCTGTGGGTGCTGGCACGGATCGGCTTTCTCACACCCCGTCCCGTGTTCTTCTGGATGGCGGCTGCCTGCGAGCTGCTGTTCTTCGGCTGGGCCGCCGTGGCACTCGGCCGCGCGATCTATGCAGCACGCAGTCGGCGCAACTACGGCGTACCACTGCTCGTGCTTGCACTCGGCGCGGCCGATGCGCTTTACCTGCGGGCCGTCTGGCAGGGCGACCACGGCCTGCTGATGCAGCGCTTCAACACCGGATTGTTGTGCATGGCGGTGATCGCGCTCCTTGTGGCGCGGCGGGTGGTCCCATTCTTCGCGATGCGCGCGGTGCCCGGTCTGTCGATCCCGATGCACACGGGCAGCGGACGATGGCAACTTGGCGCGGGCGCACTGGCCATCGGCTTCAGCCTTCTGAACTGGATGCCGGGCGTGGCCGCTTTCCTCGCATTGGCCGGAGCCATCGCCCTGGTGCAGGTGCTGGCCTGGAAGCCGTGGGCCGTGCGCCGGGTCCCGCTGCTGTGGATCCTCTACCTTGGCTACGCCGGGCTGGGCGCGGGCTTGCTGGTCGCGGCGGCTCACGCGACCGGCCTGCTGCTGCGCGCCGCATGGCCGGCTCATGTGATCGGCGTGGCGGGGTTTTCGGTGCTGATCATCGGCATGGTCACGCGCACGGCGCTGGGTCACCTGGGCCGGCCCCTGCGCGCGGACCGCAGCATGGTGGCCGCCTACCTGCTGGTGATTGCCGCGGCCGCGCTGCGCTTGCTGGCCCTGCTGCCGACGAGCCTCGCAGCCAGTGCGCTGCATGCCTCGGCCGGTGCCTGGGTGCTGGCTTTCGCGCTGTACCTGTGGCGCTTCTTCCCGATGATGATCCGGCCGCGCATCGACGAGCCCGCTTCGAAGATCACTCTCAGGCCGACCTCGCGGACGCGCACGCCGAAATGACCGGAGTCCACCCATGCGCCTGACCATGATGACCGACTACGCGTTGCGCCTGCTGATGTACGTGGCGAGCCGGCAAGATCGGCTGTGCACGATCGCCGAGATCGCGCAAGCCCACGAGATCTCCGAGGCGCACCTGATGAAGGTGACGCACCAGCTCGGGCTGCAGGGATGGATCGAGACCGTGCGCGGCAAGGGCGGTGGCATGCGCCTGGCCCACGCGCCGGCCCAGATCAACCTGGGCGCGGTGGTGCGTGGCATCGAGCCGGACTTCGACCTGGTCGAGTGCTTCGCCACGAACAGTCAATGCACGTTGACAGGCCGCTGTCGCCTGGCGGGCGTGCTCGACGGCGCGATGCGGGGTTTCCTGGCGTACCTGGACGGCTTCACCCTGGCGGACCTGCTTCCCGGCACCGATCAATCCCTCGCCGCGGGCCGGCGCATGAAGGTCGAACGTCGGATACGCGCATGAGCTACGGCCTTCTGTTGGCGATCCATCTTCTGGCGGCGATCGCCTTCGTCGGCACCGTGTTCTTCGAGGTGGTCATGCTCGAAGGCGTGCGCCGACGCCTGCCACAGGAGATGATGCGCGAGGTCGAGCGCGCGATCGGCAACCGGGCGACGGCCGTGATGCCCTGGGTGCTGATGACGCTCTACGCCGCCGGCATCGGCATGGCCTGGCACCATCGCGCCGCACTGGCCCAGCCGCTGGCCAGCGGTTTCGGGCTGCTGCTGGCGCTCAAGATCGGGTTGGCGCTGAGCGTTTTCGGGCATTTCATCACGGCCATGGTGTGGCGGCGGCGCGGGGTGCTGGGCGGAAGACGTTCCCGCCGCCTGCACCTGAGCGTGTTCTGCCATGTCCTCGTCATCGTGCTGCTGGCAAAGGCCATGTTCTATCTTCACTGGTGAGGGTCCGCGCCACTCCACCGCGCCGTGAACAATGCCGCTTGGGTGTTGTCCGTTTGGTCACGCGAGCCGCATAAGTCATGCGCGATGCGCGGCAGAGGATCGTCGTACCTGGCCGTTGGCCGCGTCGCCGCTGGGCCGGCCTAGTTCGGCGCATCCCTTGGCGTCAACTGCCCCCCGCCCTCCCCTCCAGCGACAGGTCTGCCCGTTGCGATCGGACTCGGCTTTGGCCGTCTAGCGGACCCGAAACCTGTCATTCAACTTCGAGCCTCTTGACGTTGCGGTCATGTCCCATCTCGCGACGTCCCTTGCGCTTGACCACGCAGGCTGAGATACGCCAACAAGATGCACGACAAGCTCAGCAATAACGTCATGACGACCGGAAGGTCAAGAAGGACAACAATTCCTGCGTCCATGAGCGCATAAGTGAGTTCGGCTCCGGCCAGAAGAGCAATGGCTGCACCAAAGAGCAAGGCCAGCCAGCACATCCACTTCGGCAACACGCCCAGCTTTCCCAGAGGCCAGACACATGGCATCCCGAGGCGGAGGGTCAAGGCACTCAGGAGCAGCGTGATGCTTGGTAGCGCAATATCGAGCGTTCGGCGATTGGCGCGGGCGAATGACGCCACGAAATCAAAGATCTCGACTGCGGCCACCAGGAACGAGACTGCAGCAAGTATGAGCGGCAGGAACAGCCAACGGGACGCGATTGGGGAAGTAGTCATAGGACGGACGTCCAGCATTCTCGCCTTGCTGATCGGCAAAGCATCTGCGCTCGCACGCCAAGGCTGCGCATCCAAAGGCTGCGCCCTTGCGGGGAACTCCCCGCCAGGAAATATCCCCCCATGGGAGGATGATGGCCGTTGGTCCGGTCAACAAGATGGCGTACCTTTCATGAACGAGAACGGTGGAAGACATGAGCAGCTCGAATCGAGAGATCGTGGTGTCGTTCTTTGACAAGGTTTGGGGTGCCGGGGAGGAAGCGGCGATCGATCGCCTCATGGCACCGACTGCGAAGATTCACGGGCTGCCCTCCCCCGATGGAGGATCCATCGTCGGACCCGCTGCGTTCAAGCCATTTGTTCGACAGTTCCGCCAGGCGTTCCCCGATTTGAAGATCCGCGCATTTCACATCGTTTGCGAAGGAAACCTTGTCGTCTATCACTGCAACGTGACGGGCACGCATCAGGGGCCGGATCTGGGCGTACCGGCCAGTGGTTCGAGAATCGAGATCGAGGGGGTGGTGATCGGAGCCATCGAAGGTGGGCAGATCCAGGAAGGCTGGAACTGCTTCGACTTCATGACCTTGTACCAGCAGGTTGGAATGCTCCCGCTACTCTCTGGCCACTGAACCCGACTGGGGCGGAGGGCTGCCGATCCAGCTCGAAGTGATCCATGTCGCGCCTGGCATGGCCTGCCTGGTGACGGTGATTCACTGGGGCTCGGCGAGCGTCTCCTCGAGCACCCTGCGCGCGGCGATTTCCATGCCACGTCCCAGGAACGGTTCGACGGACTGGCCGTCTGCGGACATCTTCTTTCGAGCGCAAAGCGTCAATTCCAAGCAGTGGAATTGAAGAACTGCGCCGCCGGAGTTTGGGGCTAAGCTTTGACTGCGCCTCCAACCCGAGTCAAGAGAAAGAGACATCCATGCCTGCATCCCCTCGTCTTTCCATCGACCGACGCGGCTTCCATCGGCTCGCCGCGTCCGCCACTCTCGCGGCGTTGGCCCTGGCCAGCCCCTTCGCACGCGCTGCCTTCCCCGACAAGCCGCTGCGAATCATCGTGCCCTTCGCCCCGGGCGGCCCGACCGACCTGATGGCGCGCTCGATCAGCAAGAGCATGGCGGCGAGCCTTGGCCAGCCGGTGATCGTGGACAACAAGCCCGGCGGCGGCGGCGTGATCGGCATGAGCGAGGTGGCGCGCGGTCCTGCCGACGGCTACACGATGGTGTTCCCGTCGATCCTTGCGGTCACCAATCCCGCGCTCATGGCCAACTACCCTTTCGACACGTTGCGCGACTTCGCGCCGCTCACCGTCGTGGGCTTTATCCCGCATGCGGTGGTGGTGCGGCCGGACTTTCCAGCGAAGACCCTGCAGGAGTTGGTGGCGATGGGCAAGGCCAAGCCCGAAAGCCTGTCCTATGGCTCCTCAGGCAACGGCACCTCGGCGCACCTGGGCGCCGCGCTGTTCGTGCAGCGCGCCGGCATCCGCGCTGTCCACGTCCCCTACCGCGGCGCCGGCCCGGCAGTGCAGGACCTACTGGGCGGCCAGATCCAGTTCATGTTCCTCGACATGAGCTCGGCGCTGGGGCAGATCAAGGCCGGCAAGCTGCGCGCGCTCGCTGTGGCACCCAAAGCGCGCTTCGAGGGCTTGCCGGAGGTGCCGACCGTGGCCGAACAGGGCTACCCGGGCTTCGACGTGCACGGCTGGTACGGCCTGCTTTTGCGCGCGGGCACGCCGGCGCCCGTGATGCAGCGGCTGTATGCAGAAGTGAAGCGCGCGCTCGAGACGCAGGAGGTGCGCGAGATCTTCCGGGCCCAGGGCATCGAGCCGGGCGGCATGCCGCCGGCCGAGTTCACGGCACTGATGCGTGACGACCTGGCGTTGTGGAAGCGCACCGTCGAGCAATTGAACATCCCGATGCAGTGAGGAGCCCGTCGATGCGCATAGCCATTCCCGACGACTACCAGGACTGCGTGCGAACGCTGGACTGCTTCGCCCGCCTCGCAGGTCATGAAGTCCGCATCTTCAACGACACGGTAAAAGGCACCGACGCGCTCGCCGCGCGCTTCGCCGATGCCGAGGCGATCGTGCTGACGCGCGAGCGCACGCGCATCGATGCGGCGCTGCTCGATCGCCTGCCGAGGCTTCGCCTCATCAGCCAGACCGGCAAGCTCGCAGGGCATGTGGACCTGGAGGCCTGTACCGCTCGCGGCGTGGTAGTGACCGAAGGCCGCGGCGCAGGCTCGTCGACCGCGGAACTCACCTGGGCACTGACGCTGGCAAGCCGCCGCCATCTCGTGCAGGAAGCCAACCGCCTGCGGCAAGGCAGTTGGCAAGGCCACCTGGGTCAACAGCTCGGCGGGCAGCGCCTGGGCGTGTGGAGCTATGGGCGCATCGGCCGGCAGGTGGCGGCCTACGGGCGGGTGTTCGGCATGCAGGTCTGGGTCTGGGGCCGAGAGGCCTCGACGCAGGCCGCGCGCGCCGACGGCTTCGAGGTCGCACCCACGCGCGAGGCCTTCTTTGCCGATAGCGACGTGCTCAGCCTGCATGTGCGGCTTGACGAACACACCACCGGCATCGTGCGTGAATCGGACCTCGCTCGCATGAAGCCCACCGCCCTGCTGGTGAACACCAGCCGAGCCGAGCTGGTCGAGGCCGGTGCGCTCGAGCGTGCGCTGCAACGAGGCCGTCCGGGCTTCGCGGCCATCGACGTGTTCGAGGAAGAGCCCCTGCGGCGCGGCGAGCATCCGCTCCTGGCCTTGCCCAATGCGCT
Organism: Variovorax ureilyticus; assembly: GCF_037889935.1. Classification (NCBI taxonomy): domain Bacteria; kingdom Pseudomonadati; phylum Pseudomonadota; class Betaproteobacteria; order Burkholderiales; family Comamonadaceae; genus Variovorax; species Variovorax ureilyticus. Next base: position 599,553 of record NZ_JBBKZU010000002.1, read on the forward strand.
GTGCACCCCGCATATCGGCTATGTCGAGCGCGACAACTACGAGCGCTACTTCGGCATTGCCTTCGACAACATCAACCGCTTTGCCGAAGGCACGCTGACCGAGGCCGTCAACCCGCAGGCCATCGCAGCCATGCGCCGCTGAGGGCGGGCCGGGCGAAGCGCGCGGGAGGCGAGCAACGGCCCAATAAGCCCAACTATTCAGCCACGGACCTGGCCGCCGCCTGCGAAGTGCTCGCGGCGAGCGGTGGCTCTCGCAGAACCTGGCAAAGGCGGTGGCGCAGCGGCCTACAAATTTCGTCAAGGCCGTGTTGATCAGAATCAGCTTCAACCTTCGCGCCACCGTCCATAGCATTCGCCTCCATGCCGCATCGGGGAATCGTTCCCTGCGATGCACTCACAGGAGACGCGAATGGAATTCGACAGGTCTGCGAACGCACCCTTCGCGCAGCGTGCGCTGCGGATCGTCGGTTTCAGCGGCAATCTCACGCGGCCGTCGCGCACCCGCACCCTTGTGCAGGCCGTGCTCGATACGGCGAGCGCGCGCGGCCTGGGACAGACAACGACCTTCGACCTGATCGACGCGGGCCCGTCGTTCGGCCAGACAACAGAGCGCGCGAAGGCACATCCCGAAGTCGAAGCCGTCCTCGGCGCCATCCAGAACGCCGACGCCCTGGTGGTCGGAACGGCGGTCTACAAGGGCGCTTACACCGGGCTCTTCAAGCACCTCTTCGATCTGTTCGACATGACGGCGCTGACCCGCAAGCCGGTGATCGTCACGGCGACGGGTGCCGCCCCTCACCACGCCTCGGTGATCGACTATCACCTGCGGCCCCTCTTCCTGTTTTTCGACTGCTGTGTGGGAACGCGCGGCCTCTACGCGCTGCAGCCCGACTTCGAATCGCCCGACCGGCTGCTCCCGGCTTTCCAGTCCCGGATCGACCGCACGGTCGACGAACTCGCGCAACTGCTGCAACCCGCCCGCATTGCTGCTTCTTGCTGATCTCTAGCCTCTCGTTCATTCCACCTTTCATTCAAGGAGACACGCCATGACCAACCTCGACGCCTTCCGCGAAGCCGGCAACCCGATGTTCAACGACAACAAGTTCAAGCTGGGCATCTTCGGCTCGAACTGTTCGAACGCGTGCGCGATGACGCTGGCGGAGACCAGCTTCGAGCCGACCTTCGAGAAGAACAAGGAGATCGCCGGGATCCTCGAAGCGGCAGGATGGGAGTGCATGGTGCCGATCGCGCGTTGGCGCGGCTTCGGCGGGCCGAGCAACTTCAACGGCAATTGCATGGAAACCTACACCTGGGCCGCATCGCTGGCCGCGGTGACGAAGAAGATCTTCCTGTTTGCCACATCGCATGTGCCCACCATCTATCCCATCGTCGCAGCCAAGATGGGCACCACCATCGACCGCATCTCCAGGGGCCGCTTCGGCATCAACATGGTGTGCGGCTGGTTCACGCCCGAGATGGAAATGTTCGGCCGCAAGATGATGGAGCACGACACCCGCTACGAGTACGCCACCGAGTGGGTCGAGATCGTCGAGAAGCTCTGGACCGAGCAATGGTTCGACTACGAAGGGCAGTTCCTGTCGGTGAAGCAGGGCTTCGCGGACCCCAAGCCCTTCCAGAACCCGCGCCCGGTGCTCATCAGTGCCGGATCGTCAGGCAAGGGCCGCGAGTTCGCCGCCAAGTTCTGCGACATCAACTTCTCGGTCATCGAGGAAGAAGGCCTCGACAAGGCGACCGGGTGGGTCAAGGAAATGAAGAAGCTGGCCTGGGACCGGTACAAGCGCGAGATCGGCACCTTCACCTACAGCTACGCGGTGGCGCGCGACACGGAGAAGGAAGCGAAGGAGTACTACGACTACTACGTCAACCAGAAGGGGGACTGGGAAGCCGCGGACAACATCTGCAAGGTATTCGGCGTCGAGAGCGGTTCGTACTCGCCCGACTACATGGACAAGTTCCGCCGCAACTTCATTGCCGGCTGGGGCGGCTACCCGCTGGTGGGCACGCCGGAACAGATCGTCGATCGCATGCTGGAGATGTCGAAGACCGGTGTCGATGGCTCGCTGATCACCATGGTCGACTACAACCAGGAACTGCCCTACTGGAACGAGAAGGTGATGCCGCTGCTGGTGCAGGCCGGGCTGCGCAAGGCGCCCGCGGCATCGCCCGCCACGGCCACCCGCGAGCCGGCACTCGCCTGAGAGCGTCCTGCGGGATCAGGAGTTCGACATGACCACTTCTTTGGCCGACAGCGCTCAGGTGACGACGGAGTTCAAGCGCGCGATGCGCCGGCTTGCGTCCACCGTGACGATCATCAGTACCGCCGATGTCAACGGCAACCGCTACGGCATGACAGCTACCGCAGTGAACTCGCTCACGATGGATCCGCCGTCGCTCCTGATTTGCGTCAATCACAGCGCGAGCATCCATCCGGCCTTGTTGGGCCGGGGCCGATTCTGCGTCAATGTGCTCACCACGGAGCATGAGGATCTGGTGTCCGCCTTCAGCGGCCGACTCAAGGGGGATGCACGCTTCGAGGTCGGCGAATGGCGCAACGAAGACGGCGGGATGCCGTACCTGGAGGATGCGCAGAGCAACCTCTTTTGCGACATCGACAGCGTCATCCCGTTCGGAACCCACTCTGTCGTGATCGGCCGCGTGAGCGCCGTGCGCGTCGAAGAAGGCATTCGCCCGCTCATCTTTGCCGATGGCAAGCTGGGCGCGACGCAATCGCTCACCGGCCATGTGCGGATTGCGTCCAACCTGTCGACGCTGACGCAGTTCCTGCCGAGCGACCTGCAAAGCTTCCTGAAGAAGAATCCGCTGATCGATGTGCATCTCGAAGAGAAGGTGAGCACTGCGGTGCTGACCGCCGTTCAGGAGAACGCCTGCGACATCGGGCTGATCGTCGAAGGCCCCAAGGTCAGCGGACTGGAAGTGATTCCATACCGCGAGGATCGCCTCGTGCTGACGGTGCCGGCGGATCATCCGCTCGCGACAAAGGCCTCCGTGAAGTTCGCCGACACGCTGGAGTACGACTATGTCGGACTGCACACCGGCAGTCAGATCAACCTGCAGATCCAGCGCGCTGCGGCCGAGCTCGACAAAGCATGGCGCTGCCGGATGCAGGTGCACACCTACGATGCGCTCGCGGCGATGGTGCAGGCGGGCCTGGGCATCGGCATGCTGCCGCTGAAGATGGCGAACCTCTATGCGACGGCAATGGATCTCAGGATCGTCGACCTCGACGAGCCATGGGCCCGCCGCCGCCACGCGATCGTGATCCGGTCCTATGAGTCATTGCAGACGGCCGGCAAGCGCCTGATCGATCACCTCAAGCGCGCTTCGCAAACTGCCGACGGGCAAGCGGAAGTGCATGCGCACGACGAGGTACGTGCTTGAGGCGACGTGTCGCTCAACGCAGCGTCAGCGCCGTGAGTCGCCCTCTGCGATGGCGGCGGCGCCCCGGCAGCCTGCCCGTCAGGGGGCAGTGTTGATCGCCAGTTGCGCGGCGAATGCCCGCTGGTAGGCGGGCCGCGCTTCGCCGCGAGCGACATAGGCGGCCAGCCCGGGAAACTCGTTCAGCAAGCCCGACGGTCTCAGCCGAAGCAGCACGGAAACCATCAGCAGGTCGCCCGCGCTGAAACCGCCGTCCAGCCAGTCACCATCTCCCAGGCGTACCGCCAGTTGGTTCAGACGGGCGCGCAGCCGGTCCGCCACGAGGGGCAGCCGCTCGGCGGTCCACGGCCTGTCACCTTCGAACAGCCTGGCGGTGACGAGTTCGAGGATTGGAGGCTCGACGGTATTGAGCGCTGCGAACATCCACGTCACGGCGCGCGCCCTTGCGTTGGCATCGGCGGGCAACAGGCTCGGATGGTGCTCGGCGATGTGCAGCACGATGGCGCCGGTCTCGAACAGCACGAGGTCACCTTCCTCGTAGGTGGGTATCTGGCCGAAGGGATGCAGCGCCAGATGTGCGGCCTCCTTCATCGCTTGAAAGGACACCAGGCGCACCTCGTAGGGCAGGCCGGCTTCCTCCAGCGCCCAGCGGACGCGCGTGTCCCGTGCCAGACCCTGGCCACCGTCGGGCGACCGTTCAAAGGCGGTGATGGTGATGGTCATCTTGAGCGTCCTGTTCACGTACGGCAGGCAAAGCTTCTCGGACGGCGCGGCGCCTGCGCACGCCACTCAGGCGACGTCGACAACGACCCTACCAAATGCCTGACCGCCGGTCACGCGGGCGTGCGCGTCACCGGCCTGACCGAGCGTGAATCTCTGAGTGTCCATGAGGGGGCGAAGCTGACCCGCATCGACCAGTTTGGCGACCTGGGCCAGGATTTCTCCGTGGTGGGCGCGGCCCTTGCCACTGAGCATCGGCATCAACGTGAAGACGCCGGAATAGGTGGCCCCGCGGAAAGACAGCGGCGCCAGCGAGTGGGTGCCCCAACCCAGAGCGCTCACAACGTGGCCGGTGTACCGGCGTACAGAAACGAATGACGCATCGAGCGTGGCGCCGCCCACGGTGTCGTACACGACATCGAATCCCTCGTCCGCAGTGTGCTCGAGAACATAGTCCGCAGGGGTCGAGGCCGCGTAATCGATGGGCGTCGCGCCATACGAACGGACGACGTCGAACTGCGAGGGCTTTGCAGTCGCGTAGACGTCGGCGCCAGATGCGCGAGCAATTTGTATCGCCACGTGCCCGACTCCACCCGCTCCGCCATGGACGAGGACCTTGTGACCCGTACCGGCGCGTGCGCGGTCGATCAAGCCTTCCCAGGCGGTGATGGAGACCAGCGGGAGTGCGGCGGACTCCCGCATGGACAAGCTCTTCGGCTTGTGCGCGAGGAGGTCCGCGTCTACCGCAGCGTACTCGGCCAAGGTTCCTTGCAGGCCGCCCACGCCGCCGACCAGACCGTAAACCTCATCGCCGACCTGGAAACGAGTGGCGCCCTCGCCCACCTGGACAACAACCCCTGCCATGTCCATTCCAAGAACCGCCGGCAGGGGGTGCTGTGCATGCGCCGCGACTCCGGCGCGAATCTTGGTGTCGAGCGGGTTGACGCCGCTGGCGGCGATACGCACAAGAACATGCCCCGGAGCAACTGCCGGAATCGGACGGTCGAGGACTTCGAACGGACCGTCGATCTCGCGAACAACGGCGGCTTGCATCGTGGCGGGCACACGGGAGGTGAGCATGGGAACGTCCTTTGGAGATGAATGTGAACTCAGGACTTCAGTTTGTGGTATTCACCATTGCATGTAAATTCACAAAATTGAACTTCCTCCATTCAACATTGAATACATTTATGGACTGGAGCGATGTCCGCATCTTTCTGGCGATAGCCCGCTCGGGCTCGCTGAGTGGCGCGGCGCAGCGTTTGGGGATGTCACAGCCAACGATGGGACGTCGCATACGAGCCCTGGAAGACTCGACCGGTCAGAGGCTGTTCCAACGCGGGCGCGAGGGCTTTCAACTCACCGATGAGGGCGCGTCGGTGCTATTGCACGCCGAGCGAATGGAAGAAGAGGCGCTTGCCATCGAGCGACAACTTGCCGGACGAGGCGCCGAGCTCCAGGGCCTTCTTCGGGTGTCGTCTTCCGACTGGTTTGGACTGCATGTCCTGTCGCCGGTAGTCGCCCGATTCGTTGCGCTCCACCCGGCAGTGCGCGTCGACCTCATCACGGATTCGCGCTTTCTCGACCTTGCCCGACGGGAGGCGGACCTGGTGTTTCGCATTCGGCCCTCGGAGAGCCCTGAGGTCGTGCAGCGTCAGCTGATGCACATGACCTATGCGCTGTACGGTCCGGCCGGGATGCCCGCGCCGAAGGTAGGCGACGGCGCAGGCAGCAGGCTCATCACGCTGGATGCGACATTCGAGGATCTTCCGGATGTGCACTGGTTGCAAAACATGTTTCCTGCAGCGACCTTCGCGATTGGCAGCAACAATCGCGACGTGCAGGCTCGCACGTGTGCCTTGGGGGCAGGTTTTGCCGTGTTGCCAACTTTGCTGGGAGACCAATTTCCCGGTATCGAGAGACACGACGTCCACCCGCGCCCCCCGGGAAGGGACGTTTGGTTCGCCTATCACCAGGACCTGCGTGGACTGGCACGGCTACGCGCATTCTTGGACCTGGTCATCGACTGCCTCGGCGAGGGCACCAGTCCAACGTCGAGCGGCCCCCTACCGGCCGGACACGAAGGATGACCGGCGCGCAGCGCGCAAGCGACGCTGCGGGAGTATCCTTTCCGAGTCTGCGGCCTGGTCGCAGGCACGGGCCGATCCTCACGAGGAGATAGCACCATGACAGCGCACGACCTGAGCATCAAACTGCCGATCGAGCCGCCCGGGCCCGGGCCGTGGAAACAGGACGGCGTGCACTTCCCGCGGCCTCTGACGCGCTACTTCCAGGAGATGCACCCAGGCCCTTTCCGCGCCGGCACGCAAGCCTTTGCGCGCTACTACGGCATGCTCATCGACGGCCTGCAGATGGCCTACGTGCAGGGCTTCGGCTACAACCAGGTGGTGCCGGCACCGGAATCCGAGATGCCCGAACGCTTCCAGCGCGCCGAGCAGGTCTATGCGCAGAAGCTCTGGCGCGAGCAGCTGCGTGAATGGGACGACCAGTGCAAGCCCGCGGCAATCGCGATGCACCGCGAGCTGCAACTCGTCGACGCGGACGCGCTCTCCGACGCCGAACTGGTGGACTATCTGCGGCGCTGCCGCGACCATCACGCGGCGATGATCACGCAGCACATGCGCTTCACCGGTGCCGCGGTGCTGCCGGTGGGCGACTTCCTCGCCCATGCGGGCGCCTGGACCGAGTTGCCCCCGTCGGAGTTGCTGGGCCTGATGCGCGGTTCGGCCGAGGTCTCGTCCGGCGGATCCGACGAGATGGCGCGCCTGAAGGGCGCCTTCGCCACGGACACGGCGGCACGCACGCTACTTGCCAGCGACGGCGACCCGGTGCAGCTGCTCGAACGTCTGCGCACGCTCGGCGGCGAAGCCGGCGCGGCGGTGCGCGGCTATCTCGACCTGGTCGGTCACCGGCTGATCGACGGCTTCGACATCGCCGAGCCCACGGCATTGGAACTGCCCGACGCGCTGCTCCGCTCGCTTCGCATCGCGTTGCTGGGCGAAGCCGCGGTCGCGTCGGACCTGGACGTGCGCGTCGCCGAGGCACGTGCCCGCATGCCCGTCGCGCACCAGGCGCAGTTCGATGAACTGCTGGGCGAGGCCCGCTTGATGTACCGGCTGCGCGACGAGCGCGGTGTCTACAGCGACATCTGGGCCTCTGGCCTGATGCGGCGCGCGGCGCTGGCGGCCGGCCGGCGAGTATCGGCGCGCGGCCGCATCGCCACCCCTCTGCACATGCTGGACGCCGGCACGGACGAGATGTGCGCGCTGGTTGCCGCCAGTGGCGGCCCCATGGCCGAGGAGCTGGCACAGCGCGCCGCCTACCGCGCGGCGCACACCGCCAAGGACGTGCCGCCGTTCCTGGGCCCGCCGCCTCCGCCCCCGCCGGACCTGGCGGCGCTGCCGCCGCCTATGGCTCGCCTGATGCGCGCGACCTTCATTGCGCTGGACCATTTGTTCGGCAGCTCCCAGGCCACCAACGAAGACAAGATGCTCTACGGTCTGGCCGCCAGCAAGGGGGTCTATGAGGGCCCGGCGCGGCGCGTCTCGGGCCCGTCGGAATTCGGCCGCATCCAGCAGGGCGACGTGCTCGTCACCGAATCGACGACCGAGGCCTTCAACATCCTGCTGCCGCTGCTGGGTGGCATCGTCACGGACAACGGTGGCTTGCTGTCGCATGCGGCGATCGTCGCGCGCGAATACGGCATACCCGGCGTGGTCGGCACACGCGAGGCCACCGAACGCATCAGCGACGGCATGCGCCTGCGCGTCGACGGGGATGCCGGCGAGGTCACGGTACTCGGGTGAAGCAGCACGTCGTCCCTTTTGCGAAGGCGCGCGACGCTGCGCTCTTCGGCTCCAAGGCGGTGGGCCTCGGCAATGCCGTGCATCACGGCCTGGCGGTGCCGGCAGGCGTGGCGCTGTCGGGCGACCTGGTCGAGGCCGTCGCCGGCGGCGACGAGAAGGCCATCGAGAGGCTTGCAGCGGCAATTGCCGACCTGCCGGCGCCGTTCGCCGTGCGCTCCTCGGCCGTCGATGAAGACGGCGCTGCAGCCAGCTTTGCCGGCCAGCACCTGTCGGTGCTCAATGTGCACACGCCCGCCGACGTGCCCGGCGCAGTGCGCGAGGTGTGGTGGTCGGCCAATTCGGATTCGGCCATCACCTACCGCCAGAAGGTGGGGCTGTTCACCAAGCCGAGTGTCGGCGTGGTGGTGCAGACGCTGCTCAATCCCGACGTGGCCGGGGTCATGTTCACCGAGCACCCGGTCACCGGCGCTGACGAGCGTCTGATCGAGGCCAGCTGGGGCCTGGGCGAAGCGGTGGTTGCCGGCCTCGTGGTGCCCGACCACTTCCGCCTCGATCGCGCCGGCCAGGTGCTGGAACGCAAGCCCGGACGCAAGCGCATCGCCGTGCGTTCGCTCCCCAACGGCGGGACCTTCGAAGAACAGGTGCCGGCGGCGCAGGTGACGCAGTTGTGCCTGGACGATGCGCGGCTGGCGTCGCTCGCCAGCCTCGCGCTGCAGTGCGAGAAGGCCTACGGCCCGCGCCGCGACATCGAATGGGCAATGCAGGACGGCACGTTGTACCTGCTGCAATGCCGCGCCGTGACCACCGGCCAGTCGCGCAGCGAGGCTCCATTGCCCGGCCCACCGCCGCGCGACCCGGTGGCCGCTCTGCAGCGCGTGCGCTTCTTCGCCGACCTGGACCGGCGCCAGACCGAGCAGATCGCGCGGCTTCTGAAGCAGCGCCATTTCGCCCAGGGCGAGACCGTCATCCGCGAGGGCTCGGGCGCGGCTGCGTTCTTCATCATCGACTCGGGCGAGGCCGCGGTGTCGAGCAAGGGCGTGGCGATCAACACGCTGGGCCCGGGCGATCATTTCGGAGAGATCGCGCTGATCGACGGCGGGCCGCGCTCGGCCACCGTCGTCGCCACCACCGAACTGGTGTGCTACGGCCTGACCTTCTGGGAGTTCCGCCCGCTGATCGAACGCAACGGAGCCATCGCCTGGAAGCTGTTGCAGGCGCTGGCAAAGAGGCTGCGCGTGGCCGAACAGGGCTGAGCCCAGGCAGGCATCTTCCGCTTCCGTGCTGTCGAGCCTAGACTCGCGTCGGGCGCTCTGCGCGCCCTCGATCAGCATCATGACCCCAGGGGCCTCGTGATCGCCCTGGCTTGGTTGGAGTGCCCAGCCTCATATGACGACCATCGTGTACGTGGGCGAAGACAAGGCGATACCGGTCGCCGATTCCGCCATGACCATCCTCGACGTGTCGATCGCGCACAAGATCCCGCACGTGCGGGCGTGCGGGGGGCACGGGCGCTGCACGACTTGCCGCGTCCGCATCCGTGACGGGATTCAGAACGTCTCGGCGCGCACACCGCGCGAGATCGAGGTGGCCAGCGCGCTTCGCTGGGATGGGTTCACGCGCCTGGCGTGTCAGACGCGCATCAGCGGGGACGTGAGCCTCGAACGGCTGATCAGGAGCCACGCGGACGTGTCGTGCCTGCAGGTGGAAGAAGCGTCGGTCGCGCCGTCGCAGGAGCGAACGCTCGCCATCCTGTTCAGCGACATCCGCGACTTCACGCCTTTGGTCGAAGCGCACCTCGCCTTCGACGTGGTGCATATCCTCAATCGCTTCTTCAAGGCGGTCGGCGACGCGATTCTGATCAACAACGGGGTCATCTATCAGTACGTCGGCGACCAGATCGTCGGGCTGTTCGGTGTTGGCGGCGATCCGCCCGAGAAGAGTTGTCTCGACACGATTCGAGCCGGCCTGGGCATGCTCGCTGCGCTGGACGATCTCAATGCGCAGCTGTCCGCCGAATTCGGAACGACGCTCCAGATCGGCGTCGGGGCGCATTTTGGCCCGCTCATCGTCGGCATGATGGGGCATCCGGATCACAGGCAGTTCGCGGTCGTCGGTGATGCGATCAACATCGCCAGCCGCATCCAGGATGCGAACAAGACGCTGGGTACGAGGTTCCTGATGTCGGAGGTGCTGTTCAATCAGGTTCCGCAGGCGCCCGTGACGGTGCGCAAGGCACAGGCCGTACTGAAGGGCAGGCGCAGCGCGTTCCAACTCGTCGAAGTCATCGGCTTCGCCGCGCCGGACTCCGTCTTGCTGGTCCAGTCGACGATCGGCGTTCTCCTGCAACATCAGAAGCGCTTTACGCAGGATCTCTATCGACGTCTGTTTGAGCTGGCCCCTGCGGCGGAAGGACTTTTCCGTGGCGACATGGACAGCCAGGGCCAGATGCTGGCTCACATGATGCAATTTCTCGTGCACGCGATGAGTCGCCCCGAGATCATGGCACTCGGCCTGCGAGATCTCGGACGGCGACACGAGGGCTACGGGGTCGCGGCCGGGTACTACCCGGCCTTTCGGCAGGCGTTTCTCGAGTCGGCACGTGAGATCCTCGATGAGAGGCACACAGCGCAGGTCGAGAAAGCCTGGGCGGACACCATCGACATGATCATCGAATCGATGCGAGGGCCTGTCGTGGCCTGAAGCCTCGGTGAGATCCCAGGCAAGGCCGCCCCGGCGGTCACTCCGCACGCGCCAGCCCGCTACGGATGCCCGCCATGACATTGGTTCCCAGCAGCGCCGTGGGAGCGCAGTCGCAACTTGGGCAGTTGCAAGTGACACAGTCGCAGCTGCCGCAGTGGCAGGTGACGCACTCGCAGCAGGTCGGTTGCGCGGCAGCGGAGCAAGACGCGGCGGCTTGGGGGCAGGTGGCGAAAGAAGTCATTTGGAGGCTCCAGAAGGGTTGGTAAGGCTTGAATTCTTCGCGCGAAGACTGTTTGGGACTTGAACGTAGAGGCTGGATTGGCAGCCTTTTCATTCAATCCCGTGGGGCCACGGCCGAACCGGACCGGTCTGGGGGCCATCGGTCAGGACTTTCATGGCAGGCCGGTGGTCAGTAGACTGGCCGCAGAGCCGTTCGACCATGAGTGCACAGCCCGCCACCCGCTACCGAGGCGACTTCGTCGCCTGGACCGGCGTCTGCGGATTCATCGGCGAAGGTGGCGGCGCCCCCATCGAGCCGCACTCGCACTACGCCATCCAGTTGGTCCTGGGCGCGCCCGCGGGCCTGCGTGTGCAACTCGGCCGTCACGGTGAATGGCAGGCGTGTGCCGCAGCACTGGTTCCGTCCCGGGCGGTACACACCATCGACGTGAACGACTGCGACATGAGCGTGGTTCTGTTCATCGAGCCGGAGACGCCTGAGGGAAAGGCACTCGCCACTCGCCTGCAACATGGGGCCGAGCTCCTCGGCACCGACACGGTGTCGGACGGTGCAAAGCGTCTGGAAAGAGCCTGGCGGGTCGAGAAGAGCCATGAAGCGGTGCAAGCGGTGTGCATGCAGCTTGTCCGGGACCTGTCCGGAGCGGCGCCGAGGGAGCCGTCCGACCCGCGCGTCCTCGCTGCCATCGAGTACATCCGGCAGCGGGTCGACGAGAGCGTTTCGCTCCCCGACGTGGCCAAGGCGGCGAATCTCTCGCCGGAGCGCTTCCGGCACCTGTTCGTCGAGGAAACGGGCATGCCCCTGCGGACGTACGTCCTGTGGCGGCGACTCCTGCACGTGTGGACACTGCTCATGGCCGGAGAAAATCTCTCGGCCGCGGCGCACGCGGCGGGCTTCGCGGACTCCGCGCACCTGTCGCGGACGGCCCGAACGATGTTCGGGCTGCCGCCCTCTGTATTGCAGATGCGCGGCCCCTTGAGCTCGCGGGCGCGCGAGAAGCATCAATCGGCCTGAACGACGGGGCCAGTGAGCGCGCCCAGGAATGCGGCCAGGTCCTGGATGTCGGCGGCGGAAAGACGAATGGCCGGCCGGTCGGCGTGCTTCTCGCCGGGCTGCGCCAGCTCGCTGTGGCCCAGGACTGCCTTGGGCGACCTCGCATAGTGCTCCACCACCTCCTCGAGGCTGGTGAGCTGCCCGGCATGCATGTACGGCGCTCTTTCCGCGACGTTTCGCAGGCTGGGCGTGCGGAATGCTGCCAGCTGCCCAGGGTCGTTCGTGGCAAGGAACTGCAGCTCACCGCACTGGTCCGGTCTGGCGTCGCTGTACCGGCTCAGGCAGTTGAATTCGTCCTTCAGCAGTTGGCGCAACCCATCGGCGCGACCGCGGTCCGGACTCGCGGGGTCGATGGGCGGGATGCCGGTGTTGTGGAACGCGTGGTCTGTCAGCAGGGGGCCGTTGTGGCACGTGACGCACTGGCCCTTGGTGAGGAAGAGGCGCAGGCCTCGCACCTCCTGTCGCGACAGCGCTTCCTGCCCCCGCCCGTCGCCGGCGACGGTTGCTTCGGCGTAGCGGTCGAAGCGCGACTCCCCGTACGAGATGTTCCGCTCGAACGCCGCAATGGACTTGCCCATGTTGGCGAACACCCGGTTCACTGCGTCCCGGCTGCTTTCCGGCATGGCCGCCCAGGCAGCATGCTCCGACGGCGTACCGGCGGGCGAAGCGTCATCCGGGAGCTTCCCCAGGTCGGGCATCGGCCCGAAGACGGCTTGGTACCGCTCCTTGTAGTGGGCCTGAACGAGCTTGACCAGTTGCACTCGGTTTGCGCCATGCTCCGCGGCGTCCTCGAACGGGCCGAGGGCTTGCGACCAGGCGCTGTCCTTGCGACCGTCCCAGAAGAAGAAGGGCGAGTGCGCAGCACCCATGACCGGCATGGTGCGGCGCTCGCCAGTACCGAGGCCCTGGCCGAACTGGCGACTGTCCTGGAACTGCTTGTCTGCGGAATGGCAACTGGCGCAGGCCACCTGACCATTTCTGCTGAGGCGCGTGTCGTTGAAGAGCGCGCGGCCGAGCGCTGCTGCGTCCGCCCGCTGCTCATACGAGTTGGACAGGTCGACCGGCCGGGGACCGGCTTCCTTCAGCCGCATGGATGCCAGCGTTGCCGTCTCTTGCGCCGTCCAGCTGTCGCGCAACGGCGCCTTGTCCAGGGCCTGAGCCGCGACTACCGTCAACAAGCAACCGGAGAAAAGGGTTGCGGCCCCCGCGAACCAGGATGTGCTCGCCGTCGACACATGCCGTCTCACTGCCGCACCTTGGGGCTTCCGACGACCGTGTTGAAGGTCACCTTGTCCGCGCCCTGCGGGCCGTCGATGGCGAGCTTCACTTCCCACCAGCCGGTCATGCTGAACTTCATGCCGTCCAACTGATACGTGCCGTCCGCAAGCTCGCGCGTGACACGCGGCTGCGTGGGGAGGCCATGTCCGTGCTGCGGCATGCCGCCATCGACGGCGAACCTGGCCCCATGCACCGGGATGCCGTCCGGCGTGGCCAGCTTCACTTTCCAGCTGTGCATCTGGTTGATGGCAGGCATCTGGGCCGGCGGCACCAGCGCGACCTGATAGACACCGGCTGCGGACTGCTTCTCGAGCGAGACGTCGAGGTCCTTGGGCGCGGTCATGCAGCCGGCCAGCCCCAATGTGGTGAGCGCGGCGACGGCGACGCTGCCCAGGGCCGCCGACCATCTCCGGCGCGCCGTCGTTCGCTCCCGCTGCACACGGGCGGACTTGATGATCGTTCGCAGGTCCTGCGGCACAGGCATCCTGCGGAACCCGTTGACGTTCGCGCCACCGGTGTTGCCTTTCGGGACGAGTCCGAATGCAGTGAAGATCGCAGCGGTAACGATGCGCCAGGTTTGGCCGAACGCTTCGCCGGTCATGCGATTGCGCACGGCAAAGCGGAACATGCGCCAGTGCACCCGAACGTGTTCGCCGGTAGCGGGCTGGGCAAGCACATGCGCGCGCTCCAGGTGCCGGAAGGCCGTGTGGAAGTGTCCGAGCGATTCGTTCGACGCCGCGGCGTCGAGCTCTGCTTGCACGCTGGGTCTGATGTGAAGGGCGAAGGTGGTCATGGTGTGCTTCGAGCGAGTTCCGATGCACACGAATTCTTGTAGTCCGACGAGTTTTGGCCTTGAACATTTCGGCTGAACTCGCAGCCGTTTCGTTCAAGTCGGTTCGTCGGCTTGCTGGCCAACTTCAAGGCGCAGGTGGACGAGCCGTGCCCGTGTTGAGCGAATCGCCCACGAGGCCATGAACAGCGGCAGCGCGTGCGTGGCTGAGGCTTGTATGGCCCTGCTAAGCAGGCGAGCTCATGTCCTCACCGACCAGTTCCAGGAGGATGCCCCTTACCACTTGTGCCGGCTCCGACATCGGAAGGTGGTCGGACGCGCAGAGCACCAGCGGGACTTCGATAACGGGCGAAATCAACTGATGCAGTTCGGCATTCGCCGTGGCAGCCACCGCGCGGGCAACCGACGCCGGCAATATCGTTGCACCCACTCTGGAGCCGATGGCAGCAGACAGCGTGCTCGAAGACTCCATCTCGGCGACCACGCGTGGCGCCATCCGGACCGTCGCGAAGGCGCGGTCGACGTAGCGACGCAACTGGTTGCCACTGCATGGCAACAGGAGGTCCACGTCGCCAAGATCCTGGAGACTGATTTCGTCCTTGCGCAGGGACCCTGCCGGCGCGACCACGCACAGGGCTTCCTTCGTCAAGAGATCGAAGCTCAGCCCCTGCGCCGGGCCTTCACCGCCATACAGCACGGCCATGTCCATGGTCCCCTTCCGCACGGCGTCGAAGAGAGTGGTGCCGAGGTTCTCGTTGATGTGAAGCACGATCTGAGGGTGGCGACCTTGAACCACCTGCAGCAGCCGCAAGGCCAGCGTCGATGCCGCCGTGCCGGGGGCCAGTCCCACGGAGACCTGGCCGACGAGGCTTCGGCCCGCGTTCTGAACATCCGCACGGGCTTGTTCGACATGTCGCAAGATCGCTTGTGCATGCCGGTAGAGCACACGGCCAGCCTCGGTGGGCTCGACGCCTTTCTGGGTCCGGACAAGCAGCTTCTGTTTGCACTCGCCTTCCAGGGTCGCCAGTTGCTGGCTCAACGCGGGCTGCGCGACATGCAGGACATCCGATGCAAGAGTGAGGCTCTCGAGATCGACGATCTTCACGAAATACTTCAGGCGCCGCAGGTTCACAAAGGTCTCAATGGTTGCGCAAATTCTCAAGCAAGCATCAAGCCACGTCGTGACCCGGTCAATCGGGATTACGATCAATCGATGCGCTGGTTGCGCCAAGCCGATCGCCTCGCGCGAAGCCCTCCATGTCAGTGAATTTCAAGACGCTCAAGAGTTTCGTGACCGCAGTCGACGCCAAGAGTCTGTCGGCCGCGGCGCAGCAGTTGCATGTCGCTCAACCGGCTCTGAGCCAGCACATCGCTTCCCTCGAAGCGCATTTCAGACACAAGCTTCTGGTCCGCTCGAACACAGGCGTCAAGCCGACTTCCGCAGGGAGCCAGCTTTACCGGCACGCGCAGATCATTCTCAGCCACCTCGATCAGCTCGAAGGCGAACTGGCGAGCCGCAGCGAAAGCGCGAGCACCATTTCAGGTCCGGTGTCGATCGGATTGGCCACGTACAGCACTGCATCCGTGCTTTCGATGCCGTTGCTCAAGGCGGTTCGCAGTCAGTATCCCGAGATCAACCTCTTCATCAACGACAACTTCGGACTGGTACTCAGCGAGATGGTCGTGACGGGGCGCATGGACATGGCCGTCATCTACGCCGGCGCTCCGATGAAGGGCGTGACGCTCGAGCCGCTTCTTTCCGAAGAGCTATTCCTCGTCGCGCCGGCCAGCATGGCGTTGCCGGACTCGCACGACGGGACCATCGCCCTACGCGATCTGGCCAGGATCGACCTGCTGCTCCCGAGCCGGATGCATCTGCTCCGGCGCCTGATCGATGAAGCGTTCTCTTCGGCCGGGATCACGCCGAACATACGCGCGGAGATCGAGTCATCGGAGACGCTTCGCCAGGCCATCGAGGCCAATGTGGGGGCCACCATCCTGCCCGCGGCGCTGGCCAATTTCGCCTGGCCCGGCACTGCACCGAAGATACGGAAGATCGTCGAGCCCAGCATCCGCACGACCATCTCGCTGTGTGTCCCGAATCACGTACCCATGTCGGAACAGGCCAAGGTCGTGCTCGACATCCTGCACGCCCAGATCGATCAGCTTTTCACCGACCCCCCGCATGCGGGAATCAGCGCCCCGGGCGGCGAGCCGTCGACCTGACGGTCAAGACAGCGCTTCGACCACGCCCCTCGACGAAAGCTCGCGCATTGCCGCTACCCCATCGGTCACGAAGGGGTCGGCATGGTAGTAGAGCAGCTGGGCACCCTGTGAAACCAGATGCCGGACGTCGTGCCGAACGACCAGCGTTCCCGCGAACTTTCCTGCGGCACGGATGCGCCGCAAGGTCTCGTCGACCAGGTCGAGCACAGGCTGCGGACGCCTCGCGCCAGCAGCGACATTGGGTGAATAGCCCATGGACTGCGACAGATCTCCGGGCCCGACGAAGAACACGTCGATGCCCTCGACAGCGAGGATCTCATCGAGATTGCGCACGGCTTCCACGGACTCGACCATGCCGACGAGCAATCGCGTCTGATGGTCATCGGGACACGCATAGCGGAAGGTATGGACCACCTGCCTCGCGATGTCGGCCGTGTGGATCAAGGGAACCATCACGCCATCTGCGCCGGCATTGAGACAGCGGGTGATGGTCGAGCGCTCCTGGTTCTGCGGGCGGACGATGCCGTAGCCCCCGGCATAGCGAGCGGCCTTGACCATGTGATGGATGTTCTCGAAGCTGGCCAGGCCGTGCTCGCAGTCGATGAAGACCGAATCGGCACCCGATCGAACCAGCTTCTCGCACAAGGTCGGCGAGACGTGGTTGGGGTTGACCATCAGCACCGAGTCGCCGCGGGCCAGTCGTTGATGAAGAGTCGTGGTCATGGTCGTTCCGTTCAAGGTTTCCCCGGCGTGCCTTCCGGCGCGCCGAGCCAGCGGCTGATCTCGACATCCGGGCCCTGGTCGCGTGCCAGCGTCGGGCTGATGACGAGTTGTTCGATGGTGGTGCCCTGCGGCAGCGTGCACGCCAGCACGATCGCGCGCGCGACATCGTCGGGTGCGACCATGGCGGCGCGCTCTTCCTCGCTCGGAGGTCGAACGCGCGTATCCATGATCGGCGTGTTCACCTCACCCGGGAGAATGGTGGTCGAGCGGATGTTGTTGTTGCGGAAGGTCGCGTGCATGAAGCCCATGAGGTTGGCCACAGCCGCCTTCGCCGCCCCGTAAGGCGCGCCGCCCAGCAGATTGGGCCGCACCGCCGCCAGCGACGACACGGTGACGATCGTTCCGGCACCCGCCGACAGCATCCCGGGCAGTACGGCCTGGATCAGCACGTAGACGGCGGTGAGGTTGACCGAGATCGCCGATTCCCAGTCGTCCGGCTCGATCCATCGGATGTTGCGCACCCGGCTGGTGAGCCCGGCGTTGTTGACCAGGATGCCAACGGCTCCCACCTCGGCCTCGATCCATCGAACCAGGTCCTGGAGTTGTTCGCGGCTCTGCAAATCGGCTTGCCGTGCCCACGCCTGGCCACCCTCGTTGCGGATCTGCGATACGACCGCCTCCAGCGGCTCCATCCTTCGCCCCATCACCACGACACGCGCACCTTCGGCGGCAAGCATGATGGCCGTGGAGCGGCCGATGCCGGAACCACCGCCGGTGACCAGGGCCACCTGCCCTTCGAGTGCCTTCGCGCGGGTCACGCGACCACCTTCGCAGGCCGGGGCACGGACAGGGGCCTGGGTTCGTACCCGTAGTCATCGCGCGCACCCTCAGGGGTGACGAGGCCCTGCTTGAGGTCGTCCTCCACCAGGTCGCGGGCCCGCGACTTCGCGTCGCCCCATCCGCCGCCGCCGGGCAGTTCGATCGTCAGGCGTTCGCCGGGGGCCAGCACCAGACGGCCTTTCGGGAAGACGGGTTGGCCGTCGTGCAGCACGGCGCCATTGCGTCCGGCCTGCCCGCCCAGCACGCCGAGGCAGGGATATTTCACGTGCTCGGTGCTGAGATAGATGTTCATCTCGCGATCCGACAGGTTGCGGATGATGCCGCGCTGACCCAGTCCACCACGGAACTTGCCAGGACCGCCGGAATCCGGGATCAGTTCCTTGCACTCGGTGAGGACCGGCACCGCCAGCTCGTACATCTCGATCGGCGTCACGCGGCAGTTCGAGGGAAAGCTCAGCGTGTCGAGTCCATCCATCGACGAGCGCCCGCCCTGGCCACCGTGGAAGTTCTGCGCACTGCCGTAGGCGGTTCCGTCAGAGCGCTTGCCCTGGCAATTGATTCCCCAGATCGGCGCACCGCCGCTGTCGCCCATGGCCCCTTCGGGCACCACGTTCTGAAGCGCCTTGAAGATCAGGCTCGGGATGCAGTGGCCGACGAGGTTTCGCGCGGCGCCTGCGGCATGCGGCTTGGGATTGAGGATGGAACCGGCCGGCGCCGAATCCGTGAGCGGAACCATGCAGCCCTCGTTGTTGGGCGTATCGGGGTCGAGCAGGCACTTGAGCGCATAGACGCTGTGCGCCACGCGATAGTGCGGCACGACGTTGATGCCGCGCGCCACCTCGGGTGAAGTGCCGGTGTAGTCGACGTGAATGGAGTCCTCCCGCACCTCGACGTTCACGCACAGCTTCACCTCCGACTCGAAGCCGTCGATGGTCATGTCGGCCTTGTAGCTGCCCTTGGGCCAGGCCGCGATCGCCTTGCGCATGTGCCGCTCGGAGCGGCTGAAGATCGCATCGCCCAGGGCATCGCAATCGTCGAGCCCGTACTCGTCCATGAAGCGGCTGAACTCGCGGCTCATCACTTCGTTGGCGGCGACCATGCTCTGGATGTCGCCGCGCACTTCGTTGGGCAGACGAACACTGGCCTCGATCACCGAGAACACGTCCGCGTTGGGCTTGCCGGCCTTGAAGAGCTTGAGCATCGGGATCCGGATGCCCTCTTCGAACATGTCCGTCGAATCGGGCGACTGCGGCCGCCCGCCGATGTCGGGCAGGTGCGCGATGCTCCCGGCGTAGGCAACGATCTTTCCATTGCGGAAGATCGGTGTGAGCATGACCATGTCCGGCAGGTGACCCGTGCCGATCATCGGGTCGTTGGTGGCCAGCACGTCGCCCGGCTCCAGGGACTCCGGCGGGAAGGCCTTCAGGAAGTAGTTCTGTGCGGCCATCGGCAGCGTCGTGATGAAGACCGGGATCGACCAGGTGCACTGCGCCAGCGCCCTGCCCTTGGCATCCAGCAGCACGTTCACGTAGTCGTGGTTCTCGCGCACGATCGGCGAGAACGCGGTACGCCCCAGAGCGGTGTCGGCTTGATCGGCAATGAAGACGAGCCGGTCCCACATCACTTGCAGCGTGATCGGATCGTCGAAGTCGGCTTTCAGGAGAGACATGGCGGGCCTTCAGTTCAAGAGCATGATGAGGTTGTGACGTTCGTCGAGCGAGGCGGAGGCGTTCGGCCCCATCACCACGGTCGATTCGCGCTGTTCGATGATGGCCGGGCCTTCGACGGAAACGCCGGGAACCAGCGCGTAGTGGTCGTACACCGGGGTGTCCACGTACTTGCCCAGCTCCGAGAAGAAGACCGGCCGTGTTCCCTTGCGCGGGTCGCGCACCGCGCCCGCTTCGCCGCGCAGTGCCGCCAGCGAGACCGAATGCTTCGGACCGCTCGCGCGGATGCGCCACGTGATCACCTCGGCATCCGTTCCGCTGACGGCGCGGCCGTAGAGCGCCACGTAGTTGGCATGGAAACGATCCATGAGCTCCTTGACGAAGCCGGGATCGGCCGGGTCGAGTTCCGGAAGCGGGACCGATATCTCATAGCCCTGCCCCACGTGGCGCATGTCCACGGTGTAGGAGAAGCGGATCTGGTCCGCCGGCACCTTGCTGGCCAGGACGACTTCGCGCCCCTGCTCGGCCAGATTCGCCTTGACGACGTTCACGGCGCTTGGATTCCATGCCGAAACCCGCATCGGCAGGCTGGTGGAAAGGTCCGCCGCCACCGGTGCACCAAGAAGCCCGATGGCCGACGTGACACCGGCGCCGATCGGGCAGATCACCTTGCGGATGCCGAGCTTGCGCGCCACGCCGTAGGCATGCACCGGACCCGCGCCGCCGAAGGCGATGAGCGGCAGCGCGCGCGGATCGACGCCGCTGTCGGTCGCCTGCATCGAGGCCGCCTCGGCCATGCTCTCGTTGACCATGTCGTGCACGCCCCAGGCGCAGCGTTCCTTGCTGATGCCGAGCTCCTTGGCGAGGCGCTCCATCGCAGCTTCGGCGCCGGGCTTGTCGAGCGCGAAGTCGCCGCCGAGAAACGACTTCTCATTGAGATAGCCCAGCAGCAGGTCCGCATCCGTCACCGTGGGCTCGGTGCCGCCGCGGCCGTAGCAGGCCGGGCCGGGCGCGGCCGCCGCACTGCGTGGGCCGACGCTGAGAAGACCGAGCTTGTTGCGCGCCGCGATGCTGCCGCCGCCCGCGCCGATCTCGATCATGTGGATGGACTGGATCTTGAGCGGGAAGCCGCTGCCCTTGCGGAAGCGTTCGTGCCGTGCGACCTCCAGGTCGTTCGCCACCATCGGCTCGCCGTTCGGGATGAGGCACAGCTTGGCGGTGGTCCCGCCCATGTCGAAGGACAGGACGCTTTCTTCCCCGGACTGGCGTGCGTAGTCGGCCGCCGCGACCGCGCCCGCCGCAGGGCCGGATTCGATCATCCGCACGGGCGTGCGCGATGCCGAGGAACTGGGCACGACGCCGCCGCTGGACGTCATCCACAGCAACTGTCCGTCGACACCGCGCTGCGACAGCTCGCGCTCCAGGTGATTCACGTGCCCGACCATCATCGGCCGCGTATAGGCATTGACCACGGTCGTCGACGCGCGGTCGTACTCGCGAACCTCGGGGCAGACGGCGGACGACAGCGAGACGGAGATCTTCGGCGCGACTTCCGCGATGAGTTCCGCCACGCGCCGCTCGTGCTGCGGGTACTTGTAGGCATGGAGCAGGCACACGGCCACCGACTCGACGCCGCGTTCGAGCAAGGAGCGGGCAACGGTCCGCACGCCGTCCTCGTCGAGCGCCTTGATCACGGTGCCGTCGGCCGCGATGCGCTCCTCGACGCCGAAGCAGAGATCGCGCGTCACCAGCGGGTCGGGGTACTTGATGCGCAGGTCGTAGAGGTCATAGCGGCCTTCGGTGCGAATGCGCAGCATGTCCTGGAAACCGTCCGTGGTGATGAATGCCGTGGGGACGCCGCGGCGTTCGAGCACCGCGTTGGTCACGACGGTCGTCGCGCCGAGGATCTGCAACTGGCCCGCGCCCGAGCCCTTGCCGTTCTTCTCGCGCACCTTGGCCAGGAGCTCGTCCACCCCCTGCAGCACCGCTCGCGCGGGCGCGTCCGGTGTGCTCAGCACCTTGTGCAGAAGAATCGTTCCGTCGTCATCGGTCATCGCAAAGTCGGTGAACGTGCCGCCCGTGTCAAATGCCAGCTTCATGCTTTTCAGCTCCTTGGTGTTCGGTTGATGGGTTCAGGCCGGTTGCGCGTCGGAGGCGCGCCGACCCGTCATGAAGAGTTCGCCCAGGTCCGCGCTGCTCAGTTCGCCGACGGGGCTGTCCCAGATCACCTTGCCCAGGCGCAGCACGACCGCGCGCTCGGCCGCCTCCATCGCCTTGCGGGTGTTCTGTTCGACCAGCAGAACCGTGCGGCCGCCCTTGTGCAGGCGCTTGAGTTCGTTGAAGACCAGCGTGATCGCCTGCGGCGAGAGGCCGACCGAGGGCTCGTCCACCAGCAGGATCTCGGGCCGCCGCAGCACGGCCATGGCCATCTCCAGCAACTGCTGTTCGCCGCCGGACATGTTCCCGGCCAGTTCGTTGCGGCGCTTGCGCAGGATCGGAAAGAGGTCGTAGACGTATTCGCGCTCGCCCTTCAGGTCACCATCCCGGATCGTGTAGGCCGCCATCTCGAGGTTCTCGTCGATGGTCATGAGCTGGAAGTTGCACCGGCCCTGCGGCACGTAGGCGATGCCGTGGCCCAGCATGGCCTGCGGCCTGAGCCCGGCGATGTCCTTGCCCTTCCAGCGGATCGCGCCGCCCTTGTGCGTGGTCATGCCGAAGAGCGACTTCAGGAGCGTGGACTTGCCCGCACCGTTGGGCCCCAGCAGCGTGACGAATTCGCCATGCCGGATCTTCAGGTTCACGCCATGCAGGATGTCCAGGTGGCCATAGCCGGCGCGCAGGTTGTCGATCTCGAGTTCCATGTGGGTATCCGCCATGTCAGCCTCCAAGGTAGGCCTCGACGACCTCCGGGTTGCGCACCACCGCTTCGGGCGTGTCGTCCGCCAGCTTGGTCCCCTGGTGCAGGACCACGACGCGGTGACTCAGGTTCATGAGCACGTCGGTGTTGTGCTCGATCACGACGAAGGTGACGCCGAGCACGCGGTTCGCATGCTCGATGCACTGGATCACCTTCTCGATCAGGATGGGGTTGATGCCGGCGAGCGGCTCGTCGAGCAGGATCAGTTCCGGCTCCGGCATCAGCATCGACGCGAACTGCAGCAGCTTCTGCTGGCCGCCGGACATGTTGCCGGCAGGCAGGTGCGCCACGCGCGAGAGACCCGAGACCTCGATCAGTTCGCGCGCCCGTTCACGCAGCGCCTTCACGCGCCGCTGCGCGGCAGGACCGACCCAGAAGGTCGAAAGAACGCTCGGGAACCGCGACATCTGCCCCGCGAGAACGAGGTTCTCTTCAGAATCCAGTGTCGGGAACACGACCGTCTTCTGGAAGCTGCGGAGGAACCGGCCTTCCCGCGCAATCCGGTTCATCGGCCAGGTGGTGATGTCCACGCCCTTCAGCAGCACGCGACCGGCATCGCTCTTCTGAAGGCCGGTGCAGCAATCGAAGAGCGTCGACTTGCCCGAGCCGTTGGGGCCGATGAGTCCCATCACCTCGCCGCGGCGGACGTCGATGTCCACCCCTTGCAGCGCGGCCACGGCGCCGTAGTTCTTGCGCAGGCCTTCGATGCGCAGCATGACGTCAGGCTGCATGTCGCTTCTCCTTGCCCTCGTGGCCGAGGCGTGCGAGGCGCTCGGCGGCGCGCTGGAAGAGCGGCGCGAGACCCTGCGGGAACAGGAACACCAGGCCGAGCAGCACGAAGCCGTAGATGATCATCCGAAGCTCCGGCGTGATCCGCAGCGCCTCGGAGACCGCCACGAAGATGAAGCTGCCGATGATCGCGCCCGGAATCCGTCCGACGCCCCCGCCCAGCACGATGATCAGGATCGTGTTGGAGTAGTAGGACTGGAACACGAGCGGGCTCACCACCGTCGAGAAGTGCGCGTAGAGGCTGCCTCCGAGGCCGGCGAACACGGCGCTCAACATGAACACGATGAGCTTGTAGGTCCAGGTCGGCACGCCCAGCGATTCGGCCAGCGTCTCGTTGTCGCGGATCGCCACCATGCACCGGCCCGCCGGCGAGCGGATCAGCGCCACGAAGAGCGCCACCGCCAGCGCGGCGAGCGCGAGCACCAGGTAGAAGTACTCCGGCGCCTTGACGACCGTGAACACCGTGTCGCCGAAGCCGAGCCTGGGGCGGGCGATGCCGGACAGGCCCATGTCGCCACGGGTGAAGTCGACCCAGTTCTTCGACACCATCTGGGCGATCACGACCATGCCCAGGGTACACATCACGAACGAGGTGTCGCGCAGCCGCAGCGCCGGGATGCCCAGCGGCAGGGCGACCAGCCCGGCGAACAATCCCGCCACGAGGAAGTTCACCAGGAAGGGCGTGCCGAAGTGGATGGACATCAACGCCGATGCGTAGGCGCCGAGTCCGAAGAACACGCCCTGTGCGAGCGACAGCATGCCGGTGTAGCCGAGGATCAGGTTCAACCCCAGCGCCGGCAGCAGGAAGATCATCGCCAGCACCATGGCGTGCAGGTAGTAGTCGCCCAGAAAGAGCGGCGTGGCGAGAAGAGCGGCGAGCGCGAGGGCGGAGACGCTCCAGTTCACCTTCGCGACCCTTGCGGCCGGAAGAAGCGGTGCGTCCAGCGTGGTGGATGACATGAGGACTTGCTCCAGACGATGGGTTTTCAGAATCGCGCCTTGCTGCTGAAGAGGCCGTGCGGCCGGAACATCAGCATCAGGAGCAGCACGACGAAGCCGACGGAGTCGCGGTACTGCAGCCCGATGAAGCTGGCGACCAGGCTTTCGACGACGCCGAGCAGGCAGCCGGCGATGAGCGTGCCGCGCACGTTGCCCATGCCGCCCATCACGATCACGGCGAAGGTCTTGAGGGTGATCGACTCGCCCATGCCGCCGTAGATGCTGACGTTGATGGGTCCGGTCAGGATGCCCGACAGAGCGGCGATCGCCACGCCGATCAGGAAGGTGCGGCGCACCACCTGTTCGACGTCGATGCCGTTGACCTGGCAGCACTCGATGTTCTGCGACACCGCCCGGATCGACCGGCCCAGCCGCGTGCTCCGCACCATCCACTCGAGCCCTGCGAACACGGCCAGCGTGACCACGACCAGGATCACGCGCTGTTGCGACATGCCGAAGTCGCCCAACTCGATCGGCTCGATCCAGCCGCCGGAGAACACCTTGTAGCCGCCGCCGAACGCGAGGATCACGACGTTCTGCAGGATGAGCGACAGGCCCAGCGTGGCGAGCACGCCGGCCTGGAACGGCTGCCCGATCAATCGCTGCATCACGCTGCGCCCGATCAGCACCGCGATCAGCGACACGATGACGACGCCCGCGATGATGGCGATGCTGTAGTCGGCGGCGAACTGGCTCATCACGAACCAGGCCGCGAACGTGCCCAGCATGTAGTACTCGCCATGGGCGAAGTTGATCGCCCGGAGGACGCCGAAGATCATCGTCATGCCGGCGGCGACCAGGGCGTACATGGACCCCGTGATGATGCCGTTGACGATCTGTTCGAGGATGAATGAACTCACGATGCCCTCGTCTGGCTGGCTTTCGTCCGCGCCTCAGTTGGCGGCGTAGTCCACTTTGGTGGTGATCATTCCCTTGATCGCCGGCTTGCCGTCGGTGATCTCGAGCAGGACCATCGGCAGCACGGCCTGGTTGTGGTCGTCGAAGGTCACCTGGCCCATGGGGCTTTCGTACTTGATCTTCGCGAGCGCATCGCGGATGTCCTGCCCCTTCAGGCTGTTCGCGTTCCTGATGGCCTGCGCCACGAGCATCAGCGTGTCGTAGTGCGTATAGGCATGGTTGTTGGGCATCTCGCCGCCATAGGCCTTCTTGTAGTCCTCGACGAACTTCAGGCTGCGCGGCGCCGGGACCTCGGGCAGCCACGCTGCGGCTTCGACGGCGCCGTTCATGACCTTGGGGGCAGCGGCGATGGTGTCCTTGGTGTTGAACTCGCCGTTGCCGACCAGCGCGACCTTGCCGGCAAGGCCGAGTTCGAGCATCTGCCGCGCAATGATCGGCGTGGTGTCGGCCTGCCCGTAGAGGATGATGGCCTGCGCGCCCGAGCGGCGGATCTTGCTCAGCACCGACCGGAAGTCGGTTTCGGAGTCCTTGTAGTAGTCCTCGCTCAGGATTTCCGCGCCTTCGTACTTCGGCAGATAGCGCTTGGTGAACTTGATCGCGCCGCGGCCGTAGTCGCTGTCGACCGACAGCACCGCGAACTTCTTGTAGCCCTTCGTCCTGGCCGCGTACTGGAGCACCGTGGCGGCGCGCACCTCGTCGGTCGGGTAGTTCCGGAAGGTCCACTTGAAGCCGCCGACGCCCGACTTGTAGGTGATGTCGGGATTGGACGAAGCCGCGTTCACCAGCAGCACCTTGGACTCCTCCGCCAGTGGCTGCATCGCGAGCGTCACCGAGCTGCAGACGTCGCCGATGATGACCGGCGTCTTCTCCAGGCTGATCATGCGCTGCGTGGCCGCGACACCCTCGGCCGGCACGCACTGGCTGTCGCCCGACACGAGCTGGATCTGCTTGCCCAGCACGCCGCCCGCCGCATTGATTTCCTTGACCGCCAGCTGGGCGCCCTTGTTGGCGAAGGCGCCATAGCGCGCATTGGGCCCGCTCATCGGACTGATGATTCCGATCTTGTAGCTGTCCGTGCCTTGCGCAAGCGCCGGCGTGAACGTACAGAAGGCTCCAAGCGCGGCGATCACCAGGGCTGCGGTGCGGGCGCGCATCTTCGTGGGGTGGCTGTTCATCGCTGATCTCCGAACATGAAATGAGTTGAAGAAATGATAGGAATCGCCGTCAGGCGGGGCCAATATGAAATTCGCCTTCGGGCATCACGGTTCTTGATAGGCGGGCTCGCGAACGGCGCCGTGCGACAGGGGCGCGCTTCAGCGCAGCTCTGCCACGGCCTTGGCGATGCGCCGGCAGCCTTCCTCGATCTGCTCGACACTGGTCGCCGTCGACATGCGGAAGTACGGAGAAACGCCGTAGGCGGTGCCCGCGAGGACCATGACGCCACCCGCCTCGAGCAGGTGGATCACCACATCGTTGTCGGTCTCCAGAACCTTGCCGGCAGGCGTGCGCTTGCCGATCAGGCCGCCGCAATGCGGATAGAGGTAGAAGGCGCCGCCCGGCGATCTGGCGCGGATGCCCGGGATCTCGTTGAGCATCCGGACGGCGGTGTCGCGGCGACGGCGGTAAAGCGCCACCCAGTCCGGCAGGAAGCTGGCTTCGGTGTTGAGCGCCACGACCGCCGCAGCCTGGCTCACGGAGCAGACCCCGCTCGTGGACTGGGACTGAAGCATGTCCAGGGCCGCGATGATGTCCTTCGGACCGGCGGCATAGCCGATCCGCCAGCCCGTCATCGCATAGGTCTTCGACACGCCGTTGACCACGAGGGTGCGGTCGCGCAGCGACGGCTCCACGACCAGCAGGTGCTGCGGCGCAGCAGCGTCGAAGCGGATGTGCTCGTAGATGTCGTCGAGCAGGACCATCACCTGTGGATGCCGCAGCAGCACGTCGGCCAGCGCGCGCAGCTGCCCGGTCGTGTAGGTGGTGCCCGTCGGATTGGTGGGCGAATTGAGCACCAGCCAGCGCGTCGCCGGCGTGATCGCCGCTTCGAGCGCCTCGGGCGTCAGCCGGAAATCATCCTCTTCCCGGCACGCGACCGTGACCGGCGCGCCGTCGCAGGCGAGCACCATGTCCGGATACGAGACCCAGTAGGGCGCCGGCACGATCACCTCGTGGCCCTGCTCCACGGTGACCGACAGCGCATTGAACAGCGCGTGCTTCGCGCCGCAGGTCACGATGATCTCTCCCGGGTCATAGCGCAAGCCGTTCTCGCGTGCGAGCTTCGCGGCGATGGCTTGTCGCAATTCGAGCGTCCCGGCCACCGGGGTGTAGCGGGTCTCGCCCCGCTCGATGGCATCGCAGCCGGCCTGC
This sequence comes from Variovorax ureilyticus, assembly GCF_037889935.1. Taxonomy (NCBI): domain Bacteria; kingdom Pseudomonadati; phylum Pseudomonadota; class Betaproteobacteria; order Burkholderiales; family Comamonadaceae; genus Variovorax; species Variovorax ureilyticus. The sequence continues at coordinate 627,022 of NZ_JBBKZU010000002.1, forward strand.
CGGATGTGCGCCGGCGTGTCGAAATCGGGCTCGCCGATCGCCAGGTTGACGATGTCGCGGCCCTCGCGGCGCAGGACGGCGAATCGGTCGGCGGCGGCGCTGCTCGGAGACGGCTTGATCCGCCGAATTCGCGTCGAGATACGGGACAGGCTCACGGATGCTTCCTTTCTGATGTCAACGGTTGGAAGTTAGGCCCAAGCCCGAACCAAGGCAAAGACGGCATCGCTCTAGGGGTGCCGCATTTCGTTATGGCCGCAGACATAAGGGTTTCCGATGACCGTAGATCGATCTCGTCTTGGTCGAGTCGGCCACCTTGAATACCTTCTGCATGAACAGCAAAGCAAGCAGGAGACTTCATGCGCCCTTCCGTCCTGGCGACCCGCGCCACCTTTCCAGACATCGCCGACCGGCTGCGCCAGCATTTCGACGTCGAGGACAACCCGTCGGACACGATCTGGCCCAGGGATGAATTGATCCGTCGACTTCAGGGAAAACACGGGGTGATGAGCACCGGCAGCGAGCGCATCGACGCTGCCCTGCTCGACGCCTGCCCGTCGCTCAAGGCGGTCTGCAACGTCGGCGTCGGCTACAACAACATCGACGTCGCGGCCTGCACCGCGCGCGGCGTGCTCGTGACCAACACGCCCGATGTCCTGACCGAAACCACCGCGGACTTCGGCTTCGCCCTGATGATGGCGACCGCCCGCCGCATCGGGGAATCCGAACGATTCCTGCGGGGTGGCGGCTGGACGAAGACCGGCATCTACGACATGTTCGCCGGCGGCGACGTGTATGGCGCGACGCTCGGGATCCTCGGCATGGGCCGCATCGGGCAGGCGATCGCGCGCCGGGGCGCAGGCGGCTTCGGCATGAAGGTGATCTATCACAACCGTTCGCGGCTGTCGCAGGCGCTCGAAGCCGGGTGCGGCGCGCGCTACGTCGACAAGCAGGCACTGCTCGGCGAAGCCGACCACCTCGTGCTGGTGCTGCCCTACTCTGCCTCTTCGCATCACGCGATTGGCGCGGCCGAGCTGTCGCTGATGAAGCGCACCGCCACGCTGACCAACATCGCGCGCGGCGGCATCGTGGACGATGCGGCACTCGCCCGGGCGCTGCGCGACCGCACCATCGCCGCCGCCGGACTCGACGTGTTCGAGGGCGAGCCGGACGTTCATCCGGACCTGCTCACGGTGCCGAACGTGGTGCTCACGCCGCACATCGGGAGCGCCTCGGTGCGCACCCGCCATGCGATGGCGGCGCTCACGGCGGACAACCTGATCGCGGCGCTCGGCTTCGGCCCTTCCGCCGGCAAGCCGCTCACTCCCGTCAACCCCGAAGTCCTGAACGCTCGTTGATCCATGACTCCCAAGATCCTGGTCATGGGGGTGTCCGGCTGCGGAAAGTCCACCGTCGCGGCCCACCTGGCCTCTGCACTGAAATGCCCGCTGATCGAAGGAGATGATTTCCATCTCCCCCAAAGCAAGCTCAAGATGCGTCGCGGCATTCCCCTGGACGACGAGGACCGCTGGCCCTGGCTGGATCGACTCGGCAGGCTGTTGGCCATGCCCGGCGAGACCGCTGTGCTGACCTGCTCCTCCCTCAAGCGCGCCTACCGCGACAGACTGCGGATGGCGGTGCCGGGGCTCAAGGTCGTCTTCATCGAGATCTCGCCGGAGGAAGCACGCGAGCGCGTGGCTTCGCGGTTCGACCATCTCTTCCCGGCCAGCCTCGTGACCAGCCAGTTCGCGGCGCTGGAGTCTCCCATCGGTGAACCCGATGTGCTGCGCGTCGAGGCCACCGCTGCGATCGAGCAACAGGTCCAGGACATCCGCGACTGGCTCGGTCAGTCCACGTTTGCAACTTCTTCCCCTTGATGGAGAGCGCATTGAACTCCGTTCTGAAAGCCTTCGACCTCACCGGTCGCACCGCCCTCGTCACCGGCTCCAGCGCCGGCATCGGCTACGCCATCGCGCGGGGGCTGGCCGGCGCCGGGGCGCGCGTGATCCTCAATGCGCGCTCGGCCGACAAGCTGGAGCGCGCCGCCGCGCAACTTCGAGAGGAAGGCGCGACGGTGTTCACCTCGGCCTTCGACGTGAGCGCGGGCGATGCGGTGAACGCGGCCGTCGACCGCATCGAGGCCAAGGTCGGCCCGATCGACATCCTGGTCAACAACGCCGGCATGCAGCGCCGCGCCCCGCTCGAGCAGTTCGAGGAAGCGCACTGGCACGAACTGATGAAGACCAACCTGGACAGCGTCTTCCTCGTCGGCAAGGCCGTGGCGCGCCACATGATCGGGCGCCAGCAGGGCAAGATCATCAACATCTGCTCGGTGCAGAGCGAACTCGGCCGCCCCGGCATCGCGCCCTACACCGCGAGCAAGGGCGCGGTGAAGATGCTGACCAAGGGCATGGCGATCGACTGGGGCCCGCACGGGCTGCAG
>NZ_JBBKZU010000003.1:0-543574 GCF_037889935.1 Variovorax ureilyticus
TGGGCTACCTCGACTCTCCTGACCTCAACTTCTCGAACCGCCCGGTGCGGACCCGCATGCCGGGTGGTGTGGCAGGGGAGCAGTCCTCTTGGACTGCCCCCTATGCCGATTGCTGCCGCTTCTTCAGGCCGCTGACTGCGCGGCAAGCACCGCCAGGGCCCTGGCCGTTTCCGCATCGGCCGGGAAGAACGACTCCACCGCGAGCTCCTGCAAGGTCACGTCCACCGGCGTGCCGAAGATGGTGGTCGTGCTGATGAAGCTCAGGATGCCGCCGTCGGTCACGAGTTGGAAGGGCACCACCACGTTCGCGAGTTCGCCGCCCGCTGGCCGCGCGTCGTGGCCGACGGTCGGCATCGGGTAGCCCGCGAGCTCGTCGTGCAGCGCGGACAACGCGGCGTCGCCGGTCGCGGCGATCTGCTGCTGGAGCCGCTCCAGAAGGTGCGCGCGCCATTGCTGCAGGTTGGCGATCCTCGGCGCGAGCCCGTCGGGATGAAGGCTGAGCCTGAGCACGTTGATCGGCGCGTTGAGCAATTCCGGCGCGGCGCCGGCCATGAGCAAGGGCACGAGCGCGTTGTGGGCGACCAGGTTCCAGTGGCGGTCCACCGCCAGCGCCGGGAAGGGTTCGTGGCCCTTCAGCACCAGGTCGACGGCCCGTCGTGCCGAGGCGAGCGCAGGATCGTCGAGCGAACGCTGCCGGTACATCGGCGCGTAGCCGGCCGCGACCAGCAGGGCATTGCGCTCGCGCAGCGGCACCTCCAGCCGCTCGGCCAGCCGCAGCACCATCTCACGGCTGGGTTCGGCCCGGCCGGTCTCGACGTAGCTCAGATGGCGGGTCGAGACCTGCGCCTCGTTCGCGAGGTCCAGCTGGCTCAGCCGGCGATGCTGCCGCCAATGCCTGAGGTGGATGCCGAACGGATCGGCTGCGGTGGGCGGTGTGCTTCGAAGCGTCATGCGCGAATCCTAGTGGCCTGGTGCGCGAACGCCATGACCTCGGGCGTCATGGCGGGGCTGCGGTGCCGGACTGCTGTCGATCTCATCGAAGCCTGCTATCTTTGCGAAGCTTCCACGAACCACAGGAGTTTCCCAATGGCCAAAGAACCGGCACACGCCTTTGCCCCCATGCTGAAGACCTTCAAGACCGCATCGGGGAAGGCCGGGAAATACTGGTCGCTCAAGGAGCTTGCCAAGCAATACCCGAACGTCGACAAGCTGCCGGTGTCGATCCGCATCGTCCTCGAATCGGTGCTGCGCAACTGCGACGGCCAGAAGGTCACGGCGGAGCACGTCGAGCAACTCGCCAACTGGGCGCCCAACGCCGAACGGACCGAGGAAATCCCCTTCGTGGTGACGCGCGTGGTGCTGCAGGACTTCACCGGCGTGCCTCTGCTAGCCGACCTGGCCGCGATGCGCAGCGTGGCCTCGTCGCTCGGCAAGTCGCCGAAGACCATCGAGCCGCTCGTGCCGGTCGATCTCGTGGTCGACCACTCGGTGATGGTGGATCACTACGGAACGCCCAAGGCGCTCGACCTGAACATGAAGCTGGAATTCCAGCGCAACAACGAGCGCTATCAGTTCATGAAGTGGGGCATGCAGGCCTTCGACACCTTCGGCGTCGTGCCGCCGGGCTTCGGCATCGTCCACCAGGTCAACCTCGAGTACTTCGCGCGCGGCGTCTACAAAAGCGCGAACGACAACGGCGATCCGCCGGTCTACTACCCGGATTCGCTGGTCGGCACCGACAGCCACACCACCATGATCAATGGCATCGGCGTGGTGGGCTGGGGCGTCGGCGGCATCGAGGCGGAGGCTGCCATGCTCGGCCAGCCGGTGTATTTCCTCACGCCCGACGTGGTGGGCTTCGAGCTCACCGGCAAGCTGCGCGAAGGCGTGACCGCCACCGACCTGGTGCTGTACGTCACCTCGATCCTGCGCGGCGAGAAGGTGGTGGGCAAGTTCGTCGAATTCTTCGGCCCCGGCGCGGCATCGATCGCGGTGCCGGACCGCGCCACCATCGGCAACATGGCGCCCGAGTACGGCGCGACCATGGGCTTCTTCCCGGTCGATGAAATGACGGTCGCCTACTTCAAGGGCACCGGCCGCACTGATACGGAAGTCGAGCGTTTCGAGGCGTACTACAAGGTGCAAGGCCTCTTCGGCATGCCGGCGCCCGGCGCGCTGAACTACACGAAGGTCGTCAAGCTCGACCTGGGCACCGTCACGCCGAGCCTCGCAGGTCCCAAGCGGCCGCAGGACCGCATCAATCTCGGCGATCTCTCGACGAAGTTCTCCGAGCTCTACAGCAAGCCGATCGAAGCGAACGGCTTCAACCTGCCGGCCGACACGCTGAAGTCGCGCCATCCGCTGCCCGACGGCGATGTGGCGATCGGCAACGGCGACGTGCTGATCGCCGCGATCACCTCCTGCACGAACACCTCGAACCCGAGCGTGCTGCTCGCGGCCGGCCTGCTGGCGAAGAAGGCGGTCGAGGCGGGGCTCACGGTCAAGCCGCACGTGAAGACATCGCTGGCGCCCGGTTCGCGCATCGTGACCGAGTACCTGGAGAAAGCCGGACTGCTGCCGTACCTCGAGAAGCTCGGCTTCTACCTGGCGGGCTACGGTTGCACCACCTGCATCGGCAACGCGGGCGATCTCGCGCCCGAGATCAACGAGGTGATCACGAAGAACAACCTCGTCGGCGCCGCGGTGCTCTCCGGCAACCGCAATTTCGAGGCACGGATCCATCCGAACCTCAAGGCCAACTTCCTCGCCTCGCCGCCGCTGGTCGTCGCCTACGCGATCGCCGGCAACGTGATGGTCGACCTGATGACCCAGCCGGTGGGCAAGGGCAAGAACGGGAAGGACGTCTACCTCGGCGACATTTGGCCGAGCGCGAAGGAGATCGACGAGAACCTGCGCTACGCGATGAACGCCAAGGCCTTCCGCCAGAACTACGAGCAGATCAAGGACAACCCCGGCAAGCTGTGGAGCAGCATCACTGGCACCACGGGACAGGTGTACGACTGGCCCGAGTCCACCTACATCGCCGAGCCGCCGTTCTTCGATGGCTTCAAGATGGAGCCGCATGCGGCCGATGCGGGCTTCACCGGCGCGCGGGTCATGGCGCTGTTCGGCGACTCGATCACCACCGACCACATCTCACCCGCCGGCTCCATCAAGGAGAGTTCGCCCGCAGGCATCTGGCTCAAGGCGAATGGCGTGCAGAAGGCCGACTTCAACAGCTACGGATCGCGCCGCGGCAACCATGAGGTGATGATGCGCGGCACCTTCGCGAACGTTCGCATCAAGAACCTCATGATCCCCGCCGCGCCGGACGGCTCCCGCGAAGAGGGTGGCGTGACGCTCTTCCAGCCGGGCGGCGAAAAGATGCCGATCTACGACGCCGCGATGAAGTACATCGAGCAGGGCGTGCCGACCATCGTCTTCGGCGGCGAGGAATACGGTACCGGTTCGTCGCGCGACTGGGCCGCCAAGGGCACGCAGCTGCTGGGCATCAAGGCGGTGGTGGCCCGCAGCTTCGAGCGCATCCACCGTGCCAACCTGGTGGGGATGGGCGTGCTGCCGCTGCAGTTCCGCGGCGCCGATTCATGGGAGAGCCTGGGCCTCGCCGGCGACGAGAAGATCGACGTCGTGATTGGCGGCGAACTCAAGCCGCAGATGGATGTGAAGCTGGTCGTGCATCGCGCCGACGGCAGCCACCAGGAAGTGACGGTGCGGTTGCGCATCGATACCCCGATCGAGGTCGACTACTACAAGCACGGTGGGATTCTGCCGTTCGTACTGCGGCAGTTGCTGGCGGCCTGACCCGCAGGTGGCAGCCCGGCTGGCTGCCTGCAGAGCTCGCGCAGGCCGGATTTGTGCCTGCGCGTAGCAATGGATTCGACCGAAGTCCGCCCCACGTCAGCAGTTTTCGAGAATAATTCTCATTTTTGAAGACTCCTGGATTCTGCGGGTGACCAATTCGACCGGCGCGGCCCTTGCCGCCATCAGCCTCCATCAACTTCCCAATCGACAGTGGGCGACCGTACTCGACGTCGCCCGGCCGGATTCTCCCGAGGACCGCGAACTGGCCCTGCGGCTGACGGAGATCGGATTCGTTCCCGGCGAGGCCGTCTGCATCGTCGCCACCGGCGTGCCGGGGCGCGAGCCGCTGGCGGTGCGGCTGGGTCACACGACGTTCGCATTGCGCCGCCACGAGGCAGCACTGATCCGCGTCACCCCGGGAGCGGCCGGCCATGGTTGAGGCGACGCTCGCATTCAGGCCCGGCGCCGCGTCGTCGTCCAGTCCGCCGGAGCGCATCGCGCTGCTGGGCAATCCCAATTGCGGCAAGACCGCGCTGTTCAACCTGCTCACCGGCAGCCGCCAGAAGGTCGCGAACTACGCGGGCGTGACGGTCGAACGCAAGGAGGGCACGCTGCGGACCGCAACGGGTCGCCGCGTGTTCGTGCTGGACCTGCCCGGCGCCTACAGCCTCAACGCGCTATCCGCCGACGAAGCCGTCACGCGCGACGTGGTCACCGGCAAGAGCAGCGAGATGCCGCCCGATCTGCTGGTGTGCGTCACCGATGCCACCAACCTGCGCCTCAACCTGCGCCTCGTGCTCGACGCCAAGCGCCTCGGGCTCCCGATGGTGGTCGCGCTCAACATGACCGACATGGCGAGGAAGCAGGGCATCAGGGTCGACGCCGCCGCGCTGTCGCGCGAACTCGGCGTTCCGGTGATCGAGACCGTCGGCGTCCAGAGCGACGGGGCGCGCGCGCTGGTCGAAGCCCTGGATGCCCCCGTGAACGCCGCCGCGCCGCGCGCGTGGCACGCGCCGGGCTTCGACGAGGTGCTCGACACGCAGCGCGAAGTGCGCCGCATCCTCGCCGCGACCGTGAAGGAGCCCGTCGGCAGCCTCGCCACCAGCGACCGCATCGACCGCATCGTGATGCATCCGCTGTGGGGCATGCTCGTTCTGGCAATCACGATGTTCCTGATGTTCCAGGCGGTCTTCAGCTGGGCAGCCGTGCCGATGGACGCCATCAAGGAGGTGACCGCCGCCTTCGGTGAGCTCGTCAAGCACGTGGTGCCCGAAGGCATGCTGCAAAGCCTGCTGGTCGATGGCGTCGTCGCGGGTGCCGGCGGCGTGATCGTGTTCCTGCCGCAGATCCTGATCCTGTTCCTGTTCATCCTGGCGCTGGAGGATTCGGGCTATCTGCCGCGCGCGGCCTTCCTGCTCGACCGCGTCATGGGCACGGTGGGGTTGTCGGGCCGCTCCTTCATTCCGCTGCTGTCGAGCTTCGCCTGCGCCATCCCCGGCGTGATGGCGACCCGCACCATCACCAACTGGCGCGACCGGATCACCACGATCATGATCGCGCCGCTCATGACCTGCTCGGCGCGCCTGCCGGTCTATGCGCTGCTGATCGCCGCCTTCATTCCGGCGCGCACCGTCGGCGGGGTGTTCAATCTTCAAGGCGTGGTGCTGTTCGCGCTGTACGTCTTCGGCATCGTCTCGGCGATGGCCGTCGCGTGGGTCATGAAGCGTTTCCGCGACAGCAAGCAGCATTCGCCGCTGATGATGGAACTGCCGGCCTATCGCTGGCCCAATCTGCGCAACCTCGCGCTCGGGCTCTATGAGCGCGCGTGGATCTTCCTCCAGCGCGTCGGCACGATCATCCTCACGCTCACCATCCTCCTGTGGTTCCTCTCGACCTTCCCGTCGCCGCCGGAAGGCGCGACCGGGCCGGCGATCCAGTACAGCCTGGCCGGCATCATCGGGCGAGGGCTCGAGCACATCTTCGCGCCCATCGGTTTCAACTGGCAGATCTCGATCGCGCTGGTGCCCGGCATGGCCGCACGCGAAGTCGCGGTGGGCGCGCTGGGCACCGTCTATGCGCTGTCTGCCACCGGCGACGACGTGGCGGGGCAGCTCGAACCGCTGATCGCGGGGAGCTGGTCGCTCGCGACGGCGCTGTCGCTGCTGGTCTGGTACGTCTTTGCGCCGCAATGCATCTCGACGCTGGCCACCGTCAAGCGCGAAACCGGGTCGTGGCGCTACGTGATTTTCATGGCTGGCTATTTGTTCGGACTCGCCTACATTGCGTGCTGGATCACCTATCGGGTGGCCCTGGTTCTCACAGGAGGATGAGATGGCACAACAAATCGTCGTCGCTCTGATCGTCGCGATGGCCGCGATCTACGCGGTCTGGCGCTGGATGCCCGGCAGCTGGCGCCGGGGAATGGCCGCCAAGGTGGCTGCTGGCTCGCAACGCGCGGGCCTGGTCGATGCGGAACGCGCCGGCCGGCTGGCCGAATCGCTGGGCAAGACCTCGGGCTGCGGTTCGTGCGACAGCTGCGGCAGTTGTTCGACCCCCGCCGGCACGTCGGCTGAAGCAGGCAAGACATCCGTGCCGCGCTCGCACTGAGCGCGTCAGTCGATGGCGGCACACATCCTGATCGCGGGAGGCGGCATCGCGGGCCTCGCGAGCGCACTGGCGCTTGCGCGCCGGCGTCATCGCGTCGACCTGCTGGAGCAAGCGGTGGCTTTCGGCGAAATCGGCGCCGGCATCCAGCTCGGGCCGAACGTCACGCGGAGGCTGCAGGCGCTCGGTGTTTCCGAGGGCCTGATGCGCGTCGCGGCGCGGCCGGAGGCGCTGGTGGTCCGCAGCGCCACCGCGGGCAACGAAATCGCGCGGCTGCCGCTGGGCAACGCGATGCTGCACAACTACGCCGCGCCCTATCTTTGCGTGCACCGGGCGGATCTCCATGCACTGCTGCTCGCGGCGGTTCGCGGCAGCGGGGCGGTGAGGCTCACCACCGGCGCCCGCGTGGCGCAGGTGACCGCGCGGGACGATTCCGTCTCCGCGGCCAGTTCCGATGCCCGAGTGTGGGAAGCCGATGCGCTGATCGGCGCCGACGGCCTGTGGAGCACGGTCCGCCCCAGCGTGATCGAGGATGCCTCGCCGCCGCGCGCCACGGGTCATACGGCATGGCGGGCGATGGTCGACCAGTCGGCGCTCCCGGCGGCGCTGCGCAGCACGCGCGTCGACGTCTGGCTCGGTCCGCGGCTGCATGCGGTGTCGTATCCGGTGCGCCGGGGTGATGCACTGAACGTGGTGGTGCTGGCCGAGGCCGCGCCCGAAGGCGATGCGCGCGACTGGGATCGCCGGACGAGCCTCGCCGCGCTGCAGCAGGCCACCGGGCGCACCTGCGGCCAACTGCAGGCCTTGCTCGAAGCCGTGCCTTCGTGGCGGGCCTGGACGCTCAACGACCGCCCGCCGCTCACCGGTCCGCACCAGATGGCCGGCGAGCGCATCGCGCTGACCGGCGACGCGGCGCATCCGATGTTGCCGTACCTCGCGCAGGGTGCGGGCATGGCCATCGAGGATGCCGTCGCGCTGGCCGATGCGCTCGACGGAGGCGCTGCAGCGCAGGTGCCCGCAGCCTTTGCGCGCTATGCCGCCGAACGCTGGGAGCGCAACGCCAACGTACAGGCGCGCGCGCGGCGCAACGGCGAAATCTTCCACGCGACCGGCCTGGTGCGCATCGGCCGCGACGCGGCACTGCGGGTGCTCGGCGCCAGGCTGCTCGACGTACCCTGGCTCTACGACGCCTGAGTCACAAGCTGAAGCTGCGCAGGTGATCCGCGCGGCGGGTCAGCCCCGCCAGCCCCAGGTAGTGCGTCAGCCGGCCTTCGCGGACTTCGACCAGCGAGGATTCCAGCTCGGCGAGCATCTCGTCCCTTGCGGCGGTATATGCGGCCGGAAGGTCGTCGTGCGACTGCGCATAGGCACCGGCAATCACCCGTGCCGCGGCGGGCGCGCCGCAGGCCACGCATTCGGCGATGGCGGTGGCGCTGGCTTGCGCGCCGTGCGTGAGCAGCAGGTCGGCGAGCTCGGGGGAGATCGCGCTGTCGATGGCGTCCAACGCGTCCGGAGCCACCGGCGCCCCGGCGCGCACCAGCGCAGCCGCAGCTGCATGTGCGCCATGGCCGATCGCGAGGTCGGTTGCGATCGCGCTGCCGCTCAAGGGGCCGTCGAGTGAAACACCCGCGGCGTGCAGCTTCGCCACGAGTTCCTCGTCGTCGGTCGCGACCGCGTGGCGCAGCGCGATGCGCGACAGCGGTCCGTCGTCGCCCAGCGTGCCGTTGGCGAGCGGCGCGCGCCAGTCCACCATCGCCTGGCGGTAGAAGGCGATCACCTTGTCCATCAGCTCGACCGGCAGGCCGTCCTCCTGGTGCCGGTCGTCGAGGTATTCGAGCAGCGCCTGCCCGGTGAAGTATTCGCCGGCGGGATGGAGCGGGTCCTCGTCGAGTCGCAGCGCATCGAAGGCCGCGTAGAGGTCGTGCGCGACGGTCGTCATGCCGTCCTCGTGCATCTCGTGCGCCCAAGCTTCCGGCAGGCCCTGTTTCCACGCGAGCACGTGCCCGTAGTCGGCGCCGGACTCCACCACGGTGTAGACGCGGTCGCAGTACTCGAAGCCGCCGAACGGAAGCAGCGTGAGCTTGCCGTCCCAGGTCTCGGCGCTCTCAGTGGCCGCATTCCTGGCGCCCTGGAGCTCGTGGTCGATCCATCCCTGCAGGTCGTGGTAGGCGTCGCTGCCGTTCCAGAAGAGCTCGTTCCAGCTGAACGACTCCTCGTTGCCGTTCATTCGAAGGTGCAGGTCGTAGTCCAGCCGCCCGCCTGCGGTGACGCGCCAGAGCGAAAGAAGATCCGGCGGAATCGGCCCTGCGCAGATGGCCTGCACGGCCGCGATCTGCTCTGCGGACATCGGTGGCTGCGCGTCGAAGATGACACGCTTGGCGAAGAGCACGACACCGTGCGTGCGCAGCTGGGCGAGTTCGTCGTCACTGAACATCGGTTACCTCCGTTTAGTGCCCTCCACGTCGGGCGGTTTCAATGAATAGCTTACGCCCCCGGTCCCGGGCGCGCCAGTTCGCGCAGCACCGCGCGCACCGGCGACGCATCCGCGTTCACGAGCTTGAGCGGCAGGGCGATGAGCTCGTAGTCGCCTTCGGGCACTTCGTCGAGCACGAGGTTCTCGAGCACCCGCAGTCCGAGCCGGCGGATGGTCTGGTGGCTGTCGAGCGTCTTGCTGTCGGCCGGATCGATGCTTGCGGTGTCGATGCCGATGAGGACCACGCCGAGGGTCGCCAGGCGTTCGATGGTGGCGGGGGCGAAGGCCGCGAGCTGGGCATCCCACCGGTCGACGGGCGCGCGTTCGTAGGTGCGGACCAGCACGCGCGGCGGCAGGGCGTCGATCGCATGTGCGATGTGTGCCCATTCAACGAGCGGACCGCGCGCGATCGCATGGATCACGCGGCACGGACCCAGATAGGGAGGAAGGTCGACCCGGCCGATGGTCGCGCCGTCGGGATCGTAGTGAATCGGCGCATCGGCGTGCGCCCCGATGTGCGGCGACAACGCGATCTCGCTGACGTTGACCGGGCAGCCCGGCGCGATGGTCGCGACCCAGCGCTGCCGGTACGGTGTGTCACCGGGAAACACCGGTGCGCCTTCGTGCACCGGCGGGGAGATATCCCAGAGTCTTGCGTTCATGGCGCGAAGGTAGCGCGATGGACGGTACTTTCCAAATGACCGTCGGTCGAGGGGGATTTAGTTTCCGAGGGCCAGGCAGGCCTGCAGCAACGCGGTGCGGCACTGGCCGGCGACCATGCCTCGCCATTCGTCGTCGTCCACGTAGAAGGCATCGCGCAGTGCCTGCTTGATGCTGGCGCGCTGTGCGGCGGTGGCGGCATCCGGGTAGCGATGCAGCCAGTGTTCGGCGCGCAGGGCGTCCATCGCTGTCAGCTTGCGCGTGCCGTATTCCAGCGCAATGCCGACGCTCTCGGCTTGCGGACACTCGCCGAAGACGGCGCTCACCGCATGGCCCACCACCTGGCGCGAGGTCGAATCGCCTTCCCACGCCGCCACCACATCGGCGCCCCAGATCGCACGGGTGAGCCGCAGGTTGTCGGGCGTGCCCGGCAGGCCGGCGTGGATCTTCTCGCCGTGTCCGCAGCGGCCCAGGCCGGTGTGCACATCGATCCACGCGATGCGCCGGCGGTTGGCCGCATGCCGGCGCAGGATGGCGCGCAGGGTGCGGTTGCTCCAGCTCGGCGCGGTGCCCGAATAGAAGAGGCCGTCGGCGAATCCGGACTGGCCCGTCGTCACGGCTTCGCGGAAGGCGATCTCGCCGTGCGCGGCGACGTGATCGGCCAGCGCACGCGCGTTTTCCTCCGTGGGCGGCCACTGCGCGGGCAGCATGAGGTCGTGCAGTCCCGCGTAGGCCGGGTTGTGCGTGGGCCGCGCGAAGTCGATGAAGTTGCGGTTGAGGTCGATGTTGTCCTCGTTGGTGCGGCGGATGTGCGAGAAGCCGTAGGGATTGATCGAGTGGATCAGCAGCAGCGCAACGCCGCGATCGCGCGCCTTGTTCAGCAGGATCTCGTCCTGCAGCAGCGCGATCTGGCAACCCGATCCGCAGAAGCCCTCGGCGCCGTGCACGCCCGAGCTGAGCACCACCAGCGAGGTCGCGTCGGCCGTGCCGAGCAGCGCCACGTCGGTCGCAAGCGTTTCGCCGCTTGCGCCAGGGATGCCTTCGAGCAAGTGGTGCTCGAGATGGGCGCCCACGCGCTCGGCGGCGGCGATGAACTTGGCGCGGGCCTCGGGGTAGTTCGCCGAAAAGCAGTTTCGAACAGTGGTGTCGGTCATCTGGGTGTTGTCTTGCATGGAAGGGTTCATTGCGGTTGGAAGCCCGACTGGCGAATCACCGGCCCCCAGGCGTCCGAGATGCGCTGGACGCCCTGGGCCAGCGCTTCCGGGCCGCCGAAGTTCGGCGCCGAACCCAGCGCCTGCATCCGTTCCTTGACCTTTTCCGACGACAGCACCGTGCGCGCGGCTTCGGTGTAGCGCGCGATCACCGCGGGCGGGGTTCCAGCCGGCGCGTAGAGACCCGCGAGGTTGGGCAACTCGAGGCCCTTGATGCCGAGTTCGGCAAAGGTCGGCACGTCCGGCAGGTCCGGGTTCCGCGTGGTGCCTGACACCGCGAGGAATCTCACCTTCTGACTTTTCGCAAACGACACGAGCTCGAATGTCGAGGTGACGCCGAACGGAATCTGTCCGGCGGACAGATCCATCACCAGCGGCGATCCTCCGCGGTAGGGCGCCGACGTGGCATCGACCTGCAGCCCCTTGGCGATGAGGCCGACCGCGAACTCCGGCATGCTGCCCGGCGCGGGCACGCCGAAGTTGGCCTTGCCGGGGTTCTGGTGCGCCCACTCGGTGATGTCCTTGAGCTGCTTGATGCCCGTGCCGGGATGCGTCGCCAGCGCGAACACGGTCTTGTCGGTGATGAGGGCGACCGGCGCGAAGTCCTTGGCGGGATTGAACCCGGGGTTCTTCAGCGTGTGCGGAAGGATCGCGACGGTGTGGTCGTTGGTGAGCAGAAGCGTGGCGCCGTCGGGCGGGGCGGCCTTGAGGGCCTGTGCGGCAATCAGGCCGCCGGCGCCCGGTCGGTTCTCGACCACGAAGGTCTGGCCCAGTGCCTGCCCCAGGCCTTCGGCAAGGATGCGCGCCATCGTGTCCACACCGCCGCCGGCGGCGAAGCCGACCAGGATGCGCACCGGCGGCTTGGTATCGGCCTGGGCGGCCACGGCGGCCGCGAGGCCCAGTGAGAGCAGGACCGAGCGGGTCCAGCGAGGGAGTGCGAGTGTCATCGGAGGTTCCTGTGGAGGGGCTTGCGTGAGCGGGAGCCTCCACTGTAGAAACGCGGCGATATAAATAAAAGACAGAGATTTTTTATAGATGATCAATTCAATTGATAGCCACGAGCGCGTTTCCTCCGCTGCCCTGGACTACCCGAGCCTTCGCCAGCTCGAGATCTTTCGAGCGGTGGCCGAGTCCGGCAGCATCCGTTCTGCTGCCCGCCGGCTGGGGCTCACCCAACCGGCGGTGACGCACGCCGTGCGCGAGTTGGAGCGCGGCATCGGCGCCAATCTGTTCGCCCGCAGCGTCAAGGGCGTGGCGCCGACCGACATCGGCGCGGCGCTGTTGCGGCGCAGCCATCTGCTGTTCAACGAGGTGCGGCGCGCGCAGGAGGAAATCGCCGAACTGCGCGACGGCACCGGCGGCCGGCTGTCGATTGCATTCAGTTCGACGGCAGCGCAACTGCTGCCGGCGGCGCTGATCGATTTCCGTGCGCGGCGGCCCGGCGTGGCACTCGAACTGCAGGAACTCACGTGGCCGAATGCCGACGCGCGCTGGCATGGCGGCGACTACGACTTCGCCGTGATCAGCGAATCAGGCGATCCCCCTCAGGACGGCCTCGAGCGCGAGGTGCTGCTGGAGCACCCACTGGTCGTCGCCGCGCGCGCCGGCCATCCGCAGGCCAGGGCGCGATCGCTGTCCAGCCTGCAGCATTGCCTCTGGCTGGTGCCGGGCTATGGATTGACGCTGCTTCAGAGGCTTTTCGCCGCGCGGCGGACCGCAGCGCCGGCCGACGTGATCGCCTGTCAATCGACGCACATGGCGCTCACGCTGCTCTACAGGACCGACGCGCTGGCGCTGCTGTCGAGCAGCGTGGTGAGCGGTCATGCGATGTCGAGCGGCCTCGTGCGGTTGTCGTTGGCCGGCCCCGCGCTCGCGAGCCTGCGGATCGCGCTGCTGGTGCGCGACAGCCAGGCGCTGACGCCGGCGGCGCGCGTGTTCATCGATTGCCTGCGGCGCGCCGCGAAGGACGCCGCGCAAGCCCAGTGCCCGGCATGAAGGCTCAGGCCAGGCGGCCCAGCAGAAGATATTCCATGAGCGCCTTCTGCACGTGCATCCGGTTCTCGGCCTCGTCCCAGACCACCGACTGCGGGCCGTCGATGACCTCGGCTTCCACTTCCTCGCCGCGGTGCGCCGGCAGGCAGTGCATGAAAAGGGCATCCGGCTGCGCGACGCGCATCATCTCGGTGTCGACGCACCATTCGGCGAAGGCGGCGCGGCGGGCCTCGTTCTCGGCTTCGTAGCCCATGCTGGTCCACACGTCGGTGGTGACCAGGTCGGCGCCGCGGCAGGCTTCCATCGGATCCTTGAACACCTTGTAGCTCTCGCTGGAGCGGATGCCCGCGATCGACTGGTCGACCTCGTAGCCGCTCGGGGTGCTCACGTGCACCGTGAAGCCGAGGATCTCGCTCGCCTGCAGCCACGTGTTGGCCATGTTGTTGCCGTCGCCGACCCAGGCCACCGTCTTGCCGGCGATCGAGCCGCGATGCTCGATGAAGGTGAAGATGTCCGCCAGGATCTGGCAGGGGTGGAACTCGTTGGTCAGCCCGTTGATCACCGGCACACGCGAGTGCGCCGCAAAGCCTTCGATCTTGGTCTGCTCGAAGGTCCGGATCATCACGAGGTCCACCATGCGGCTGATGACCTTGGCGCTGTCCTCGATCGGCTCGGCGCGCCCGAGCTGGCTGTCGCCGGTGGTGAGGTGCACCACGCTGCCGCCGAGCTGGTACATGCCCGCCTCGAAGCTCACGCGCGTACGGGTCGAGGCTTTCTCGAAGATCATGGCCAGCGTCCGGTCGACCAGCGGCTGGTGCTTCTCGTAGGCCTTGAACTTCTTCTTGATCAGCGCGGCGCGCGTGAACAGGTAGACGTAGTCGTCCGCGGTGAAGTCCGAGAACTGCAGGTAGTGCTTGATGGCAGGCGTCTGACTCATGGCTGAGGTTCCGCGAGGAAGGCTTTCACGATCGGGGCGAGGATCGCCACGATTTCGTCCGCTTCGGCGATGCTCAGGATCAATGGTGGCACGAGTCGGATCACGCTGTCGGCGGTCACGCTCAGCAAGAGGCCGGCTTCGCAGGCGCGGTTGAGGATCACGCCGCACGGCCGATCCAGTTCGATGCCGAGCATCAGGCCCTGGCCGCGGACTTCCTTGACCCCGGGGACGCCGCCCAGCTCGCGTTCGAGCGCGGCCTTCAGGTGAGCGCCGACATTCGCGGCGTTCTCGAGCAGCTTCTGTTCCTCCATGATCCGGATCGTCTCGATGCCGGCGCGCATGGCGAGCGGGTTGCCGCCGAAAGTCGTGCCGTGGTTGCCCGGGCCGAAGATGTTGGCGGCACGCGGACCCGCAACCACTGCGCCGACCGGAACCCCGGAACCGAGCCCCTTGGCCAGCGGCATCACATCGGGCTTGATGCCGGCCCACTGGTGCGCGAACCACTTGCCGGTGCGGCCCATGCCGCACTGCACCTCGTCGATCATCATGAGCCAGTCGCGCTCGTCGCAGAGCTGGCGCACCTGACGCAGGTACTCCCAGCGCATCGGGTGGATGCCGCCTTCGCCCTGGATGGTCTCGAAGAACACCGCGACGACGTTCGGATTGCCTTCGGTGGCCTTCTTCAGGGCGTCGATGTCGTTGAGCGGCACGCGGATGAAGCCCTCGACCAGCGGCTCGAAGCCCTTCTGCACCTTGGGATTGCCGGTGGCCGACAGCGTGGCGATGCTGCGGCCGTGGAAGGCGGCCTCGTAGACCACGATCTCGGGCCGCTCGATGCCCTTGTCGTGGCCGAACTTGCGCGCGAGCTTGAGGGCCGCCTCGTTGGCCTCCAGGCCGGTCGAGCAGAAGAAGACGTTGGTCAGGCCGGCGAGCTCGGTCAGCTTGGCCGCGAGCGTTTCCTGGCCGGGGACGTAGTAGTAGTTGGAGCTGTGGATCAGCTTCGAGATCTGGTCCTGCAAGGCGGGCACCAGTTCCGGATGGTTGTGACCCAGCGTGTTGACGGCGATGCCGCCCAGTCCATCGAGGTACGCACGGCCCTCGGTGTCCCAGACTCGGCAGCCCTGGCCGTGCGACATCGCGATCGGCAGGCGGCCGTAGGTGTTCATGACATGGGGCGAAGAGGGGGCGGCGTTGGCGCTCATGCGTATCTCCGGAAAAGGGAAGGCGGATTCTAGGCGTGCGTTTTGAAGCCTTCATTGAGGATTGCGCATCACACCAATGCCCCTGCATATGTCGCGCGCGGGACCACCGGATAGAATCGGTTGTGCGGCGCAGCATGAGCCCGTGCATTCATCCCCCGCCGACCGACCGATGGTCTCTCCCAACGCCAAAGAAATCTTCATTCAGGGCATCACCCACGATGGCCGCACCTTTCGCCCGAGCGACTGGGCCGAACGGCTGGCCGGCGTGATGTGTTCGTTCCGCCCGGGTGGACCGCAGCCGGGGAGCCACCTGAGCTATTCGCCGTGGTGCATTCCGACGGTCATCAACGGCGTCAAGTGCGTGGTCGTGAATCGCCAGCTCCGCGACGCGGAGCCGATGGCCTGGGATTTCTGCGTCAACTTCGCCAAGGACAACAACCTGCAGGTGGCGGAAGCCTGCCTCGTG
Organism: Variovorax ureilyticus; assembly: GCF_037889935.1. Lineage (NCBI taxonomy): Bacteria > Pseudomonadati > Pseudomonadota > Betaproteobacteria > Burkholderiales > Comamonadaceae > Variovorax > Variovorax ureilyticus. The sequence goes on from NZ_JBBKZU010000003.1 coordinate 15,368, forward strand.
CCGGACGCGCCCGAAGCCCCGGTCAGGGCGCCCGCCAAGCCGCCGGTCGTGACGGAAAAGTAACGCGAGGCGCGCGCCCCGGCAGCGCCCCGGAAACCGAACGCCCATGAAAAAACCGCCCGAAGGCGGTTTTTCTTTTCTTTGCTGCAGCGCACCCGGATCAAACGGCGGACCAGCGAACCGGTCCGGGCTGTTTGCCTGAAAGTGTCAGGCGGCGAGGGCCAGGGCCTTGACCTTGGCTGCGAGGCGGCTCTTGTCGCGAGCTGCCTTGTTCTTGTGGAAGATGCCCTTGTCGGCGACGGTGTCGAGGACGCTCTGGGCCTTGGCGAAGTTTTCAGCCGCCTTGGTCTTGTCGCCGGCCAGGACGGCCTTCTCGACGTTCTTCACGGCGGTGCGGTATTTGGAGCGCAGCGAGGTGTTCGCAGCGTTGAGCTTGACGTCCTGGCGGGCGCGCTTGCGGCCCGACGCGAGGCGCGGGTTCTTTTTCTTGGGCTTGGTAGATGCCACGGTGATGTTCCTTGAGTGTCTGTGGATGTTGCAGCAAAGCCGACCATTATATCTCCCCCAGGCTTCGCGCACTTCGTGTCGCTTCGCCAGCCCCTCTCCGGGGGCACACCCAGCGGCCCGGCGGAGCCGGTTCCGCGGGCGTCCTGGCTTGGTCGTGCCAGTTTCATACACTCGCGGGCCGTGTCTCTCTTCAAATCCGCCTCCACCGTTTCGCTTCTGACGCTCGCTTCCCGGGTGACGGGGCTCATCCGCGACGTGCTCATGACCTCCGTGTTCGGGGTCAGCGCGATGACCGACGCCTTCTACGTCGCGTTTCGCATCCCGAATTTGTTTCGCCGCGTGTTCGGCGAGGGCGCCTTCAGTCAGGCCTTCGTGCCCGTGCTCGCGGCGACCAAGACCGAAGAAGGCCAGGAAGGCGCCAAAAGTCTGGTCGACCACGTCTCGACACTCCTGACCTGGACCCTCGTGTTCATTTGCGCGCTGGGCGTGATCGGTGCGCCGGTCATGGTCTGGGCGATGGCGAGCGGGCTCAAGCCGGACGGCTTCGAGGCCGCGGTCGTCATGACGCGCTGGATGTTTCCCTACATCGGCTTCATGTCGCTCGTGGCGCTGGCCGGCGGCGTGCTCAACACCTGGCGCAAGTTCGCGGTGCCGGCGGCGTCCCCGGTGCTGCTCAATGTGGCGCTGATCCTCTCGATCGTGATCGGCGCGCCCTGGTTTCGCCGACTGGGCATCGAGCCGATCTATGCCCAGTGCGTGGGCGTGATGGTCGGCGGACTGCTGCAACTGGCGATCCAGATTCCGGCCTTGCGAAGCCTGGGCATGCTGCCCAGGATCGGCGCCAGCGCCGCGGCCATTCGCGCGGCGTGGACCGACCCGACGACGCGCAAGATCGTCGGCCTGATGCTGCCCGCGCTCATCGGGGTCAGCGTCGCGCAGATCTCGCTGCTGATCAACACGCAGATCGCGTCGCACCTGGCGACCGGCAGCGTCACCTGGATCACCAACGCCGACCGCCTCATGGAATTCCCGACCGCGCTGCTGGGCGTGGCGCTGGGCGTCGTGCTGATGCCGCAATTGGCGAGCGCCCGCGCGGCGAAGGACGATGCCCGCTATTCGTCGATGCTGGACTGGGGTCTGCGCCTCGTCGTGCTCCTGTCCGTGCCTTGCGCGCTCGCATTGCTGGTCTTCTCTCAGCCGCTGGTCGCTGTGCTGTTCCACAACGGTGCGTTCGGCGAGGCGGACGTGCGCCGCACCACCGCGGCACTGATGGGCTACGGCGTCGGGCTGGTAGGGCTCGTGGCCATCAAGGTGCTCGCGCCCGGCTACTACGCCAAGCACGACATGCGCACCCCGATGTTCATCGCGGTGGGTGTTCTGGTGCTCACACAGGCGCTCAACCTCCTGCTGGTGCCGCTGCTGCAGCACGCGGCACTCACGCTCACGATCGGCATCGGCGCGATGGTCAATGCCGCCTGGCTGCTGGTCGGGTTGATCCGGCGCGGCAGCTACAAGCCCGAGCCGGGGTGGGGCAAGTTCCTGCTCCAGGTGACGATCGGTACGCTGGTGCTGGCGGTCCTTCTGCTGTGGGGGGCTCGGCACTTCGACTGGATCGCCCTGCGCGACGCGCGCCTGCATCGCATCGGCCTGCTGGCGGCGCTCATCGCCGGCGCCGCGGTTCTCTACTTCGCGGTGCTTGCCCTGGTCGGCGTGAAGTTGCGCAGTTTCGTGCGTCGCTGATCGCCCGCTTCGCGACCTCCGTATCGGCAGCCTTGACGCTCCCCCTTTGCTCCTCTACAAAGCCACATGACGTTCAGCTTCCAGGCGCCCACTGCTCTTGAGTACTTCGAATCGCTCGTCAAGAGCGACGAGCAGTTTCCATTGCTCGAGGCGGCGGCGAGCATCGCGCAGGACGAATACCCCGAGCTCGACGTCCAGCAGGTGCTGGGCGACGTCGATCAGCTGCTCGCGCGCCTCAAGCGCCGCCTGCCGGCCGATGCGGCGCCGCTGCACCGGCTGCGCACGCTCAACCAGTTCTTCTTCCACGACCTCAGTTTCGGCGGCAACGTCAACGACTACTACGACCCGGACAACAGCTACCTCAACGCCGTGCTGCGTACGCGCCGCGGCATTCCGATATCGCTCGCGGTGCTGTGGATGGAACTGGCGCACGGCCTCGGGCTGCAGGCGCGCGGGGTGGGCTTTCCGGGGCATTTCATGCTCAAGGTCACGTTGCCCAAGGGGCAGGTGGTCATCGACCCGTTCACCGGCAAGTCGTTGTCGCGCGAGGAGCTCAGCGAGCGGCTCGAGCCGTACAAGCGCAGCAACGGGCTCGTGGGCGATTTCGACGTGCCGCTGGGCCTGTACCTCCAGCCGGCGACGCCGCGGGAGATCATCGGGCGCATGCTGCGCAACCTGAAGGAGATCCACCACGCGCAGGAAGACTGGCAGCGCGCGATCGCGGTGCAGGACCGCCTCGTCGCGCTGTTTCCCGAGGCTTGGGGCGAGTACCGCGATCGCGGCCTGGCGCATGCCGAGCAGGGCAACTCGGCGCTCGCGGTGCGCGATCTCGAGACCTATCTCGCGCACGCCGACGAAGCGCTGGACATCGACACCATCGCGGAGCGCGTCGCCGCGCTGCGCCGCGCGGAGAGCTGATGGGATCGCCGCCGGCAGCCGGCCCGCATCCAGGCGGCCAGGGCTCGCCCGGCGTCGAGCGTGCGGGCGGCGTGGCCCCGGCGGTCGACCTCGGCACGCTGCATGAGTTCCATGGCGTCCAGCCGGTGCTGCCGGTGACGGACGCCGCGCGCGCTGCACGCTATTTCCGCGATGTGCTTGGCTTCGAGATCGACTTCATCGCTGGCGAGCCGCCGAGCTATGCGCGTGTGAAGAAGGGCGATCGCACGTATGGAGATCCGGTCTACATCCGCTTGTGGCAATGCGGCCGTCGCGATGCCCAGCCGTGGCGCGGCGAGATCGTGATCCACGTCGGGCGCGATGTGGATGGGTTGCACGCTGCGTACGTGAAACGCGGCGTCGTCGTGATCGAGCCGCCGACTTCGCAGCCCTGGGGCCTGCGCGAATTCGCCATTCGCGAGCCCGATGGCCACATCCTGCGCTTCTGCGGCTATCTCTAGCCCGCGCTCGACGGTGAACCGGCCAGGCCGAACTGCCGCCACGCGCGGCGCAACTGGGTGTCCGACCCGAATCCCGAAATCTCCGCCGCGCGCGTGACGTTGGCGCCCGACTGCAGCGCAACCTGTGCGGTTGCCAGCCGAAGACGGCGCAAATAGGCGAGCGGCGCGACACCGGCATGCTCGACGAAAAGTCGCGTCAGGTGGCGCGGCGAGGTGTGGGCGACGTCGGCCATCCGCGGCACGGTCCAGTCGGCCTGCGGCTGTTCGCTGACGGCGTCCTGCACCTTGTGCAGCGCCGGATGGAGGTGGTTGCGGTAGGCGAGGAAGGGGGAGAGTTCCGGGTCGTGCGGTCCGCGCCGCATCGCCACCACCATGGTTTGCGCCACGCGCGCGGCGAGCGATTCGCCGCACGTTTCTGCGATACGGTGCAGCATCAGGTCGACGCCGGTGGTCACGCCGGCGCTGCTGTAGAGCGGCGGGTCGAGCACGAAGACGCGATTGGAGACGACGTCGCACTGCGCTTCGACGCCCCGCAGTTCCTCCAGATGATGGTGATGCGTCGTGGCCCGCCGCCCCGCCACGAGGCCGGCATGCGCGGCGAGCAGCGTGCCGGCGCAGATGGTCACGAGTTCGAGGCGACCCTGTTCCAACCGCAGCCCGCGCAGCCAACGCAGCAGGGCCTGCGCCGGCGGGCTGTCCACGGAGATGGTCCGCCCAGGCATGCCGACCAGCACGACCCATGACGGCGACGCCCACATCGAGGGTAAGGGCTGCAACCCCGACAGCGTGACACCGACCGAACTGACCGAGGTCGGTTCGGGACTCGAGAAAACGAGTTCGAATCGCGCGGGCCGGCCGCTGGCGATCAGCAACTGGTTCGCGATGCGAAGCGCCTCCGCCGGGCCGGCCCAGTCGAGCACGAGGCTCTGGGGCAGCAGGGCGAAGATGACGCGGATCGGCTCGTCGTCTAGGGCGTGGGGCGCGTCCATGCGAAGTCCATCTGCCGGGCGGTGCGCAATGCGAGCGCCTCTCCGGCAAGCCGCGACACCAGGTGCAGGCTCATGTCGATGCCGGCGGTGATTCCTGCCGACGTCACGATGCGTCCCTGGTCGACCCAGCGCACGGCCACCTGCACGTCGAGCTTCGGGAAGTGGTGACGCAGGTCCGCGACGTCCTCCCAGTGCGTCGTGACCGGGCCGCCTTCCACCACCCGGGCCTCGGCCAGCAGGAAGGCGCCGGTGCAGACGGATGCGACCAGTTCCGCCTCGCGGCTCGCGCTGGCGATCCAGCCGATCGTTTCGGCGCAGGCCATCGCGCCGTCCACGACCCCGCCGGGCACGATCAGGACCTGAGGCGGTGGCGCGTCCGCGAAGGTGAAGGACGGCAGGATCGACAAGCCCGCCCGCATGCGCACCGGCGCGCTCGTGCGGGCCACGCAGGCGACCTCGAACAGCGGCGGTGCGGACGGCGCGGCCCGCTGGTGCATGCGGGTGGCCGTCGTGAAGACCTCGTACGGCCCCGCGAGGTCCAGCGCCTCGACGTCATCGAACGCGAGGATCGCGACGCGCCGGGTGTTCATGCCGCGACCTTCTCGCCGAGGCGGGCAAGCGCTTCGTCCACGCTGCAGAGTGTCGCGAAGCGGCCTTGCAACACCGTCGCGGTGCGCATCTTGATGTCGTCCGCCGAAAGGCGCTGGCCGTCCGGCTGCGTCATGTCGAAGGTCAGCGTGGCGTCGGTGACGTAGTCGACCTGCCAGCCCATGTCCGACGCGTGGCGGGCGGTGGTCTCGCAGCATTGTTCGGTGCGGATGCCGCTGATGACGATGCGGTCCATGTGGTGGCGGGTGAGCCAGACATCGAGCCCCGTGCCGACGAGCGCGCTGTGGCGGTTTTTCGTGAAGGACGCCGCAGCCTGGAAATCCGCCAGGCCTTCGAGCGGGCGGACGTGGCCCGATTCGATCGCGAACGGGTTTTCCGCGGTCTTGGGGCCGTCGCTGTGGAAGACCCGGACGATGGGCGCGCCGGCCTTGACGAATACAGCGATCAGGGCGTTCTGCGCCGACAGGTACGGCCCGGTGTCGCGATCGGTGAAGAACGGACGATGACGGAACGACTCCTGGACGTCGATCACAATGAGACAGGTCTTCATGGGCGCAAACTCCGGAAAGCTGGTGGATGATGCGCCCGATCTTCAGGCGGCGGAAGCCGATTCGTCCGCACCCGGCCGGACCTGAATCGATCAATTCAGGACATTGCGGCCTCAGACCAGCTCGGCCGCCTTGAGCTCTTTCTTGAGATAGGCGTAGAAGAGCGGCGCCGCCACGAGTCCCGCCGGGCCGTACACCGCTTCGGCCACGAACATGACCGCGAGCAGTTCCCACACCGACATCTGTGTGCGGCTGCCGACCACCTTGGCGTTGATCAGGTATTCGGCCTTGTGGATCAGGATCAGGAACGCAAGACACGCCAGTGCGACGATCGGCGAAACCGACAGGCCCACCAGCGTGATGACGGTGTTGCAGACGAGGTTGCCGACGATCGGCACGAGCCCGGCCACGAAGGTCAGCGTGATCAGCGCCGGCGTGTAGGGCAGTTCCATCTTCCAGGCCGGGAGCAGGAACAGCAGGAACACGGCGGTCAGCAGGGTGTTGAAGGCCGCGATCCAGAACTGCGCGGCGACGATCTGCCCGAAGGCCTCGCCGAATAGGATGACGCGTTCACGCAGCTGCCGGGCGAGCGGCCTGCGCGAGGGCGCCTGATTGGCCACCGCCGCGAGCGCGCCGACGATCAGTCCGACATAGGCGAAGAGCAGGCCCCCGAGCCATGCGCGGCCGGTCAGCGCCAGCGAGCCGGCCTGCGTGCGCAGATAACCGGCGACGGTGCGTTGAACCTCGGCGGCGCCCTCCGGCAAGTAGGCGGCGATCTCGGCCGGCAGCTTGAGGCGCAGTTCCAGGATGGTGCGGGCGACGAAGTCGAGCAGTTCCTTGTATTGGTCGGGCGCGTCGAGCACGAATTCGCGCGCTTCGGCAAAACCGAGGATCAGCAGGCCGATCGGTGCCAGCATGACGACCGTCGCCGCGGCAACACGGGCGAAGGGCCGCGTCATGGTCCAGGCTGGATCGTTGGCGCTGAGCTTGCGGGAGCCCCGGAGGGAGGCATCCAGCATGCGGGCAATCCACCGTGTTCCAAGGAAGCCGATGCACACGCAAAGCAGGCCGGGCAGCAGTCCCTGCCACATCACGAGGAGCAGGGTGCCGGCGATGAGGAGATAGCTGGCCGCCACCACGGACCGTGGCGCGGCTGCGAACGGTTCGCTCACCCGGGTGGGTTGCTCAAGCGACGACGACGGCGGCGCCGGTGCCGCGCTCGGCGATGGCGCCGATTTCATACACAGTCTCTCCGGCGGCGCGCAGCGTGTCGGCGCAGGCGGCCGCTTCAGCGGCGTCGATCACGACCACCATGCCGATGCCGTTGTTGAAGGTGCGGTTCATTTCGATGTCGTCGATGCCGGCCACCTTCTGGAGCCAGGCAAAGAGCTCGGTCTGCGGCCAGCTGCCCTTGCGCAGATGGGCAGCCGTGCCCTCGGGCAGCACACGCGGGATGTTCTCGAGCAGCCCGCCGCCGGTGATGTGCGCGAGCGCCTTGATCGGATGCTTCTCGAGCGCCGTCAGGACGGGCTTCACGTAGAGCCGGGTCGGTGCCATCACGGCTTCGCGGAAGGGCTTGGCGTCGAGCGTGGCCGGAAGCGCGGCGCCTGCGCGTTCGATGACCTTGCGCACCAGGCTGAATCCGTTGGAGTGCACGCCGGCGGAAGCGAGGCCCAGCACCACGTCGCCCGGCTTCACGTTCCGACCGGTCAGGATCTTGGATTTCTCGACGGCGCCGACGGCGAAGCCGGCGAGGTCGTATTCGCCGGCCGGGTACATACCGGGCATCTCGGCGGTTTCGCCGCCGATGAGGGCGCAGCCGCTGAGCTCGCAGCCCCGTGCAATGCCGCCGACCACCGCGGCGGCGGTGTCGACGTCCAGCTTGCCGCAGGCGAAGTAGTCGAGGAAGAAGAGGGGCTCGGCACCCTGGACGAGCACGTCGTTGACGCTCATGGCCACGAGGTCGATGCCGACCGTATCGTGCATGTTCCATTCGAAGGCCAGCTTGAGCTTGGTGCCCACGCCGTCCGTGCCGCTCACGAGCACGGGTTCCTTGTAGCGCTTGGGCACCTCGAAGAGGGCGCCGAAGCCGCCGATCCCGGCCAGCACGCCTTCGCGCATCGTCTTCCTGGCGAGCGGCTTGATGCGATCGACCAGCGCATCCCCGGCATCGATGTCGACGCCGGCGTCCTTGTAGCTGAGCGGAGTGGTGGAATTGGAGTTCATGGGCTGACCGGGGGCTGGAGAGAGGGGACGAAAGGAGGAGAGGACAATGATGCCGGCAACCAAGACGGTCGGGCCGATAGAATTCCACACGATTTTAAGGGCGCTCACCGACCCACCGACCGTTCCCAGGCGGGTCATGCCGTGAACTTGCACCACCCCTTCCCGGAAAGGGGCGAGCGCCTTCCGGCAGCCGCACGGCGTTCTGCACTGTCCTATGAACCTTTATTTCGCGTCATCCGCGTCACCTCAGCCGCCCCGGGCGGGCCGGGCATGAAGCAGCTCGCGCTCGACATCGGCCTTGCGAGCGGCCCGACGCTGGCGGGCTTTTTCGCCGGGCCGAACGAGCCTGCGTTGCGGCACCTCACGTTGTGGGTCGGCGACGGACACTCGCCGACGGTCCACTCGCCGGTGCCGACCTACCTCTGGGGCGAGAGCGGGAGCGGCAAGACGCACCTGCTCGAAGGCGTACGGGTCGCGCTGAAGGACCAGGGTGCGAGCGTCGGCTGGCTGCACCCGGGGATCGCCGATCCGCCGGAGTTCGACGAACGCTGGGGCGCGATCCTGCTCGATGACGTTCATCTCTACACGGCGGTCCAGCAGCACGCGGCGTTCAACTGGTTCGTCAATGCGCAGAGCCTGCAGCGCGGCGTCGTCGCGGCGGGGGCCGTGCCCCCGGCCGACCTGCCGCTGCGCGAGGACCTGCGCACCCGCCTCGGCTGGGGCCATGTCTTTCACCTGCAGGTCCTGAGCGAGGCCGAGCGCCGTGCAGTGCTGCGCCAGGCGGCGGACAGCCGCGGGGTCATGCTGTCCGACGAGGTGCTCGACTACATGCTCCACCGCTTCAGCCGCGACCTCGGAAGTCTCATGGAGCTGCTCACGCAACTCGATGGCTACGCCCTGCAGACACAGCGCGCGATCACGATCCCCCTGATCCGGTCGATGCTCGAAAATGAATGAGGCGCCCGGCGCCGAATCCCACCACCCAATGATCAAGCAATTCATCGACAAGCTCCTTGGCAAGTCCGGCGCTGCCGCGGCCCGCGGCAAGACACGTTTCGGCAAGCGCCAGGAAGTGGCGGCGGCCGTCCACGGCATCAACCCGGCGCTGGTAGACGAGCGCGCCAGGAACGTCGTGACCACCCTCCAGGAAGCCGGCTTCGAGGCCTACATCGTGGGCGGCGCGGTCCGCGACCTGCTGCTCGGTCTGCGCCCGAAGGACTTCGACGTGGCGACCAACGCGACGCCGGAGCAGGTCAAGGGCCTCTTCCGGCGCGCCTTCATCATCGGGCGGCGCTTTCGCATCGTGCACGTCGTCTACGGCCGGGGCCGCGAACATGAAGTGATCGAGGTCTCGACCTTCCGCGCCTACATGGACAGCAATGGTGCGGAGCAGGTCGCCGGCAACGAGCGCACCAGCAAGGGCGAACTGGCCGGCATGAAGCACGCGGTGGATGCAAGCGGCCGCGTGCTGCGCGACAACGTCTGGGGCCCGCAGGAAGAAGATGCCGCCCGGCGCGACTTCACCGTGAACGCGATGTACTACGACCCGGCCAGCCAGATCGTGGTCGACTATCACAACGGCATCCGAGACGCCAAGAAGCTGACGCTGCGCATGATCGGCGACCCGGCGACGCGTTATCGCGAGGACCCCGTCCGCATCATTCGCGCCATCCGCTTCTCCGCCAAGCTGGCCGCGCTCGGCTTCAAGCTGGAGCCCAAGACGGCCGCGCCGCTGGTGATGTCGAGCAAGCTGCTCGCCGATGTGCCGCAAAGCCGGTTGTTCGACGAGATGCTCAAGCTCCTGCAGACCGGCCATGCGGTGGCGACCATCGAGCAACTCCGTGCACTCGGCATGTCGACCGGGATCTATCCCTTGCTCGACATCGTGGTCGAGCGGGCCGACCAGCCCTTCGTGCGCGCCGCCCTTCAGGACACCGACCGCCGTGTGGGCGAGGGAAAGCCCGTGGCGCCGAGCTTCCTGCTCGCGTGCGTGCTGTGGGCCGACGTCCGCGACGGTTGGGCCACGCGCATGCAGCCGCGCGGCAACGAGCGGCCGATGGCGCCGTTCCCTGCGCTGCAGGATGCGATCGACGACGTCTTCAATGCGCGCATCGGCGATGTCTCCGGCCGCGGCAAGCTCGGCACCGACATGCGCGAGATCTGGATGATGCAGCCGCGCTTCGACAAGCGCAGCGGCGCCACGCCCTACAGCCTGGTCGAGCAGGCCCGCTTCCGCGCCGCCTTCGATTTCATGCGCCTGCGCGCCGACGTCGGCGAGATCGGCGAGGCGGTCGCCGAGTGGTGGCAGGAATTCAGCACGGCCGACGATGTGCGCCGGCAGGACCTGATGGACCAGGTGCGCGACGAACAGCACAAGAAGGTTCGCCAGCGCGCGCCGCGATCCGGCGGTGCGCCCGCGGCCCGTCCGGTGGCCTCGCCGGCTGCGGAGGCGGATGCCGCCTTGCCGCCCGACGGCGAAGTCGCGCTCGCGCCTGCGCGCAAGCGCCGCCGCCGGCGCAAGCCGCGCAGCGGCGGCGAAGCCGCGGGCAGCGCGGCGGCGGAATGACCGTCCGCGCCTACGTCGCGATCGGCGCCAACCTCGGCGATGCGCGCGCGGCGGTGTTGCGCGCGATGACGGACCTCGATGCCCTGCCTGGATCGCGGGTCGTCTCGCGTTCGTCGCTCTATCGCAGCGCGCCTGTCGATGCGAGCGGGCCGGACTTCATCAACGCGGTGGTGGCGCTCGAGACCGGGCTGGCGCCGGAACCCTTGCTGCGCGAACTGCAGCGCCTGGAACTCGGGGCGGGCCGCGAGCGGCCGTACCGGAATGCGCCGCGTACCCTCGACCTCGACCTGCTGTATCACGGCGACGCGGCGATGGCGACGCCGGCGCTGACGCTCCCGCATCCGCGCATTTCCGAACGCGCGTTCGTCCTGCTTCCGCTGGCCGAGATCGCCCCGGACCGCGTCACGCAGGCCCAGTTGCGCCAGGTGTCCGACCAGCGGATCGAGCGGCTCTGAGGGCCGTCTGCGGGCCTGCCCATTACACTTGCGCGGTTTTTTCATGAATTTGTCACACGAAAGTGTGTGACCGCCGCGAACTCAGGAGAGCGACATGTTCGGCAAGCTGCTGCCCCGGGAGGGGAATTTTTTCGAGATGTTCAATCAGCATGCCGACCGCATCGTCGAAGCCGCGCGCGCGTTTGAACATCTGGTGGCGAATTACAGCGACCTGCATCTGCGCGAGCAGTACAACCGCGACGTCGACAACGCCGAGCGCGCGGCGGACCGGGTCACGCACGACGTCAACCGCCTCATCCACAAGACCTTCATCACGCCGATCGACCGCGAGCAGATCCACAAGCTCATCAACACGATGGACGACGTGGCCGACCTGATCCAGGACTCGGCCGAAACCATGGCGCTGTACGACGTGCGCCACATGACCGAGGAAATCACGCGCCTGACCGCGCTCAGCGTGAGGTGCTGCGAGCGCGTGAAGGACGCGGTCCAGTTCCTCGGCAAGATCACGGACCCCGTGAAGGCGGAGGCGACGCTCAAGACCTGCGAGGAGATCGACCGTCTCGAGTCGGACGCCGACCGCGTGATGCGCAGCGCCATGAGCAAGCTCTTCCGCGAGGAGCCCGACGTGCGCGAGGTCATCAAGCTCAAGGCCATCTACGAGCTGCTCGAGACGATCACCGACAAGTGCGAGGACGTCGCCAACGTGATCGAGGGCATCGTCCTCGAGAACTCCTGACCGCGGACTTCGAATGGCATCGGTTCAAGTCGCCCTCTGGGTGGTCGTGGTGCTGGTCGTGCTGGCCATCCTCTTCGACTTCATGAACGGCTTTCACGACGCGGCGAACTCGATCGCTACGGTGGTCTCGACCGGCGTTCTCCGGCCGGGACAGGCGGTGGTCTTCGCGGCATTCTTCAACCTGATCGCGGTCTTCGTGTTCCACCTGAGCGTGGCCGCGACGATCGGCAAGGGGATCGCGCAGCCGGAGGTGGTGGACGTGCACGTGGTGTTCGGCGCGCTCATGGGCGCGATCACCTGGAACCTGGTCACCTGGTACTACGGCATTCCCAGCAGCTCGTCGCATGCGCTCATCGGCGGCATCGTGGGCGCGGTGATCGCCAAGGCCGGCGTGGGTGCGCTGATCGCGGCGGGCATCTGGAAGACGGTCGCGTTCATCTTCGTGTCGCCGCTGCTCGGCTTCATGCTGGGCTCGCTCATGATGGTGGCGGTCGCGTGGCTGTTCAGGCACTCCACGCCATCGCGCATCGACAGCTGGTTCCGGCGCTTGCAACTGGTCTCGGCGGGCGCCTACAGCCTGGGCCATGGCGGCAACGATGCGCAGAAGACCATCGGCATCATCTGGATGCTGCTGATCGCCACCGGCTACGCCACGGCCGATGCGCCGACGCCGCCGACCTGGACGATCGTCATCTGCTACACCGCCATCTCGCTCGGCACCATGTTCGGCGGATGGCGCATCGTGAAGACGATGGGCCAGAAGATCACCAAGCTGAAACCCGTGGGCGGCTTCTGTGCCGAGACCGGCGGCGCGCTCACGCTGTTTCTGGCAACGGCGCTCGGTATTCCGGTCTCGACCACGCACACGATCACGGGCGCCATCGTCGGTGTGGGCTCGACCCAGCGCGCCAGTGCCGTGCGCTGGGGCGTCGCCGGCAATATCGTGTGGGCCTGGATCCTGACGATCCCCGCATCGGCCTTCGTGGCCGCGATCGCGTACTGGGTCGGCATGCAGATCTTCTGACGCCGCGACCCCGGGTGGCCCGGTGCCACCCGTGTCGACGTTCAGATGACGCCTTGCGCCAGCATCGCGTCCGCCACCTTGACGAAGCCCGCGATGTTTGCACCGTCCACGTAGTTGACGCTGCCGTCGGCGCGGCGGCCGTGCTGCACGCAGGTCTCGTGGATGCCCACCATGATGTCGTGCAGGCGGAGGTCGACCTCTTCGCGCGGCCACGACAGGCGCATCGCGTTCTGGCTCATCTCCAGCCCCGACGTCGCCACGCCGCCGGCATTGCTCGCCTTGCCCGGCGCATAGAGCACGCCGGCGTCCTGCAGACGCTTGATCGCCTCCATCGTCGTCGGCATGTTGGCGCCCTCGGCGACGCAGCGAACGCCGTTCGCGATCAGCGTGGCCGCATCTTGAGCGCCCAGTTCGTTCTGCGTGGCGCAAGGCAGCGCGACATCGACCGGCACGACCCAGGGCTTGATGCCGGCCTTGAAGTTGACCTTGGCGCGTTGGGCGTAGTCGCTCACGCGGCCGTAGAGATGGTTCTTGACTTCCATGAGCTCGGCGAGCTTTTCGGGGGTGAAGCCGTCCTCGTCGATCACGGTGCCGCTGGAGTCGGACACCGTCACCACCTTGGCGCCCAGCGCCATCGCCTTTTCAACAGCGTATTGCGCGACATTGCCTGAGCCGGAGACGCTCACGCGCAATCCCTGCAGACCGCGCCCGGCGCGCTTGAGCATCTGTTCGGCAAAGTAGACCGTCCCGTAGCCGGTGGCTTCCGGCCGGATCAGCGAGCCGCCGAAGCTCAGGCCCTTGCCGGTGAAGACGCAGTCGGCGCGATTGCTGAGCTTCTTCATCATGCCGGCCATGAAGCCGACTTCGCGGCCGCCCACGCCGATGTCGCCGGCCGGCACGTCGGTGTCGCTGCCCACGTGACGGAACAACTCGGTCACCAGCGCCTGGCAGAAGCGCATCACTTCACCGGGGCTTTTGCCCTTCGGGTCGAAGTCCGAGCCGCCCTTGCCGCCGCCCATGGGGAGCGTGGTCAACGCGTTCTTGAGCGTCTGCTCGAACGCCAGGAACTTGAGGATGGACAGGTTCACCGATGGATGGAAGCGCATGCCGCCCTTGTAGGGGCCGACCGCCGAACTGTGCTGGATGCGATAGCCCCGGTTGACTTGCACGTCGCCGTGGTCGTTGATCCATGAGATGCGGAACATCACGACGCGCTCGGGTTCGATCAGCCGCTCCAGCAGCCCGTGCTCCGCGTACCTGGGGTGGGCCGCGATGAACGGCCAGAGGCTTTCCATGACTTCCTGCACGGCCTGCAGGAACTCCGGTTGCCCTGGATTGCGGCCGGCGACGTGGTCGAGAAATTCATGTGCCGAGGTGTGTTTCATTGATATTCCTCTCCTTGTGAGTTGTGGTTATTGCGAGATCCTTCGACCCGCTTCGATCTCGTGTTCGAAATAGCGCTGGAAGCTGAATGCAAGGCTCGCCATCAGCACGGTGCTGCCGACGAGAAGCGCAAGCACGACGGCGCCGATGGTGAGCCAGTTCGTGCGTCCGGCGGGCGATGCAGCGGCCGTGGCTGCGCCGGCGTTGTAGCGCGCATTCCATTTTTCCGGCGTCATGAGGCCGTAGACGATGGCCGTCAGTGCGCAGCCCGAGATGACAAATCCGAGAATCGGGATCAAGGCCCAACTCAGGCCGTCGTCCATCCCGAACGTCCGGGCGCGCTCGATGCCATAGAGGCCGAGCGCGGTCGGGATCGGCAACAGCCAGCCGAGAGTGCTCGAAAGCCCCCGCAGATAGAAGCAGTGCAGGCCGAGCGGGCCGCCCAGGAAGGCCAGCCATGCGGCCAGGGTCTTGTTCTTCATTCCGGCTTGGTCGAGTTGCCTTCGCCCAGGACCTTCTCCATCAGGACCACGTCGCGCCACTCGCCGAATTTCCAGCCGCAGTCCTTCAGCACGCCGACGTGGGTGAAGCCCTGGGCAGTGTGCACGCCGATCGATCCGGCGTTGGCGGAGTCGCCGATGACGGCGATGAGCTTGCGCACGCCGACCCCTTCGGCGGCCTGCGAGAGGGCGTCGAGCAGCTTCGCGCCGAGCCCCTGGCCCCGGGCGGCATCGGCGAGGTAGATCGAGTCCTCCGCCGAGAAGCGATAGGCGGGGCGCGGCTTGAACCAGTTGCAGTACGCGAAGCCGAGGATCTCCCCATCGCGCTCCGCCACGAGGTAGGGGAGGCGCTTGGAGAGCACATCCGCTCGCCGCGCCGCCATGTCCGCGGCGCTCGGCGGGTCGGTCTCGAAGGTGCCGGTCCCATGCAGAACGTGATGGGCGTAGATGGCGGTGATGGCCTCGACGTCTTCGTCGCGGCTGGGGCGGATGTTGGTCATTTGGTACGTCCTGGCGCTGCCAGGTGTGGGGGAAAAGCGGGTACGGGCTATAATCGTGGGCTTTTCAGCGTGTCGCTGGCCGGGTGGCCATGTCGCGTGTCTCGACGCTGGAAGAACTCCGTGGGCGAGCCCTTAGACAAGATTGGGCTCGCCGCACCACCCGAAGGATAAATCATGGTCGTTATTCGACTCTCCCGCGGCGGCTCCAAGGGCCGTCCGTTCTTCAACATCGTCGTCTCGGACAAGCGCGAGCGTCGCGATGGCCGTTTCATCGAGCGTCTGGGCTTCTACAACCCGGCCGCCAAGGACAACGAGGAAAGCATCCGCATCGCTCAGGATCGCCTGGCCTACTGGAAGGGCGTCGGCGCGCAGCCTTCGCTGACCGTCCTGCGCCTGATCAAGCAAGCGGCGGCTGCCGCTCCCAAGGCGGCTGCCTAAGCCCCTGCAGGCGATGCTGCCCACCCTCGAAGCCGCCGAATTGCCGGCGGATGCGATCGAAGTGGCGCGCATCGCCGACGCCTGGGGCATCAAGGGCTGGTTCAAGGTCCTGCCCCACAGCGCCGAACCCGAGGCGCTCTTTTCTTCCAAGCGCTGGTTCCTGCAGCCACCGGGCGCTCCCGCAGGCCGCGCGTTCCGGCTTCCGATCCGCGAAGCCAAGGAACATTCCGACTGCATCGTCGCCTCGTCAGCAGAGGTGCCTGACCGCAACGCGGCCGAGGCCTTGCGTGGCGCGCGGGTCTTCATTCCCCGATCGAGCTTCCCCACCGCCGGCGACGACGAGTACTACTGGGTCGACCTGATCGGCCTCGCCGTGGTGAATCGCGAAGGCGTCTCGCTGGGCACCGTCCGCGAATTGCTCGCATCCGGTCCGCAGACCACGCTGGTGCTGGATGCCCAGGAAGACGGCAAGCCTGTCGAGCGCATGGTGCCGTTCGTTTCGGCTTTCATCGACAAGGTGGACCTTGCCGGCCGCGTGATCACGGTCGACTGGCAGCCGGACTACTGACCGAGGCTTTCGGCCCGGCGCCGTCATGCGCTTCGACGTCATCACCCTGTTCCCCGAGTTGTTCGCTCCGCTTCTGACCAGCGGCGTGACGCGCCGCGCCTTCGAGTCGAAGCAGGTAGACGTGGTGCTCTGGAATCCGCGCGACCACGCAGAGGGGAACTACAAGCGGGTCGACGACCGGCCGTTCGGCGGCGGACCCGGGATGGTCATGATGGCGCAGCCGTTGTCGGCGTGCCTCGATGCGGCCCTTGCGGCCCGGGGTGCTTCGGCGCCTGTCGTTCTCTTTTCGCCCATCGGAGAAGCGCTGCGCCACGAGGCAGTCGAACAGTGGTCCGTCGGTGACGGTGCCGTGCTGGTGTGCGGCCGCTACGAGGGCATCGACCAGCGCTTCATCGACGCCAGGGTCACGCACCAGATCAGCCTGGGCGATTTCGTGCTCTCCGGCGGCGAGATCGCTGCCATGGCCTTCCTCGATGCGATCGCGCGGCTGCAACCCGGCGTACTCGGCGACGAGGCCAGCCATGTCCAGGACAGTTTCAATCCCGCGCTCGACGGACTGCTGGACTGCCCTCACTACACACGGCCCGAGCAATGGAACGGGGAGGGCGTGCCGGCCGTGCTGATGTCGGGCCACCATCTCCAGATCGAGCGCTGGCGGCGGGACCAGCGCCTCGTCATCACGCAAAGGAAGCGGCCGGATCTCATCGAAGTCGCCCGTCGCGCCGGTCGCCTCAGTGCGGCAGATGAAGCCGTGCTTGAAAAAAAGCTATAATCCCCGGTTCCCCGATCCTCTGCCCAGCCGCGTCGGCAACTGCCAGACATCTTTCGGTATCTGTCAGGTGCTTAAAAGGCGCCTTTTGTGTAGCGTGGGCACGATCGAAATCAGGAAATCATGAATCTCATCCAGACCCTCGAGCAGGAAGAAATCGCCCGCCTCGGCAAGAAGATCCCCGAGTTCTCGCCTGGTGACACCGTCATCGTCAGCGTGAACGTCGTCGAAGGCAGCCGCAAGCGCGTGCAGGCTTACGAAGGTGTCGTGATCGCCAAGCGCAATCGCGGCCTCAACAGCGGCTTCACCGTGCGCAAGATCTCCAGCGGCGAAGGCGTGGAGCGTACGTTCCAGACCTACAGCCCGCTGATCGCCGGCATCGAAGTCAAGCGCCGCGGCGACGTCCGTCGCGCCAAGCTGTACTACCTGCGTGATCGCAGCGGCCGTTCGGCTCGCATCAAGGAAAAGCTGCCCGGCAAGTCGGCAGCGGCCGCTCAATAAGGGCCTGCCTCCTTGTCATGCAAAAAGCCGCCGATCGAGGCGGCTTTTTGCTTTGGGGCTGCCGTTCGAACCGGCGATCGTGATTTTTTTCGTGGTGCCATGTCCTACGCGCGCACCGTTTCATCGTTGTACTCCCGAAGTCCATCCACTTGACCCCTACATCACCGGCCATGAGCGCAACCCCCGTCGAAGCGATCAACGTCGTGCCCCCGGCGCCTCTGAGGTCGTTCGATCCGCGCGAGGTGCCGGTGTCCTCCATCGACTCCAGCCTGCCCGCCGTGGCAGCCGATCAACTGGGCGTGCGGGCCCTGCGCGCACGTTTTGCCATGCCACCCGCGTGGACCCCCGAATTGCGCCGCGAGCCCCAGCTGAGCGACCGTCCGCCGGCCCAGGCGGCCGTGCTCGTGCCTATCGTGACGCGCGAGCAGCCCACGGTGCTCCTGACCGAGCGCACGGCGCACCTGACTCATCATTCGGGGCAGGTGGCCTTTCCCGGCGGCCGGGTCGACCCGGAGGACGCGAACATTTCCGCGGCTGCTCTGCGCGAAGCCTGGGAGGAAGTCGGCCTGTCGGCGGAATACATCGAGGTGCTCGGCACGCTGCCGACCTACACCACGATCACCTCGTTCATCGTGACGCCGGTGGTGGCGCTGGTGCGGCCCGACTTCGAACTGGCCATCAATCCGCACGAGGTCGCCGAAGCCTTCGAAGTGCCGCTGGCCTTCCTGATGGACCCGGCCAACCACCGCCGCCACACCATGACGGACGAGGACCGGCGGTCCCGCGAATGGCTGTCGATGCCCTACCAGGACGGCGCCCACGAGCGGTTCGTCTGGGGCGCGACGGCCGGCATGCTGCGCAACCTTTACCGATTCCTTTCGGCCTGATCCACGAGGGGCCTCGTTATCATCGTCGGATGAGCTTCTTTGCGATCCTGTGCGCATTGCTTATCGAGCAGGTGCGCCCGCTGGCCTTGCGCAATCCCGTCTATGCCGGCGTGCTCGCGTGGACGCGCTGGACCAGCCGCAACTTCGACGCGGGCAAGCCGCACCACGGCTGGGTGGCCTGGTCGCTCGCGGTGTTCGTGCCGACGGTGCTTGCGCTGGCCGTCCACTGGCTGCTCATCCTCACGCTGGGCCTGCCTTTTGCGGTGCTCTGGAGCATCGCGATCCTGTACGTCACGCTCGGTTTTCGTCAGTTCAGCCATCACTTCACCAGCATCCGCGATGCCCTCGACGAAGGCGACGAGCCGCTAGCGCGTTCGCTGCTCGCGCACTGGCAGCACGTCGATGCGATCAACCTGCCGCGCAGCGAGATCGTGCGACATGTGATCGAGCACTCCGTCATTGCCGCCCATCGGCATGTCTTCGGCGTGCTGGCGTGGTTTTCCATCCTCGCGGCAGTAGGCCTCGGCCCCGCCGGTGCGGTGTTCTATCGCATGAGCGAATTCGTCGCGCGCTACTGGGTGCACAAGAGCGGCGCCTCGACGCAGCCGTCCAGCGTCTGGGTGCAGCAGGCAGCGGAACGCGCCTGGGGGGTGATCGACTGGCTGCCCGCTCGCATCACGGCGCTCGGCTTCGCGGTGGTGGGCAGCTTCGAGGAGGCGATCGACTGCTGGCGCAACGACGCGCGCCGCTTCCCGAACGAGAACGACGGCGTGATCCTCGCGGCGACTTCCGGTGCCGTGAACGTCCGGCTCGGCGGCGGCACCTTGCGCGTCGTTCCGGCAACGGATCCGTTGTCCCGCGCGCAGGCCGGCGATTCGTTCGGTGACGCGCGCGGACCCGACAGTGGCAGCACACCCGGGCGCGAGCCCGAACCCGCGCACCTTCGCAGCGTGGTCGGCCTCGTGTGGCGCTCGGTCGTGATGTGGATGGTCCTGCTGGCGCTGCTGACCCTCGCTCGGCTCCTGGGCTGAATCAAGGGGGTAGAGCGCCTTGCCTTCCGTTCCCAGCTATTGGAGCCCGCGCATCGCGGCGCTCGAACCCTATGTGCCGGGCGAGCAGCCGCGCATCGCGAACCTGATCAAGCTCAATACCAACGAGAACCCGTACCCGCCGTCGCCCGAGGCCATCGAAGCCATCCGGCGCGCGGCCGAGAGCAGGCTCGAGCTTTATCCCGACCCGGAATCCCTGGCGCTTCGCGAAGCGATCGCTGCGCGCCACCATCTCGACGCCGCGCAGGTATTTGTCGGCAATGGCTCGGATGAAGTCCTCGCGCACGCGTTCTTCGCCTTCTTCCAGCAGGCCGAGCCGCTCCTGGTTCCGGACGTCACTTACAGCTTCTACCGGGTCTATGCGCAGCTCTACGGCATCGCTTGCGAACTGCAGCCGGTCGACGAAGGCCTGCGCATCGACGACCGCGCGCTCGCGAAGCGCGCGTCCGAAGGCTGCGCCGGCATCGTCGTCGCGAACCCGAATGCGCCGACGGGTATCGGCTTGCCGCTGGCGCGCATCGAGGCGCTGCTTCAGGCGTGCCCCGGCCGCGTAGTTCTCGTGGATGAGGCCTACGTCGATTTCGGCGGCGAGAGCGCGATCCCGCTGATCGCCCGGTATCCGAACCTGCTCGTCGTGCAGACGCTCTCCAAGTCCCGCTCGCTCGCCGGCCTGCGTGTGGGCTTCGCCTGCGGACAGGCGCATCTCGTCGACGCGCTCCAGCGCGTGAAGAACAGCTTCAACTCCTACCCGCTGGACCGGCTCGCAGTCGCCGGCGCGGTGGCCGCCATCGAGGACGAGCGCTGGTTCGCGCGCACGCGCCGTGACGTCATCGACACCCGCGAAGGCCTCGCGCTGCAGTTGGAAGATCTCGGCTTCGAGGTGCTGCCTTCGCAGGCCAACTTCCTGTTCGTGCGGCACCCGGGTCGCGATGCGGGCGAACTGGCCGCCGCGCTGCGCGAGCGGGCGATCCTCGTGCGGCACTTCCGCCAGCCTCGCATCGCGCAGTACCTGCGCATCACGGTGGGCACGCGCGACCAGTGCGCAGCGCTGGTGGATGCGCTGGGCAACATCCTCGGCGGCTAGTACCTCGTCTGACTCAGCTCGGCGAACAGCTCGCCGTAGATGCGATAGCGCGACGGGCTGATGGCGCCCGATTCCACTTGCGCGATCACGCCGCAGCCCGGTTCGTGCAGATGCGTGCAGTTGTAGAACTTGCACTCGGTGGCGTGCTCCGCAATGTCCGGCATCAGGCGCGCAAGCTGCATCGCCTCGATGTGATGCAGGCCGAATTCCTGGAAGCCCGGTGAATCGATCAGCGCGGTATCGCTTTTCTTGTCCATCCAGTACCACGTGGTGGTGGTCGTCGTGTGCTTGCCGGAGTTGAGCGCCTGCGAGATCTCGCCGGTCTGCGCCGAGGCGCCCGGCACCAGCAGGTTGATGAGCGTGCTCTTGCCCGCGCCGGAAGGGCCGAGCACCAGCGTGGTCTTGCCGGTGAGCAATCCGGTCAGCGCATCTCGGTCCGCGGCATCCGTTGCCCTGAGTGCGAGCGGTAGCACCTGATAGTTCATTCCTCGATAGGGCGCCAGGCGCTCCCAGGCCCGTGCGAAGGCGGTTGCCAGATCGCGCTTGTTGAGCGCGATCACCGGCGTGATGTGCTCGGCCTCCGCTGCAATGAGCGCGCGCGCCAGCTGGCTCTCGGAGAACTCGGGCTCGGCCGCGATGAGGATCAGCACCTGATCGAGGTTTGCCGCGAACGACTTGGTGCGGATCTCGTCCTGGCGGTAGAACAGGTTGCTGCGCGGCAGCACCTTTTCGATCGTGCCTTCGTCCTCGCTTGCCTGCCATTGCACGCGATCACCGACGACCGCTTGGCTCTTCTTTCCGCGCGGATGGCAGATGACCCGTTCGCCTTCTGCCGTCTCGACGATGCAATGGCGGCCATGGCTCGCGACGACGAGCCCCTCCCGCAGTGCGGCGCCGTCCGTGCCGCCGCGGTGCTTAGCCAAGGGCGCGATCCATCGGTTCAGGCCGAAAGCAGTGCATCGACCTGCGCCGCGCACTCGAAATCGGTCGCCGAGATGCCGGCCACGTCGTGCGTGTTGAAGCGCACCACGCAGCGGTTGTAGTGCACCGACAGATCGGGATGGTGGTCCTGCCGGTGCGCGATCAGCGCCAGCGCGTTCACGAAGGCGATGGTCTCGAAGTAGTTCGCGAAGGTGAAGGTCTTCTCGATCGCGACATTCTGGCCGTCGCCCGCGAGCTTCCAGCCTTCGAGCCGGGCGAGGCTCGCCACGATCTCGGTTGCGCTCATCGCGCGGCGCGGGTGCGACTTCCAGTCCTTGATCTTCAACATGCTGCTCATGGCTTCGGCTCCCGGATCAGGCCGCGGCCATGCGCGCGAGGCGCTCGGACGCTGGCGGGTGCGAGTAATAGAACTTGACGAACACCGGATCGGGCGTGAGCGTCGAGGCGTTGTCCTTGTAGAGCTTGAGCAGCGCGGCGGACAGGTCCTTGCCGCTCGTCTGCGCGATGGCGTAGGCATCCGCCTCGAATTCGTGCCTGCGCGAAATCAGCACCGGCAGCGGCGCGACGAAGAAGCCGAACACCGGCGCCGCGAGCATGAACAGGAGGATTGCCAGTGCATCGTTGGGCGCCGAGAGATTCGGCTGCACGCCCAGCCCCGTGTAGAACCAGGTGTGGCCCGAGAGCCAGCCCAGCAGGGCGAAGCCGGCAAGACTCAGCGCGAACATCGCCGCCATCCGCTTCACCACGTGCCGGTGCTTGAAGTGGCCGAGCTCGTGCGCCAGCACTGCTTCGATCTCGCCGGCGTTGAGCTGGCGCAGCAGCGTGTCGTAGAACACCACACGCTTGCTCGCGCCGAAGCCGGTGAAGTAGGCATTGGCGTGTGCGCTGCGCGTGCTGCCGTCCATCACGAACAAGCCCTTGGCCGAGAAGCCGCAGCGCTGCATGAGTGCATTGACGCGGGTCTTGAGGGCGGCGTCGTCCAGCGGCTGGAACTTGTTGAACAGCGGCGCGATGAAGGTCGGATAGACCAGCATCAGCAGAAGATTGAAGCCCATCCAGACGCCCCAGGCCCATAGCCACCAGAGCGCGCCGGCGGCATGCATGAGCCAGAGGATCAGTGCCGCGAGCGGAAGTCCGATCGCGACGCCGAGCAGCACGCCCTTGATGGTGTCCTTGATCCACAGGCGCCAGGTCATCTTGTTGAAACCGAAGCGCTCCTCGAGCACGAAGGTCTGCCACAGCGTGAAGGGCAGTTCGAGGAGGCCTGCGATGAGCGCGAACGCGCCGAACAGGGCGAGCTGCTGCCACATGCCGCCGCCCATGGCATCCAGAAGCAGCCTGTTGAGAAGGTCCAGCCCGCCCAGCAGCGTCCACCCGAGCAGGACCGCGGCGGCCCAGGCCATCTCGATGACGCCGAGCCGCGTCTTCGCGATCGTGTAATCCGCGGCCTTCTGGTGCGCGTCGAGCGTGATCGCCTGTTCGAAGGCGGCCGGCACCGCATCGCGATGGCGGGCGACGTGCCGCACCTGCCGTGTCGCGAGCCAGAACTTCACCACCAGCCCTGCGACCAGCGCGAGGGCGAAGGCGAGGGTGAAGGCGAGGGATGCAGGCATGGGAGTCGGCATGGCGGCCGAGTTTAGCCCGCGGCCCTTCGCCCCGCGGGCAGCCCGCCCGGCGACAGGGCCATCGACGACAATCGACGGATGCCCGAATCCATCGAAACGACCGCACCGGCGGTCACGCTCGGCAGGAGCGACCAGAACCTTGTCTGGCTGGACTGCGAAATGAGCGGCCTGGACCCCGAGAAAGAACGCCTGCTCGAAATCGCCGTGGTGGTCACCGGCCCCGATCTGACGCCCCGCATCGAGGGCCCCGTGCTCGTCATTCACCAGAGCGACGAAGTGCTCGACGCGATGGACGCCTGGAACAAGGGCACGCACGGCCGCAGCGGGCTGATCGACAAGGTCAAGGCCTCCACGGTCGACGAGGCCGATGCCGAGCGGCAATTGCTCGAATTCATCGCGCGCTACATCCCGAAGAGCGGATCGCCGATGTGCGGCAACACCATCGGGCAGGACCGCCGCTTCCTGGTGAAGTACATGCCCCGGCTGGAGGCGTACTTCCATTACCGGAATCTCGACGTGAGCACGCTCAAGGAACTCGCCAAGCGCTGGAAGCCCGCGGCCTTCAATGCCTTCAAGAAACAGCAGGCGCACACGGCGCTGGCGGATGTCCACGAATCGATCGACGAACTGGCGCACTACCGCGAGACCTTCCTGCGCATAGAGGATTAGGTAAAAACCCGAGCCCGTGCGATAATTGCAGGCTTCGCTGATTCGGCTTTCTCCAAAGCAGCGAATTCCTCCCGCATCTCCCTATCTTGCACATCGCGCCCGCTGAATATCAGCACATTGGGCCGCTACCTCGATGAACGTCGAGGTTGAAGTCGTTGGATGGTTGATGTTTTTTTGACCACCCGACGGAGCGCCGCCCACGGCAGTGCTCGCGTAAGAGACTCATTGATGACTGACGCTTTTGAAGCGCAGCGCGACTTCGCGCCTGTGCAATCCGACAGCTTTGCCGTTTCCGGCGAAGCCGCATCCCTTTCCACCATCGCCGAACTCGAGGCACTCGATGCCGTCCCGGCCGACGAGCCGAAGGAGCCCAACGGCTTCGTCAAGCTCGGCCTCGCGCCGCAGCTCATCGCCGCAGTCGAAGACCTGGGCTTCACCAAGCCGACCGCCGTGCAGGAGCAGGCCATCCCGCGCGCCATGTCCCTGAGCGGTTCCGGCGAAGGCGCGACCCGCTTCGTCGACCTCATGGTGTCGAGCCAGACCGGCAGCGGCAAGACCGCGGCCTTCCTGCTGCCCGTGCTGCACACGCTGCTGCAGCGCCAGGTCGAAGCCGAAGCGGCCGCCAAGGCCGAATTCCAGCGCCTCGCCGCCGAGGCCGCCGCCCGCGGCGAAGCGCCGCCGAAGAAGCCCAAGCGCAAGGACCCGACCAACAGCCGCAACTTCAAGCCGGCCACGCCGGGCGCGCTGGTGCTGTGCCCGACGCGCGAACTGGCGCAACAGGTGGCCCACGACGCCATCGACCTCGTGCGCCACTGCCGCGGCCTGCGCATCGCCAACGTCGTCGGCGGCATGCCCTATCAGCTGCAGATCCAGCGTCTGCAGAACGCCGACCTGGTGGTCGCCACCCCAGGCCGTCTGCTCGACCTCCAGCGCTCGATGCAGATCAAGCTCGATCAGGTCAAGTTCCTGGTCGTCGACGAAGCCGACCGCATGCTCGACCTCGGCTTTGCCGACGACCTGGCCGAGATCAACCAGCTCACCATCGAGCGCCAGCAGACCATGATGTTCAGCGCGACCTTCGCGCCGCGCATCCAGCAGCTTGCGACCCGCGTGATGCGCGAGCCGCAGCGCGTCACCATCGACAGCCCGCAAGAGAAGCACGCCAACATCAAGCAGGTGCTCTTCTGGGCCGACAACACCCAGCACAAGCGCAAGCTTCTGGACCACTGGCTGCGCGACACCACCATCAACCAGGCGATCGTCTTCGCGAGCACGCAGATCGAATGCGACGGCCTCGCCAACGACCTGCAGCAGGACGGCTTCAGCGCCGTGGCGCTGCACGGCGCGCTGAGCCAGGGCCTGCGCAACCGCCGCCTGATGGCGCTGCGCCAGGGCCAGGTGCAGATCCTCGTCGCCACCGACGTGGCCGCGCGCGGCATCGACGTACCGACCATCACGCACGTCTTCAACTTCGGCCTGCCGATGAAGGCCGAGGACTACACCCACCGCATCGGCCGCACCGGCCGGGCAGGGCGCGACGGCCTCGCCGTGACCTTTGCCGAGTTCCGCGATCGCCGCCGGATCTTCGACATCGAGCAGTACAGCCGCCAGCAGTTCAAGTCGGAAGTGATTCCGGGCCTCGAACCGCAGCAGCGCCCGCCGCGTCCCCAGGGCGATTTCGGCGGCCGGGGCCGCGAGGGCCACTCGCGCGACCGCAAGTTCGGTGGCGGTGCCGGTGGCGGCCATCGCAGCGGCGGCTATGCCGGCGCCAGCGGCTTCAACGACCGCAATTCGCGCGGTCCGAACGCCGGCTTCGGCGGCGGACGCGACAACGAAGGCTACGGCCGCAAGTCGGGCTGGGGCGACAGCGCGCCGCGCAGCAATGGATACAACAATGCTGCAGGCGCTGCTCCTCGCCGCGATGGCTTCGCCCCGCGCGGCCACGCCGGCGCGGGTGCCGGCAAGGCCTTCGCGCCGCGCGATGGGCAGAAGCGGGGCTTCAAGCCGAGCCGCTGACCCGATCCGCGCCATCGACGCCAAAGCCTGCGCTCGCACAGAGCGCGGGCTTTTTTGTTGCCGCTTGTTTCCGGGAGCCGCTGCGGGAACCTATCGGAAACGCGAACAGAGGGTCAAAATTGATTGACTCCTGAATAGTTGAAAAGTAATGTATTGAGGCATCAAGTCCTCCGGAAGCGGTTTCGCCGCCGGTTCGTCCACCTCATTCTTTCTTCTGTTGCCCTATGAAAATCGCGATTCTTGGTGGTGGTCACGGCGCCTATGCGGCGGCCGCCGACCTGTCTGAAGCCGGACACGAAGTGCGTCTGTGGCGCCGTGATGCGGCGGCGCTGGAGTCTGTCATCCGCACCGGCTCCATCACGCTGAAGGACGCGGTCGGCGCGCGTGACGTCAAGATCGCGCTCGCCACGTCCGACATCGGTGCGGCGATGAACGACGCTGAACTCATCGTGCTGCCCACGCCCGCCATCGCGCAGGACGACATCGCGCGCACCATGGCGCCGCATCTCGTCGACGGGCAGGTGGTGTTCCTGCCGCCCGGCACCTTCGGCAGCTATGTGATGGCGCGCATCGTGGCCGAATCGGGCAACCGCGCCGATGTGGCCTGGGCCGAGACCGGCACGCTGCCCTACCTGGCGCGCAAGCACGGCGAGCGCGAAGTCAACGTCACGATCCGCGCGATCCGCCTGCCCACCGGCGTGTACCCCGCGCGCAAGGAAGCGATGGCGATCGACGTGATCCGCAAGGCCTATCCGGCGGTGCATGGCTGCGGCGATGCTCTGTCGGGCGCGCTGATGAATGCCGGCCCGGTCATCCACCCGCCGCTGATGGTGATGAACGCCGCGCCGCTGCAGCACTTCGAGCGCTGGGACATCCACAACGAAGGCACGCAGCGCGCGGTGCGCGACGTGACCGACAAGCTCGACCAGGAGCGCATGGCGGTGCGCGAGGCGCTCGGCCACGGTGCGCCGCACTATCCGCTCGCGGACCACTACAACAACGACCAGTGGATGTACGGCGATGCGCACAAGCAGCTCGTGAAATCGGGCGACTGGCGCGAGAACATCAATCTGCACACCCATCGCTACATCACGGAAGACACCGAGCTCGGCCTGGCCTTCCTCGCATCGGCTGCGCGCTATGCCGGCGTCGATGCACCGATCGCGCACGGGCTGCTGGCGATCGTCGGCGGATTCCTCGGCCGCGATCTGCGCAAGGGGCCGCGAACGCTGGAGACGCTGGGCCTGGACCGGCTGACCCCGGCCGAGCTGCGCCGGAGGCTGCACGATGGCGAATGAGCTGTCCGACGCCGGGCCGCCCCAAGACGGACAGACTTCCCCTCGGGGGGCCGCGAGTACACCCAGTGACGGAGCGAGGGGGCCATCCCTGCCCCGCTTTGCCGCGGTCGGTGCAGGCCGCATGGGGCGCGGCATCGCGATCGCCTTCGCCTATGCAGGCCATCGCATTTCGCTGATCGACCTGCGCCCGCGCAGCGACGAGGCGTGGCAGAAGCTTCGCGCCGAAGTCCAGGCGGAAATCAGCGCGAGCCTTTCGGGCCTGTCGCAACTCGGTGTGATCGACGCCGCACAGGTGCCGGCCATCGCGGCGCGCGTCGAGCTCATCAAGGCCGACGAAGCGCCGGCCGCGCTGGCCGCGGCCGAGCTGCTCTTCGAAGGCGTACCCGAAACGCTCGACGCCAAGCGCGAAGCCTTCGAGCATATCAACCGCCATTGCAGCGACGACGCGATCCTCACCTCCACCACCAGCAGCATCCTCGTGACCGAGCTGGCGGCGATGGTGCGGCGGCCGGAACGCTTCTTGAACATGCACTGGCTCAACCCGGCGTATGTGATCCCGGTGGTCGAGCTGAGCTGCCATGCGGGCACCGATGCCGGCGTGCTCGCGCGCACCAAGGCGCTGATGGAATCGATCGGCAAGCTGCCCGTGGTGTGTGGTCCGACGCCGGGCTACATCGTGCCGAGGCTGCAGGCGCTCGTCATGAACGAAGCGGCTCGCATGATCGAGGAGGGCGCCGCAACGGCGGAAGAGATCGACAAGGCCACGCGCTACGGCCTGGGACTGCGCTTCGCGGCGCTTGGCGTGGTCGAGTTCATCGACTTCGGCGGCTGCGACATCCTGCATCACGCGAGCCGGGAGATGTCGGGCTCGATCGACCGCGCACGCTACACCGCGCCTGCCATCGTCGATCGCATGGTCGAGGAAGGGCGACTGGGCCTCAAGAGCGGCAGCGGCTTCTACGACTACGAAGGGCGCGACGTGCCCGCCTACCGGCGCGACGTGCTGTCGCGCACGCTCGGCATGCTCAGGCACGCGGGGCTGTGGCAGCCGCCCGCGAGCGAAACGCAATCATGAAGACCATCCGGCGCGCCTTCGCGGATCTCTCGCCGGGGCAGATCCACTATGCCGAATGCGGCAATCGCGAAGCGCCGGCGGTGCTGCTCCTGCACCAGTCGCCGCGAAGCTGGATGGAATATCGCGAGGTGCTGCCGCTGATCGGCGCGCATCGCCGCGCCATTGCCATGGACACGGTGGGCTTCGGCGATTCGGCCGCGGGCGACGCGCCGGCGAGCATCGAGCAATGGGCGCGTGTCGCTGGCGAACTGCTCGAAGCGTTGAAGATCGCCCGGGTCGACGTCGTGGGCCATCACACGGGCGGCGTGATCGCCGTCGAACTGGCGGCTTCGTTTCCCCGGCGGGTGCGGGGGCTCGTGCTTTCTTCGACGCCCTACACGAACGCCGCGTTCCGCAAGGCGCGCGCCGAACGTCCGCCGATCGACGAAGTCGAGCCGAGCCAGGACGGCGCCCACCTCGCCGCGCTGTGGCAGCGCAGGCAGGGCTTCTATCCGGCGGGCCGCCCCGAACTGCTCGAAGCATTCGTGCGCGATGCATTGAAGGCAAGCGGCAGCCCGGAAGACGGCCATCGCGCGGTCGCGGCCTACCGGATGGAAGACCGGATCCATCTGGTCACGCAACCCACGCTGCTGATCCGCGCAACCGACGACCCCTTCGCATCGCCGCACGCCGACGAACTGCACGAACATCTGGCGAACGCGCGCATCGTCGACATCGAAGGCGGCATGGTGCCCTTGCCCGACCAGATGCCGGGGGCCTTCGCGCGCACGGTGCTCGATTTCCTGGAGACGCTGCCATGAAGGCGGTGCGCGTGCACGCCTTCGACGCGCCGCCGGTGATCGAGGAGGTGACGCAGCCGGTGCTGCGACCGGGCCGCACTCTCGTGCGCATGGAAGCGGCGACCGTCGGTCACATCGATCGCACCGTGTGGCGCGGAAGCTTCCTGAAGCATCCGCCGTTTCCCTACACGCCGGGCGTCGAGGCTGCGGGCGTGGTCGTTGCCAGCGCGGTGTACGCGTCCGGCCAGCGCGTGTGGCTACGCGGCAGTGGGCTGGGCACGCTCTTCGACGGAACCTGGTGCGAGCTGATCGATGCGCCGGACGAGGCGCTGGGCCTGCTGCCCGATGGCGTGCCGGCCGCGATCGGAGCTGCCTTCTTCTCGCCGAGCACATCGGCCTGGGTCGCGCTGCACGATGTCGCGCGCCTGTCGGCCGCTGAAAGCGTGCTGGTCACCGGCGCAACCGGCGCGGTCGGGTCGCTCGCGGTGCAGTTGGCGCTCGATGCCGGGGCCGATGTGACTGCGCTCGTCGCCGATGCGGCCCAAGCTGCCCGGATGCCGTCCGGTGCCAAGGTGCTCGTGCTCGGCAATGAGCCTGGATCTTCGATGGATTCGATCTCGGCCGATCTGTTGGTCGACACGGTCGGAGGCGGGGTGCTTGCCGCCGCGCTGGCGCGCGTCAAGCCCGGGGGCCGGGCGGTGCTGGTCGGCTACACCGCCGGCAACACGCTCACGCTGGACATCGCGCACTTCCTGCAACGGGATGTTTCGCTGCTGCCGCTGAACATGTTCCGCCGGGAACCGGCCGGGCGTGCGGCCGCCCCTGACTTGCTGGCGCGCCTCGCCGACGGCCGATTGAAGCTGGATGTGCAGCCGTTCGCACTCGAGAGCGCCGCACAGGCCATGGACTGGATCAGCCAGCGCGGCCATCGCGGCCGCGCGGTGCTCACGATGGGGCGCTGAGCCCCCGCTCGCGCCGCGCTATTCCTCGTCGCTCGCATCCGCCGGCGCATCGCCGGGCGCACGCGCGTGCAGCTCGATGAGCTGCCGCAGCGTGCGCTTGAGTTCTTCCGCGCGCTGCAGGCCGAA
This sequence comes from Variovorax ureilyticus, assembly GCF_037889935.1. NCBI lineage: Bacteria > Pseudomonadati > Pseudomonadota > Betaproteobacteria > Burkholderiales > Comamonadaceae > Variovorax > Variovorax ureilyticus. The sequence goes on from NZ_JBBKZU010000003.1 coordinate 45,339, forward strand.
CGGTTCGAGCACGCGCATCTCGTGCTCGCGCGCGAGCTCCATCAGATGCTCGACCGCCTTGGAGCCCTGGCGCGTGATCCGCACCAAAGTGACACGCCGGTCACTCTCATGGGGCAGGCGTTCCACTTGCCCGCGCGCTTCCATGCGGTCCAGCAGCCGCGTGACCGTGGGCTGCTTGGTGACGGTGACCTGTGCCAGCTGCCCGATGCTGATCGGCTCGCCGCCGGCCAGTGACGCCATCACCCGCCATTCGGACACCGAAAAGCCGTGCTTGCGCGCAACTTCATGGAACTCGGAGGAAATGAGCTGGCTGGCCTGCGCAAGCAACGCCGGCAGGTAGTCATCGACGAAACGGCGCCCGCGCCCGGGGCGCTCCCCGTTGAATGGTCCCTGGTCCGCGGCGGGCACGCCGCTTGCATGTTTAGGGTTATTCATGATTGTGGATACATTCAGTTCTAAACATTATAGAGACCGGGGTTTCGATTGGAATCCCATGAATCCGAGGAAGAAAGGGCGCCATGGCTGAGCGATCGTTCGTCGAAGAAGTGAAGAAACTGCGGCTCTCGGGCGGCGAGGTGTTTCGGGGTGAAGGCATTCTGGCAGTCACCAAGGCGTTGCTGGAGTCAGGTGTTTCCTATGTCGCCGGCTACCAGGGCGCGCCGATTTCGCACCTCATGGACGTGCTGGCCGACGCGCAGGACATCCTGACCGAGCACGGCATCCGTTTCGAAAACAGCGCCAGCGAGGCCACTGCCGCGGCCACGCTGGCGGCCTCGGTCAACTACCCGCTGCGAGGCGCGGTGACCTTCAAGGCTACGGTCGGAACCAACGTGGCGTCCGATGCGCTTGCCAACCTCGCGTCGGGCGGCGTCACCGGCGGCGCGTTGATCATCGTCGGCGAGGACTACGGCGAGGGCTCGTCGATCATGCAGGAGCGCAGCCATGCCTTCGCGATGAAATCGCAGATCTGGCTGCTCGACCCGCGCCCGAATCTCCCGAGCATCGTGGATGCGGTCAAGCAGGGCTTCGATCTTTCGGAGGCCAGCAACACGCCGGTGATGCTGCAATTGCGCATCCGCGCCTGCCATGTGCACGGACAGTTCATCGCCGGCGACAACCGCCGTGCGAAGTTCACGCTCAAGGAGGCGCTGGAGAACCCGCAGCGCGACGTCAGCCGCATCGTGCTGCCGCCGGCGAGCTTCCTGCACGAGCAGGAAAAGGTGAAGGACCGCTGGCCCGCCGCGGTGAAGTTCATCGAGGAGCGAAAGCTCAACGAGTTCTTCTCCGAAGGTGCGGACGACATCGGCATCATCGTGCAGGGCGGCAGCTACAACACGCTGATGCGCGCGCTGGAACGGCTCGATCTGGCCGACGTCTACGGCAACACCAAGGTGCCGCTCTACGTGATGAACGTGGCCTATCCGGTCATCGAGAGCGAGGTGCTGCGCTTCTGCGAAGGCAAGCGCGCGGTGCTGGTGGTGGAAGAGGGCCAGCCCAACTTCATCGAACAGAACCTCGCGACCATCCTGCGCCAGGCGGGCTCCAGTACGGCACTGCACGGCAAGGACATGCTGCCGGTCGCCGGCGAATACACCGCGGCCGAGTTGCTGAAGGGCGCGCGCACCTTCGGCGAGCGCTATGGCCGGCTGCAGCCGCTGCCGGTGCCGGCGCCGGTGCGCAAGATCATTCCGCTCAAGGCGGTGGCCGAGATCGGCGTCGATGGTGCGCCCGAGCCCTCGGAGCCTGTCCGGCCCTTGGCCGAGAGCGTGCATGCGCGCCCGCCGGGCTTCTGCACCGGCTGCCCCGAGCGCCCGATCTTCAGCGCGATGAAGCTGGTCGAGCGCGAACTCGGCGCGCACCATGTCAGCGCCGACATCGGCTGCCACCTGTTCTCGATCCTGCCGCCTTTCAACATCGGCAACACCACGATGGGCTACGGCCTTGGCGCTGCAGGCGCGGCGGCGCTCAACACCCAGGCCGGCAAGCGCGCGATCTCGGTGATGGGCGACGGCGGCTTCTGGCACAACGGGCTGACCAGCGGCATCGCCAACGCGGTCTTCAACGAGAGCGACAACCTCACCATCGTCGTCGACAACAACTACACCTCCGCGACCGGCGGGCAGGACATCCTGTCGTCGAAGGCGGTCAACGCGACGCGCAGCACCGGCCACGAGATCGAGCGCGCGGTGCGCGGCGTCGGCGTGAAGTGGGTGAAGACCCTGCGCCGCACCTACGACGTCGCCGGCATGCGCGATGCGCTCAAGGACGCGCTCACCACGAAGCAGAAGGGCCCGAAGGTGCTCGTCGCGCAGTCCGAATGCATGCTCAACCGGCAGCGCCGCGAGAAGCCGCTGGTGCGCAAGGCGATCGCCGAGGGCAAGCGCCAGGTCCGCGAGAAGTTCGGCGTCGATTCGGACACCTGCACGGGCGACCATTCGTGCATCCGCCTGTCGGGCTGCCCGTCGCTCTCGATCAAGCCGAACCCCGATCCGCTGCGCACCGACCCGGTGGCGCACGTGCTCGACAGCTGCGTGGGCTGCGGCGTCTGCGGCGAGGTCTCGCATGCGGCCGTGCTCTGTCCTTCGTTCTACAAGGCGCAGATCGTGAGCAATCCCAGCCGTTGGGACCGTCTGCGCGACGGCCTGCGGCAACGCGTGATCGGCTGGCTGCAGAGGGGCGAGGCCAAGCGGCGCGCCGAATACGCGTTCTGAATCGATACGAGGGAGCGATGACTCAACCTATAAAAGTTGCAATCCTTGCCATGGGCGGGGAAGGTGGCGGCGTGCTCGCCGACTGGATCGTCGACATGGGCGAGGCCAGCGGCTACGTGGCGCAGACCACTTCGGTACCCGGCGTGGCGCAGCGCACGGGCGCGACCATCTACTACGTCGAGTTGTTCCCGCAGGCCCAGGCCGATGCGGCGGGCGGCAAGCCGGTGCTGGCGCTGATGCCGCTGCCGGGTGACGTGGATGTGGTCCTCGCATCGGAACTGATGGAGGCCGGCCGTGCGGTGCAGCGCGGCCTGGTCACCAGCGACCGAACCACGCTGATCGCTTCCACCCACCGCGTCTATTCCATCGCCGAAAAGAGCGCGATGGGCGATGGCCGCGTGGACAGCAACGAACTGCTCGGCCACGCGGAGCGCGCCGCCAAGCGCTTCATCCGCTTCGACATGGCGCAGGCCGCCGAAGCTTCGGGCAGCGTCATCAGCGCGGTGCTCTTCGGCGCGCTCTGCGGCGCCGGTGTGCTGCCGTTCAGCCGTGCGCAGTTCGAGGCGACCATCGAACGCGGCGGCGTGGGCGTCAAGCCCAGCCTGAAGGCCTTCGGCGCCGCATTCGCTCGCGCGCAAGGCGAGGCGGAAGCCACGCATGCAGCGCCGCCAACGCCCGCGCCGCAGCCTCGCCATCCCGCCGTGCGTGCGCTGGTCGAACGCGTGCAGCGCGACTTCCCGGACCCTGTGCAACAGGTGCTGCTCGAAGGCGTTCGCAGACTCATCGACTACCAGGACGTCGATTACGCCGGCCTCTACCTCGATCGCGTGGCCGCAGTCGCCGCACTGCCCGCCAACGACGGCGGCAAGCTGCTGCGCGAAACGGCGCGCCATCTCGCGCTGTGGATGTCGTACGAAGACACGGCGCGCGTCGCTGCGCTCAAGACCCGCTCGACGCGCTTCGACCGCGTGCGCGGTGAAGCGCGCGTCCAGCAGGGCCAGGTGCTCGCGATCAACGAGTTCATGCACCCGCGCCTTCAGGAAATCTGCGAGACGCTGCCGGCAGGATTCGGCCGTTGGCTGATGAACTCCACCGGGCCGCGCAAGCTCGTCGAACGGATGACGCAGAAGGGCCGCGTGATCCAGACCAGCTCGCTGCGCGGCTACCTGATGCTGCGCACGGTGGCCGGCATGAAGCGCTGGCGCCGTTCGACGATCCGCTACGCGGACGAGAACCGCCGCATCGAGGAATGGCTGGCCCGCATCGCCGAGACGGCCGCACGCAACCCGGAACTCGCGGTCGAAGTCGCCCAGTGCCAGCGACTGGTCAAGGGCTACAGCGACACGCACGAGCGCGGCCTGCGCAACTACGACACCGTGATGGCGGCGCTGCAACGCGCGGGCGCCGCCATCGCGCCCGCCACCCTGCGCGAACTGCGCGATGCGGCGCTGGCCGACGAGCACGGCCACAAGCTGCGCGCCGCGCTCGCACAGCACGCGCTCGCCTGAAACGGGGAACGATTCATGTCCGCCTCATTGCCCACCCTGCAACTGCGCGTCGCCGAGGCGCGTTCGCTCAACCCGCTGATCCGGATGTTCCGCCTCCGCGCCGCCGATGGCGCGGTGCTTCCCGCCTTCACCGCGGGCGCGCACATCCGCGTCGAAGTCACTCTGGCCGACGGCAAGAAGGACTGGCGCCACTACTCGCTGATCAACTTCGCGGCGCAGCCCGAGGCCACGCAGGCACCCGTCGAATACGTGATCGCGGTGCGCCGCGAGGACGACGGCCGTGGCGGCTCGCGCTTCATGCACGAGCGGCTGAAGGAAGGCGACACCGTCACCATCGAAGTGCCGAAGAACGACTTCCCGCTGCACACCGGCCCCGGCGGCACCGTGCTGCTGGCCGGTGGCATCGGCATCACGCCGCTCGCGAGCATGGCGACACGCCGCCGCGCCGAGGGCTTGCCGGTGCGCCTGCACTACGCGGGCCGCAGCCGCGACCTGATGGCTTTCCTGACTGAGTTGCAAACGGTGCTCGGCGACGACCTGCGGGTGCATGCCGACACCGAGCAGGGCGGACCATTCGACATCGGCGCGCTGCTCGACAGCTTCCCGGCCGGCGACCGCCTCTATGTGTGCGGCCCCAAGGTGATGCTCGACGCGGTGCTCGCGCAGACGCAGGCGCGCGGCTGGACGCATGACCGCGTGCACTTCGAGCTCTTCACCACGCCTACGGTGGAAGAGGGTGACCATCCCTTCGAAGTCGAGCTGGCGCAATCGGGCCAGCGCTTCACCGTGCCGGCAGACCAGAGCATCCTCGACTGCCTGATCGAGCACGGCTGCGATCCGATGTTCGATTGCAAGCGCGGCGAATGCGGCGTGTGCACGACGCCCGTGATCGACGGCGAGATCGACCATCGCGACTATGTGCTCACCGCGCGCGAGAAGGCCGAAGGCAATGTGATGCAGATCTGCATCTCCCGCGCCAAGGGGCAGCGCCTGATCCTCGACATCTGAAGGAGACCTACGACATGACTTCCTACCGAGGCAACCCCGATGCGGTGCGCGCGCTGGTGCAGGACGATCGCGTGCATCGCGACCTCTACATCAGCCAGGAGTTGTTCGAGCTGGAGCAGGAGCACTTCTTCGCGAACACCTGGAACTACGCCGGCCATGAAAGCCAGATCCCGAAGCCCGGCGACTACATCACCAACGAGATCGCGGGCCGGCCGCTGATCATCACGCGCCACACCGACGGCTCGGTGCGCGTGATGATGAACCGCTGCGCGCACAAGGGCTCGCGGCTCGTCAGTTCGCCGTGCGGCAACACGGGCAAGTTCTTCCGCTGCCCCTACCACGCATGGACCTTCAAGACCGACGGCTCGCTGCTGTCGATCCCGCTGAAGAATGGCTACGAAGGCACGCAGCTGCACGAGTGCGAATCGGCGAAGGGCCTCGTCACGGTGAAGAACGTCCGCAGCCACCGCGGCTTCATCTTCGTGAAGATCAACGATGTCGGACCGGGCTTCGAGGAGTACTTCGGCGATTCGCTGAGCTCCATCGACAACATGGCCGACCGCTCGCCCGAAGGCGAGCTGGAGATCGCCGGCGGCTGCCTGCGCTTCATCCACCAGTGCAACTGGAAGATGTTCGTCGAGAACCTCAACGACACCATGCACCCGATGGTGGCGCACGAGTCCTCGGCCGGCACCGCCAAGACCATGTGGGCCGACAAGCCGGCCGACGAGCCGAAGCCGATGGCGATAGAGCAGTTCGTGCCCTTCATGTCCGACTACAAGTTCTTCGAGGACATGGGCGTTCGCACCTACGACAACGGCCACAGTTTCACGGGCGTGCACTTCAGCATCCACAGCAAGTACAAGGCGATCCCCGAGTACGACGACGCGATGAAGGCGAAGTACGGCGAGGAGCGCACCGCGCAGATCCTCGGCATGGCGCGCCACAACACGGTGTATTACCCGAACCTCACGATCAAGGGCGCGATCCAGTCGATCCGCGTGGTCAAGCCGATCGCCGCCGACAAGTGCCTGGTCGAGAGCTGGACCTTCCGCCTGAAGGGCGCGCCGCCGGAGCTGCTGCAGCGCACTGCCATGTACAACCGCCTCATCAACTCGCCGTTCTCGGTCGTGGGCCATGACGACCTCCAGGCCTATCGCGGCATCCAGGCCGGGCTGCATGCGAGCGGGAACGAGTGGGTGAGCCTGCATCGGAACTACGACCCGGCGGAGAAGAAGGGCGGCGAGATCACGACTGTCGGCACGAACGAACTGCCGATGCGCAATCAATATCGGAGCTGGGCCAAGTACATGACGGAGACGATGTGATGCAGAACCAAATCACGCGCCAGCAACTCATCGACTTCGTGGTCCACGAATCGCGCCTGCTCGATGCCAAGCGCTACGAGGAATGGAACGCGCTCTTCACCGACGACGCCTTCTACTGGGTGCCGCTGATTCCCGACCAGGAAGACGGCATCAACCACACCTCGCATCTCTACGAAGACAAGCTGCTGCGAGAGCTGCGCATCGAGCGCCTGAAGAACCCGCGCGCCTTCTCCCAGCAGCCGCCGAGCCGCTGCCACCACCTGCTGCAGACGCCGACCGTCGAAGAGTTCGAGGAGGCTGCCAACCGCTACGTGGTTCGCACCGAGTTCCATTACACCGAATCGCAGGGCGACGAGCTGCAGTTCTACGTCGGCACCTTCTTCCATCACCTCACGGTGCAGGACGGCGCATTGCGCATGTCACTCAAGCGCGTGAACCTGCTCAACTGCGACGCGGCGCTGCCGGCGGTGCAGCTTTTCATCTAGGGTCGCCATGCACCACACCGTTCACGACGCCTTCGGCGCGAGCGCACGGCGCACGCCGCAGGGCGAATTCCTGTTCACCGAGTCGGTGACCGCGAAGGCCTACGACATCGCGCCCGGCGCGATCCTGTGGGGCGATGCCGCCGCGCAGGTCGAACGCCTGCGCGCCGCCTACGCCAAGGCGGGCTACGGCCACGGCCATCGCGTCGGCCTGTTGCTGGAGAACCGGCCGGCCTTCCTCTTCCACTGGTTCGCGCTCAACGCCCTGGGCGTCAGCGTGGTGCCGATCAACGCCGAGATGCGCTCGGCCGAGCTGAGCTACCTGATCGGCCACAGCGAGATCGGCCTGGCCGTGACCTTGCCGAACCGTGCGGACGACCTGCGCGCTGCCGCGAAGACCGCTGGCATCCCTTTCGAAACGATGGGTCCGGACGACGCGGTGCCGACCGCGACGAAGCCCGCGCCACGCGCCTCGGAGCCGGTCGGCCTTGCCACCGAATGCGCGCTGCTCTACACGTCGGGCACCACCGGCCGCCCCAAGGGCTGCATGCTGAGCAACGAGTACTTCCTGCGCGCCGGCCAGTGGTATGCGGAGCTTGGCGACCTCTGTCCGGTGCGGCCGGACGCCGAACGCATCATCACGCCGCTGCCGCTCAACCATGTGAATGCGATGGCGTTCTCGACCATGGTGGTCCTGGTCGCCGGCGGCTGCCTTGTGCAACTCGATCGCTTCCACCCGAAGAGCTGGCTCCAGAGTGCGCGCGAGAGCCGCGCGACCATCGTGCACTACCTCGGCGTGATGCCTGCGATGCTGCTGTCGGCGCCGCCCGTTGATGCCGACCGCGAGCACGACATCCGCTGGGGGTTCGGCGCCGGTGTCGACCGCAAGAACCACGCGCCGTTCGAAGAGCGCTTCGGCTTCCCGCTGGTTGAAGCGTGGGCCATGACCGAAACCGGCGCCGCCGCCTGCGTGATGGCGAACCACGCGCCGCGCCATGTCGGCACCAGCTGCTTCGGCCGCCGCGAAGACTTCGTCGAGATCCGCCTCGTCGACGACGAGGGCCGCGATGCGCCCGATGGCACGCCGGGCGAACTGCTGGTGCGCTCGTCGGGCGACGATCCCAAGCGCTATTTCTTCTCCGGCTACCTCAAGGACGAGGAGGCCACCCGAGAAGCATGGGTCGATGGCTGGTTCCACACCGGCGACATGGTGCGCCGCGATGCCGAGGGCAACTACTTCTTCGTCGATCGCAAGAAGAACGTGATTCGCCGCAGCGGCGAGAACATCTCGGCGGTCGAGGTCGAGAGCGTGCTCAACCAGCATCCGGCGGTGAAGACCTCGGCGGTGGCGGCGACGCCCGATACCGTGCGCGGCGACGAGGTGCTCGCGTGCATCGTGTTGCGGGACGACGCTTCCGCTTCCGCCGAAGTCGCAGCCAGCATCGTCGACCATGCGTTGGCGCAACTCGCCTACTACAAGGCACCGGGCTACGTCGCCTTTGTCGATGCATTGCCGCTCACTGCGTCACAGAAGATCCAGCGCGGGCAGTTGCGTGAACTCGCGCAGTCGCTGCCAGGGCAGGCGCACTGCGTCGACACGCGGGCCATGAAGAAGAGGCAGAACTAGCATGCGATTGATCAACTTGAATCGAGGTGGGGTTTGGGGGTGGGGGCGGGATCACGCCGACGGTGTGCTCTGCTCCGCGAATGTCCCCCGCCCTTCGGGCTCCTCCTTTATTTCGCTGCGCAGAGCACACCATCGTCGTGATCCATCACGGCCGTGGTTGATCGGTCAGCACAACGCATCGTCTCCCGTGGCGAGGGTGTCGGGTGGTCCCCGCAGCGAAATAGAGGAGGAGCCGCAGGCGGGGGACATTCGCGGAGGGGATTACCCGGCGTCCTCGCCACGCCCCCCGCGCATCGTGGAGGCACCGAGATGAACACCACCCGCAGACGTCGACTTTCCTACGAAGGCGTCGCCGTAGCGGTGCCGGTGACGGTGCCCTACGTGCGGTACTCCACGCGCAGTGCCCATTGGTTTCTCGGCCAGGCGATCGAAGCCCTAGTGAAAGAGAGCGGGCTGAAGAAAGAACAGATCGACGGCCTATGCGTCAGCAGCTTCTCGCTGGTGCCTGATACGGCAGTCGGCGTCACCCAGCACTTGGGCCTTTCACCCCGATGGCTCGACCACGTGCCAACCGGCGGAGCGTCCGGCGTGATGTGCCTGCGCCGTGCCGCACGCGCGGTGCAGTCAGGCGATGCGGATGTGGTGGCATGCGTTGCCGCCGACACCAATCACGTCGATTCGTTCCGCCTCACGCTCGGCAGCTTCAGCAACTTCGCGCGAGACGCCACCTATCCCTACGGCTCCGGTGGCCCGAACTCGATCTTCGCGATGATCACCTCGCACTACATGCGCACCTTCGGCGCGAAGCGCGAGGACTTCGGCCGCATCTGCGTGGACCAGCGCACCAACGCGCTGAAGAACCCGCATGCGATGTTCAAGAAGCCGCTGACCTTGGACGAGTACATGGCCGCGCGGCCGATCTCCGACCCGATCCATCTCTTCGACTGCGTGATGCCCTGCGCGGGGGCGGAAGCCTTCCTCGTGATGAGCGAGGAGCGCGCACGCGACCTCGGCCTGCCGCATGCGGTGATCCGTGGCGCGATCGAGCGGCACAACGCCTATTCCGAAGACCCGGTGATGGTGCGCGGCGGCTGGCGCATGGACCGCGACGACCTCTATGCGCAAGCAGGCGTGAAGCCGGCGGACATCGACTTCGTGCAGACCTACGACGACTATCCCGTCATCGTGATGATGCAGTTCGAGGATCTCGGCTTCTGCGAGAAGGGAGAGGGCTCGGCGTTCGTGCAGTCGCATGTGATGACGAACGAGGGCAGCTTCCCGAACAACACCAGTGGCGGGCAGCTCTCGGCGGGTCAAGCTGGCGCCGCCGGCGGCTTCCTCGGCATGACGGAGACCATCCGCCAGTTGACCGATACGGCCGATTCGCGCGCTGTGCCCGATGCGCAACTGGGCCTCGTCGCCGGCTTCGGCATGGTGACTTATGACCGGTGCCTGTGTACCGGCGCGATCATCCTCGGGAGACCGGCATGACCATGCCACTGATGCGCCCCAAGCGCAAGAACCCCGTCCTGCGCACCCGGCAGATGAACCTGCCGCCCTGGGCACGCGGCCGTGTCGCGCTCGGCATCACGGCCGGTGCCGCGGAAGGCCGCTTCGTGCTGCAGACCTGCGAGGACTGCGGCACGGTGCAATACCCGCCGCGCGAGGCCTGCCACAAGTGCCTCTCGCCGCGTCTGCACTGGCGCGAGCAGAGTGGTGAAGGCGAACTGCTGAGCACCACCACGCTGCACCACAGCAATGACCTGTTCTTCCGCGAACGGCTGCCATGGCGGTTGGGCCTCGTGCATCTGGATGCCGGCCCGACGCTGATGGTCCACCTCCACGGCGAAGTCGGCGATGCGCCGCAGCGCGTGCGCGTCGGCGCACGGCTGGACCGCGCCGGGCAGGCCGTCCTCATTGGATTTCCGAACGAAGGGAGCCCCCACATGGCTGACGACAAGATGCTCCGTGAAATGACGAGCGACCCCAAATTCCGCAAGGTGCTCGTCACCGACGGCAAGACCGAAGTGGGCCAGGCGATGGTTCGTGCACTGGTCAAGGCCGGCGCCGACATCGTCTGGGTCGGTCACGCCGAGCCCTGGAAGAAGCTGGGCGGACTCGAAGACATCACCGCGTTGCCGCAGGTCACGCTGGTGCCGCTGGACCTGACCAACGGCCGCTCGGTGAGCGAGCTGGCCGGCGAGATCGGCGGCAAGGTCGACATCGTGATCAACAACGCGGAAGTGCATCGCACCTTCGGCATCGGCGCGCGGCGTGGCACCGATGTGGCCAAGGCCGAGATGGACATCAACTACTTCGGCCTGCTGCGATTGGCGCAGGAGTTCGGCCCGGCGCTCAAGGGCCGCTCGGCCGATGGCGTCACGGGCGCGACCGCCTGGGTCAACCTGCTGTCGATCTATGCGCTCTCCAACTTCCCGCCGCACGGCACCTTCAGCGCGTCGAAGGCCGCAGCGCATTCGCTCGCGCAATGCCTGCGCGCGGAGATGCGGCCGGCCGGCATTCGCGTCGTGAACGTGTTCCCCGGCCCGATCGACGACGAATGGAACCAGCACACGCCGCCGCCCAAGCTCGCGCCGAGCGCACTCGCGAATGCGATCGTGAAGGCGCTGCGCGACGGCGTCGAGGACGTGTACCCCGGCGACGTGGCCCAGGAGTGGCTCGAACGCTGGCGCGACAACCCGAAGGTGCTGGAACGCGAACTCGCTGCTGGCGGGAATTGATGGCACACCCCCAGGCTTGCTCACTTCGTGTAGCCGCCAACCCCCTTGCAGGGGGCAACACCAGCGGCCCGGCAAAGCCGGTTTCGCGGTGTTCCTGATCTGGAGAGAAAAATGACCACCACTGAACTGATGTCCACCGCCGAAATCCTCGGCGGCCTCGTGACGGCGATGGCGAGCGGACGCATCCGCGTCGTCGACCTCACGCAGACGCTGACGCCCGAATTCCCGCAGATCGCGCTGCCGCCCGAGATGGGCCAGTGCTGGCCCTTCCGCATCGAGGAAGTGTCGAAATACGACGAGCGCGGACCGGGCTGGTACTGGAACAACTTCTCCTGCGGCGAGCACACCGGCACGCACTTCGACGCGCCGATCCACTGGATCTCCGGCCGCGACCTGCCGAACAACTCGGTCGACACCATCCCCGTGCAGCACTTCGTCGCGCCGGCCTGCGTGATCGACTGTTCGCCGCAAGTGAAGGACGACCCGGACTACCTGCTCACCATCGAGGACATCGAGGCGTACGAGGCGAAGCATGGCCGCATCCCGAAAGGCGCCTGGGTGCTGATGCGCACCGACTGGTCCAAGCGCCAGGACCCGGAGGCCTATCAGAACTTCGACGAGACCGGCCAGCACACGCCCGGCCCGAGCGCCGAAGCGGTGCGCTACCTCGTCGAGCAGCGCGACGTGCTCGGCTTCGGCTCCGAGGCGATCGGCACCGACGCAGGGCAGGGCTACCACCTGCGGCCGCCGTATCCGTGCCACTACTACATGCACGGCGCGGGGCGGTATGGCCTGCAGTGCCTCAGCAACCTCGACCTGCTGCCGCCGAGCGGCGCAGTGCTGATCTGTCCGCCGCTCAAGATCGAGAAGGGCAGCGGCAGCCCCTTGCGCGTGCTCGCATTGGTGGGAGCTGCGGCATGAGCGCGGGGACGAAGGTCGCGGCCGTCACGGGCGGCAGCGCGGGCATCGGCAAGGCGATCTGCGAAGACCTGCTCGAGCAGGGCTACGAAGTGGTGTCGCTCGCGCGGCGCCGCTGCGACATCGACCATCCGAAGCTGCACAGCATCGAGGTCGACCTGATGGACCGCGCCGCCACCGCCGAAGCGGCGGCGGAACTCGCACGGCGCTTCGAGGTGACCACCGTGGTCCACAACGCCGGCGTGATTCGTCCCGCGCTGCTCGCGGACGTGAAGCTCGACGATCTCGATGCGCTCGTGGAACTGCACCTGGGCTGCGCGATCCAGCTCGTGCAGGCCGCGTTGCCCACGATGCGCGCGAAGCGCTTCGGCCGGGTGGTGCTGCTGTCCTCGCGTGCAGCGGTCGGTCTCCAGACGCGCACCAGCTATTCCGCCACCAAGGCCGGCATGCTCGGCATGGCGCGCACCTGGGCGCTCGAACTCGCGCCGGATGGCATCACGGTCAACGTCGTCGCGCCGGGGCCGATTCGCACCGACATGTTCTACGACGTGGTCGAAGCCGGCAGCGAGAAGGAACGCGCGCTCGCCGCATCCATACCCGTCAAGCGACTGGGTGAATCGGCCGACGTCGCACGCGCGGTGCGCTTCTTCGCCGAGCCCGTGAACAGCTTCGTCACCGGTCAGGTCCTCTATGTGTGCGGTGGCACCAGCGTGGGCAGCCTGGCCCTTTAGTAGTGCACATGAACTCCGCGCCGCGAATGCCAGGAACCCCGCGGAACCGGCTTTGCCGGGCCGCTGGGGGTGCCCGGTGAGGGGGTGCCCGAGCCACACGCAGTGGGCGAGGCTGGGGGAGAACTCATGTTCGCGTTTTCACTGCCTTGTCAGGGCGATAGGTGCCCGTTAGCATGGTTTACCTCTAAACATTTCACAAATCATTGGTTGGCGTGAGTCCTGCTTATACCCATCGGAATACCAAGGAGCCCTGCATGAAAGTTTTGACTCGTCTCTTCTCGATGGCCGGCCTCGCCGCTGCCGTCGGCGTCCTGACCGCCACGAATGCACTGGCAGCCGATCTCAAGGTCGGCTTCATCACCTCGCTGTCGGGGCCGGTGTCGTCGCTCGGCATTCCCTACGACAAGGGAATGAAGGCCGCGATCGCCTACAAGTCGGAACTCAACGGCAAGAAGATCCAGGTCGTCTCGCTCGACGATGCATCGGACCCGTCGACCGCCGCGCGCAATGCACGCAAGCTGATCGACGAGGACAAGGTCGACGTCATCATCGGCACGGCCGGGTCGCCGGGCGCGCTCGCCATCGCCGCGGTCGCGCGCGAAACCAAGACGCCGCTGATCTCCATCGCCAACGCCAACCTGCCGGGCGAAGAGGGCGCGTGGATGGTCACGCTGCCGCAGCCCGCGCCGCTGATGGTCAGCGCCGTGGTCGAGCGCATGAAGCAGTCGGGCGTGAAGACGGTCGGCTACATCGGCTTCTCCGATGCGTGGGGAGACCTCGTCTACGACGCGCTGCAGAAGAGCGCCGAGCCTGCCGGCATCAAGGTGGTGTCGAACGAGCGCTATGCGCGCGCCGATGCGTCGGTGACGGGCCAGGTGCTGAAGATCGTCGCGCTGCGTCCCGATGCAGTGATCACCGGGACTTCGGGCACGCCGGGGGCACTGCCCTATCTCGCGCTGCAGGAGCGTGGCTACAAGGGCCAGATCTACGGCACGCACGCGCTCATCAATCCCGACTTCGTGCGCGTCGGCGGTCCGGCCGTCGAAGGGCTTCTCGCGCCGACCGGCCCGGTGATCGTGGCCGAGCAGCTGCCCGACAGCAATCCGATCCGCAAGGTCTCGATGGACTTCCGCAGCGCCTACCAGAAGGCCAACGGCGCGGCACCGACCGATGCGTTCTCGGCGTACTCGTTCGATGCATGGCTGCTGTACCTCGATGCCGCATCGCGCACCAAGGGTGAACCCGGAACGCCGGCGTATCGCGTTGCATTGCGCGATTCGATCGTGAGCACCAAGGAGCTGGTCGGCACCCACAGCGTCTACAACTTCAAGCCCGACAACCGCTACGGCTCGGATGAACGCTCGCGTGTCATCGTGAAGCTCGAAAAAGGTCAATGGAAGCTGGTTCCTTAATCCACCCCCAGGCTCGCGCACTTCGTGTCGCTCTCCACCCCCTCAAGGGGGCGATGCCAGCGGCCCGGCGAAGCCGGCTTCGCGGCATCCCTGGCAAAACCACTCAACCTTTCTGAACGATGAAAAAGCTGTCTTCTCTCCTCTGCTTGTCGGCCATCGCGCTGGCAGCCACGCAGGCCTTCGCGGCTGATCTCAAGGTCGGCGTCATCAGTTCGCTGTCGGGCCCGGTGTCGGCGCTCGGCATTCCCTATGAGAAGGGCATCCGCGCGGCAATCGCCGAGCATCCGGTGCTGGCGGGCCACAAGGTCGAATTGATCGTGCTCGACGATGCGTCCGACCCGACGACCGCCGGCCGCAATGCGCGCAAGCTGGTGACGGAAGACAAGGTCGATGTGCTGATCGGCACCTCCGGCGTGCCGGGTGCGATGGCGATCGCCGCCGTCGCGCGCGAACTCAACACGCCGCTGATCTCGCCGACCCCGGTGACGATCCCCGGCCCCGAAGGTGCGTGGACCGTCACCGTGTCGCAGCCCTTCCCGCTGATGGTCTCGGCCGTGGTCGACAAGATGAAGCAGTCCGGCGTGAAGACGGTCGCTTTCATCGGCTTCTCCGACGCGCTCGGCGATCTCGCCTACGACTCGCTGGTCAAGAGCGCCGATGCCGCCGGCATCAAGGTCGTTGCCAACGAGCGCTATGCGCGCAGCGATTCGTCCGTCGCCGGGCAGGTGCTGAAGATCATCTCGGCCCGACCCGATGCGGTATTTGCCGGCAACTCCGGCACGCCGGGCGCGCTGCCGTACCTCGCGCTCGCCGAGCGTGGCTACAAGGGCAAGATCTACGGCACCCACGGTTTGATCAACGCCGACTTCGTTCGCGTCGGCGGTGCATCCATCGAAGGGCTGCAGGTGCCGAGCGGCCCGGTGCTGGTGGCGGATCAGTTGCCCGACAGCAACCCGATCAAGAAGGTATCGATGAACTTCCGCGATGCCTACAAGAAGGCCAACGGATCGCTGCCCAACGATGCCTTCTCGTCCTACACCTACGACGCCTACCTGCTGCTCGCGGATGCCGCGTCGCGGGTCAAGGCCGAGCCCGGCACGCCGCAGTACCGCACCGCGCTGCGCGATGCGATCGTGAGCACCAAGGAGCTGGTCGGCACGCATGGCATCTACAACTTCAAGCCCGACGACCGCTATGGCTCCGACAAGCGCGCGGTCGTGATCGTGAAGAGCGAAAAGGGCCAGTGGAAGCTGGTTCCATGACCCACCCCCAGGCTTGCCCACTGCGTGTGGCCGCCAACCCCCTGCAAGGGGGCGGCGCGGCCGCTTCGGGCGGCCGTGCGCGGCGCGCCCCCTAGCCAGAGAAGCCATGACCTACCGCAACCAGCCCGAAGCCATCCGCGCGCTCGTGCAGGACGACCGCGTGCACCGCGACATCTACCTGAGCGAAGAAATCTTCGCGCTGGAACAGGAGCGCTTCTTCGCCAACACCTGGCTCTATGTCGGTCACACCAGCCAGGTGCCGAATCCGGGCGACTTCTACTCGCTCGAATTGGCGGGCCGGCCGGTGATGATGGTGCGGCAAGCCGACGGCAATGTCCGCGTGCTCTACAACCGCTGCGCGCACAAGGGCGCGCGGCTGGTGTCGGACGAGTGCGGCAACACAGGCAAGTTCTTCCGCTGCCCGTACCACGCGTGGACCTACAAGCTCGACGGCGCGCCGCTCGCGATCCCGCTCAAGAACGGCTACGAAGGCACGCGCCTCAAGGAGTGCGAATCGGGCCGGGGCCTGAGCGAGCTGAAGCATGTCGCGATCTACCGCGACTTCGTCTTCGCGCGGATCGCCGACGAAGGCCCCGAGTTCCACGAATACTTCGGCGAGGTGCTCGGCGCGATCGACAACATGGTCGACCGCTCGCCCGAAGGCAAGCTCAACGCGGCCGGCGGCGTGATGCGCAACATCATCCATTGCAACTGGAAGATGTACCTGGAGAACATCAACGACACGGTGCATCCGATGTCGACGCACGAATCCGCCACGCAGGCCGCCGATGCGCTCTGGCAGGGCCGCGCGGCCGATGAACCCAAGCCGATGGCGATGGAGCAGATCCTGCCTTTCGGCTCCGGCTACGACTTCTTCGACAAGATGGGCGGCCGGGTGTTCGCCAATGGACACAGCGTGCTCGGGGTGAACTTCAGCATCCACTCGAACTACGCGCAGTTGCCGGATTACGAAGCGGCGATGCGCGAAGCGCACGGCGACGAGCGCGCGATCGAGATCCTCCAGCGTTCGCCGCAGAACTCGGTCCTGTTCCCGAGCCTGTCGGTGAAGGGCTCGCCACAGGCCATCCGCGTGATCCGGCCGCTGTCGGCCAACCGCACGCTGATCGAGGCCTGGGCCTTCCGCGCAGCAGGGGCACCCGATCTGCTCTTCGAGCGCGCGATGACCTACAACCGCCTCGTCTTCTCGCCGATGTCGATCGTCGCGCACGACGACGTGCATCTTTTCGAGAGCATCCAGGTCGGCCTGCATGCCGAGGGCAACGAGTGGGTGAGCCTGCATCGCAATTTCGATCCGGGCGAGCTGTCGCAGGCGTCGATCACTACCAACGGCACCAACGAGCTGCTGATGCGCAACCAGTTCCGCGCGTGGGCCAAGTTCATGACGGCCGGGATGGAGCAGAAGCGATGACCGATCCTCGCGACTTCATCGCCGACGAAGCGGCACTTCTCGATGCCGGCCGCCTCGACGAATGGCTCGCGCTCTTCGCCGAGGACGGGCGCTATTGGGTGCCGCTGCTCGGCGCGGCGCAGGCCGATCCGCATTCGCACAACTCGATCGCCTACGAAGATCGCCTGCTGCTGCAATTGCGCGTCGACCGCCTCAAGAACCCGCGCGCGCATTCGCAGCATCCGGCCAGCCACTGCCAGCATGTGCTGCAGCGCTCCATCATCGAGCGCGAAGACGCGGCGACCGGCGAGGTCGAGCTGCGCACTCCCTTCATCTACGTCGAGGCGCGCGGCGACGAGCAGGTGATGCTCGCCGGCACCTACCGGCATCGACTCGTTCGCGACGCGGCCGGCTGGGCCATTCGCCAGAAGCGCGTCGATCTCCTCAATGCCGCGCGCGCGCTGCCGGCCATTCAGTTGTTCATCTGAGAAGGTATGAAAGAACCCGCCATGCCCGCTCATTCCGCCAGAACACGCCCGCTCTGCGTTGCAAATGCTCGCCATGGCCCGAGCCATGACTGCGCTTTGCGCCTTGGTCGGACGCGTTCTGACGGCCTGCTCGGGCACGCCGGATTCATTCATACCTTCTGAGCAAGTCCGCTCATCCATTTCCACCACCAGGAGTCACGACATGAAGAGCTTGATGCAGACCTTGACGCGCACCGCGCTGGCAGCCGCGATGGGCGCCGGCCTCGCGGTGACGGCATTCGCGGCCGATCTCAAGGTCGGCCTGAGCGTTTCGCTTTCCGGCCCGAACTCGTCGCTCGGCGTGCCGTATGCCAAGGGCATGCAGGCCGCGCTCGCCTACAAGGGCGAGGTCAACGGACGCAAGATCCAGCTCATCGTGCTCGACGACGGCTCCGACCCGACCAACGCCGGCCGCAATGCCCGCAAGCTGGTGGAAGAAGACAAGGTCGACGTGCTCATGGGCACTTCCGGCGTGCCCGCCGCGATCGCGATGGCGCAGGTCGGCCGCGATGCCAAGGTGCCGATGATCGGCCTCACGCCGATCCAGCTCGATCCGGCAGAGAACGGCTGGGTCTTCACCGTCGCGCAGCCCACGCAGCTCATGATCGACGCGGTCGTCCAGCGCATGAAGAAGGACGGCGTGAAGACGGTCGGCTACATCGGCTTCTCCGATGCGTGGGGCGACCTCGTCTACAACGCGCTGATGAAGTCCGCGCCCGAGGCCGGCATCAAGGTACTGGGCAACGAACGCTATGCGCGCTCCGACCAGTCGGTCACCGGCCAGATCCTCAAGCTGCTCGCGATGAAGCCCGATGCGGTGATGACCGGCGGCGCCGGCACGCCGGGCGCGCTGCCGTTCCTGGCGCTCAACGAGCGCGGGTTCAAGGGCCCGGTGTATGGCCAGCATGGCCTCATCAACCCCGACTTCGTGCGCGTCGTCGGTGCGGCAGGGCAGGGCGCGCTGATGCCCACCGGTCCGGTGATCGTCGCCGAGCAGCTCCCGGCCGAGTACCCGACGAAGAAGATCGCGATGGACTTCCGAGCCATCTTCCAGAAGGTCAACAACGCGCCGACCAGCGACGCCTTCTCGGCCTACTCGTTCGACGGCTGGCTGGTGTTCACCGATGCCGCCGCGCGCGCCAAGGGCGAGCCGGGCACGCCGGAGTTCCGCCAGTCGCTGCGCGACGCCATTGCGAGCACCAAGGAAGTCATCGGCACGCACGGCGTCTACAACTTCAAGCCCGGCAATTTGTACGGCGTCGACGAGCGCGCCCGCGTCATCGTCAAGCTCGACAACGGCCAATGGAAGCTCGCCCCCTGAACATGAACCACCCCCAGGCTTGCCCACTTCGTGTGGCCGCCAACCCCCTTCGAGGGGGCGCCGCCAGCGGCCCGGCGAAGCCGGTTCCGCGGCGGCCCGCGACTGATAGCGCTCGCCGGATGGGCTTTCACCAATCGAGAGGATATTTGCAATGACATGGGACGTAGCGCTCATCCTGGGCATCGACGGGCTCGCCAATGGCGCGGTCTATCTGCTCGCCGGGCTGGGGCTTGTGCTGATCTTTTCCGTCACGCGGGTGGTGTTCGTGCCGTTCGGCGATATCGCTGCCTTCGCGGCGCTGACGCTGGCTGCCTTCGAGACCAACCGCCTTCCGCCCACCATCGGCCTGGTCGCTGTCCTGGCCGCGATTGCAACGCTGACTGAAATCGGCAGCCTCATCCGAAAGGGCGAAGCGGCCGCGATTCCGAAGGCGGTCCTTGCCTGGGGTGTGCTTCCGCTGGTGCCTTGCGCGCTGGCCTGGGCCGCATCGCGCGCCGGCGCGCCGGCCGCGGTGAACATCGCCGTGACGGTGCTGCTCGTGGTGCCGATCGCGCCGCTGCTCGCACGCATCGTCTTCCAGCCGATCGCCGATGCTTCGGTGCTGGTGCTGCTGATCGTGTCGCTCGCGCTGCATTTCCTGCTGTCGGGCCTCGGCCTGCTGTTCTTCGGGCCGGAAGGCTCGCGCACCCAGCCGCTGGCAAGCGGCACCATCCCCCTTGGCGAAGGGTTCACGGTCAGCGGGCAGATCGTGCTGATGGTCGCCTCGGCCATCGTGCTGAGCGGCCTGTTCTTCCTGGTCTTCGAACGCACCGTGGCCGGCAAGGCACTGCGCGCGACCGCGGTCAATCGCGTCGGCGCGCGGCTGGTCGGCATCCGGCCGGCGCGCACCGCGCTGCTGGCCTATGGCAGCGCATCGCTGCTGGCGGGGCTCATCGGCGTGCTGATCGCGCCGGTGACCACGATGTACTACGACTCGGGCTTCATCATCGGACTGAAGGCCTTCGTGGCCGCGATCATCGGCGGCCTCGTGAGCTACCCGATGACGGCGGTCGGCGCGCTCGCCGTGGGCGTGGTCGAGAGCTTCGCGTCGTTCTGGAGCGGCGCATTGAAGGACGTGATCGTGTTCAGCCTGCTGATCCCGGTGCTGATGCTGAGGTCCTTCCTCAGCGTGCATTCCGAAGAGGAAGAAGACGAGGTGGAGCAATGAGCCGCACGGCCGCCCCGAAGGCGAATCCCGAAGCGCTGCTGCGCGAGGGTGCTTTGATGAGCCAGACCATGGGAAGACAGGACGAGGCGGCGCTCGCACTCGGCGCGAAGGCCGTCGTGTCGCATGCCTCCACCGCCAAGGGCGGCGGGCTGGCCTCGCGCCGGCTCTGGATCGGCGTGCTGATCCTCGCGCTCGCACTCGCGCCGATGGTGGCTGGCAACTTCACCGTCTCGCTGCTCAACGACATCGGCATCGGCGCGCTGGTCGCGCTCGGGTTGGTGCTGCTCACCGGCATCGGCGGCGCGACCTCCTTCGGGCAGGCGGCCTTCGTCGGCATCGCGGCCTATGCCTCGGCATGGCTCACGACGACGCAAGGCATGTCGCCGTGGATCGGGCTCGCGTTCGCGCTCGCGCTCACGGGCTTGTCGGCGCTCGCGATCGGCCTGCTCACGCTGCGCCTGGGCGGGCACTTCCTGCCGCTGTCCACCATCGCGTGGGGGCTGTCGATCGCGATGCTGTTCGGCAATGTCGATGCGCTGGGGCGCCACACCGGGTTGTCGAACATTCCGCCGCTCACGATCGCCGGCTTCTCGCTGGCCGATCCGCGCGCGATCTACTACCTGATCTGGGTGATCGTCGGGCTGGCCTTCCTGTTCAGCAACAACCTGCTGCAGTCGCGGCCCGGCCGCGCGATCCGCAGCCTGCGCGGCGGATCGATCCTGCTGGCGAGCGTCGGCGAAGACGCGTACCGCGTGAGGCTTTCGCTGTTCGTCACCGCGGCGCTCTACGCCGGCCTTGCGGGTTGGCTGTATGCGCACATGAACCGCTTCGTGAGCCCGTCGCCCTTCGACGTGCGCGCGAGCATCGAGTACCTGCTGATGGCGGTTGCCGGCGGCCTGGGGCAGCTTGCGGGCGCCCTCGTCGGTGCCGCACTCGTGCTGGTGATGAAGAACGCGCTGCAGGACGTGCTGCCGCTGCTCACGCAGCGAGCCGGCCAGTTGGAGGCGGTGGCCTTCGCGACGCTCTTCATCCTGCTGCTGCACTTCGCGCGCGGCGGCCTGATGGGCTTCGTGCGGCGCTTCACGCGCGGCCGCTTCGCTGCCCCGACGCGCGAGGCCTCGGGCCCGGTCGAGCCGCTGCCGCATCGCACCTTGCCCGAACGCGGCACGCCGATCCTGTCGGTCAACGGTGCGGTCAAGCGCTTCGGCGGCCTCGTCGCAGTCAACGAGGTGAGCTTCGACGTCAATGCAGGCGAGATCCTCGGCCTGATCGGCCCGAACGGCGCGGGCAAGTCGACCATGTTCAACCTGCTGACCTGCACGCTGCCGATGACGGCCGGGCAGGTGCGCTTCCTCGGCCACGACATCGCGGGCATGCCGCAGCGCAAGGTGGCGCGGCTGGGGCTCGCGCGCACCTTCCAGCACGTCAAGCTGCGGCCGCACATGACGCTGCTCGACAACGTCGCGCTCGGCGCGCATTCGCGCACCACCTCGGGTCTGCTCAAGGCGGGCCTGCGGCTGGATCGTACGGAGGAGCAGCAGATTCTGCAGGAAGCGCAGCGCCAGCTCGATCGCATCGGCCTCGGCGACCGCGCGCATGAACTCGCGGGCAGCCTGCCGCTGGGCACCCAGCGCATTCTCGAAATCGCCCGCGCACTCGCGGCCGACCCGGTGCTGCTGGTGCTAGACGAACCCGCGGCGGGTCTGCGCCGAAAGGAAAAGATGGCGCTCGGCGACCTGCTGCGCAAGCTGCGCGAGGAGGGCGTGACCATCCTCATCGTCGAGCACGACATGGACTTCGTGATGAAACTGGTGGATCGGTTGGTGGTGATGAACTTCGGCTCCAAGCTGGTGGAAGGCGTGCCCGCCGCGGTGCGTGCGGACGAGCGTGTGCAGGCGGCTTATCTTGGGAGCGTCGTATGAGCGCCGCACGGCCGCCCGAAGGCGCGGGCCCCCTGGATGGGGGTGGAGAAGGAAACGAAGTGACAAGCCTGGGGGTGAATCAATGACCGCAATGCTGGAAATCGGCGACCTGCATGTCTCCTATGGGCAGGTCGATGCGGTGCGCGGCGTGTCGCTCAAGCTCGACAAGGGCCAGATCATTTCCGTGATCGGCCCCAATGGCGCAGGCAAGACCACGCTGCTGGCCGCTGTGATGGGCCTGCTGCCGTGCAAGGGCGTGCTGCGCTTCGAAGGCGAGGACCTTCATGGGCTCGACGTCGAAGCGCGTGTGGAGCGCGGCCTGTGCCTCGTGCCCGAGAAGCGCGAACTCTTCGGCGAACTCACCGTGCTCGACAACCTCCAGCTCGGCGCGTTCTCCAAGCGGCTCAAGAGCGATGCGCTGAGGCGGCGCCTGCAATTCGTGTACGACCGTTTCCCGCGCCTGGCCGAGCGACGCTCGCAGCGCTCCGACACGCTCTCCGGTGGCGAGCGCCAGATGCTCGCGGTCGGCCGTGCGCTGATGTCGGAGCCGCGCCTCTTGATGCTCGACGAGCCCAGCCTCGGTCTCGCGCCGCTGATCGTGCGCGACATCCTCACCATCGTGCGCAAGCTGCGCGACGACGGCGTCTCGATCCTGCTGGTGGAGCAGAACGCCCGCGCCGCCCTCGAAAGCTCCGATCACGGCTACGTGCTGGAGACCGGCGAGATCGCGCTTTCTGGCCCGTCGGCGCAACTGGAGAGCGATCCGCGCGTACAGGCCACCTACCTGGGTGGAGGCACCCACGATGACGAGTGAGGCCCGCGCGATCGCGCCTGCGCAGCGCACGCTGCCGGCGCTGCTGCAGCGTCAGGCCGCGCTGTTCCCGGGCCGCCGGCTGCTGAAGATCGCGGGTCGTGAGTGGTCGCATGAGGACGCGGCCACGACCGCCGCCACGCGTGCCGGCGCCTTGATGCAGGCAGGCGTCGCGCGCGGCGACCGCATCGCGCTGATGTGCGGCAACCGCATCGAGTTCCTCGAAGTCTTCCTCGGCGCCGGCTGGATGGGCGCTGCGACGGTGCCGGTCAACACCGCATCGATGGGGCCGCAGATCGAGTACTTCCTAGCCAACAGCGAAGCGAAGCTGCTGGTGATCGAAGCCGAGTTCCTCGAACGCCTGAACACTGCGGACCTCGCCCGCACGAAGTTGCGCGAGATCTGGGTGATCGGTGAGGTGAAGACTGAATGGCAAGCGCCTTCCTCCGTGCGTGCTTCTCCATATCCCGAGCCTTCCGAACCGGTTCTTCCGGCCGGGGTTCAACCCGGCGAACCGATCGCCATCCTCTACACCTCCGGCACCACCGGCCCCGCGAAGGGCGTGGTCTGCCCGCATGCGCAGTACTTCTGGTGGGGCGTGAACAGCGCCGAAGTGCTCGGCGTCGGCGCCGAGGACGTGCTGTGCACCACGCTGCCGCTCTTCCACATCAATGCGCTCAACACCTTCGCGCAGGCGGCGGTGACGGGCTGCGAAGTGGTCTTCGAATCGCGCTTCTCCGCATCCGGCTTCTGGCCCGCGATGCGCGCGAGCGGTGCGACCGTCGTCTATCTGCTCGGCGCGATGGTGCCGATCCTGCTCGCGCAGCCCGAAGGCGGCAGCGAGCGCGACCACCGCGTGCGCGTCGGACTCGGGCCCGGCGTGCCGGCGGCGGCGGGCAAGGCTTTCTTCGAGCGAACCGGCGTGCGGTTGCTCGAAGGCTATGGCTCCACCGAAACCAATTTCGTGATCGCGACCGCACCCGATTCACCGCGCGGCGGCGTGATGGGCTGGGTGCGTGATGGCTTCCAGGCCCGCGTGGCGGACGACGACGATGTCGAAGTCGCGCCGGGTGAAGCGGGCGAACTGCTGCTGCGCGCCGACGAGCCCTACGCCTTCGCGAGCGGCTACTTCAACATGCCCGGGAAGACCGTCGAGGCGTGGCGCAACCTGTGGTTCCACACCGGCGACCGCGTGATCCGCGAGGCCGATGGCGCATTCCGGTTCGTCGATCGCATCAAGGACGCGATCCGCCGGCGCGGCGAGAACATCTCCTCGTTCGAAGTCGAGCAGGTGCTGTTGAGCCATCCTTCGGTCGCGTCGTGCGCCGTCTACCCCGTGAGTTCGGAGCTTGCGGAAGACGAGGTGATGGCCGCGCTCGTCGTGCGCGCCGACTGCCGCATCGACTTCGCCGAACTCGCGAGCTTCTGCGAGGCGCGTCTGCCGTACTTCGCCGTGCCGCGCTACATCGACCTCATGGACGACCTGCCGCGCACCGAGAACGGCAAGGTGCAGAAATACAAGCTGCGCGAACGTGGCGTGAGCGGATCCACCTGGGACCGGCGACCCGCCGGGCGCGGCAGGTAAGACGATGTTCTCGTTGGCCGGTCGGGCTGCTTTCGTGACGGGCGCGGGCCGGGGGCTGGGAGAGGCCATTGCGCGCGGCCTCGCCGAGGCGGGCGCAAGTGTGGTCGTGGCCGACATCGATGGGGACTCGGCGCAGGCGGTTGCCGGGGCGTTGCGGGCCGAAGGCCGGGAATGCATCGCGATGCCGCTGGACGTGCGCGACGAAGCCGCGTTCGCACGGTGCTTCGATGCCGCCGTGCAGCGCTTCGGCGCCATCGACGTGATGGTCAACAACGCCGCGCTCACGCCCTCGACCTCGCTGTGGGACATCGGGGGCGACGAATGGGACGCCGTGATGGCGGTCAACCTGCGCGGCAGCTTCTTCGGCTGCCGCATCGCCGGTCGCCACATGCGCGAGCGGAGATCGGGGCGGATCATCAATCTGTCTTCGATGGCCGGCCAGCAGGCGAGCACCGCCACCGGCGCGCACTATGCAGCGTCGAAGGCCGCGCTGCTGGCACTGACGCGCTCTTTCGCGCAGGAACTCGCGCCGCACGGCGTCACGGTCAACGCGATCGCGCCGGCGGCCATCCGCGGCCCGCTGCTCGACGCGATGGACGAACCGCGCCGGCAGGCGCTGCAAGCCACCATTCCGCTGGGCCGCTTCGGCGAAGGGCGCGAAGTCGCGGCGGCGGCGGTCTACCTGGCCTCCGAGGCCGGCGCCTTCACCACCGGCGCGACCCTCCACCTCAACGGTGGGCGCTTCATGCGCTGAGCGTTTTGCACGCTCGCAAGTCCACGCGATAGAATTGATTTAGTTGTCAATGTTTTAGGTACACCATGAACACTGCCCTCCAAGGTCGCCACGCCGTCGTTACCGGAGCCGCCCGTGGCATCGGTGCGGAGATCGCGAGAACACTCGCTGCGGAAGGCGCGCGCGTCAGCCTCATCGGACGCGATCGCGCCGCGCTGGAGAAGGTGCAGAAGGCGCTGGCGGGCAACGGCCACGCGGTCGCCGCGGCCGACGTGAGCGACGAGGCCTCGGTGCGCGCCGCGTTCGATGCGCTTCGCGCGGCTTCGGGTCCGATTTCAATCCTCGTCAACAACGCCGGCCAGGCCGAGAGCGCGCCCTTCCTCAAGACCTCGGTCGACCTGTGGCAGCGCATGCTCGCGGTCAACCTCACCGGCAGCTTCCTGTGCGCGCAGGCCGCGCTGCCGGACATGCTGGAAGCAGGCTGGGGTCGCATCGTCAACATCGCGAGCACCGCGGGGCAGAAGGGCTACGCCTACGTCTCGGCCTACGCGGCGGCCAAGCACGGTGTGATCGGGCTCACGCGATCGCTCGCGCTGGAAGTGGCGCGCAAGGGCATCACGGTCAACGCGGTGTGCCCGGGCTATACGGAAACCGACATCCTGCGCAACAGCGTCGCCAACGTGGTCGGCAAGACCGGCCGCAGCGAAGCCGACGCGCTGGCGGAATTCGCCGCGGTCAATCCGCAGCGCCGCATCGTGCAGCCGGCCGAGGTGGCCGACGCGGTGCGCTGGCTGTGCGGCGAGGGCGCCGCCTCGATGAATGGACAATCGATTTCCGTTTCAGGGGGAGAAGTCACACCATGATCGACAGTACCAACGACCCATCGCACGCAGCGCTCAGCGACGCGGAGGAACTCGGCCACGAGGCCCGCGCACGCCACGACGACCACGCGGTGCTCAAGCTCTGGCTGCGCATGCTCGCCAGCACCACGCAGATCGAGGCCGAGATCCGCAAGCGCCTGCGCGAGCGCTTCGACATCACGCTCGCGCGCTTCGACTACATGGCGCAGCTCTACCGTTATCGCGAGGGCCTGAAGATGCGCGTGCTCTCGCGCTACCTGATGGTGACCGGCGGCAACGTCACCGGCCTCACCGACGAACTGGAGCGCGAGGGCTTCGTCTCGCGCACGCCGAGCCCCGACGACCGCCGTGCATGGATCGTGAGCCTCACCGCCAAGGGCCGCCGCAGCTTCGAGGCGATGGCGAAGGAGCACGAGCAGTGGATCCTCGAGATGTTCTCGGGCCTCGACACGAAGACGGTGCGGCAGCTCTACGCGCAACTGGGCCAGCTGCGGGTGCACGTGATGCGCAACGAGCCGTCCGCCGAGGAGAACGCGTGAGCCGCACGGCCGTTCCGAAGGCGAACACCGGAGCGCTGCTGCGCGAAGGTACTCCAGTGACGCCGCCGCCCGGCGGGGAATTCCGCCGCGAGCGGCTGATCCGCTTCTCCGACTGCGATCCGGCGGGCATCGTCTTCTACCCGCAGTACTTCGTGATGTTCAACGGCCTCGTCGAAGACTGGGTCAACGACGGGCTCGCAATCGGCTATCGCGAGCTGATCGTCGAGCAGCGCATCGGCCTGCCGACTGTGCGGCTCGAAGCCGACTTCCGCGCGGTGAGCCGCATGGGCGACCACGTGATCCTCGGGCTGAAGGTGGAACAGCTCGGCACGCGCTCGATCACGCTCGGCCTGCATTGCTTCGACGCCGAAGGCGAGACGCGCATGCGGATGCGGCAGGTGCTGGTCACCACTTCGCTCGAAACCCATCGGGCGATCGAGATTCCTGCGCACCTGCGCGCATCCATCGAGCGCGGCGCGACTTAGGCGCTCGCGGCGGCTTCGGCTTTCGGTGCGACCGCCTCGAAGCCGGCCGGTTCCAGCTCCATGCTGCGTTGCATCACCACCGGCTCCCGCCGCGTCTTGTTGAACAGCAGCCGCGTCACATCCGGCCGCGAATAGTGCCCCGCGGGGTCGCCCGCCGCCTTGGCGAGCGAGATCATTCCCAGGTCGATGTCCGCCACCACCAGCCCTTCCTGGTCTTCCGGCAGGTTGGTGCCCAGCGGCGCGCCGTCCGGCCCGTAGATGCGCGCAAAGCCGCCGCCCACCAGCAGCATCTGCTGCTTGCCCGGATCGGTGCACAGCATCTCGTGCATCGCCTTCGACACCGTGGCACAGGGCGCGATCACGAAGCACTGGCCTTCGGCCGCGTACACCTGGCTCGCGGCGTTGTTGACCTCGGCGCCCAGCGCGTAGGCGCCGCCGCGATAGAGCGAGAAGCTCGGCCACGCCGCGCAGTGGATCTGCTCGTTCTGCGAATACATCGCGTACTTGCTCAGCGGCTGCAGATGCTCCCAGCACGAGAGCGAGCCGATGTTGCCGATCGGCGTCTCGATCACGGCGAGGTCCGAGCCGTCGCCTTCGCCGAACACGGTGCGCTCCACATGCGTGGGCTTGAGCTTGCGCCGCGTCTGGACGACATTGCCCTGGTCGTCGATCAGCGCCTGCGCGATGTAGAGGCTGCCCGCGGCCTTCTCGCTGAAGCCGAGCGATACCCACATCCGGTGCTTGCGCGCCGCCTCGCGGATGCGGTCGAACTCGGGCGAGCCGATGACGAGCGAGTTGTCGTGGTAGCGCTGCACGTACTGCATGCCCCAGGCCGGCGAATCGAGCCAGATCCACCATGGGTAGCCGGGCGCCCAGGTCTCGGGAAAAGCGATGAGTTGCACCTTGTCACGCGCGGCCTGCGCGATCAGGTCGATGGTCTTGTCGATGGTTCCGTCGAGATCGAGGAACACGGGCGCGGCCTGCACGGCGGCAACGCGAAGGCGGGGATGGGTCTTGCTGGACATGGTTCGAACTCCGAGTGGGTTGAAAGAGCGACTCTCCGGGTTAGCGCTGTGGCATGCGCGTTGCTTGAAGCGTAAGTTCGCGGCCTGCGCCGGGCTTGCTCCGGACGCGCAGCGTTCTTGATCCAGCGTTGCAACAAAGGACTCCCGATGACCCGGCTGCTCAGCACCGACGTCGTTCCCCGCGACCAGCGGCTCGCCTACTGGACGGACATGATCTGCAATGTCTACGTCCAGCTCGGCTGCGACCCGGTGGCGAGCGCGCGCGGCGACTTCGACGGCAGCATCCGCCAGCACACGCTGCCGAGCCTCGATGTCTCGGTGGTCACCTCCGGGCCGCAGAAGGTGATGCGCACCTCCGGCCATATCGCGCGCTCGTCGGACGACTACTTCCTCGTCAGCATTCAGGCGCGCGGCCAGGGCGTGGTGCGGCAGGACGGGCGCGATGCGGTGCTCTCGGTCGGCGACTTCGCGCTCTACGACAGCACGCGGCCCTACCAGCTTCTCTTCGACGACGCCTTCGAGCAGATCGTGCTCAAGCTGCCCGGCGAGCGGCTGCGCAGCGAGCTGCGC
The DNA here is from genome assembly GCF_037889935.1 of Variovorax ureilyticus. Lineage (NCBI taxonomy): Bacteria > Pseudomonadati > Pseudomonadota > Betaproteobacteria > Burkholderiales > Comamonadaceae > Variovorax > Variovorax ureilyticus. Next base: position 74,060 of record NZ_JBBKZU010000003.1, read on the forward strand.
GACACCGAGGCGCTCACTGCCACCACCGTCTCCGGCCGCGAAGGGGCGGGCCACCTGATGCTCAGCATGATCCGAACGCTGCGCGAGGACATCGACGCGCTGCAGCCGGCTTCGGCGCTGGCGGTCGCCAACGGGGTGCTGAACATCCTCGTCGCCGGCCTGCAGACGCTGCCAGCCGCGCGTTCGCCTTCATTGAGCAACCTCACCGCCTTCCACCTGGCGCGCATCAAGCGCTGCATCGATGCGCGGCTGGACGATCCCGCGCTGTCGGTCGGCATGTTGGCTGCGGAACTCGGCATGTCCGCGAGCCAGATCCACCGCGTGTTCAAGAGCGAGCCGCTGACCCTCTCGCAGTACATCTGGGATCGCCGGCTCGAAGCCTGCAGCCGCGACCTGCTCGACCCGCGGGAGGCCGGGCGCACGGTGGGCGAGATCGCCTACGGACGCGGCTTCAGCGACCCGGCGCATTTCAGCCGCGCCTTCAGGGAACGTTTCGGCTGCTCGCCGCGCGACTGGCGGCTGGGGCGGCGCCACTGACGGCGTGAAAAGCGCGTCTCCGCGTGGCCCTGGGTGAAGCAGAATGTTCCCCATCCCCACAGCACGGAGCGAGGAATGGCACGTCACAACGGGATCTCGGCCATCGGCCCCATCACGGCGCCGGTCGAGGAGCTGATGCATGCGTTCACAGCCAGGCGGCCCGGCGTCGAAGAGCGCATGGCGGCCGGCAAGGCATTGCGCGAACGCATCCCGCGCACGAGCCATGCGGATTTCGAACGTCCTCGCGGTGTCGATCCCGTGGCCATCCTGCGCCGGCAGGCGAAGACGCGCATTCCCGAGCTGATCCCGGTGCGCCATGCGCGGATGATGCAGTCGCCCTTCGCGTTCCTGCGCGGGTCGGCTGCCGTGATGGCGGCCGACCTGGCGCGCAGCCGCACCACAGGCCTCGAAGTGCAGGCCTGCGGCGACATGCACGTCGCGAACTTCGGCGTGTTCGCATCGGCGGAGCGCCAGCTCGTCTTCGCGATCAACGACTTCGACGAGACGCAGCACGGCCCCTGGGAATGGGACGTGAAGCGCCTGGCGGCGAGCGCCTACGTGGCCGCGCAGTATCTCGGCGGCAGCATCGCCGACTGCGAGGCCGCAGCCCACCAGGCCACGTCGACCTACCGCGAGCGCATGCGGCGATACGCCGGCATGGGCACTCTGGAGGTGTGGTACGACACCATCGACAGCGACCGGCTGATCGAATCCCTGCCGATGGCGTTTCGCGGCGCCGCAGCCGCGGTGCTCGAAAAGGCGCGCAGGCGCACGCACCTGCAGGTGCTCGACAAGATGACCGACCTCGTCGACGACCAGCACCGCATCGTCGAACAGCACCCCTTCATCGTTCGCTCGACGCGCACCTCCACCGGCCGCCCGGTGCAGGACGCGCTCGGCCATGCCCTTGCTGCGTACCTCGAATCGCTCGCGCCGGATCGCCGGCTGCTGCTCTCGCGCTATCGCATCATCGACGTGGCGCAGAAGGTGGTCGGCGTGGGCAGCGTCGGCACGCGCTGCTGGGTGGTGCTGCTGCAGGGGCGCGACGAGGACGACCCGCTGTTCCTCCAGATGAAGGAGGCCCAGCCTTCGGTGCTCGCCGCGCATCTGCCCGCGCGCAGCGACGTGCCGGCCAACCAGGGTCAGCGCGTGGTGATGGGGCAGCGCCTGATCCAGGGCTCGCCCGACATCTTCCTCGGCTGGGGGCACATCGACGGCGTGGACTTCTACATCCGCCAGCTGCGCGACATGAAGGGCGGCGTCGACCTGGAGCCCGGCATGACGACGCCGGCGGGCTTCGTCGAATACAGTGGCCTTTGCGGCTGGGCGCTCGCACTCGCGCATGCCAAGTCGGGCGATGCGGCCTCGATCGGCGGCTACCTCGGCAAGTCGGATGTGTTCGACGACGCCATGGTGCGTTTCGCCGCAGCCTACGCCGAACAGACGCAGCACGACTACAACGCCTTCGCGGCCGCCGCGCGCGAAGGCATCATCGAAGTCGCCGCGCTGGAGCGGCTCGCCACGCAGGCGCAGCCTCAGGAGGCCGGGTAATCCAGAGAGGGATACCAGTCCTTCGCACGCCCCGCAGGCGTGTGGTCGAGGATGTTCCAGATCGGCATCAGGTCCGGCGCGCCGCGCGGGTCCTGGCCCGGGTCGGCGGTCTCCATGTTCATCTCGTCGCCCCAGAAGTGGCGGATCACGCCGCCTTCGCGGTGGAAGACGTTGAAGGCGGGGACGTCTTCGTTCGCATCGGGGTTCTCGAACGCATAGAGCCGGTTGAAGTCGCTGCCCTGCGATGAATACAGCGGCAGGTGCCGCCAGCCGCGCTCCTTCGCGAACGCGACCATCTTCTCGACCGGCGACCGCGCGATCACTGCGAAGGCCACGCGCTGCAGGATGTCCGGCATCTCGCCATCGAATGCGCCCAGCAGGGACGTGCACATCGGGCAGGGGCGCTCGCGCTGCGGGCCGAACATCCAGTTGTACGTCACGAGGGTGTCGTGGCGCCCGAACAGCGCCGACAAGCGGGCCGGCCCGTGCGCGCCCTCAAACACATAGTCCTCGGGCACCACGCCGCCCGGCGGCAGCCTGCGCCGCTGCTCGGCCACGCGCTCGATATGGCGGCGCAGTTCGATTTCTTCGGCCAGCAGCGCGGTGCGGGCTTCACGGTAGGCGCCGCTTTCGCCGGGAAAGTTGCGGTTGCTGCGGCGCGCGAGTTCGGTTGCGCTCGTGAGTTCGGGGGAGGCGGGCATCTGCATCTCCGATGGTGGATTCAGATGATTGCCCGCTCCCTCAGGGCCTGCAATTGCCGTTCGTCGATGCCCAGTTCGTCGCGCTGTGCTCGCCGAGCATGGGCGACGCGCGGTGCGGCAGATGCAGCTCGATCTCGCGGTGGCGCGTCTGCGGGTCCTCGAAGACGCCGGCCATGTCGTCACGCGCAGCGCGTTGGTCGTTGGACTTTCGCAAAGGGGGAGTGCGTTGGCTGCCCCGAGGGATTCCCCTCGCTCGCCGATCGTCCGGATCCCGCCGTGCAAGCCCACAATGCCATCCGCGGCCCTCTTCTTTCGCCTGCAGGAACTCGCTTCTCATGCAACGCTGGATCACCTACGCATTCATCTCGATGTTCTTGCCCGGCTTCACGTCCGTGATTGCCAAGGAGGGCTTGTCGATGCGCACCACTGCTCGCCAATGAACGTCACCGCCATCCGGATGCCTGTGAAGAACCTCTTGAGTGCAATCTGCGCCGTCGTACTTGCCTGCGGTTGCACGACCCAGCCGTCGACCGTGCCGGGTCAAGGTTCAGGTGCGGCCTACGCGCCGATGGTCGACATGGAAGGTGTCCAGCCCGATGCCTTTGCCAGGGACGTCGAAGCGTGCCGGACCCTGGCGTCGAACATGCGAATGCAGCGCACCAGAACCTACGGCAGCGACGTCTCGGACGTCATCGTGATCGGCGTGGCCATGGTCTTTCCCGTGGCGGTGGCGGGCGCAGCGCTGGTCGGCGGTATCGCGACCGCGGTGTACGACGAGGCATATCCGGGCGGAGGGCCCGCGGAGCCGAAGATGCAGCAAACGGCCCTGGTCGATTGCATGGCCCGCAAGGGCTACAGGAACACGGACCCGAACGTGACGGTCACCTATGTCGCTGCCGTGCAGATCGGACCTCCGTTGCCAAGCCGCAAGACGGGACTCGATACGTACGTCGCCGAGAAGTTTGCAAAGGCCACGAACTGCAGCGCCGCGCCGCGGGCCGTGCTCGAAGAGAAAGGCCCCGGCTTCGAGCGATACAGCGTTCAATGCACAGGCGGCCAGACACTTGCCCTTCGCTGCGAGTTCGGAAACTGCTCGAAGATAGCGACCGGCGGGAATTGACCGCGTGGCGCGCTCAGTTCCTGGGCGCGTCGGTTGCAGGCACCTGCATGGTGTTGGTCCGCATCTTCCCGCCACCTTCGATACTGCCTCGCGCCACACATGAATGCACTCTGCCGCTTCTGCCTGCAGGCCTTCACCGCATCCCTGCTGGTGTGCGGGAACGCCTGTGCGCAGGGACTGGAGATCACGGGCCCGCGCGTGCGGGACTATGCGAATGGTGTCCTCGCGATGATGGCCTATTCCGCGGTCCCCGATCTCGCGTCGAGCAGCCTGTCGATCCGCAACGCCGCAACGGGCGATCCCGGGGTCTCCATGAGCCAACTGGGCGGCGGCTTCACCGTGAGCAAGTCGGTGCCTCTCTACCTCGAGGGCGCCATCGCCTACAGCCGCTACGACCCCACGTTCATCGCCACCGACGGCACCGAATCGCGCCAGGTGCCGACCAGGTGGAATTCGATCACCGGCACGGGCGGCATCGGATGGGACTTCCGCATCACGCCCGAGCTGGCATTCAGGCCCATTTTCGATTTCTCGCTCGGCAAGGTGGCCAGCGACCTGCAGGTCGCGAAGGTCTACCTCGAGCACGTGACCGATCGACAGATCGACTTCCTGGACCGGGGCACGCTGAACGCGTATGGACTCGGGGGCGCGGTGATGCTCGACTGGGAGCACTATCGGGAAGACCACGAGGTGGATGTCGAGCTGAGATACACCAACATCCTCCTCAGGAGCTTCGGAAACACCACGGCTGCGGTCGAAGGGAGCGCCTCCGCGAGGACGGCCAATGTATGGGCCCGCTGGCGGGCACCGACCGGCTTCGTCGCCCTGGACCGCCCCGTGCGATACGTGCTGGAGTTCTCGCACTCGCACTACCTCGGAAGCCAGGCCGACATCCTGGGATTCAACCGGCTGACCACCCTGGGCGTGGGCATGGAGCTGGACACGAGCGCCCACGACATCTTCGTCACGCGCGCGCGGGCCGTCATCCGGTACGTCTTCGGGAACAACGTGTCCGGCTTTTCCCTGGGCCTTGCGGTCAGTTTTTGACGGGCGCCTTCACATCGTGACTCATAGCCCCAACACCTGCCGCGCGAGCATGTTCCGCTGGATCTCGTCGGTGCCGCCGTAGATCATGGCGGATGTCGATCCGATCAGCGGCGACACCGCTGCAAAGCGGCATTCGCATTTCCTGAAGGGAGGCTTCGGCAATCACAGACCACCAACGCCCGCCGATGGGTAGATTTCCTTCCCATGAACAAGATCAAGAAATCCCTGCACACCGAACTCGGCGACAGCACGCCCGACAAGATCAAAGTGCGCGGCCGCAACATGCCTTCAGAGATCCTCGATCACCTCCATGGCCATCGTGCCGGGGCTCGGCCATCCGATGCACAAGCCCATCGATCCGCGCACGCCGCGGCTGTTCCAGATCGCCGCCGAGAACGGCCTCTCGGGCCACTACGTCGCACTGATGCAGGCGGTGCAGGCCGAAGCGGAACGCGTGACAGGCAAGTCGCTGCCGATCAATGCCACTGGTGCGATCGGTGCGATCGCGGCGGAGTTCGGCTTTCCGCGGCGCATCATCCGCGGACTGGGCTTGATGGCGCGTGCCATCGGCCTCGTGGGCCATATCCTCGAGGAGATCGACGACCCGATGGGCATCGAGCTCTGGCAGCGGGAGCACGAAGCCGGCGGCCCGCGCAAGGACTGACGAACCGAGGACGCACACGATGACGGAAGCCCTGGAACTCGACCACCTGCGCAGCTGGATCGGTCGCTCCGAGACGCACGAAGACCTGCTCTCCCCCTGGACCGCCGGCGCCATGGCGGCCACCGTACGCAACGACGGGCAGGCATGGCAGCCCGGCCGGGCGCTGCCGCCGCTGTGGCACTGGTGCTATTTCCTTCCGATCGCCCCGCAGAACGGACTGGGCCCCGACGGCCATCCGGCGCGCGGAGGCTTCCTGCCGCCGGTGCCGCTCCCGCGCCGCATGTGGGCGGGCAGTCAGCTCGAGTTCTTCGAGGCGCTGAAGCTGGGCACGCCCTCCACCAAGACTTCGAAGGTCGTCGACGTGAATCTCAAGCAGGGCAAGGGCGGCGCGCTGGTTTTCGTCAAGGTGCAGCACGAGGTGCACGCGGGCGGTGTGCTGCTGCAGCGCGAGTTCCACGACATCGTCTATCGCGAGGCGGCGAAGCCTGGCGAATCTGCACCGCCGCAGGCGCCGCTGACCGATGCGGCGTGGACGGTCGAGCATCTGCCGGATGCGCCGCTGCTGTTCCGCTATTCGGCGCTGACCTTCAACAGCCATCGCATCCACTACGACTTTCCGTACGTCACGCAGGTGGAAGGCTATGACGACTTGATCGTCCACGGGCCGCTGATCGCCACGCTGCTGCTCGAAGCCGCACAGCAGAACAACCCGGGCCGCGCGGTGCGCGCCTACAGCTTCAAGGCCGTGCGGCCGCTGACCTGCGGCAAGCCGCTTCGCGTGCGCGGCCATGCGGCACAGGCCGATGGCACCGTCACGCTGTGGGCCGAGGACGCGCGGGGTGCGCTGCTGATGCAGGCCACCGCACGTTTCGCCTGAACCGACAACGATTCATCCACGAGCACCATGAGCCCATCCACCCAACGCTTCCAGGACATCCGCGACGCCGTGCGCGACCTCTGCGCGCAGTTCCCCAACGAGTACTTCCGCAAGGTCGACGAAGCGCGCGCCTATCCGGCCGAGTTCGTCGACGCATTGACCCGTGCCGGCTGGATGGCCGCGCTGATCCCGCAGGAGTGGGGCGGCTCGGGGCTCGGCCTGACCGAAGCCTCGGTGATCATGGAAGAGATCAACCGCGCCGGCGGCAACTCCGGGGCCTGTCACGGCCAGATGTACAACATGGGCACGCTGCTGCGGCACGGCTCGGCGGAGCAGAAGAAGAAGTACCTGCCGAAGATCGCGACCGGCGACCTGCGTTTGCAGTCGATGGGCGTGACCGAGCCTTCGACCGGCACCGACACGACGAAGATAAAGACCACGGCGGTGAAGAAGGGCGATCGCTACGTCATCAACGGGCAGAAGGTGTGGATCTCGCGCATCCAGCACTCCGACCTGATGATCCTGCTCGCGCGCACCACGCCGCTGGCGGAGGTCAAGAAGAAGTCCGAGGGCATGTCGATCTTCATCGTCGACCTGCGCGATGCCATTGGCCACGGGCTCACCGTGCGGCCGATCCTCAACATGGTCAACCACGAGACCAACGAACTGTTCTTCGAGAACCTCGAGATCCCGGCCGAGAACCTCATCGGTGAGGAAGGGCAGGGCTTCAAGTACATCCTCGACGGGCTGAACGCCGAACGCACGCTGATCGCGGCCGAGTGCATCGGCGATGGCTACTGGTTCATCGACAAGGTGACTGCCTACACCAAGGAGCGTGTGGTCTTCGGCCGCCCGATCGGACAGAACCAGGGCGTGCAGTTCCCGATCGCCGAGGCGTTCATCGAAGTCGAGGCGGCCAATCTGATGCGCTACGAGGCCTGCCGCCTGTTCGATGCGCACGAGCCCTGCGGCGCGCAGGCCAACATGGCGAAGTACCTCGCGGCCAAGGCCTCCTGGGAGGCGGCCAATGCCTGCCTGCAGTTCCACGGCGGCTTCGGCTTTGCCTGCGAATACGACGTGGAACGCAAGTTCCGCGAGACGCGGCTCTACCAGGTGGCGCCGATCTCGACCAACCTGATCCTCAGCTATGTCGCCGAACACATGCTCGGCATGCCAAGGAGCTTCTGATGCGTCCGCTCGAAGGCATCACAGTCCTCACGCTCGAACATGCGATCGCGGCGCCGTTCTGCACGCGGCAACTGGCGGACCTCGGCGCGAGAGTCATCAAGGTCGAGCGGCCCGGCAGCGGCGACTTCGCGCGCGCGTACGACCAGCGCGTGCATGGGCTCGCCTCGCATTTCGTCTGGACCAACCGGTCGAAGGAGAGCCTCACGCTCGACGTGAAGCATCCGAAAGGGCAGGAGATCCTGCAGCGGCTCGTTGTGGAGGCCGACGTGCTGGTGCAGAACCTCGCGCCGGGTGCGGCGGCGCGGCTCGGGCTGTCGTTCGAGGCGCTGTCGCCCACGCATCAGGGGCTGATCGTGTGCGACATCTCGGGCTACGGCGACGATGCGAACAAGCCGGGTCCGTACCGCGACAGCAAGGCCTACGACCTGCTCATCCAGAGCGAGTCGGGCTTTCTCTCGGTCACCGGCACGCCGCAGGACATGGCGAAGGCCGGCTGCTCGATCGCCGACATCTCCGCGGGCATGTACGCCTACTCCAACATCCTCGCGGCGCTGCTCCAGCGCGGCAAGACGGGCAAGGGCTGCCGAATCGATGTGTCGATGCTGGAAAGCATGGTCGAGTGGATGAGCTTCCCGATGTACTACGCCTTCGAGGGTGCCGACCCGCCCCCGCGCGCGGGCGCTGCGCACGCGACGATCTATCCCTACGGACCGTTCCCCGCGGGCGACGGCAAGCTGGTGATGCTCGGGCTGCAGAACGAGCGCGAATGGCAGGTGTTCTGCGCCAAGGTGCTGGAGCAGCCGGGACTGGCGACCGATGCGCGCTTTGCCTCCAATACCTCGCGCACCGCCTCGCGCGACGCATTGCGCGAGATCATCGTGCAGGCCTTCGCGCCCTTCACCGCGGCGCAGATCATGAAGCGGCTCGACGACGCGCAGATCGCCACCGCACAGGTCAACACGATGCACGATGTGTGGAACCACCCGCAGCTCAAGGCGCGCGAGCGCTGGACCGAGGTGGGCACCGGCGCGGGACCGATCCCCGCACTGCAACCGCCCGGCGTGCCGCGCGAATGGCATGCGCGGATGGATGCGGTGCCGACGCTGGGGCAGCACACCGATGCGATCCTGGCCGAGTGCGGCTACGACGAGGCCACCATCGCGACCCTTCGCTCCGAAGGCGCTGTGTAAGGCCATGGACCATCAACCGACTTCGAGCAATTCGGCCATGAGCACATCCGACCATCCGAGCCAGGCGCTCGCCACCTTCGCCGCCGAACTGTCGTTCGAGCGCATTCCCGATGCGGTCATGCGCCGCGCCGAAGACCTGATGCTCGACTGGCTGGGCTCCGTGCTCGCGGCGCGCTCGGCGCGGCCGGTGCGCAGCATCCAGCGCTTCGCCGAGATGATGGGACCGGCCGAGGGGCCGAGCGAAGTGCTGATCTCGCGACGCACGACCTCGCCCTTGTTCGCTGCGCTGGTGAATGCGGCGGCTTCGCACTATGTCGAGCAGGACGATGTGCACAACGGCTCGGTGTTCCACCCGGCGGCGGTGGTCTTCGCACCTGCGCTGGCGGTGGCGCAGGCGGTGGGTGCGAGCGGCAAGCAGCTGTTGACGGCCGTGGTCGCGGGTTACGAGGTCGGCATCCGCGTCGGCGAGTTCCTCGGGCGGTCGCATTACCGGACCTTCCACACCACCTCGACGGCGGGCACGCTCGCCGCCGCCGCCGCGGTGGGGCGGCTGCTCGATCTCACGCCGGCGCAGATGCCCCACGCGTTCGGCTCCGCCGGCACGCAGTCCGCGGGCGTGTGGGAGTTCTTGCGCGATGCCGCCGATTCCAAGCAACTGCATTGCGCGCACGCATCGGCCGCGGGCCTGATGTCGGCCTACCTCGCCCAGGATGGCTTCACCGGCGCCGCGCGCGTGCTCGAAGGCGCGCAGGGGCTGGGCGTGGGCATGTCGAGCGATGCCGATCCCGCGAAGCTCGCCGATGGCCTCGGCACGCGCTGGACGCTGGCCGAGACCTCGTTCAAATTCCACGCGTCCTGCCGCCACACGCACCCGGCGGCCGATGCGCTGCTGCAGGTCATGCAGCAGAACAGGCTGAAGGCGGGCGATATCGCGCGGGTCGTGACGCATGTGCATCAGGGCGCGATCGATGTGCTCGGCCGCGTCGTGGTGCCGGCCACGGTGCATCAGGCCAAGTTCTCGATGGGCACGGTGCTCGGTCTCATCGCGGTGCACGGCCGCGCCGGACTCACCGAGTTCGACCGCGACTTCCTCGCGCCCGAAGTCGCTGCCTTCCGCGACAAGGTGATGATGGAACTCGACGGCGATGTCGACGCCGCCTATCCGGCGCGCTGGATCGGCAAGGTCAGCGTGACCACGACCGATGGACGCACCTTGACCGGGCGCGTGGACGAACCGAAGGGTGACCCGGGCAACACGCTGAGCCGCGCGGAGATCGAGGACAAGATGCAGCGCCTGACGCAGTACGGCGGGAGCGCGACGGCGGAAGAGGCGAAAGCGGCATGCGCCAGGATCTGGAGCCTCGCGGGCGAGGCGCGTGTCGGCCGCCTGCTGGGTTGACCGAAATGGCCTCGACCGTCCGCAGCCTGCTGTTCGTGCCCGGCCATCAGGGCGCGCGTTTCGACAAGGCCTGCCAGAGCGGCGCCGATTCGATCGTGCTCGATCTGGAAGACGCGGTGCCGCTCGACCGCAAGGACGAAGCCCGCGCACAGGTCGCGCAGTGGCTGGCGGGTCTTACAAGGGGCGTTGCCGGTCCGCAGATCGCGATCCGCGTGAACGCTGCGGACACCCCTTGGCACGCGGAAGATCTCGCCGTGTGCGCGCATCCGGCGGTCGACGCGCTGATGCTCCCCAAGTCCGAAGACCCGGCCGTGCTGCGCGCTATTGCCGCGAAGCTGCCAAGGGTGGCGCTGCTGCCCCTGGTCGAGACCGCGCGCGGCGTGGCGCGGCTCGAAGAGATCGCCGCAGCGCCCGGCGTTCAGCGCCTGGTGTTCGGCACCATCGATTTCCAGGCCGATCTGGACATCGAAGGCGATGGCCTGGAACTGCTGTACTTCCGCTCGCGCATGGTGTTGGCCTCGCGCGTGGCCGGCATCCAGCCGCCGGTGGACGGCGTGAGCACGTCCATCGACGATCCGGCGCGCATCGAGGCCGACGCGCTGCAGGCAAGACGGCTCGGCTTCGGCGCCAAGCTGTGCATTCATCCGAAGCAGGTCGCGATGGTGAACCAGGGCTTCTCGCCGACGCCGGCGCAAGTCGATTGGGCGCGCCGCGTGATCGAGGCCGATGCCGCGAGCGGCGGCGCACCGGTCGCGGTCGACGGCAAGATGGTCGACCGGCCGGTGGTGCTCAAGGCAGAGGCGCTGCTGCGTGGGGCCGAAAGGCGCTGACGTCTTGCGCGAACAGGCGTCCGTGCCCGGGTGCGCGCGGGTCCAGCCCGGCAGAGCGCACCAGATCCCAGAACCCGGCGGGCGAGCTCGACACCACGGGGATGCCCAGTTCGCCTTCGATCTGCCGCACCGCGTCGAGCGTGACCAGTCCGCCGCACGAGATCAGGATGCCGTCCGCGCCGGGGCTGGCCTTGAAGACCGTCCTGCAAAGGTTCACCAGCACTTCGGTGGGCACGGCGGCGACCGCCTGCACGTCGGAGATCGACAGGCCCTGGATGGCCAGCGGCTCGAAACCGCTGTCGTCGAGGTAGCGGCGCAACAGCAGGTTGACTTCATCGATGTAGGCGGTCGCCACCGCCACCCGCTTCACGCCGAGGCTGGCGAGGCCGTTGACGATGGCGTCGCTCATCGTGCTGCTGGGCAGGCCCGTGGCACGGGTCAGTTCGGCCTGCAGTTCGCGGTTGAATCCTGCGCCGCGGAAGAAGCTCAGCGAGGTGCCCATCAGCGAGACGGCCTCGACCCCCTCGGCCGCCAGTTCGCGCGCCTTGCCGATCACCGCATCGATGACTTCGACATAGCCGCGCGTGGAGATCTCGCCGAGTCCGAGGCCGCGCGCGCTGAAGCGGATGCGGTCGCCGTAGAGCAGGGGGCCGTCCACCGGAACGGCGCCGGCGGCCGGCGGCACGATCAGGCCCAGGTGAGGCTGCGCCATGTCAGTTGCCCTCCGCCACGATGCGCTGGTCGGCGATGATGCCCTTCCAGCGGGCCGTCTCGTCGCTCAGCGCACTGCGCAACTGCGCTGGGCCCGCGTAGGCGCGCAGCATGCCCTGCGCGGCCGCCGCAGTGGCGGCTTCCGGGGTGTCGAGCACGTTCTTCACGGCGGTCGAGAGCCGCTCGACGATGTCGTCGGGCGTGCCGGCGGGCGCAAGCACGAAGAGGCGCGGCGCGACGTCGAAGCCCGGCAGCGCATCGGACAGCGGCGCGACGTCTTCCGCGCCTTCGAGCCTGGCGGTGTTCATCAGCGCCACCGCGCGCAGCTTGCCGGCCTTGGCCTGCGCCATGCCTGCCGTGGCGCTGACCACGCCGATCGGCACCTGGCCGCCGACCACGTCCGGCACGATCTGGGCCGCGCCGCGGTACGGCACGTGCAGCACGAAGCTGCCGGTGCGCTGCTTGAGCATCTCGAATCCCAGGTGCTGCACCGTGCCGACGCCCGAGGTGGCGAACGAGTAGCGGCCCGGGTGAGCCTTGAGCTCGGCGATGAAGTCCTTCGGCGTGCGCGCTGGGAAGTCGTTGCCGGTGACGATCATCAGCGGCGAGACGAAGGCGCCCGCCACCGGCTTGAAGCTGGTCAGCGGATCGATCGCGATCTTCGGCTGCAGCAGCTTGGCGATCAGCAGAGCGCTGTCGCCCAGCATCAGCGTGTAGCCGTCGGGCGCGGCCTTGGAGACCAGGTCGGCCGCGATCAGGCCGGTCGCGCCCGTGCGGTTCTCGACCACCACCTGCTGGCCCAGCGCGGTCGACAGGCGGGCGCCCAGCAGGCGGGCGGCCGCATCCACGCCGCCGCCGGCCGAATAGCCGACCACGAGGCGGATGGGCCTTTCGGGGTATTTCTGCGCCCAGGCGGCCGGCGCTGCGAGCGCTGCGAGCGCGAGCGCGGCCGCCGCTGCGCAGACCGCCCGCCGGCGCGATGGCTTCATCGTGGGGAAGTGTGTCGTTTGCATCGTGTCTCCGTAAATTCTGTTCTCCATGGCCTGCGCGCCACCCGCGCCCCACGAAACCGGCACAGCCAAGGCCAGAAACCCCGCGGGACCAGCTTCGCCGGGCCGCCGGGGTTGCCCCCTGCAAGGGGGTGCCCGAGCCACACGCAGTGGGCGAGGCTGGGGGTGAGCCTCATCTCAGGCTTTGCCCTTGCCGTGGGATGTCGGTAGCTTCGCCAGTTCGCGCACGCGATCCGGATTGGGCGCAAAGCCCAGCCCCGGCGCTTCGGGCAGCGTGAGCCAGCCTTGCTCGGGCACCGGCAGGCCGTCGAAGATCTGCCGCAGCATCTGCACCGCCACGTAGTGGTATTCGACCAGCCCGCCATTGGCGACGCCCGCATGCAGGTGCATGTTGTGGAAAGGCCATGCGCCGCCATTGTCGATCGGCACGTTGAAGGCCTGCGCCATGCCGGCGATCTTCAGGCACTGCGAGTAGCCCCCGGAGATGGTGACATTGGGCTGCAGCACGTCGGCCGCCTGCTGGACCAGCAGGTCGCGGAACCGGAACGCCAGGCCTTCGTTCTGGCCGCAGGCGAGCGGGATCGAGGTGCGCCGGCGCAGCTCCGCCATCTGGCGCACGTCGTTCTGCGTCAGCGGCTCCTCGAAGAAGCTGATGCCGTACGGCTCGATGCGCCGCGCGAGGTCGCTCGCATGGAAGAGATCGAGACCGCAGTTGGCATCCACGTAGAGCTTCACGTCGGGGCCGACCGCCTCGCGGACCGCGGCCACGCGCCGGACGTCCTCGTCGATCACCTCGTCGATCGGCCGCGGTTCGTCGCGGCGCGCCAGGGCATGGCCGCCGACCGTCATCTTCAAGCGCTGGAATCCCTGCGACACCCACAGCTTGGCGGCCTCGGCGAGCTGGTCGCGCTCGAAGAAGCCGAAGCCGAAGGTGGCATAGACCGGCACCCGCGCCCGCGCGCCGCCGAGCAGGCGCCACAGCGGTTGGCCGAGTGCCTTGGCCTTGAGGTCCCACAGCGCGATGTCGAGCGCCGCGATGGTGTGGCTCGCATAGCCGGTCTGGCCGCGCGGCGACAGCAGCCAGTAGAGCTTGTCCCAGAGCCGCTCGGTGGCCATCGGGTCCTCGCCGAGCAGTGCCGGCGCAGCCACTTCGCGCACCGCTGCGGCGATGATTTCCTCCTCGGTGATGGCGGTCATGCCGTGGCCGACGAGGCCGGTGTCGGTCTCGATCTCGGTCAGGCACAGCGAGAGCGAGGTCTGCTTGCCCAGGCCGAGCACGTCGATGGTGACCGGGACGTTCAGCGGCGTGGCGCTGACGCGGATGATTTTCAAGAATGTCTCCTTCGAATGGGGTCGCGCCGATTCTTGACGCACCGCCGGGGGAGAACAATTCGTTTGTGGTCATCGCGAGCCTTCGCCGGGCGCGAAGGCTCGCGCAAGGTCAGGCGCTGTCCGGCCTCTGCAGATGCTCCAGCACCGACCGCGCGGCGGCGGTCAGATCCTGCTCGCGCCGCACGCACAGCAGGTGGCGCCGCGCGGCCCAGGGCGCATCGAGCCGGAGGCAGCGCAGGCGCAGCACCTGCAGTTGCGGCAGGATCGCCGCGAAGGGAAGCACGCCGATGCCGACGCCCTGCTCGACCATGCGGCACACCATGTCGAAGCTCCCGACCTGCATGCGCACCTTGAGCGGCGTCTGCGCTTCCTGCGCGGCGGCCAGCAGCACGCGGTGCAGCGCCGTGCCTTCGCGCACCACGATATGGTCGTGGCCGAGGAGTTCCGGCACGCCGATGCGCTTGCGCCGCGCCAGTGGATGGTCGCGCCCGACCACCACCGCGAGCTCGTCGCTGCGGTACGGCAGGCATTCCAGGCCCTGTGCCGGCGTGTGGCCCTCGATCACCCCGATGTCGGCCAGGCCCGCGCTCACCGCCTTGACCACTTCGGTGCTCGCGCGCTCCTGCAGGTCGATCTTGAGCACCGGATGCAGCTTGAGGAAGGAGCCGATCTGGTCCGGCAGGAACTGAGCGATCGCCGACGCGTTGGCCGTGATGCTGACCACGCCCGTCACGCCGTGCTGGAAATCGTCGAGTTCGGCGTCGAGCCGGTCCATGGCCGACAGCACGGCGCGGGCATGCAGAAGGAACCCGTGGCCGGCCGACGTCAGCGCGACGCCGCGCGCGTGGCGCACCAGCAGGGGCAGGCGCGCCCGCGCTTCCAGGTCGGACATCCGCTTGCTGGCCGCCGCCAGGGCGATGTGGCAGCGCTTGGCGCCTTCGCTGATGCTGCCGTGTTCCGCCACGGCGACGAAAAGGCGCAGCGATCGGAGATCGGCCGACATCCCTACGCCTGGCGCGGCTGCTGCGCGAGGTAGTCGAACAGCTCGCGCGCGGAGGCAGGCAGTTGCTCGCGATTGCGCGCGACGATCTTCAGCTCGCGCTCTGCCCAGGCATCGGCCAGCGGGACGATGGCGATCCGCATCGACCGCGCATGGCGCCGGGCGGATGAAGCGGGCAGCACGCCGACGCCCACGCCGGCTTCGATCATCAGGCAGATGGCCTCGAAGCTGCCGACCTGGATGCGCGGGCTGTAGCCGCGGCCCGCGAGTTCGGCCTTCCGCAGCAGGAAGCGGTGGATCGCACTGCCGTGGTGCAGCCCGACATGCTGTTCTTCGAGCGTGTCGACGAAGGACACCGCGCCCGCGCCGGCGAGGTTGTGGGTATCCGGCACCACGAGCACGAGCTGGTTGCGGCCGAACGGGCGGGCGTCGAAGTCGCCGGTGTGTACGTCGCCGGCGAGGATGCCGAGGTCCGCGCTGCCGTCTGCGACCGAGCGCACGATCTCCTCGCTGAGGTATTCGCGCAGGTCCACCTGCACGGCCGGGTGCTGCGTGAGAAAGCCGGCGAGCTTCTCGGGCAGGTATTCGGTGATCGAGGTGGTGTTGGCGAACACCCGCACATGCCCCTTGATGCCCTTGCCGAAGTCCTGCATGTCGATGCGCAGGTGCTCCATCTGTTGCATCACCCGCTTGGCGTGGTAGAGCAGCGCCTCGCCGGCGGCCGTCAGGCTCACCCCCTGCGCATTGCGGTGCAGCAACTTGCCGCCGACTGCCTCTTCCATCTGCTTGATGCGGGTCGACGCCGCCGCGAGCGAGATGCAGGCCTTGTCCGCCCCGCGCGTGAGGCTGCGCGCGTCCGCGACATAGGCGAACAGCTTCAGGTCAAAGAGGTCGAAATGGAGGTTCACAAGGGGATTGTGGCTCGCCCCCAGGGCTCGCTCAGACAGGATCCCAGCTGAAGACGTCGGCGGAGCGGTCGAGCGGATAGAAGTTGGCCCGCATCGCCGGCATCGCGTGCTCGGCGATCGTCTGGGGCGTCCAACCTTCGGAGCGGTGGATCGTCCGGACCGGCCGCGGCTGGCTGATCAGCGAGATCTCGTTGTTGCGCACCGAGAAGATCTGCCCGTTGACCTCCTTGGCCGCGTCGCTCGCGAGGTACACCGCCAGCGGCGCGATCTTGGCCGGCGTCATCTGCTGGATCCTGGCGACGCGGGCCTTCTGCTCCTCGGTGTCGGTCGGGATGGCGCCGATCATCCGGCTCCACGCGAAAGGGGCGATGCAGTTGGACCGCACGTTGAACTTCAGCATGTCCAGCGCGATGGACTTCGATAGCGCCGCGATGCCCAGCTTGGCCGCCGAGTAGTTGGCCTGCCCGAAGTTGCCGATCAGCCCCGAGGTCGAGGTCATGTGCACCATCGCGCCCGAGTTCTGCTCCTTGAAGAAAGTGGCGGCGGCGCGGCTCACGAAATAGGCACCGTAGAGGTGCACCTTGATCACCGCATCCCACTCGTCCACCGACATCTTGTGGAAGAAGCGGTCGCGCAGGATGCCCGCGTTGTTGACCACCGCGTCGATGCGGCCGAAGTGGTCGACCGCGCACTGGACGATCTTCGCGGCGTTGCCCGCCTCGGCCACGGTGTCGGTGCTGGGCACCGCCTCGCCGCCCAGGGCGTGGATCTCGTCGACCACCTGCTGCGCCGGGCCGGCGTTGCGGCCTTCGCCGTCGACGGCGGCGCCGATGTCGTTGACCACCACCCGCGCGCCGTGGCTCGCCATGGCGAGCGCGATGTCCCGACCGATGCCGCCACCCGCGCCGGTGACGACCACGACTTTTCCTTCAACCATTTGGAATGCTCCAGAAATTGCTGCTAGACGAGAGCGCCAGAATGCCATGGAGGGAATTGCGGCGGTTCGCCATTCCGGAACAGGGCGTTCGGCGACAATTGCGGGTTGGGCGAACCGGCTACCCGCGGTTCGGACATTCCAGTATCACGAAAGTAAGCGCATGAGCACGACTCAACCCTCCATCATCTACACGCTCACCGACGAAGCTCCCTACCTGGCGACCGCCGCGTTCCTGCCGATCATCCGAACGTTCGCGGCAGCGGCGGGCATCAATGTCGCCACCAGCGACATTTCCGTGGCGGCGCGGATCCTGGGGGCGTTCCCGGAGTGCCTGACCGATGAACAGAAGGTGCCGGACAACCTCGCCGAACTGGGCCGTCTGACCCTCAAGCCCGAAGCCAACATCATCAAGCTGCCCAACATCAGCGCCTCGGTGGCCCAGCTCAAGGCCGGCATCAAGGAACTGCAGGACAAGGGCTACAAGATTCCCGATTTCCCCGAGAACCCGCAGACGGCGGAAGAAAAGGACATCCGCGCGCGCTACAACAAGTGCACCGGCAGCGCGGTGAACCCGGTGCTGCGCGAGGGCAACTCCGACCGCCGTGCGCCCAAGGCGGTGAAGGAATTCGCGCGCAAGCACCCGCACAGCATGGCCGACTGGAGCCAGGCTTCGCGCAGCCACGTCTCGCACATGCACCACGGCGACTTCTATCACGGCGAGAAGTCGATGACGCTGGACCGCGCGCGCGACGTCAAGATGGAGCTGATCACCAAGAGCGGCAAGACCATCGTGCTCAAGCCGAAGGTCGCGCTGCAGGATCGCGAGGTCATCGACAGCATGTTCATGAGCAAGAAGGCGCTGCTGGACTTCTACGAGCAGCAGATCGAGGACGCCCGCAAGACCGGCGTGATGTTCTCGCTGCACGTCAAGGCCACGATGATGAAGGTCTCGCACCCGATCGTGTTCGGCCACTGCGTCAAGATCTTCTATCGCGAAGCCTTCGCCAAGCACGGCAAGCTGTTCGACGAGCTGGGCGTCAACGTCAACAACGGGATGGTCGACCTCTACAACAAGATCGCCACGCTGCCCGAGAGCAAGCAGGAGGAAATCAAGCGCGACCTGCACGCCTGCCACGAGCACCGCCCCGAGCTGGCGATGGTCGATTCGGCCAAGGGCATCACCAACTTCCACTCGCCCAACGACGTGATCGTCGATGCGTCGATGCCCGCCATGATCCGCAACGGCGGCAAGATGTGGGGCGCCGACGGCCGCCTGAAGGACGTCAAGGCCGTGATGCCGGAGAGCACCTTCGCCCGCATCTACCAGGAGATGATCAACTTCTGCAAGTGGCACGGCGCGTTCGACCCGAAGACCATGGGCACCGTGCCCAATGTCGGCCTGATGGCGCAGCAGGCCGAGGAATACGGCTCGCACGACAAGACCTTCGAGATCCCCGAGGACGGCGTGGCCAACATCACCGACCTCGCCACCGGCGAGGTGCTGATGAGCCAGGACGTCGAGCAGGGCGACATCTGGCGCATGTGCCAGGTCAAGGACGCCGCAATCCGCGACTGGGTCAAGCTGGCCGTCTCGCGCGCGCGCAACTCCGGCATGCCGGTGGTGTTCTGGCTCGACGCCTACCGTCCGCACGAGGCGCAGCTCATCACCAAGGTCAAGATGTACCTGCACGAGCACGACACCACGGGGCTGGACATCCAGATCATGAGCCAGGTGCGTGCGATGCGCTACACGCTGGAGCGCGTGGTGCGCGGCATGGACACCATCTCGGCAACCGGCAACATCCTGCGCGACTACCTGACCGACCTGTTCCCGATCATGGAACTCGGCACCAGCGCGAAGATGCTCTCGGTCGTTCCGCTGATGGCTGGCGGCGGCATGTACGAAACCGGTGCCGGCGGCTCGGCGCCCAAGCATGTCCAGCAGCTGGTGCAGGAGAACCACCTGCGCTGGGATTCGCTGGGCGAGTTCCTCGCGCTGGCCGTGTCGCTGGAAGACCTCGGCATCAAGACCGGCAACGCCAAGGCGAAGCTGCTGGCCAAGACGCTCGACAGCGCCACCGGCAAGCTGCTGGACAACAACAAGTCCCCGTCGCCGCGCACCGGCGAACTCGACAACCGCGGCAGCCAGTTCTACCTGGCCAAGTACTGGGCCGAAGAACTCGCCGCGCAGACCGAGGACAAGGATCTGGCAGCGAGCTTCGCCCCGCTGGCCGCAGCGCTGGCCAAGGACGAGCAGAAGATCGTCGGCGAACTGGCCGCCGTGCAGGGCAAGCCGGCGGACATCGGCGGCTACTACCTGCCCGACGTGAAGAAACTCGAAGCCGTCATGCGTCCGAGCGCGACGCTGAATGCCGCTCTGGCGGCAGTCAATGCCTGAGCCAGCTGCTCGGGCCGCGGACGGGGGGCGGCTCGCCTTCCTGTCCGCGGCGATTCTGGTCGGCGCGGTCGCCGGCTGCGCCTCCCGCCCAGCGCCGCGGGTCGCGATGCTCGGAGACGGCGTCCTGAAGTCCCCGACCGCGCAGGAAGCCGAAGCCTACTGCCGCAACTTCGGCGCGCCGATGCGTTTCCTCGACTTCAAGGGGCCGGGCGTGCCGGCGGGCGAAGTCACTTTCCGCTGCGACTGACGCGGCGGCGCGATCCGAAAGCGCCCGGCCGAAACGTCCGTGGCGCTCAAGCCCTGGATCCGCGCCGGGTGTGCGCCAGGGCCAGCGCGAGCCGCGCGCCAACCGCCGCGTTGTGCTTCACCAGTGCGATGTTGGTGGCGAGGCTCCGGTCGCCCGACAGTTCCTTGATGCGTGCCAGCACGAAAGGCGTGATCGCCTTGCCGGTGATGCCCTGCGCGGTCGCTTCGGCGAGCGCCTGCCGCTGCAGCGCATCGATCTCTCCGACGGACATCTCCGCCGATTCCGGCACCGGCGCGCTCAGCAGCACGCCGCCCGCAAGGCCGAGGTCCCACTTGGTGCGGATGAAACGGGCCTGCTCGGCCGGAACGTCCAGTCGGTAGTCCGCGGGAAAGCCGCTGTCGCGCGTATAGAAGGCGGCGAAATTGTCCTGTTCGCAGCTGAGCACCGGGACGCCGTGCGTCTCCAGGTATTCGAGCGTGAGGCCGATATCGAGGATCGACTTCGCGCCCGCGCAGACCACCGCGACCGAGGTCCGGGCGAGTTCCTGCAGGTCGGCGGAGATGTCGAAGCTTTCCTGGGCGCCGCGATGCACGCCGCCGATGCCGCCGGTCACGAAGACCTCGATGCCGGCCAATGCGGCGCAGATCATCGTGCCCGCCACCGTGGTGGCGCCCAGGCGGCCATTCGCGAGAACGGCCGGGAGGTCGCGCCGGCTCACTTTCTGCGCCTGGCCCGAGCGGCCGAGGAACTCCAGCTCTGCATCCGACAGGCCGATGCGGATGCGTCCGCGCATGACCGCGATGGTCGCCGGCTCGGCGCCGAGGCTGCGGATCACGGCCTCCACTTCGCGCGCCGTGCGGACGTTGTCCGGGTACGGCATGCCGTGGGCGATGATGGTCGATTCGAGCGCCACCAGCGGCCGGCCCGCGGCCTGCGCCGCCATCACGGGGGCGCTGAAAGTGAGCCAGGAGCGTGGAAGGTCGGCCAGGGCCATGGCGCACTATGCCAGAGGCGGCGCGCAGCAGCGCGGCCGGATCGGTGGTGCAGGCGATGCGTCAGGCGCGCTCGCGCAGCACCAGGGTCTGGATGGCCACGCCGATAGGGCCCTGCTGGTCGTACAGGCGCGAAAGCGTCGTGCCCGTGCCGGCCCCGTCGGCCTGCGTTTCGGCGGCCACGCCGATCCATTCGCCGACAGGCTGGCGCGTCAGGTGCACGCTGAGGTCGGCGTTGGAAAACAGGTAGCGCTGCGCCGGCAGGACCCAGCTCAGCCCGTTGCCGAAGTCGGCCGCGGCGCACGCGCGCATGGCCGGCGACGTGGGCGTGTCCTGCACCATCGGAACGATGAGCCGGAACCATGCGGCGGCCGGTCCCGGCTGCGACGGATCGCCGTGTGCCACGCGCGATTCGATGGCGCCGCGGTGGAAATAGACGCCTTCGGGCAGGCCGGGAGTGCGCACCTGCCGATCGCATTCCTGCGGCGACGGCAGCAGTTGCGAAGGCGACCAGCCGGGCAGGCCGTGGGGCAGATCGAGCGTCTGCGTGCGCAGCATGAGCGCATGCGCGCGTGCCACCAGCGTATCGCCGGCCAGCAGGTCGATGCCGATGCGGGTGGTGGAGCGGGACGCCTGCGTGGTGCTGCGCGAACTCAGCGTGCCGAGCGGCACCGGCTTGACGAGTTCGACGCTCAGTCGCGCGAGCTGCCAGCCCGGCTCGGTCGCGGTGGTTTCGGCGATGTGTGCGAGGAGTGCGGAGGGCGCGCCGCCATGCTGCGCGCGCGGGTCCCAGGGCCCGCGCGCCAGTTCGGTGGCATGCCAGGTCTCGCCTTCGCGGACGAACACGGCGGACGGTCGGCTGTCGGTCATGGTGTGTCTCCTGTGTGGCTCGTTGGGTGCAGCACCGACCGGCCTGCACAATGCGCTCCGATGGGCGCCGAAAATTCTAGGAAGAACACGCGTCGACGGTGTTCGGTTTCTCCCGCATGAAGACCAAGGCCAGCCCGACCTGGAACTGCAACGGAAGTGAGGGCTGGATGCTGAGGATCGTGAAACGGATCGCGCTCGTCGTGGTGACGGCCATCGTGGTGCTTGTCGGTGTGCGTATCTACGACATCCAGCGCGGGCCGCCGCTCGCGCTCTGGCACACGCACGTGCCGCACGAGCTGTCGCGCGATGAACTGCGCACCGCCGGCTGGCCGGCCTACATCGCCGCGGAGAACGCGGCCTTCGCGGAAGTGCGGGCCGAGGTCACCGACAAGCTGCCGGCCGAGGCGCGCATCGCGGGCAACCGGTACTTCGAGGGCAGCGCGATGTATCCGGGACGCTTCGGGCAGGACTGGAACCGCTCGTACGTGCTCGAGCCCGAAGGCACGCCCAGGGGCGTCGTCGTGCTGCTGCACGGACTGACCGATTCGCCCTACAGCTTGCGCCACATCGCGGGGATCTACCGCGACCACGGTTTCGTCGCCATCGGCATCCGCATGCCGGGCCACGGCACCGTGCCGGCGGGCCTCACGCGCGTGGAGTGGCAGGACTGGCTCGAAGCCGCGAAGCTCGCGGTGCGCGAGGCGCGCCGCCGCGTGGCGGCGCCGGCGCCGCTGCACATCGTCGGCTATTCGAACGGCGGCGCGCTGGCGATGAAGTACGTGCTCGATGCGCTGGACGACAAGAGCCTCGCACGGCCCGACCGGCTGGTGCTGCTCACGCCGATGATCGGCGTCACCGAGCTGTCGCGCTTCGCCGGCATCCTGGGCTGGCCTGCGGTGGTCCCGCCTTTCGCGAAGGCGGCGTGGCTCGGCATCGTTCCGGAGTTCAATCCGTTCAAGTACAACTCGTTCCCGGTGAACGGCGCACGGCAGTCGTCACTGCTCACGCGGGACCTGCAGGAGCACATCGTGCGTGAGGAGCGCGCGGGGCGGCTTGCGCAGTTGCCGCCGATCCTGACCTTCCAGTCGCTCGCGGATGCCACGGTGAGCACCAGCGCGATCGTGACCGCGCTCTACACGCGCCTCCCGGCCAACGGCAGCGAGCTGGTGCTGTTCGACCTCAATCGCAACGCCAAGTTCGGCCCGCTGCTGCGCGATGCGAGCGACCCGCAAAGCAGCCGCCTGCTGCCGCCCGCGCCGAGGACCTTCAGGACGACCTGGATCGCCAATGTCGACGCGGATACGCCTCGCATGGTCGAGCGTGTGACCGAGGCCGGCGCGTCTGCCGAGCGCGCGCGGCCGCTCGCGCTCGAATATCCGGCCGATGTGTTTTCGCTGTCGCACGTCTCGCTGCCGTTTCCGGTGAGCGACGCGCTGTACGGGCTGCATCCCGACGGCAAGGAAGACTTCGGCATCCGGATCGGCGCGCTGGCCGTGCGCGGCGAGAACCGCACGCTGGTGGTGGGTTTCGACATGCTCTCGAGGCTGCAGTCGAACCCGTTCTATCCCTATCTGGCCGAGCGCATCGGCGAGGGCATTCAGGCGAAGTGATGCTCCGGGACTTCAGCGCCCGCGGCGCACGGTGCCGTCCTTGGGCTGGAGCTGCCAGCCGGCCATGTTCTTCTCGGCCTCGCGCGCACGCTGCTCGTTGAGCTTCTTGGCCGCGAGCTGCGCGGACATCTCGAGCTTGCGCAGGTCGCGCTGCGTGAGCGAGTCGTCCGGGGCGAAGCTGAAGCAGCACAGCGTGCCGTAGACGCGGCCGTCGTCCAGCACGACCGGCGTGCTCAGATGCGCCCCGACGGGGAAGGGCGTGGCGGGAAGTTCGGAGAAATTCGGCACGGCCTTCGCGTCCTTCACGAGGCCGGGCAGGCGGCCATCGACGACGTACTGGCAGAAGGACTCCTCCAGCGGTGCCGATTCGCCCTCGGCGATCACCTGGCTGCCGGGCCCGGCCTCGACGCGCTTGAACACCCGGCGGCCATCCACGAATTCGGAGACGAAGACCACGTCCATCTTCAGGTGCTCGCGCAGCAGGCGCAGCACTTCGGTGATGGAGGGGTTGATCAGCGCGTCGCCGCCGTCGGCGGTTGCGACCAGCAGTTCGCTCACGCGCACTTCGAGTGCGTCCGGTTCGTAGCCCAAGTCATGAAGCACGGTGAAATCTCCTAAAACCCCAAAAAAATGCCCCGCATGATGACGGATCATGCGGGGCATTCTGTGTTGGTGGGCCCTGAGTGACTCGAACACTCGACCTACGGATTAAGAGTCCGCTGCTCTACCAACTGAGCTAAGAGCCCCTGATTGACGACATTTGACTTGTCGTTTCAGGCAATCCAACGATTATAGCCACAAAGTTGGACCGGCCTCGTCACACTCTTTCAAAAATGCACGCGATGCCCTGGCCGCCGCCGATGCACATGGTCACCAGCGCATAGCGACCCTGGATGCGTTCGAGTTCGTACAGTGCCTTGACGGTGATGAGCGCACCGGTCGCGCCGATCGGATGGCCGAGCGAGATCCCCGAACCGTTCGGATTCACCTTCGCGGCATCGAGGCCGAGGTCCTTCGAGACGGCGCAGGCCTGCGCGGCGAAGGCTTCGTTGGCTTCGACCACGTCCATGTCCGATGCCTTGAGCCCGGCCCTTTCCAGCGCCTTGCGCGATGCCGGCACCGGGCCGATGCCCATGTAGGCCGGGTCCACGCCCGCGAAGGCATAGGCCACGACGCGCGCCAGCGGCTTGAGGCCGCGGCGGGCGGCTTCTTCCTTTTCCATCAGCACGACCGCGGCCGCGGCGTCGTTGAGGCCCGAGGCATTGCCCGGGGTGACCGTGCCGTTCTCCTTCAGGAAGGCGGGCTTGAGCTTGGTCATGTCCTCGATCTTGGCGTCGTAGCGCACATGCTCGTCGGTATCGAACTGCGACGGGCCCTTGCGGCTTTCGAGCGGCACCGGAACGATCTGCGACTTGAAGTAGCCGCTCTCGATCGCCTTCTGCGCGCGCTGGTGGCTGGCGAGGGCGGTCTGGTCCTGCTGCTCGCGGCTGATATCCCACTTCTTGGCGACGTTCTCGGCCGTGATGCCCATATGAATGTTCTGGAACGGGTCGTGCAGCGCGCCGATCATCATGTCGACCATCTTCGCGTCGCCCATGCGTGCGCCCCAGCGCGCGGTGAGCGAGGCGAAGGGCGCGCGGCTCATGCTTTCGGCGCCGCCGCCGATCGCGACCTTGGCATCGCCGAGCTGGATGCTCTGCGCCGCGGTCACGATCGCCTGCAGGCCCGAGCCGCAGAGGCGGTTGACCGTGAGGGCCGGCGTTTCCTGTGCGCAGCCGCCTTCGATCGCGGCCACGCGGGCCATGTACATGTCGCGCGGCTCGGTGTTGATGACGTGGCCGAAGACGACGTTTTCCACGTCCTTGCCCTCGACCTTGGCGCGGGCGAGCGCCTCCTTGGTGACCAGTGCGGCGAGGCGGGTGGGAGGAACATCCTTCAGGCTTCCGCCGAAGGAACCGATGGCGGTGCGGACACCGCTGACGACGACAACTTCTTTCATGACGAGTCTCTCCAGTGCAGACGAAACGCGCATGATGCCAGCGAGCGCTTTGTTACGACTGACGCCGGCGTTACCATGCCCGCCCGAACCAGGAGGCTGCGATGAACGAAGCCAACACCGCCCGTCACGTCGTGATCACCGGTGCCGCCGGCGCGCTGGGGCGCGCCGTGGTGCAGCACTTTCTCGACCAGGGCGCGCGCGTGGCGCTGATCGACCATCGCATGGCGCACCTGATGGCGGTCTTCCCGGGTCTCGACAACTCGCAGCATCTTCTCGTGGAGGCCGACGTGACCTCGGTGCCCGCGATGGCGGATGCGGCGCGGGGCATCCTCTCCACGTTCAAACATGTCGATGCGCTGGTCCACATCGCCGGCGGCTTCGAGATGGGGGATGCGGTGCACGCGCTCGATCGCGCCGCGTGGGACCGCATGATGAATCTCAATGCCTGGTCCTTCGTGGCGGTCACGCAGGCGCTGGTGCCTTCGATGATCGAACGCAAGAGCGGCAGCGTGGTCGCGGTCAGCGCCAAGACCGCATCGCACGGCCTGGCGGCGATGTCGGCCTACATCGCGTCGAAGAGCGCACTGCAGCGCCTGGTGGAGGCATCCGCAGCCGAGCTGAAGGAGCACGGCATCCGCGTCAACAGCATCGCGCCGAGCGTGCTCGATACACCGGCCAACCGCAGCGCGATGCCCCGGGCCGATCCCGCCGGATGGGTTTCGACGAGCGTCGCGGCACAGACCATCGGCTTTCTCGTCTCGCCCGCTGCCGAAGCGCTGCATGGCCAGCATCTGATGCTCGACGCCTGAGCCCCCGCCCGGCCGCTCCGTAAGTGGCTCGCACCGCAATGCGAAGCACGGCGGTGACCCAATGACCCCTGCGGCCGCCTCGCGGGCCATCGCCGGCGCTTGCACCAAGGTGCAAGCCGTTTCTCACCTTCGGACAAGTGCGCCCTGTGCGCGGCTTGGCGCATGCTATGGCGCTGCGGCGCCGCGGCCACCCACGAGCCGCGCCCGCACCCGTCGATCGCCCTGAGTGCCCGAGGTATCCCGCCCGAACGAGGAGGAGATGGCGATGGCTCACGTAATCACCGGCCCCGACACGCAGGTCCGGCTCAGTGACGACTACGTGCGGCTGGTCGCCCGCGATGCCTTCTTCTGGGCCTGGCCGATCGTGAACGTGTGCAGCCGACGGGGCGCGTTCGCGCGCCTGCCGCACCAGATGCTGCTCGGCGGCGTGCTGCCGGTGGGGCCGGCGAACACCCTCACCATGCTCACCGATTACGTCTCGCCCAGCCAGCGCGCGGTGGCCTGTCCCAACCAGGACGTGGTGTACGGGCATGCCATCGTCGCGCTCGATGTTTCGCCGGTGGTGGTGCAGGTGCCGGATTTCGGCAGCCGCTTCTGGTTCATCCAGGTGCTGGATTCGCGTACGGACAGCTTCGCCGAGCTCGGCAGCATGTACGGCACGCCGCCTGGCTTCTACCTGCTCGCGGGGCCGAACTGGGTGGGCGCGGTGCCAAAGGGGATCCAGAAGGTGTTCGTCTCGCAGACCAGCACCGGCGTGGTGATCCCGCGCGTCTTTCGCGAGGACACGCCGGAGGACCTGCAGGCGGTGCAGGCGGTCATCAACCAGATCGGCCTCTATCCGGTGGAGGCCTTCGACGGCCGGATGAAGTTCATGGACTGGCGCCAGGTGCCGGTGAGTCCGCAGGCGCAGGAAACCGACGTCAACGGCAGCGAAACGCGCTGGGTGCGGCCGGAGAAGTTCCTCGACATGCTCCCGATCGCGCTCGCCGATGCGCGGCCGCTGCCTGGCGAGGCCGCGCGCTATGCGCAGGTGCTCGCGGTCGCGGAAGCGGCGCGCAATGACCAACGGCTCAAGGCGGTGTTCAACGAGGCGGTGGCGGCAGCGGAGCGCGAGCTGGTCGATCCGCTCTTCCAGTTTCGCAACTTCGGCCGGCCGTTGCCGCACCACTGGTCGACGATCGCGAACGGCGCCTGCTTCGGCACCGACTACTTCATGCGCACCGCGGTGGCGAAGTCGAACATCTTCGTCAGCAAGCAGAACGAGACGAAGTACTTCTACCAGGACCTCGATGCGGACGGGAATCGGCTCAACAGCGCGCACCGCTACACCGTGACGTTCGCGGCGGGGCAGACGCCGCCGGTGCGCGGCTTCTGGTCGCTGTCGCTCTACAACCGGCATCACTTCTTCGCGGCGAACGCGCTGTCGCGCTTTTCGGTCGGCACCAAGAGCCCGACGCTGCGGTACGCCGCGGACGGGTCGCTCACGATCCTCGTGCAGGCCGCGCTGCCCGACGCGGCGCGCGAGGGCAACTGGCTCCCCGCGCCGCCCGACGGGGCCAGCGACTTCTCGCTCTGCATCCGCCTGTACTGGCCGGAGGGGTCCGTGCTCGAAGGCCGCTGGACGCCGCCCGCCGTCCTGCGGCAGCACGCCTCGGAATAGAGCTGCCCGGCAGGTGATTTCGCAATGGCACCTGCACCGCCGCCCGAGCGCACCGTTCTGGAGCGGCGGCAGCTCCTGCGCTTCCTGCTGCGTCTCGGGCACCTCCTGTTGGCGACCGGCGCCCCGGTCGGGATCGTCGAAACCACGCTGCGAAAGCTCGCTCGCGTCTATCGCATCGTGCACTTCAACGCACTGGCACTGCCGACCGTGGTGTTCGTCAACTCGGCGGAAGAGGATTCGCTGCAGATCGAGTTCACGTCCGAGCAGGGGCTGGTGCTGAGCTTCGACCAGATCGAGGCGGTGTACGAGCTTGCACGCGACGCGGAGAACAAGGCGCTCGATCCGATCGAAGGACTCCAGCGCATCGACGCAATCCTCGCGATGAAGGCGCGCTTCGGCCTCGCCGGCGGCATCGTCGGGCATGTGTTCGCGACCGTGGGGATCGCGCTGGTGCTGCGGCCGTCGGCCGATGTGGTGGGCGCGGCGGCCTTTCTCGGGCTGGTGGTGGGCCTGCTCAAGGTACTTGCGCGTGATCGCGGAATCATCACGACGCTGCTGCCGACGGTGGCTGCGTTCGTCGTGGCGCTGGTGTCGCTGCTGGCGGCGCAGCATGGCTTCGCGGCCAGCCCGATCTACGTGCTGGTCGCCTCGCTCGTGACCTTTCTGCCCGGCGGCACCTTGGCGACGGCGACGGTCGAGCTGGCGTATGGCGACGTGGTCTCGGGCGGAACGCGCTTCGTCTATGGCCTGCTGCAACTGGTGTTTCTGGTGCTGGGCATGCTGGCCGCGGCATCGATCGTCGGCCTGCCGCCCGACCGGTTGCTCGTGCCGTCGCCCGACGGCGGCCTGCGCGCCTGGGCGCCGTGGCTGGGCGTGCTGCTCTTCGGTGTGGGCCATGTGCTGCACTACGCCGCGCGTCTGCGCACGCTGCCATGGCTGCTCGGACTGCTGTTGGTCGCGCAAGTCGGGCAACTCGTCGGCAATGCCGCTTTCGGGGGTTACATGAGCGGATTCTTCGCGGCGATGCTCATCACGCCGGCTTCTTACATCGTGCAGTACCGGCTCGGTGGGCCGCCGTCGATGGTGACCTTCACGCCCGCGATGTGGCTGCTGGTTCCAGGATCGCTCGGGCTCATCGGGATGGCGGAACTGGTCGGCAACGATCGGCTCGCGGGGGTGGAGAACTTCATCGCAACGCTGTTCACCATCGTCGCGATCGGACTCGGA
This sequence comes from Variovorax ureilyticus, assembly GCF_037889935.1. Taxonomy (NCBI): domain Bacteria; kingdom Pseudomonadati; phylum Pseudomonadota; class Betaproteobacteria; order Burkholderiales; family Comamonadaceae; genus Variovorax; species Variovorax ureilyticus. The sequence continues at coordinate 102,874 of NZ_JBBKZU010000003.1, forward strand.
TCGGTGATCGGGACGGCGGTCTACAACGCATTGTTCGAGCCGGTGTTCCAGCGCGCGGGAACGATGGCGGACGCGATGTTGCGGTATCTGCGCTGGAGGCGATGAGCGGCACCTCGGTGCTCCAGGCCCGCAGACCTATCGCCCACCGGGGCCACCACCTGGGCCGCCACCACCGCCGGGACCGCCCCCAGGACCACCACCACCGCCGGGACCACCACCAGGGCCACCACCGCCGCCGGGACCACCACCAGGGCCGCCACCTCCGCCGGGGCCGCCCCCAGGACCACCACCACCGCCGGGACCACCACCAGGGCCGCCACCTCCGCCGGGACCGCCGCCAGGGCCACCACCGCCGCCGGGACCGCCGCCAGGGCCACCACCGCCGCCGGGACCGCCGCCAGGGCCACCACCGCCGCCGGGACCGCCGCCAGGGCCGCCACCACCGGGGCCGCCGCCGGGACCACCACCGCCGCCTGCGCCTGCGCCAGCGCCACCGCCGCCTGCGCCGGCACCACCGCCGCCTGCGCCGGCACCGCCGCCGCCTGCGCCGGCACCGCCGCCACCTGCGCCCGCACCGCCGCCGCCTGCGCCCGCACCGCCGCCACCTGCGCCCGCACCACCGCCACCTGCGCCGGCACCGCCGCCACCTGCGCCAGCACCACCGCCACCTGCGCCAGCACCACCGCCACCTGCGCCAGCACCACCGCCACCTGCGCCAGCACCAGCAGCACCAGCAGCACCAGCAGCACCAGCAGCACCAGCAGCACCAGCAGCACCAGCGCCGCCACCACCTGCCGCACCCGTTGCGGGATCTGCCCCAGCTTGTGCCGTGATCGTGCGGCGCAGCGGATTCCCGCTGCCCGGCGTCGATCCCGACGAGCCTGCGGCGGGCGGCGATTCAATTCGGACCACCGTTTGGGGCCGGGTCGTGATCGCTGGCGGCACCGCCGGGACGATGGGAGAAGGCGCCGCTGCCGTTCGCATGGGCTGGATCATGGGCTGGCTCGCGGGTTGCCGCATCGTGCGCGAGGGCTCTGCCCGGCGTCCGGCGGTCGGCGTGGCTTTCGCCACCTTGGCGGGCTTCGCGATGTCCTCGGGTCTCGAAGGCGCCGGTGCGATCGTCTCCGCTGTTCTTGCCGGTGTGTCCATCTTGGGCGGCTGCAGTCGCAGCGCGTCCATGACCTCATTGGCGGGGTCGGGGGGAACCGCTGCAACCTGGGGGTTGGCCGGCAATGACGGGGCTGCGGTTGGTTCGCTCGCAAGAGGGGCGGCCTTCGGTGCCTCTACCGCCGGCGCTTCGGCCGTGCGCAGAGGTTGCGGTTCGGTGGCGGGCCTTGGTGCGGGTGTCTCGGCGACGGTCGGCGGCGCGGGCTCCGCGACGGTCTGCGCCACGGGGGCCGGAGGCGAAGGCGCCCGGGATGCAGTGTTGCGCATCAACTCGACCGTGCGGTCCACTGGATTGAGAGAGAGCAAGCTGGTGCCCGCGATCGCCATCACCGCGAGCGCGAGCGGGAGCACCATCCAGCGAGCCGCCTGGACCGTGCGAGGCTGTCGATGGCTTTCGGCCTCCTCCAAAGTGGGAAGATTGCGCACGGCGCTCGTGGTGGCCAGCGGCCAGGCCGCAGCCGGCGCGATGACGGGTTGCTGCATCGCGATCGATGGCGGCCTCGGCATCGTGGACAGCGGCGCATCCTCCGAGTCGTCGAATGCATAAGCGGGCGTCTGTATGCCTGAGAACTTGCCCGCGCAGCCGCGGCAGTACTTCGCCCGATCCCGGTTCGCCGTGTGACACGAACTGCAGTATTTGGTCATTGCGTGCCTCGTGCGGCGTTGCGCTCTGATAGAGACGAATTACTTTGTTACGGCGTTCTCCACCGGCGATCGACGTCCTCTTGTCAGACAGAAGCTGATCTGTCTGTACGTGCAAGAGGAAAGTGGCGCAAAAGAAAACGCCCCAGGCCGCGAGGCATGAGGCGTCGATTCGAAGACTGGAAAGTTGGTGGAGAGGAGGAGGATCGAACTCCCGACCTCCGCATTGCGAACGCGGCGCTCTCCCAGCTGAGCTACCCCCCCAACGCATCGCGAATTCTAACCAGATCGCGATGTCCCTTGCGACATCAAGCATGCCAAGATGCGCGCCTCGTCACTACGAACAAAGGAGACCGAGCACCATGCCCTCGTACGATCCCGCCTGGCTGGACCGCATGTACAACAACCGCGTGCTCGTGCCCGAGCATCCTGCTTATTTCGCGCGATGGGCGGCCCAGTCGGCCGAGCTTCGCGATGCGCTGACCGCGCACATCGACCTGCCCTACGGCGACGGGCCGAACGAGACGCTCGATGTGTTCCCCGCCGCGGAGCCGAACGCACCGGTGCTGGTGTTCATCCACGGAGGCTATTGGCGCGCGCTCGACAAGAGCGAGCATTCCTTCGTCGCCCGGGCTTTCCACGCGCGCGGGGTCTGCGTGGTCATGCCCAACTACGCGCTGTGTCCCGGCACGCCCGAGCGGCCGATCGGCATCGCCGACATCGCGCTGCAGATGGCCCGCGCGCTCGAATGGACCTGGCGCAACATCGCAACGTACGGGGGCGACCCGTCGCGCATCACCGTGGCCGGGCACTCGGCGGGCGGCCATCTTGCGGCGATGCTGCTAGGTTGCGACTGGAAGGCCCTCGCGCCGGACCTGCCGGCCGACCTCGTGCGCAACGCGCTGTCGATTTCGGGCATCCACGATCTGCGGCCGATCCAGCACACGCCGTTCCTTGCGTCCGTGCTGAACCTGACGGATGCGGATTCACTGCGGGTCAGCCCGGCGCTGTGGCCGGCGCCCGCGCGCGGCAAGCTCTACACGGTGGCCGGCGGCGACGAGAGCGCCGAGTTCCTGCGCCAGAACGAACTCATCCGCGAGGCCTGGGGCGCCGACGTGGTCCCGGTCTGCGAGGCGTTGCCCGGACACCATCACTTCAGCGTGCTGGAGACGCTGGCCGATCCGGCGCAACGTCTGCACGGGCTGGCCATGGAACTGCTCGAGAAATGAACCCACCCCCAGCCTCGCCCACTTCGTGTGGATCGGGCACCCCCTTGCAGAGGGCAACCCCGGCGGCCCGGCAAAGCCGGATCCGCGGGGTTCCTGGCCTTGGCCGCGCCGGGTTCATGTGGGGGCGGGGCTACATCAACAGGTGTTCGCCGGCGTTGTCGCCGCCGAGGGTGACGTAGTTGACCTTGCGGATGTCCAGGAGCTTGCGGCCGCCTGCGTAGCTGATGGAGCTCTGGATGTCCTGTTCCATCTCGATCAGCGTGTCGGCCAGCTTGCCCTTGACCGGCTCGAGGATGCGCTTGCCTTCGACGTGGCGGTATTCGCCCTTGTTGAAGTCGCTGGCCGAGCCGTAGTACTCCTTGAAGACTTCGCCGTCGACCTCCACCGTCTTGCCTGGCGATTCCTCGTGGCCCGCGAAGAGCGAGCCGATCATCACCATCGAGGCGCCGAAGCGGATGCTCTTGGCGATGTCGCCGTGGTCGCGGATGCCGCCGTCGGCAATGATCGGCTTGGTCGCGACGCGCGCGCACCACTTGAGCGCCGAAAGCTGCCAGCCGCCGGTGCCGAAGCCGGTCTTGAGCTTGGTGATGCACACCTTGCCCGGGCCGATGCCTACCTTGGTCGCGTCGGCGCCCCAGTTCTCGAGATCGATCACCGCTTCCGGCGTGCCGACGTTGCCGGCGATCACGAAAGCCTTCGGCAGCTTCTTCTTGAGGTAGCCGATCATGTTCTTCACGCTGTCGGCGTGGCCGTGCGCGATGTCGATGGTCACGTATTCCGGCGTCATTCCGGCGTCGGCGAGCCGGTCGACCGTGTCGTAGTCCGGCTTCTTCACGCCCAGCGAGATCGACGCGAAAACACCCTTGGCGTGCATGTCCTTGACGAACTGGAAATTGTCCAGGTCGAAGCGGTGCATCACGTAGAAGTAGCCGTTCTGCGCGAGCCAGACGCAGATGGACTCGTCCACCACCGTCTTCATGTTGGCGGGCACCGTCGGGATGCGGAAGCTGCGGCCGCCGAGCATGACGCTGGCATCGCATTCCGCGCGGCTTTCCACCACGCATTTGCGCGGCAGCAAAAGGATGTTCTCGTAGTCGAAGATTTGCATGAGTTCCAAGCTCCTTAGAAGGGTCGCCGCCGAAGGATTTCGGGCAGCGATGGGGCGCTTGGCTTGGTGACCGGATTTGCGGGTGGCGCGTGGTGGCGGCACCGGGCCCTGCTTGCGCAGGCACAAAAAACCGGACCTCAAGAAACTTGGGCCCGGTGACTGATTCTACCCGCCGCGCTGCATTCGCGTGTTCTGGAACTTCGTATAACCCGCATACGCCGCGCTTTCTACAATCGACGGATGTTCACCGATCTCGCGGCTCCTGCAGATTCGCCGCTGCTTGAAAACCTCAATCCGGAGCAGCGCGCGGCCGTCACGCTGCCGGCCGGAAACGCACTCATCCTCGCCGGCGCCGGCTCCGGCAAGACCCGCGTGCTCACCACCCGCATCGCCTGGCTGCTGCAGACCGGGCAGGTGTCGCCGGGCGGCATCCTCGCCGTGACCTTCACCAACAAGGCGGCCAAGGAAATGATGACGCGGCTCGGCGCGATGCTGCCGGTCAATGTGCGCGGCATGTGGATCGGCACCTTCCACGGTCTGTGCAACCGCTTCCTGCGCGCCCACTGGAAGCTCGCCGGCTTGCCTTCGACCTTCCAGATCCTCGACACGCAGGACCAGCTTTCGGCCATCAAGCGGCTGATGAAGCAGTTCAACGTCGACGATGAGCGCTTTCCGGCCAAGCAGACGCAATGGTTCATCGCCGGCGCCAAGGAAGATGGCCTGCGCCCGCGCGACGTCGAGGCGCGCAGCGACGACGACCGCAAGAAGATCGAGCTGTACCAGCTCTACGAAGAGCAATGCCAGCGCGAAGGCGTGGTCGACTTCGGCGAGCTGATGCTGCGCAGCTACGAACTGCTGCGCGACAACGATCCCGTGCGCGAGCACTACCAGCGGCGCTTCCGCCACATCCTGATCGACGAGTTCCAGGACACCAACCGCCTGCAATATGCGTGGATCAAGATGCTGGCCGGCAACACCGCCGACGGCCGCTTCGTGCCGGGCGACAACAGCGTGGTCGCGGTGGGCGACGACGACCAGAGCATCTACGCGTTCCGCGGCGCGCGGGTCGGCAACATGGCCGACTTCGTGCGCGAGTTCGAGGTGTCGCACCAGATCAAGCTGGAGCAGAACTACCGCAGCTACAGCAACATCCTCGATTCGGCCAACGAGCTGATCAGCCACAACAAGAAGCGCCTGGGCAAGAACCTGCGCACCGACCAGGGCCCCGGCGAGCCGGTGCGCGTGTATGAGTCGACCAGCGACTTCGCCGAGGCGCAATGGGTGGTCGAGGAAATGCGCCAGCTGATGCGAGACGGCATCGACCGCAAGGAGATGGCGATCCTCTACCGCAGCAATGCGCAGAGCCGGGTGCTCGAAACCGCGCTCTTCAATGCGGCGGTGCCGTATCGGGTCTACGGCGGACTGCGTTTCTTCGAGCGTGCCGAAATCAAGCACGCGCTGGCATACCTGCGCATCCTGGAGAACAAGGACGACGACACCAGCTTCCTGCGCATCGTGAACTTCCCGCCGCGCGGCATCGGCGCGCGCAGCATCGAGGCGCTGCAGGACGCGGCGCGCGCGGCCGGCCGTTCGCTGCACGATGCGGTCAGCGCGGTGGGCGGCAAGGCCGGCGGCAATCTCTCGGCCTTCGTGGCCAAGATCGACGTGCTGCGCGAACAGACGCAGGGCATGTCGCTGCGCGAGATCATCGAGCTGGTGCTCGACCACAGCGGCCTCATCGAGCACTACAAGGCCGATCGCGAGGGCGCGGACCGGATCGAGAACCTGGAAGAACTGGTCAACGCGGCGGAGAGCTTCGTCACCCAGGAGGGCTTCGGCCGCGATGCTGTTGCGCTGCCGGTGGACGAGCTTCGCCAGTCATCGGTGAGCCAGGGCCTCGATCCCAATCGCCCCTTGCTGGACGAGCCGCTCGCGCCCGACGCCGAGACCGGCGAAACGCTGAGCCCGCTCGCGGCCTTCCTGACGCACGCCGCGCTCGAATCGGGCGACAACCAGGCACAGGCCGGCCAGGACGCGGTGCAACTCATGACCGTGCACGCCGCCAAGGGCCTGGAGTTCGACTGCGTGTTCATCACCGGCCTCGAGGAGGGCCTGTTCCCGCACGAGAACTCGATGAGCGACTACGAAAGCCTCGAGGAAGAGCGCCGCCTGATGTACGTCGCGATCACGCGCGCGCGCAAGCGCCTGTACCTGAGCCACTCGCAGACGCGCCTGCTGCATGGCCAGACCCGCTACAACATCAAGAGCCGCTTCTTCGACGAACTGCCGGAAGGCGCGCTCAAGTGGCTGACCCCGAAGAACCAGGGCGGCTTCGCGCCCTCGGCCTTCGGCTACGGCGGCGGCTACGCCACCTCGCGCGGCGCCGGCAGCAGCTACGGCCGCGAGACCTTCGCGAGCCCGCCCGTCCCGCCGCAGAAGGCCGCGCCCTCGCACGGCCTGCGCTCGGGCATGCAGGTGTTCCACAACAAGTTCGGCGAGGGCACGATCACCGCGCTCGAAGGCAGCGGCGACGATGCCCGCGCGCAGGTGAACTTCCCGCGCCACGGCGTCAAGTGGCTGGCGCTCAGCGTCGCCAAGCTGACGCCGGTGACGTGAGCTGAGTACCCACCCGGGGCTGCAACTCGAAAGGCGACGGGCGCCGCGTCGCCGCGGGTTGCAGGCATTCGACGAACTGCCGCGCGGCCGGGGTGAGCCGTTGATCCTTCAGCTTGATCACGCACACCTGCAGCGTCGGCAGCTTCTCTTTCACCGCGACGCGCCGGATGCCGTGGTACCTGAACGCGAGTTCGACCAGGGGTTCGACGAACAAGCCGACTACGTCCATGCGCCCGACCAGTCCGAGCGCCGTCATGCTCGATTCACTGAGAATCAGGCGCGAGGGCAGCGTCAGCCCGATCGATGAAAAGACAGGCAGCAGCGCTTCGCCGTCCAGCGCGCCGTTGCCCGGAAGCACCCACTCGGCCCCATGCAGTTGGCGCAGCGACTGGCAACGGCGCAGCGGATGGCCTGTGCGCATGCCCACCATGAACTCCATGGGGACCAGTTCGATGGTTTCGAACTCCGGGCCCAGCCGGCCCGGCAGCAGGGGTGCCAGGGCGAGGTCGAGCTGACCGTCGCGCAGGCGCGCGAGCATCGATCGCAATGCGGACTCGCTGACGCGGACATCGACCGTCGGAAGCCTGGTGTGAAAGGCCTCGAACGCGGCCGGCATCATCGTCAGAGCGACCGAGGTCGTCACCGCAATGGCGAGGCGGCCGGTCGTGCCGTCGCGGATCTGGGCGATCTCGTCGCGCGCTCGCTGCATGTCCGAGTTGCCCAATCGAACGGTGCCGAACCCACTGAACAGCCGAAGCGCGACGCGTTGTCCTGCATCCTGTCGCTGGTGGTGCCGTTCGTTTTCTGGTGCTCGAGGCTCAGGTTCATCCGGCCATAGACGCTGACCTCGCTCTGCGCCATCGCGGTGCCGCAGATTCCCGCGGCCGCGCACGTGGCCGTCACCATCTTCGTGCTATGCATGGTTCTCGCTCCCTGGGGTGTCGCGTGCAGGCGATCGAATCGAAAAGGAAAAAGAAAAGGCCAAGGCCCGCAGCCGTTCCGGCGAGGGCCATTGCGGGGGGCCGCGGCCCGCTGTGCTCAGGTCTTGACCAGCGGCGCCTTCTGGCGACGCGCGCCGAACTTGAGCACGTAGACCCCACTCAGGAACGCCAGCCACACGCTCGCCGAAATCACCCCGACGTTCCAGAATTCGGTGTCGAAGGCCATCGTGACGAGCACCGCGACGAGCAGGAAGATCCCGAGGTACTGGAGCCAGGGAAACCACGGCGCATGCACCGCGGACCGTGCCTTGCCGCTCTTCTCCCAGGTCTTTCGGAAGGACAGGTGGCTCAGCAGGATCATCAGCCAGACCAGGATGCCGCCGCCGAGCGCGACGCCGAACAGGTAGCCGTACGCCACCGGACTGAACACGCTGGTCAGCACCGCGATGCCCACGCCGATGCTCGAGACCCCGATCGCCGCGACCGGCGCGCCGCTCGCGCTCAGCGTGCCGATGGCCGCTGGTGCCAGCCCGGCGCGTGCGAGCGAGAAGAGCATGCGCGAGCACAGGTAGAGGTTGGCGTTCATGCTCGACAGTGCCGCGCTGATCAGCACCAGGTTCATGGCCGCGGCCGCGTACCTGAAGTCGAAGAAGGTGAAGACCTTCACGAAGGGGCTGTGGGCGACCTCCTTGGCGCCGGTCTCGGGCCAGGGCACGACGGCCAGCATGATGCCGAGCGAGAGCACGTAGAAGAGCACGAGGCGCGCGATCATGGTGCGCATGGCGCGCGGCACGGCCTTGGCCGGATCGGCCGCCTCGCCGGCCGTGACCGCGATGATCTCGATGCCGTAGAACGAGAAGATGGCGATCAGCACGCCCATCCAGACACCCCAGAAGCCGTGCGGAATGAAGCCGTCGTGCGCCGTGTAGTGATCGAAGCCCACGGCCGGGCGACCGATGCCGAAGACCACGGCTAGCCCGAAGACGATGAAAGCGCAGATCGCGAAGATCTTGATCGTCGACAGCCAGTACTCGAGGCTGCCGAAGGTGGAAACCGAGCGCGCGTTGGCGTAGATGATCGCGGCGCCGAAGCCCGTGGTCCACATCCACACCGGGATGTCCGGGAACCAGAAGCTCATGTAGAGACCGATCGCGACCGCCTCGCCGCCGATCGCGATCGACTGCGCGGCCCAGTAGGTGAAGCGCACGACGAAGCCGGCCCAGCGGTTCAGGTAGAGCTCCGCGTAGGTGCCGAAGGAACCGGCCGTCGGGTGGGCCACGGCCATCTCCGAGAGGCTGTACATCATGACCACGGCGATCACCGCGGCGATCAGGTAGCTCAGCAGCACGCCAGGCCCGGCATAGCCGATCGCGATGCCGCTGCCCATGAACAGCCCGGTGCCGATGGCGCCGCCGAGCCCGATCATCGTGAGCTGGCGCTGGGTGAGTGTGCGGGCCAGGCCTTGCTCCCGGTCCATGATCTTCTTGTCGTCATTCATAGCTTGTCTCCCTTGTCGATCGTGGGTCGGCCCGGTGCACCGTGGTGCCGGGCCCGTTTCAGGCCGGCAGCCGCGCCGGCAGCGTGACCTCCAGCAGTTCGAGCCCTGGCGCCGGACTCACGCGGTAGTCGGCGCCCGCGGGCAGCACGCAGCTGTCGCCCGCGTGCAGCGCGTGCTGGCCGAGCACGGTGCTGCCCAGTTCGCACTGGCCCGCGAGCACGAACAGGAACAGGAATTCGCCCTGGTGCGCGCCGGGCGCGCCGAGCGCTTCGCTCTCGACGGCCGCGTTCGCGGGGCCCGTCGCGGGCCGCAGCACGCGCACCCCGCCGAGCCCTTCGGTGGCCGCGGAGATGCCGGTGTCGCGCGCCTCGAAACCCGGCAGCCGCGAAGGGCCCCAGGGGGTGGCCGCCGCGACGTGGCGCACGAACTTCTGCGAGTCGTAGCTGCGCTCCGGCAGCCAGGCGCCGGTCGGCAGGTGCATCCCGGGGTCGCCGTGGGTCTCGTGGATCGCGGGGCAGCCGATCTCCACGACCTCGGCGCCGCCCGACGATTCGAGCACCCGGTGGCGGATCTCGGGCGGCTGCAGCACGCAGTCGCCCGCCTGGAGGACGAAGGGATCGCCCTGATCCTCGTAGACCAGCCGGACCCACCCGGCCTTGCAGAAGATCACCTGGAACCGGACCCGGTGGTAGTGCACGTAGTCCGGCACAGGGCCGCCCTGCGGAAGCAGGATGTGCGAGGCCACGAAGCGGCCGTTGAGGCGCGACGGGATGAGGTCCCGGTACAGCATGCCGGCGCGGCCGACACCCCAGCTCTCGGGTCCCGCGAGGCGCGTCAGCACGAATTCCTGGACCGCCGGCGGAACGTGGACCGGCGCGTGGGCGTCGACCAGGTCGACCACCATGCCGTCCGGACCGGAAAGGCGAGGGGGCGTGCCGGCCGGCAGCAGGGCGGGCTTGCAGAGCAGCCGGAGATGCGCCGCGTCCGGCGTTGCGTTGGGCACCATCTCGAGCCGAACGGTGCAGCCGTGGGCGCTCAGCACCGCGATGGTGGGCGCCTCCGAGGGCATGATCATCCGGACCTTGAAACCGAGCCGGGTGGTCAGGAAGTTGATGGAGTCGTTGAGGTTCTTGCAGCGCAGGACCAACTGCGCTCCTTCGATGGTGCTGGCGAGGGAATTGAGAGACATTGACGTGGAATTTCGTGAAAGTTAAGAGGCTTCTGATTCAGGGCAAAGCGAGGCCCCTGATCCAATGCTAGGGAGGGCCCATTGCGTGCCGTGTTAGGCGCTTGACGCCGGAAACGCTTGGGCCCTAGTGAAAACCCGCCCCCCTGTTCGTGAGTCCGGACCCTCCCGCCATGTCGTCAGCCGTTCCTGAAGAGCCCCCGGTCTCGGCCTGGCTGACTGCACTCGAATTCGACTGGGACGAGATCACGCGCGGCTACCGGCGGCAGGCGATCGCGAACAACGCGCTGGTGTTCGGCCAGGGCTGGCACCTGGATTCGGTCTACGTGGTGCAGTCGGGCCGTCTGAGGGTGACCGCCGACTCGATCGACGGCCGTAAGCACCACCTGATGTTCATCGGCCCGAATGGCCTGGCCGGCGATTGCGGTCTGTTCCTCGAGGGCCGGCGCTACCTGGTGTCGGCCGAGGCCGCGACCGACGCGGTCGTCTGCGCCGTCCCGGCCGCTGCCTTCATGAACGTGCTACAGCAGTCGCCGGCCCTGATGCGCCAGTTCGCGGCTTTGTCCGCGCTGCGCTTTCGGATCATGCTGCAGCACCATGCGCTGCTGGGCGCCAATTCGGCCAGGCGGCGAGTCTGCCATCACCTGCTCGGCCTGATGGGGAGCTACGGCGTCGCGCATCCCGCCGGCACCTTGATCAGGATGGCGTTCACGAAGCAGGAGATGGGTGACCTCTGCGCGCTCTCGCGTGTGAGCGTGTCGCAAATCCTGAGCCGGCTTGCGGAGGACGGCGTGGTCGCCGAGGAAGGCCGGGAGCTCGTGGTGCGCGCGGCCGACCGGCTGGTGGAACTGGCGCGGACCTAGTGTGACAGGCGCTAGTCGCCCTGGAAGCTGTCGCGGAAGGTGAACCAGGTGCTCGTGAAGAACATCGACGCCATCACGAGCGCGCCGCCGATCATCACGGCGCCCCCGGCCGCCGACGCCCCGGCGCCGACGCCCATCGCGCCAAGCGCGACCAGCAGCGTCGCCAGCAGGCTCAGCACGATGCCCGCGCCGATGAAGACACCCGCCCAGACGAGGCCGAACACGGTGAGCGCGCCGAAGTTCTTGAAGCAGGCCACGAAGCTGAAGAACAGGCTCTTGGCCGGCGGCACACGGTGCCAGTGCACCAGGGCGGGCGCGTGCCAGAAGGCCAGCGACAGCGGCAGGTACAACGCCATTGCGATCCACAAGGCCACCTGGAACTCGGTGGCCTCGGCCATTTCGCGCGTCAGTTGCCCGCCCAGCAAGTAGACGCGGGCGAATTGGCCGCCGTCGGCAATGGCGGAAATCGCCATGACCGCGAGGAACAGCGCCGCATACATCGCGCCCAGCACCGCCATCGGCCGCACGTCGGATCGCACCGCGTGCAGCGCCGCCAGGAACACGGTGCCGGCCGCCGGCTTCTCCGGCCCCGCGGCCTGCGCGGTCGCGGCCATCAGGCCCAGCGTCATGGTCGGCAGCAGCATCAGCGCGATCGCCGCGCCGACCAGCGGCAACTGCGAGGCGAGCGACACCATCGTCATGAAGAAGAAGAACAGCGAGATGAAGGCCAGCGGCTGTCGCGCGAAGGCCTGGAGCCCGGTGCGGACCCAGATCACGCCGGTGCGTGCCGGCACGAGATTGAGTTTCATCCTAGGCCGCCAACGGCTGGGCGCCGGTGGGCAATTCGAAGCCGGCGTGGGCACGTTCACGCAGCACCCGCTCGAAATGGCGCGGGTCGTGCGGCTTGAGCATGCTGGCTTCGCGCGGCAGGTGGAAGTCCCACAGGCGCGAGATCCAGAAGCGCAGCGCGGCCGCGCGCAGCATGGCCGGCAGCAGCGCGCGCTCGGCGCCGGTCAGCGGACGCACCGAGGCATAGGCGGCGAGCAGGGCGTCGGCGCGGGCGGCGTCATGGCGGCCGCTTTGCAGGTCGATGGCCCAGTCGTTCAGGCACACGGCGATGTCGAACAGCCAGGTGTCGGTGCCCGCGAAGTAGAAATCGAAGACGCCCGTGAGCCTCGGCGCATCGGCGCTGGCGTGGGTGTCGTACATCGCGTTGTCGCGGAACAGGTCGGCGTGCACCGGGCCGCGGGGCAGCGCGGCGTAGGCCGACGATTCGGCGATGTGGTTCTGGTAGGCGAGTTCGCTGCGCAGCAGCCCTGCCTGCGGCGCTTCCAGATAGGGCAGGACCACCGGCGCCGTGTCGTTCCACCAGTGCAGGCCACGCAGGTTGGGCTGGATGCGCGGGAAGTCGCGCGCGGCGATGTGCATGCGCGCAAGCAGCCGGCCGAGTTCGGCGCAGTGGGGCGCGGTGGGCGCCAGTTCGCTCTTGCCCTGCAGGCGCTGGACGATCGCGGCCGGCTTGCCGGCCACCGTGTGCAGCAGCTCGCAGGGTGCGTTCGCGGGAATCGACAGCGCGTGGCCATCCGGCGGGGCGACCGCCGGGTCGGCCACCGGCTCGGGGACGGGCAAGCCGCGCGCCGCGAGGTGCTTCATGAGGCAAAGGTAGTAAGGGAGCTGCTCGGCGCCAAGGCGCTCGAACAGCGTCAGCACGAACTCGCCCGATGCCGTGGTTGCGAAGTAGTTGGTGTTCTCGATGCCGCCCTCGATGCCGCGAAGCTCGCGCAGGGGGCCGAGTCCCAGGCGCTGGACCAGCGCGTCGGCTTCGTCGAATCCGACTTCCGTGAAAACCGCCACCGCGCGCTCAGAACTTGAAGACGTTCCACCAGACGCGCGAACCGCTCTCGCTGGCGCTGGAATCCGACTGGCCTTCGCTGCGCGAACGCTCGTTGTTGGGCATGACCTGGTAGGCCGGCGCGTTGGACTTGGGCTGTACGGTGATGTTCTGCGTCTGGCCGCCGACGCGGAGTTCGTCGATCTTGTTGCGGCTGTCCTCGATGTGGATGCGCTCGATCTTCTGGTTCTGGCGTCCGGCTGCCTTGTCCTGGTCGGCCTGTTGCTGCGCCGGGCGGGCGGACGACTCCGCGGGCTGAGGGTTCTGGGCCTGGACCGCCGCGAAGGGCGCAATACAGCCCAGCAGCACGGCAGCCAGCCGCATGCGGGGGACGAGAAGACGGGTGGACGACATGGGGCGATTGTAGGTCCGCGATTGCATCAGCGATACCCGCAGGTGCGCTCGGGGACGCACCTTGCGGGTGGGTTGCCCCGCCACGGCAAAATGCCTTGATGACCGACAAGAAAACGCTGCTGCTCGTCGACGGATCGAGCTACCTCTACCGCGCCTTTCATGCGATGCCCGACCTGCGTGCCGTTCCCGGCGACAGCGCCAGTCCGGCCACCGGTGCGATCCGGGGAATGATCAACATGATGACCGCACTGCGCCGCGAGGTGCGCGCGGACTACGCCGCCTGCGTGTTCGATGCGCCCGGCAAGACCTTCCGCGACGACTGGTATCCCGAGTACAAGGCCAACCGCTCGCCGATGCCGGACGACCTTCGCAGCCAGATCGAGCCCATCCACCAGGTGGTGAAGCTCCTGGGCTGGCCGGTGCTGTGCGTGCCCGACGTGGAGGCCGACGACGTGATCGGCACGCTCGCCCGCACTGCGGCGAAGCAGGGGATCGAGGTGATCGTCTCCAGTGGCGACAAGGACCTGAGCCAGCTCGTCGACGAGCACGTCACGATCATCGACACCATGAACGGCAAGAAGCGCGACATCGCCGGCGTCACGGCCGAGTTCGGGGTGCCACCGAGCCTGATGATCGACTACCAGACGCTGGTGGGCGATGCGGTCGACAACGTGCCGGGTGTCGAGAAGGTGGGCCCCAAGACGGCGGCCAAGTGGCTCGGCGAATACGGCTCGCTCGACGGTCTCATCGCCCGCGCGGGCGATGTCAAGGGGCAGGCCGGCGAGAACCTGCGCAAGGTGCTCGACTGGCTGCCGCAGGGCCGGCGGCTCGTGACCATCCGCACCGACTGCGATCTCGACGGCCATGTGGCCGGCCTGCCGTCGCTCGACGGGATCGCGATCGGCGCTCAGCAGATCGATGAGCTGAAGGTCTTCTACGAGCGCTTCGGCTTCAAGTCGCTGGTGAAGTCGCTCGAAGCGCACGACACGCCGCCCGAACGCATCGAGGAAAGCAGGAAGAGCCATGGAGCGGAAGGCGGCACCGGGTTGTTCGACCAGCCCGGCTTCGAGGCTGTCGAGAAGGCCTCCAACCTCGTCTACGACACCATCTTGGCCTGGGAGATGTTCGACCAGTGGCTCGCCAAGCTGCAGTCGGCCGATCTCGTCGCGCTGGACACCGAAACCACCTCGCTCGACGAGATGGTGGCCGAGATCGTCGGCATCAGCTTCAGCGTGACGCCGGGCGAAGCGGCCTACGTCCCGGTCGGCCACAACTATCCCGATGCGCCGGCGCAGCTGCCGCGTGACGAGGTGCTTGCGCGCCTCAAGCCGTGGCTCGAAGACGGCACGAAGAAGAAGCTCGGCCAGCACATCAAGTACGACCGCCACGTGTTCGCCAACCACGGCATCGAGGTGCAGGGCTATGCGCACGACACGATGCTGCAGAGCTACGTGCTCGAAGTGCACAAGCCGCACGGGCTCGCCAGCCTCGCGGAGCGGCACCTCGGCCGCACCGGCATCGACTATGAAGACCTGTGCGGAAAGGGCGCGCACCAGATCCCGTTCAGCCAGGTCGCGATCGACAAGGCGGCCGAATACGCCTGCGAAGACTCCGACCAGACACTGGATGTTCATCGCGCGCTCTGGCCCAGACTCCAGGCCGACGAGAAGCTGCGCTTCGTCTATGAATTGGAGATGGCGACCAGCGAGACGCTCTACCGCATCGAGCGCAACGGCGTGCTCATCGACGCGCCCACGCTGGCCTCGCAAAGCAACGAACTGGGCAAACGCATCATGGCGCTGGAGCAGGAGGCCTACACCCTGGCCGGCCAGCCGTTCAACCTCGGCTCGCCCAAGCAGATCGGCGAGGTGTTCTTCACCAAGCTCGGGCTGCCGGTGGTCAAGAAGACGCCGAGCGGCGCGCCGAGCACCGATGAAGAGGTGCTTGAAAAGCTCGCCGAGGACTTCCCGCTGCCCGCCAAGATCCTGGAGCACCGGGGCCTGTCGAAGCTCAAGGGCACCTACACCGACAAGCTCGGCCTGCTGGCGCATCCGCGAAGCGGACGGGTGCACACGCACTACGCGCAGGCGGTGGCCGTGACCGGCCGGCTGTCGAGCAACGACCCCAACCTGCAGAACATCCCGATCCGCACGGCAGAAGGCCGCCGCGTGCGCGAGGCCTTCGTGGCGCCGGCGGGCCGCGTGATCGCGAGTTCGGACTACTCGCAGATCGAGCTGCGGATCATGGCCCACATCAGCGGAGACGAATCGCTGCTGCGCGCTTTCAAAGAGGGCATCGACGTGCATCGCGCGACCGCCGGCGAGGTGTTCGGCGTGGCGGTCGACCAGGTGTCGAGCGAGCAGCGTCGCTACGCGAAGGTGATCAACTTCGGCCTCATCTACGGCATGAGCAGCTTCGGCCTCGCGCGCAACCTCGGCATCGACAACAAGGCCGCGGCGTCGTACATCGATCGCTACTTCGCGCGCTATCCGGGCGTGAAGGCGTACATGGACGAGACCAAGGCGCGCGCCAAGGAGATCGGCTACGTGGAGACGGTGTTCGGCCGGCGCCTCTACCTGCCCGAGATCAAGTCGCCCAACGGCCCGCGTCGCGGCGCTGCGGAGCGCGCGGCCATCAACGCGCCGATGCAGGGCACCGCGGCCGACCTCATCAAGCTCAGCATGGTGAAGGTGCAGGAAGTGCTCGATGCCGAGAAGCGCGGCACGAAGATGATCATGCAGGTGCACGACGAACTGGTGTTCGAGGTGCCCGAGAGCGAGGTCGAGTGGGTTCGTACGGAGATCCCTCGGCTCATGGCGAGCGTGGCGGATCTCAAGGTGCCGCTGCTGGCAGAGATTGGCTTTGGTCCCAACTGGGACAAGGCGCATTGATTGTTGCTCGCCCCCAGGCTGCGCGCACTTCGTGTCGCTTCGCCAACCCCCTACCGGGGGCAACACCAGCGGCCCGGCGAAGCCGGTTCCGCGGTGTTTCCGGTATTTCATTTTTGGGAGACATGACTGAATGACTGCTGTTGCTTTTGCCCGTAAAGCTTTTCTGTTGACCGCACTGAGCGCTGCATGCGCATGTGCCCTTGCCGCCCCCGATGAACGCCTGACTGCGTTGGCCGCCAAGGAGAAGCCGGCGCTGCTCGAAACCCTCAAGGAGTTCGTCTCGATCGAATCCGGCAGCCGTGACCTCGAAGGCCTCGACAAGATGGCGAACCTCGTCGCCTCGAAGTTCAAGGCGCTCGGCGGGCAGGTGGAGCTGATCGATGTGTCCGAGGGCGCCTACCGCATGGAAGACACGCCCGAGAAGATCGGCAAGGTGGTGCGCGCGACGTTCAAGGGCACGGGCACCAAGAAGATCATGCTGATCGCGCACATGGACACGGTCTACCAGATCGGCATGGCCAGGCAGCAGCCTTTCCGCATTGACGGCGACAAGGCCTACGGCCTCGGCATTGCCGACGACAAGCAGGGCGTCGCGGTGATTGCGCACACGGTTGCGATGCTGAAGGCGATGAACTTCAAGGACTACGGCACGCTCACGGTGCTGATCAACGGCGACGAGGAAATCAGCTCGCCGGGCGCACGTTCGCTGATCACCCAACTGGGCGGCGAGCACGATGTCGTGATGTCGTTCGAAGGCTCGTCGGTGCGCGACGACAAGCTGTCGCTCGCGACGGCGGGCATTGCATCGGTCACGCTCAACGTGACGGGCAAGGCCTCGCACGCGGGCTCGGCGCCGGAAGCGGGCGTGAATGCGCTTTACGAACTGTCGCACCAGATCCTGCAGATGCGCGACCTGTCGGACCCCGCGACGGGGCTCAAGCTCAACTGGACCATCTCGCGCGCCGGCAGCAACCGCAATGTGATTCCGGCGACGGCAACGGCCGGTGCGGATGTGCGCGTGCTGAAGGTGAGCGACTACGACCGCATCGAGCACCAGGTGAGGGAGCGCGCGAAGAACCAGCTCGTCCCGCAGGCGAAGGTCGAGGTGAAGTTCGAGCGCCGCCGTCCACCGCTGGAGGCGAACGATGCGTCGCTCGCCCTGGCGACGCATGCGCAGCAGATCTACAAGGATCTCGGCAAGACGCTCGGCGCGGACGACAAGGTCGCAGGCGGCGGCACCGATGCGGCTTTCGCTGCACTGAAGACGAAAGCGGCGGTGGTCGAGCGCTTCGGCCTGCAGGGCTTCGGTGCGCATTCGATGGACGCGGAGTACGTGCTGATCGATTCGATCGAGCCGCGGCTGTATCTGGCGACGCAGCTCATCATGGACGTCTCGCGCGGCAAGGTGAGCCAGCCCGGGCACTGAGCGAGATGCGACTGCGCCACATCGAGGTCTTCAACGCGATCATGCTCACGGGGAGCGTGAGCGCGGCGGCGCGGCTGATCAACATCACGCAGCCGGCGGTGAGCCGCACGCTGCAGCATGCGGAGATCCAGCTCGGCTTCTCGTTGTTCCAGCGCGCAAAAGGGCGCCTGACGCCGACCACCGAGGCGCTGGCGCTGTACCCGCACATCGAGCGGTTGTTCGCGCAGCTCGACGAGGTGCAGCGGCTCGCGGCGAACCTGCGCGCGGGGACCGACTCGGGCGAGCTTCGAATCCTCACGGTGCTGGCGTTGAGCTACGAGGTGCTGCCGCGTGCGCTCAAGCGCTTCCGCGAGAAGCATCCGGGTGTGGCGGTGACGGTCGAATCGCTGCACTCGCCGCAGATCATGTCGGCGTTGTTGTTGCAGGAGGCGGACGTGGGCTTCGCGTTCAGTCCTGCTGTGCATCCCTCGTTGACGCAGGAGACATTGGCGGACAGCCGCATGACCTGCATCGCGCCGAAGGGCATGCTGTCGCGCGCGCTGTTGCGCAACGGCTCAGTGGCCTTGCACGACCTGGTCAAGCTGCCTGTGGTGGGGCTCGACAGCCGCGATCCTGTAGGGACGAGCCTGAGTCAGGCGTGCCGGCAGGCGGGGGTGGGGTTCCAGGCCGTCGTGACCGTGCAGACGTATCACGCGGCGCTGGCGATGGCGCATCACGGGCTTGGTGTGGCGCTCGTGGATGGATGCACTGCGCAATCGGCGGATCGGGACAAGGTGGATGTGCTGGCGCTGGAGCCGCTGATTCCGGTGCCGATTCGGGCGCTTCGGTTTGCCGGTCGGCCGGATTCTGTTGCTGTCCGGAACATCACTCGGTTCATGCGGGAGGCTGTCGAGGAGATGAGTTCTTCGGCTTAGGGGTGGCGATGGCGGGCGGTGAGCCCTTGGGCGGCCGACGTCACCGGCCGCTTCGCGGCTGCCCTGCGCTGCTCGCGGTACGCGGGGTCCGCGCGAAACTCGCTTCGCTCAAACACGCGCGGCCCTCTTTCCGCGTGCCGCTGCGCTGCTCGGCGGTGCCTCAACGGCCGCCCAAGGGCACACCGCCCGCCGCCGCTGAAACGGTAGGGGAGAACTGTCCACCTTCACCGGCTTGGTGGGGGAAGGATTGGCGACGTCGCAGACGAGCAGGCCCTTCGCACACCACGGAGCCCGGGTTGCGGTGCGGCGCTGGGGGCGCCTCTACGCCGCCGAGGAGCGCAGCCTTTCGCGGATCAGGACTCGCGCTGTCTGAGCGAAGCGAGTTTGCGCGAGACCCCGCGAAAGGCGAGCACCGCAGGGCAGCCGCGAAGCGGCCGGCGTAGTGAAGCCGCCAGCGCCGCACCGCAACCCGGGCGGCCCCAACCAACGCGCGCGAACAGCCGAGTCAGTGGTTATCCCGAGGAATCCCGAACGTAGCGTGGATCCGCTGGTACTTCACGGCAGGCTTCAGAACCATCCCTTCCGAAAGCTCATCGACAACAGCCCGCTGGATCTCCTGCCAAGGCGTCTGGCTCTTCGGATACGGATAGCCCCCTTGCTTCTCCAACTCTGCACGCCGCTTCGCCAGTTCCTCATCCGAAACCAGCATGTTCGCAGTGCGCTTCTTGAGATCGATGCGCACACGGTCCCCGGTACGCACCAGCGCCAGCCCACCGCCCGTCGCGGCCTCCGGCGAGGCATTCAGGATCGAAGGCGACCCCGACGTCCCCGACTGCCGCCCGTCGCCAATGCAAGGCAGCGCCGTGATGCCCTTCTTGAGCAGATACGAGGGCGCCCGCATGTTCACCACCTCGGCAGCGCCCGGATAACCCACAGGCCCCACGCCGCGCATGAACAAGACGCTTCGTTCGTCGATCTTCATCTTCGGATCGTCGATCCGCGCGTGATAGTCCTCCGGTCCGTCGAACACGATCGCCGTGCCCTCGAAAGCCATCGGATCGTTCGGATCTTCCAGGTAGCGCGAATGGAATTCGGCCGTGATCACGCTCGTCTTCATGATCGCGGAATCGAAGAGATTGCCCTTCAGATTGAGGAAGCCTGCGTTCTTCTTCATCGGCTTGTTGTACGGGAAGATCACCTTCCGGTCGCTCGTGAACTTGCCCTCGCAGTTCTCGGCCAGCGTCTTGCCATTGGCCGTCATCGCCGGCTTGATCTTCTTCTGCGCGACCAGTTCGGCCACCACCGCAGGCAGTCCGCCGGCGCGGTAGTAGTCCTCGCCGAGATACTCGCCCGCCGGCTGCAGATTGACCAGCAGCGGAATCTTGTAGCCGTGCTTCTCCCAGTCGTCCGTCGTCAGCTCCACGCCGATGTGGCGCGCGATCGCATTCAGGTGCACCGGCGCATTCGTCGAGCCGCCCAGCGCGGAGTTGACCACGATCGCGTTCTCGAATGCTTCGCGTGTGAGGATGTCCGAAGGCTTCAGGTCCTCGCGCACCATCTCCACGATGCGCTTGCCCGTCATGTAGGCCATCTCCTGGCGGTCGCGATACGGCGCCGGAATCGCGGCGCTGCCCGGCAATGTCATACCCAGCGCCTCGGCCAGCGAATTCATCGTCGAGGCCGTGCCCATCGTGTTGCAGTGGCCCGTCGACGGCGCCGACGATGCGACCAGCTTCAGGAATTCCTGGTAGCCGATCTTGCCCGCCGCCATCATCTCCCGCGCACGCCACACGATCGTGCCCGAGCCCGTGCGTTCGCCCTCGTACCAGCCGTTGAGCATCGGCCCCGAGTTCAGCGCGATCGCAGGAATGTCCACCGTCGCCGCCGCCATCAGTTGTGCGGGCGTCGTCTTGTCGCACCCGGTCGTCAGCACCACGCCGTCGATCGGATACCCGTACAGCACCTCGACCAGCGACAGGTACTGCAGATTGCGGTCCAGCGCCGCCGTCGGCCGCTTGCAGGTTTCCTGGATCGGATGAATCGGAAACTCGAACGCAATGCCGCCCGCATCGCGGATCCCCTCGCGCACCCGCTCGGCCAGCACCAGATGATGCCGGTTGCACGGCGCGATGTCCGAGCCCGTCTGCGCGATGCCGATGATCGGCCGGCCCGACTGCAGCTCGTCGAAACCCATGCCGAAGTTCATCGTGCGCTCGAGGTAGAGCGCGGTCATGTCGGCATTGGCCGGGTTGTCGAACCAGGCTTGCGAGCGCAACTTGAACTTCGGAGTCTGGCCCGTCGAGGCCTTGGCGTTTTTCTTCTTCTTGGGCGTCATGCGATTCCCTTCAGGGTCTGGTCTGCGTTCGGCGCGGCTTTGCAATCGTCGATGTACTGGCGAACGATATCTGCGAAGTTCTCGTGCGGATGCAGGCCCAGCCTCGCGGCGCGCATGGCCGAGGCGCCGCTCGGCCAGTTGGCGACGATGCCCGCGATGCGCTCGTCGCGTTCGAATCGCACCCGCGCGCGCACGGCCGGACCGGCCACCTCTTCGAGTGCATCGAGCATCTCGCGCACCGTCACGTTGAGCGCCGGCAAGTTGAGTGCGGTTCGCCCGCAGAAGGCCTCGCGGCTGGCCTCGTAGACCGCGATCAATCCGTCCACCGTGCGTGCCGGCGATGTCATGGGATGCGACACGTCGGGTGAGACGGGGCAGATCGACTCCATCCCCGCCAGCGGCTCGCGGATGATGCCGCTGAAGAATGACGACGCCGCGCCGTTGGGCCGGCCGGGCCGCACCGTTACCGTCATGAGCCGCGCCGCGCGGCCGTCGATGTAGCCCTTGCGCGTGTAGTCGGCGATGAGGTGTTCGCAGATCAGCTTCTGGATGCCGTAGGACGTCTGCGGCACAGGCAGCGTGTCGTCGCCGACGATCTTCGGCATCGGATGCGCCGGGTCGGGTCCGAACACCGCGACCGAGCTGGAAAACACCACACGCGGCACCTTGCCGCCGGCGTTGACGCGCGCGCGGATCGCATCGAGCAGCGCGCGTGTGCTGTCGAGGTTGGAGCGCAGGCCGAGGTCGAAGTCGAGTTCGCATTCGCCCGAGACGGCGGAGGCGAGGTGAAAGACGCCATCGAACTCTTCGTCGCGCAGCGCGGTGGTCTGTTCCAGCAGCGGGCCGGTGCGTGCTTCCACGCGCGGATCCGCGAGCAGGCTCGCGGGCGGCGGCGCGATGTCGGTCAGCACGATGCGGCCGATGCGCTCGCCCGCGAGCGTGCCGCGCGCGAGCAAGGCCTGGGCGAGGCGCGATCCGACGAAACCGCCGCCTCCCGTGATCATCAGTTTCATGGGGACTCCTTCATGGCTTTCTTGCCCTTTCTGGCAGTGGTGGCCGCAGCCTCGCGAACGGCCTTGACCGCCGCCTGGCGACGACGGCCGTCGATGACGCCGCCCTCGATCAGTCGCTGTTCGCCGCGGGTGATGTGTTCGGTGGCCCGGCGCCGCGCCGCTTCGGGATCGCGCGCTGCGATCGCTTCGAAGATGGCGCGGTGCTCGCGCTGCACCTCGGTCATGAAATCGAGCCGGCGCGCCTCGTTGCCGCGCGTGATGCGCATGCCTTCGCGCAGGTACTGCTCCAGGAAGCCGAGCAGCAGCCGGAACTGCGGGTTGCCGGTGGCTTCGCCGATGACACGATGGAAGGCGAGGTCCTCGGCAACGCCGTCGCGGCCGTCGGCCACGGCGCCGTCGATGGCTTTGAGGGCGCGGCGCAGTTCGGCGATCTGGGCGCGCGAGGCACGCTCGGCGGCGAGGGCGGCGATTTCGCCTTCGAGCACTCGCCGGACCTCCACCACATGCACCACCGCCTGCACCGAAGTCAGCACAGCCGGGTCGAAGGCCAGGGCCTGGTTGACCGGTCGCGGCGCCACGTACACGCCCGAGCCCTGCCGCGAGTTGACCATGCCCTTGGACTTGAGCTGGTGCACCGCCTCGCGCACCACGGTCCGCGAAACGCCGTGGGCCTCGGCAAGCTTCTGCTCGGTCGGCAGGCGGTCGCCTTCGTGCAGGGCGCCGGACTCGATCTGCGCGCTCAGCAGCGCCGCCAACCGGTCCGACAGCCGATCGACGATCAGCGGAAGGGGTTGGGAAGATGCCGGAACGCGCACGGCGTGGATGGAATTCAGCTCGGTTATCTGGTCATCATACAAATTGACCGGGGGTTAATGCGTACCGGTTTGCCCTGATGCGCGAGCCTTTCGCGATGCCAATACTGCGCGGTTGCGAAAGCGGTTTCATGGCCCCCGAGGCGCCGCCTTCGCCAGTTCCGCGTACTTTGAAGGCTCCAGTGCATGGCAAGTGTCACGATCCAGGCAGTCAAGAAGAACTTCGGTGATGTCCCCATCCTTCACGGCGTGGACATCGACATCCGGGACGGCTCCTTCACCGTCCTCGTGGGGCCATCGGGCTGCGGCAAGTCGACCTTGCTGCGCATGATCGCCGGGCTCGAGGAGATCAACAGCGGCGAGATCCGCATCGGCGACCGCCGCGTGAACGACCTCCCGCCGAAGGAGCGCGACATCGCGATGGTGTTCCAGAACTACGCGCTCTACCCGCACATGACGGTGCGCGACAACATGGCGTTCGCACTCGCACTCGCGAAGATCGACAAGGCCACCATCGAGCAGAAGGTCGGTCGCGCGGCCGAGATCCTCGCGCTCACGCCGCTGCTCGACCGCTATCCGCGCCAGCTCTCGGGCGGTCAGCGTCAGCGCGTGGCGATGGGGCGGGCGATCGTGCGCGATCCGCAGGTGTTCCTCTTCGACGAGCCGCTGTCGAATCTCGACGCCAAGCTGCGCGTGGCCATGCGCAGCGAGATCAAGGAGCTGCACCAGCGGCTCAAGACCACCTCGATCTACGTCACGCACGACCAGATCGAGGCCATGACCATGGGCGACAAGATCGTGGTGATGCGCGACGGCCGCATCGAGCAGACCGGCAGCCCGCTGGAGCTCTACGACCGGCCGGCCAACCAGTTCGTCGCCGGATTCATCGGCTCGCCGGCCATGAACTTCCTTCCCGGCACGCTGCGGCGCAACGGCGGCGCGGCGATGGTCGAGCTCGCGGACGGCACGAAGCTCGACGCACCGACGCACGCGGGCGGCGTCGACGGCCAGCCGGTCGTCTACGGCACGCGGCCCGAGCACCTGAGTCTTGCGGACGGCGGCGGCATTCCCTCTCGCGTCGTGGTGATGGAGCCGACCGGCATGGACACCTTCGTCGCCTGCCGGCATGAGGGCACCGAGATCTCGGCGGTGTTCCGCGAGCGCCACGACTTCGCGCCGGGGACCACCATCCACCTGCAACCCGATCTTCAGCGCGCGCATCTCTTCGACGCAGGCACCGGCCAGAGGCTGGTGGCTTGAGGTTCTTTTCTTGACCCTTTCAACATCAGGAGACAAAGAATGAGTGACTTCAATCGCCGCACGATTCTCAAGAGCTCGGCGGGCTTCGCGGCCGCGGCGTCGCTCGGCGTCGGCACGGCCGTCTTCTCGCCGCTCGCGAATGCCCAGTCGATGACTTTCAAGCCCGAGAAGGGCGCCAAGCTGCGCGTGCTGCGGTGGAGCCGCTTCGTGCAGGGCGACATCGATGCCTACATGGCCAACGTGAAGAAGTTCAGTGAAACCACCGGCATCGAAGTGCGCGTGGACAACGAGAACTGGGAAGACGTGCGGCCCAAGGCGGCGGTGGCGGCCAACACGGGCGCCGGCCCGGACATCATCCTGTCGACCAACGACGACGCGAACCTCTATCCCGACAAGCTGCTCGACGTGACCGATCTCGCCGAGTACCTCGGCAAGAAATACGGCGGCTGGTATCCGGCGGCGGAGATGTTCATGCGGCCCGACGGCAAGCGCTGGATCGGCTTGCCGCTGGGTGCCTCCGGTTCGCTGATGGTGTACCGGGAGAGCATGCTCAAGGCGGCCGGCTTCGAGACCTTCCCGAAGACCAACGACGATTTCCTCAAGATGTACAAGGCGCTCAAGGACAAGGGCACCCCCGGCGGCATGGCGCTCGGCAATGCAACGGGCGACAGCACCTGGACCAACTGGCTGGTCTGGTCCTTCGGGGGCAAGCTGGTGGACAAGAACAACAAGGTGGTGCTTGACAGCCCCGAGACGATCAAGGCGCTCGAATACGCCAAGGAGCTGTACGCGAACTTCATCCCCGGCACGCTCTCGTGGCTGGACCCGAACAACAACAAGGCCTTCCTCGACGGGCAGATCAGCGTCACCAACAACGGCATCTCGATCTACTACGCGGCGAAGAACTCGCCCGACGCGAAGGTCAAGGAGCTGGCCTCCGACATCAACCACGCGGTCTTCCCGGTCGGGCCGGTGGGCGTGCCGACCGAGTCGCACCTGTTCTTCAACCAGATGGTCATGAAGTACACCAAGTACCCGCAAGCCGCGAAGGAGTTCCTGCGCTTCATGATGGAGCGGCCGCAGTTCGACGACTGGCTCAAGGGCGCGGGCGGCTACGTCGCGCAGCCGCTGCGCGCCTACGAGGCCAACGAGATCTGGACCGTGGACCCGAAGAACACGCCATACCGCGACTCGGTCAAGAACCTGCGGCCCGCCGGCTACGAAGGCAAGCTGGGCTATGCGTCGGCCGGCGCGGCGGCGGACTTCATCATCCCGAACATGGTGGCCGAAGCGGCGAGCGGCTCGAAGTCGCCGAAGGAGGCCGCGGAACGCGCGCAAAAACGTGCAGAACGCTATTACAAGGTCTGAGAATGGTCGCGCAGGCGCGCCGCATTCCATGACGCTGCTTGCCCGCTTCCAGAACAGCCGCAACGCCCTCGGCTTCGCCTTCATGCTGCCGGCGGCGGTGCTGCTGCTGCTGTTCCTGACTTACCCGCTCGGCCTGGGCACCTGGCTCGGCTTCACCGACACCAAGGTGGGCCGGGGCGGGGAGTGGGTCGGGCTGGAGAACTATGTCTTTCTCTGGAACGACTCGGTCACGCGGCTCGCACTCTTCAACACGCTCTTCTACACGGCGGTGGCGAGCGTGTTCAAGTTCTTCCTCGGGCTGTGGCTCGCGGTGCTGCTCAACAAGAACATCCGCTTCAAGACCTTCTTCCGCGCGGTCATCCTGCTGCCGTACATCGTGCCGACGGCGCTGTCGGCGATCGCGTTCTGGTGGATCTACGACTCGCAGTTCTCGATCATCAGCTGGGCGCTGGTGAAGCTTGGGCTCATCGACCACTACATCGACTTCCTCGGCGATCCGTGGAATGCGCGCATGGCGGTGATCGCGGCCAATGTGTGGCGCGGCGTGCCCTTCGTCGCGATCACGCTGCTGGCGGGGCTGCAGACCATCTCGCCGTCGTACTACGAGGCCTCGGCCATCGACGGCGCGACGCCATGGCAGCAGTTCCGGCACGTCACGCTGCCGCTTCTCACGCCGATCATCGCGGTGGTGATGACGTTCTCGGTGCTGTTCACCTTCACCGATTTCCAGCTCATCTACGTGATCACGCGCGGCGGGCCGCTCAATGCGACGCACCTGATGGCAACGCTGTCTTTCCAGCGCGCGATCTCGGGCGGAGCGCTGGGCGAGGGCGCGGCGATCGCGATCGCGATGGTGCCCTTCCTGCTCGCCTGCATCATGTTCAGCTACTTCGGCCTTCAGCGCCGTGCATGGCAACAGGGAGGCTCCGACAAATGAGCGCCAAGCCCGGACAGATGGATGTGGTCGGCATGGGCTACCTGGAGTCCGTGCCGCGCAAGGTGGTCACGGTCTACCTGCCGCTCCTGGTCTTTCTCATCGTGCTGCTGTTCCCGTTCTACTGGATGGCGATCACCTCTGTGAAGCCCGATGCGGAACTGCTCTCGCGCGAGGGCAACCCGTTCTGGGTGATCGCGCCGACGATCAATCACTTCCACAAGCTGCTGTTCGACACCTCGTACCCCCAGTGGCTGTGGAACACGCTGCTGGTGTCGGTGGTATCGACCTTCGCGTCGCTCGCCTGCTCGGTGTTCGCGGCGTACGCGATCGAGCGGCTGCGCTTCAAGGGCTCCCGGCAGACCGGGCTCGCGATCTTCCTCGCCTACCTGGTGCCGCCGTCGATCCTGTTCATCCCGCTCGCGAACGTGGTTTTCAACCTCGGCATGTTCGATACGCGCTGGGCGCTGATCCTGACCTATCCGACCTTCCTGATCCCGTTCTGCACCTGGCTGCTGATGGGCTACTTCCGCTCGATCCCGGCCGAGCTGGAGGAGTGCGCCCTGATCGACGGCGCGAGCCGCTGGCAGATCCTCGTGAAGATCGTGCTGCCGCTCGCGGTGCCGGGGCTGATCTCGGCGGGCATCTTCGCCTTCACGCTGTCGTGGAACGAGTTCATCTACGCGCTGACCTTCGTCTCGTCGTCGGAGATCAAGACGCTGCCCGTCGGCGTGGTCACCGAGCTGGTGCAGGGCGACGTCTACCAGTGGGGACCGCTGATGGCCGGCGCGCTGCTCGGCTCGCTGCCGGTGGCGTTCATCTACTCGTTCTTCGTCGAGTACTACGTGTCCGGGATGACCGGTTCGGTCAAGGAGTGAAGGCCGCGAGCGCGGTCCTCAATTCCGAAAGCGCGCCGTCCCAGTCGCCCGGCGAGGGCTGGCGGAAGACGCGGAAGGCCGGATACCACGGGGTCGTCTCGCTGCTGGTGAACCAGCGCCAGTCCGCCGCATAGGGCAGCAGCAGCCAGGCCGGTGCGCCGATCGCACCTGCAAGATGCGCGATCGAGGTGTCGGTGGTGATGAGCAGGTCGAGCGCCTTGATCTGCGCGGCCGTGTTCACGAAATCGGAAGCGTCGAAGGACCGGACCACCGGGCCCTGGGTGCCGGCATCGGCCTGCTTCAGCGTCTCGGGCAGCAGCAGGCTCCACACGCTCGCGTTCGTGGGCAGCGACGCGCGCAGCGGCGCCAGCGGGATCGAGCGCTTGTGGTTCTCCGGGTGGTCGGGATTGCCGGTCCAGACGATGCCGATGCGCGGCCCCGGCCGCGACGCGATCGACTGCCGCCACCGGTCGACCCTTTCCGGATCGACCTGCAGGTAGGGCACCTCGCCGGCCAGGCTCGATATGTCGAAAAGTCCGAGTGCCAGCGGCAGGCTCATCAGCGGGCAATGGAAGTCATGGGCTGGCAGCGCATCGCCGCGACCCGCGAGGACGTCCACGCCCTTCAAGGAACGCAGGCTGTCCTGCAGCGACCGCTGCACCTCGAACACGATCCGGCCGCCGCGCGATGCCAGCAGCGGCACGTAGCGGCAGAACTGCAGCGTGTCGCCCAGGCCCTGCTCGGCATGGACCAGGAGCGTCTTTCCCTGGAGCGGCTCGGCGCCGGTCCAGCGGGGCGCGTCGAAGGTTCGCGCGTGGCCGAATCGCTCTTCCTCGATCCGCTGCTCGTAGGCAGGCCAGCCGTGCGCGAAGTCCCCGGCGCCGAGCAGGCACAGCGCGCGGTTCCATCGCACGCCGGCCGGTGCGTCCGTCTGCGCCAGCAACCGGTCGTAGTGCGGCATGGCCTCAGGGTGCCGCTGCATGTCGCGCAGCGCGTTCGCGAGATTCATTCGCGCCTGCCCGTCGTTCGGGTTCTGCGCGAGGAGGTGTTCGTACAGCGGGATGCCTTCGTCGAAGCGGTCCACCGCGCACAGCGCATTCGCGAGATTGAATTCGATCTCGGGGCGGCCCGGGGCCAGCTTGCGCGCCTTCTCCAGTGTGGCGAGCGCGGCATCGTGCCGCAGCAGCGCGAGTTCGGCGACGCCGAGATTCATCAGCAGTTCGGCGCTGTCCGGCTGCGCGCGCAAGGCTTCCGCAAAGGCCGCGTGGGCCTCGTCATGCCGACCCGCCTCGAAGAGCGATTCGCCGAAGCGGCGCAGCAGGTCCGGCCCCAGCGGCCCCACCTGCCGCAGCCGCATGAAGCATTGGATGGCCTCTTCGTGCCGTCCGAGGGATTGCAGTGCTTCGGCCTTGTGCGGAAGCACCCGCACCTCGCCGGGCCGCTGCGCGAGCACCTGCTCGAAGCCTGCAAGGGCGCTGCCCGGGTCACCCGCCTGCCGGTGCAGCAAGGCGAGGTTGAAGCGCATCGCGACGTTGCCGGGATCGCGCTGCAGCGATTCGCCGAGCAGGCCGATCGCGCCGGGGATATCGCCCCTGCCGGCGGCGATCAGCCCGAGCATCGCCGGTGCGCGCGCATCGGCCGGGTCGGCCTCGCGCAATGTCTTCCACGCGGCTTCCGCCAGATCCACACGGCCCTCGCGCTGGTGGGCCAGTGCGCGATCCGCCAGCTCCGACTTCTGCTGCGGCGACATCAGAGGTGCTCTTTCACCTCGTCGAGCGGCGAGCCGAGCAGGGCGTTGATGCGGTGCTTGAGGGCGGCGCGGCGGTCGTTCGTCAAGTACACCTGCCGGGCGGCCTCGATGAACTTCGCGTCGAAGCGGGATTCGCGTTCGGCGTGGCGCACTTCGTTCTCGATGTCCCAGAGCTGCTTGTTGACGGCGAGCAGTTCGGCCTGCACCTGCTCGATGGCGGCGGCTTCGGAAGAGGTCTCCAGCACTTCGGCGGTCGCCCTGGAGAGCAGTTCGAGTTCGCGCCGGACGAAGACCAGCTTGGACTCGTCGGTCACGCGCTCGCGCTTGATCTCGAGAATCGTCTTTTTGTCGAAGAGTTCGCCGGGCGAAACCGGGACCATTACGGGTGCGTGCACGAGGAAATCCGCCATCAAGTCAAGGAAGCCGCGAATTGTAGAAGGGCCCCCGACAGGCCCAATCCATCGTTCGCAGTGAGCTTGTTCGGGGCGATGGCGACCGCGATTTGCGGTTTCTGCAAACTGCTGCGCACGCCGGCCCAAGCGAGGTGCGGGGCTGCCTGCCGGAAGGAGATGAACATGATTCGATCCTGGGCGCTCTCGATATTGCTGGCCGCGGGCGCGTCCGCGGCGAGTGCGGCGGACCTGACCGTCGTCTTCGTCAATCCGGAGAACTTCCGCGATGCCGCGTATTCGCGCTCGTTCCCCAGCGAGCGCGATCGGGAGGAGGTGATGCGCGACGTGCAGCAACACCTGCAGCGGCTCGCCGACCGCCATCTGGGGCCCGGCGATGCGCTGCGCATCGAAGTGCTCGACATCGATCTGGCCGGCGGTTTCAGTCCGCTGCGCCGGGCGGGTCCCGAGGTGCGGATCCTGACCGACGTCACCTGGCCGCGCATGGAGCTGCGCTACGAGTTGAGCTGCGACGGTCAGGTGATCGCGAGCGGCCGCGAACGCATCAGCGACATGAACTACCTCCTGATGGCGCGGCGCAGCTCGAGCAGCGACCGCTTCATTTATGAGCGCGCGATGCTGGACGACTGGTTCGCGCGCCGCATTGTTGCCGCGAAGGAACACGGCTGATCCGGGCGAATCCAATGGCTTGCCGGCGTCGCTTTCCCGTGCCGGCAGGAGGTGTGCGATGAAGCAACTCAAGCATTGGCAGGACGTGGTGAATGCACTTCTGGGCGTATGGCTCGCCATTTCGCCCTGGCTCGTGAGCTACCAGGAGATCCCGTCGCCCACCGCGAACGCGGTGCTCGTCGGCGTGGCGCTGGTGGCCGCGGCGCTGGGCGCGATGATCGTGCCGCGCGCCTGGGAGGAGTGGACCGAGTGCGCGCTCGGCGCGTGGCTGGTCATCTCCCCGTGGGTGATCGGCTTCGGCATGCACCGCCAGGCGATGCTGACCGCGGTGATCACCGGCGCGGTGATCGTGGCGCTGGCACTCTGGACGCTGGTGACCGACAAGGAATACAGCGGCTGGCTCCATCGCCCGGCGCATTGACCGTGCGGGCGCGCTGCCGCCGGCTCAGCCGGCGAGCGGCGTTTTCGGCCGGTCCGGCCGCACCCGGCGCGCCGGCCGCAGTTGCTGGATGAGCGCGACGAGCCGGTCGGCCATGCGCCGGCAGGCCTCGCCGCCGCCCGTGAGAAAGCGCGCGTCGAACAGGATCGACAGCATGTCGAGGTGGTCCATCGTCGTGTCGATGCGGCGCACCTGCGGGCCGAGATTCATCAGCGCGTCACGGTAGGCCTCGAGAACGGACGCCAACGCCGCATCGCCGGCACCGTCCGGCGCGGCGAAGCTGCCGTCGCGCAGCTTTTCCACCAGCAGGGCTTCGGGGCTGGCGACCACGTCCCAGGCATCGCCGTCGTGCGCGGTGGCCCTGGAGATGATCAGGCCGCACTGCCGTGCGAGCGCCACGCCGTTGGCCATCGCTGCCGGCGCATCCCATCCATCGAGCGCGGTCTGCAGCGCGAGCGCACGCAGGGCCTCGCAGGGACGGAAGCCGTCGTCGCCCGCCATGCCTTCGGCGCGCGCATACGCCTGCAGGCCGGCCTGCACCTCATCGGTCATCGCACTGCGCCAGCGGTGGCGCTGCGCGGCGGTGCCCTTGATGCGCAGCAGATGCAGCGCGAACACCACCGCCTTGCGTTCGCAGGCGTCGCCGAGCAGGGCATAGCGATCGGCGTTGGCGCGCAGCGGCGCGGCCGCGCGGCAGAGCGTGCCGCCGGACACGAGGCGATCCAGCGCGCGCAGCCGCCCGATGCCGTGCTCGATCAGCGGCAGGCCCTTGGGCATCGGCCGCGGCGGGTACTTGCGGCCCGCCTGTTGTCCGGTGTGGATGCGTTCGATGTCGCGTTCGGCGCGCGCAAATCCGAGTTCGACCTCCACCGCCGCCAATTGCTCGATGTCTCGAATCGGTACGCGGCCCTGCAGGTCGACCGTCCGGATCGCCACGACCAGGGCGCGATAGGCCTGGTCGGGGCAGCCCAGATCGCGCCAGATCGTGCCGAGTGCGGACTGCAGCATCGGCAACCGCAGCCAGGACGGCGGGCAGCGCCGGTCGCGCGCCTCCTCGATCGCCTGGATACGCGCCTGCCGTTCGCTTTCCAGCGCGCGGTCGGGACGGCGCGCGATCTCGACCCGGGCGCGCGCGAGCTCGTCGAGCATCTCGTCGATCGACGCGAAGGGCGCTCGGCCCCCTGCGGCGCCGGAAGTGGCGTCGGCCGGCTCCGCAAGCCAGAGCGGATCGCCATAGGCCTGGAAGGCGCCCCACGTCACGTTGTCGGATCGCGTCGCCCACAGGGCCTGGCGGGCCTCGAACACTGCTTCTCCGAAGGGGCGCCGGTTCTGCAGCAGCGACTGGTAGAACACCTCGCCGAACTGCTGCGCCAGCTTGTCGTCCACCGCCCAGCCCGCGACGACCACGCAGCGCACGCCGATGGCCATCAGCTCGCGCGCGACGCTGCCGGCCAGCTTGTTGCCGTCGCGCACCGTTGGCCCGGCCGCCCCGCCCGGATCGATCTGGCCCAGGTGGCAGCAGTTGAGGAAGACCAGTTCGGGCACCGATTCCATCGCCTCGATCTCGGCGGCGGTGATGAGCAGCCCGCCCGAGAGCACCACGCCGCTGCGGCGCAGCCCGTCCACGTGCCGCTGGTCGAACACGCCGTGTGCGGACACGTGCAGGATGCGGTAGGGCTTGCGATAGAGCTTCGCGAGCACGTCGGAGGCGAGGTTGTCGGCGCCGATGGCGCGGCTCACCTCGTAGCCCATGCCGACCAGCAGGCCCGCGACCGCGTTCGCTTCCACCTCGGCGCCGGAAAGCGGATCGGGGTCCTTGCCTTGCGGGTTGGCCGGATCCGGAAACGCTGCCGCAAACCCCTGCACCGACGGATTGCCGACCACGTAGGCGCTGCGCGCCAGGCTCTGCCGCACGTCGCGCCGGTAGGCCGACGAGGACAGCTGCCGCACCACCGGCGTGCACAGCGCCAGCGGCACGAGCGGGCCGTCCGTCTGCGCCTCGGTCGCGAACAGGGGATCGGTCAGCATCAGCTCCCACGGCAGGTTGGCGGTCGCGCCATCGACCACCAGCACGATGCGCTGGAGCTGCCGCGCCGCGTCCTTGAAGTCCGGCGGCACGATGAGCTGGAACAGCATGCGGCCGAAGTCGGCGTTCCATTGCGTCTGGCTGATCTGCTGGCGCACCAGCGTCTCGATCAGGCTCGGCTGGCGCTGCTGCACCACGGTCTCGGCGCGCGCGCGCTGGCCGACGTAGAGGAAGCGGAGCCTGTCGGCAAGCCGGGTGGCGCCGTCGGGGCGCGGAGCGGCGGCCTGGTCGTCGGCATCGGTGACGATCAGCCGCGGCCAGTAGCTCGCGCCACGCGCATCGAACAGGCGCTGGCGCAGCCCGGTGCCTTGCACCAGCTCGGGGTTGCAGGCGAGCAGCGTGTCTTTCGACGCCGCGGCCGTCTGCAGCCGGGACGCGAGCTGGCGCAGCTCGTAGACCGCGGTGATGGCCGTGTCGAGATAGAGCTCGACGATGTCCAGCTGCGACACCCGCACCGACAGGCCCGTGGTGCGCCGGAACTTCTCGTTGGCATCGATGACGCCGCGCACCAGCGCCTCGACCGAGCCGGCGATGGTCAGGTTGGCCGACGAGTTGTAGCCGAGCAGCAGGGTCGCCAGCGGCACCTCGCGGTCCTCGCGGCCCATCACGTCGACCACCTGCAGCAGATAGCGCAGCACGCCGGCGCGCACCGCGACCATCAGCGCGTCCTGGCTCAGGCTGCCTTCGTAGCTGCCCAGGCCGGTGACCACCGCGCCGACGAGCACGCCGCGTCGGCGTTCGATCGCGCTGGGCGTGCGCAGCACCACCGCCGCGGTGCCGAGCGGGCCGGCGTAGAGGTCGAGCGCGCGGCGCTGCGCAAGCTGGCCGTCCATGAGCTCGGCGTCGATCAGCGCCTCGGTGCCGGCCATCGAGTCGTTCTCGTAGTGGCCGACCATGATCGGGTACGACAGGAACCGCAGGTCCATTGCCTTGAGGTTCACTTCGAGGCGCTGCTTGGCGCGCGCCGCGACGCGGGTGTCCGGCGTGCCGCCGATCACGGCGGCGGCGAGGGTCGCGTCGTCGACCGCGTTCGGCGGACCGGGGTCGTAGCTCACCGGGCGGTCCGGCGCGGCCCCGCGCGCGATGGGCGGCGTGCGCTCGAGCGCAGCGGTCGCGCCGGTCACCAGCAGCTCGCCCAGTGCAGCGAAGGCGGACGGGGTGGAAAGCAGATCGCCATGCACCGCCGGCAGGTAGTAGAAGCTCCCGATGCCGCCGATGCGGCCCGAATCCCAGGTCACGGTGCCGTCGCCGCGTGCGGTCGAGACCATGCGCAGGCGGGGCGTTCCGCTGCGCGTTTCCAGCCGGACCCCGCACGGGGTGTTCGGCGCGATGCCGAAAACGTAGACCGACTTCGCGCGATACGCGTCCGGCAGCGCGGGCAGGCCGGTGTCGTCGGCCTTCGCATCCTCGGTCCACAGCCATCCGGCCGAGGCGAGGGTCTCGGCATCGGGCTGGCCACAGTGGTAGTCGCCGAACCACAGGTCGGTGTTGACCGCCTTCAGCGCCGTCCAGCCTTCGGGGCGCCAGTACTGCTGCGGCTCGCCGCCCTCCGGCTGTCCTTCGAAGGTGTCGACGAAGCCCGGCCGCGGCAGCAGTTGCAGCGCGCCGCGGAAGCCCGAGACGACATCGAGCACCTCCTGCATGTCGTGCCGGATGTCGAGCCGCGCGAGCGTGCGCAGCGCGTCGCCCTTGCCCAGCAGGTTCTCGACCATCGAATGCGAGCCCTGGTGCGGCGTGCCGGCCATGACGAGTCGCGCGCCGTCGCGCTGCATGAGCCGGTCCATCACTTCGCGCCGCCGGTGGATGCATGCGCGAACCACCAGCCCGCCCATGCTGTGCGCGAGCAGGCGGATCGGCTGCGTCGTCTGCTTCAGCAGCAGGTCGAGGAAGGTGCCGAGCCGCTCGCCGAGCACGTCCAGCGGCTGGCGCCAGTCGTAGGGGAAGGGCACCACGCGATGGCTGCCCGCGAGGTGCTCGCAGATCGCGCCGTAGGTCTTGCCGAAGAGCCCGCCGGTCGTCACATTGGCGGCGCCGAAGGCGATGTCCGTGAGGCCGCCGGCCGCGAGGCTCAGGGGGTTCAGCCACACCCGCTTGCCGTCCGCATCGAGGCAGGTGCCCATCACGCCGGGCAGCACGACGACGATCGGCCGCTCCGCGCCCGCGGCGTCGCGCGACGCGCCGATGCCCGCGGCGTCGAGGCTGGTGAACTGCGGCGGCATCACGCGGAACGCGGCGACGTCGTCCGGCCGATCGAGCACCAGCCAGTCGCGCATCGCGCTGCGCGTCTCCAGGTTGCCGAAGTAGCTGAAGTGCGAGACATCCGACGC
Source organism: Variovorax ureilyticus (assembly GCF_037889935.1). NCBI lineage: Bacteria > Pseudomonadati > Pseudomonadota > Betaproteobacteria > Burkholderiales > Comamonadaceae > Variovorax > Variovorax ureilyticus. The sequence goes on from NZ_JBBKZU010000003.1 coordinate 137,881, forward strand.
GCGGTCGAACATCACGCGGGCATTGGCCTTCACGGCGACCCCGGCGAGCATCGATGCGGTGTCGACCACGAGGTCGTTGTCGGTGTTCTCGAACAGCAGGAAGTCGGTGAGCAGCGTCCCCATGCGCATCAGCAGGTTGCCGCCCTGGATGTCGCCGGCGATCAATCCCATGCGGATGTCGGGCTGCACCGCCCCGTCGCGTAGTAGCGCGGCCATCGGCGAGTCGGGCAGCATCGCCTCGATGCCCGGCACGAGGTGCGGATTGGTGCGGTTGCGCGCGATCTCGATCACCACGCGCTTGAACGCCGAATACAGCGGGTTGCCGAAGAAGTAAGGCACCCGGCCGATCAGCGTCAGCAGGCCCGAGAGAAACACGTCGAAGTTGCCGCTCGCGAGCTTGGTCCCTTGCGAAGGGCTGGCCACGCGCACATAGCGCTCGATCACCGGCGCCTTGTCGCGCAGCATCGCGAACAGGTGGCCCAGCTGCTCGCGGTGCCGGGCGTGCGCGGTGTCCAGCTCCTTGCGCACCTCGGCTTCGCGGCCCTGCGCATCGCCCACGCCGGGGAAGGCGAAGCTGTAGCTGTCGATGTGGCGGTCGATGTCCTGCAGGCACATCAGGTCGCCGACGATACCGCCGCGCGAATGGGTCACGAGGCTGATGCGCGCACCCTTGGGCAGCGCCGTCGCCAGTTGCAGCGCGTTGTCGATCGGGCTTTCGGACAGCGTGCGGTGCTCGAAGCCGTAGATGCCGCCCGGGAAGCGGCTTTCGAGCCGGGCCCAGAGGCCGCGGTCGCCGCGCTGCAGGTCGGCGAAGCTGCCGAGCGTGCTCGACGCGGTGCCGTGGACGAAGACCAGCGCCGGGCGAGCCTTGCCATCGGAGCCGATCATCGCCGCGACGTCGTCCGGCGCGCCGCCTTCGAGCTTGCCGCCCGTATCGTTCCAGCGGTAGAGATGACCGGCCGGCCGGCCGAGGCGGTCCTCGATGACGGTCATGAGCGCCTGGGTGGCGAGCCAGCTCACGCCGGCATCCACCGCGGCCGCCTGCTTGCCCTTGGCGCCCTTGTCCTTCGGGAGATCGGCGATGAGCGCCTCTGCCGCCTCGGTCAGCGAATCGCGGCCCACGGCCACCGACACCACGCGCGTGACCAGACTGCCCATCGCGTCGGAAAAGACGCCCCGGCGCGGCATCGCGCTTTCGGCGTTCAGGCGATCGAAGAGCACGCGGCCATCGTCGTCGACCAGATCGGGCCGGTTGAGCAGCAGCGCATCGCGCAGACGCGCGGGGCTGGTGACCAGCGTGCCGCCGTCGGCCAGGTCGATCACCAGCACGTCGTCGTCGGCCGCTGCGATTTCGCTCGCGGTGGCGTCGGCCATACCGCGTACGGCGGCGCCCAGCTCGATGCCGGACTTCGGCGTCAGCAGTCCGTCGGGCAGGAAATCGTCCTCGGCCGCAGGGACGTTCGCGCTGCGCGTGGAAGACTTCAGAAGAGCAGGCACCTCGGGTCTTGTGTCCTCGCGTCCGGTGAGCTTCAGGACGATCGGTGGCGCCATGCGCTGTCTCTCCTCTCGGCGTGGCAGGGCGTCAGGTGAAGACAGCGCGGTTTCGCGCCTGCGCGCTGCCCTGGATCTGCGGCTTCTGCGGATAGCGCGTGGAAGGCAGGTCGTCCGCCAGCGCCGCGTGCCACTGCGTGTAGCTCGCGTTCGCGGGCAGGGCGCGCAGCGCCTTCAGCGCGTAGAAGGTGAAGGCGCCGTTGGAGCGGTTCGCGAAGGTCGCGTCATAGCTGAAGTGGTTCTCGCCTTCCTCGCAGCCGGCCATGAGAACGTCGCCGGCATCGTCCTGCTGCGCGCTCCCGAGCGCGGCGGCGGCTGTGTGGTTCGCGTCGGCGGGCACCGGGCCGCCGCCCGGCCCCCCCTTCGCGAGCCGCTCGCCGGACATCCATGCCGTCATCGGCATGAAGCGCGGCATCCTCCCGGCCTCCTTGTCGGCGCTGCTCGGCGGCGCACGGTTCACGGTCCCTGAGTGACAGCTATCGGAAATCAGGACGATGTGCACGCCCTCGCGGCGCGCCATGAAGATCGCATGGATCTCGTCGTCGATCAGCGCGGCGTTGATCAGGCGGATGTCGTGGGGACAGAGCGCCTCGTCGAGTCCGTCGGCCTCGTCGCCGTCGGTGTCGTACTGGTAGGTGCCATGGCCCGAGTAGGTGATGACGACCACGTCGCCGCTCACTGCCTGCCCGACGATGTGGTTGAACGCGTCGACCATGCCGGCCTTGGTCGCTTCCCCGTCGAGCAGCTTGCGCACGCTGAAGCCGCGCGAAGTCAGTTCGGCGGCCCAGTCGTTGGCGTCGTTGACGCAGCCGGCAAGGTCCATGTCGGTGCCGGGGTAGTTGTTGATGCCGATGCACAGGGCGAGCTTGGACATGCGTGCCTCCTGTCGTTCGTTCGGTCAGGATGGGGGCGCCGGCGGCGCCTTCCTGATTGAACACGCGGCAGGCGCGCAAGTCGTCTTCCAAACGGACTATGGCGCACGGCAGGGCGCACGGCGCGATGCGGCCGCGCGCGCCGGTCATCGAGCCTCAGGCGCTCAGGGCTTTCATCTCCGCATACAGGTCCGCCTTGCCCTCGAAGCCGATCCCCGGCAGGGCCGGCAGGGTGACGTAGCCGTTGTCCACCCGCACGCCATCGGGGAAGCCGCCATAGGGTTGGAAGAGATCGGGATAGCTCTCGTTGCCGCCCAGCCCGAGGCCGGCTGCGATCGCCAGCGACATCTGGTGCCCGCCGTGGGGGATGCAGCGGCTCGGCGACCAGCCGTATTCCTTCAGCATGTCCAGCGTGCGCAAGTATTCGACGAGGCCGTAGCTCAAGGCGCAGTCGAACTGCAGCCAGTCGCGGTCGGGGCGCATGCCGCCGTGTCGGATGAGGTTGCGCGCGTCCTGCATCGAGAAGAGGTTCTCGCCGGTCGCCATGGGGCCCGCGTAGACCTCGGAGAGCTTCGCCTGCAGTTGGTAGTCGAGCGGGTCACCCGCTTCTTCGTACCAGAAGAGCGGGTACTGCGACAGCGCCTTGGCGTAGTCGACGGCGGTCTTGAGGTCGAAGCGGCCGTTGGCGTCCACCGCGAGTTGCTGGCCGGGGCCGAGGATCCTGAGCACCGACTCGATGCGTTCGCAGTCCTCGGCCAGCGTGGCGCCGCCGATCTTCATCTTGACCACCGAGTAGCCGCGAGCGAGGTAGCTCTCCATTTCCTTGCGCAGGCCGTCGAGTCCCTTGCCGGGGTAGTAGTAGCCGCCGGCCGCGTAGACGAAGACCCGCGGATTGGCCTTGCCGTTGCCGTAGCGTTCGGCCAGCAGCTGGAAGAGCGGCTTGCCCGCGATCTTCGCGACCGCGTCCCACACGGCCATGTCCATCGTGCCCACGGCCACCGAGCGTTCGCCGTGCCCCCCGGGCTTCTCGTTGATCATCATCTGCGCCCAGATCTTGTGCGGATCGAGGTTCTCGCCGGTCTCGTCGACCAGCGTGGCCGGATCGGCTTCGAGCACGCGCGGGCGGAAGCGATCGCGGATCAGTCCGCCCTGTCCGTAGCGGCCGTTGGAGTTGAAGCCGTACCCGATCACCGGCTTGCCGTCGCGGACCACGTCGGTGACCACGGCGACGAGGCTCAGGGTCATCTTCGAGAAGTCGATGTAGGCGTTGCGGATGTCCGATTTGATCGGGCGGGTGGATTCGATGATGTCGACGATTTTCATGATGCTTTTCGATGAGTGACGGGAAGTGAAAGAGCGCAGCGTCAGCGCGGCAGCGAGGAGCCGCCGCAGATGGCGACGTCCTGGCCGGTGATGGCGGCCGCGGAGGGCGACAACAGGAAGGCGACGAGGGCGGCGATCTCCGCCGGCTCGATGAGCCTTCCGATGGGCGGAAGGCGCGGTGCGCTGCCGGCCCGGGCCGGATCGGCCAGCATGCCGGTGGCCGTGGCGGCGGGCGAGACGACATTCACCGTCACGCCCCGGTCCGCGACTTCGGCCGCCCAGCTTCGCGCCAGCGCGATGAGCGCCGCCTTCGTGGCCGCGTACTGGCCGCGTCCCGGCATGCCCTGCGCCACGCGGCTGCCGATGAAGATCACGCGGCCGTGCCTGCGCTGCGCCATCGCGGGCACGATCGCATCGGCGATGCGCGTCGCGGCATCCACATGCAGGCGCCACATCAGTTCGCCGCCCGCGTGGTCGAGCTGGCCGAGCGTCCCGACGCGCAGCACGCCGGCCGCATGCACGAGCGCATCGGCGTCCTGCAGCGCGGCGGCCGCGGCGGCGACGCTCTCGCCTTTCGACAGGTCCGCTTCGACCGGCGTGAAGGCCCCGTGCGCGATGGCCGGCGGTGCGACATCCAGCCCGCTGACGCGCCAGCCCGAAGCCAGCAGCGATTCCGCGATCGCGCGGCCGATGCCGCTGCTGCTGCCGGTGACCACGGCATGCCGCAGGTCATTCGACATGGATGTTCCCCTCGGTCACGATCTTCTGGGAGCGCGCCATGTCGCCGCCCTGGAACTTCGCGAATTCCTCCGCGCTGCCGGGTGCGAGCAGCAGGCCCTGTTCCTTGAGCTTGTCCTTCATGTCGCCGGCCAGCGCCTTGTTCACCTCGGCATTGAGCCGCTGCACGATCTCCGGCGAGGTCTTGGCCGGCGCCCAGAGGCCATACCAGCTGTAGAACTCGAAGCCGGGAATCGTCTCCGCCACCGTCGGCACGTCCGGCAGGCTGGAGGCGCGCTGCGCCGAGGTCACCGCGACCACGCGGAGCATGCCGCTCTTGTGGTACTGGAGCGACCCGAGAATGGGATCGATGAAGCCGTCGATCTGCCCGCCGATCAGGTCCTGGAAGGCCGGCGCGGTGCCCTTGTAGGGAACGATCAGGTAGTCGATATTGCCCGCGCGCCTGAGCAACTCGGTAGAAAGATGCCCGGCGGAGCCGATCGAACCCACCGCGAAGGTCATCTTGCCCGGATGCTCCTTCGCATACGCGATGAGCGACTTGATGTCGGTGATCGGCAGCTTCTTGTTGATCGCCACCGACAGCGGCGCCTTGGCCACCAGCGCCACCGGCGCGAAGTCGCGGTTCACGTTGTAGGGCACCGACTTCATCGTCATCGGCGCCGTGGTGAAGGTCGAGGCGTTGAACAGCAGCGTATAGCCATCCGCGGGCGCCTTGGCGACCACGTCGCCGCCGATCACGCCGTTGCCGCCCGCGCGGTTCTCGACCACGAAGGGCTGGCCCATCTGGTCGCTGAGCTTCTGTGCCAGCAGGCGGCCCACGAAGTCCAGCGTGCCGCCGGGCGGGAACGGGATCACCATCTTGATCGGCTTGCTCGGATACGTCTGCGCAAAGCCGCTGGCGGTCGCCGCGAGGGCGAGGGCGCCCAGCGCGGCGCGGATGAAGTGCTTGCGTCGCATGTCTTGTCTCCTGGATGGGTTTGAAGAGCCAGGCGGACTTGGCGCCCGGCTTCGGTCGGCGGAATCAGCGCTTGAGCAGGCCCGCGCGCTTCACGGCGGCGCGCAGGGCTTCGACTTCCTCGGCGTTGGGCGCCTCGGTGGGCGGGCGCACCGTCGCGTCGTCGAGAACGCCTGCGAGGTACATGCCGCCCTTCATTCGCGCATGGGCCTCGCCCGTGGGCTCGCCGCCGCCGTAGACCGCATCCTTGAGCGGCGTGATGATGGCCTGCACTTCCATCGCGCGCTTGAGGTCGCCGGCCTTGACCGCGTTCCACAGGTCGATGATGAGTTGCGGGATGAAGGTGGCGAAGCCGACCAGCGCGCCGTCCACGCCCTGCACCATCGAAGCCAGCAGGTATTCGTCGTGGCAGGTCAGGATGGCCTTGGAGGCATTGGCTTCGCGAATCGCCTGGATGTCGCGGGCGTACTTGTTCATGTCGCGCTGACCCACCTTGAAGGCCTGCACGTAGGGCAGCCGGGCCAGGTCGGCCAGCAGCTTCGACGAATACGAAGCGCGCGTCCACGCGGGGTAGACGTGGCACACGAGGTCGAGCTCGGGCGCGGCCTTGTGGATCGCCTCGAAATACTGCAGCGCATGGTCCGGCGTGAAGCCGAAGCGCAGCCAGTGGTGGGGCGGCATGACGTCCAGCGCCACGGCGCCGGCGGCCTTGGCGGCGCGGGCATGCTCGGCGGCATCGGCCAGGCCTTCGCAGACGATCGACGAGATCACCGGCAGGCGGCCCTTGAGCTCGTCGGCGACGATGCGGGTGACCTCGGCGCGCTCCGCGGGCGTCAGCGCGAACACCTCGCCGGTGTGGCCGTTGGTCATCACCGCGACCACGCCATCGTGGCCGGCGAGCCATGAAGCCAGCTTGCGAAGCGCGGGCTCGTCGATCTTGTGGTCACGGGTGAAGGGGCACGAGATGGCGGGAATGATCCCCTTGTAGTTCGCGATGGAAGGCATGCAGTCGTCTCCTGGATGAGTCAGTGGGTTGTCGGGTGGCTGTCGATGGGGTGAATCTTCCCGCCCCGAGGCGTATACGGTCCAATACCCGATTCGCATACAACTATCTCCACGGAGAAACCGAGAAAGGACGCACCGCATGGGCCCGGGAAACCGACCGCTGGATCTGGAATGGCTGGAGGACTTCCTGGCGCTGGCCGAAAGCGGCAATTTCTCCCGCGCGGCGCAGGCGCGGAACATTGCGCAACCCGCGTTCAGCCGGCACATCCGCGCGCTGGAGGAATGGGTCGGCGTGGACCTGTTCGACCGCAGCGCGCATCCGGCCGCGCTCACGGCGGCGGGGCGGCGCTTCCAGCCCTTGCTGGAAGAGACGCTGGCCCAGCTGGAATCGGCGCGCATCAAGGCGCGGGCCGCGCACGACCAGGCGGCGGCGAGCCTGCTCTTCGCGGCGACGCATGTGCTGTCGCTCACCTTCTTTCCGCAGTGGCTGGGCGGGCTGGAGTCGCAGTTGCGGCTCGGACCGATCCAGACCATCTCGGACAGCTTTCATGCCTGCGAGGACCTCGCGCTGCAGCGTCGCGTGCAGTTCGTGCTGTGCCATGGGCACCCGGAGGTGCCGGGGCGACTCGACGAGGCGGAGTTCCCGATGCTGCGGCTGTCGGACGATGTGCTGCTGCCGGTGTCCGCGCCGCTGGCCGGGGGTGGCGGTGCGATGCATTCATTGGATGCTGCGGAGGCGGCGGTACCGGTGCTGGCGTACAGCGAGCCTTCAGGGCTCGGCCGCATCATGCGTGCGCGGATGCGTCAGGTGTTCGGCGAGGGCAGCAGCGTGCCCACGCTGCCGCAGGGCGTCGACATCGTGTTCACCGCGCACCATGCGGCCCTGCTCAAGGCGATGGCGCTCGAGGGCCGCGGCGTGGCCTGGCTCCCGAGGAGCCTGATCGCGGCTGAGTTGAAGAGCGGCGCGCTGGTCGCGGCCGCATCCGCCGAATGGAACGTGCCCGTCGAGATCAGGCTCTATCGCCAGCGCGCGGACATGGCGCCGGCGGCCGAGGCGCTGTGGACGCTCGTGCAGGAGCGCCCACCGGGCTCAGGCGGGCGTTGAGCAGAGGCTGCGGATCTCTGCGGGGATCGGCACCGCGCGGATGCCCCCGCCTTCGCGCTTGGCCGCGAAGATACGCACCTCCTCGCATTCGAGAATCAGGTCTTCGCCGCGCATCACGCGGTAGCGCTGCACGAAGCTCTTGTCGCGCCATTCTGGAATCGTCACCGTAACGCTCAACGTGTCGCCGTAGCTTGCGCTCTTGACGAAGCGCGTGTGCGTGTCGACCAGCGGTGTGCCGATGACTCCCATCGTCTGCGCCGTTTCTTCCCAGCGCGGCACCCCGCGCTCGGCGAAGAAATGGCGCGACGCGGCGTCGATCCAGCGGAAGAAGTTGGGAAACCAGACGATGCCGGCAGGGTCGCAGTCGCCGAATTCGACGCGCACGGTGTAGATGACTTCGATGCTCATGTCAGTGTGAAGTTGAAATCCGCGGGGGAGGTCGGGGCGCGTGGCGAGGACGCCGGGTGGTCCCCTCCGCGAATGTCCCCCGGCCTTCGGCCTCCTCCTTTATTTCGCTGCGGGGACCACCCGGCATCCTCGCCACGGGAAACGCCGCGGCGTGCGGGCCGATCAACCACGGCCGTGACGGATCGCGCCGATGGTGTGCTCTGCGCAGCGAAATAAAGGAGGAGCCCGAAGGGCGGGGGACATTCGCGGAGCAGAGTACACCGTCGGCGCGGTCCCGCCCCACCCGTCGACCATCACCCCATCCTGGTCGGCAGCCACAAGGCAATGATCGGGAACGCGATCAGGATGACGAGCCGCAGGATGTCCGTCAGGATGAACGGCAGCACGCCCTTGAAGATCGTCGTGAAAGTCACCTCCTTCACCACGCTCTTGATCACGAACACGTTCATCCCCACGGGTGGATGGATCAGGCCCAGTTCCACCGTCATCACGATGATCACGCCGAACCAGATCGGATCGAAGCCCAGGTGCACGATGACGGGATAGATGATCGGCACGGTGAGGATGATCATCGCCATCGCGTCCATCAGGCAGCCGAGCACGAGGTACATCAGCATGATGAGCGCGAGCACGCCGTAGCGGCCGATGCCGAGGCCGGTGAGGAACTCGGTGAGCTTCTGAGGGCTCTGCGTGATCGTCAGGAAGTAGCCGAAGAGCAGCGCGCCGATCAGCACGGTGAACACCGCTGCGGCCGTGCGCGTCGCCGACAGCAGTGCCTCGCGGATCTTCGGCCCGTCGAGCTTGCGCCGCAGCACCCCCAGGATGAAGGCACCGCTCGCCCCCACGCCGCCGGCTTCGGTCGGCGTGAAGAAGCCGCCGTAGAGCCCGCCGATCACGAAGACGAAGAGCACCAGCGGCGCCCACACGTTCTTGAGGTCGGCCACGCGCTGAGACCACGGCTTGACCTCGCCGCCCGGCAGCCAGCCCGGACGCACCTTGACGATCACCATGATGGTCAGCACGTACATGGTCATCGCGAGGATGCCCGGCACGATGCCCGCCATGAAGAGCTTGCCGATGTCCTGCTGCGTGAGGATCGCGTACACCGCCAGCACCGTCGACGGCGGCAGGATCGCGCCCAGCGTGCCGCCCGCGGCGATCACGCCGGTCGAGAACGACTGCGGATAGTTGAAGCGCCGCATCTCCGGATAGGCCACCGCCGAGAAGGTGGCCGCGGTGGCGACCGACGATCCGCAGATCGCCGCGAAGCCGCCGCAGGCCAGCACGGTCGCGACGCCGAGGCCGCCGCGCAGGTGCCCGATCATCGAGTTCGCGGCCTTGAACAGCTCGCGGCTCACGCCCGACACCGACACCAGCGCGCCCATCAGCATGAACATCGGGATCACGCCGAAGGTGTAGTCGGTCACCGTGCGCATCGACGTCTGGCCCACCAGCTTGAGCGCCGGCCCGATGCCGACGATCGATGCGTAGCCGGTGACGCCGACCAGCCCCATCGCCATGCCGACCGGCACGCGCAGGAGCATCAATGCAAAAAGTGCGAAGAAGCCAAGGATGGCGATTGCATCAGTGCTCATGCTTACTCATCGGCTTTCATTTCAGGCTTCTCGTCGTGAAGGAGTTCGGGATGGAAGATCAGGCGCCATGTGCGGATCGCGATCAGCAGCACGGCCGAGACATCGCCGAGCCACGCGACCGCGTAGAACGGCCAGGTCGGGATGTTCATGTCGTAGGTCAGCACATGGTCGACATAGGTGCCGCGCACCTTGTCGAACAGCGTGGCGGTCTGCACCGTGACCACGAAGAGCAGCACCACGGTGGCGAAGACGTCGATCCAGCGCTTCATGCGCGGGCTCGCGGCGGTCCACACGAGGTCGACCGTGATGTGGCCGCCCCGGTAGCTGGTCGCCGCGATGCCCCAGAAGATCAGGATCCCCAGCAGCATCCGGCCGAAGTCGTACGAGTCGGGGATCGAGGTGTCGAAGAACTTGCGCAACACCACCGCGAGGAAGATGTTGAGCGCGACGATCCCCACGAACAGGGCGGCGAGCCATTCGATCGCATTGATGAACCGGTCGCCGGCCGCCCCAATCTTCTTCGGGGCGTGGTCGCTTCCAGCCGTCATTACAGCGCCGAGCTGGTCTTGGCGAGGTTGGCCTTCAGCGAATCCATCACCGCCTTGGGATCCTGGCCGACCTTCTTCACGCTCTCGGCCCATTGCGCCTCGACCGGGGCCACGGACTTGCGCCATGCGTCGAGCTGTTCGGGCGTGAGCTTGTAGATCTCATGGCCCGATTGCGCGGCGATCTTCGCGCGGCCGCCGTACTCGAAGTCGGCCCACGGGGTGGCGACCTTCTCGGCCCACTCGCTGGTGCAGTGGTCATCGATCACCTTCTTCTGCGCAGCCGACATGCTGTCGTACTTGCCCTTGTTCATCGCCCAGACGAAAGGCGTGACGTAGAGCGGCGCGTCCATGTGATAGCTCACCACCTTGTCGATGCCGAAGAGGCCGATCGAACCCCACGGGAAGGTGATCGCATCGGCCACGCCGCGCTCGAGCATGTCGCGCGATTCGGGGGCCGAGGCCTGCACGTTGGTGCCGCCGAGCGAGGTGACCATCTGGCCGATGGTGCTGGTGGCCGGGCGGATCTTCATGCCCTTGATGTCGGTGGGCGCGAGGATCTTCTTGCGCGCGTGAAAGGTGCCGGGGTCGTGCACGAAGGCGAAGCAGACCTTCACGTCCTTCATCTCGGTGGCGGCGTACTGGCGATACCACGCATCGATGGCGGCTGTTCCGCCCTTGCCGTTGGCGAAGAGGAAGGGCAGCGAAGCGCCCGCCATGATCGGGAAGCGGCCCGGCTGGTAGCCCGGGTTGATGTAGGCGAAGTCGGCGATGCCGTCGCGCGCCATGTCGTAGTGGTCGAAGGCCTTGCCGAGCTGCTCCGACGGGAACAGCACCGCTGTGATGGTTCCGTTGGATGCCTTCTTGATGTCGTCCGCCCATGCCTGCAGCGAGGGGTTCAGCGGATGCTGCGCGGGCACCCAGCTCGACATCTTGAGCTGGACGGGTTTGTCCTGCGCCTGCGCGGGTGCTCCGGCCAGGGCCAGCGCCGCCGAAAGGGCGAGGACGGCGCGCGCGGCAGCCGAGGGCATGAGGCGGGTTGTCGACATGGATGTCTCCTTCGAAGGTGTTGTTGAATTCGTCGATGGGTTTGCGCGCATCTTGTGGTGTTTGTGCAGTGCGCAATTCGGTTATTTTTTGTAAAGGTCCGCGTGGGCGTAAATCGGCGTTTACCTTGAGAGTCAGAGCGCACGCGTCGCCGAACCCGGCGCGCGCTTCATCCAGCGGATCGGCTGCTCCCTGACGGGGCGCGCCGGGGCCCCGTGGCGCACCAGCGTGGCGTCGAGCGCGGTGCCAGCTTCGTCCGCGAGCGCGGCTTCGCGCGCGGCGGCGATCGCCTCGGCGCGCGCGCCCGGCGTGCCGTCGGGCAGGGGCGCGATCGCCAGATGGTCGATCACATGCAGCAGGTTGTGCTTGCCGCGCTCGTTGGTGCTGCCGTAGCCCTTGATGAGGCGGCCGCACAGCGCGATCTCGTGGCCCAGGCGCCAGTGCGCCTGCGTACCCTTGACGACTGCGTCGAGCCAGCGGTCGATCAATGCCTGTTCGTGCGCAAACCGCTGCCCGCGCCGGCGCAGCCATCGCATTGAAGCGAGCAGCCGCAGCGACGCCATGCCGATCACCGAATGGCTGCCCACCTTGAGCGGCAGCGCCCACGGCGTGGACCGCCGCCGATCCCAGGCAGTGACGCGGTCGGCCAGCGACGGCGGCAGCAGCGCGGCGAACTCGGGCGCGCCAGGCTTGAAGTGGTCATAGACCTTCACGAGGTCGTCTTCGCCGGCCTTGACCTCGTCGCGTACGCGCCGTGCACGGCTCGCGCGGCTCTTGAGTTCGGCGACGCGCACGATGTCGTCGAAGGCCATCCACAGCGCGAGCCAGCGCGCCATCTCGCGCGTGATGGCGAAGGCGTGCGCACCCGCCGGATCGGTGGTGCGTTCGGCCGCGAGCACCTTCTGGAGCCTCTCGACGTAAAGCTGTGCGTAATCCGCATCCTGGTAGTCGAGCACGCGGGCGTGGCCGAGCGCGAGCATCTCGTGCACCGCGGGCGGGAACAGGCTCGCGACCGCCTGCGGCAGGGCAGCCGCGGCGGGCGATTCGTCCTTGGACGACGCGAGCAGGCCGGTGACCATCGCGGCCTGCTGGCGCGGCGCGTTCACCGCGTCGAAGGCCTTGGCGAAGCCACGCAGACTGGCCTCGGCCATCTTGCTGACCTTGTCGCCGTTGCCGCGCACCACCGCTTCGTAGGCTTCGCGCGGGAAGGGATAGAGCCCGCTGCCTGCAATGGCGCCGAGCATCACCGCGCTCACGACCGTACCGGCCTCGCGCGCAGCGGCGCCCATCTCGAACACGTGATGCTCGCGGCTGAAGGCCTTGAGCACGTCGAGCAGGCGCTGTGCGTCCGCACGGCCGTCGCCGAGCTGCATTCGCTCGGCCGTGGTGAGCGTGCGGCTCGACGAGGTGATGACGAGCGTGCGCTGCGGCGTGCTCATGCCGTTGCCGATCTGGCGCGTGGTTTCGAGCAGCTCCGACGACACGATCGCATCGAGCGCGCCCGGAACCGGGCTCAGGCTGAACACCGGGCTGCGACCGCCGAGTTCGACCAGCGGAACAGGGAAGACTTCGACGTAGTAGGTGGTCGCGCCGGTGCGCTGCGCGACGCCGGGGATCGAGGTGCTCTGCGCCGCATAGCCGGCATGGCGCGCGACATCGACCAGCCATTCGGTCAGCACGCCGCCGCCCTCGCCGCCGAGCGCGCAGATGAGAAGGGTGATGGGTTGTGTTCGGTTCATGTTCGTCATGCCGGCTGAAGGACGCGAACGACCGCGCCGCGCAGGCTGTGCAGCAGCCTTTCATGCCACTTGGGGTTTTGCACCACTTCGGCGCGATAGAAGCTCGGGCACAAGGTGGCGGCATGCGCATTCGCGCCGCAGAGGCCGCAGCCCACGCACCCGTCGATGACCACGGCCACCGGGTCCACCTTCAGCGGATCGGGGTTGTCCTTGATCGTCAGCGTCGGGCAGCCCGACAGCCGGATGCACGCGTGGTCGCCGTTGCACACGTCTTCGTCGACACCGTACTTCACGCGCACCACGCGCTCGCCCTGCCGCAGCAGGCTCGCGATCCACGGCTTGATGCGGCGCTGGCGCTCGAGCTGGCATTCGCCCTCGGCGATGATCACCTTGAGGCCGTCGAAGCTGCTCGTGAAGGCCTCGTTGAGCGTCTTGCGCATCCTGTCCACGTCGTAGGTATGGACGGTGCGCAGCCACTGCACGCCCAGGCCCTTCAGCGTGGATTCGATAGTCTGGTTCTTGTCGACCAGGCTTTGCTGCTTGTCGACCGCCTGCGCCTTCACTTCGTCGTCCGGCGTGGAGATGATGTCCTGCGTGCCGGTGGCCGAGGTGTAGCCGTTCTTGAAGATCATCAGCACCGCGTCGTCGCCGTTGAAGAGCGCGCTCTGCACGCCGGTGAGCAGCCCGTTGTGCCAGAAGCCGCCGTCGCCCATGATCGACAGCACCCGCCGCTGCATCATCGGCGACACGCCCGCGCGGCTCGCGAGGCTCATGCCGTAGCCGAGGATCGAGTGCCCCATCGAGAAGGGCTCGAAGGTGCCGAAGGCGTGGCAGCCGATGTCGGCGGCAATGTGCACCGGGCCGCTGTCCTGCTGCGCGAGCTTGAGCGCGGAGAACACCGGCCGCTCGGGGCAGCCGATGCAGAAGCTCGGCGGGCGGTTGGGCAGCGGCGTTTCGAGCTTTGCCGCGACGGCCGCGCGGCGATCGCGGTTGCCGGTGAGCCAGCCTTGCGCGGAATCCTGCGAATGCACCGGCAGATGGCGTTGCACGAACGATGCGAGGCCGCCGGAGAGCGCCTCGACGCCGAGTTCGCCCGCCGGCGGCAGCATGTCGCAGCCGTGCAGCGCGGTCTGGATGTCGCGGCGGCGCAGCAGGGTGGCGATCTCCTGCTCGATGTACTCGGGCTGGCCTTCCTCGACCACGAGCACCGCGCGCTTGCCGGCGCAGAAGTCCGCGACTTCCTCCGGCACCAGCGGATAGGTCACGTTGAGCACCAGCAGTGGAATGTCGGTCGCGCCGAAGGCATCCGCGAGCCCGAACTGCTGCAGGCTGCGGATGAGCGCGTTGTACAGCCCGCCCTGCACCACGATGCCGAGATCGGCGTGCCTTCCCGGCATCAGCTCGTTGAGCTTGTGCTCGGCGATGTAGCGCCGCGCCGCGGGCAGCCTTTCCTCGCCCTTGAGCTTTTCATGACGGAAGGTGACCGGCGGATGCGCGAGCCGCATGTAGTCGAAGCCGGCCGGCTCCTCGATCAGGGCCCGCGTGGAGACCGGCGGCGGCAGGTTGTCCCTGCATTCGAAGCTGCCGCGCACATGGCAGGTGCGGATGCGCAGTTCCATCATGCAGGGCATGTTGGAGGTTTCCGAAAGACGGAACCCATGCTCGACCATGTTCACCATCACACCGAGGTCGGGCCGCGGATCGAGCAGGCACATGCTCGACTTGAGCGCGTAGGCATGCGTGCGCTCCTGGATCACCGAGGCGCCTTCGCCGTAGTCCTCACCGACCACGATCAGCACGCCGCCGCGCACGCCCGGCGACGAGAGGTTGGACAGCGCGTCGGCCGCCACGTTGGTGCCGACGATCGACTTCCAGGTCACTGCGCCGCGCAGCGGATAGTGGATCGACGCGCCGAGCATCGCGGCCGCCGAGGCCTCGTTGGAGCAGGCTTCGACATGCACGCCGAGCTCGTCCATGTACGGCTTGGCCTGCACCATGACGTCGAGCAGGTGCGAGACCGGTGCACCCTGATAGCCGCCGACGTAGGCCACGCCCGATTGCAGCAGCCCCTTGGTGATCGCGAGGATCCCCTCGCCGTGAAAGGTGTCGCCAGCGCCGAGGCGCAGTGTTTCGATTTCCTTGCTAAACGAAACTTCCATCGTGTTTTCCTCCCCCAGCCTCGCCCACTTCGTGTGGCTCGGACACCCCCTCGAGGGGGCGCACCCGGCGGCCCGGCAAAGCCGGTTCCGCGGGTGCCCTGGGTTGACTATGTCGGGCTAGTGGGTTGCGGGTTGCGCCAAGGCGCGGTTGGGAAAGTGATCGGTGCTAGTTGCCTTGGACACGGGCGATGTAGTAGGCGAGGTTGTCGAGGTCCTCCGGCGGAATGCCGTTCACCGCCTCGACCATCGCCATCGTGTAGCCGGGGCGCTTGCCGGAGCGGAATTCGCGCAGTGTCATCTGCAGATAGTCTTCCTTTTGCTGCGCGATGCGCGCCACCTGCTGTCCGCCGCTGAAGTCGGCGCCATGGCACATCGCGCACTTGTATTGCTGCGCGAGCACCTGCCCGCGCGTCATGCGTACGGCGTCGGGCGGCGTGGCCGGCGGCGGCGCGGGTACCGGCGGCAGCGTTGCGATGAATTCCGAGAAGCCGCGCATGTCCTGGTCCGACATGGTCTTGGCGACCGCGCTCATGGCCTCGTTGGAACGGCGGCCTTCGCGGAACAGGAAGAGCTGCGTGATCGCATAGAACGAATGCTGGCCCGCGAGCACCGGCGTGCCCGGCATCTCGCTGCGGCCGTTGGCGCCGTGGCAGGCGGCGCACAGCGCCGCGTAGCGCTGTGCGTAGGCGCCCGGGCCGCCCGCGGACTGAGCGCCCGCGGCCGTCGCCGCGAGCCACAGGAGCGTGGCCGTCGCTGCGGTGATGGCGTGTCTCGCCGTCCTTCTCATTTGCCGTAGCTGATGCGATAGATCGCGCCGGCGTGGTCGTCGCTCACCAGCATCGAGCCGTCCTTCAGGATCATGAAGTCCACCGGGCGGCCGAGGTAGTTGTTGTTCTCGACGAAGCCGGTCATGAAAGGCTCGATCTTGGCGCCGCCCTTGCCGTCGGGCCAGGCGACCGAGATGTCGGCGTACTTGACGGTGCGGTTCCATGGACCGTGGCGCGCGATGAACATCGCGCCCTGGTACTTCGCTGGGAACATCTTGCCGGTGTAGAACTTCAGCCCCAGCGAGCCGGCATGCGGGCCGAGCAGCGCGTTGGGCTTCTTGAAGTCCGCACAGTTCTTGCCCCAGCCGAACTCGGGGTCGGGGATGTTGCCCTGGTGGCAGTACGGATAGCCGAAGTGCTGGTTCGGTCCGGTCACCTCGTTGAGCTCGTCGTTGGGCAGCTCCTCGCTGAGCCAGTCGCGGCCGTTGTCGGTGAACCAGAGGTGGCCGGTCTTCGGATCGAAGTCGAAGCCGACCGTATTGCGCACGCCGGAGGCCACGGTTTCCATGCCGCTGCCGTCGAGGTTCATGCGATAGAGCTTGGCGTACTCGCCCGGATCGCAAATGTTGCAGGGCGCGCCGATCTCGAAATAGAGCTTGTTGTCGCGGATGCGCAGGAACTTCCAGCTGTGGTCGCCGCCGCCCGGCAGCTTGTCGTAGATCGTGGTCGGCGTGCCGAGGTTGTCCAGCTTGCCGTCGACGTTGTCGTAGCGGTAGATGTGCGTGTTGGTCGCAAGGAAGAGCGAGCCGTTCTGGTACTCGATGCCGGTCGCGAAGGGCATCTTGTCGATGATCACCTTGGGCTCGTGCTTGCCCTTCTCGGGGATCGCGTAGACCTTGTTGCCCACGAACAGCGTGCTGACGAGGATGTTGTCGTTCGGACCCTGGCGCAGCCCGCGCGCATCGAGCACGCCCGAGGCCCAGGTCTCGACCTTGAAGCCCGGCGGCAGCTTGAACTTCTTCGTGGGCAGCTGGTCGACCGCGGTCGGGATCGGGAAGGCCGGCACCGGCGCCATGCGCATGGCGGTATCGGTCTTGGGTCGCCCCTTGGCCCAGCCGGGTTCTTCGGCCGGTTGCTGCTGGGCCCATGCGGCGGTCGCCGCGCAAAGCAAGGCGGCGATCACCGCGTGCTGACGGATCTTGACCATCTCTTGTCTCCTTCTCTTTGGGGTTGGCTCGACGCCACCCGGGAGTGTGCGAGACCGTGGGTCGGCCATCAATAAAATGTTCGAGCTAAACAATATGAATGCCATGCATATCGACGCCGTCGACCTCAATCTGCTTCGGCTCTTCGACGCCGTCTATCGCGCGCGAAGCGTGAGCAAGGCGGCCGAATCTCTCGGCCTCACCCAGCCCGCGGCCAGCCACGGACTCGGCCGGCTGCGTCTCCTGCTGAAGGACGCGCTGTTCATCCGCGCGCCCGGCGGGGTGGCGCCCACGCCGCGCGCCGAGCGCCTCGCGCGGGCGGTGCAGTCGGCGCTGGCCACGCTCGAAGACGCGCTCGGCGAGCCCGATCGCTTCGAGCCCGGGGAATCGCGCAAGACCTTCCGCATCCACATGAGCGACATCGGCGAAGGCCGCTTCCTGCCGGCGCTCATGGCGCGGCTGGGCGAACTGGCGCCCGGCGTGCGGCTGGAAACGCTGCCGCTCCTGCCGCAGGAGATCGCGCCCGCGCTCGACAGCGGCCGCATCGATTTCGCCTTCGGCTTCCTGCCGAAGGTACGCGATACGCAACGCGTCACGCTGCTGAAAGACCGCTACATCGTGCTGCTGCGCAAGGGGCATCCTTTCGCCAAGGCGCGGCGCACCGGGCAGGCCATGCTCGAGACGCTGCGCAAGCTCGAATACGTCGCAGTGCGCACGCATGCCGAGACGATCCGGATCCTCCATTTGCTGAACCTCGAAGACCGCGTGCGGCTCACCACCGAGCACTTCATGGTGCTGCCGGCGATCGTCCGCGCGACCGACCTCGCGGTGGTGATGCCCCGCAACATCGCGCGCGGCTTCGCGGAAGAGGGCGGCTACGCGATCGTCGAGCCGGCGTTTCCGCTGCGCGATTTCACCGTGTCGCTGCACTGGAGCAAGCGCTTCGAGGCGGATCCGGCGAACCGGTGGCTGCGCGAGGTGATCAAGGACCTTTTCAAGGAGGCGTGAGGTTGGGGTTAACCCCTAGCTTCCATACCGGCCACCACATAGCCGATATGGGCATGCCCATATGCATCGAGGGCGTTTAAGGAATAACTTTCGTCTGGCCCGATTCTTGATCGCCCCCACGAGCATGAGCATGACAACGAGTACACAACCCATCCAGTTCTTCCACCGCGGCCGGATCGTCGACGTCAGCGGCGTGCACCCGACCCGCTCGGTGCTCGACTGGGTGCGTGAGGACGCCCGCTGCACCGGCACCAAGGAAGGCTGCAACGAGGGCGATTGCGGTGCATGCACCGTGGTGATCGGCGAACTGGCCGATCCGGGCGAGAAGGGAGCGATCGGCGGGCTGCGCCTGCAAACGGTCAACGCCTGCATCCAGTTCCTGCCGACGCTGCACGGCAAGGCGCTTTTCACGGTCGAAGATCTCAAGGCGCAGTGCGGGCACGGCCATGACGCGCAGCAGCACGACAAGCATCCGGTGCAACGCCTGCATCCGGTCCAGCAGGCGATGGTCGACTGCCACGGCTCGCAGTGCGGCTTCTGCACGCCGGGCTTCGTGATGTCGCTGTGGTCGACCTACGAACACCACCAGGAAGGGCAGACGCGCCCGACGCGGCAGCAACTGGCCGACGACCTGTCGGGCAACCTGTGCCGCTGCACCGGCTACCGGCCGATCCTCGACGCGGGCCAGCGGATGTTCGACCTGCCGGCGGTGCGCCTCGACACCAAGCCGGTGGTGGAGGCATTGACCGCCCTGAAGCACGAACACACCTTCGACTACGCCGCGCCGCTGGGCCAGCGCCTCGATCATTTCCACGCGCCCACCACGCTCGCCGAACTGGCCGCGCTGCGCGAGGCCAAGCCGGCTGCGCAGCTGCTGGCCGGCTCGACCGACGTCGGTCTGTGGGTCAACAAGCAGTTCCGCGACCTCGGCGACATCATCTATGTGGGCGACGTGGCCGAGATGAAGGCGATCGAGGAACGCCCGGATGAGCTCTATCTCGGCGCGGGCGCCTCGCTCGAATCCGCCTTCGCGGCGCTCGTGCGGCGGGTGCCGAGCCTGACCGACGTGTGGCTGCGCTTCGCCTCGCCGCCGATCCGCAACGCAGGCACGATCGGCGGCAATGTGGCCAACGGCTCGCCGATCGGCGATTCGCCGCCGGTGCTGATGGCGCTCGACGCCGAGATCGAACTGCGCCGCGCCAACGCCGTGCGCCGCATGCCGCTGCCCGACTTCTACGTCGACTACATGAAGAACCGCCTGGAACCGGGCGAGTTCGTGCAGGGGCTCGCGATCCCGAAGGCCGCGCTGGCGCGGCAGGTGCGGGCCTACAAGGTCAGCAAGCGCTTCGATTGCGACATCTCGGCCCTGTGCGGCGGCTTCGCGATCGATCTCGACGGCGATGTGGTGAAGGACGTGCGCCTTGCGTTCGGCGGCATGGCCGCGATCGTCAGGCGCGCCGCGAACGCCGAGGCCGCGCTGATCGGCAAGCCGTGGACGCAGGCGACGGTGAACGCCGCCAAGCTGGCGCTCGCCAAGGACTTCACGCCGCTGACCGACATGCGCGCGAGTGCCGACTATCGCCTGCAAGTCGCCCAGAACCTGCTGCAGCGCCTCTGGCTGGAAACGCGCACCACCGATCCGTTGCCCGTGGAAGCCACCAGCGTGTGGAGCGTGATGCCGCACGCCGTCGCCGTGGAAGGAGTCTGAGATGAACAAGCCGATCGATCCGAAGCTCTTCAAGTCGGCCGAGGCCTTTGCCGACTACGTCTCCAACACCGCCGCCCGCATCGACGTGAACGCGGAAGCCAAGGCGCATGGCGACGGCGCGCGGGTGGGCATCAGCCGCCCGCACGAATCGGCCGCACTGCACGTGGCGGGCGAGGCGAACTACATCGACGACATTCCGGAACTCGCGGGCACGCTGCATTGCGCGCTCGGTCTTTCCCCGGTGGCGAACGGACGGCTCAAGGAGATGAAACTCGATGCGATCCGCGCGATGTCGGGCGTCGTCGCGGTGCTGACCGCGGCGGACATCCCGGGCAGCAACGATTGCGGCTCGATCGTCCATGACGATCCGATCCTGTGCAGCGGCGACATCCGCTACATGGGCCAGCCGGTCTTCGCGGTGATCGCCGAGACCCGCGATGCCGCGCGCCGCGCCGCCGCACGCGCCAAGGAGGCGCTCGACATCGAGGCCGCGCCGCCCGTGATCACGCCACAGGAAGCGCATGCGAAGGAGCAGTACGTGGTGCCGCCGATGCACCTCGTCCGCAACACCGACGAAGGCGGCGCCAAGGCCGCGATCGCCAAGGCGCCGCATCGGCTCAAGGCGCAGCTCGACGTCGGGGGGCAGGAACAGTTCTACCTCGAAGGCCAGATCAGCTACGCCATTCCGAAGGAAGGCGGCGCGATGCATGTGTACTGCTCGACGCAGCATCCGAGCGAGATGCAGCACCTGGTCGCGCACGCGCTGCACCTGCATGCGAACGAAGTGCAGGTCGAATGCCGGCGCATGGGCGGCGGTTTCGGCGGCAAGGAATCGCAGTCGGCGCTGTTCGCCTGCGTGGCTTCCGTGGCGGCGAACAAGCTCAAGCGGCCGGTCAAGCTGCGGCTGGACCGCGACGACGACTTCATGATCACCGGCCGCCGTCACTGCTTCTGGTACGAATACGAAGTGGGCTACGACGACGAAGGCCGCATCCTCGGCGCCGAGATCACGATGGTTTCGCGCGCCGGCCACTCGGCCGACCTGTCGGGCCCGGTGATGACCCGCGCGCTGTGCCACTTCGACAACGCCTACTGGCTGCCGAACGTGGAGATGCACGGCTTCTCCGGCAAGACCAATACGCAGAGCAACACCGCGTTCCGCGGCTTCGGCGGTCCGCAGGGCGCCATCGCCATGGAGAACATCCTCGACAGCGTGGCGCGCGAGCTGGGCCGTGATCCGCTGGATGTGCGGCGCGTCAACTTCTACGGCAAGACCGAGAACAACGTGACGCCCTACGGCCAGACGGTGGTCGACAACGTCATCCACGAGCTGGTGGCCGATCTGGAATCGAGCAGCGACTACCGGGTGCGCCGGGAGGCGATCGCGGAATTCAACGCGAAGAGCCCGGTGCTCAAGCGGGGCATCGCGCTGGCGCCGCTAAAGTTCGGCATCTCGTTCAACGTCAAGCATTTCAACCAGGCCGGCGCGCTGGTCCATGTCTACAACGACGGCTCGATCCTGGTGAACCACGGCGGCACCGAAATGGGGCAGGGCCTGAACACCAAGGTCGCGCAGGTGGTGGCGCACGAGCTGGGGGTGAGCTTCGAGTGCGTGCGCGTCACCGCGACCGACACGCAGAAGGTGGCCAACACCTCGGCCACCGCCGCATCGACCGGCGCCGACCTGAACGGCAAGGCCGCGCAGGATGCGGCGCGGCAGATCCGCGAGCGGCTGGCCGCCTGTGCTGCAGCGCGTCATGGCGGCGATGCATCGGCGGTGCGCTTTGCCAACGACAAGGTCGAGGTCAACGGCCGCACGCTCCCGTTTGCCACCGTGGTCGGCGAGGCGTACCTGGACCGGGTGCAACTCTGGTCCGACGGCTTCTATGCCACCCCCGGCCTTTCCTGGGACAAGGACAAGATGCAGGGCCGCCCGTTCTTCTATTTCGCCTACGGCGCGGCGGTCAGCGAGGTGATCGTCGACACGCTCACCGGCGAATGGAAGCTGCTGCGCGCCGACATCCTGCACGACGCCGGCAAGTCGCTGAACCCGGCGGTCGACATCGGCCAGGTCGAAGGCGCCTTCATCCAGGGCATGGGCTGGCTCACGACCGAGGAGCTGGTGTGGCATCCGAAGACCGGTTTGCTGACCACCCACGCGCCGAGCACCTACAAGATCCCGACGGCCAATGACTGCCCGCCGGTGCTGAACGTGCGGCTGTACGAGGGCCAGAACTTCGAGGATTCGATCCACCGCAGCAAGGCCGTCGGCGAGCCGCCGCTCCTGCTGCCGTTCTCGGTGTTCTTCGCGATCCGCGACGCGGTGTCGTCGGTGGGCGAGCACCAGGTCGATCCGCCGCTGCGCGCCCCGGCGACCAGCGAGTCGATCCTGCGTGCGATCACCGCGGTGCAGGGCGCGGCCGCCTGAGGGCGCTTCATGTAGCGGCGCGCTGTCTGTATAACTGCCCGCACCTTCCAGACCATCGCGGGCAGTCATGAGAGACCAGGCGCTACTCGACAAGATCGATCTCCACCTTATCCGGGTTCTACACACCGTGCTCACCGATCGCAGCGTCTCGCGTGCGGCCATCCGATTGGGGATGTACCAGCCCGCCGTGTCCGCCGCCCTCAAGCGGTTGCGGGAGCTTTCGGGCGACCCGCTGCTGGTGCGCTCCGGCTCCGGCATGGTGCCGACCGACGCGGGCCTGCGCATGATCGAGCCCGCGGCGGCGATCCTGCGCTCGGCCGAGATGCTTTTCAGCGATGCGCGCGGCTTCGATCCGCAGACGGCGCAGACCACCTTCCGCATCGCGGCGAGCGACTACATGGACCCGCTTTTCCTGCCGCAGCTCGTCGCGCGCATCAAGAGCCAGGCGCCGATGTGCCACATCGAGATCCATCCGCTGTCCTCCGATTCGGACTACCACGCGCACCTCTCGCTCGGGCAGGTGGACGTGGTGATCGGCAACTGGCTCAAGCCGCCGGAGGACCTGCACATGGCGCGGCTCTTCGGGGACGACATCGTCTCGCTGGTGAACAAGGACCATCCGGCGGTGCGCCGCGGCTGGGACTTCGAAAGCTGGCTGTCGGCCGAGCATGTCGCGCCGACGCCCACGCACCCCGGCGCGCGCGGGATCATCGACCAGATGCTCGACGAGATGGGCCGCCAGCGGAACATCACCGCGCGCTGCGCGCATTTCGGGCTGATCCCCGACATGGTGGCGTCGAGCCTGCTGGTGCTCACCACCGGCCGCCAGTACTGCGAGCGCTTCGCCGACCGGCTGCCCGTCGCGATCCTCGAATGCCCGGTGCCGCTGCCGCGCCTCATGTACTACCAGCTGTGGCACGAGCGCACCCATTCGTCGAGTTCGGCGCGCTGGCTGCGCGAGCGGACCAAGGAAGTGGCCGCATCGCTGCGGCCCGCGGCGGCGGCCGCCGCCGCCAGCGGCACCGGATAGACCTGGATTGATTCGCGCCCGGCGTCGCGAAGCAGCACGAACCCACGCCATCGACCCATAAAGACTCGGAGACAAGACGATGAACCGGACAGACCAAGTGCTCGACCTCGGCGGGCAGGACCTCTCACGACAGCGCACTGCGCCCGCCGCCAAAGGCTGGGCCGAGCGCATCTTCAAGCTGGAGGAGCACGGCACCACCGTGCGCACCGAGATCGTGGCGGGGCTCACCACCTTTCTCACGATGGCCTACATCATCTTCGTGAACCCGTCGATCCTCGGCGACGCGGGCATGCCCAAGGACGCGGTGTTCGTCGCGACCTGCCTGATCGCGGCGCTGGGCACCGCGATCATGGCGCTTTATGCCAACTACCCGATCGCGCTCGCGCCGGGGATGGGGCTCAACGCCTACTTCGCCTACGTGGTGGTGCTGCAGATGGGCTTCACCTGGCAGGCGGCGCTGGGGGCGGTGTTCATCTCGGGGTGCCTGTTCCTGCTGGTGACGGTGTTCAGGCTGCGGGAGCTGATCATCAAGGGCATCCCGCATTCGATCCGGGTGGCGATCACGGTCGGCATCGGGTTGTTCCTCGCGATCATCGCGCTCAAGAGCGCGGGCATCGTCGCACCGTCGAAGGCCACCTACATCACGCTGGGCGACCTGCACACGCCGCAGGTGGTGCTGGCGACCATCGGCTTCTTCCTGATCGTGGTGCTGGACCGCCTGAAGGTGCCCGGCGCGATCCTGAT
Organism: Variovorax ureilyticus; assembly: GCF_037889935.1. Classification (NCBI taxonomy): domain Bacteria; kingdom Pseudomonadati; phylum Pseudomonadota; class Betaproteobacteria; order Burkholderiales; family Comamonadaceae; genus Variovorax; species Variovorax ureilyticus. The sequence continues at coordinate 161,813 of NZ_JBBKZU010000003.1, forward strand.
CGGGATCGTCACGGTGACGGTGCTCTCGTTCTTCTTCGCGGACAACACCTTCCACGGCGTCTTCGCCGCGCCGCCCTCGATCGCCCCGACCTTCCTGCAGCTGGACATCAAGGCGGCGCTCTCGGGCGGCATCCTCAACGTGGTCCTGGTGTTCTTCCTGGTCGAGCTGTTCGACGCGACCGGCACGCTGATGGGCGTCGCCCGCCGCGCGGGTCTGCTGGTGCCGGGGCGGATGGACCGGCTGAACAAGTCGCTGCTGGCCGACAGCGGCGCGATCTTCGCCGGCTCGCTGCTCGGCACCTCGAGCACCACTGCCTATGTCGAAAGCGCTGCGGGCGTGCAGGCCGGGGGCCGCACGGGCCTCACGGCACTGACGGTCGCGGTGCTGTTCCTCGCCGCGCTGGTCATTTCGCCGCTGGCCGGCGCGGTGCCTGCCTACGCGACCGCGCCCGCGCTGTTCTTCGTGGCATGTTTGATGCTCAAGGAACTGACCGAACTGGAATGGGAAGAAACGACAGAGGTCGTCCCCGCCGTCGTGACGGCGCTGACCATGCCTTTCACCTATTCCATCGCCAACGGCCTGGCGTTCGGCTTCATCTCGTACGCGGTGCTGAAGCTGTTCACCGGCCAGGCCAGGCAGGTGCACTGGATGGTGTGGCTGATCGGCGGCGTGTTCCTCTTCAAGTTCATCTATATCGGGGGGCACTGAAGCCGTCCGGCGCGGACGAACTGACGAGACAATAGGCGATCGCCGAGAGGCGGTTCAGGGCTCTTGCGACAACCCACAGGCCAGGCATAGGCATGACAATCCATAGACTCCAGCTAGCGCACATCACCAAGCGCTACCCCTCGGTGGTCGCCAACAGCGATGTGTCGCTGACGGTGGCGCCGGGCGAGACCCACGCCGTCCTCGGCGAGAACGGCGCGGGCAAGTCCACGCTGATGAAGATCATCTACGGCTCGGTCAAGCCGGACGAGGGCAGCATCATGTTCAACGGCAATCCGGTGAACGTGCGCAACCCGCAGGAGGCGCGGGCGCTGGGCATCAGCATGGTGTTCCAGCATTTCAGCCTGTTCGACACGCTCACCGTGGCCGAGAACGTCTGGCTCGGCCTCGACAAGAGCCTGAGCCTCGCCGAAGTGGCCCGTCGGGTGCAGGCCAAGGCCGGCGAGTACGGGTTGGACATCGACCCCTCCCGCCCCGTGCACACGCTGTCGGTCGGCGAGATGCAGCGCGTCGAAATCATCCGCGCGCTGCTCACCGACCCCAAGCTGCTGATCCTCGACGAGCCCACCTCGGTGCTCACGCCGCAGGCGGTGCAGAAGCTCTTCGTCGTGCTCAAGCAGTTGGCCTCCGAAGGCTGCAGCATCCTCTATATCAGCCACAAGCTGCACGAGATCCGCGAGCTGTGCACCGCGTGCACCGTGCTGCGCGGCGGCAAGGTGACGGGGGTGTGCAATCCGCAGAACGAATCGAACGAATCGCTCTCGCGCCTGATGATCGGCGCCGAGCCCCCGCCGCTCATGCACCGGCCGATCCATGCCGGCGCTGTGGCGCTGCAGGTCAAGGGCCTGACGCTGGCGCGCGAGGATCAGTTCGGTGTCGATCTGGACGGCATCTCGCTCGATGTGCGCGCAGGCGAAGTCGTGGGCATCGCCGGCGTTTCCGGCAACGGCCAGAAGGAACTGCTCTACGCGCTCTCGGGCGAGGACACGCGCGCCCAGGCCGGAATGATCGAGGTCTTCGGCAAGGCCGCCGCGCATTTCCGGCCGCGCCGCCGCCGTGCGCTCGGCCTGCACTTCGTGCCCGAAGAGCGGCTGGGCCGCGGCGCGGTGCCGACGCTCGGGCTTGCCCACAACCTGCTGCTCACGCGCAGCAACGCGGTCGGCAAGGGCGGGTGGATCCGCACCCGCGCGCTGAACCAGCATGCGGCCGACATCATCAAGCGCTTCAACGTGAAGGCCGGCGGGCCGGGTGCGGCGGCGCGATCGCTGTCGGGCGGCAATCTGCAGAAATTCATCGTCGGCCGCGAGATCGACGCCAACCCGAAGATCTTCATCGTCTCGCAGCCGACCTGGGGCGTGGACGTGGGCGCGGCGGCGCTGATCCGCGGGGAGATCCTCGCGCTGCGCGACGCCGGTTGCGCGGTGCTGGTGGTCAGCGAAGAACTCGACGAACTGTTCGAGATCAGCGACCGGCTGTACGTGATTGCCAAGGGCCGCCTGTCGCCCTCGATCGACCGCGCCGCCGCCACGGTGCCCCAGATCGGCGAGTGGATGAGCGGCCTGTGGGACAAGTCGCGCCACGCCGCCACGGCTTCGCAGGAGGTGGCCCATGCTTAAGCTCGAACCTCGCCCGCAACTCTCGCGCTTCTGGAGCTACGGCTCGCCGATCCTCGCGCTGCTCGTCACGGTGCTGATCGGCATGGCGCTCTTCGCCGCGCTCGGCAAAGATCCTGTCAAAGGGCTGCTCGTCTTCTTCTGGGAGCCGATCAAGACCCCCTATGCGCTGGGCGAGCTGATGGTCAAGGCGACGCCGCTGCTGATCATCGCGCTCGGCCTGGCCGTGTGCTTCCGCGCCAACGTCTGGAACATCGGCGCCGAAGGGCAGTTCGTCTTCGGCGCCATCGCGGCCGGCGGCGTGGCGCTCCTGGCCGACAAGACCACGAGCCAGATGATCGTCGTGCCCATCCTGATCGCGGGCGTGCTGGGCGGCATGGTGTGGGCCGGCATCGTCGCCTTCCTGCGCGACAAGTTCAACGCCAACGAAATCCTCGTGAGCCTGATGCTCGTGTACGTCGCGACGCTGCTGCTCGGCTACATGGTCTACGGGCCGTGGAAGGACCCGCATGGCTACAACTTCCCGCAGACGAAGACCTTCGAGGCGGTGACGCAGATCCCGCGGCTGATGAAGGGTTCGCGGGTGAGCATCGGGCTCGTCATCGCGCTGCTCGGCGCGGGGGCGCTCTGGGTGTTCCTGTTCCGCACGCGCGCGGGCTTCGCGCAGCAGGTGGGCGGGCTGGCCCCGGCGGCGGCGCGCTATGCGGGTTTCTCGGCACGGCGCGCGGTCTGGATCGCGCTGCTCACCTCGGGCGGCGCGGCGGGCCTCGCCGGTGCGCTCGAAGTCGCGGGGCCGCTCGGGCAGCTCACGCCCTATGTGCCGGCGGGCTACGGCTTCGCCGCGATCATCGTCGCCTTCGTCGGGCGACTGCATCCGGTGGGGATGATCTTCTCGGCGGTGCTCATGAGCATGTTCTACATCGGCGGTGAACTCGCGCAGTCCCGGCTCGGACTGCCGAAATCGCTCACGGGCGTCTTCCAGGGTCTGCTGCTCTTCACGCTGCTGGCCTGCGACACGCTGATCGCCTATCGCATTCGCCGCAAGCTCGCACCGAAGGCTATCGCGGTGACGCCCGGAACCTCTTCGCTGCAGGCCAGCACGCCGCTGACGGCACCCGTCGCCCGTCCCGCGACCACGGAAGGAGCTGCATGACCATGAACCCCCACGCTCATCACTTCGTGTATTCGCTGCCCCCCGAGGGGGCGCATGCCTCCCTTGGGGCGGCCCGGCGGGAGGCATGATGGAAAGCTACGCACTCCTCCTGGGCTCGACCCTCAGCGCCGGCACGGTGCTCGCGATCGCGGCGCTGGGCCTCCTGATCAACGAGAAGGCCGGCATCGTGAACCTCGGCGCCGAGGGCATGATGCTTTGCGCCGCCATCGCGGGCTTCGCGACGGTCGTCACCACGCACAACACCTGGCTCGGCTTTCTTGCGGGCATGGCGGCGGGCGCGCTGCTCGCGGCCTTCTTCGGCGTGCTGGTGATCTGGCTCAACACCAACCAGTACGCGACCGGGCTGGCGTTGAGTCTGTTCGGCGTCGGTTTCTCGGCCTTTGCGGGCATCAACTTCGTGCAGGCCAAGCTGCCGTCGAGCACGAGCTACGCGCTGCCGGTGCTCGGCGACATCCCGCTGGTCGGGCCGGCGCTGTTCCGCCACCACCCGATGGTGTATTTCGCGGTGCTGCTCACCTTCGGGCTGGTCTGGTTCCTCTATCGCACGCGGGCCGGGCTGGTGCTGCGCTCGGTCGGCGAATCGCCGGAGTCGTCGCATGCGCTGGGCTATCCGGTGCGTCGCATCCGCTTCATGGCGGTGATCGCGGGCGGCGCGCTGTGCGGGCTCGCCGGCGCGTATCTCTCGACGGTCTACACGCCGCTGTGGGTCGAGGGCATGGTCGCCGGCCGGGGCTGGATCGCGCTGGCGCTGACCACCTTCGCGACCTGGCGGCCGATTCGCGTGCTGCTCGGGGCGTACCTGTTCGGCGGCGTTTCGATGCTCGGTTTCCACCTCCAGAGCACAGGGGTTCAGGTGCCCAGCCAGTTCCTCAGCATGCTGCAGTACATCGCGCCGATCGTGGTGCTGGCGCTGATCTCGCGCAACCCGGCTTTCATCCGCGTCAACATGCCGGCTTCCATAGGAAAACCGTTCTACCCCGGCTCATAATCGCGTTTCGTTTTGTTTCGTCGCCAACCCGTCCTATTGAGGATTTCAAACAATGACTGATCTGAACAAGCGCTCCCTGCTCAAGCTGGCCGCCCTGACCGCGGTGGCTTCGGCGGCCCTCGTGGGCTGCGGCAAGAAGGAAGAGGCTCCGGCACCGGCAGCAGCGCCTGCCGCCCCGGCGCCCACGGCGGCGGCGCCGGCACCCGCTGCGGCCGGTCCGCTGAACATCGCCTTCGCCTATGTCGGCCCGGTGGGCGACGGCGGCTGGACCTTCGCGCACGACAACGGACGCAAGGCGCTCGAGAAGGAATTCGGCGACAAGATCAAAACCACCTTCGTCGAGAGCGTGCCCGAGGGCGCCGACGCCGAGCGCGTGTTCCGCGACATGGTCAGCCAGGGCAACAAGCTGATCTTCGGCACCACCTTCGGCTACATGGAGCCGATGCTCAAGGTCGCAGCCGACAACAAGGACGTGAAGTTCGAGCATGCCACCGGCTACAAGACCGCCGAGAACATGCGCACCTACGACAGCCGCACGTACGAAGGCGCGTACATGGCCGGCATCGTCGCCGGCGCGATGACGAAGTCCAACGTCCTCGGCGTGGTCGGCTCGGTGCCGATCCCCGAAGTGCTGCGCAACATCAACAGCTTCACGCTGGGCGCGCAGTCGGTCAACCCGAAAGTCACGACCAAGGTGGTCTGGGTCAACGAATGGTTCAGCCCGCCGAAAGAAACCGAGGCGGCCACCGCCCTCATCAACGGCGGCGCCGACGTGCTGTTCCAGAACACGGACTCGCCGGCCGTGCTCAAGACCGCGCAAGAAAAGGGCAAGCGCGCCTTCGGCTGGGATTCGGACATGACCGCTTACGGCCCGAAGGCCCACCTGGCCTCGGCCACCATCAACTGGGCGCCGTACTACATCAAGGCCACGCAGGACGTGCTCGACGGCAAGTGGACCACCGGCCAGAGCTGGTGGGGCGTGAAGGAAGGCGCGATCGATCTCGTCTCCATCGCCGAAGACGTGCCGGCCGAAACCAAGGCCAAGGTCGACGAAGTCAAGAAGGGCCTGAAGGACGGCAGCTTCTCGATCTGGAAGGGCCCGATCGTCGGCCAGGACGGCAAGGAACTCGTGGCAGCCGGCACGGTCGCCGACGACAAGTTCCTCACCGGGATCAACTTCTACGTCAAGGGCGTCGAAGGCTCGGTGCCCGGCGGCGAGAAGAAGTAAGCAGGAAGGTCCGGACGCTTCCGGCACGAAGGGGTTGCTTGCGAGCAACCCTTTTTTCATTTCGACTTCGGACGAGCGATTGACTCATTCGGGCGCCGAGATTCCGCCTGAGCCGACCGGCGCCGTGATCATTCCTTGGCGTTCGCTGGCGCGCACTGCGGCACCTTCGCTTCCAGCGCGATCTTGCTGACGGCGTAGAGGGTGACCTGCCGCGCGACCGGGCTCCTTTGGGTATAGGCCGGTTCGTGCTCCAGGCCGCTCAGGCGGAACACCTGACGAACCTTGGCACAGTCCACGGGGCTGCGGCCGGACTGGGCGGGCACGGTGCCGTCGCCGGTGCCGCCGTCCGGTTTTCCGGCACGTAGCTCCCAATGGCTCACTTCGTGCGTGCCGTGCGGATTCCCCTCGAACGAGGTTCGCGGAACTCGCTTGAGGCCCACGTGCTCCGGGTTCTCCCCATCGATTCGGATGCGCGTGTCATTGGCGCTCATCTCATACACCTCCTGTGGTGCTGGCGTATCGGATTCGTCGCGTTCGCCGCGCTTCATCTGCCAGACGATGCGTTCGAAGCTCTCGGTCGCGCCTTTGTTGTCGGCTCCGTAGAAGGCGTAGGTGTTGGGGTGGTAGGTTTGCGGCGTGACTTGCTCGTGAAAGTCCTCCGCTTTCCCCAGAAATTCCAAATAGTCTCGCCACCGAATCGGCACCCCATCCTCTGGCGACAGCCACTCTTCTTTGACGAGCGCCCACCACCGGTCACGCCGCTTGTAGATTTCCGAGTAGGGGTCAGCCTCGTGCAGCATCTTCTGCACGTAGTTGTTGTCGGGGCCGCGAACTTCCAGCCAGTTCTGCTTGTAGCGCTGCGTCGGCAGCAGTTCGAGCGGGCCCGGCGCCTGCGCAAAGATGGCCGTCACCTCCTGGCCGGTGCTGCCGATGACCTGGCCGAGCCCCCAGCCTTCTTCAGACAAACCCAGCTTGCAGCGACGATAGGCAATCGGTGCGCCATCCACCGGCATCACGCCGTGCACGATGCCGGCGATCTTGGCCTCCATGCCATCCATTTGCTGGCATGCCCGCGCCACAAGGCCGCCCATGCTGTGGGTAATGACGATGACCTGCTCACAGCGCGAGTTGGCGCTGTTGTTCTCCGCAATCACCTCGTCGATGCGCCGCCTGAGCCGCTCGGCGCTGTTGGCGTTGTCGTCCAGCCAGTTGTAGCCGCAGGCATAGACGGGGAACAGCCACTTGCGAAGATTGGCGAAGTCTTCCGGGTCGCTCAGCGCCGGGCCCTTTTCGGGCCGCCACGGTTGATCGGCGGGGTCCTTGGCCTTGAGCTCCATCAGCGCCTTGATCTTGGTGACCACGTCGGTACGTTCGGGCTGCAGGGAACGATGGCCGTTGAGGGTCTCTTCCAGCAGCATCAGGAAGTCCTGGTAGCTGCCCTTGCCGACTTCGCCCCAGCCGCGACGTTGATAGCAAGTCTCCAGGTCCTTTGCATTTGCGGCCATGACGCTACCGACGGCCTTGGACGGCACGGCACCTTCGGGGTCGACCTCGGTTCGGTCGGGGTGTAGAAATTCCTGGCGTTTGCCCGCCTTCTGCCCCCACTTGTCAAAAAACAGCGATCCCAAGGAATCCAGGTTCCAGACCTTCGTTCTTTTTTCGTCCAGGCCACGCAAGTTGGAGCCCATGACGCCGGGCACAAAAACGATCGGCAGCGCGTTCACGATGCCTACGCGGACCACCACCAGATCGGTGCGTTCCTTGCGGGTGAGGTTGTGGCGATAACACAGGGTGCCGTCGGGTTGCGGGGAGGGGAGCAGGACGCGAGGGTCTTGAGGGGTGGTTGTGTCAGTCAAAGGTTGGCCTTCCCTTGCTTAGCGCTTGCGCACCGATGCGACGATCTCGTCCCACAGTTGCAGGACTTGCTTGTCGGACAGGCTGGAGTCGCTCTCCGGATGCACGATTGCGTTGCTTCGTGACGAGTAGTACGCCTTGCCTTCTGTCTCTGGCGGCTTCTGCCCCGCGGGGACGGGTACGAAGTACCGCATGCCTGTCTTCAACGCGATGCCGAAGAAGGGGCGCTCCAGCGTGCGAGGCTGGTCGTCGCGCCGCTCGATGTCAAAGAAATGGTGAATCGGAGATTGATTCGCCCTGGTGAGCGACTCCTCGGCGGGATCACCCCCCAGCTGAGTCTTGCCTTCGCGCAGCGTGGAGATCATGGTGTGAAACGGCGCGTAAGCTGCGTAGGCCTGCTTCCGGCGCTCAAGAATGCCCTGGCGCGGCTGCCCTGTGACGGCGTGGTAGTCAACCTCCAGCACGACGTCACCCACGTCGTTCGCACCGAACTGGAAGCTTGCCCTCTCATCGTCCTGCCCTACATCGAACAGCACGCCCTGCATGCAGAAGCCCGGCTTGGCGCGTTCCGCGTTCTCGTAGGGCAGGAGCTTCGAGGCGATCATCTTCAGACGCGCCTCGGCGGGAGCAGGGTCGGCGTTTCTGTAGGTGATGTTGTTGTCGTCGTTGCTGTACGACTTCTGCTCCAGCGTCACATAGCGCTGCCCTACCAGTACATGCAGCTCAGATTTGATCGATCCCGCTGAGGCTTCGTCCGGCAAACGCCGCAACAGGGCAGTGACCTTGTTGATCTGCTCTCCGTACAGCAGCATGGAGCCTTGGGTCTTCCGATTCTTTGTGTCTCTCATTTCGAAGCGCCGTTTGTTCACCTCGTCCCAGAACGCCTCATTCGTAAAGCGCTCCTGTTTGACAGTGGCATAGACAGTCTCGAAGTTCTTGCCCAGCCCGTAATACAGCTCGATGTTCCCCCAGCCGCTGGTGTGCAACTCGAAGCTCGAGGGCAGTGTGACGAGATAGCGGCCGATGCAATGGGTGGTGCGTTCTGTCGGAATGGCAGTCATGGTCTTGGGCGCGTAGTCAGCGGACGAGTGGAGTGACGAGCAGCCGCACAGCGACGCGGCCACCACGAGTACGAGCGAACGTAGGTTCATGTTTTGCAGACAGGGTTAGCGCTGGAGGCCTGGCAGTTCGAACGACGCGCTGTCAGGAGGCCGACCTCCTTCTGCATCGGGGGTTGCTGCGTCGAGGATCGAGGTCGCCCGCCTTGTCTTTCACGGCGACAGCATCGGCCTGACGGGCACGCGGGTTTCAATGCAAGCGCGCCCGGAAAGGCGGGCACGGCCGGGCCGCTGATGGCCAGCGTTTGAGGCATCTGTTTTCTCCCTGAATTGATCGCCGTGACAGTGGCGAGAACCCCGGTGGCGCGTGACGTCCGAAGTTCGCGGCGGAGCATATACCATCGCATCCGAATCGGCGTCCGTCTCTTGAAGGAATCTTGATGAGCGCGCCCTTGGACTCACGATGATCGAAAAAGAACTTTGGCATCCGGTTGCGCTCGCGGGTGAGCTGGCGGGCGCACCGCTCGCCGTGCGGCTGCTCGGCGAAGACCTCGTGCTGTGGCGCGACGGCGAGGGCGCGGTGCATGCGTGGGCCGACCGCTGCCCGCATCGCGGCGCGAAGCTGTCGCTCGGCCGCGTGGTCGAAGGCGAGGGCGGACCGCAGCTCGAATGCCCGTACCACGGCTGGCGCTTCGAATCCGTCGGGCGTTGTGCGCATGTGCCGGCGTTGCCGTCTTTCGTGCCGCCGGCCACGAATCGCGCGACGACGCATGCGGCCTGTGAATCGGGCGGCCTGGTGTGGGTGCGGATCGACGCGCCGGCGACAGGAGCGGCATCGCCTCCGGTGTTCGCAGCCGAGCACGACCCCGGCATGCGCAAGATCGACTGCGGCCCCTACGACGTCGAGACCAGCGCACCACGCCTCGTCGAGAACTTCCTCGACATGGCCCACTTCGGCTTCGTGCACGAAGGCTGGCTCGGCGCGCGCGACATGGCGGTGATCGACGACTACCGCGTCGAGCCCACGCCGAACGGGCTTCTGGCCACCGGCTGCAAGGCCTGGCAGCCTCAATCCACGGTCAACTCGACCGCCCCCGCGCAGGTCGAATACACCTACGAGGTGACCGCGCCCTACACCGCGGTGCTCACCAAGGTGCCCGATGCCGCGAGCGTCGGCATCGACGACTACCGCGAATCCATCGCCCTCTACATCTGCCCGATGGGAGCCGAGCGCAGCCGCGTGTGGTTCCGCTTCGCGACCTCGGACTTCGCGCGCGACGAGGCTTCGGTGCGCTCCTTCCAGGACACCATCTTCCTGCAGGACAAGCCGGTGCTCGAATCGCAAAGCCCCAAGCGCGTGCCGCTCGACCTGCGCGCCGAGCTTCATACCGTGGCCGACAAGGCCTCGTCCCTCTACCGCCGCCATCTGAAGTCGCGCGGCATCACCTTCGGAGTCTGCTGATGAACGCCTTCGCCCGTACGGTCCCGCCGATCGCCGCGGACCGCCTGCCCGACCTGCTGCGCACCATGCCCAAGGCCGAGCTGCACATGCACATCGAAGGCTCGCTGGAGCCCGAGCTGATCTTCGCGCTCGCGCAGCGCAACGGCGTCTCGATCCCCTACGCGAGCGTGGAGGATCTTCGCCGCGCCTACGCCTTCACCAACCTGCAGAGCTTCCTCGACATCTACTACGCCGGCGCCAGCGTGCTGATCGTGGAGCAGGATTTCTACGACATGGCCTGGGCCTACCTCGAACGCGCGGCGGCCGACAACGTGGTGCGCACCGAGATGTTCTTCGACCCGCAGACGCACACCGAACGCGGCGTCGCGATGCAGACGGTGATCGATGGCCTGCACCGTGCCTGTGTCGACGCGAAGTCGAAGCTCGGCGTCGATGCCGAGCTGATCCTGTGCTTCCTGCGCCACCTGAGCGAGGAGGATGCCTTCGCGACGCTCGAACAGGCGCTGCCGTTCCGCGATCGCTTCATCGGCGTCGGCCTCGATTCGAGCGAACTGGGCCATCCGCCCGAGAAGTTCGCGCGCGTGTTCGCGCGCTGCCGCGAACTGGGCTTCCATCTCGTTGCGCATGCGGGCGAAGAAGGCCCGCCGGCCTATGTCTGGAGCGCGCTCGACGTGCTCAAGGTCGAACGCATCGACCACGGCGTGCAAAGCACCAAGGACCCGGCGCTGATGAAACGGCTCGCGCAGGACCGCATCCCGCTGACGGTCTGCCCGCTGTCGAACCTCAAGCTCTGCGTGTTCCCCGACCTCGGCCAGCACAACCTGCGCGAGCTGCTTGACGGCGGACTGGTTGCCACGGTCAACTCCGACGACCCGGCGTACTTCGGCGGCTACATGAACCGCAACTTCACCGAGACCTTCGCCGCCACCGGGCTCACCGCGCAGCACGCGTGGCAGCTGGCGGCCAACAGCTTCGAGGGCAGCTTCACCGATGCGGCGACCAAGCGCGGCTACGTGGACCGGCTCAACGCCGTCTTCGACAGCTTCGCCTGAGTGCGCGCCGGTTTCGCGAGCAGCGGCAGCGCCACCAGCGCGCACGCCGCGGCGGCGAACCACACCATCGGCCAGTCGCGCCAGGCGAGCAGGTGCGGGATCGACCAGGGCGTGACGAAACACACGACGAACACGCTGGTGTTGGCCATGCCGAGCGCGGTGCCGGCGCGCGCCGGACCCGACAGGGTTGCGAGCTCGGTGTAGCCGACGCCATGCCAGGCCGAGACGCACACGCCGCAGGCCAGCACCAGCACGGTCAGCAGGACTTGCGAGGCGGGTGAGTCCGCCGGGGCGCTGCCGGTGGCGAGCGTCGCGAGGCCGAGCACGGCGAACAGGCCCGCGCTCCATGCGGTGCAGGCGCGCAGGTACGCCGGCCGGTTGCGGCGGCGATCGGTCCAGCGGCCGCTCCACACGCGCATCGCCATCGCGCCGAGCTGCAGGCCGACCATCGTGGCGGTGATCGCCGCGAAGCCGACCCGTCCGAAGTCGTGGAGAAAGACCGTGCCGAAGGACAGCACTGCGAACTGCGGCGCGCACAGGATGCCGATGCCCGCGACGAGGCGCCAGACGCGCGGATCCCCGAGCGGTCCACGCAAGGATGGCGCCGCCGGCGCATCGGCGCGCTTCGCGTTCCGGGGCGCGACCGGCGGCTCATTGGAGTACCTGCGCGCAGCAGCGCTTCGGTGTTCGCCTTCGGAGCGGCCGGGCGGCTCATGGACCCAGCACCAGGCCAACAGCCCGCTGAGCAGGCACAGCAGCGCAAGGAAGACGTAGAGCATCGCGAAGCCGGCGTGCAGCGCGATCGCCGGCAGCAGCAGCGCGCCGAGGCCGCCGCCGAGCGGCACGGCGGTCTGCCGGATGCTCATCGCGAGGCCACGTTCGCCCTCGGCGAACCAGCCCATCACGGCGCGTCCGCTGGCACCGTTGACGCTGCCGCCGAGCAGGCCCACGAGCAGCAGTCCGGCACCGAGCCAGCCGGGCCCGGGCACATGGCCGGATCGCGGCGCCGCGAGCAGCGCCATGGCGAGCAGCGCGAGCGCGGTCGTGCCAAGGCCCGTCAGCAGCACCGGACGGTCGCCCCAGCGATCGGTCAGCAGGCCCCAGGGAAGTTCGCTGATCGCGATGCCGAGCCCGATCAGGCCGAGCATCAGGCCCAGGGTGGCGTTGTCGAGCCGGTAGCCGGCGCGCATGACTACGGCGGTCATCGGGATGCCGCTGAAGGCGACCGAGAAGGCGGCGTTCGCCGCGACGCCGGCCGCGAGGACTTTCCAGCGGTGGCGGGGAGAGGTGGAGGGGGAATGTGGCATGGCGCGACGCAGTTTCCGCCCCGCGCAATGTTTTGAAAATCAGAAAATAATTGACCTTCAGTTCAAAAAAACAGGATGGTTGAAATGGGCCAGGTGTTGTTCGATCTGGACGTTCTGCGCAGTTTCTCGACCGGGATCGCGCTGGGCAGCTTTGCGCGTGCGGCCGACCGGCTCGGGCGTTCCACCTCGGCGGTGAGCGCCCAGCTCAAGAAGCTCGAGGCCCAGGCAGGCACGGCGCTGTTCCGCCGCGCGGGCCGCGGACTGCAGCTGACTGACGCGGGCGAGACCATGCTGGCGTACGCGCATCGCATGCTCGAGATCAACGACGAAGCGGCGGCCGCCATGCGCGGTGCCGACCTCGAGGGCTGGGTGCGCCTCGGCGTGCAGGAGAACCTCGGCGAATCGGTGCTGCCGGCGGCGCTCGGCCGCTTTGCGCGGGCCCATCCCAAGGTCCGCATCGAGGCGCACATGGCACGCAGTGCCGATTTGCGCGAGCGGCTGCACCTCGGGCAGCTCGACCTGGCGCTGATCTGGGAGGTCAAGGGCGCGCCGGGCGTGGCCGAGCTGCCGAACCGCGAGCGCCTGATGCGGCTGCCGCTGCAGTGGGTCGGTCCCGCCGATCTCGACGGGCTCGACGCGCCCTGGTGGACCGAGCGCCGTGCCGGCGGCGCGCGGAAGTCGCGGGAGCCCTTGCCGCTCATCCTGCTGGATGCCGCGTGCCCCCTGCGCGCGACCGTGACCGCCGTCCTCGACCGCGCGGGCATCGCATGGCGGCATGCGTTCACCAGTTCGAGCCTTTCGGCGCTCTGGGCAGCGACCTCGGCCGGGCTGGGGCTGTCGGCGCTCACCGCCTTCGGCCTGCCGGCGCATGTGCGTGCCTTCGACCACGGCATGGCCGGCCTGCCGGCGCTGCCGCCGATGACGCTGGCGATGTACCGCGCGCAGGCAGAGTCCGAGCCGCCCGTCGCGAGGATGGCCGATCTGCTGCGCGACGCGGTGCGCGACGGCTCGCGGGCCTTCTGAGCCTGCGGGCGCCGGTCAGGCCAGCCCGAGTTCGTCCCGGCCCTTCTGCGTGATGCCGACGACCTGCGCCGGGCGCTGCAAAAGCATACCGATCGAAGGGTGGTGCGGCGCCGGCACGAAGGCCACCACCAGCCCCGCGGCGCGCAGGATCCGGACCTGGTCGATGTCCGCGGTCTGCGTGAACGACATGGGCAGGGGCGACCCGGCAATCCGGCGCAAAAGGTCGATGGCCATGGTCGTCTCCTTGCCGATGTCCAGTTTCAAGTTCAGAGGTCCTGCATGCTGAAACGGAGCGCTCACCGCATGGCGGCCGCCCGAGCGCCGCAAGAGTAGAGAGCCGCGATGACACCGGTATGAACCAGGCATGACCCTCCGGCGACGTGCGCGGGGCATCGAGGGCTGCCGCCGAGGGCGACCCGGGTAAAATTCGGGATCGGCGCTGGTGCCCCCCAGCGCCGAATTTCATTTCCGGGGCCATGTAGAGGAACACCATGCTCAAAAACCTCGCAGCCGCGCTCGCGGCCGCCTGTTTCTTGATTCCCGCCTTTTCCCAACCCGCGCCGAAGGCCGATCCGCTGAAGGTCGGCTTCGTCTACGTCACGCCGGTCACCGATGCCGGCTGGACGCGCCAGCACGACGACGGCCGCAAGGCCATCGAGGCCGCATTGCCCGGCAAGGTGAAGACCACCTACGTCGACAACGTGGCCGAAGGCCCCGACGCCGAGCGCGTGATCCGCGATCTCGCGCAGCAGGGCAACAAGCTCATCTTCACGACCAGCTTCGGCTACATGGAGCCCACGATGAAGGTCGCGCGCGACTTTCCCGACGTGAAGTTCGAGTCGATCACCGGCTACAAGACCGCGCCCAATGTCGCGATCGCGAACGCGCGCTACTACGAGGGCCGCTACCTCGCGGGGGTCGCGGCCGGCCGCATGACGAAGACCAACGTCGCCGGCTATGTGGCGGGCTTCCCGATCCCCGAGGTGCTGCAGGGCATCAATGCCTTCACGATGGGCATGCGTTCGGTCAACCCGAAGGCGCAGGTCAAGGTCGTGTGGCTCGACGTCTGGTTCGATCCGCCAAAGGAGCGCGATGCCGCAATGGCGCTGTTCAACCAGGACGCGGACGTGATCGCCTTCCACACCGGCTCCACGGCCGTGATGGCCGCTGCGCAGGAGCGCGGCAAGCTCGCCATCGCCTATCACTCCGACATGCGCAAGGTCGCGCCCGACGCGCAGCTCGTCGCGGTGACCCACCACTGGGGCGACTACTACACCCAGCGCGCCCGCGCGGTGCAGGACGGCACCTGGAAGAGCGGCAACACCTGGGGCGGCGTCAAGGAAGGGATGATCCGCGTCGGCGACTTCGGGCCGAAGGTGCCCAAGCCGGTGCAGGACGAGGTGATGGCGCGGCAGAAGGACATCGCCGCCGGCAAGCTCAAGCCCTTCCAGGCGGCCGCCGCCGACGTGCGCGACAACGAGGGCCATGTCGTCATCGCCAAGGGCCAGTCGCTCGCCGACGAGCAGATCCTCAACATGAACTGGCTGGTCGAGGGCGTGCAGGGGCACGTGGGGCGCAAGACGCCCTGAGCCGCTTCAGTGGACGAAGCCGCTTTCGCGATGGAAGTAGGCGCCTTCGGGGTCCAGGCTCTTGACCTTCTTCGCCGGCTGGCCCGCATACACCACGTATTCCTCGGCGTGCGCCTTGTTGAGCAGCGATCCCGCGCCGAGGATGGTGCGGTCCGGCAGCACCGCGCCGCCCAGCACGGTGACGCGTGTGCCGAGCAGGCAGTAGGCCCCGATGCGGATCGGCTTGCAGTCCTGCCGGTTCTCGTGGGTGTCGATGCCGTGCGTGATGAGCTGCGAGCCGTAGCCCGCCACGGTGGTGAAGGCACCGATCTCGACCCGGTCGGTGCAGTCGATGATGTGCTGCTTCGTGATGGCGGCGTGGTCCCCCAGGAGCAGCGACGGATCGCGCCCCGAGCGATGGCGGAAGTGCTCGCCGAGCCGGGGGTGGCCGGTGACCCAGTTGGATCGCCCGATGTACGAATGCGCGCCGCACTCCATCCGGTCCAGGTGGATGGCAACCGTGAAATGGTCGATGTGCGCGCCTTCGTGCATGACCAGTTGATCCGGAAAGACGTAGGCCAGCCCGATGCGCGCGCCGTCCGCGATCTGGTAGCCCCAGAAGCGCCGGAGCACCCAGCGCTTGATCTTCCAGGGCAGCATGACGACGCAGAGCGCCAGCAGCCGCTTCATGATGCGACCGTCCTCCGTTCGCCGATGACGCGTTCGTAGGTGGCCTTGTAGTTGTTCGCCATCTGCGCCGCGCTGTAGTGCGAGGCGTTTTCCAGGCCCAGGCGGCGCATCTCCGCCAGGCGCGGTGCGGCCGCCTCCATCGCGGCGGCCATGGCGGAGGGGTCGTGCGGATCGACGTACACCGCGCCTTCGCCGCCGATCTCGTTCATCGGCGCGAGGTCGGACGTGAAGACCGGGCAGCCGCAGGCCTGCGCCTCGATGATCGGCCAGCCGAAGCCTTCCTGGAACGAGGGGAAGAGCAGCGCGGTCGCGCTGGCGTACAGCGCGCGCAGTTCTTCGTGGGACACCTTCTGCACGGTCTTGATGCGGTCGGCAACGCCATGCTTTTGCGCCAGCTCGGCCATTTCGGGCACCAATTCGGGGCCGACGAAGACGAGACGGTCCGCCATCGGCGGCTGCCCTGCGGCCGCGGCGCGCTCCTGCAGTGCGATGAAGGCTTCGAGGACGCCCGGGCGGTTCTTGCGGGCCATGTCCCAGCCCACGTGGATCAGGTACTTGTCCTGCACCGAGATCCCGAATCGCTCGATGATCTTCTGGGCCTCGTCGGGCGCCACCGGCGCGAAGTTGTCGTTCAACCCGTTGAGGACCGTCGTGACGCGGCGCTCTTCCGCCAGGCCCATGGAGAGCAGCTCGCGGCGCGTCATGGCCGACACGCACGCCACGAGATCGGCACGTCCCAGGCCCTTGGAGATCAGGCGCTGGAACTGCCGCCCGGTCCAGCCGACATTCCAGCCCTCGATCATTCCGTGCGCGGCCTGTACCGCGATCACGTCGTGGCAGGTGATCACATTGGGCTTGGACTTCACCCAGGGGATGTACATGCCGTTGGAATGATCGGCCACGTGGACCACGTCGGCCCAACGCAGATGCCGCCTGAGCGACGGGATGAACAGGACGAACTTGTCCAGGTAGCCGAGCCACTTGAACCAGCGCGAGGTGGCCGGCACGCGCAGCACGCGCCTCGGAGGCGAGACGACGCGGAGGTCGCAGCCGATGCGCGGCAATTCCCGCTCGAGCACGCGGCTGAAGGCGATCATGCTCGTCTGGCCGTCGGGCATGTAGTTTGCGATCAGGAGGACTTTCATCTTGTTGTGGCGCTCTTGGCGGCGTCGCGTGAATTCATCGATCTTCCTGGGGAAGAGGGAAGAACGGGCGGATGGGGCCAGAAAACCGATGAAGCGTACCATCCGCCCCGGCGGCATCATGTCAGCCATATGGCACTCGTATAGGGGCCATATGCGCAAGCACATCGTGTACCCGCATCGCTGACTTACCCTCCGTGCCCATGCAAGCGTACCGTGCCTCCCTCTTGAGATTCGATCCCGCCGGCCGGCCGGTCTATGACGAGGACGGCCTTCTCGTCGTCGGCCCCGATGCCGACGGGCGCCAGCGCGTTCAGGATGCGGGCGCCTGCGCCGCGGTCGCCGCCCGCCATCCGCAGGCGCCGGTCACGCATTGGCCGGGCCGCATCATCGCGCCGGGCTTCGTGGACATGCACATCCACTATCCGCAGACGGACATCATCGGCGCGCCGGCCGATGGCCTTCTGCCCTGGCTCGAGAACTACACCTTTCCGGCGGAAACCCGCTTTGGCGACAAGGCGCATTCGGCGGAAATCGCGGAATTCTTTCTTGATGAGTTGATGCGCAACGGCGTCACGACCTCGCTGACCTTCGCCACCTCGCACCCCCAGTCGGTCGACGCCTTCTTCGAGGCCGCGCAGCGGCGCCGCCTGCGCATGTTGACCGGCAAGGTGCTTCAGGATCGTCATTCGCCCGACGGTGTACGCGACCAGGCTGAACAGAGTCTGATCGACTCGGAAGCGCTCATCAGGAAGTGGCACAACGTCGACCGGCTCGGTTATGCGATCACGCCGCGCTTTGCGCCCACCAGCACCGATGCGCAATTGCGCGGGGCGGGCGAGCTTGCCGCGAAGTACCCGGACACCTGGATCCACTCGCACGTGGCCGAGAACAAGGACGAAGTTCGCTGGGCGCGCGAGCTGTTCCCGCACGCGCGCTCGTACCTCGACGTCTACGCGGGCTTCGGCCTGATGCGCGAGCGCGCCGTCTACGCGCACTGCATCCACTTCGACGACGACGACCGCCGCCTCATGCGCGAGACCGGCACGGCGACGGCGGTGAGCCCGACCAGCAATCTCTTCCTCGGCAGCGGCTTCTTCGACTTCGAGGGCGCAGATCGCATCGGCTATGAATACGGCCTGGCGAGCGACGTGGGCGGCGGCACCAGCTTCAGTCCGTTCACCACGATGATGGCGGCCTACTACGCCGGCCGCGAAGGCCAGACCAAGCCAGGCGTGAGCATTCCGCCTTCGCAGCTCTGGTGGCGTCACACCGCCGGCGCCGCACGGGCGCTGGGGCTGGAGGGCGTCATCGGCAACCTGCAGCCGGGCTGCGAGGCCGACTTCGTGGTCATCAACCCGAAAGCCACGCCGCTGCTCGCGCGCAAGACCTCGCTGGCCGCGAACCTGGAAGAACTGCTGTTCGCGATGATCGTGCTGGGGGACGACCGGCTGATCGAGCGCACCGTCATTTGTTGATCACCCCCAGGCTCGCGCACTTCGTGTCGCTCTCTCGCGCGGCCGCCAGCGGGGGCTGCTCTTCGGGCACGTCCAAGCCTGCGCAGGCAGGCTCGGAGCCGCGGCCCTCAGCCCCCTCGCCGGGGGCAATCCCGGCGGCCCGGCGAAGCCGGTTCCGCGGGATTTCTGGTCTTTTGGCGTACTTCTAGAATAGCGGCCCGAAAAAGGACCCTGCCATGAGCATCAAGAGCGACAAGTGGATCCGGCGCATGGCCGAGAAGAACGGAATGATCGAGCCTTTCGAGCCCGGCCAGATCCGCGAGCAGGACGGCCACAGGATCATCAGCTACGGTACCTCCAGCTACGGCTACGACATCCGGTGCGCGCCCGAATTCAAGGTGTTCACCAACATCCACAGCACGGTGGTCGACCCCAAGAACTTCGACGAGAAGAGCTTCGTCGACTTCCACGGCGACAGCTGCATCATCCCGCCCAACAGCTTCGCGCTCGCGCGTACGGTCGAATACTTCCGCATCCCGCGCAACGTGCTGACCATCTGCCTGGGCAAGAGCACGTACGCGCGCTGCGGGATCATCGTCAACGTCACGCCCTTCGAGCCGGAGTGGGAAGGCTACGTGACCCTCGAATTCAGCAACACCACGCCGCTGCCGGCCAAGATCTACGCTGGCGAAGGCTGCGCGCAGGTGCTGTTCTTCGAGAGCGACGAGGTCTGCGAGACCAGCTACAAGGACCGTGGCGGCAAGTACCAGGGCCAGCGCGGCGTGACGCTGCCGAAGGCCTGAGCCTACACCGCAAGGATCTGCCTGCGCGTACCATCGTGCGGGCATCGCGGGAATCGCGGTCAAGGAGCGTGTCATGAGATGGGAAGGCAACGAACAGTCCGACAACGTCGAGGACCGGCGTGATGATGGCGGCGGTGGGGGCGGTGGATTCGGCTTTCCCGTGGGCGGGCGCAGCATCGGCATCGGCACGGTGGCGGTCGCCCTGATCGCGGGCTGGATCTTCGGCATCAATCCCCTGACGGTGCTGGGGCTGCTCAGCGGTGGCGGGCCCCCCGCGCAAGTGCAGCAGCAGGGGCCGGCGCACAAGCCGCCGGCCGACGACCGCGAGGCGGCTTTCGTCTCGACCGTGCTCAAGAACACCGAAGTGGTGTGGAGCGACATCTTCCGCCAGAACGGCGGCACCTACGCCCCGCCCAAGCTGGTGCTGTTCCGCGGCGCCACGCCAACCGCCTGCGGCACCGGCCAGTCCGCCATGGGCCCGTTCTATTGCCCCGGCGACAAGAAGGTCTACATCGACCTGGGCTTCTACGACACCCTCCGGAACCAACTCGGCGCGCCGGGCGTTTTCGCGCAGGCCTACGTGATCGCGCACGAGATCGGCCACCACGTACAGGACGAACTGGGCATCACCGGCAAGCTCGACCAGATGCGCGGCCGCCTGAGCCAGACGCAGAACAATGCGGTCAGCGTCCGCGTCGAGTTGCAGGCGGACTGCTTCGCCGGCGTCTGGGCGCATCATTCGCAGGAGTCCAAGCAGTGGCTGGATCCGGGCGACATCGAATCCGCGATGAACGCGGCGCAGAAGATCGGCGACGACGCCCTTCAGCGCTCGGCCGGCCGTGCCGTGGTGCCGGACAGCTTCACCCACGGGACCAGCGCCCAGCGCCAGCGGTGGTTCTCCACCGGCTTCAAGAGCGGCGACCTGCGCGACTGCGACACGTTTGCTGCACGAGGTCTCTAACCCGAGCCTCGCCCACCTCGTGGGGCTCTGACACCCCCTTTCAGGGAGCAATCCCGGCGGCCCGGCGCAGCCGGTTCCGCGGGATTTCCAGCTTGGCCAAACCGCTCTGGCAGGCCTCGGATATAGGGGTAACCCCATTCCTGCGACAATAGAAGGCTTCATGACCAGTTCCTTCTCCAATCTTTCCCTGGCCGAGCCTCTGGCGCGCGCTGTAGCCGAAATGGGCTACGAGACGATGACGCCCATCCAGGCACAGGCCATTCCGGTGGTGTTGTCGGGCCAGGACGTCATGGGTGCCGCCCAGACCGGCACCGGCAAGACAGCCGCCTTCTCGCTGCCGCTGCTGCAGCGGATGCTCAAGCACGAGAACAGCTCGACCTCCCCGGCGCGCCATCCGGTGCGCGCCCTGGTGCTGCTGCCCACGCGCGAGCTTGCCGA
This sequence comes from Variovorax ureilyticus, assembly GCF_037889935.1. Taxonomy (NCBI): domain Bacteria; kingdom Pseudomonadati; phylum Pseudomonadota; class Betaproteobacteria; order Burkholderiales; family Comamonadaceae; genus Variovorax; species Variovorax ureilyticus. The sequence continues at coordinate 182,358 of NZ_JBBKZU010000003.1, forward strand.
CCAGGTCGCGCAGCAGGTCAAGCTCTATGCCAAGTACACGAACCTGCGCAGCACGGTCGTGTTCGGCGGCATCGACATGAAGCCGCAGACGCTCGAACTCAAGAAGGGCGTCGAGGTGCTGGTCGCCACGCCGGGCCGGCTGCTCGACCACATCGAAGCCAAGAACGCGGTGCTCAACCAAGTCGAGTACGTGGTGCTCGACGAAGCCGACCGCATGCTCGACATCGGCTTCCTGCCGGACTTGCAGCGCATCCTCTCGTACCTGCCCAAGCAGCGCACCACGCTGCTGTTCTCGGCCACCTTCTCGCCCGAGATCAAGCGCTTGGCCGGCAGCTACCTGCAGAACCCGGTCACGATCGAGGTGGCGCGGCCGAACGAAACGGCTTCCACCGTCGAGCAGCACTTCTACAGCGTGAGCGACGACGACAAGCGCCGTGCGCTCAAGCAGATCGTGCGCCAGCGAGGCATCACGCAGGCCTTCGTGTTCGTCAACAGCAAGCTGGGCTGCGCGCGGCTCGCGCGTTCGCTCGAGCGCGAGGGCCTGAAGACCACCGCCCTGCATGGCGACAAGAGCCAGGACGAGCGCCTGAAGGCCCTCGCCGCCTTCAAGGCCGGCGAGGTCGACCTGCTGGTGGCCACCGACGTGGCCGCGCGCGGCCTCGACATCAAGGACGTGCCGGCGGTCTTCAACTTCGACATCCCGTTCAACGCCGAGGACTACGTGCACCGCATCGGCCGCACCGGCCGTGCAGGTGCATCCGGCTTGGCGGTGAGCTTCGCGAGCGGCGGCAACGACGTCCGGCTGGTGGCCGACATCGAGAAGCTGATCAAGAAGAAGATCGAGCTGGAGCCCGTCGAATTCGACGACGAGCGCCCGCGCGGTCGCATCAACGACGGCCGCCGCCACTGGCGCGAAGAGGGCGAAGCCGGCGATGCGCGCGACGTGCTCGATACGCTGGACCGTCCGCGCGATCGCTCCGACTCGCGTCCGACCCGCAATGGCCGTCCGCACCGCGCGCCGGCCGCGCCGCGCGATCCCTTCTTCGAGAAGCCTTACGAGGCGCCCGAGCGCGAGGCGGCGCCCGCGTGGGAAGCCACGGCCAAGGCAGCGCCGGCGCGTGGGGTCTCCAGCAACATCAAGAGCAAGCGCAAGGTCGCCGCGCTTTTCAAGTCAAACCCCTAGGCTACCCCCCAGCCTCGCTCACTTCGTGTAGCTCGGGCACCCCCTGCCGGGGGCAACACCGGCGGCCCGGCGGAGCCGGTTCCGCGGTGTTCCCCGTGTCTCGCGCAGTTAGCCGGGTTTCTGGGCCTGGGGGCACTTCACCTGGATCAGCTCGCGTTCCTGCGGCGTGGCGCCGATCCGCACGGCGCTGAGGCAGCCGCCCCACACGCAGCCGGTGTCGGTCGAGATCAGGTCCGGCCTGGAGAGCCAACCCAGCGTCGACCAGTGGCCGAACGCCACCGTCGCAGTCGACGTCTTGCGGCCCGGCACGTCGAACCACGGCATGAAGCCTTCGGGCGCGCCGGCCTCCGCATCCTTGGATTCGAATTCCATCACGCCACTCGCGGTGCAATAGCGCATCCGCGTCAGCGCGTTGACGATCACGCGCAGCCGCGCGGCGCCGGTGAGCGATTCATTCCATTGAGCGGGGTCGTTCCCGTACATCGTGCGGAAGAACTCCGCGACGTCGGGGCCCTGCAGCGCCGATTCGAGTTCGCCCGCGAGGCGCATCGTGTCCTCGACCGTCCATTGCGGCAGCACGCCCGCATGCACCGTCAGCAGCGTGCCGCCGCCGATGTCATGGCGCAGCGCCACATGCTGGTGGCGCAGCCAGTCGAGCATCGCATCGCGGTCCGGTGCGTCGAGCACGGCGGCGAGCGTGTCCTTGCGGCCGACCTTGCGCGCCCGATGGGCCACGCCAAGGAGGTGCAGGTCGTGATTGCCGAGCACGCTCTGCGCCGCGTCGCCGAAGCGCTGCACGCGCCGCAGCACCTTGGCCGATGCGGGCCCGCGATTCACGAGGTCGCCGAGCACGATGAGGCGGTCGCGGCTCGGGGAGAAGTCGATCTTGTCCAGCAGCCGCTGCAGGGGTTCGTCGCAGCCCTGCAGATCACCGATCAAGTAAAGTGCCATGATCCCCATTCTCTCCTGCGTTCATGGACGTTTTCCTCCTGGCCTTGCTGACGACGGTCAATGCGTTGTTTGCAATGTCCGAAATGGCCCTTTCCACCAGCCGCCGCGCGCGCCTCGCCGCGCTGGCCGAGACGGGGGACGCGGGCGCCGCCGCGGCGCTCAAGCTGATGGGAAATCCGACGCAGTTCCTCTCCACGGTGCAGATCGGCATCACTTCCATCGGCATGCTGAGCGGCATCGTCGGTGAGGCCGCGTTCGCCGAACCGCTCGGCGCGTGGATGGAGAAGATGGGCCTGGGCCGGGGCACCGCCAGCATCGCGTCGACCGCGTTCGTGGTGACCTGCATCACCTTCTTCACGATCATCTTCGGCGAGCTGGTGCCAAAGCGCATCGGCCAGCTCTATCCCGAGCCGGTGGCCCGCTACGTGGCCCGGCCGATGCGGTGGCTCGCTTCCATCGCCAAGCCCTTCGTGCTGCTGCTGTCGAGCGTGACGGCGGCCATGCTCAAGCTGCTGCGCATCGACTCGAACGCGGCCCGCGTGGTCACCGAAGAAGAGATCTCGGCCAGCCTGGAAGAGGGTGTGGACGCCGGCGTGATCGAGATGCACGAGCACCAGATGGTGCGCAACGTGTTCCACCTCGACGATCGGCGGCTCACCTCGCTCATGATCCCGCGCGCCGACATCGAGTGGCTCGATGCCTCGCTGACCATCGCCGAGGGCCTGCAGAAGGTCTCCGAGGCGGGCGCGCGCAACCAGGTCCATTCGTGGTATCCGGTGTGCCGCAATTCGCTCGACGACGTGGTGGGCGTGACCAGCGTGGCGCATCTTCTCAAGCTCGGCGCGGAACACCAGGGTACGGTGGGCGAGGCCGTGCAACCTGCGATGTTCGTGCCCGAGACGCTCACCGGCATGGAGATGCTCGAGCAGTTCCGCTCGCGCGCCGGCCGGCTGGTGTTCGTGGTCGATGAATACGGGGTGGTGCAGGGGCTGATGACGCCGCGCGACCTGCTCGAAGCCATCACCGGCGAGCTGCAGGTGCCGACGCATGCCGAGGCCTGGGCGCGGCAGCGCGCCGACGGCGTCTGGGAGCTCGATGGCCTCATGCCGGTGTCCGAACTGCGTGCGCGACTCGGCATCCGCGAACTGCCGGACGAGGACCGCGGCCGCTACAACACCGTCGCCGGCCTGCTGATGTTCGTCTCGGGCCAGTTGCCGGAGGTCGGGGAGCACATCGACTGCGCCGGCTGGTGCTTCGAGGTGGCCGCGCTCGACGGCCGGCGGATCGACCGCGTGATGGCCTATCCCGACACGCGCTCGCCCGAACACGCGCCCTGAGCGAAGAACCCCCACTCCGCTCCTACGCTCCTATACTGGCCGGCCCAATCCGGAGACCTGCCATGACCGTGCCGAGCAAGACCCTGCAGATCCGTTCCCTCGTCCGCAGCAGCGGCGAACTGGAACTCTCGCTTCAGGAAGACGCCATCCCCCGGCCCGCCGCGAACGAAGTGGTCGTGCGGGTCGAGGCCTCGCCGATGAACCCGTCGGACCTGGGCCTGCTGTTCGGCGCGGCGGACCTGCGCACCGCCAAGGCCTCCGGCACGCCGCAGCGGCCCGTCGTGACCGCCGCCATTCCCGAGGCGGCCATGAAGAGCATGGCCGGCCGCGCGGACCAATCCATGCCGGTCGGCAACGAAGGCGCGGGTGTCGTCGTGGCGGCCGGTGCGTCGCCCCAGGCACAGGCCCTGCTGGGCAAGACCGTGGCGATGATCGGCGGCGCGATGTACACGCAATACCGCTGCATCGACGTCGCGCAGACCATGGCCCTGCCCAAAGGTGCGACCGCGGCGGAAGGCGCCTCGTCCTTCGTCAATCCGCTCACCGCGCTCGGCATGGTCGAGACGATGCGGCGCGAAGGTCACAAGGCGCTCGTGCACACCGCCGCCGCGTCGAATCTCGGCCAGATGCTCAACCGCATCTGCATCAAGGACGGCATCCCCTTGGTGAACATCGTGCGCAAGCAGGAGCAGGAGGACATCCTGCGCGCCATCGGCGCCAAGTACGTCTGCAATGCCACCTCGCCGACTTTCATGCAGGACCTGACCGATGCGCTCGCCGAGACCGGCGCCACGCTGGCCTTCGACGCGACCGGGGGCGGCAAGCTCGCAGGGCAGATCCTCAACGGCATGGAAGCCGCGCTCCTGCGCAAGGCGACCGAATACAGCCGCTATGGCACGACCACGCACAAGCAGGTCTACATCTACGGCGGGCTCGATCGCGGCCCCACCGAGTTCACGCGCGGCTTCGGCATGAGCTGGGGGATGGGCGGCTGGCTGCTGTTCCCGTTCCTGATGAGGATCGGCCCGGAAGGCGCGGAGAAGCTCAAGGCGCGCGTGGCGGCCGAACTGAAGACGACCTTCGCGAGCCGCTACACGAAGGAAGTTTCGATGGTGGAGGCGCTCTCGCTCGGCGAGATCGCGGTCTATTCGAAGCAGGCGACCGGCGAGAAGTACCTGCTCAATCCGAGCAAGTAACTCGCGGGCTCAGCCCATCGCGAGGCGGGTGCCGCCGCCGGACGTGGTCTTGCGGTTGCCGTCCGGTCCATAGAAGAGCTGCACGCTCGATTGCAGGAACTGCAGTGCCTTGTGCGTGAAATCCAGGTGCGTGTGCACGATCGATCCGTTGCGCAGGTTCTGCGCCCGGGCCTTCTCGGCAAGCTCCTGCAGCGCCTGCCAGGCCTGGCGGGTCGCTTCGCCGCCGGCCATCGCCGCGGCGTCGGCGCCGGCAGCGCCCGGTTCGAAGCCCAGCGCCGATTGCGCGGTCTCGCGCTGGCGGTCGATCTCGGCGATGCGGTCGAGCAGCTGTACCTTCTGTTCGGTGATCCCTTCCAGTTCACCGAAGCGGCGCTCGGTCATGGCGTTCTCTTCCTGCGCCAGCAGCACCAGGAATTCCTCGATGCAGGATTTCTCCGCATGAAGGTACAGCAGCATCGTGTTCATGGGTTCTTTCCGGGATCGAGCAGGTCGCGCACGCTGTCCATCAGGCCGTCGGCGATGCGCTCGGGGTTGACCTGGTAGCGCCCGGCGCGGATGTCCTCGCGGATCGCCGCCACGCGGGCGGCGTCGAAATCACCACCGCGGGACCCCGGCAGCGCGTGGACCCGGGCCGAGACCTGCGCAGCGTCCTTCGACGATCCGGCGGCTCCGGCCGAACTCGCGGAAGCGGAACCCGACTTCGCGGGGCGGATGAGAGGCGTCGCCGAAGACGCGGGTTGATCGATTTTCAAGATGGTTCCTCAAAGGGGGCTCGCCCCTATATCGGCGAAACGGTCCGCAACTTTAGGGCCCGGAGGCTGGATTGACGATCCATGAAGACCACTACGCGTCCCTACGTATTTCCACGACGTCACTGCGCGAGCCGGATCTGGCCTTCTTCGTCGGCGATGCCACTCACCAGACGGCCGTCGCGTGTCCTGGCCTGCACGGCGGCGCCGACTTCGGCGCGTGTCATGGCCTTGCCTTCGGTGCTGACGGTGAAGCCCGCGCCCTGCGCAACCACCTGCACCGTCTGTCCCTGCTGGATCACGATCATGCTGCGCACATGCTCCTTGCGCAGCGGCGCACCCGCGGCGATGCGCTGGGCGCTGGTGACGCCGCGCAGTGCGTTCGCCTCGGTGACCACGTTGCGCGGCAGCGCGGTGAGATCGCCGCTGCGTTCGATGAAATCGCCCGCGCCCAGCGTCATGCCGGGCTCGATCGCGCGCGCGGCCACGAAATAGCGGCCTTCCACCGCCACGTTGGCCGAGACGAAGCGGGACCACGGCTTGTCGCCGCGGCAGCGCAGCCCGATGGACACGCGGCCCCAGGGCGCCGTGCCGGTCGGCATGAAAGCCTCATAGTCGCTGCAGGGCGGAAGCGCGCCGCCAGTGGGCAGGAAGCTCACCCGGGCCTTTCCCGGCAGGCCGGAGGTCTGCACCTGAAGGTAGCGCTCGATGGCCTCGCGAGCCTCTTCAGGCAACTGGGACGCGGCGAACGACGCCACGCCGATGCCCGCCATGCATGCCGGCAGGACGATGCGAAGGAGACGTCCGAAGGTCTTGCGTTGTTCCATGGGAATCGATGTGTTGCCGGGGAATTCTAGGAAGACACCCCCTGATGCGAAGTGCCGAAGTGCTGGCGAAAACCCCCTTTGTTCGACCCATTGCAAAAGCGTCTCGTGCATAGACTCGCTTTCCATCTGTCGCCACGCCCAGTGCGAACGCGACGCCACAAAGGATGGAAAGAAGATGATCGACAAGCTGGATGCAGCGCTTCGCTTCAACCGCGAAGCACTCAATCTGCGGGCCGAGCGCCAGGAAGTGCTGGCGGCCAACATCGCCCACGCCGACACGCCCAACTACAAGGCGCGCGACTTCGATTTCAGCAGCCGGCTCTCGCAGGCCGTCGAACAGGGCCGCCAGGCGCAATCGTTCGCGATGGCGACGACTTCGTCGCGCCACCTCGCCGGCGAGGCCAAGTCGATGCCCGACCAGGACCTTCTCTATCGCGTGCCCACGCAGTCGAGCATCGACGGCAACACCGTCGAGATGGACGTCGAGCGCATCAACTTCGCCGACAACGCGCTGCGCTACGAGTCGAACCTCACGGTGCTCGGCGCGAAGATCAAGACCATGCTGTCCGCGGTGCAGCAGTAAGCGCGAGGAGCCGTCCGATGCCACTCCCGAGTGCTTCCATGAACATCTTCAGCGTGGCGGGTTCCGCCATGAGCGCGCAGTCGCAGCGCATGAACGTGACCGCGAGCAATCTTGCCAACGCGGAAAGCGTCTCAGGGCCCGACGGCCAGCCGTACCGCGCCAGGCAGGTCGTGTTCGAAGTCGCGCCCACGGGCCAACAGGACATCGGCGGCGTGCAGGTCTCGCGCGTGGTCGAGGACCCATCGCCCCCCAGGATGGTCTACGACCCGAAGAACCCGCATGCCAACGCCGACGGCTACGTCGCGATGCCGAACGTCAACGTGGTCGAGGAGATGACCAACATGATCTCCGCCTCCCGCAGCTACCAGGCCAACGTCGAGGTGCTCAACACCGCGAAGACGCTGATGGTCAAGACCCTGACCATCGGCCAGTAATCCAACCGCGAAGAAAGAAGAAAAGCCATGGCCATCGCCGACACCTCATCCATCAGCGGCGTCAATGCCGCCAGCGCCGCGGCCAGCACCGCGAGCGTCGCGAACGACGACAACGAGCAGCGCTTCCTCAAGCTGCTGGTCGCGCAGCTCAACAACCAGGACCCGCTCAATCCGATGCAGAACGCGGAGCTCACGTCGCAGCTCGCGCAGATGAGCACCGTGAGCGGCATCGAGAAGCTCAACAGCACGCTGTCGGGGCTGGTGAACCAGACCGGATCGAACCAGGTGCTGCAGGCCGCGTCGCTGATCGGCTACGCAGTGCTGTCGCCCGGCAACACCCTCACCACCACCGCGCCGGCAGAGGGCGCGGACCCGGCCCCCAAGGCCTTCGCAGTGGAACTTCCCGGCACGGCCGCCGATGTGCAGATCAAGATCGTCGACGGCAGCGGCAAGACGGTGCGCACCATCGACGCCGGCTCCATGAATCAGGGCGTCAATTCCGTCACGTGGGATGGCAAGGACGATGCCGGCAATGTCGTGCCCGCTGGCAGCTACACGTTCACGGTGGCCGCCACGAACGGCAGTTCCGCCGTGTCGTCGACCGCACTCACCTTCGCGCAAGTCGCGGCAGTCAAGCAGGGCACCAGCGGCGTCACGCTCGAACTCGCCACCGGCCAGAGCATCGGCCTGTCCGACGTGCGCATGTATCTCTGACCCATCCCTCCAAACGCATTGAACTAAGGAATCCATCATGGCCTTTTCCCAGGGCATCAGCGGACTTGGCGCCGCTGCCGCGAATCTCGATGTCATCGGCAACAACATCGCCAACTCGGGCACCGTGGGCTTCAAGTCGTCCACCGCGACGTTCTCGGACATCTATGCCGGCTCGCGCGTCGGCCTCGGCGTCTCGGTGTCGGGCGTGGTGCAGGACTTCTCGCAGGGCGTGACGCAGACCAGCAGCCGTCCGCTCGACGTGGCGATCATGAACGGCGACGGCTTCTTCCGCCTCACCAGCGCGAACGGCGAGGTCATGTACTCGCGCAACGGCCAGTTCACCAAGGACAAGGACGGCTACATCGTCAACTCGTCCGGCTTGCGCCTGACCGGCTACGGCGTCAACGCCAGCGGTGGCATCAGCGGCGGCACGCCCGGCGCGATCCAGATCCCCACCGCCCCGATGTCGCCGAACGCCACCACCGGCGTGCAGGCCGAGTTCAATGTCGATTCGCGCAGCACCGTGCCGACAAAGACGCCTTTCGATCCGACCGACTCGAACACCTTCAACTATTCCAACGCGATCGGCCCGGTGTACGACTCGCTCGGCAATCCGCACGACCTTGCGGTGTACTTCGTCAAGACCGGCGCCAATGCGTGGGACACGTACGGCACGATCGACGGCACCCAGATCCAGCTGGCAGCGCCCGCGCCGGCCGGCTCGCCGCTGGGTTCGGTGGCCTTCGACACCAACGGCAACATGACCGCACCGGCGGGCGGCAAGATCACGCTGCCGACGCTGACCTACACCAATGGCGCCGCCACATCGAACATCACCGTCGACCTGAGCGGCACCACGCAGGTCGGTGCAGCCAACGGCATGAGCAAGCTCGCGCAGGACGGCTACACCTCCGGCCAGCTCACCTCGTTCTCGATCAACGCCGACGGCACCATCACCGGCAAGTTCTCCAACGAGCAGACCAAGCTGCTCGGCCAGGTGGTGCTGTCGTCCTTCGCGAACCCCAACGGCCTGGAGCCCAAGGGCGAGAACATGTACGCCGAGACGCAGGCTTCGGGCGCGGCGCTCACCGGCACGCCGGCCGAAGGCAGCAAGCTCGGCTCGCTGGCTTCCGGCGCGCTCGAATCGTCCAACGTCGACCTGACCTCGGAACTCGTCAACCTCATCGTCGCGCAGCGCAACTACCAGGCCAACGCGCAGACCGTGAAGACGCAGGACCAGGTCATGCAGACGCTGATGAACATCCGCTGACGCGAGCCGACAGGAGCCACCAGTGGATCGAATGCTGTATGTCGCGATGAGCGGTGCCAAGCAGGCCATGGAGCAGCAGGCCTCGGTCGCCAACAACATGGCGAACGTGTCGACGCCGGGCTTCCGTGCGCAGATCAATGCCTTTCGTGCCGTGCCCGTGGTCGGCGAGGCATCGCCCACGCGTGCCTTCGTGGCCGCGACCACGCCGGGCGCGGACTTCCGGCAGGGCCCGGTGACGGACACCGGCCGCGAACTCGACGTCGCCGTGCGCGGCGACGGCTGGCTGGTGGTCCAGACGCCGACCGGCGAGGCCTACACCCGCGTCGGCAACCTCCAGGTCGCATCCGACGGCCAGGTGACGACCATGGGCGGACGCCCGGTGGTCGGTGACGGCGGCGGACTGGTGATCCCGCCGGGCTCGTCCGTGACCATCGCCGCTGACGGCAGCATCACCGCGCACGCGCCGGGCGATCCGCTGACCGGCCTGAACATCGTCGGCCGCATGAAGCTCGTGAACCCGCCGGTCGCCGATCTGGAGCGGGGCGAAGACGGGCTCTTCCGCATGCGTCAAGGCCTGCCGCCGGCCGAGGCCGATCCCGCGGTGACGGTCACTGCCGGCGCGATCGAAGGCAGCAACGTGAATCCCGTCGAAGCCATGGTGGCCATGATCGCCAACGGACGCAGCTTCGAGATGCAGATGAAGTCCATCCAGTCCGCCGACCTGAACGCGCAGTCGGCCAACAAGCTGCTCGCCTACGGCTGATCCGCCTCGGCACGAGCAACACCGCAGGAGCCATTCCATGATCCGTTCCCTCTACGTGGCCAAGACCGGCCTCGAAGCCCAGCAGACGCAGCTCGACGTCGTCTCCAACAACCTCGCCAACGTCGCGACCACCGGCTTCAAGAAAAGCCGCGCGGTGTTCGAGGACCTGCTCTACCAGAACATCCGCCAGGTCGGCGGCCAGTCCTCCGACCAGACGCGCCTGCCTTCGGGCCTGCAGGTCGGCACCGGCGTGCGCGTGGTCGCCACCGAGCGCATGCACTCGCAGGGCAACTTGACCAAGACCGACAACCCGAAGGACGTCGCCATCAACGGCGCGGGCTTCTTCCAGGTCCAGATGCCCGACGGAACGATGGCCTACACGCGCGACGGTTCGTTCCAGACCAATGCCGAGGGCCAGCTCGTGACCGCGAGCGGCTACACCGTCGAGCCCGCGATCACGATCCCGCAGAACGCCACCAGCCTCACGATCGGCCGCGACGGCATCGTGTCGGTCACGCAGGCCGGCAGCCAGTTGACAGTGCAGGTCGGCCAACTCCAGATCGCGAACTTCCTGAACCCCACCGGCCTGCAGAGCATGGGCGAGAACCTCTACACCGAGACCGATTCGTCGGGCGCGCCCAATGTCGTGAACCCTGGCGTGGATGGCGCGGGCGTTCTGACGCAGGGCTACACCGAGGCGTCGAACGTCAATGTGGTCGAAGAGCTGGTGAACATGATCGCGACGCAGCGTGCGTACGAGATCAACAGCAAGGCGATCCAGACGTCCGACCAGATGCTCGCCCGCCTGGCACAGCTGTGAACACCCCCAGTCTTCGCGCACTTCGTGTCGCTTCGCCAACCCCCTTGCAGGGGGCGACACCGGCGGCCCGGCGAAGCCGGTTCCGCGGTGTCTCCCGGATGGGGGGAGCGGGCGCGGTGCTTGTTCTCGTGGTCGGCTGCGCGCAGATTCCGAAAGATCCGCTGGTGCATCAGCCGATGACGGCGCGCGCCGACGATATCAGCCAGTTGCCGAGCCGCTCGCGTTCGGGCGCGATCTTCCAGGACAACGGGCGCGGCATCGCGCTGTTCGAGGATCGACGGCCGCGCAGCGTCGGGGACATCCTGACCATCGTCATCAGCGAAAAGCTCAACGCGAGCAAGAACTCGGGCGCGAACGCGAGCCGCAACGGAAGCATGGCTGCGGCCTTCGATCCGATCCCGAAGGTGCTCGGCGGCCTCTTGGACAACCAGGACGCGAAGCTGTCCGGCACCAACGCGCTCACGGCCAAGGGTGGCGCGAATGCCACCAACACCTTCAGCAGCACGATCACGGTCACCGTGACCGACGTGCTGCCCAACGGCAACCTGCTGGTGAGCGGCGAGAAGCAGATGGGCATCAACCAGGGGACGGAATTCATCCGCTTCTCCGGCGTGGTGAACCCGCGCACCGTCACCGGCCTCAACACCGTGCTCTCGACCCAGGTGGCGGATGCACGCATCGAATACACGGCCAAGGGCTACATCGACGAGGCGCAGAACATGGGATGGCTCCAGCGCTTCTTCCTCAACGTTGCACCGTTTTAGATATGGCACACCCCCAGCCTCGCCCACTTCGTGTGGCTCTGCACCCCCTTGCAGGGGGCAACACCGGCGGCCCGGCGAAGCCGGTTCCGCGGTGTTTCACCAACGGCGTTCGCTTCGCTTCGCTTGCTCTGGCTATGGCCTTTTCGTTCCTTGCGCCGGTGCATGCGGAGCGGCTCAAGGAGCTGGCGACGATTCAGGGGGTGCGGGACAACGCGTTGATCGGCTACGGGCTCATGGTGGGTCTCGATGGCACCGGCGACCAGACGATGCAGACGCCGTTCACCACGCAGAGCCTGAACAACATGCTGCAGCAGCTCGGAATCACGATGCCGCAGGGCGTGAACATGCAGCTCAAGAACGTGGCGGCGGTGATGGTGACGGCGACGCTGCCTTCGTTCGCGCGACCCGGCCAGGCGATCGACGTGACGGTGTCGTCGATGGGCAATGCCAAGAGCCTGCGCGGCGGCACGCTGCTGATGACGCCGCTCAAGGGTGTCGACGGCGCGGTCTACGCGATCGCGCAAGGGAACATGGTCGTGGGTGGCGCAGGTGCGTCCGCCAACGGCAGCAAGGTGCAGATCAACCAGCTCAGCTCCGGCCGCATTCCGTCCGGCGCGATCGTGGAGCGCGCCGTGGAGACAGTGGTGGGCGGCGAAGGCGCGCTCACCGTCGAGCTCACGCGCTCGGACTTTGGCACGGCGCAACGCGCGGTCGAGGCGATCAACCGGCAGTTCGGGTTCGGAATCGCCGAGGCGGTGGACGGGCGCGTGATCCGCGTTCAGGCGCCGGAATCGCCGCAGGAGCGCGTCGGCTTCCTCGCGCGCCTCGAAGGGCTCGAGGTCACGCCGGCGCAGGCGGTCGCCCGCGTGGTCATCAATGCGCGCACCGGGTCGGTGGTGATGAACCAGGCGGTGCGCGTGAGCGAATGCGCGGTGGCGCACGGCAACCTCTCGGTGGTCATCAACACCCAGCCGGTGGTCAGCCAGCCGGAAGCGTTCTCGCGCGGCCGCACGGTCGAGTCGGCGCAGTCGGAGATCTCGGTCAACCAGGGCAGCGGGGCGCTGCAGATGGTGCGCGGCAGTGCGTCGCTGTCCGACGTGATCAAGGGCCTCAATGCGCTGGGCGCGAATCCGCAGGATCTGGTCTCCATCCTGCAGGCCATGAAGACGGCCGGTGCGCTGCGTGCCGAGCTGGAAATCATCTGAGGACGCGGCATGGGGATCACCGCAACACCCGCCACGGGCATCGCCGACACGAGCCGCAGCGGCGCGCTGGACCAGCGCTTCGCGCTCGACGTGCAGGGCGTCGATGCGCTCAAGCGCACCACCCGTACCTCGCCGGAAGAAGGGCTTCGCCAGGTCTCGCGCCAGTTCGAGGCGATGTTCATGAACATGGTGCTCAAGAGCATGCGCGAGGCGACGCCACAAAGCGGCATGTGGGACAGCCAGAGCGAGAAGATCTATACCTCGATGCTCGACCAGCAGCTCTCGCAGAACCTCTCGGGCCGCGGCGTCGGCCTGGCCGAGGCCATGCTGGTGCAGCTCCAGCGGCAGGTCGCATCGGGCTCCGCCAACATGGATGTCGAGGCCGCGCCGATGTCGCTGCTGCCCCGCGGCGGCATGCCGCTGAAGCCGGACTCGGGGATTCCGCTCGGCTCGGCGCCGGCGCCGTCCACGCGCATCGACCTGAGCGTCTACCAGGTGAACAACGATCGCGGCGGCAGTTCGGCCGCGGCCGCCTCGCTGCAGGGCCATGTCGATGCCTTCGTCGATCGCATGGGCGCATCGGCGCAGGCCGCGAGCGAGGCCAGCGGCGTGCCGGCGCCACTGATCCTTGCGCAGGCCGCGCTCGAATCGGGTTGGGGCAAGCGCGAGATCCGCGCCGACGACGGCGCGCAGAGCTTCAACCTCTTCGGCATCAAGGCCGACAAGAGCTGGCAGGGCCGCGTGGTCGAGACCACGACCACCGAGTACGTCGACGGCGAACCGCAGCGCGTGCGCGCGAAGTTCAGGGCCTACGGCTCCTACGAGGAAGCCTTCACCGACTACGCCCGCTTCATGACCCGCAACCCGCGCTACGCCAACGTGGTCACGGCCGGCGATCCGACCGAAGCCGCGCACGGCCTGCAGCGCGCGGGCTACGCCACCGATCCGCAGTACGGACAAAAGCTCGTGCGGATCATGCAGAAATTCGGCTGATCTGCCGATAGCCGACAGAACCCTCTCTCACAGCCGATGCAAAGGAATCCCATGGCAGAGATCACGACCCTCCAGCCCCGCACGGGCGGTGCCGCTTCCCAGGCCCTCGCCAACGCCGGGCGCCTGGAGGTGGTCACCTTCACCCTTGGCGAGGAGGAATACGGCATCGACATCCAGAAGGTGCAGGAGCTGCGGGGCTACGACGCGGTGACGCGGATCGCGAATGCGCCGGAATTCATCAAGGGGGTGGTGAACCTGCGGGGGATCATCGTGCCGATCATCGACATGCGGATCCGCTTCGGGATCGGCACGCCGAGCTACGACCAGTTCACGGTGGTGATCGTGCTGAACATCGGCGGGCGGGTGGTGGGGATGGTGGTGGACAGCGTGTCGGACGTGATCACGCTGGCTGCGGAGCAGATCAAGCCGGCGCCGGCGATGGGCTCGGCGCTGGACACGGACTACCTGATCGGGCTGGGCACGCTGGAGGAGCGGATGCTGATCCTGGTGGACATCGACCGGCTGATGTCCAGCGAGGAGATGGGGCTGATCGAGAAGCTCGCCGCCTGAGGCACAGCGCCAGGCACATCGAAACACTTGGACGGAGGAGACAGGAATGAAGGATTGGAAGATCGGCACGCGCCTGGGCGGCGGATTCGCGCTGGTGCTCGCACTGGTGGCAGCCATTGCGGGCATCGGCGTCGTGCGGTTGCAGGGCGTGGGAGATGCCACGCAAGAAATGACACGGCAATCGCTGGAGAAGGAGCGCCTCGCGGCGGCCTGGCTGCTGGCCACGAGCACCAACAGCGTGCGGACCTTCGCGCTCCTGAAAAGCAACGACCCCGAAGTGCAGGAGTTCCTGCAGAAGAGCATCGGCCAGAACAGCGCCGTCATCAACGAGACGCAGCAGAAGCTCGAGGAGATGCTGAGCACCCCCGAGGAGCTGGCGCTGAGCAAGGACATCAAGAGCCGGCGCGCGGAGTACGTCGAGCTGCGCAGCACGATCCTGAAACTCAAGTCGGACGGAAAGCTCGACGAAGCGACCCGGCTGAGCAAGGAGAAGCTGATTCCCACGCTCGACGCCTACGACGCAAGCATCCGCGCGATGGCGAGCCACCAGAAGGAGCAGATCGACAAGGCCGCCGGCTCGATCGACGAGCTGTACCGATCCGGGCGCAACCAGGTGATCCTGCTGGCGGCGTTGGCGCTTGCCGTGGGGTCGGTGCTTGCATGGCTGCTGACGCGCAGCATCGTGGAGCCGATCGACGAAGCGCTGCTGATCGCAGAGACCGTGGCCTCCGGCGACCTCAGCAAGGACTTCGAGAGCGATCGCGGTGGCGACTTCGGGCGCCTGCTCAACGGCATGGGCGAGATGGAAGACATGCTCACCGACATGGTGGGCCGCATCCGCACGGCGACCGATTCGATCGTGGTCGCCTCGAGGCAGATCGCCGCCGGCAATCAGGACCTGTCGTCGCGCACCGAGGAACAGGCCAGCTCGCTCGAAGAGACGGCTGCGTCGATGGAAGAACTCACCAGCACGGTGAAGCAGAACGCCGACAACGCGCGCCAGGCCAACCAGCTCGCGGTCTCCGCGTCCGAAGTCGCCGTCAAGGGCGGCAAGGTGGTGAACGAGGTGGTCGACACCATGGCGTCGATCAACGAGTCCTCACGCAAGATCGTGGACATCATCGCCGTGATCGACGGCATCGCGTTCCAGACCAACATCCTGGCGCTGAACGCTGCCGTGGAAGCGGCGCGCGCAGGCGAGCAGGGCAAAGGGTTCGCGGTGGTCGCCTCCGAAGTGCGCAGCCTGGCGCAGCGCTCCGCGGCGGCGGCCAAGGAGATCAAGAGCCTCATCGACGACTCGGTCGGCAAGGTCGACATCGGCAGCGCCCTGGTCGACGAGGCCGGCAAGACGATGGACGAGATCGTCGGCAGCGTGCGCCGCGTGACGGACATCATGGGCGAGATCACCGCCGCCAGCCAGGAGCAGACCTCGGGCATCGAGCAGATCAACCAGGCGATCACGCAGATGGATCAGGTGACGCAGCAGAACGCCGCACTGGTCGAGGAAGCGGCCGCGGCAGCCGCGTCGCTGCAGGAGCAGGCTGGCGGGCTGTCGCAGGTCGTCGGCATGTTCAAGCTCGACGACGACGGCGCGGCGCCGGCGGAGCCCGAGCCGGTCGCGGCGCCTGCAGTGCGAAAGACCGCCCCCAAGGCGCTGCCCGCCACGGCAGCGACCCCGAAAAAGACAACCCCCACGGCTCCGGCCGCGCCCGCCACCTCGGGCGCGGGCGACTGGACCGAATTCTGAGATCCACCCTCTACGAAAGATATGCGCCCTGCAGAGGCGCAATGACGATGACTTCCTTATCCAACCTGAAGATCGGCTCGCGACTGGGCCTGGGCTTCACCCTCGTCCTCGTGTTCATGGCCGCCATTGCCGCCTTGGGCGTGAACGCGCTGTCGAACCAGAACGACCGGCTCGACCGGATCGTCAACGACAACAACGTGAAGATCGCGGCGGTCAACGCGATGCTCACCACCATCCGCGACATCGCCACCTACGGCACCGAGCTGGTGCTGATCAACGACGAGGCCGGCATCTCCGCCCAGATGAAGAAGATCGCCGGCGCGCGCGAGCGGTTCGCCGAAGCCAACAAGGCACTGCGCAAGCTGGTCACGTCGGCGGAAGGCAAGGCGAACCTCGTCAAGGTCGATGAAGCGCTGGCCGTCGCCGCGCCGCTCAGCGAGCAGCTCATCGAGCTGGCGCGGCAGAACAGGAACGACGAAGCGACCCAGCTTCTCATGACGAAGTTCGCCCCCGCGGTGCGCGCAACGCTGACCGCGCTGGACGAGCTGAACGCCCATCAGGTCAAGCGCGCCGACGGCATCAATGCCGAGGCCCTCGCCGACTACCAGCGCGCGCGCAGCGTGGTGATCGGGCTTGGCGTGCTCGCCGTGCTGCTGGGTGCCGGCGTTGCGTGGCTCATCACCCGTTCAATCACGCAACCGATCCGCCAAGCGGTCAAGGTGGCCGAGACCGTGGCCGCCGGCGACATCACCTCGCGCATCGAGGTGCACTCGAAGGACGAAACCGGGCAGCTCATGCACGCGCTGCGCGAGATGAACAACAGCCTCGTGAAGATCGTCGGCGAAGTGCGCAATGGCACGGACACGATCGCGACCGCATCGAGCCAGATCGCATCGGGCAACCAGGACCTGTCGTCGCGGACCGAAGAGCAGGCCAGCTCGCTCGAAGAGACGGCCGCCTCGATGGAGGAACTCACCAGCACCGTCAAGCAGAACGCGGACAACGCCCGTCAGGCCAACCAGCTCGCGGTGTCGGCGTCTGAAGTGGCGGTGCGCGGCGGCAGCGCCGTCTCGCAAGTGGTCGACACGATGGGCTCGATCAACGCGTCCTCGCGCAAGATCGTGGACATCATCGGCGTCATCGATGGCATCGCGTTCCAGACCAACATCCTCGCGCTGAACGCGGCGGTCGAGGCCGCTCGTGCAGGTGAACAAGGGCGTGGCTTCGCAGTCGTGGCTTCCGAGGTGCGCAGCCTCGCCCAACGTTCGGCGGCGGCTGCCAAAGAGATCAAGACCCTGATCGACGATTCCGTCGAGAAGGTCGAGGAGGGCACCAGGCAGGTGGCCGAAGCCGGCCGAACGATGGACGAGATCGTCGAGAGCGTGAAGCGCGTGACGGACATCATGGGCGAGATCACTGCGGCGAGCCAGGAGCAGACCTCGGGCATCGAGCAGGTCAACCAGGCCATCACGCAGATGGACCAGGTCACGCAGCAGAACGCCGCACTGGTCGAGGAGGCTTCGGCCGCCGCGCAGGCACTGCAGGAGCAGGCTGGAAGCCTGTCGCAGGTCGTGGGCGTCTTCAGGCTGGCGCACGAAGCGTAACGGCGTCTTCAGTTTTGTCAGCACCTGCCGATAAGAAATCGATTGCGCTGGCGGCCGACCGCCAGTTCCCAAGTTCGAATCATTGAAGGAATGTGCGATGAGATTGAAGGATCTGAAGATCGGTACGCGCCTGGCCATCGGCTTCGGCGCCATGCTCGTACTGATGGCGCTGATTGCCGGCACCGGCATGCATCGCCTGTCCAACGTGGGCAACGCGACCGAGGCGATGGTTGCCGGCCCGCTGGCCAAGGAGCGCATGGTGGCCGAGTGGGCGAAGAACCTCGCCGCGAGCATCGTGCGGACCTTCGCGATCGTGAAGGCCACCGACCCCGCCACCGAGGCCTACTTCAAGAAGGAACTCGCCGCGGGCCAGGCCATCATCAATCCGCTGCAGAAGAAGATCGAAGAGACGATGGTCACGCCGGAAGAGAAGAATCTCTACGGCGAAGTCGCCGAGGCGCGCCGCAGCGTGCTCGAGATGCTGGGCGCGATGAACAAGCTCAAGGCCGACGGCGACCTCGAGGGCGCGAACAAGCTGGTCGACGGTCCGTTTGCGGCGGGTCTCGCGAAGTATGAAAAGTCTGTCGGCGCGCTGGCCGACTACGAGCGCTCGCAGATCGACGGTGTCGCCACCGGCATCGAGTTGGACCATGTGAACGGTCGCAATGCATTGATCGTGCTGGCGCTCGTGGCGTTCGCGCTGGGGGCGTTCCTGGCATGGCGCCTCACGCTCGGCATCGTCCGTCCGCTCGGCGAGGCGGTCTCCGTGGCGGAAACCGTGGCTGCCGGCAACCTGGGCAGCCGCATCCAAGTGCACAGCCGTGACGAGACGGGCCAGCTGATGCATGCGCTCAGGGAGATGAACCAGAGTCTCGCGCGCGTCGTCGGCGAGGTGCGCAATGGCACGGACACGATTGCGACCGCCAGCTCGCAGATCGCCTCGGGCAACCAGGATCTTTCCTCGCGCACCGAGGAGCAGGCGAGTTCGCTGGAAGAAACCGCCGCCTCGATGGAAGAGCTCACCAGCACCGTCAAGCAGAACGCGGACAACGCGCGCCAGGCCAACCAGCTCGCGGTGTCGGCTTCTGAAGTGGCGGTGCGCGGAGGCAGTGTCGTCTCGCAAGTGGTGGACACGATGGGCTCGATCAATGCCTCGTCGCGCAAGATCGTGGACATCATCGGCGTGATCGACGGCATCGCGTTCCAGACCAACATCCTGGCGCTGAACGCAGCCGTCGAGGCGGCACGTGCCGGCGAACAGGGCCGCGGCTTTGCAGTCGTGGCCTCCGAAGTTCGCAACCTCGCACAGCGCTCCGCCGCTGCCGCCAAGGAAATCAAGACCCTGATCGACGACTCGGTGGGCAAGGTCGAGGAAGGCAGCAAGCAGGTGGCCGAAGCCGGCCGCACGATGGACGAGATCGTCGAGAGCGTGAAGCGCGTGACGGACATCATGGGCGAGATCACGGCGGCCAGCCAGGAGCAGACCTCGGGCATCGAGCAGATCAACCAGGCCATCACGCAGATGGATCAGGTGACGCAGCAGAACGCCGCACTGGTCGAGGAAGCGGCCGCGGCTGCGGCATCGCTGCAGGAACAGGCGGGCAGCCTCACGGGCGCCGTGAGCGTATTCCGACTGGAAAGCCGCTGAACCGAAAACCCAAAAGAAGAAATGCGCGTCAATCTTCCGATCACCGATATCGAGTACCCGCTGCCGCAGGACGCGGCGCTGGTCTCCCGCACCGACCTCAAGGGACGGATCACCTACGTCAATCCGCTCTTCGTCGAGGTCAGCGGCTATACCGTCGAAGAGCTCATGGGCAAGGCGCACAACATCGTGCGCCATCCGGACATGCCACCGGAAGCCTTCGCCGACATGTGGGAGACGCTTGGCCGCGGCCTGCCGTGGACCGGGCTGGTCAAGAACCGCCGCAAGAATGGTGACTTCTACTGGGTGCAGGCCAACGTCACACCGGTTCGCCGGAACGGCGCGACGGTGGGCTACATGTCCGTGCGCAGCCGGCCCGAGCGTGCCGATGTCAAGGGTGCCGAGCAGGTCTATCGCAGGCTCCTGGAAGGCAAGGCCGCCGGCCTGCGGATCGTGCAGGGCGAGGTCGTCTCGCCCGGCTGGTCCGATCCGATCGGCTGGCTGCGCCGCATCCCGGTTCGCCGCCGGGTGTTCGCGGTGACGAGCGCCGCGGCGCTTCTCACGCTCGTCTTCGGCGGCGCGGCATGGGCGCAGGCCTCGGCACTCGTCGCCAGGTCGGACGCGCAGAGCTGGCTGCCTCATCTCATCGCGGCGGCGACCCTCGGTGCGACGCTCGCGTGGGCGGGGCTGGGCCACTTCCTCGGGCGCACCGTCTTCCGATCGCTCGATCAGGCATTGGACGCGGCGCGGGCCATCGCCGGCGGCGCGCTGGTCAAGTTCGAGATCCGTCCCGAGGACGAGACCAAGGACCTCCTGCGCGCGCTCAACCAGATGAGCGCCAACCTCTGCGCGATCGTCGCGGACGTCGGGGTCAACGTGTCGGGCGTGATGAGCACCTCCGGCCAGATCGCCATCGGAAACCAGGACCTGTCCGCGCGCACGGAGCAGCAGGCGAGTTCGCTCGAAGAGACGGCCGCCTCGATGGAACAGCTCACCAGCACCGTCAAGCAGAACGCCGACAACGCGCGCCAAGCCAACCAGCTGGCGGTGATGGCGTCGGACGTGGCGGTCAAGGGCGGCAGCGTGGTGTCGCAGGTGGTGGACACGATGGCGGCCATCGACGCCTCGTCGCGCAAGATCGCCGACATCATCGGCGTGATCGACGGGATCGCCTTCCAGACCAACATCCTCGCGCTCAACGCCGCCGTGGAAGCCGCCCGTGCGGGCGAGCAGGGCAAGGGCTTCGCGGTGGTCGCCGCCGAGGTGCGCGGGCTCGCGCAGCGCTCGGCGCACGCGGCCAAGGAGATCAAGGACCTGATCGACGATTCGGTCGGCAAGGTCGGCGCGGGCACCGCCCTTGTCGGCGAGGCCGGCAAGACCATGGAAGAGATCGTCGGCAGCGTCAAGCGCGTGACCGACATCATGGGCGAGATCACCACCGCGAGCCAGGAGCAGACCGCGGGCATCGAACAGATCAACCAGGCCATCACGCAGATGGACCAGGTCACCCAGCAGAACGCGGCACTCGTCGAACAGGCGTCGGCCGCCGCCCAGGCACTGCAGGAGCAGGCCGGCGGGCTCGTCGACGCCGTGAGCGTGTTCAAGCTGGAGCGCAACTAATTCTCAAGTGGAGTCAAGCAAATGCAGACGAAGACAACCGATACATCGAAGGCGGACAAGCCGCTGGAATTCCTGTCGTTCACCCTCGGCGAGGAGGAATACGGCATCGACATCCAGAAGGTGCAGGAGCTGCGGGGCTATGACGCGGTGACGCGGATCGCGAATGCGCCGGAATTCATCAAGGGGGTGGTGAACCTGCGGGGGATCATCGTGCCGATCATCGACATGCGGATCCGCTTCGGGATCGGCACGCCGAGCTACGACCAGTTCACGGTGGTGATCGTGCTGAACATCGGCGGGCGGGTGGTGGGGATGGTGGTGGACAGCGTGTCGGACGTGATCACGCTGGCTGCGGAGCAGATCAAGCCGGCGCCGGCGATGGGCTCGGCGCTGGACACGGACTACCTGATCGGGCTGGGCACGCTGGAGGAGCGGATGCTGATCCTGGTGGACATCGACCGGCTGATGTCCAGCGAGGAGATGGGCCTCGTCGAAGCGGCCGCGGCCTGAGCCGGACGGCACACACATTCATCGCCTGATCATGAAACTCCTGTCCAACGTACGCATCGGCACGCGCCTGGCCATCGGCTTCGGCGTCGTGCTGGCACTCACGATCCTCTCGAGCGCCTTCTCCCTGGTCACGGCCAGGAGCAACGCGGAGGCCACGCGGCACATGATGGAAAGCCCCCTGGCCAAGGAGCGGCTCATCTCCGACTGGTACGTGCTGACCTATTCGGCCATCGCGCGGACTTCGATGATCGCGAAGACCACCGACGAGACCTTGCCGGTCACCTTTGCCGACGTGATCTCCGACAGCGTGAAGAAGGGCAGCGAGACCATGGCGAAGGTCGAGGCCCTCCTGCTCGTGGACGAGGAGAAGGCGATGTTCAAGTCCATCGTCGAGCTGCGCGCCAAGTACCAGGCGGCCAAGGACGCGGTGAGCAAGGCGAAAGCGTCCGGCAGCGCAGCGGACACCGAGCGCGCCTTCAAGGAGCAGTTCCAGCCTGCCGCCAAGGCGTACGAGACGCGCGTGCTGGACCTGCTCTCGATGGAGCGCAAGGCCATCAACGACATGAGCCATGCGATCGACGAGGCGAACGCGCGCGCGCTCCAGATGCGCACGGTGCTGTTCGTGCTGACGATGGTGCTCGGCATCGGCTTCGCCGTGCTGATCTCGCGCAGCATCGTCAAGCCGCTGGGCGAGGCGGTGAAGGTGGCCGAGACCGTGGCGGCCGGCGACCTGAGTTCGCGCATCGAGGTGGAGTCCCGGGACGAGACCGGGCAGCTGATGCGCGCGCTGAAGGAGATGAACGACAGCCTCTCGAAGGTGGTGGGCGAAGTGCGCACGGGCACGGACACGATCGCGACGGCGTCGGGCCAGATCGCGTCGGGCAACCAGGACCTGTCGTCGCGCACGGAAGAACAGGCCAGCTCGCTCGAAGAGACGGCCGCCTCGATGGAGGAACTCACCAGCACCGTCAAGCAGAACGCGGACAACGCGCGCCAGGCCAACCAGCTCGCGGTGTCGGCTTCTGAAGTGGCCGTGCGCGGCGGCAGCGTGGTGAATCAGGTCGTGGACACGATGGGCTCGATCAATGCCTCGTCGCGCAAGATCGTGGACATCATCGGCGTGATCGACGGCATCGCGTTCCAGACCAACATCCTGGCGCTGAACGCAGCCGTCGAAGCGGCACGTGCCGGCGAACAGGGCCGCGGGTTCGCCGTGGTCGCCTCCGAGGTGCGCAACCTCGCGCAGCGTTCGGCCGCTGCCGCCAAGGAAATCAAGACCCTCATCGACGACTCGGTGGGCAAGGTCGAGGAAGGCAGCAAGCAGGTGGCCGAAGCCGGCCGCACGATGGACGAGATCGTCGAAAGCGTGAAGCGCGTGACGGACATCATGGGCGAGATCACCGCCGCCAGCCAGGAGCAGACCTCGGGCATCGAGCAGGTCAACCAGGCGATCACGCAGATGGACCAGGTCACGCAGCAGAACGCCGCACTGGTCGAAGAAGCCGCTGCCGCCGCAGGCTCGCTGCAGGAGCAGGCCACGAGCCTCGTTCAAGCCGTCAGCGTGTTCCGTCTGCACGCGCATGCGCAAGTCAAGACCGCACCCGCGCTCAAGCGTGCACCGGCTGCGGCACCGAAGGGCGGCGCCAGGCCGGCGCCCGCGGTGCGCGCCAGGGAAGTGAAGACGGAACCCCAGCTCGCCGCGTCCGGTAGCGCCCCGGGGGACTGGACCGAGTTCTGAACCAGAAAGAATTGACCATGAAATCCTTTGCCAACCTCCGGATCTCAGCCAAGCTGCTCGTATCCTTCATCGCGGTCCTTGCCTTGACCGTCGTCGTCGGTGTGATCTCGATCGTGCAGCTATCGAAGGTCAACGCCATGTCGACCGAGATCACGACCAACTGGATGCCGGCCACCCGCACGCTGCTCGAGATCAAGGGCCTCATGGCGCGTTACCGCTCGATCGAGCTGCAGCACATCCTCTCGGACACGCTGACCGAGATGTCCGAGTACGAGAAGTCGATGAGCGGCACCTGGGCCGAAGTGCAGAAGAATCTCGTCGAGTACGAGAAGCTCATCTCGGAGCCCGAGGAACGCGAGATCTTCCCGGTCTACAAGAAAGCCATCGCCCAGTACGCCGCGGAACACGAGAGGGTCGTCGCGCTCTCGCGTGCACAGAAGAAGGACGGCGCGACCGCAGTCATCCGCGGCGAATCGCTGAAGATCAACCGCGAGTTGAACGACATGGTCGACAAGCTGGCTGCGGTGAACCTTGCCGGGGCTGCCAAGGCCGACGCCACCGCCGAGACGGTCTATGCCAGTGCGAAGGTGTGGGTCATCGGCCTCCTGGGGGGGCAGCATCGTCGTGGGCCTCGTGCTGGCGGTGACCATCGCCCGTGCGGTATCCAAGCCTCTGTCCGACGCAGTCAAGGTGGCCCAGTCGGTCGCCGCCGGTGACCTCACCAGCCGCATCGATGCGCAGACCAAGGACGAAACCGGGATGCTGCTCGCCGCGCTGAAGGAGATGAACGGCAGCCTCGTGAAGATCGTGAGCGAGGTGCGCACGGGCACGGACACGATCGCGACGGCGTCGGGCCAGATCGCATCGGGCAATCAGGACCTGTCGTCGCGCACGGAAGAACAGGCCAGCTCGCTCCAAGAGACCGCTGCCTCGATGGAGGAACTCACCAGCACCGTCAAGCAGAACGCGGACAACGCGCGCCAGGCCAACCAGCTCGCGGTGTCGGCTTCTGAAGTGGCGGTGCGAGGCGGCAGCGTCGTCTCGCAAGTGGTGGGCACGATGGGCTCGATCAATGCCTCGTCGCGCAAGATCGTGGACATCATCGGCGTGATCGACGGCATCGCGTTCCAGACCAACATCCTGGCGCTGAACGCGGCCGTCGAAGCGGCACGTGCCGGCGAGCAAGGGCGTGGTTTCGCAGTCGTGGCTTCCGAGGTGCGCAACCTCGCGCAGCGTTCGGCCGCTGCCGCCAAGGACATCAAGACCCTCATCGACGACTCGGTGGGCAAGGTCGAGGAAGGCAGCAAGCAGGTGGCCGAAGCCGGCCGCACGATGGACGAGATCGTCGAAAGCGTGAAGCGCGTGACGGACATCATGGGCGAGATCACGGCGGCGAGCCAGGAGCAGACCTCGGGCATCGAGCAGATCAACCAGGCCATCACGCAGATGGACCAGGTCACGCAGCAGAACGCCGCACTGGTCGAAGAAGCCGCTGCCGCCGCAGGCTCGCTGCAGGAGCAGGCCACGAGCCTCGTGAAGTCCGTCAGCATCTTCCGCCTGGGCAGCGACAACGAGGCCGCCCGCGCGATCGCGCACGCACGTGCGAAGAGCGCGCCGGCCGCATCGCCGCGCGCCGCCAGGTCCGCACCGGCTGCCAGGCCGGCATCCGCAGTGCAGCCACAGGCCGTCGCGCGCACCGAACCCTCGGGCGACTGGACGGAATTCTGATCCGCCTGCTCCGGGCTGCGGCGCCGCAGGTCTTCAACATCCACCAAGGGTGCCGATATAGACGGGGAAGGCATCGCAGCGATGCCACCCCCGCCGAACTCCCCACCACACAGGTCGAAAGAACATGTCAGGAAGCTTGTTTTACACGGGTCTGAGCGGCCTCAGCGTGGCCCGCACCGCGTTGATGACCACGGCCCACAACACCGCCAACGTCTACACCGCGGGCTACAGCCGCCAGGTCGCACAGGTCTCGACCAACGCCCCACTGGCCACCGGCTCCGGCTACATCGGCGGCGGCGCGCGCGTCACCACCGTCACGCGCAGCTACGACGCCTACCTCACCGCGCAGCTCGCAGGCGCGCAATCCAACTCGGCTGCGCTCAGCGCCTACAGCACGCAGATCAATCGCATCGACACGCTGCTCGCCGACAAGACCGCCGGCCTCAGCCCGCTGATGCAGAGCTTCTTCACCGCGGTGCAGGGCGTCGCGAACACCCCGGCCGATTCGGCCGCGCGCCAGCAGCTCATCAGCTCGGCGCAATCGCTGGCGAACAAGTTCCGCTCGACGGACCAGTACCTCTCCGACATCAACTCGTCGCTCAACGACCAGATCGCCGGCAGCGTCGACCAGATCAATACCTATTCCAGCAAGATCGCGGGCCTCAACCAGCAGATCAGCATGATGACCGCCGTCGCCGGCGGCCAGCCCCCGAACGACCTGCTCGACCAGCGCGACCAGATCGTCAGCGAACTGAGCCAGATCGTCGACGTGAAGGTGCTGCAGCAGGACAACGGCAAGTACAACGTCTTCATTGGCACCGGCCAGTCGCTGGTCGTCGGCGACCAGGCCGCGACGATGAAGGCGGTGAATTCGGCCGCCGACCCGACGCGCAAGGCCCTCGCGCTCGTCGGCATCGCCGGCAACGTGCAGGAGCTCGCCGACAAGTCCATCACCGGCGGCTCGCTCGGCGGCATCCTGAGCTTCCGCAACGAATCGCTCATCCCCACGCAGAACGCGATCGGCCGCCTGTCGATGGCGCTCGCGAGCGCGGTCAACGACCAGCAGAACCTCGGCGTGGACCTCAACGGCGTGCTCGGGCAGGACTTCTTCACGACCGCTGCCCCCGGCGTCTTCTCGAACGCCAGGAACACCGGCAACCTCGTGGTCGCAGGCACCATCGCCGACGCCGGCCAGCTCACCACCAGCGACTACACGGTGCAGGTCAAGGACGTGTCGGGCACGCTGAACTACATCGTCACGCGCAGCGCCGACAACCAGGCCGTCGGCACCTACACCAGCTTCCCGATCACCTTCGACGGCGTCAGCCTCACGGCCGCCAGCGGCACCGCGCAGGACGGCGACACCTTCCTTGTGCAGCCGACCCGCTACGGCGCGCGCGACATGGACGTGCTCGTCAAGGACCCGGCCAAGGTCGCCGCCGCGTCGCCGGTCATCACCGGCACCACCGCCGGCAACCAGGGCTCGGGCGCCATCACCGCCGCGACCGTCGACAGCAACTACCTCGCATCGCCGCTGGCCGCCAACGTCACGCTGAGCTACGACGCCACCACGAACGAACTCTCGGGCTTCCCCGCGACCTCGGCCGTCACCGTCACGCTGCCCGGCGGCGCTTCCACCACCTACGCGGCCGGCGCGCCGGTGCCGTACACCGCGGGGGCGAGCATCGGCTTCGACGGCATCTCTTTCGCGATGAGCGGCGCCCCCGCGCAGGGCGACACCTTCACGGTCAACAGGAATTCTGCGGGCGTGTCGGACGGCAGCAATGCCCTGTTGGTGGGTGCGCTGCAGCGCAAGGCGCTGGTCGGCAACGGCACCACCACCTTCAACGGCGCGTACTCGCAGCTCGTGAGCGAGGTTGGCAACAAGGCGATGGAGATCAACACCGCCAGCACCACGCAGGAGAGCGTGACGGGCCAGATCAAGGCGGCGCAGCAATCCATCTCCGGGGTCAACCAGGACGAGGAAACCGCGAACCTGCTGATGTACCAGCAGATGTACCAGGCCAACGCCAAGGTGATCCAGACCGCATCGACCATCTTCGACGCGATCCTCGCCATCGGCGCCTGATCCCTCTCGACCCAAAGATTCAAGGAGCCGTGATGCGCATCAGCACCAGTTCTTTCTACGAGCAGAACGTCAAGGCGATGGGTCTGCAGCAGCAGAACCTGTTCCGAGTCCAGCAGCAGCTGTCGGCGGGGACCAAGTTCCTCACCGCCGGAGACGATCCGGTGGGCGCCGCGCGCGCGCTCGGCGTCAGCGAATCGCTGGCCGAGTCGGCGCAGTACGCGACCAGCCGCGACCGCGCGAACCTGTCCCTGTCGCGCGAGGAAACCGCGCTCGACAGTGCGACCAACATCCTGCAGAACATCAAGACGCTCACCGTGCAGGCCGGCAACGGCACGCTGTCGGACGCCGACCGCGCCGCGCTCGCGACCACGATCCAGAGCAACCTCGACCAGCTCGTCGGGCTGGCCAACTCCGACGATGGCAACGGCCAGTTCCTGTTCGCCGGCTACAAGAGCGCCAGCGCGCCTTTCGTGCAGCAGGCCGGCGGCGGCGTGCAGTACATCGGCGACCAGGGCCAGCGCTTGATGCAGGTGGACGTGGCGCGCCAGATGTCGACCGGTGACGACGGTCGCACCGTCTTCCAGTCGGTGCAGGGCGGTGCGGGCTACGTCACCTCCGGCTCGGCGGCCAATACCGGCAGCGGCGTGTTCGGCAGCGTCGGCATCAAGGATGCGACCGACCCCGACTACGGCAAGGACTTCCAGATCAGCTTCCTCGGCGGCAACTACACCGTCACCACCAACGAGACGCCGCCGGTGGTCGCCGCCACGGGCGCCTACACCGAAGGCTCGCCGATCAGCTTCGGCGGCCTGCAGATCGGCATCACCGGCACGCCGGTCGACGGCGACTCCTTCAATGTCACCACGGCAAAGAATGCCGGCACGGACATCTTCGCGTCGATCGGCGCGCTGGTCACCGCGCTCAAGACACCGCTGACCGGCGGCGGCGCCGCGGCGCAGGCGAGCCTGCAGAACGCGCTGAGCACTGCCAACGTCAAGGTCACGAACGCGCACGACAACGTGCTGACCGTGCTCTCGTCGGTGGGTTCACGCATGTCCGAGCTCGATTCGCTCAACTCCAGCGGCGCATCGCGGGACCTGCTCGACAAGAGCTACCTGTCGGACATCCAGGACCTGGACGTGACGGCCGCCATCTCGGAGTTCTATCAGCGCCAGACTTCGCTGCAGGCTACGCAGATGACCTTTGCGAAGCTGAACTCGATCGCGCTGTTCAACTACCTCTGAAGGTGTGTGGGCGCCCACCGCGCCCACGGTGCTGGTGGCACCCCCTCTTGCCGGCGGCCGGCTTCCCGGGCAGCATCACGCTGCGGCCGGGTGGCCGCGTTCACAGTCCCGCACCGATCGCGGTCGCCAGAGGACGAAGCAAGAGGAGTGAACATGCCAGGTCTCGAGCAGAGGGGCTGCGCCCGGGTGGCGCCGCTCGTGCACCTTGTCGAAGCCGAGGGGGCTTTTCAACTGTTCCTGGAGCTCAGGCGGATGCTGGAAGACGACGGTTATCCGGTCGTCACCTTCAGCTCCGTCGAGGCCTTGCTTGATCGACCGCCGGATGCGGCTTCGGGCTGCATCGTCCTCGGTGTCGAGACCCTCGGCCCGGAAGGACTCGACTTGCAGGCGTTGGTGGCGTCGAAGTCGGACCTGCCCGTGATCCTCGTGACCTCGAGCACCACGGCGCGCGACGTGGTACGCGCCATGAAGCAGGGTGCTGCCGACTTCTTCTGCAAGCCGTTCGACGAGCGCGCGATTCTGACGGCGGTCGACAAGGCCGTCAGCGGCCACAGGCTGAAGGCCCAATCGCGCAAGCTGCGGGAGGGATTCGAGCATCGCCGCGCGAGCCTGACGGCAAGAGAGCGCGAGGTGTACGAGCTGCTCGCCCTTGGCGCATCGAACCAGGTCATGTGCGAGAGCCTGGGCCTGGCCGAGCGGACGCTCAAGCACCATCGATCGCGCGTCATGGAGAAGCTGGGCGTGAGATCGATCGTCCAGCTGGTGCGCGCGATCGAAGGCCGGGGCTAGGGGCAACCCTTGTGGACCCTCGTGGCGGCGGTCAGAATCGCGAGGCCATTCATTGCGGTTCATTCATGGTTCGAGGAGGGCGCATATGTTCGACTTGAAGATGGGGTATCGACGCCGGACTGCCGCATCGCTCGTGCTCGCAGCCGGGCTTGTCGTCGTGTCGGGAACTGCCTTCGCGACCACGCAGTCGCAGCAGCGTCAGCAAGGTCGGGCTGCGAATCAGTCGGCCAAGCACGAGGCGCGTTCCGACAAGATCGATTGCAGGGCGGAGAACCAGAAGAGCAACGCCGAGTGTCGCCAGGAAAAGCGCAACACGAAGCAAGAGGGCCGGCAGACAAAGCGCGAGATCAAGTACTGAGCGGCGTCGCGGAGCGATCGTCGGCAGCGCCGCGGAACTATCGCGGATCGACTGCTGCGGAGACGGCGATGTCGCCGCAAAAGAGATCCAGATTGCCGTCGGCAGGCGCGCTCCTGACCAGGATCGCATGCGGCGTTGCCTGCAGCGCGGCCAGACGGACCGTGGCGGTGTTCTCGATGGTGTAGGGCGGTCCGATCTGGGATGCGGAGCCCTTGGAGCGCGCCAGCACGGTCTGGTTGAGCGAATGAGCGGGACGGCTGGACAGAGCGCCGCAAGCCCCCTCGTAGATGTAGGTGTAGAGATGGACCGGGCGGCCGACGTAGGGCGGAACGCCCGCCACCGTGACTGACACGGCAGTCTGCTCTCCGCGTCCTATGAGATGGGCCCAGGCGTTCTTGCCTGCGTTGACGCGACTGCCGGCAAGAGGAATATTGACCACGATGTCCGCCTGGGCGCGTGCGGTCTGTGCTGGCGGGACGTCTGCGCATCCGGCGAGCCCCGAGGTGAGTGCGGCGGCGAGTAATGGAAGCGGTCGCATGCGATCTCCCGGATCGGCGCCCAGCCGGCTTCGGAGGCTTATCGGATGAACAGGAAAACCGTCACCGCGAGGACGACGCCCGCCATCACGAACTTCGCAATCGAAGGCACACCTCTCTTGACCGGCTCGTGCGTGCGGTCGGCGCGGTTCAAGGCAACGAACCCGCTGAAGCTCTGGGTGTCGGTGGATGGATCTGCCATGTGAGCATTGTGCCGGGGCAGGTGCGATTCATCCAAGGAGAAAGCGCACACCTTTTTCCTCAATTTGTGCGTCCAGCGCCCGGCCGATCGGAGGAGGAATAGGCCCCGTCGTCGTAGGCGGCAGCATAGGCCGTCCAGTCCTGCTGCACCTGCTTCGCCGCCTCGATCGATGCATCGAGCACCCGCGTCTTCCATTTGCTGCGCTGCCCGAAGTCGATCAGTCCATCGGCGATGTCCGAGCCGTCGCGCCCGGCGCTTCGCAGTTGGGCCCACGCCACCAGCTTCGCCATCACGGTGATCACGCCTTCGAGATCGCTCGCGTTTTGCGCCGACTTGCCGCCCAGTGCGACGCGGTCCTCGCTCGGTTGCAAGGCGCGCAGCACGTAGGGCGATCCGCTCACGATCACCGGCTGGAGGAAGGCCATCGAAACCGCCTGAACGCGGCGCTGAAGTGCCACGACCCGATGTGCTTCCGACGTCCACCTGGGTTGTTCGACCTTCTTCAGGTGCGGCACCAGCGAAGAGGGCAGGGCCCGCTTCAGGTCCAGCACGTAGTTGCCGTCGGGCGAGCCCTTGCCCTCGACCAGGATCGCGTAGCGGTCGATGCCCAGACTGCCGGTGCCGGCGATTCGGCGCGCCACGTCCAGGACCTCGTAGAACTTCGGGTTCGGCTGCGCCGCGGCGAACTGATGGATGACCTGCACCGCCATCGCCCGCTGCTGGTCGGAGGCGCCCAGCGCCTTCTTGCCGTCCGTGCGCAGCACACGCCGGCGCCCCTTGATGTCGGTCCGGCCGGCGAGAAACTGCGAGCGCTGCCGTTCTCGCAGCCCGTCGAGCAGCACGCGAACCAGACCCTGTGCGGTGTCGCGCTCCACCCAGTAGGCCTTGCCGTTGGAGAGCGCCGAGGCGTAGCTTTCGATGAAGACTTCGCAGAGCCTGCGCGCTTCGCGCGGGCCCGCGGAGAGGCTTTCGGCGCCGACCCAAAGGCTCGTCAGGAACCGGATCAGGTCCCAGCTCGCGGGTGCGAGCGCGGACTCGTCGAAGTCGTTGATGTCGAAATAGACGAGCCGGTTGTCGCCCTTGTAGCTGCCGAAGTTCTCCAGGTGCAGGTCGCCGCACACCCAGGTCAGCGGCGCCGAGCGCGGCGCGCCGATGCGGGCGAGGCGGTCGTAGAAGAGATGGCAAGTGCCGCGCAGGAACACGAACGGGCTGGCGCGCATGTTGCGGTATTTGAGCGCCAGGCGTTCGGGGTCCCGGCCCTCGTTGAAGGATCGGATCTCACGCACGACATCCATCACGCACCTCCTCTTTCCGAGGCGTCGATCGCCTGTCGAAGGACGATACGCGAAATGACCCGGAGCAGTGCGCAATTCGTCAGGGAACGCTCAGCCTCCATGCGGCACAGTGCCGGCATGCCACGCATGTCACAGAGAAGCAGACGTCTGAAGATCATCAAGCTTGCACGCCCCTCGACGGGCGCGATGCTCCAGCACGCGGCCTCCGCCGCGCTGGCCCTCGCGATCATCGCCGGGGCACATTCCGTGAGCGTGCTTCTGCATCTGTGATGCCGGAGATCCCGGCGGTTCGCGCGACCTCCGGCGTGCGTGGGGCTAGCCCGGCCGGATGCCTGCGGATTTGACGAACTGTCCCCAGTTCTGAAGCTCCTTGCGGACGAGGCTGCCGAACTCGTCGGGCTGGTTCGGTGACGCGACCGTCATGCCCAGATCCGCGAGGCGCGCGCGGGCTTCGGGCGTGCCGAGGACGCGGAAGAGCTCGGCATTCCACTTGTCGATGACCGCCTTGGGCGTGCCCGCGGGCGCGACCAGTCCTTCCCATTCGCGCAGCTCCAGTCCGGGCATGCCGGCTTCCGCGAGCGTGGGCACCTCGGGCAGGGCGGACAGGCGCTGCGGGCTCGTCACCGCGAGCGCACGCAGCTTGCCGCCGCGCACCAGCGGCGCCGCCACCGAACTCGTCGCGAACATCGCCGAAACCTGGTTGCCGAGCAGTCCGGTCACGGCTTCGGCAGGTCCTTTGAATGGCACATGCAGCATGCGGACCTTGGCCGCACGCGCGAACGATTCGCCGACCAGATGGGCGGGCGAGCCGTTGCCGCCCGATCCGAAGCTGATCGCATCCTGCTGCGCGCGGGCGTGTTGAAGCAGATCGGCGACCGACTGGATCGGCGAGTCCGCAGGCACCACGAGGACGTTGTAGAGCCACACCAGATTCGCCACCGGCGCGAGGTCGTTCGCCGTGTCGTAGGGCAGCGGGCCCATGAGTTCGGGCAGCACGGTGTGCGTCAGGAAGATGATGCCCATCGTGTAGCCGTCCGGTGCGGAACGCGCGAGCGCCTGCAGCCCGATCATGCCGGTGGCGCCCGGCCGGTTCTCGACCACCACCGGTTGCTTCCATGCGCGCGCGACGCCGTCCGCCACGAGGCGTGCCAGCACATCCGGCGGACTGCCGGGCGGCAGCGGCACGATGATGCGGATCGCGCGCTCGGGGTAGCTCTGCGCGCGCGCCGGCAGGGGCAGCACGGCGGCCATCGGGGCCGCGGCCAGTGTTTGCAGCAAGTGTCTGCGGCGGATCATGGATCGCTCCTCAGGCGGCGGCCGCGGCCGGCAGCGCCACGGGGGCCGCCGACGAGACCGGCGGCAGGAACACCACGTCGTACTCGCGCGCGACCTTGACGACTTCGGCAGGGCTCGACATGTTGTGGATGCGGCGATACAGATCCACCAGTTTGCCTGCCGGCGCCGCCCAGAACAAGGCATGCGCCGGCGCACCGGAATTGTTGAAGAAGGCGTGCGGAATGCCGCGCGGCATGCGCACCAGGTCGCCCGCCGACGCGGAAGTGGTCTTGCCGTCGAGGATCAGGTCGATGCGGCCTTCCAGCACGTAGATGTATTCGTCCTGGTGCGGATGCACGTGCGGCGGCACGAAGGTCTCCTCGGGGAACACCGCGTGCCACGAGAAGCTGTCCTCGCTCATCTGCTTGGGCGTGTAGACCTGGCCGAGGATGTTCCACGACACGCTGTCGAGGCTCTGGTTCTTGCGGGTGATGTCGGGCGTTTCACGCATCGTGGGGCACTCCTTCGGTGGTGGTCAGCCGGTCGAGCGTCGAGGCGACCAGCGGGTTGTGGGAAGCGAAGCGGGGCTTGAAGCGGCGGCGCGCCTGCGCCAGGTCTTCCTCGTCCCAGTAGCCGATGAGGATGCCGCCCTCGGTGATGCGTGGCTGCGCCTCGATGGACTCGATCGCGCCGTCGGGCACCGTGACGCGCTGGCGTGGCTGGCGCGCCCAGCGAAAGAGCATTTCGTGCAGGCGCTCGATCGCGGCGCGATGCTCAGGCAGTCCGGATGCGCCAAGATCGCTGAACTCGCGCGGGTCGGACGCGAGGTCGAACAGCATCGGGCGGTAGTTCTCGAACAGCACGTACTTCCAGCGCCCGTCGAAGATCATGCGCATCCACGCATCGCGCGG
The DNA here is from genome assembly GCF_037889935.1 of Variovorax ureilyticus. NCBI lineage: Bacteria > Pseudomonadati > Pseudomonadota > Betaproteobacteria > Burkholderiales > Comamonadaceae > Variovorax > Variovorax ureilyticus. Next base: position 216,008 of record NZ_JBBKZU010000003.1, read on the forward strand.
CCGCGTGTCGAGTGCGATGCGCGATTCCTGGAACGAGAAGTCGTACTCGCACACCACGGCCGAGCGCCAGTCCGCCGGCGTCTCGCCGAACAGAAGCGGGCGCAGCGAGCGGCCGTCCATCACATGCGGCACGGGCGCGCCGCCGTACACGTCGAGGAAGGTCGGCGCGATGTCGACCGCCTCGACCAGCGCCTGGCTGCGCGTGCCGCGCATCGCATCGGCGCGTGGGTCCGGGTCGTAGACGATCAAAGGGCAGCGGATCACCGGCTCGTGGAACAGGTCCTTCTCGCCCATCCAGTGGTCGCCGAGATAGTCGCCGTGGTCCGAGGTGAAGACGATCATGGTCGAGGACATCAGCCCGCGTTCCTCGAGGAAGCGGAACAGCACGCCGAGCTGGTCGTCGATCTGCTTGATGAGGCCCATGTAGCCGGGCATCACCGCATCGCGCACGCCGTCCTGCGAGAAGGTGCGCGAGACGCGGTGGTCCATCATTGCGGCGTACACCGGATGCGGGTCGTCGCGCTCGGCCTCGCTGCGCACGACCGGCAGCGCGTCCTCGGGGCCGTACATGCTCGCGTAGGGCTCGGGGACGATGTAGGGCCAGTGTGGCTTGATGTAGGACAGGTGCAGGCACCACGGCTCTTCGCCGGCTTCGCGGATGAAGTCCATCGCGCGGCGCGTGATGTAGGGCGTCTCGGAGTGCTCGTCCGGAATGCGCGCCGGGCGGTTGCTGTACTTGAGGAACCAGCCCGAGCGCAGCGTGCCGTCCTCGTCCTCGGTGGCGTTGGCCCATTCCTCCCAGGGGTTGTCGCCGCCGAAGCCCTGGCTGCGCAGGTAGTCGCTGTAGGCCGGATCCGGATCGTGGCCGGAGTAGGGATGGATGCCGTCGTCGCGCTCGTAGGCATCGAAGCCGCACTGCGCGATGCGCACGCCGATCTGGGATTCCGGATCGATGCCCAGCCGCGACATGCCGGAGAAATCGGCGCGCATGTGCGTCTTGCCGACCAGCACGGAGCGCACGCCGAGTGGGCGCAGATGGTCGCCGATGGTCATCTCGCCGGCCTTCAGCGGCACGAAGTTCCAGCTCGCGCCGTGCGAGTGCACGTAGCGGCCGGTGTAGTAGCTCATGCGCGACGGACCGCAGACCGGCGAGTTGACGTAGGCGCGATCGAAGATCACGCCGCGCGCGGCGAGCGCATCGAGGTTCGGCGTGTGCAGCCTGGGGTGGCCGAAGCACGAAAGGTGATCGGCTCTGAGCTGGTCGCACATGATGAACAGGATGTTCTTGACGGGGGACTTCACGCGGCACTCCTCGTGGGGCAGGGAACTTGGAAGCCATGCTAGGCGGCACGCCCGCCGCGATCCAATGGTTTCGAGTGAAGTCGATTACCATGGGTTATCACCCCTCGACCCCACCCCGGAGGCCCGCGCCATGCGCCTGCAGCACCTGCACCTGTTGTTGACCATCGCGCACACGGGGAGCCTGCGCGCCTCGGCGGAGACGCTCAACGTGACCCAGCCCGCGCTCACCAAGGCGCTCAAGCAGCTGGAGGAAGAGTTCGGCACCACGCTCGTCATCCGCAGCCCGAAGGGCGTCCGGCTGGCCCCCGCCGGCGAACTGCTGGCCGCGCGCGCGGCGACGGTGGTGCGCGAGATCGATCGCGCGCGCGAGGAAGTCGAGTGGCTCACGCGCCATGCGCAGGCGACCGTGACCGTCGGCGTCTCGCCCGCCGCGGCGTTGATGCTCGCGCCGCAGGCCGTGTCGCGGTTCCAGTCACGCTGGCCCCAGGTGCGCGTGCGGCTGGTCGACGCGCTCTATCCGACCGCGCTCGCGCAGCTGCGCTCGGGCGAGCTCGATCTCGCGCTGGGCCCCTTGCCGGCGACAGGCCTGGGGCGCGACCTCGAGGCGCGCGCGCTCATCGACAGCCCGGAAGTGATCGCGGCTCGCGCGGGCCATCCGCTCGCGAAAAGCCGGCAGCTCGCGGATCTTGCCGATGCGAACTGGGTACTCACCGGCCCGACGCAGGGGCCGGGCGATCCTGCGCATCTGCAGATGGAGAAGCTCGGCCTGCCTCCACCGCGCATCACGCTGGAGTGCGAGTCCTTCTCGACCCTGCTGGCCGTGCTGCCACGGATGGATGCGGTCGCGCTCATGCCGCGCCGCTTCTTCGAGAGCCATGGCCCGCGCATCGGTCTCGTCGTGCTGCCGATCGCCGAAGCGTTGCCGCTGACGACGATCCATCTTTTCCTGCGCACCGATTCGCCGTTGACGGTGCCGACGCAGCGGCTCATGGATGCCTTCGTCAGCGAGGCGCAGGCGCTGCGTCGTGCGCGCAACTAGGCGCGGGCGGTCACGGCGGCCCACCAGTCGTCGAAGAGCGCGTCGAGTCCGTCTTCAAGCGCCGCCCACGACTTGAGCACCGTGAAGTGATCCTTCGCGGGTGCTTCGGCGCATGCACTCCAGTGGCCCTTGGCCTGCCATGCCTCGTGCATCGCGCGGTTCTGCCGGAGGAATTCCGGCGTCTCGGCGCCGCCCACGAGCCAGACGGCCGGAACACCATCGCGACCCACGCGATGGATCGGCGACATGCGACGCGCGGTGTCCGCGTCGAGCCGCAGGCGTTCGTTCAGCGTGGTGTCGCGCAGCGGGGCGAGGTCGTAGATGCCGCTGATGGCCCAGATGCCATCGACGCGGGCCGGATCACTCTTGGGCAGTTGGCCGTGGCCCAGAGCGAACTCGCTCGCAAGGTGCGCGCCGGCCGAATGGCCCGCGACCACGAGCGGCAGACGCGTCCATTCCGGCGCCATGCCGTGCGCCGCAGCGGCGGCGGGCCGAAGGGCCTGCACCAGTTCCGGCAGCGTCACGTCCGGGCACAGTGGGTAGTTCGCGAGGACCACATGCAGGCCGCGCCGCTGGAAGGCGGGGGCAAGCCACCGGAACAGCGACTTGTCGCGCGACTGCCAATAGCCCGCATGCAGGTAGAGCAGCACGCCGCGCGCGGTCCCGGTGCAAGGAAAGGCATCCAGCCGTTGGCGCGGATGGGGCCCGTAGGGCTGGTCGATGCGCGCCCCGGGCGAGGAAGCGACGATGTCGCTCTCGCGCTGGAAGCCCGCCAGCAGCTCGGGAAAATTGGGGCGACCCTGGCCTTCGACGTACTCGAATTGATGGTTGATCGGCGTGTTCATGCATTCGTGGAGAGAACGGGCGATTGTGTCCGGCGTGGTCGCCGGGCGCATCGATCCATTCTCGGGGTAACGCCTGATGCTGCCCGGTTATCTTGGTCGCCTAATCAAATGGATTCATGTCATTCGAGGAACAGGACATCATGATCTCCAGGAGATTCAAGGCGCGTGCCTTTGTCGCCGCACTCATGGCGGCGACGGTCGTGGCATCCGGCCCGGCGCTCGCGGCGGACCCGATCAAGGTCGGGCTGGTCGTGCCCGTGACGGGCCCGTTCGCCTACATGGGCCGCCAGATCGAGGCCGGGGCGTCGCTGTACCTCGCGGAGCACGGCGACACCGTCGCGGGCCGCAAGGTGGAGATCGTGATCAAGGACGACGCGGGCGTGCCTGCGACCACCAAGAGGCTGGCGCAGGAACTCGTGCTGAACGACAAGGTCGCCGTTCTGGCCGGTTTCGGCCTGACCCCGCAGGCCTTCGCCGCCGCGCCCGTCGCCACCCAGAGCAAGACGCCGATGGTCGTCATGCAGGCGGCGACGTCCTCGGTGACCGAGAAGTCCCCCTACATCGTGCGCACCAGCATGACGCTGCCGCAGGTGACCGGCGGGGTGGCGGACTGGGCGGCCGCCAACAAGATCAGAAAGGTCGTGTCGCTGGTGTCGGACTTCGCGCCGGGGGTCGATGCCGAAACCACCTTCAAGGAGCAGTTCGTCGCGAAGGGCGGCCAGATCGTCGAGGCCTTGCGCATGCCCATGATCACGAACGATTTCTCGCCCTACCTGCAGCGCGCCCGGGATGCCAGTCCGGATGCGATCTTCCTGTTCCTGCCGGCGGGCGACTCCGCGGCCATCTTCATGAAGCAGTTCGCGGAACGCGGCCTGGACAAGGCCGGGATCAAGCTGATCGGGACCGGCGACATCGTGGACGACGACGTGCTCGGGCAGATGGGCGACGTGGCGCTGGGGACGATCACCTCGCACCACTATTCCGCCGCACACCCTTCCGCGCTGAACAAGAAGTTCGTCGAGGCTATCGAGAAGGCCAACAAGGGCATGCGGCCCAGCTTCATGGCGGTCGGCGGCTACGACGGCATGCGCGTCATCATGGAAGGCCTGAAGGCCACGAACGGGGCGGGCGGGGAAGCCCTGGTCAACGCGATGAAGGGGCAGAAGTTCGAAAGCCCGCGCGGTCCGGTGCTGATCGATCCGCAGACGCGCGACATCGTCCAGGACGTCTACATCCGCAAGGTCGAGCGCGTCGGCGGCAAGCTCTACAACGTGGAGTTCGACGTGCAGAAGGCCGTGAAGGATCCGGGAAAAGCGAAGCAGTGAATGCAGGCTGAGGGACCCGGGCCTATGCGTCCTCCCCGGGGCCTTCTCCGTACCGGCGCATCGCGTTGAGCAGGACCGACAGGTTCCGCACGCCCACTTCGCCGGCGAGTTCCGACTCCGCGATCGCCACGGCCCGGCCGAATGCGGCGAGCCATTTTCGTCCCCACGGCGTGAAGCGCACGATGCGCACGCGCTTGTCGGAAGGGTCCTCCACGCGCTCGACCAGCCCCATTGCCGCACACTGATCGACGAGTTCCGTCATGGCGGCGCTGGTCATGGCGGCTCGCCGCGCCAGTTCGGTGATGCGGGTTCCCTTGAGGTCCAGGTGCCGCGTGAAGTTCACGTGCGAGCGGCGCGTCTGCGTGTAGCCGCTCTCCGCCATGAGCGCCAGCACGCGCTCCTCGAAGCGACGCAAGGCGTTGCTCAGGATCCTGCCGGCGTTCCTGGTGCGCCAACTTTCATCCAAATCCTGCCTCCCTTCATGGCTGTGTGGTGGGCTGTTTATACCTGCCGTGGGCGCTGGCGTCCAACGAGATAGTTTGGTAACCTAAATAAATTCCACATCGCTCCGAAGTGATCGCCCATGGTCGCCGACGCCCCTTCCACCTTGCCTCCATCCTCCGCGATCGAGACGGACGTCCTCATCGCCGGCGGCGGTCCGTGCGGCCTGATGCTCGCCAACGAACTGGGCCGCCGCGGCGTCCGTTGCCTGCTGGTCGATGCCAAGCCGGGCACGGCCTTCAACCCGCAGGCCAACGCGACGCAGGCGCGCACCATGGAGCATTACCGCCGGCTGGGCTTCGCGCACGAGATCCGCGCGCAGGGGCTGCCGCCGGACCATCCGACGGACATTGCCTACTTCACGCGCTACGCCGCGCACGAGCTGGCACGCATCCGCCTTCCCACCGCGGCGGAGGCGATCGTCAAGGTCAAGGCGATGACGGGCTCGTGGAGCGCAGCAGAGTTGCCGCATCGCATCTCGCAGAAGTTCGTCGAGCAGACCCTGCGCCGTCACGCAGAGGCCTGGCCGAGCGCCGAAGTGCGCTACGGCTGGCGGCTCGATCGCTTCGCCGACGACGGCTCGTCGGTCGGTGCCACGATCAGACCGAGCGCGGGCGGCGCGGCGCAAGAGGTGCGGGCCCGGTTCCTGGTCGGCGCCGACGGCGCGCGCAGCTTCGTGCGGCAGCAGCTGGGCATCGAGTGGGGCGGCGTCACCGGCATCCAGCGCGAGTTCATGGGCGGCAAGATGTTCGCCGTCTATCTGCGGGCACCCGGGTTCATTTCGGTGCTGCGCCATCCGAAGGCCTGGATGTACGTGGCCGTCAACCACGAGCGGCGTGCCTTCATGGCCTCGGTCGATGGCAAGGCCGAATACGCATTCCATGCCGCGCTGCGCCCCGGCGAGGATGCCGACGGCTGGACCGAGGCCGATGCGCGCCGCGTCTTCGCCGAGGCCGTCGGCGCCGAGGTGCCGATGGAGATCCTCTCGATGGGGACCTGGCTTGCGGGCCATGCCCTGGTGGCCCGGCACTTCCAGCAAGGTCGCGTCTTCATCGCCGGCGACGCCGCGCACCTGTTCACGCCGACCGGCGGCCTCGGCTACAACACCGCGGTCGAGGACGCAGTGAATCTTGGCTGGAAGCTGGCCAGCATCGTGCAGGGCAAGGCGCCGATCGCGCTGCTCGACAGCTACGAGGCCGAGCGCAAGCCCCTGGCCGAGCGCAACACCGGCTACGCGCGCCGCTTTGCCGATTCCGTGGGCCTGTTCGCGGCCAGGCCCGAACTGGAAGAGGATTCCGCGCGCGGCGAGGCCGAGCGTGCATCCGCATCGCGCTACCTCGACGAGCACGCCCGCCTCGAATTCAACATTCCCGGCGTGACCTTCGGTGGGCGCTACGACGGCTCGCCTCTCATCGTCGCGGACGGCGCGCCGCTGCCGCCCGACGAGCCGAACGACTACGTCCCGACGGCCAGCCCCGGCGGCCGCCCGCCCCATGCCTGGCTGGACGATGGGCGTTCGTTGTTCGACCTGTTCCATTCGGAGTGGACGCTGCTCGCGCTGGGCCCCGATGCACCCGCCGCCGAGCCCTTCGAAGCCGCCGCGCGCGCTTCGGGCACCGACCTGCGCGTGGTGCGCCTGCCCGAGCCGGCCCTTCGGGCGCTCTACGAGGCGCCGCTCGCCTTGATCCGCCCCGATCAGATCGTCGCGTGGCGCGGGTTCGACGCGGAAGACGCCGAGCGCGTGCTCGCTCGCGTCACCGGTCGCCAACCTCGCTGACAGGCCGCGACGCGCGTCTGGAGGCCCGACCGCGCGGAACCAGCATGCCGACCTGCCTGCGATAGGCGCGATAGCGCTCGCCGAATTGCATCAGCAGGTCGCGCTCCTCGAACGCGACGCCGATCAGGATGTAGGCGCTGAACCCGAGCGCGAACAGCAATCGTCCGAACGTCATAACCGGCACCGACCAGAAGCTCACCAGAAAGCCCACGTAAAGCGGATGGCGCACGTAGCGGTAGAACAGCGGCGTCCTGAATTCGCTCCGTGGCGCAGTGCGGCCGGTCAAGCCGGCATGGACTTGCCGCAGACCGAACAACTCGAAGTGGTCGAGAAGGAACGTGCTGACGAGGGCCACTAGCCAGCCGAGCCCGAACAGGCCCCACAGCAGCGCAGCGATGGCCTTGTTTTCGACGCGCCACACCACGGGCGCGTCGATCGGCACCCAGAGCCGGAACATCACGACCAGGACGACGCAGGTGGCGACGACGAATGTGCTGCGTTCGATGACCGGTGGGACCCACTGCGCCCACCAGCGTTTGAAGCCCCCGCGCGCCATCATGCTGTGCTGGACACCGAAGAGCACGAGCAGCGCGACGTCGGTGCCGACCGCTTGCATCCAACCCGCGCCCGGTCCGACATCGACCGACCTGGGGACCCACAGATTGCCGCTGAAGCCGATGAAATACAGCAGCGTCGCGGCGCTCGCCAGGTAGGCGAGCAGGCCATAGAGAAACGACGACAGGGCGCGCACGGTGACCTCCTTGGTGCAGCTGAAGGCCCCACTCTAGAGCGCGGGCGTCCCTTGAACGTCCCTGGGCAACGGCACCGTACCCGGCTATAAAACACGCGATGCCTTCGCCCAGCCGATCCGCCGCGAGTGAACTGCCTGCCCCGGAGTTGCGGATCTTTGGCGTGCCCGCGCTGGTGGTGCAGGGGCATGAAGTTCCGCTCTCGCTCAAGCGCGCGTTCGCGCTGCTGGCCTACCTCGCCTTCCACCCCGGGCCCGTGCCCCGGGCGCACCTCGCCACGCTGCTGTGGCCGGATGCCGATGAAGCGCAAGCCCGCACGCGCCTGCGCCGGCTGGTCTACACGCTGGAGGATGTGGCGGGTTGCAGGATGCTTTCGTCGGCCAACGATTGCCTGTCGCTCGCGGCAGGGCGGCTCGAGACGGACGCACTGCAGTTCACCCGCTTCGCGCGCAGCGCCGTCGCGTCGGAGGCACTCGAGGACGCCACGCTGGCCCAGGCGCGGCAATGGATTGCCTGCGCGCGTCGTCCGCTCTTGCAGGGCATCGTCCTGGGGTCCGATGCGTTCGTCGATTGGCTCAAGGCGGTGTCGATCGAGCACGAACACCTCCTCGCGCGCCTGCTGGAGCGGGTGATCGATGCGTTGGCGAGGCGGGGCGAGTTCGCCACGGCGCTGGACCTCGCCGAGGTTCTTCTCGCGCTCGATGCCTACCGCGAACCCAGCTACGTCCTTCTGATGCAGCTTCATGCCCTGCAGGGGCACAGCGCGGGGGTCGAAGCCGCCTACACGCGCTGCGCGGACGTCCTGCGCGCGGAGTTCGGCATCCGCCCGGGTCCGCAGACCGAGAAAGCGTACCTGCGGATGACCGAAGACCTCCGGCGGCTGTGGTCCCACCGCGTCGAACGGCCCGGCGTGCGGTTCGCCGAGAGCGCCGCGGGGGCCATTGCCTACACGGTGATCGGCTCGGGCGAGCAAGCACTGGTCGTTTGCCCTGGCTTCTTGTGCCACATCGAGATTGCGTTGGAGCATCCCCCGATTCGCGCGTGCATCGAGGCGCTGGCCGAGCACTTCCGCGTGGTGCTGTTCGACCGGCGCGGTATCGGCATGTCCGAGCGTCTTCGCGCCGCGAGCACGCCCGCCGCCCTGGCTCAGGACATCGAGGCGATCCTCGACGACGCGCAGGTGGAGAAGGCGTGGCTCTTCGGTTCGTCCGAGGGCTCCCTCGGCGCGATGCGCTTGGCGGTGGACCAGCCGGATCGCGTCGCGGGACTGTGCCTTTTCGGGGCACTGGCGCGGGGATCCGCTGCGCCGGACTATCCGTGGGCCTTGCCCGCCGCCGCCTACGACGTCTGGCTGAAGCGGCTCGTGGCCGGATGGGGCGGCCCGGTCGGCATCGAGACCTTCGCGCCGAGCGAGCAGGACGATCCCGCGGTGCGGGCCTGGTGGGCACGCCTCGTGCGCCATGCCGCGTCGCCCGGCGGCCTGGAAGCCATCCTGGCGGGCCTGCGCGATGCCGACATGCGCCCGGAACTGACGCGCATCAGGGTGCCGACGCTCGTGATGCACAGGCGTGGCGATCGCGCGGTCCGGTTCGAAGCCGGCGAGCATCTGGCCCGGACGATTCCCGGCGCGGTCTGGCATCCACTGGAAGGTGCCGATCACTTCTGGTGGGCGGGCGACAGTCGACCGGTCGTCCAGGCGATAGCGGACTTCGCCGCTCCGGCGGAGCGTTAGCATGTCGATCGCACCCTGCATCCGTCCGTCCACGCCGTCATGTCTGCACCTCTGATCGCGGCCCTGTTCTTCACGGTGGCGCTGCTCGTCATCACGACCTATTTCATCTTCGGGTCGGTGCCGCTGCTGATACTCAAGCACGACACGCCCATGGACTCGCGGTTCGTGCAGGGCTTCTTCGACACCTACTATCGGATCGCGATGTTCGCCGCCGGTGCGACGGCCGTGAGCTACGTGCTGGCCGGGCGCCCGGCCTTTGCGGCCGAAGCCGCGGCTCTCGCGGTGCTGGCCATCGCGCTGCGCCGGAAGATCGTCTCGAAGATGAACGCGGTGCGCGATCAGATGCAGGTCGACGCGGCAGGCGCCATACGGGCATTTCGCCATGTCCACATCGCGGCGATATCGATCAACCTGGTGCAGCTCGTGCTGATCGTCTGGACCCTGATCGCCGTTTCGATGGCGCAGCGATAGCGCCAGGCAGCGCCAATCAGCACCGATCGTCCAGACGACGGCATCCGGCCGCAGATTAGGATGTCGCATGCCATCCGCAACCGACATCTCCGATTTCCTGGCCGCCGAATTTCCACAGACCAAGTGCAGGGTGGATGCCGTCGGCGGCATGTCCGCCACGGTGCGCCACGAAGTCGGGCCCCACGAACTGCGTCCCGGCGGAACGGTCTCCGGGCCGGTTCTTATGACGGTCGCAGACGTCGCCCTGTACGTCGCGATCCTCGGCGAGATCGGCATCGTGCCGCTGGCGGTGACGACCAACCTCAACATCAACTTCCTGCGAAAGCCGCCGGCGGATCGAGCCATCGTCGGTGTCTGCAAGCTCATCAAGGTGGGGCGGACGCTGGCGGTCGGGGAAGTCGCCCTGTATTCGGAGGGCCTGCCCGAACCGGTCGCGCACGTCGTGGGCACCTACGCATTGCCGCCAGACAGGCCGCGGTGAGACCGCTGCCCTTCAACTTTCGCCCGGGCTGCCGATAACCCGTTCCGGACCCTCATCGAACGGAAAGAACCATGGTTTCAGCAGTCGGCACAAGCACCAGCACTGCCACGGGCGCAAGCAGCAACATCAGTTCGCAGATCGCGGCGCTGCAACAGCAGTTGACTGCGCTGCAAAAGCAGTTGACCAAGCTGCAGAAGGGCGACAGCACGCAGGACATCCAGATGCAGGACAACCTGCTGTCCCGCCAGAGCGCGATGATCCAGACGGAAATCACCGCGCTGCAGGCCGCCTCGACGCAGAAGAGCGCCATGCACGGTGCCCAGGCCGCGAGCAATTCGCGGGCTGCGATGGACGCGGTATCGGCCAGCTCGATCGACACGCGTATCTGAAGGCGGCTGCCATGGCGCAGTCGGGGGCTTCGTGCCGACCCTCATGGAGAACGGCCGATGCCGGCCGACAATGAGGCGAACGCCAAGGAGATCGCATGACCTGGAGCCGGGCAGCCACCGTGATCGTCGTCCTGTGCAGCGCGTTGTTGGCCGGATGCGCCAGCGATCCGTCGCGCCTGCCGCTCGGCGTCGATCGCGCCCAGGCGCTGCAGCAGCTCGGGCCGCCCACGTCCGTCTATCCGATGCCCGATGGAGGGCAGCGCCTGCAGTACTCGTACGGGCCGGCCGGCTTCGCGGTGTTCAACGTCGATGTCGATGCCACCGGCCATGTGCGGTCGGTGCGGCAGGAACTGAACGAAGGCCTGTTCGGCAGCACGATCCGTCCCGGCGAATGGCGGGTGGAAGACGTGTTGCGCACCTACGGCCCACCCTACGAGCAAAGCCGCGTGACCTCCTTCGACGGCGTGGTGTGGTCGTGGCGTTACCTGCAGATCAACAACCGGCGCTTTCTCTACATCTACATCGATCCGACGGGGCGGGTCGATCACTACAACGTCGGCGACGACCTGCTGGACCGTCGGTGGCGGTGGTGACCGGCGCGTCCGCTCAGAACACCCCGAAGACCTTGAGCAGGATGATCACGCCGATGGGCACGCCACAAAGCCAGAGAATGAGACTCTTCATGTTGGACTCCTGTCGATGAGCCCATGATGGTCGGCACGGGTGCGGGCGCAAGAAAGACAAAGCCACTGACGGGCGTCCGCATCCGGCCTACGCGCTGCGCCTTGGCCCCCATTGGCGGCGCGGGGCCGATGCGGTGTCTACCGTAGCGTCTGCACCAGCCGCAGCATCGCCTCGATGCCCGCATCGAACCGCGGCGTGAGCATGGTGCCCAGATGGGGCATGAGCAACTGCAGCATGCCGATGCCCGCGAGCAGGGTCAGCGGGAAGCCGACCGCGAAGATGCTGAACTGCGGCGAGGCGCGGTTGAGGATGCCCATCGCCAGGTTGAGCGTGAGCAGCGTGGTGACCAGCGGCAGCGACAGCATCAGACCGGTCGCGAAGATCTGCCCCCCGCCGCTGGCGATGACCATCCATCCGTTGGTGTTGAGCGGCGCGTCCGAGATCGGCAGCGCCTGAAAGCTCTCGGCCAGTGCTGCGATCATCATCAGGTGGCCATCGACCGCGATGAAGATCAGCATCGCGAGCATGTTCAGGAAACGCGCCACCACCATGGTCGCGCCGCCGTTCATCGGGTCGAAGAAGGACGCGAACGACAGGCCCATCTGCAGGCCGATGTATTCGCCCGCCGCCAGAACCGCGGTGAAGACCAGCTTCATGGTGAAGCCCATGGCCGCGCCGATGAGGACCTGCTGGATGATGATCCAGACGCCGCCCGCCGAGACGACCGGCACGTCGGGCATCGGGCCGAGCGTCGGCGCGAGCAGGATCGCGAACACGGCCGCGAAGCCCACCTTGACCTGCCGCGGGACGGTCGCCTCGCCGAGGACCGGCGCGGTGCTGACCAGCGCCAGCATGCGAACGAAGGGCCACAGGAAGGCCACCAGCCAAGCGGTGAGCTGTGCGGAGGTGACCGAGAAGACCTGCGGCATCAGGTTGGCGCCGGGCCGCCCCAAGGCAACCTGCGGCCCCCTTGGGGGGCAGCGACACACGAAGTGAGGAGCGTAGGGGTCATGCAGGCCCTAGCCCACGAGCTGCGGAATGCTCATGAACAGTGCGCGGATGTAGTCGAGCATCTTCTCGAGCATCCACGGTCCGGCAACGATCAGCGTGAGGAAGATCGCCACCAGCTTGGGGATGAAGGAGAGCGTCGCTTCGTTGATCTGCGTGGCCGCCTGGAAGATGCTGATCACCAGACCGATCACCAGCGCCACCAGCAGCAGCGGCGCGCCGAGCATCAGCGACACCTGGATGGCCTGGCTGCCGATGGTCATGACGGTTTCGGGGGTCATGGCCGGCCTCCCGCCGGGCCGCCCCAAGGGAGGGCCGCGCCCCCTCGGGGGGCAGCGACGACACGAAGTGCGGAGCGTGGGGGCATCATGGCCTTAGGTGAAGAAGCTCTGCGCGAGCGCGCCGATCAGGAGTTGCCAGCCGTCCGCCAGCACGAAGAGCATCAGCTTGAACGGCAGCGCGATGCTCGCCGGCGGCACCATCATCATCCCCATCGACATCAGAACGCTCGCGACCACCATGTCGATGATGAGGAAGGGGATGAAGATGGTGAAGCCGATCTGGAAGGCGGTCTTCAGCTCGCTGATGACGAAGGCGGGCAGCAGGATGCGCAGCGGCACGTCCTCGGGGCCTTGCATCTCGGGTGCCTTGGCCAGCTTCGCGAAGAGCGCGAGGTCGTTCTCGCGCGTCTGCCGCAGCATGAAGGTCTTGAAGGGTTCGATGCCGCGTTCCAGTGCCTTCTCGGCGCTGATCTTGTTGTCCGCGAAGGGCTTGTAGGCGTCGCTGTAGGCCTTGTCGAACACCGGCGACATCACGAAGAAGGTGAGGAAGAGCGACAGCCCGACCAGGATCTGGTTCGGCGGCGAGGCCTGCGTGCCGATCGCGGTGCGCAAGAGGCCCAGGACGATCAGGATGCGCGTGAAGCTGGTCATCGACAGCAGCAGCGCGGGCAGGAAGGTGATCGAGGTCAGCATCACCAGCGTCTGCACGCTGAGCGACCAGGTCTGGCTGCCGCCGGGGCCGGGCGTGCTGGTCAGGCCCGGCAGGCCCTGCGTCCAGGCCGCGAGCGGCAGCGTGGCCGCGAGCAGCACCACGCCGCCCCGAAGGCTTCGGCGAAAAAGGTTGCGCATCATGGAGCCGGGCGGGTCTTGCCGGTGATGGATTCGCGCAGCTTCTGCGCGAAGAGTTCGATGGGTTTGAGCGCTGCGGCGTTGGCGGCAACCGGGTCTTGCGGCATCGCCTGCGCGGGCAAGGTGTGCAGCGTGTTGATCTGGCTGTGCGTCACGCCGAGCACGAGCCAGTTGCCGCCGACCTCGACGACCACGACGCGCTCGCGCTGTCCGATGTTCGAGCTCGACACCACCTTCACGACGTTGCCGCCATTGAAGCGCTGCAACCCGAAGCGCCGCGCGAGCCACGCGCAAAGAAAGATCAGCCCCAGCACCACCACCATGCCGAACCCCGCCTGCAGCAGCCCGCCCGCGCCGACCGCCGGCGCAGCCTCTGCACCGCCGTGCGAAGGCACCGTAGGCAGCACCGCATGCGCCGGCAGCGCCGCAAGCGCCACCACAGCCGTAGAAAAGCGAGCGCACAAGGCCAGAAATCCCGTGGAACCGGCTTTGCCGGGCCACCGGGATTGCCCCCTGGAAGGGGGTGCAGAGCCACACGAAGTGGGCGAGGCTGGGGGTGAGCCAAGTGATCCCGTGGAACCGGCTTTGCCGGGCCACCGGGATTGCCCCCTGGAAGGGGGTGCAGAGCCACACGAAGTGGGCGAGGCTGGGGGTGAGCCAAGTGATCCCGCGGAACCGGCTTTGCCGGGCCGCTGGGATTGCCCCCTGGAAGGGGGTGTCAGAGCCACACGAAGTGGGCGAGGCTGGGGGTAAGCCATTACCTTGCGAGTTTCTGCATGCGCTCGGAGGGCGTGATGATGTCCGTCAGGCGAATGCCGTACTTCTCGTTCACCACCACCACTTCGCCCTGCGCAATCAGGTAGCCGTTGATCAGCACGTCCAGCGGCTGGCCGGCCAGCGCGTCGAGCTCGACGACCGAGCCCTGCGAGAGCTGGAGCAGGTTCTTGATGGTGATGCGGGTGCGGCCGATCTCGGCGGTGAGCTGCACCGGCACTTCCATCACGCGCGCGATGTCGAGCGCGGTGACGCCGGCCGCGACCGATGCCGTTTCCTGGATCTGCTGGAAGACCTGCGACGCGGCGGGCGCGGGGGCCGGTTCGGGCGATGCTGCGGTCTGCTCGGCCAGTGCGGCGGCCCAGTCGTCGGCTTCGCTGGCTGAAGAAGTGTTGTCAGTCATGGTCGTTCTTCGAATCGCTGTCTTGGTGAGTGATCATGTTTTGCACGCGCAGGGCGTAGCGGTCGTTCGAGATGCCGTAGCCGCACTCCATCACCGGCACCCCGTCGACCTTGGCGACGACGCTTTCGGGCAGGTCGATGGGCAGCACGTCGCCCACCTGGAGCTTGAGGATCTCGCCGATCGTGGAGGACATCGTCACGAAATCCGCGGTGAGCTCGACGTCGGCGGCCTGCATCTGCCTGGACATCTGCTTGACCCAGCGCTTGTCGATCTCGACCTCGTCCTGGATCGGGTTCGAGAGCAGGTCGCGGATCGGCTCGATCATCGAATACGGAATGCACACGTGCAGGAAGCCGCCGATGGGGCCGAACTCGATCTGCAGCGTGGTGTTCACCACCACTTCGTTGGGCGCGACGATGTTGGCGAGCTTGCCGTGCATCTCCGCGCGGATGTAGTCGAAGGCCAGCGGATGCACCGGCTGCCAGGCCTCGGCATAGCACTGCAGCGAGAGGTCGAGCAGCCGCTTGATGATGCGCTGCTCGGTGCGCGTGAAGTCGCGGCCTTCCACGCGCACGTGGTAGCGGCCGTCGCTGCCGAAGAGGTTGTCCACGACGAGGAAGACCAGCTTCGGATCGAACACGAAGAGCGCGGTGCCGCGCAGCGGCTTCATGTGCAGCATGTTGATGTTCGCCGGCACCGGAAGGTGGCGCACGAACTCGCCGTACTGCTGGATCTGCACCGGGCCCACCGAGATGTCGGGGCTGCGGCGCATGAAGTTCAGCAGTGCGCTGCGCAGGCCGCGCGCGAAGCGGTCGTTGATGACCTCCAGCGTGTGCATGCGGCCGCGCACCACGCGGTCGGGCGCACCGAGGTCATAGGCTGGAAGTCCGTCGGCGGGCGGCGCGGGCTTCGATGTCTGGTCGACGCTGCCGCCGGTGACGCCGTTCAGCAGCGCATCGACCTCGTCCTGCGAGAGGACCTGTTCATAGGCCATGGGTCGCTTGCCTTCGGGTGGTTATTGCACCACGAAGGTGTTGAACGAGACGCTGGCGATGCCTTGCGGCGGCAGGGTGTCGTTGAGCGGACGGTTCAGCTCGTCGCGCACTTCGCCCGCGATCCGGGACTTGTCCTCGGTGGACATCAGCGTGTCGGGCGCGCGGTTCGACAGCAGCAGCAGCGCGCGGCTGCGCAGCTCGGGCATGAACTCGACGATCTGCGCCTTGGCGGCCTCGTCCTTCACCTTGAGCGTCATGCCGACGTGCAGGTACTTCCGGCCTTCGGCCTGGAGGTTGACCGTCATCGGCTCGAGCGTGACGAAGATCGGCTTCTCGGGCACGGGCTTCGCGGCTTCGGCCGGCGCGGCGCCCGGCTTGTGCTGGAAGTACATGGTGCCGGCCACACCGGCGGCGAGCACGGCAACGCCGATCAGCAGGCCGATCATGAGCTTCGACGAGCGGGGTGCTGCGGCAGGCGCGGCGGTAGCGGCGGGAGATGAAGTAGCCATGTTGAAGCGAGGTAACTGGTTCGGTCTATTCTTTGCGAACTCCCCTGCAGGCGAACGGCTGATCAAGCGTGGAAAAACGCTTCAGATCCGTTCATTGCAGAAGGCAAGGTTCACGCGAAGGTGTCCAGGCCGGCGGTGGCGCGGCGCGGGCTGGACGCCGACGCCGCCGTGGCCACCGGCTGCGTTGCGGCGCTGTCTGCGCGCGCCGAACCCGGATAGTCCGGCTGGCCTTGAGAGCGCTGCGGGTTCTGTTCGGCGAAGGCGCTGCCGCCGTTCGGCTGGCGGGCCTCCGCGCCGACCGAGGTCTGGCCGAGGTTGATGCCCTGTTCGGCCAGCGTGGTGCGCAGTTGCGGCAGCGCGGCCTCGACCGCCTTGCGCACCGATTCGTGCGCGGAGACGAACATCGCCTGCGCCTGGTTGTCGCCCATGGTCAGCGTGACCTTGAGCGGGCCGAGGTTGGCGGGATTGAGGTTGAGCTCCGCGACCTGGTGGCCGCCGGTGCTCATGCGGATCATCTGGTGGCCGATGGCCGTGCCCCACTCGCTCGTGCCGACCTCGGGGGCGACAGCCAGGGGGGGCGTGGCTTTCGCGGGCTCGGCGGCGCGGTCGAGGGCTGGTGCGGCGCTGGCTTGCAGGCCCGCCAGGGCTGGCGGCGCGGGGTCGGGGGTGGCATCGGCCGAGGCTGTGTCCGTGTGCACGGCCGGCGCGTCGGGCTTGGCGGCTTCGACGGCGGCCGTGGCTTGCGACACCGCTGCGGATGGGTCCGTGGCCGCTGCGGCCGCGTTGGCGTCGGCGGCGGATGCGGGCTTCGCGGCAACGGGCGACTTGGCATCTGCGTTTGGCGGGATGACCGGTGCAGATTCCGGTGCCGGTGCCGGTGCCGGTGCCGGCGCCGGCGCGTTGGCGGCGGCAGCCGTCGTGGCGTCCCCGTCCGAAGACGTCGCAGCCGCCGTTGCGGCCGCGGCGATCGGCAGGCTGGCGCTGTCCACACGATCCGCCGCCGGCTTCGCCGCGTGAGCGTCCTGGCCGCCGTCCTTGGCGGAGAGTTGCGGGGCGTCCCCGGCAGCGGTCTCTTTGGACGATGCGGCGCCTGCGGCGAGTGCATCTGCCGTTGCTGCGGCCCCTGACTTCGCTGCCGCCTCGGGCGTCAGCTTGGCCTGCGCGGCGGAAGGCACGATGGGCGCGGACAGCGGCGCGAGAAGCGCCATGACATCGTCCGCGCTGAGCTCGGTCTTCTTTTCCCCGGGGCGGGTCGTCTTGCGGCCTGCAAGCGTCTCGGTGCCGCGCGCCTCGGCGGTCTGCTGTGCGTCCGGGTCGCTCGTTGCGCGCGAGCGGTCGAGCGCGGCGCCGAAGCTGCGGCCGTCCGACGGCTCGGCGTTGCGCCCACGCGGACCGGAGGTGGCGCCCTGCAGGCCGGAGAGATTGATGGAAGGCGAAATGGCGGTGGGCATGGGGGCTCCGGAAGCTTCAGAGGGTCGGGTTCGCGGCGCGGTCGAAGAACTTGCGTGCCGCGCGTTCGTCGCTCTCGCGCTGTTCGCGCTTGGCCTGCGCCATCAGCTCCTGCCGGCGCACGCGCTCGGCGAGCGTGTCGAAGGAATTGAGGCGGCGCTTGTTGTTGCGCCAGTCGTCGCGGCCGCGGTCCAGCCGCGTCATGGCCTGCGCGACGATGGCCCGCTGCTGGTCGATCGCGCCGTCGAGCGTGACCAGGAAGGCCTGGTAGTTGCGCAGCTTGGCGGTGGCGAGGCCCTCGCTCATCAGCGCCTGCAGCTGCAGGGCGTAGTCCTGGCGGTACTTCATCAGCATCTCCAGCTTCTGGCTGGCGGTGAGCTGTGCGCTTTGCAGCAGGCCGAGCCGCTTGGCGGACTCGTCGGTCTGCGTGCGGGCGAGGTCGGTCAGCATTTCAAGGGGGAGTCGCTGGGGCATGGTCTTTCCTTGCGGGGTCAGCCGGGCTCGAAGAGCTTGGTCATGCGCGCAATCGATGCGGCGTAGTCGGTGCGTTCTTCCATGGCCTGCTGCAGGAAGGCCTCGATGCGCGGATACATCGCGATCGCCTGGTCGAGCTGGATGTCGTGGCCGGGCGCATAGGCGCCGACGCTGATCAGGTCGCGGTTGCGCTGGTAGCGCGAGAGCATCTGCTTGAAGCGGCGCACCACGTCGAACTGCGTGGGCGGGATCAGCGCGGTCATTGCGCGGCTGATCGACGCCTCGATGTCGATGGCCGGGTAGTGGCCCGCCTCGGCGAGCGTGCGAGAGAGCACCACGTGGCCGTCGAGGATCGCGCGCGCCGAATCGGCGATCGGGTCCTGCTGGTCGTCGCCCTCCGACAGCACGGTGTAGAACGCGGTGATCGATCCGCCGTGACCGTTGGCATCGCGTGCGCCGTTGCCGGCGCGCTCCACCAGTGCAGGCAGCTTCGCGAACACCGAGGGTGGATAGCCCTTGGTGGCGGGCGGCTCGCCCACGGCCAGCGCGATCTCGCGCTGCGCCATGGCATAGCGGGTGAGCGAATCCATGATGAGCAGCACGTCCTTGCCCTGGTCGCGGAAGTACTCCGCCAGGCAGGTGGCATAGGCCGCGCCCTGCAGGCGCAGCAGCGGCGAGTTGTCGGCCGGTGCGGCGACCACCACCGAACGCGCGAGGCCTTCCTCGCCGAGCGTGTTCTCGATGAAGTCCTTCACTTCGCGGCCGCGTTCGCCGATCAGGCCGACCACGATCACCTCCGCGCTCGTGTAGCGGGCCATCATGCCCAGCAGCACGCTCTTGCCCACGCCGGAGCCGGCGAAAAGGCCCATGCGCTGGCCCCGGCCGACGGTGAGCATCGCGTTGATCGCGCGCACGCCGACGTCGAGCACCGAGTCGATCGGCGCGCGCGTGAGCGGATTCATCGGCGGCGACGAGAGCGGCACCTTGCGCGCGATGTCGAGCGGGCCGAGCCCGTCCAGGGGCCTTCCCGCGGCATCCACGACGCGGCCGAGCATGCCTTCGCCGACGGGCAGACGCTTGGCGTGGCCTTCGCCCGCAAGAGACGAACCCGTGCCGCCATTGCGCGGAATCACGCGTGCGCCGGGAAGCAGGCCGGACACTTCGCTTTGAGGCATCAGGAAGAGCTTGTCGCCCGCGAAGCCGACCACTTCGGCTTCGGCATGGCGATGCGTGTGGCCCGGCGGCAGTTCGACCAGACAGTCGCTGCCCACCGGCAGTTGCAGCCCCACGGCTTCGAGCACGAGACCCACCGCGCGCGTGAGGCGGCCCGACTGCACGCTGATCGGCGCGCGGCTCACGTCGTGGCGCGCGCGTGCGAGCGTGTCGAGCCAGGATTGAAGATGGCGGTCGGACGACCCGAGAGGCGTGGCAACGGTCATCGATCAGATTCCCTGCGCGTCCGCATCTCGACGGAGTGCGGTGGTCACGTTCTTCCAGCGGGTTTCCAGGCTGGCGTCGCGTTCTCCGCTCGCGGACTGCACGCGGCAGCCGCCGCGCGTCATGGTGTCGTCGGCGCGCACCTGCCAGCCGGCGGCCTCCAGTTCGTTGCCGAGGCTGTTCTTCACCAACGCGACGTCGTCCGGATGCAGGAGCAGGCGCGGCTCCCCCTGCAGGGCGGGTTCGGCGTGCAGCAGATCCTGCACCAGCGGCAGCACCCATTCGGGTTCGGCACTCAGGGTGCGGTGAACCACCTGCCGCGCGATGTCGAGTGCGAGCGTGAGAAGCGCATCGGCGACTTCGCCTTCGGCGCGGCGCAGTGCTTCCGGGAGGGTGGTCGCGATGGCGCGAAGCTGTTCGGCATGAGCGCTCGCGGCCGCGAGTCCCGCGGCGACGCCTTCGGCATGGCCTTCGGCGAGTCCTTGCGCGCGACCCTTGTCGAGGCCTTCCTTGCGGCCTTCGGCTTCGCCGGCTGCGCGCGCCTCGCGGCGCAGTTGGGCAAGCTCGGCGGCATGCAGCAGGGCGGGCGAGGGCGCCACCTCGGCGGATGCGGCAGCGAGGCGCTGGCAAGCGTCTGCCGGTTGCGCTTCGGTGAGCGTGTCCATCTCCCAGCGCTGCCAGGCCGACCGCACCGGCTTGCCGGGGCGGGAGGGCTGTGGCGCCGCGGCGCGTGCGGGCGGCGCGGGCGTCGCGGGCGGCGCGGGTGGCGTGTAGGCCGACGCGAGCAGCGCGCGCGCACCGGGGGCGAAGGCGTGCCGGGCCTGCTTAGACAAAGTCATCGGTGCCAGGCGCTGCGATCACGATTTCGCCGGTCTCGGCAAGACGGCGTGCCACCTGCAGGATCGACTTCTGTTCGGCCTCGACCTGCGACACGCGCACGGGTCCGCGCAGTTCCATGTCCTCGCGCAGCGTCTCGGCGGCGCGCTGCGACATGTTGGCGAGGAACTTGTCGCGCAGCTCCTGCGGCGCGCCCTTGAGCGCGATGATGAGCGAGTCGGACTCGATGTCCTTGAGCAGGCGCTGGATGCTGCGGTCCTCGAGGCCCAGGAGGTTCTCGAAGACGAACATCTCGTCCACGATGCGCTGGGCCAGCGCGTCGTCGACTTCGCGCACATGGGCGATCGCTTCCTCTTCCTGCGCGCTCGCCATGAGGTTGACGATCTCCGCCGCGGTGCGCACACCGCCGAGACGGCTGCGCTTGAGGCCCTGGCCGGACAGCATCTCGGTGAGCACGTCGGTGAGCTCGCTGAGCGCCGAAGGCTGCACGCCGCCGAAGGTTGCGATCCGCATGATCACGTCGTGGCGCAGGCGCGTCGGCAGCTTCTCCAGCACTTCCGACGCCTTCATGCGGTCCAGGTGAATGAGCACCGTCGCGAGGATCTGCGGATGCTCGTCGCGGATGAGTTCGGCGACTTCGCCGGCTTCGAGCTGGTTGAGGCGCTCGATGCCGCTGTGCGGCTCGTCCGCCTGCAGGATGTCTTCGAGCAGGTTGCTCGCGCGGTCGTCGCCGAGCGCCTTCCTGAGCACCGCGCGGATGTAGCTGCTCGAGCCGAGATGCAGGGCGGAGAGCTGCTCGGTCTCCTGCCTGAATTCGGCGAGCACCGACGAGAGTTCCTCCTTCGAGACGGCGCTGAGCTTCGCCATCGCGAGGCCGAGCGTCTGCACCTCGGCGGTGGGCAGGTGGTGGAGCGCGGCGGCCGCGCGGTCTTCACCGAGCGCCAGCAGGAGGATGGCGCTCTTGCGGGTTCCGAGTTCACTGATCATTGCTGTTCATCCAGTGCTGGATCAGGGTGGCGACGAGCTTGGGGTCCTGCTCGGCGAGCTGATGGGCGTAGTCCATGTCGGCCTTCTGGCGTGCGGCTTCACGCACGCGCAGTGCTTCTTCCGGCGAAACCTGCGGCGCGTCGTCCAGCTTCGGTTCGTCGCCGCCGGACTCCGGCATGGCGGCCACCGGCTCCGGCGCCGGCGGCGGCGCGAGGTGCTTGCGCAGCAGCGGGCGAAGCACCGCGAACCACGCGAAGAGCGCCAGCAGCGCAACCAGCAGGTAGCCGCCGATCGTCTTGGCCAGGTCGATGTACTGCGGGTCTCGCCAAGCCGGCACTTCCGGCGCGGCCGGCTCGCGGTCGTCGGCGAAGGCGCTGTTGACCACGTTGAGCGAATCGCCGCGCTCCTGGCTGAAGCCCATCGCTTCCTTGGCGAGGTTGCGGATCTGGTCGATCTCGACCGGCGTCAGCGCGCGTTGCGTCGTCTTGCCGCCTTCGACCGCGTCCTTGTAGTTCACGACCACCGCGACCGACAGGCGCCGGACGCCGCCCGCGCTCTGCTGCACGTGGCGGATCGAGCGGTCGAGCTCGTAGTTGGTCGTCACGTCCTTGCGCGAGCTGCCGGGAGCGGAGGCTGCGGCGGTCGACACGGCCGAATTGGCTGCGTTGGCGGCAGCGGCGTTCTGGGCACCGCGGGCCCCCTGTGCGTTCTGTGCGCCCGGCGCACCTTGCACGCCGGGCTGGCCGGGCTGGGGCGGATTGGTGATCGGCGCGGTCGGGTTCACCGGCGGCTGGTTCGACAGCGCGCCCGGCACGCCGCCCGGAGGCACCGCGCCGCGCTGGTTCGATTCGCTCGACTGCTGGCTGCGAACCGCGGCGCGCGACGGGTCCGCGTTGGGGCTGTACTTCTCGTCGGTGTGCTCGACGATCGAGAAGTCGATGTCCGCCGCGACCTGCGCGCGCACGTTGTTCGCGCCGACGATCGGCTGCAGGATCGCCTCGATGCGGCGGATGTAGCCCTGCTCGATTTCCTGCGTGTACTTGAGCTGGCTCACGTCGAGCCCGCGCGCGCCGCTGTTCGCGGCCGACAGCAGGTTGCCGCGCTGGTCGACCACGGTCACGCTCTTGGCGTCCAGCTCGGGCACGCTGCTGGAGATCATGTGCGCGATCGCGCTGACCGTGCCTTCGTCGATGCTGCGGCCGCGCTGCAGTGTGAGCACCACCGAGGCGGAAGGCTTCTTCTGCTCGCGCACGAAGAGCGAAGGCTTCGGGATCGCGAGGTGCACGCGCGCCGACTCGACGCTGGCGATGGATTCGATCGAGCGCGCGAGCTCGCCTTCGAGCGCGCGCTGGTAGTTGACCTGTTCGGCGAACTGGCTGGTGCCGAACTTCTGGTTGTCCATCAGCTCGAAGCCCACGCCGCCGGCCTTGGGCAGGCCCTGCGCTGCGAGCTTCAGGCGTGCCTCGGGCACCTTGTCGGCCGGGATGAGGATCGCGCCGCCGCCTTCGGCGAACTTGTAGGGCACGTTCATCTGCTGCAGCGACGCGATGATCGCGCCGCCGTCGCGGTCCGACACGTTGGTGTAGAGCACCTTGTACTCGGGCCCGTGGTTCCACAGCGTGAATGCGGCGGCTGCTGCAACCAGCGCAGCGCCGCCGACGATCATGGGCAGCTTGGGCTGCCCACGAATCCGCTCGAGAAACGGGGGAAGCGAGGAGGCCGCCGGCGGCGCCGCGTTCGCTGGCGTTGCCGCAGCGGTCATTCGCTGGCCCTCGCCTTGGCTGTCGCGCAGTCGCGGTCCGTCGTCATGGTGATGCTTGAAGTTTTCTGTTCAGATTTCATGCCGGAGGCCGATGACTAGGGTCAGCGGACTTTTCGTTTCGCGATCGATTGTCAGGAGACGTCCGGAAATCGATGGGCCGAACAGCGGGGGTTTTTGCCATCTGTTGGCGGCTTGCATGCGGGTCTTCCCTTGATACGCTGAAGGGACGACGAAGCGCCTGCGCGCTTCCTTAGCAACCGCCAAGCGCGAATCAAGAAAGAACCCGAATGTCGATCTCCGCCATCGAATCCGTCCTGCAGCAAATGCGTGCCACGGCCGTGCAGGCAGGCTTCGCGCCCGCATCGACCGCGGCCGCTGCGCCCGCCGAATCAGGCGGCTTCGCGGCCGAACTCAAGCGCTCGCTGGTCAACATCAGCGGCGCGCAGAACCACGCCTACGGCCAGGCCGAAGCTTTCGAACTCGGCAAGCCGGGCGTTGCGCTCAATGACGTGATGGTCGATCTTCAGAAGGCGAACGTTGCGTTCCAGACCGGTATTCAAGTGCGCAATCGCCTCGTGGCCGCCTACCAGGAAGTGATGAGCCTGCAGGCGTAGTGACGCTCGCCCCCAGCCTCGCCCACTTCGTGTGGCTCGGGCACCCCCTTTCCGGGGGCAACCCCAGCGGCCCGGCGGAGCCGGTTCCGCGGGGTTTCTGGGTTTGCGGGTCGGTCAGTTTTTTGGGTTGCGCCCTAAAGGTTTGAAAGCCCCTGTCGATAACAACCTCAACGATGGAATTCGAAACCCCCCAAGGGCAAGAGCCAGCGTTAAGGACCAGAGCTTTCAACCCTTTCTTCTTACTAGGAGTCGAGAATGACGTCTGTCATTAACACCAACAGTCTGTCCCTGCTCACGCAGAACAACCTGAACAAGTCGCAGTCCGCGCTGAACAGCGCGATCGAGCGTCTGTCGTCGGGCATGCGCATCAATAGCGCCAAGGACGATGCCGCGGGTCAGGCCATCGCGAACCGCTTCACGGCCAACATCAAGGGCCTGACGCAAGCAACGCGCAATGCCAACGACGGCATCTCGATCGCTCAGACGACCGAAGGCGCGCTGACCGAAGTCAACAACAACCTGCAGCGCATCCGCGAACTGTCGGTGCAGGCCGCCAACGGCACGAACTCTGCCAGCGACCTCGACTCGATCCAGTCCGAAATCTCGCAGCGCCTTGACGAAATCAACCGTGTTTCGGATCAAACGCAATTCAACGGCGTAAAGGTCCTGTCGGCCGATGCCGGCAAGCTGAAGGTGCAAGTCGGCGCCAACGACGGTGAAACCATCGACATCGACCTGCAAGAGATCAGCGCCAAGACGCTGGGCCTCGATGGCTTCAATATCAACGGCAAGGGCGCCGCCAACAAGACCGCCACCGCCACCGATCTGCTGGTCGCTGGCTGGGCTCAAGGCGCGACGACGAACGGCAACACTGTCTACACAAAGACCCCGAGCCAGGCCGCCACCGCCAATGATGTCTTGGGCAAGATCCAGGACAAGGGCACGGTTGCCATCGGCACCACGACCTACACCTACAGCGCTGCCACCAAGAGCTACACCGCGGCCGATACGGCCCGCACCGGAGCTCCGCTGGTCTCGTCCCTGACGCCGCCTGCTGGCCAATCTGTGACTGCGACTGTGACCCTGGGCGGCAAGTCCACGGACGTCAAGATCGACAGCAATGGCGCGCTGACTGACGCTGCCGACGGCTCGGCCCTGTTCCTGGACGCAGACTTCAACCTCACCAAGACTGGCAATGGCACCACCGTTGCCGCGACGGTTTCCTCGTTGACGACGACGGCCACCGGTATGCAAACCGGCGACAAGATCAAGATCGGCGCTACGGGTGCTACCTACACTGCCACCGCAACCGCCGACACGTTCAGCGTGACGGGCGAGCCGATCTCGGCTTCTGCAGTGGGCGCGCTGGTCAACTCGGGTGTCGCCTCGTCGATCGACATCGACGGCGCCGGTGCAACTGCTGCCTATGCGGTCAGTGCCGCAGGCGCGGTCACGCAAGCGGCCGCTGCGCAGTTCGTCGACATCAGCGGCGCGCTCGTGACGAACGCGGTCCAGACCATCACGATGCATAGCAACGGGATCGTTACCGACGCGAACGCAAACACGGTCTACGCCGACGCAGCTTCGCCGGGCAAGTTGACGACCAACGCCGTCAGCAACTCCACGGCCACGACCGACCCGCTCGCCGCCATCGACGCCGCCCTCTCGAAGGTCGACAAGCTGCGCTCTTCTCTCGGTGCGGTGCAAAACCGTTTCGACTCCACGATCGCCAACCTCGGCACCACCATCACCAACCTGTCGTCGTCGCGCTCGCGCATCGAAGACGCGGACTACGCGGTGGAAGTGTCGAACATGACGCGCGCCCAGATCCTGCAGCAAGCCGGCACCTCGGTGCTGTCGCAGGCCAACCAGACCACGCAAGGCGTGCTGTCCCTCCTGCGTTGATCAACTAGCAGATAGCGAAAGGAATGCCAGGTCCCCTCCCGCAAGGGAAGGTCCTGGCGGCGCCAGGCCTCGTGGCCTGCGCTGTGCCCTGCGGCCATGGCAAGGACAAGGCCGCAGAGCACAGCGAACCCCGCAACCAAGGTGGAAATCATGTCGAACCCGATGCCAGCCATTCCCGCGAAGGACAGCCCTTGGACGCAGTTGCTTGTCGGGCGCGCCGGCGGCGCTTCGCCGGCAGCAACGGGCGCCGGTGCCGGCAAGGCGGCCGAGGCGACGCCCGCGCAGGTCGAGCAAGCCGTCGGCGAAGTGAATGCCGGACTGGACAGCCGTTCGATCGGTCTCCAGTTCGAGATCGACAGGGACACCGACAAGGTCATCGTGAAGGTGGTCGACCGCGTCAATGGCGAGGTGATCCGCCAGATCCCGAACGAGGAAGTGATCCGCATCGCGAAGGTCATGGGCAAGGCGCCGGGGCTGCTGGTCAGCCAGCAGGCCTGAGATCGCGAGCGCCTCTTCATTCAAAAGACAGGAAACCGACAACATGGCAACCATCAGCAGCGTGGGCGTGGGCTCCAATCTGGATCTGGCCAGCCTGCTCACCCAACTCCAGACAGCGGAAAGCCAGCCGCTGACGGCGCTGGATACCAAGGCAAAGAGCTTCACGAGCAAGCTGACGGCGTACGGGACGGTCCAGAGCGCTCTCAGCACCTTGCAAACCGCTGCGCAGAAGCTGTCCGATCCAGCGCTCTTCCAGACCGTCACAGGCACACCCACGGTGAGCGGCATCCTCGCTGCGACCTCGACCGACCCCAGTTCCGCCGGCAACTACACCATCAAGGTATCGCAGCTCGCGCAGGCCCAGTCGATGATCGCCACGGGGCAGGCGAGCGCGACGACCGCGATCGGCAGCGGCAAGATCACGATCGACTTCGGCACCATCACCGGCGGCACGCTGGATGCCGCGACCGGCACATACACCGGTTCCGGCTTCACGGCGTACAGCTCGCGCACCGCGAAATCGCTCACCATCGATTCGCCCAACAACACGCTCACCGGCATCCGCGATGCGATCAATGCGGCCAATGCCGGCGTCACGGCGAGCATCGTCAATGACGGCAGCGGCACGCCTTATCGGCTGGTGCTGAACTCCACCACGACCGGCGAGACGTCGAGCATGCGGATCTCGGTGAACGGCGACGCCGCGCTGCAGAGCCTGATGGGCAACGATCCGGCCGGCACGCAGAACCTGAAGCAGACCGTTGCGGCGCAGAACGCCAAGCTCGACGTGAACGGCATCGCGATCACCAGCACGACCAACACGGTCAAGGAAGCGATCCAGGGGACGACGCTGACCCTGGTGCAGACCGGCACGACCGGCCTGTCGATGAAGGCCAACACGAGCACCGTGACCTCCGCGATCAATGACTTCGTCAAGGCCTACAACAGCCTGCAAAGCACCGCGAAGAGCCTGACGGCCTACGACACCGACACCAACACGGGCGGCGCACTGGTCGGCGATACGACCTTGCGCAACATCATGAACCGCGTCCGGCAGGTGCTCGCGACGCCCCAGAGCACCGGCGCGAACGACCTGAAGGTGCTGAACGAGATCGGAGTGGCCTTCCAGAAGGACGGCACGCTGCTGGTGGATTCGACCAAGTTGGCCTCGGCGCTCGACACCAATCTGGAAGGCGTTTCGAATCTCTTCGCGAGCGGGACCGGAAGCACCTCGGGCTTCGGCAAGCAGCTGGATTCGCTGATCACCGACTTCACCAAGACCGGCGGCAGTCTGTCCGTGGCGACCGATGGCGTGACCGCGACGATCAAGGATCTCGACGAGCAGTACAACACGATGCAGGCGCGCGTCGATGCCACCATGGCGCGCTATCGCACGCAGTTCACGGCGCTCGACGTTCTGGTCAGCAGCATGAAGAGCACGCAGACCTACCTCACGCAGCAGTTCGATGCGATGAACTCGAGCTCCAGCAAGTAAGCCCCGCCGAAGCCCACCATGTACACCTCCCACAACTTCAGGACCGGCGCCAGCGCTTACGCCCGCATCGGCGTGGAAACCGGGGCGATGAGTGCGTCGCCGCACCAGTTGATCTGCATGCTGTTCGACGGTGCGAAGGCGGCCATCGGCATGGCACGGCATCACATGGCCGAAGGCGACGTGGTCGCGAAGGGCAATGCGGTCTCGAAGGCGATCAACATCGTCGAGAACGGCCTCAAGGCCAGCCTCGACGCCGATGCGGCCGGCGCGTCGGGGGCCGATCTGGTGAAGAACCTGACCGCGCTCTACGACTACATCGTGCAGCGGCTGCTGTACGCGAACCTGCGCAACGACGCGAAGGCGCTCGACGAGGCCGATCGGCTGCTCGACGATCTCGCCGGCGCCTGGCGCGAGATCGACGCCGGCGCGGCGGCCGCCTGATGCGGCCACAGTTTGAGAAGACGAGGGACAACATGGCAGTCACGAGTGAAGTCGTCCATTGCTACAGCGAGCTCGCGATGCGTGTGTCGCTGATGGCTGAGTTGGCGCGTGGAAAGGAATGGGGTCGGCTGCCGGAGCTCGAGGCGCAATGCGCTGCGCTCGTCGAGCGGCTCAAGGTGCTGCAGCCGCTGGAAGTGCTGGACCCGGCGCAGTATGACGAGATGCGTCGCCTGATCGCGCGAATCTGCGTGGACCAGGAAGAAGTCAGCGGCCTGGTGAAGCCGCAGATCGAGGAACTCATCGCGCGCATGGGCTCGCTGCATCAGCAGCAGACGCTGGGCAAGGCCTACGGGCGGCCGCACTGATCGCGACTGAGACGGCCCCATGATCGCTTTGTCCGGGTTGGTCGACACGCTCCTTTCCGCGAAGACGTCGCCGCGGCTGGACGTGCTCGCCATCAAGAGCGAGGCCGAGATCGGTCCACCCGGACCGGCGATGCAGGTGGGCAAGGTCGCGAACGACGTGCGGCTGCCGTCGGATGCGGCACTCGAAAGACTGGTGCCCGGCGCCCTGGGTGAGGCGGCGCACCGCGAAGGCTCGCCGATGCGCGCCGCCAAAGCCGAACTGTCGGCCACGGCCCGAGTCATCAGCGCGTTGCTGGCGGATGAGCATGGCGATGCCGGCCCGGTGCGAGGTGCCGCGCCGGCATGGGCTTCCGCGAAGGCGCCGGATGCGGTTGCGCTCGCGGGCACGCTGTCGCAGAACGTATCGAAGAGCGGACTGTTCTACGAATCGCATCTTGCGCAGTTCGCGGCGGGTGGCCGCACGCTGGCGCAAATGGCCGAGGAGCCGCAGGCGCGCTGGTCGGGTCCCGGGCTCGCAGTGGCGCTGGCGGCCGAGGCACAGCCGGTTGCGGCGGGTGCGGCGGTGACTTCTCCGCAGGCCGAAGCGCCGCCGCAGGCTGTCGCGCAAGGCATCGTACCGGCGGTGGATGAACTGGCCGCGAACACCGGGAAGCCTGCAGGGCAGGGCGGCGCCGCCGGGGTGCACGAGCCGAAGCCTGCGACGGCACCATCGCCTTCGGGCGAGGTGCCGCCCGCCGCCGATCCAGACCTCGAATCTCATCATGAGGCTGCGCGTGTCCAGGCGGCCTACCGCTGGGCCGAAGCGCCCGCGGTGACGACCGAAGCCAGGCCCGGGCATGCCGACGCAGAAGCCGCGACGGTTCGCCACGCCGTCCACGCTCAGGTCGCCGGCCCCGCCCCTGTTGCGAACGAGATGATCCATCCGCAGTCCATCGCGCTGGTGCATCAACAGCTCGATCTGCTCGCCACGTCGGTCTTCCGTTGGAGCGGCGAGGCCTGGCCCGGCGTGCCGATGCAATGGTCGATCGAGCAGGAGGGCGACGAGTGCGAGGCGCATGCCGGTGGCGAAGAAGCCGCTCGACCCTGGTCGACCACCGTGTCGATGCGTCTGCCACGCCTGGGCGTGGTCGATGTGCGGCTCAGCCTGGTGGGGACGGGCGTGCATGCGCGCCTGAATGCGGCCGACGCGGACACCGTCGCCCTGCTGCAGTCGGACGGCGGCGCATTGGCGCGGCGGTTGGACGCGATCGGCCTGCGGCTGCAGGACTTCCAGGTTGCGGGGATGGATCCGTCATGACCGCCGGTGCGAACGACCGCCAGAGTGCGGTGGCGCTGTCGCATGCGGACGCCTCGAAGGCGCCCGTGGTCGTGGCGAAGGGCTACGGCGTGGTGGCCGAATCGATCATGCGCGAAGCGAAGGCGAACGGACTCTATGTGCACGAGTCCGCGGATCTCGTCCGTCTGCTCATGCAGGTGAACCTCGACCGGCAGATCCCGCCGCAGCTCTACCGTGCGGTGGCCGAGCTGATGGCCTGGATTCACAGTCTCGAAAGTGACACGAATCCGAATCGGGGCCGCACGTCATGAACTATTTCACACGAAGTTTTTTGAATTGATACTTTTTGTTTCGTATTAATGAGAATTCATAGAGGTGGCGATTAATTGGCCCGAGGATTATCGAGTTATTGGCCGACTGAATACTTTTTCATCCATCAATGAATTTGCATCGGCCGTTTGCTTGTATTCATTCTACTTACTTCCCGCTGGCTGGCGTTTCTTGGGATTGGGAGTAGCTCCGGTTCTCGTCAGATAAGTCTCACTTTGTTGCACGACAGATTGTTCAGATGTTAATAATTGTTAAGACCTGCCGATAGACTAGAACCTGTATCAAACGGAGTGCAGAGTGGAATTGGAAAACGAAGGCGCCGCGACGAATGGCGACATCTCGAAAGAGATCGGTGACATCAATCTCGCCTACATGCTGCTCGCGCAAAAACTCGCCAAGCAGGATCGCGCCGCGGCCATGTATCGTCTGGGAGTCGGCCGCGAACTGGCGGATTTGCTGGCCAATATGTCCTTGACCCAGATCGTCAAAATGGCGGCGTCGAATTTCCTGCTCTGCAGTTTCCGCCTGGACGATCATCCGATGTTCGCTGTATTTGGCGAGGAAAAGGATACGACCCTCCAGCAGGCGCATATGTCGATCCTGATGGCTGCTCGGAAAATCCAGTCGCGCGAAGCGGACGCAATGGCATGACAAAAAAAAGCGTTCTCGGCGAGGTGCGCGAGGTTCAATTGGCCATCGAGCTGATCGAACTCGGCGCGCGGCTGCAATTTCTTGAATCGGAAGTCGGCCTGAGCCGCGAACGCCTGATTCGTCTCTACAAGGAATTGAAAGGCGTTTCGCCGCCCAAGGGTCTTTTGCCTTTTTCGACGGATTGGTACATGACCTGGCTGGCCAATATCCATTCCTCGATGTTCTACAACATGTACCGCTTCATGCTGGAAGAGGCGGATGAGACGCCGCTGCGTGCGCTCATCAAGAGCTACCGCCTGTACATGGAGCAGATCGAGACGCATGGCGGCGAGGTCGTGCTCGACTTCACGCGCGCCTACACGATGGTGCGCTTCTTCGAGAGCGACATGCTCCAGCTGAGCACCTGCAGCCGCTGCGGTGGCCGTTTCGTCGCGCATGCGCACGACAACAAGCACGGCTATGTGTGCGTGCTTTGCCGTCCGCCGTCGCGTGCGGGCAAGGCGCGCGGCCCGAAGCGTGTGGAAGCGTCGACCGAAACCGAAACCGAGTCCGAGTCCGACACCGTCCTGCCGCGTGCCCAACCGCAGGCTGCGGCCCGCAGCCACTGAGGCGATTCATTCAATTCGAAATCGAACCCATTTGATTTGACGCCTGAGGGCAAAAGGGGAAACGTGTGCTCGTGCTGGTCGGATACCTGGTGGTGGTGGGAACCGTTTTCGGGGGTTATGCCCTCATGGGCGGTCATTTCGGCGTCCTGTTCCAGCCGATCGAAGTGCTGATGATCGGGGGCGCCGCATTGGGTGCGTTCATTGCCGGCAACAACGGCAAGACGATCAAGGCGACGATGAAGGAATTGCCGCTGCTCCTGCGTTCGTCCAAGCACAACCAGCAGCTCTACATGGACCTGCTTGCCCTGCTGTACGAGCTGCTCGCCAAGGCGCGCAAGGAGGGCATGATGAAGCTCGAGTCCGACGTGGAGAACCCCAAGGACAGCGAGATCTTCAACCGCTATCCGGAGATCATGGGCGAGCACGAGCTCATGGAGTTCCTCTGCGACTACCTGCGCCTGATGGTCAGCGGCAACACCGACGCCTTCGAGATCGAGGCGCTGATGGACCACGAGATCGAGACCATCCGCCACGAGGCCGAAGTGCCTTCGCACAGCCTGGCGCGCGTCGGCGATGCGCTTCCCGCATTGGGCATCGTGGCCGCGGTGCTGGGCGTGGTGCACGCGCTCGGTTCGGCCAATCTCCCGCCTTCCGAGATGGGCTCGCTGATCGCCCACGCGATGGTGGGCACCTTTCTCGGCGTGCTCATGGCCTATGGCTTCGTGATGCCGCTGGCGACCGTGATCGACCAGAAGGTCGAAGAGGGCATGAAGGTCTTCCAGTGCGCCAAGGTCACCCTGCTCGCGAGCCTGAACGGCTATGCGCCCCAACTGGCGGTGGAGTTCGGCCGCAAGGTGCTGTTCTCGACCGAGCGTCCGACGTTCAGCGAGCTCGACGAGCACGTCCGCGAGGTCAAGGCCCGCTGACCGCCGGGGCGTAGACCATGAGCGCAGACAAGCATCGCGTCATCATCAAGAAGGTCGCCGGGGAGGGCGGGGGCCACCATGGCGGCGGCTGGAAGATCGCCTACGCCGACTTCATGACGGCCATGATGGCCTTCTTCCTCGTGATGTGGCTGCTGTCGATCTCGACGCCCAAGCAGCGCGAAGGCATCGCCGAGCACTTCCGCATGCCGCTGAAGGTGGCCCTGAGCGGCGGCGAGAAGAACAGCCTCAGCTCGAGCGTGATTCCCGGCGGCGGCCCGGACCCGATCGCCCAGGAAGGCGAGGAGAAGCTCTCCGACGCCGAGCGCGCCGAGATGGAAGACGCCGCGCGCCTGGCGGACATGAAGAAGCGGCTGGACGACATGATCGAGAGCAGCCCGATCTTCAAGCAGCTGCGCTCGCAGATCCTGATCGACATCACGACCGAAGGCCTGCGCCTGCAGATCGTGGACAGCGACAAGCGTCCGATGTTCGACCTCGCGAGCGCGCGCGTCGTGCCGCACATGCGGGCGATCCTGCGCGAGCTGGGGCCGACGCTCAACGACCTGCCCAACAAGATCACCCTCTCGGGCCACACCGACGCCATCGTCTACACCAACGGCGACAGGGCCTACGGCAACTGGGAGCTCTCGGCCGACCGCGCCAATGCATCGCGGCGCGAGCTCGTGACGGGCGGCATGAAAGAGAACAAGGTGCTGCGCGTCGTCGGCCTCGCCGACAGCATGCACCTGGACAACGCCGAGCCGCGCAACCCGATCAACCGGCGCATCAGCATCATCGTCCTGAACCGGCAGACACAGGACCGCATCGAGCGCGAGAACAGCGGCGAACTCGACAAGCCCAGAGTCGGCACGTCGTTGCGCCCGAGCACGGAGGCCGCCGACCTGAAGCCGGCGTCGTTCGAACCATCCGCGCCCACCCAGTAGCAGCGAAGCAAAAAAAATGGACCTCAGTCAGTTTTCCCAAGCATTCTTCGTCGAAGCCATCGAGCTTCTGGCCGAGATGGAGCAACTGCTCCTCGAGCTCGATGTCGATTCGCCGGACATCGAACAGCTCAATGCCATTTTTCGTGCGGCCCATTCGATCAAGGGCGGCGCGGCCACCTTCGGCTTTTCCGCGTTGACCGAAACGACGCATCTGCTGGAGACCCTTCTGGACCGGGCGCGCCATGCACAGCTTCGCCTGAGCGCTCCCATGATCGATGCCTTTTTGGAAACGAAGGACGCCTTGCAAGAACAACTCACCGCCTACCAGGCTGGCAAAGAACCCGCGCCCGACATGGTGGCGCACATCTGCGCCGTGCTGCAGAAACTCGCGCTCGAGACCGCCGATGGCAAGAGCCTCGCTGCGGCGCCTGCACCTGCACCTGCACCTGCACCGGCGCCAGTCGCTGCGCCCGTGGCTGCCGCGGCGCCCGCGCCCGAGGCGACCGCTTCGGACGGTGCGCTGCGCATCCGCCTGAGCGGCCTGTCGGACAGCGAATGCGAACTGCTCGCGGACGAACTCGCCAATCTCGGCAAGATCGTCTCGCGCACGCGCAGCAACGAGCAGTTGATCGTGATGCTCGACACCACCTGCGAGCCCGACGAGATCATCGCGGTGTGCTGCTTCGTCATCGACGAGTCGCAGATCGACATCGCGCGCGAGGTGGCTGCGCCCGCGGCCGAGGCCGAGCCCGTCGCAGCCGAAGCTGCAGCGGAAGCCGCAGCCGCTGCCGCGCCTGTGGCGCCGGCCGCCGCACCCGTACGCGCGCAGGCCGCCGCAGCGCCGGTTCCGGCAGCCGCCGCACCTGCCGCAGCCGCTGCCGCGGCCGGGAAGGAATCGAGCTCGATCCGCGTCGATGTCGAGAAGGTTGACCAGCTCATCAACCTCGTGGGCGAACTGGTCATCACGCAATCCATGCTCACGCAGGCCGCGACGATGCTCGACCCGGTCGCCTACGAGCGCTTCCTCAGCGGCCTGGGCCATCTGGAGCGCAACGCCCGCGATCTGCA
Source organism: Variovorax ureilyticus (assembly GCF_037889935.1). Taxonomy (NCBI): domain Bacteria; kingdom Pseudomonadati; phylum Pseudomonadota; class Betaproteobacteria; order Burkholderiales; family Comamonadaceae; genus Variovorax; species Variovorax ureilyticus. Next base: position 250,189 of record NZ_JBBKZU010000003.1, read on the forward strand.
GGAATCGGTCATGTCCATCCGCATGATGCCGATGGACTACGTCTTCAGCCGCTTCCCGCGCGTGATCCGCGACGTGAGCGCCAAGCTCGGCAAGCAGGTGCGGCTGGACACCAACGGCCGCGAGACCGAACTCGACAAGGGCCTGATCGAACGCATCGTCGATCCGCTCACGCACCTGGTGCGCAACAGCCTCGACCACGGCATCGAGACGCCCGACATCCGCACCGCCAAGGGCAAGGAAGCGACGGGCCAGCTGCTGCTGTCCGCGCAGCACCACGGCGGCAACATCGTGATCGAAGTCAGCGACGACGGCGCCGGCCTGAACCGCGAGAAGATCCTCGCCAAGGCCTTGCAGCAGGGGCTCGCGGTGAGCGAATCGATGCCCGACGAGGAAGTCTGGCAGCTCATCTTCGCGCCCGGCTTCTCCACTGCCGAGCAGGTGACCGACATCTCGGGCCGCGGCGTGGGCATGGACGTGGTCAAGCGCAACATCCAGGAGATGGGCGGCCACGTCGAGATCCAGTCGCGCGGCGGCCATGGCACGACCACCCGCATCGTGCTGCCGCTCACGCTCGCGATCCTCAACGGCATGTCGGTCAAGGTGGGCAACGAGGCCTACATCCTGCCGCTGTCCTACGTGATCGAGTCGCTGCAGCCGCTGCCGGAGCACCTGCACTCGATCACCAGCGACGGCCATGTCATCAAGGTGCGCGGCGAATACCTGCCGCTGATCGAACTGCACCGCGTGTTCGACGTGTCGGGCGCGCAGGTGAACCCGACGCAGGGCATCCTCGTGATCGTGCAGGCCGACGACGCGCGCTTCGCGCTCCTCGTGGACGAGCTGCTCGGACAGCACCAGGTGGTGGTGAAGAACCTGGAGACCAACTACCGCAAGGTGCCCGGCATCTCGGCGGCCACCATCCTCGGCGACGGCAGCGTGGCTTTCATCATCGACGTCGGCGCGATGCCGCGCATCCAGCGCGCCCAGGCCGCCAGTGCGGCGGCGCTCGCCGGCGCTTCGAGGATGGCGGCCGTCGAAGCTTGAGCTTCTTCATGCAATTGCCCCGTGCACCCGGTCGCGACCGGGTGTCTGACCTGAGAAATTGACGGAGACATTTGCAATGCGTTTTGACTTCTTTCGCCGCCAGGGATCCAAGGGTGACGTCGCGGTCGATGAACTGGTGGCACCGGTGGCGCACGGCACCCAGGAGCCATCGCCGGAGAGCGCGCTGCTGGAAGAGGCGGAGGCCAACGGCTATGTGGGCTATGCGTTGCAGCTCGATGCGCAGATGCGCGTGCAGGGCATTCGCTTCGCCTGGCGCGATGCGACCGGTGGCGCCGACGCCTCCGCACAATGCAAGGCGCTGATCGAGTGCATCGCCAAGCATCTCAATCCGCCCAAGGGCTGGCGCCTCGGGCGGCTGGCCGTGTACCTCGACGTCACGGTCGATGCGCTGTTCCACAACGAGTTGCAGGCACTCCCTCCGGGGAACGTGGTGCTGTGCATGGGCATGGACGACCTTGCCGATCCCGACACGCGCTCGATGCTGGTCTTCCTGCGCGAGCAGGGCTTCGGCTTCATGCTGCGCGACGCACCGGCGCTGCCCCAGGACCCGGAGCTGCTCGAGATCGTCACGCACTTCGACGTTGGGGCGGGCGATCCGGCGCTGATTGCCGAAGTGCGGGAGGGCGAGCCGGTCGGTCGTGCGCCGATCCAGCTCATCGCGACGCGCATGAACGGATGGGACCGCTTCGAGACCTGCGCGGATCACCGCGTCGACGTGTTCGTCGAAGCCAGCCGGCCGCCGCCGCCGGTGAAGCAGGTCGGCGAGCTGCAGCCCGAGTCGCTGCTGATCGTGCGGCTGATGCAGATGCTCCAGCGCAACGAGAACGTGCGCTCGATCGAGGCCGCGCTCAAGCGCGATGCGGCGCTCACCTACCGGCTGCTGCGTCACATCAATTCGCCGGCGATCGGCGTGGGCGTGGAGATCACATCGCTTCGGCACGCGGTCTCGATGCTCGGCTACCAGCCGCTCTTCCGCTGGCTCTCGGTGCTGCTGGCGACCAGCAATCGCACGAGTTCCCACTTCATGATGAAGCGCGCGATCATGCGCGGCCGCTTCGTCGAGCTCATGGGGCAGGGCATGCTGCCCGCGAGCGATTCGGACAACCTCTTCGTGGTCGGCATGTTCTCTCTCATCGACCAGCTCCTGGGCGTGACGATGGAAGAGGTCCTGAGCAAGGTGCAGCTGACCGAATCGGTGCAGCAGGCCATCCTGTCGCGAAAGGGCGTCTACGCGCCCTTCCTGTCGCTCGTGGAAGCCTGCGAGACGGACAGCGGCGACGCCCCGCGCCTGGCCGAGGCGCTGTTCGTCAGCGCGGGCCAGGTCAACGCCGCGCACCTGTCCGCCATGGTCTGGTCGCAAGAGGCCAGCGCGCTCGAAATGCCCTGAGTGCCCTAAACCCCCGGGGATTCGCTGCCGATATACAGGCATGCAGGGCAGGCCCGTCACCGATCGATGCATCGCAGGCGGGCTCGCCAGGCACCTTGAAAGCAACGCACCGACGATGGCAGTGAACACCGAATTCCTTTTCACCGACGGCGACTTCGCCAAAGTGCGAACGCTGATCCACCGCCGTGCTGGCATCGCCCTCGGCGAGCAGAAGCGACAGATGGTCTACAGCCGTCTGTCCAGGCGGTTGCGCGAGCTGCGGCTGCCCGAGTTCTCGGCCTACCTGGAGATGCTCGAATCGACCCAGGACGGCGACGAGTGGCAGTCGTTCATCAATTCGCTGACCACGAACCTGACCTCCTTCTTCCGCGAGGCGCATCACTTCCCGGTGCTGGCCGAGCATGTGCGCAAGGTGCAGCAACCGGTCACCGTCTGGTGCGCGGCCGCCTCGACCGGCGAGGAACCCTATTCGCTCGCGATCACGCTGATGGAGGCCCTCGGCGCACGCGCGAGCTCGGCGAAGGTGATCGCGACCGACATCGACACCGCGGTACTGGCGAAGGGCCAGGCGGGCGTGTTCACCGCCGAGCAGGTCAGCCGGCTGTCGCCCGAGCGGCTGCGGCGGTTCTTCGACAAGGGCACCGGCGCGAACGCGGGCAAGGTCCGCGTGCGCTCCGAAGTGGCGGCGATGGTGAAGTTCTCTCGGCTCAACCTGCTCGACCCCGCGTGGTCGGTCAAGGAGCCGGTGGACGCGATCTTCTGCCGCAACGTGATGATCTATTTCGACAAGCCGACGCAGAAGAAGGTGCTCGACCGCTTTGCGCCGCTGCTCAAGCCGGGTGGTCTGCTGTTCGCCGGGCATTCGGAGAATGCGTCGCTCGTCAACCAGACCTTCAAGCCGCTGGGGCATACGGTGTACGAGCTGGCGCGCGGCGCCGCGAAGGCGGTGGCGGCATGAACCCGGTCGCCCCCGGTTCGGTTGCAAGCCACCACTACTTCGACCGCGACGTGGGCAGCATGGCGGTGAAGCTGCTGCCGTCGGAGTACTACGTGACGACGACCGACACGGTGCTGACCACGGTGCTGGGCTCATGCGTGTCGGCATGTCTCGTGGACATCGACAACGGCGTCGCCGGCATGAACCACTTCATGCTGCCGGACGACGGCGACGCGAGTGCGCGAGACCAGGCCGAGTCGATGCGCTACGGCGCCTACGCGATGGACGTGCTGATCCGCGACCTGCTGCGCGCCGGAGCACGCCGCGAGCGGCTCCAGGCGAAAGTGTTCGGCGGCGGCGCGGTGCTCGCCAACATGACCACGCTCAACATCGGCGACCGCAATGCGGACTTCGTGCTGCGCTACCTGCGTGCCGAGCGCATCGCCATCGCTGCACAGGACTTGCGCGGACCGTACGCGCGGCGCGTGTGCTTCATCCCGGCCAGCGGCAAGGCGGTGGTGCGCAAGCTGCGCGGGCAGGCCGAGGTGCAGACCATTCGGCAGGAGGAGGGCGAGCTGCTTCGCAAGCTGGTCAGCCCTCGCGCGAACCCCGGCCTGTTCCGGCCCAACAACCATGCCGCCGGCGACACGAGCCCATCGGCGAAGAACAAAGGAAGCTGGTGAGCACGAACAACGCAAACAAGATCAAGGTGCTGTGCGTCGACGATTCGGCGCTGATCCGCAGCGTGATGACCGAGATCATCAACAGCCAGCCCGACATGACGGTGGTCGGGACGGCCGCCGATCCGATCGTCGCGCGCGAGTTGATCAAGCAGACGAACCCGGACGTCCTGACGCTCGACGTCGAAATGCCGCGCATGGACGGGCTCGAGTTTCTCGAGAAGCTCATGCGCCTGCGACCGATGCCGGTGGTGATGGTTTCGTCGCTGACCGAGCGTGGCTCCGAGATCGCCCTGCGCGCCCTGGAATTGGGCGCAATCGATTTCGTGACCAAGCCGCGCCTCGGAGTGCGCGACGGCTTGCTGAACTACACCGAGCTGATCGCGGGCAAGATCCGCACCGCGTCCTGCGCGCGGTTGCTGGCGGCGCGCGGTGGCGCGGCCGCCAAGCCGCAGGGAGAGGTCGCGCAGGAAGCCCTGCTGCGCAGCCCGCTGCTGAGTACCGAGAAGCTCATCATCATCGGCGCATCGACCGGCGGCACGGAGGCGATCCGCGAAGTGCTGCAGCCCTTGCCGCCCGATTGCCCGGCGGTGCTCATCGCGCAGCACATGCCGGCGGGATTCACGAAGTCCTTCGCGCAGCGGCTGGACGGCCTGTGCCGCATCACCGTCAAGGAAGCGGAGCACGGGGAACGCGTGCTGCCGGGCTATGCCTACATCGCGCCGGGCGCCTACCACCTCTCGCTCGCGCGCAGCGGCGCGAACTATGTCGCGCATCTCGACCAGGAGCCGCCGGTGAACCGGCATCGTCCGTCGATCGACGTGCTGTTCGATTCCGCGGCGCGGCATGCGGGCAAGAACGCGATCGGAATGATCCTCACCGGCATGGGCAAGGACGGGGCCGAGGGCCTGTTGCGCATGAAGAAGGCCGGCGCCCACACGCTGGCGCAGGACGAGGCGAGCTGCGTGGTCTTCGGCATGCCGAAGGAAGCGATTGCATTGGGCGCGGCGGACGAGGTCGCGCCCTTGAGCGAGATGAGCCGGCGTGTGCTTGCCCACCTGCGCACCTTCGGGGCGAGAACGAACCGTGTGTAGATGGGCCCACCCCCAGCCTCGCCCACTTCGTGTGGCTCTGCACCCCCTTGCAGGGGGCGCACCTGGCGGCCCGGCGGAGCCGGTTCCGCGGGTGCCCTGAATGGGGCCGGGGCGATAGATAGGGGCGTGAGTGTGTGAAGTTGAAGTGAACCTTTTTGGAGCGATGAACGTGATTGACAAGAGCATCAAGATCCTGGTCGTGGATGACTTCCCGACCATGCGGCGCATCGTGCGCAACCTTCTGAAGGAACTCGAGTTCCTCAACGTCGACGAGGCCGAGGACGGCGCGGCGGGCTTGGAGAAGCTGCGCGGCGGCAGCTTCGGGTTCGTGGTGTCGGACTGGAACATGCCCAACATGGACGGCCTGACGATGTTGCAGAACATCCGCGCCGATCCGGAGCTGTCGAAGCTGCCGGTGCTGATGGTGACGGCCGAGGCCAAGAAGGAAAACATCGTGGCCGCCGCGCAGGCCGGCGCGAACGGCTATGTGGTCAAGCCTTTCACGGCGGCCACCCTCGAAGAGAAGATCACCAAGATCTTTGAAAAACTGGCCAAGTGACCTTTTGCGGAGCGCATCGCGCGCCGCGGAGCAAATCAAATGAATCAAACCATCGACAACGATCACGGGAACACCGCTGAACAGTTGCTGGGCCGCATCGGGCAGCTGACGCGGCAGCTGCGTGAAGGCATGCGCGAGCTGGGCCTCGACAAACAGGTCGAGAAGGCCGCGCAGGCGATTCCCGGTGCACGCGACCGCCTAAACTACGTGGCGGAAACCACGGAGCGCGCCGCGCATCGTGCGCTGAATGCGATCGACATCGCGCAGCCGCTGCAGGAAGGGCTCGCCGCCGACGCCAAGGGCCTCACCCAGCGGTGGGACGAGTGGTTCAAGAACCCGATCGAGCTGGATCACGCGCGCCAGCTCGTGACGGACACGCGCGAGTACCTGGGCGACGTGCCACAAAAGGCCAGCGCGATCAATGCGCAGCTCATGGAGATCCTGATGGCGCAGGACTTCCAGGACCTGACCGGGCAGGTCATCAAGAAGATGATGGAAGTGGTCAACGAGGTCGAGACGCAACTGCTGCAGGTGCTGATCGACAACTCGCCGGCCGAGAAGCGGCAGGAGATTGTCGCTTCGAATAGCCTGATGAACGGGCCGCAGATCAAGCCTGGCAATGCAGACGCGGTGACCGACCAGTCGCAGGTCGACGATCTGCTGGCGAGCCTGGGGTTCTGAACCCGCTCCGGTCTCGCTCACTTCGTTTCGCGCGCGGTTGTTCGACGCGTGGGGGCGGGATCACGCCGACGGCGTACTCTGCTCCGCGAATGTCCCCCGGCCTGCGGCCTCCTCCGTTATTTCGCTGCGCAGAGCACGCCATCGGCGCGATCCGTCACCGCGGTTGTTTATCGGCCGGCTCAACACGGCGGCTCCCGTGGGGAGGATGCCGGGTGGTCCCCGCAGCGAAATAAAGGAGGAGCCCGAAGGGCGGGGGACATTCGCGGAGGGGACCACCCGGTGTCCTCCCCACGCACCCCGAAAAGCGACCGGTGATTGCCCGAGATAGAGCCAGTTACCCCCCTTGATCGGGCGATTGCTCCAGCAGCCCAGGTCGAATAATCAGCCACGAGCCGGTGGTCTTCACCGATGCTCGATGGAGCATGAATGGCTGAGGAAAGCGATCTCGAAAAAACGGAACCTGCCTCTGCGCGGCGCCTGGAGAAGGCGCGCGAAGAAGGCAACGTCGCCCGTTCCCGCGAGCTGACCACGCTGGTCATGCTGGGCACCGCCATGGGCGGCCTGTGGTTCTCCGCGGGGTCGCTCGGCGGCACCCTGGAGCGTGCACTGCAAAAGGGCCTGCGCTTCGAACGCGACTCGGCGTTCGATCCGTCGCAGATGATGGTCCAGGCCGGCTCGATGGTGCTGCACGCGCTCATGGCCATCGCACCGCTGTTCGTGATGATGGTGGTGGCCGCGGTGGTCGCGCCGATGATGCTCGGCGGCTGGCTGTTCTCGGGCAAGGCGGTGTCGCCGAACTTCGGCAAGCTCAATCCGGTCGCCGGCATCGGCCGGATGTTCTCGGCGCAGTCGCTCGTCGAACTCGTCAAGGCGCTGTCGAAGTCGGCGCTGATCGGCGGCGTTGCCTGGCTGGTGATCGCGCGCGACCTCGACGGCGTGATGCAGCTCATGGTGCTGCCGGTGAGCGCCGCGATTCCCCAGACCATCATGATGGTCGCGCGCGACTGCGCGCTGATCGCCGCCGCACTGCTGGTGGTCGCGATGATCGACGTGCCGTGGCAGCTCTTCAGCTACTACCGCAAGCTGCGCATGTCGCGCGAGGACCTGCGCCAGGAGCACAAGGAAAGCGAAGGCGATCCGCAGATCAAGGCGCAGATCCGCCGCCAGCAGCAGGCAATCGCACGGCGCCGGATGATGTCCGAGGTGCCGAAGGCCGACATCGTCGTGACCAACCCGACGCACTTCGCGGTCGCACTCAAGTACATCGACGGCGACATGCGCGCCCCGCGCGTGGTCGCCAAGGGCACGGACCTGATCGCACAGCGCATCCGAGAGCTCGCCGTGCAACACAAGGTGGCGGTGCTCGAGGCGCCGCCGCTCACGCGGGCGCTCTACAAGCACACGCGGCTGGGTGACGAGATCCCGTCCGGCCTCTACACGGCGGTCGCCGAAGTGCTCGCCTGGGTCTACCAGCTCAAGCGCTGGAAGAACGAGGGCATCGGCGATGCGCCGCGCACGCCGACCGATCTGCCGATCCCCGAGGCGCTCGCCTACACACCGAAGACCGCATGAATTCCATGGCCAGCTTGATGCGTCTGCCGACGCAATTCTTCTCCGGCAACCAGTTCAAGGGGCTGGCGGGGCCGATCCTCATCATCCTCATCCTGAGCATGATGGTGCTGCCGCTGCCGCCTTTCCTGCTCGACCTGCTGTTCACCTTCAACATCGCGATGTCGGTGATGGTGCTGCTGGTGAGCATGTACACCATGAAGGCGCTCGATTTCGCGGCCTTCCCGGCGGTGCTGCTGTTCTCGACGCTGCTGCGCCTGTCGCTCAACGTCGCATCCACGCGCGTGGTGCTGATGCACGGGCACACCGGGCCCGACGCGGCGGGCAAGGTGATCGAGGCCTTCGGCCACTTCCTCGTCGGCGGCAACTTCGCGGTCGGCGTGATGGTGTTCGTCATCCTCGTGATCATCAATTTCATGGTCATCACGAAGGGTGCGGGCCGCATCGCGGAGGTCGGCGCGCGCTTCATGCTCGATGCGATGCCGGGCAAGCAGATGGCGATCGATGCCGACCTGAACGCAGGCCTCATCGGCGAGGACGTGGCCCGCAAGCGCCGGACCGAAGTCGCGCAGGAAGCCGACTTCTACGGCTCGATGGACGGTGCCAGCAAGTTCGTGCGCGGCGACGCGGTTGCGGGCCTCATGATCATGGTCATCAACATCATCGGCGGCCTGGTCGTCGGCGTCGTGCAGCACGGGCTGGACTTCTCGACCGCCGGCACGACGTACACGCTGCTCGCGATCGGCGACGGCCTGGTCGCGCAGATCCCGGCGCTCGTGATCTCGACCGCGGCCGGCGTGATCGTGTCGCGCGTGACGACCGAGGAAGACGTCGGCCGCCAGCTCACCGGGCAGCTGTTCTCGAACCCGCAGGTGCTGTTCCTCACGGCCGGCATCATCGGCCTGATGGGGATGATCCCCGGCATGCCGAACCTGGCTTTCCTGCTGATCGCAGGCGCTCTGGCGTGGGGCGGCCGGGCATTGTTGCGCCGCAAGCCGCCCGAAACGGCGGAGCGGGGCGCTGCCGTGCAGGTCGCGCAGACGCCCGCGGCCGAAGCGGCGGCCGAGGCCAGCTGGGACGACGTGGCGATGGTCGACCCGCTCGGCATGGAAGTCGGCTACCGGCTGATCCCGCTGGTGGACCAGTCGCAGCAGGGCGAGCTGCTGGGCCGCATCAAGAGCATCCGCAAGAAGATCGCGCAGGAGATCGGCTTCCTGGTGCCCGTGGTGCACATCCGCGACAACCTGGAGATCAAGCCCAACAGCTACGTCATCAGCCTGAAGGGCGTGGAGATCGGCCGCGGCGAAGCGTTTCCGAACCAATGGATGGCGATCAACCCGGGACAGGTCACGGGCAACCTGCCGGGCACGCCGACGACGGACCCGGCCTTCGGCCTGCCGGCGGTGTGGATCGACGGCAGCCTGCGCCAGCAGGCGCAGATCTACGGCTACACGGTGGTCGACGCGTGCACCGTGATGGCGACGCACCTGAACCACCTGATCCAGACCCATGCGGCGGAACTGCTCGGCCGGCAGGAAGTGCAGCAGCTGCTCGACCAGATCACCAAGGCCGAACCGAAGCTCACCGAGGACCTCGTGCCCAAGGTCGTGTCGCTCAGCACGCTGCACAAGGTGCTGCAGAACCTGCTCGACGAGGAAGTCTCGATCCGCGACATGCGCACCATCCTCGACGTCATCGCCGAGCATGCGCCCACGATCAAGGATGCGACCGAGCTCACGTCGATGGTGCGTCTCGCATTGGGCCGCGCGATCACGCAGCAGCTCTTCCCGGGCGATGCCGAGCTGCAGGTGATCGGCCTCGACGCGTCGCTCGACGCTGTGCTGCAGCAGGCCATGACCAGCAGCAGCGGCATCGAACCCGGCCTCGCCGACAACCTCTTGCGCCAGACGCAGGCCGCCATCACGCGCCAGGAGCAGATCGGCCTGGCGCCGGTGCTCGTGGTGCAGCACTCGCTGCGCGTGCTGCTCGCGCGCTTCCTGCGGCGCAGCCTGCCTCAACTGAAGGTGCTCTCCCACGCGGAGATCCCTGACACCCGCAACATCAAGATCACCGCCACCATTGGAGGAAGAGCGTGAGTATCCCGACAGACGTGCGGACGACGGCCCGCAGATTCGTTGCCGCCACCAGCCGCGAGGCGCTGCGCCTGGTGCGCGAGGCGCTCGGCGCGGAAGCCATCGTCCTGAGCAACCGCGCATCGGCCGAAGGCGTCGAGATCGTGGCGATGCTGGAGAGCGATGTCACGCAGGCGCTGCAGAGCGCCGCGCCGATGGAGCCGGCTACTGCGCCTGCACCGCAGGTTGCCGCGCCGGTTGCGCCGGCTCCGCTCGTCGCGCCCGCGATGGCTGTCGCACCCGCGGCACCGGTTGCATCCGTTGCACCTGTCGCTGCCGCCATCCCGAGGCCGGTCCCGGTCGTTTCGGCCCCTGCGATCCAGCCCAGGCCCGAGCCGCAACCCGCCACGGCACAAACCGACGTCGTGCTCAACGAACTCCACTCGATGCGCGGCATGATCGAGGAACAGCTCGCCAGCGTCGTGTGGAACGACAAGCAGCGCCAGGACCCGGTGCGCGGCCGCCTGCTGCGCACGCTGCTCGGTGCAGGCTTCAGCGCGCGTCTGTCGAAGGCGCTGCTCGAGAAGCTGCCCACCGGCCAGAGCTACGCACAAGGAATGGCCTTCGCGCGCTCGGAACTGATCCGCGCGCTCCCGGTGCACGAGGACGAGGATGCGCTGCTGTCGCAGGGCGGCGTCTATGCGCTGATGGGCCCGACCGGCGTGGGCAAGACCACGACCACCGCCAAGCTGGCCGCGCGTTGCGTGATGCGCTTCGGCGCCGACAAGCTCGCATTGGTGACCACCGACAGCTATCGGATCGGCGCCTACGAGCAATTGCGCATCTACGGCCAGATCCTCGACGTGCCGGTGTATGGCGTGAAGGACGCGGCCGACCTGCACCTCGTGCTGCAGGACCTGCGCGACAAGCACATGGTGCTCATCGATACCGTCGGCATGAGCCAGCGCGATCGCGCGGTGTCCGACCAGATCGCGATGCTGTGCAGCACGCACCGGCCGGTGAAGCGGCTGCTGCTGCTCAACGCGACCAGCCACGGCGACACGCTCAACGAAGTGGTGCACGCCTATCGTCATGGCGGCGGCAACGAGCTCGCGGGCTGCATCTTCACGAAGACGGACGAGTCCACGCATCCGGGCGCGCTGATCGACACCGTCATCCGCCACCGCCTGCCGGTGCACTACATCTCCAGCGGCCAGAAGGTGCCCGAGAACCTGATGCCCGCCGATCGCGCGCAGCTGGTGGACAGCGTCTTCCAGCCGCGGCGCCACAACGCGCTCTTCGTGCCAAGCGAAGTCGAGATGCACGACGAGCCGGCAGGCGCCGCGCCGTCCGCGCAAGTGGTGCAGGCGCAGGTCGAGACCGATCGGCTGCGCACGCAGTACCAGAACCTCATCCGCGCGATGGCGCACGATGCGCAGGAACTCGCGACCGCCGCGGGTGCGCTCGCCGGTGCGCAGATCGGCTTCGAAGCCGCGCGGCGCTTCTGGCGCCATGCGGGCGACGAGAGCATCGGCCAGAAGACCGTGCAGGACGACCTCTTGGTGCACGCCCGCAGCGAGATCGCCGTCGGTTGCGACGGCCATGTGCTCGCGCTGTCGGGACAGGTGGGCCTGCGTTCGAATGGCGGGGACGATGTCTACGAATGCCAGAGCAGCCTGCTCCTGTCCGATCGCCACGGGCAGCCGCTGTCGGCGCCGAACCAGTGGCTTTCGACGGCTGGGACGCGCGGCGGCGATGCGCGGCGCAAGCCGGGCGTGCGCCAGGTGCAGTGGCTGGGCAGGCAGTCGCTGGGCAAGCCGGTGGTGCACCTGCTGCCGAGGATGCCCGCAGTCGAACTGATGGCGGAGTGGCAGTCGCAGAGCCAGCAATGGCTGGCCCGCGTGCCCGGCTCCACCAGCGTGATCGAGCTGCGCACCGGCGAGTCGAGCGCGTTGGCGCGCATCGATGCCGAATTCAGCGAGCCGGTACCGGCCGTCTTCAAGGGCAAGCCGGCGATGCAATGCGAGGCCCACGCGATGGTCCAGCTGCGCGTCGCTGCGGACAAGCCCGCGCTGCCGCCGATGCGCGGCGTTGTGCGGCGCGTGCTCGACGAGCGCGGCCAGAAGATCCTCGCGCAGACCTGCATGCTGTCGAACGCGGACATGCGCGTCAGCGCGCGTCAGCTCGCGCAGTGGCAGGCCTGGGCGGCCGACGCGGAGCCGTGCTTCCGCCTCATCCGCCAGGGGCTGCAGCTCGCGGGCGGAATGGGCGAGCTGGGCGATCCGGACATGCTCAAGCGCCTGCTGATCGCGGGCCAGGTGACCACCACCGCGTGGCGACTGCTGCACGCGCGGGGCGAGTGGGCGGACCGCGCGCGCATGCTGCTCAACCAGTTGACCGGGCGTCCCGCGAAGTCGGGCCGGCCGCTCACCGGCAATGCTCTGTACGTGGGCGTGAGCAAGCTCTTCGTGCTGCTGGAGGCGCTCGGCACCGAGTCCACCGCGCCGATGCAGCCGCAACTGCGCGCCATCGAAAAGCAGGCGTGAGGAGCACTGCATGAGCAAGCGGGTTGCGGATCAGGCGGACGGACTGCGCCGCCTCCTGGCGAACACGCCGACGCGCGTCATCGCGATCGCGGGCATGAGCCGCGGCGATGGCGCGACCACCACCGCGATGAATCTCGCAGCGGCGCTGGTGCACCAGGGCAAGGATGTGTCGCTCATCGACGAGCAGGACGCCGATGACGCTTCGGCCGCTTCGGTGTGGGGCGTCGACGTGCCGGGCATGGCCGCCGAATGCGGCGTGGAGGTGCGGCCGCCGCCGCATCCGCCCTGCGATCCGAGGACGCTTCGCCACGGCGGCGTGGTGCTGATCGACGCCGCGCTCGACGACGAAGGCCGTCTGTCGCCGCTCGCGCAGCAGGCCGACGAACTGGTGTTGGTGCTGCAGTCGAACGCCCCGTCGATCACCGCGGCCTACGCGGGCATCAAGCGCCTGCACTACGCGCACGGCCTGATGCAGATCCGCCTCCTTGTCAACCGCGCGTCGGGCGCGGTCGAGGCGCAGAAGATCATGACCAACCTTGCGAACACCGGCAGCCGCTATCTCGCGGTGTCGCTGGAGCCCGCGGGCTGGGTTCGCGCCGATGCGCACCATGCCGATGCCCGTCGTCTCGGCCGGACGGTGGTGGAAGCGTTTCCGGCGAGCCCGGCCTCGATGGACTTCCGCCGCATCGCGGTCGACGTGCTGGGCTGGCCGTGGCGCGCACCCGCACGCGGCGCGCGCGCGAACGGCCATGCCAAGAACGACAGCCGCATCGCGATGCCTGCGCCGCGCGCACTCCACATGCCGAGCGCGGCCGCCGCCTGAACCAGATCAACCAATGCAACAAGGACCGCACGTGTACACCGCCCAGGGAACCATCGAGAAGTCCCATCTGCTGCAGCAGCATCAGCCGCTGGTGCGCCGCATCGCGCTGCAGATGATCGCCAAGCTCCCCGCCAGCGTCGAACTCGACGATCTGATCCAGGCCGGCATGATCGGCCTGCTGGATGCGTCGAGCCGCTACCAGGACAACAAGGGTGCGCAGTTCGAGACCTTCGTGAGCCAGCGCATCCGCGGCGCGATGCTCGACGAACTGCGCTCCAGCGACTGGGGCTCGCGCGGCCTGCGCCAGTCGGCCCGAAATGTGGAGAGGGCCATCCAGAAGCTCGAGCATCGCCTCGGCCGTCCGCCCACCGAGGGCGAGATCGCCAGGGAGCTGAAGGTGGACCTGGAGGCCTACCAGTCGCTCCTGCAGGAGATCCAGGGCTGCCAGCTTCTCTACGTCGAGGATTTCGCCAAGGGCGAAGCCGAGAACCCCTTCATCGACCTGCACGCGCAGGACGCGCGGCGCAGCCAGCGCAGCAGCGACGACCCGCTGGAGCAATTGCTCGAAAGCGGCTTCCGTCATCAGCTGGTGGATGCGATCCAGCAGTTGCCCGAGCGCGACCAGCTGCTGCTGAACCTCTACTACGAGGAGGAGCTGAACCTGCGCGAGATCGGCGCAATCCTCGAAGTGAGCCAGAGCCGCGTGTGCCAGCTTCACAGCCAGGCCATCAGCCGGCTGCGGGCACGATTGAAAGAGCTGCTGTAGCGCGTCGGACGCTCGTCTATCATGCCGCCGGAGTGCCAACCAAGGTCCGGAGGGATGCCGAGATGAGGAGAGCCACCATCGCATGGGGCGCGCTGTGCGCGGCCGGCATTGCGTCAGCGCAGACGAGCGCGGTCCAGAGTTCCAGCGACGGCAGCAGCGTCACGCTCTTCGGCATCGCGGACGTGACCTACGGCTACGGCACCGGCAGCATCGCGAGCAAGTCCCAGCTCTACAGCGGCGGCAACACGGCATCGCGGCTCGGGTTTCGCGGCGTCGAGGATCTCGGCGGCGGAATGGCCGCGGGGTACTGGCTGGAAGCGGGCCTGAACATCGACGATGGCTCCACCGGAACCACGAACACCAACAACCAGCCGAACGGCTCGGTCGGCGGATTCAACTTCAACCGCCGTGCGACTGTGAGCCTGATGGACTTCTGGGGCGAGATGCGCGCGGGCCGCGACTTCACGGCGCACTACCGGAACCGGACCGACGTCGACCCCTTCAGCAACAACGGCGCCGGCACCAGCCAGCCGCAGGCCGGATCGATCGGCGGGCCCACGTCCACGCGTGCGTCGAACATCATTGCGTACTACCTGCCGCCCAATCTCGGCGGCTTCTTCGGCGAAGTGCAGTACTACTTCGGCGAGAACGGGTCGCCTGCGCCGATCGAGCACGACGGCACCGGCTACAGCGGACGTGTCGGCTATGCCACCGGACCGTTCGCGATCGCCCTGGCGGCAGGCAGGACGAAGTTCGCGCGCACCGCCACCAGCGGCGACATCGACTCGGCCAACCTCGGCGTTTCGTGGGACTTCAAGGTGGTGAAGGTCATGGGCGGCTACTACCGCGACAAGGTGGACAAGCTCCCGGAGATCACCGCGACGGGCTACCTGGTCGGCGCGGTCGTGCCGGTCGGCTTCGACCAGTTCAAGGTCTCGTGGTCCACCTACGGCACCGATGCAACGGGCGATCCGACGGCGCGCAAGTGGGCGTTCGGCTACGTCTACAACTTCTCGAAGCGCACCGCCCTCTACGCCACCTATGCGCGCGTGAGCAACAGCGGCGGATCGACGACCGCGGTGAACGGCAGCCTGACCGATCCGAATCGCAGCTCGAGCGGCTACGACCTTGGCATGAAGCTCGCCTTCTGATCAGGCGCGCAGGAAGCGTTCGGCCAGCAGCACCCAGTACGCGGAGCCGACCGCGACGTTGGCGTCGTTGAAGTCGTAGCCCGGGTTGTGGACCATGCAGGCGCCGTGGCTGTCGCCGTCGCCGTTGCCGATCAGCACGTAGCAGCCCGGGACCTTCTCCAGCATGAACGCGAAGTCCTCGCTGCCCGACAGCGGCTGTCCCTGGAGCGTCACGCGATCGGCGCCGACCAGTTCGGTCGCCACCTCGCGCGCGAAGGCGGTTTCTTCCGGCGTGTTGACCAGCACCGCGTAGCCGGGCCGCCACTCGATCTTCGCCTGCACATCGAAGCTCTCGGCCTGGGACCGGATCACCGACTTGATGCGCTTCTCCAGCGTGCTGCGCACCTCGCGGTCGAGTGCACGCACGCTGAGTTCGAGCGTCGCCGTTTGCGGGATCACGTTGTTGGCCTTGCCGGAATGAATCGCGCCGACCGTGACCACCGCCATCTGCAGCGGATCGATGTTGCGCGACACGATGGTCTGCAGCGCCATCACGATGCTCGCGGCGGCCACGATGGGATCGGCGGTGCGGTGCGGCAGCGCCCCGTGTCCGCCGACGCCGGTCAGCGTGACCGTGGCGTAGTCCGACGAGGCCATCGCCGCACCCTCGCGCAGCACCAGCCGGCCCTGCGGCATGCCCGGCATGTTGTGCATCGCGAAGACCGCGTCGCAAGGGTACTTGTCGAAGAGGCCGTCTTCCATCATGCGCAGTGCGCCGCCACCGCCTTCCTCGGCCGGCTGGAAGATGAGATTCAGCGTGCCGTCGAAGCGGCCGCGATGGGCCAGATGGTGCGCGGCTGCGAGCAGCATCGCGGTGTGGCCGTCGTGCCCGCAGGCGTGCATCACGCCGGCATGGCTGCTCGAATAGGCAAGGCCGGTTGCTTCGTCGATCGGCAGGGCGTCCATGTCGGCGCGGATGCCGAGACGACGCTTACCGTTGCCGCGGACCATGCGCCCGACGAGACCCGTGCCGCCGAGGCCACGTTCGACCTCGTAGCCCCACGCTGCGAGCTTCTCGGCCACCAGCGAGGAGGTTCGGTGCTCGTCGAAGGCGAGTTCGGGGTGCTGGTGGATGTCGCGGCGCAGCCCGATGAATTCGTCGGCCTGTTGGTGCAGTTGATCGAGCAGGGAGGTGGTCATCGGGCTTCCTTACTGCGGCTGCAGGTTGATGGACTTCGCGATCGCGCGGTAGCGGGCGATTTCGGTTTCGTAGAACTTCGCGGCTTCCGCCAGCGACATCTGCGGCGAGGCAAGCTGGGTCTGAACCGCCAGTTGCGAACGCACCGCCGGATCCTTCAGCGTCGCGCCGATGGCCTTGTGCAGGCGCTGCACCACGTCTTCCGGCGTGTTCTTCGGCACCATGAAGCCGCTCCAGATCTTGTAGGAGAAGTCCTTGAGCTCCTTGCCTTCGCTCACCGTCGGCACGTCCTTGAGCAGTTCGGAGCGCTGTCCGCCGAGCTGGCCGATGACCTTGAGGCGGCCCTGATCGGCCATCGCACCCATCGCCGCGCTGTAGACCAGCACCGCGAAATCGACCTGGCCGCCGCCGATGTCGGTCAGCAGCGGCGCGTTGCCCTTGTAGGGCGCGTGGATCATCTGCGTGCCGGTGCGGTGCTGCACGTCTTCCATGATCAGGTGATAGAGCGAGCCGACGCCGACGCTGCCGTAGGTGAGCGGCTTGTCCTTGGACTTGCGCGCGAGCGCGATCAGCTCGTCGACGCTGTTGGCCGGCAGGTCCTTGCGCGCGACGAAGACCATCACCGCATCGGTCATCGGATGCACCAGCCGGAAGTCTTCGGCCTTGAGCTTGACCGCCGCGTTGGCCAGCGGCGCCAGGATGACTTCATTGGGCGAGCCCTGGAAGAGGTAGTAGCCGTCGGCCGGCGCCGAGAGCACCTTCTGTGCGGCGATCGCGCCGGCAGCGCCGCCCAGGTTCTCGACGATCACCGGCTGCCCCAGCTCCTTGCCGAGCGGGGTGGTGAAGATGCGCGCCGCCGCGTCGGACGGGCCGCCCGCGGGGTAGGGCACCATGAGATTGACCGTCTTGGTCGGATAGGCCTGAGCGAAGACGGTGCCGGCCGCTGCCAGGAGCAGACCGGCGATCGAACGCTGGAAGAACTGTTTCATGTGACTCCTGGGTGCGCTGGCGTGAGCGTCTGCGTGTGTTGGATGACGTTGGCGTGACCAAAAAAACGGACCGCGCTCGCATCGTAGGAGCCAGTCATGAGAACATCCAATGCATTGTTGTGCGAAATAGCATGAGTTCAATGCATAGATCGATGCGAGGTTTTCCATGACGCTGGTCCAGCTCCGGCACCTGATCTCGCTGGCGGAGAGCGGGTCGTTCAGCAAGTCCGCGCAGTCCCTCTACATCACGCAGCCGGCGCTCAGCCGGAGCATCCGCGCGCTGGAGGACGAACTCGGCATGCTCCTGTTCGACCGGGTCGGGCGGCGAATCGAACTCACCGCCTTCGGCCGCGAGGTGGTGGAGCGTGCGAAGCAGCTCGTGTTCGAGGCGGGCGAACTGCGTGACAGCGGCCGCCGCATGCGCGAGGGGCGGGGCGGCGTGCTTCGCATCGGCATGGGCTCGGGCCCCGGCGCGATGCTGATGACGCCGCTGCTCATGCGCATGGCGACGCGGCATCCTAAAGTGCGGGTGGTCATCGCGCGCGGCGGGACGGACATGCTGGCGCAGTCGTTGCGCGACCGTCTGCTGGATGCCCTGGTGGTCGATGCCCGTTCGCTCCAGCCGGCGGACGATCTGCTCGTCAGCGAGCTGCGCGAGATGCGCGGCGTCTTCATGTGCCGGCGCGGCCATCCGCTGACGCGCTTGCGCAAGGGCGTGACATTCGAGGCGGTGCAGCGCTATCCGATCGCGTCGACGCCGCTGAGCGACGAGGTCGCGCGCGGCTTGATCGAAACCTACGGCCCCGAGGCGCACCCGGAGCGGTGCGTCACGGTGCAATGCGAAGAGGTAGCGAGCCTGGTCGACGTGGCCCGTCGGAGCGACGCGGTGCTATTGGCGATTCGCGCCGCCGCGCCGGACCTGGTCGAACTGAAGATGACTCCGCCGATCGATCGTGTGGCCCGCTTCGGCCTGGTGACCCTGCGGCGCCGCACCGAGGCGCCGGGCTTGTCGATCGTGAGGGAGTTGATGCAGGAGCTGATGCACGACTGAACCGAGGGTACGGGCGAGATCATCTTTTGGATGATCTCGCCGCTCTCTTCTCGTGTGTGACAGCCTGATTTCGAGTGATCTTCACCGGACCGGCGAAGAAGCTGAACTTTATCGGTCGCGCTTGACGCGGTCCATCAGACTGTTCCTAAAGCGACGCCCGCGACGCTCGGATTCAATCCCGATCGTGGTGCCGGCCTTCGTGCCGACCATGATCCCTGTGGCGATGGCCGTGATCGTCCTTGTAGTAGTAGCCCGGCGCGGGGCGGTAGTAGACCGGAGGCGGCGCGACATAGACCGGAGGCGGAGCAACGTAGACCGGACGCGGCGGAGCGACATAGACCGGCGCCGGGACGTACACGGGGGCAGGCGCAGGAACCACAGGGAGCACGCCCGGGAGATTGATGCCCACACCCACGCTCACGTCGGCGGCATGGGCCGGTGCGGCAAGAAGCAGGGCGGTCGCCGCAGCACCGGCAGCGGCCAACTGGAAGAAAGAGGATCGATCGAGGCTCAAGGGCGACTCCTGTCGATAGGTGTGCGATGCGGGCACCGGGGTGCCAAGGCTGCAGGGAGGCCGCATCGTCACAGGCCACAAAAAAGGAAAAGGGTCTGCTGCATTCTTGATAGCAACAAACCCTTTTCTACATTGGTGCCGGAGAGATGATTCGAACACCCGACCTTCTCATTACGAATGAGCTGCTCTACCGACTGAGCTACACCGGCTAAGCCCTCGATTATAGCGGTTCGTGATAGCCCGTCACGCGCTCGACCTCATTTTTTGACCCCAAAACCACAGCGACCCGTTCGTGCAGCTTGGTCGGCGCGATGTCGAGGATGCGTTGCCGCCCGTTGGTCGCGGCGCCGCCGGCCTGTTCCACGAGCCAGCTCATGGGGTTGGCTTCGTACATGAGGCGCAGCTTGCCGGCCTTTTCGGGCTCGCGCTTGTCCCACGGATACATGAAGACGCCGCCGCGCATCAGGATGCGGTGCACGTCGGCGACCATGCTGGCGATCCAGCGCATGTTGAAGTCCTTGCCGCGCGGGCCGTCCTTGCCGGCCAGGCATTCGTCGATGTAGCGCTTCACCGGGGCGTCCCAGTGGCGCATGTTGCTCATGTTGATCGCGAATTCCTTGGTGTCGGCCGGGATCTTGATGTCTTCCTGCGTCAGCATGAAGGAACCCTGCTCGCGGTCGAGCGTGAACATCGCGACGCCGTTGCCGACGGTGAGCACCAGCGTGGTCTGCGGGCCGTAGATGCAATAACCTGCGGCCACCTGCTTGCTGCCGGCCTGGAGAAAGTCCGACTCCTGCACCCCGGGCGTGTCGTCAGGCTTCTTGAGCACGCTGAAGATGGTGCCGATGCTGACGTTCACGTCGATGTTGCTGGAGCCATCGAGGGGATCGAACAGCAGCAGGTATTCGCCCTGCGGGTAGCGGTTGGGCACCACGTAGATGCTGTCCATTTCCTCGCTGGCCATGGCGGCGAGGTGGCCGCCCCATTCGTTGGCCTCGATCAGCACCTCGTTGGCGATGATGTCGAGCCTCTTCTGGACTTCGCCCTGCACGTTCTCGCTGTCGGCGCTGCCGAGCACGCCGCCGAGCGCGCCCTTGTTGACCGCCTGGCTGATGCTCTTGCAGGCGCGGGCGACCACTTCGAGCAGCAGGCGGAGCTGGCCGGGAATGAGTCCGTCGGCGCGTTGCTGCTCGACGAGGTAGCGGGTGAGTGAAATCTTTTGAGCCATGTATTTCCTTGGGAGGTCAGATCGCGAGGGCGCGAGTGACGACTTCGAGGGTGTCCTTGCTGAGATCGGGCCGTGCCGCCACGCGCGCGATCGCCTCGCGCGCGGCGCTGCGGTACGGCTCGGCGAGCTTGCTCCAGCGGTCGAGCGCACGCGCGAGGCGGGCGGCGACCTGCGGGTTGATTGCGTCGAGTTCGATCACGCGATCGCTCCAGAACACGTAACCGGCCGCGTCCGTGCGGTGCAGGGCGCCGGGGTTGGCGTTGCAGTAGCTGAAGATCACGCTGCGCGCGCGGTTCGGGTTCTTGATCGAGAAGTCCGGGTGCTTCATGAGTTGCCTGACCAGCGGCAGGATGTCGCCGCCGCGGTCGGGCGCGCCGGCCTGCAGCGAGAACCACTTGTCGATGACCAGCGCCTCGTTCTTGAAGATCTCGTGGAAACGCGCGAGCGCCTGTGCCGCCAGCGCATGGCCCGAGGAGACCAGCGCGCTGAGCGCGTTGAAGCGGTCGGTCATGTTGCCCGCGTCCTTGAAACGCTGCAGCGTCTTGCCCGGCCAGACCGCATCGCCTGAAGTGCGTGCGGCAAGGCACAGATTGACGAGCGCCATGCCCGCGAGCGCGCGGCGGCCCGAGGAAACCGGGTCAGGCGCGTAGGCGCCGGTGTCGCGGTTCTGCTCGTAGGCCTGCTCCCAGTCGGCGAAGAGGGCGGTCGCGAGCTGGCCGCGCATCGCTTCGCGCACCGCATGCACGCGCTGCGGATCGACCACGTCGAGTTGCTCGGCAATGTAGGTTTCCGATGGCAGCGTCAGCACCAGTTCCTTGAACGCGGCATCGAGCTGTGGATGCCGCAGCACGCTGCGCATCGCCTCGATGAAGGCGTGGTTCAGCGGCGGCTCGTGCGCGTCGCCGGGCGTTGCGATGGCGTGCAGCGCAGCGCGCAAGGCCAGACGCTGGCCGGCTTCCCAGCGGTTGAAGGGATCGGTGTCGTTGGCCAGCAGCGTGAGCAGCTGGGCGTCGCTGTATTCGTAGTCGAGGATCACCGGCGCGCTGAAGCCGCGCAGGATCGACGGCACCGGCTCGGCGTCGACGTTGACGAAGGTCAGCTGCTCGCCGGCGCGCGTGAGCACCAGCGTGCGCGTGCCCTGGGTGGCCTCGGCATCACCCTCGAGCTGCACCGGCAGTTCGCGGCCGTCCGTGCCGAGCAGGCCGATGTTGACCGGGATGACGAAGGGTTCCTTGACCGGCTGGCCCGGGGTCGGAGGGCAGCTCTGCACGAAGCTCAGCGTGTAGGTGCGGGCGGCCGCGTCGTACACGCCGTGCGCTGTGAGACGCGGCGTGCCGGCCTGGCTGTACCAGCGCTTGAACTGCGGCAGCAGGCGGGCGAGGTCCGAATCGGGATTGGCGTCGGCGATCGCCTGCGCGAAGTCGTCGCAGGTGACGGCCTGGCCGTCGTGGCGCTCGAAGTAGAGCGTGATGCCGCGCTCGAAGCCCTTGCGGCCGACCAGCGTCTGCATCATGCGCACCACCTCCGCACCCTTCTCGTAGATCGTGACGGTGTAGAAGTTGCTGATCTCGATGTAGCTGTCGGGCCGCACCGGGTGGGCCATCGGGCCGGCGTCCTCGGGGAACTGCGCGGTGCGCAGCACACGGACGTCCTCGATGCGCTTGACCGCGCGTGCGGACGCCTCGGCGCACAGGTCCTGGCTGAACTCCTGATCGCGGAAGACCGTGAGGCCTTCCTTCAGCGAGAGCTGGAACCAGTCGCGGCAGGTCACGCGGTCGCCGCTCCAGTTGTGGAAGTACTCGTGGCCGACCACGCTCTCGATGTTGCTGTAGTCGGCGTCGGTGGCGGTGGCCTGGTTGGCCAGAACGTACTTCGTGTTGAAGATGTTCAGGCCCTTGTTCTCCATCGCGCCCATGTTGAAGTCGCTGGTCGCGACGATCATGAAGCGGTCGAGGTCGAGCGAGAGGCCGAAGCGCGCCTCGTCCCACATCACCGAGTTGATGAGCGAGTTCATCGCGTGCTCGGTCTTGTCGAGGTCGCCCGCGCGCACGTAGACCTGCAGCAGGTGCTCCTTGCCGCTGCGCGCCTTGATGCGCTGCTCGCGTGCCACCAGCTTGCCCGCGACCAGCGCGAACAGGTAGCTCGGCTTGCGGAAGGGGTCGACCCACTTCGCGAAGTGGCGGCCCTCGGGCAGCTCGCCCTGCTCGACGAGGTTGCCGTTCGACAGCAGCACCGGATATGCCGCCTTCGACGCACGGATCGTGACGGTGTAGCTCGCCATCACGTCCGGACGGTCGAGGAAATAGGTGATGCGGCGGAAGCCTTCGGCCTCGCACTGGGTGAAGAAGGTGTCCTCGCTGACGAACAGGCCCATCAGCTTGGTGTTCTTGTTCGGGCAGCAGGTGGTGAAGATCTCCAGCTCGAAGGTGTCCGGCAGGTTGTCGATCACGAGCTGGTCGGCTTCCATGCGGAAGGACGCGCCCTGGCCGTCGACCAGCACGCGCGCGAGGTTCAGTTCGTCACCGTCCAGGCGAAGAGGTTCGGGCGCGACTTGCGGGTTGCGGCGCAGGCGCATGCGGTTGAGCACGCGCGTCTTGGCCGGGTCCAGGTCGAAGGTGAGGTCGACCGTGTCGATCCAGTAGGCAGGCGCGCTGTAGTCCTCGCGGCGGATCGCGACGGGCTGGTCTTGGGCATCACGCAACAGCATCGAATGTCTCCAGGAAGTTTGAATGGGCGAGTTCGTTGTAGTCGCGCACGGCCGCGATGACATGCGGCCCTGCGAGTTCTGCGGCACTGTGGGTGGTGCACACGGCGACGGCCCGCATGCCGCCCCGGCGTGCGGCCTCGATGCCGAAGGGGGCGTCTTCGAAGACGACGCAGCGCGAGGGCGCGACGCCGATGCGCCGCGCGGCCTCGAGGAAGATCGCCGGCTCGGGCTTGCCCGGCAGGCCCTCGTCGCCGCCGACGATCGCGTGCGGGTGCGGATCGAGCCGCAGGTTCGAGAGGGTGAAGGCGATGTTGTGCCTGTCGCCAGCGGTGCCGACCGCGATCTTCAAGCCGCGTGCGGCCGCCGACCTCGCGAAAGCGCTGAAGCCCGCCACTTCGCTGAACTGCGCGCCGAAGAGTTCGCGGTAGATCGATTCCTTCTCGTGCGTGATCTCGGCGCTTTCGGCTTCGGTGACTTCGCGGCCCATCAACTCACACGCGCATTCGAACGCAGTGCGGCCGGTGGTGCGGCGCATGAAATCCGGCACGTCGATCGCGAGGCCCTTGCGCACGCCATATTCGACCCACGCCTTGGCGTGCCATGGCATCGAGTCGACCATGGTGCCGTCCATGTCGAAGATCAACGCGCCCACCTTGTGCATCGGCCCCTTCATCAGATGCCCTGCTTCAATGAAGCTTCGATGAAGGGATCGAGATCGCCGTCCAGCACCTTCTGCGTCGCCGAGATTTCGACGTTGGTGCGCAAGTCCTTGATTCGGCTGTTGTCCAGCACGTAGCTGCGGATCTGGTGGCCCCAGCCCACGTCGGTCTTGCTGTCCTCGAGCTTCTGCTGCTCTTCCATGCGCTTGCGCATCTCGTGGTCGTACAGGCGCGAGCGCAGGCGCTTCCAGGCGACGTCGCGGTTGCTGTGCTGGCTGCGGCCGTCCTGGCACTGCACCACGATGCCGGTCGGGATGTGCGTGAGTCGCACCGCCGAATCGGTCTTGTTGATGTGCTGGCCGCCCGCGCCGCTGGCGCGGAAGGTGTCGGTGCGCACGTCGGCCGGGTTGATCTCGATCTCGATCGAGTCGTCGATTTCCGGATAGACGAAGATGCTCGCGAAGCTGGTGTGACGGCCGCCCGACGAATCGAAGGGCGACTTGCGCACCAGGCGATGCACGCCGGTTTCGGTGCGCAGCAGGCCGAAGGCGTAGTCGCCTTCCACCTTGATCGTGGCGCTCTTGATGCCGGCGGTGTCGCCCGGGGTTTCGTCCTCGATCTGCGTCTTGAAGCCCTTGCGCTCGGCGTACTTGAGGTATTGGCGCAGGAGCATGCTGGCCCAGTCGCAGGCCTCGGTGCCGCCGGCGCCGGCCTGGATGTCGACGAAGGCATTCAGCGGGTCGGCCGGGTTGCTGAACATCCGGCGGAACTCGAGCTGCTTGATGTCGGCTTCGAGCTTGGCGGCGTCATCGGCGATGGCCTGCAGGCCGTCCATGTCGCCTTCTTCCTTCGACATCTCGAAGAGCTCGGTGTTGTCCGAGAGGCCGCTGGTCAGCCGGTCGATGGTGACCACCACGTCGTCCAGCGACTTCTTTTCCTTGCCCAGTTCCTGGGCCTTCTTGGGATCGTTCCAGACGTTCGGATCTTCGAGCGATGCGTTGACTGTCCTCAGACGTTCGGCCTTGGCATCGTAGTCAAAGATACCTCCGTAGATCGACCGTGCGGGCGCTCAGGTCCGCAAGGGTTGCGCCGATTTGGTTGATTTGCTCTGCATCCATGGGGTGTCCTGACGGTGTTCGGGAAAACCGGACATTTTCTCATGCCGGGCAAGGCCGGGTCCCCAGCATGGCGGCACGCCGGCAGGGGGCATCAAGCGGCGAAGAATTCCTCGATCAGCGATGCCACGCGGGCAGGCTGGTCGTGATGCAGCATGTGGCCGGCGTCCTCCACCCGGCCGATGCGCACGTCGGGCACTTTTTTCAGGCGCTCGTGGTATTCGTCCAGCGAATAGCGGCCCTTCCACCATTGCGAGAGGCTGTCGTCGGACGCCTCCACGGCCAGCACCGGCGCGGTGATCGAGGCGTAAAGCGCCAGCATCTCGTCGACACGGAAGATGTGCGCATTGATGATCTTGTGCGCCGGGTCGCCGAGGATTTCCCAGCGGTCGCCGCCATCGGCGTGCGGCCTGGCGACCGACCAGTGCGCGGCGAGCCAGTCGGCCTTGTCCTGCGAAAGGCGCGGATTGGTCTTCATGAGCCGGCGCGCGACGCCGTCGACCGCCGGATAGCGCGCGAGGTCCATTTCGCCGCGATGCAGGCGCTTGATCTCGTCGATCCATTTGCCGTAACGCTCGGGCGCTTGCTCGGGCTTCAGCGCCGGCATGCCGAAGCCTTCCAGGTTGACCAGCCGCCGGATGCGCTGCGGCCGCACGCCCGAATACTGCATCGAGACGTTGCCCCCCATGCTGTGGCCGACCAGGTCGACGGAGCGGTCGCCTGCGTAATGGTCGAGCAGCCAGTCGAGATCGGCGAGGTAGTCCGGCATCCAGTAGTTGTCGACCTTGCCGCCGTCCGTGAGCCCGAACCCGCGAAAGTCGGGCGCGATGACCCAGCGCTCGTCCTGCATGGCGTCGACCACGAATTGCCACGACGCAGCCACGTCCATCCAGCCGTGCAGCAGCACCAGTGGCGGCCGGTCGGGCGTGGGTTCGCCCCACTGGCGCACGTGGTAGCTCAGGTTGCGAACCGGGACGAATTCGCTGCGGGAGATGCGGAGGGCTTGGTACATGGAGCCGGGATGATACGAACGAAGCCGCCCCTGAGACTGTCACCCGCGGAACCGGCGAGATACGATCCATTCATGCAAACAATCCAACTCGGTCAGAGCGACCTCCACGTCACGCCGATCTGCCTCGGCACCATGACCTTCGGCGAACAGGTCAACGAACCCACTGCCCATGCGATCCTGGACCGCGCCCTCGAACGCGGCATCGATTTCATCGACACGGCCGAGATGTATGCCGTCCCCGCCCGCAAGGAAACCTTCGGCGCCACCGAGACCATCATCGGCAACTGGTTCGCGAAGAACCCGGGCCTGCGCCAGAAGATCGTGCTGGCGACGAAGGTGGCCGGCCCCTCGCGGGGGATGCCGTGGGTGCGCGAAGGCAGCGGCATGACCGCGGCGGACATTGCCGCTTCGTGCGAGGCCAGCCTCAAGCGGCTGAGGACCGATGTGATCGACCTCTATCAGATCCACTGGCCCGAGCGCCACGTGCCGGCCTTCGGCTCGATCTACTACGACCCGACCAAGGAAAGGTCCGCCACGTCGATCCACGAGCAACTCGAAGCGCTCGGCAAGCTGGTCAAGGCCGGCAAGGTGCGGGCGATCGGGCTGTCGAACGAGACCCCGTACGGCGTCCACGAGTTCGTCCGCCTGGCCGAGCAGCACGGCTTGCCGCGCGTGGCGACGGTGCAGAACGTCTATTGCCTGATCAGCCGCGCGCTGGAGAACGGCCTGGACGAGACCATGCACCGCCTGGGTGTGTCGCTGCTGGCCTATTCGCCGCTCGCCTTCGGCCTGCTGACCGGCAAATACGACCAAAGCGGCACCGAAGGGCCGGATGCGCCCAAGGGTGCGCGCATTTCCAGCTATGAGTCGGTGCGCAAGCAGCGCTGGGGCCGCGCCGACGCGCTGGTGGCCGCCCGCCGCTACAACGCGCTCGCGCGCGAGCACGGCATGACGCCGGCGAAGCTGGCGCTGGCCTTCTGCTACACCAAGTGGCAGGTGGCGAGCACGATCATCGGCGTGACCTCGGTGGCGCAGCTGGACGAAGACCTCGACGCCTGGGGCACCACGCTGTCCCCCGAACTGCTGGCGGAAATCGACAAGATCCGCTGGGAAATGCGCGACCCTGCGGCGTGAAAAAGGCCCCCCGGCTTTTCACGCGCTTTGCGCGTGTAACTCCACCCCCCGAAGGGGCGGCGCGGCCGCCTTGGGGCGGCCCGGCGGCGGCCGCATGACCAAGAAGACGCACGTCTCGGAAA
Organism: Variovorax ureilyticus; assembly: GCF_037889935.1. NCBI lineage: Bacteria > Pseudomonadati > Pseudomonadota > Betaproteobacteria > Burkholderiales > Comamonadaceae > Variovorax > Variovorax ureilyticus. Next base: position 277,228 of record NZ_JBBKZU010000003.1, read on the forward strand.
CGCCCGCAACGCAGTTGTTGCGGGCGAACGGCATCGCGTTCAGCGAGCATCCCTACGAATACGTCGAGCACGGCGGTGCGCAGCACAGCGCCGAAGCGCTCGGTCTCGACCCGTTCAGCGTCGTCAAGACCCTCGTGATGCAGGACCAGGACGCCAAGCCGCTCATCGTGCTGATGCACGGCAACCGCACGGTATCCACCAAGAACCTCGCGCGGCAGATCGGCGCGAAGTCGGTGGAGCCGTGCAAGCCCGAGGTCGCGAACCGCCACAGCGGCTATCTGGTCGGCGGCACCTCGCCCTTCGGCACGCGCCGCGCGATGCCGGTCTACATCGAATCGACCATCCTCGAACTGCCGCGCATCGCCATCAATGGCGGGCGGCGCGGCTACCTGGTGGGCATCGACCCGCAGGTGTGCGTCAGGTTGCTCGACGCGAAACCGGTGCAATGCGCGCTGGCAGAATAGCCGGCTGCCTCGATGGGAGGCGAGCCGCCGGGTTTGCCGGCCCGGAGACACCGTGAGTTCCTACCTTCCTGCGATCTTCGCGATCGTTCTTTCGTACCTGCTGGGTTCGCTGTCCTTTGCGGTCATCGTCAGCAAGGCGCTCGGCATGGCCGATCCGCGCAGCTATGGCAGCAAGAATCCCGGCGCCACGAACGTGCTGCGATCCGGCAACAAGGGGGCAGCACTGGCCACGCTGCTGCTGGATGCGCTCAAGGGGTGGGTTCCGGTCTTCGTGGTCAATCACTATGGCAGCCACTGGGGTTTGGGGCAGGGCACGGCGGCCGTGGCCGGTTTCGCGGCCTTCCTCGGTCACCTTTACCCCGTGTTCTTCGGATTCCAGGGCGGCAAGGGCGTTGCGACGGCCGCGGGCGCGCTGGTCGGGATCGACTGGCTGCTGGGCTTGGCGACCGGCTGCACCTGGCTGATCGTTGCCATCTTCTTCCGCTATTCGTCGCTGGCCTCGATCGTCGCGGCGTTCTTTGCGCCGGCCTACTACCTGATCGGCGGCCGGATCGCATGGCCGCTGGATCTCACGGTGCTGCTGTCGCTCGTGTCCATCAGCCTGCTGCTGATCTGGCGGCACCGCGAAAACATCCGTCGGCTGGCCGCCGGCACCGAGTCGAAGCTCGGCTCGAAAACCAAGAAATAGGAGCACGCCATGGCATCCATCCAGCGTTTTCACGTCGGCCCGCGCCTGAGCGAAACAGCCGTCCACAACGGCACCATCTACCTTGCCGGGCAGGTGCCCGACGACACCACGCAGGACATCCGCGGCCAGACGGCACAGGTGCTCGCGATGGTCGACCGCCTCCTGGCCGAGGCCGGCAGCGACAAGTCGCGCATCCTGATGACGCAGATCTTTCTGGCCGACATCAACGACATCGGCGTGATGAACGAGGTGTGGGACGCCTGGATCCCTGCCGGCAACACGCCGCCGCGCGCGACGGTGCAAGCCGCAATGGCCAACCCGGGCTACAGGATCGAGATCGTGGTGACGGCCGCGGCGGCCTAGTACCGTTTCTCCAGCACCATCTGGTCCGCATCGCGCCGCATCGAGAAGCGGCTGATGAAGCTGTTGCCGAGCAGGATGTACGGCATCGGCTGCTGCGAGACGACCGCGTCGACGTCATAGACCTCGACGTCGCCGACTCGCACCGAATTGAGACGCACCCGATAGCCCGGCGCTACCCCGTTTGCGGTGTTCATCTGCACCGGCGTGCCTTTGGTGTAGTCGAGTCCGATGCGTTGCGCGTCCGCCATCGACATCGCCACGGCCGTAGCGCCGGTGTCCAGCATGAAGCTGACCGTGCGGCCGTTGATGGCGCCTTGCGTCAGGAAGTGGCCGCCGCTCGATACGGGCAGCACGATGCGCGTGCCGCCGGCCCCGCCGCCGCCGCCGCCGCCGATGCTGACCGGCGTGTCCATGCGAATCGAGACCCGTTTGCCGCCCGACTCGACGGTCGCCTGGTCGCCCTGCAGGCCAACGAGCTTGACACCCTGGAAGGTCTCGCCGACGGCCACGGTCTTCGGCGCGCTGCCATCCACGACCAGGATCGCGCGGCTGCCGATGGTGCCGGTCAGCATGACCGACTGGGCATGCGCGAAGGCGCATGCCGCGACGAGCAGCGCAGGAACGAGCGGTTTCACGGCGCGGCGCTCAATCGCGAAAGTTATTGAAAGTCAGGGGCAGGTCCGACACATCCTTCTTGATCAGCGCCATCGCGGCCTGAAGGTCGTCGCGCTTGGCGCCGGTCACGCGCACCGCGTCGCCCTGGATCGCCGCCTGCACCTTGAGCTTGCTGTCCTTGATGAGGCGCTGGATCTTCTTGGCGGTCTCGGATTCGATGCCGTTCTTGACCTTGAACACCTGCTTGACCTTGTCGCCGCCGATCTTCTGGACGTCGCCCTTGTCGAGAAAGCGCACGTCGACGCTTCGCTTGGTGAGCTTGTTGCGCAGGATGTCTTCGACCTGCACGAGTTGGAACTCGGCGTCGCCGATCAGGGTGATTTCCTTGTCCTTGAGTTCGACGGCGGCTGCGGTGCCCTTGAAGTCGAAGCGGGTGGCGATTTCCTTGGCGGTGTTCTCCACTGCGTTCTTGACCTCGGGCAGGTTGGGTTCACAAACAGTGTCGAAAGACGGCATGAAGGCTCCGGCAGCAACAGAATGAAAAGAGGGCCGCACGCAGTGCCGCGCGGCGTACGAATGCGACAATTCTCCCATGATCGTGGAGCACAACGTACCGCTGCAGCAGCACAACAGCTTCGGCATCGTCGCGCGCGCGCAGCATCTCGTGCGCATCGGCGAAGAAGCCGACGTGGCTGCGTTATTGGCGGACGATAGATGGCGAGAGGCGCCCAAGTTCGTGCTCGGCGGCGGCAGCAACATCGTGCTGACGGGCGACGTCAAGCCGCTGGTGCTCAAGGTCGAGATCAAGGGCCGGCGGCTGGTGGAAGAAACCTCGCGCGCCTGGATCGTCGAGGCGGGCGCCGGCGAGATCTGGCACGACACGGTGCGCTGGACCCTGGAACAGGGCTACCCCGGGCTCGAAAACTTCGCGCTCATTCCGGGCACGGTGGGCGGCTCTCCCGTGCAGAACATCGGGGCCTATGGCGTCGAACTGCAGGACCGCTTCCATTCGCTCGACGCGATCGATATCGAAACCGGCCGCTCGTTCACGCTCGATGCGGCGCAGTGCGCCTTCGGCTATCGCGACTCGGTCTTCAAGCACGTCGGCGCCGGCGAGAACGATTTCGGGCTTGCCGGACGGGCGTTGATCACGCGGGTGCGGTTTCGCCTGCCCAGGCCCTGGAAGCCGGAACTCGGCTATCTCGACCTCGAACGCAAGATGGGCGAGACCGGCAACTTCTCGCCGAGTGCCATGGAGATCTTCGACTGGATCTGCGCGATCCGCCGTGCGAAGCTGCCCGACTGGCGCGTGCTCGGCAACGCCGGGAGTTTCTTCAAGAATCCGACCGTGACGCCGGAGCAGTGCGCGGACATCATCGCGCGCGACCCGAAGATCGTTCACTACCCGATGGCGGACGGCAGCATCAAGCTGGCAGCCGGCTGGCTGATCGATGCCTGCGGCTGGAAGGGGAAGTCGGTCGGGAATGCGGGCGTCTACGAACGTCAGGCGCTGGTCCTGGTGAACCGGGGCGGCAAGGAAAACCCGGTGACCGGCGGCGAAGTGATGACGTTGGCCAAGGCCATTCAGACCAGCGTGTACGAGCGCTTCGGCATCCGTCTGGAGCCCGAGCCGGTAGTCGTCTGAGCGGCCGAGCCTGGAGGGCATTCGCCTTCCCGCGGGCACGAAAAAAGCAGGCGCGTGGCCTGCTTTTCTGTTGGTTTGCCGACTGATGATCCGGCGACCTACTCGCCCTTGCCGTCGTCGTTCGTGAGCTTCGGCAGCGCCGCACCCTGGCTCGACACGAGCAGGCCCGTCTGCGTGTAGATCTTCAGCTTGTCGCGCGTGTCGGTGATGTCGAGGTTGCGCATCGTCAACTGGCCGATCCGGTCCGCCGGCGAGAACGTCGATTCGCCCTTTTCCATGGTCAGCCGCTCGGGCTGGTAGGTCAGGTTGGGCGATTCGGTGTTCAGGATCGAGTAGTCGTTGCCGCGGCGCAGCTCGATCGTGACTTCACCCGTGACGGCGCGTGCGACCCAGCGCTGGGCGGTTTCGCGCAGCATGATGGCTTGCGGATCGAACCAGCGGCCCTGATAGAGCAGGCGTCCCAGGCGGCGGCCGTGGTCGCGGTATTGCTCGATCGTGTCTTCGTTGTGGATGCCGGTGACCAGCCGCTCGTAGGCGATGAACAGCAGCGCGAGCCCGGGGGCTTCGTAGATGCCGCGGCTCTTCGCTTCGATGATGCGGTTCTCGATCTGGTCGCTCATGCCCAGGCCGTGGCGGCCGCCGACGCGGTTGGCTTCGAGGATCAGGTCCACGAGGCTCGCGTATTCGACGCCGTTGATCGCCACGGGGCGGCCTTCGACGAAGCGCACCGTCACTTCTTCGCGCTTGACCTCGACTTCGTCCTTCCAGAAGGCGACGCCCATGATCGGCTGCACGATCTTCATGCCGCTGTTCAGGTGCTCGAGGTCCTTGGCCTCGTGCGTGGCGCCGAGCATGTTGGAGTCCGTGGAGTAGGCCTTCTCGGCCGACATCTTGTAGGCGAAGCCGGCCTTCTGCATGAACGCCGACATCTCGGCGCGGCCGCCCAGTTCGTCGATGAAAGTCTGGTCGAGCCAGGGCTTGTAGATCTTCAGCGCCGGGTTGGTGAGCAGCCCGTAGCGGTAGAAGCGCTCGATGTCGTTGCCCTTGTAGGTGCTGCCGTCGCCCCAGATGTTGACGTCGTCTTCCTTCATGGCCGACACGAGCATCGTGCCGGTGACCGCGCGGCCGAGCGGCGTGGTGTTGAAGTAGGTCAGGCCTGCCGTCGTGACGTGGAAGGCGCCGGCCTGCAACGCGGCGATGCCTTCGGCCGCGAGTTGCGTGCGGCAGTCGATCAGGCGGGCCTTCTCGGCGCCGTAGAGCATCGCCTTGCGCGGGATCTCGTCGTAGTCCGGCTCGTCGGGCTGGCCGAGGTTGGCGGTGTAGGCGTAGGGGATGGCGCCCTTGTTGCGCATCCAGTGCAGCGCCGCGCTGGTGTCGAGGCCGCCGGAGAAGGCGATGCCGACCTTCTGGCCGACCGGAACGTTCTGAAGAATGGTGGACATGCTCGAATCCCGTTTCAACCGAAGTGGCAGATGTAGCTGTAGGGCTCTCCGCTCACGCGGATCTCGAAGGACGAGTTGCCGGGAACGCTGAACTTCTCGCCCACGCCCGAGGCCACCCAGGTGTCGCTGCCGGCGAGCTTGTACTCGCAGCGGCCGCTCGTGCCTTCCATGATTTCCGGCGCGCCGGTGTTGAAGGTGAGCGTGGACGGCAGGATCACGCCGACCGATTTCTTGGTGCCGTCGGCGAGCGTGAGGCCATGGCTCACGCACTTGCCGTCGAAGTACACATTCGCCTTGGTCGTGACCGAGACGTTCTGGAGGGATTCGGTTGTGCTCATGAATAGGAGGGCGTGGTGCCGGCTGCGCTGGGCATCCGGCGGCGCGCCCCTTGCAGGACGCGCCCGTGCGTTGATTGGAAAGCCCGTGATTTTAGGCTTCCGGCCGGCCCTCCCGGCCAATCGGGCTCAACGCCAGCCGCGCGAGTAGCCGAAGCCCAGCGAGATGCCGATCGGCGGCCAGGCGTAGGCAGGCGGCGCGTAGTAAGCGGGGGCCGGGTAGTAGGCCGGGGCCGCCGGCTGCACGTAGACGGGGGCGGGACCATAGACCGGCGCCGGTGCGACGGCACCGCCGCCGGAGACCACCACGCCCTGCTCGGGCACGACGTTGTCCCAGCTCTGGGGAGCGGGCGCCTGCGGTTGCGCGTACTGCTGCTGTCCGTATGGCTCCTGTCCATACTGCTGCTGTCCATACTGCTGCTGACCGTACTGCTGCTGACCGTACTGCTGCTGCGCAGGAACGGGCGACGTGATGCCGTAGCTGTTGGCATCGACCCAGATGCTCGCGCCCGGCGGCGTGCGGGTCTGCGTCGTGTACTGGCGGCCGGCGTATTCGTAGGTGACGTGGTAGCTGACGCTGCCATTGGGTTCGGTGATCGGCGACGAGGTGATCACGCGGGCCTGCACCTGTTCCGCGTGGGCCATCGTGGCGGCGCCGCCGAGTGCGGCGGCGAACGCGGAAATGGCGGAAATCCTGCGAATCATCTTCGTGTTCATGTCAAAAAAACTCCTGAAATGGCCTCCGTGGCCTCCGTAACGAGATTGGACGCCGTTCGGCTGACTGGGTTCAACTGTTTACACGGGCGACACAACGTGGCTTTTCCACTGAGCCGCGTCGAATCCCGTTGTCACGTTCCGCCCGGAACCCCACTGAACGACGGGTCGCTTGATGAGGCTGGGATGGGCCAGGAGAACGGCTCGCGCCGAGGGCGCGTCGACGACTGCCGCGCGTGTGGCGTCGTCGAGGCGGCGCCACGTGGTTCCGCGTCGATTGACCAACGCCTCCCAACCCGGCGATTCCAGCCATCGAGCGAGTTCGGCCTCGGGCACGCCGTCCTTCTTGAAGTCATGGAAGCGGTACGCGACGCCATGCGCGTCGAGCCAGGTGCGGGCGCGCTTCACGGTGTCGCAATTGGTGATGCCATAGAGAGTCGTCATCCCCCGATGATGCCCGCGGTGCTCCTGGGCGACAATTCAGGGCTCCATGAAAACCCTTGCCGACTGGCTCGCGCACGCCGAGCACCTGCATCCCAAGAACATCGAACTCGGCCTCGACCGGGTCCGCGCCGTGGCCGAAAAGGTCGGCCTTTCGTTCGAATGTCCCGTGATCACGGTGGCCGGCACCAATGGCAAGGGTTCCACCTGCGCGATGCTGGAGTCGATCCTCACGCATGCGGGTTATCGCACCGCCGTCTTTACCTCGCCGCACCTGGTCCGTTTCGAGGAGCGACTCCGCCTGCGCGGAGAGGCCGTCGACGGCGCCGAACTCGCGAAGCATTTCGAAACCGTCGAGCGCATGCGCGGCGAAGTCGCCCTGACCTATTTCGAGTTCACGACGCTGGCCATCCTGCTGTGCATCGCCGCGAACAAGCCCGATGTGGCCATCCTGGAAGTCGGCCTGGGCGGCCGGCTCGATGCGGTGAACATCGTCGATGCCGATTGCGCGGTGATCACCAGCATCGACCTCGATCACATGGAATACCTCGGCCCCGATCGCGAGAGCATCGGGCGCGAAAAGGCCGGCGTCCTGCGAGCGGGCCGTCCCGCGATCGTGAGCGACCCCGTGCCGCCGCAGAGCGTGATCGAGCATGCCAATGCCATCGGCGCCGATCTCTGGCTCGTCGGGCGCGACTTCAACGTGGCGGGCGACAAGCAGCAGTGGGGCTGGAGCGGCCGCGGCCGGCGCTACAGCGGGCTCGCCTATCCGGCGCTTCGCGGCGCCAATCAGCTGGTCAATGCCGCGGGCGTGCTCGCTGCGCTCGAGTCGCTGCGGCCGCGTCTTCCGATCACCGCGCAGGCGGTGCGCAATGGCCTTGCGATGGTGGAACTGCCCGGGCGCTTCCAGATCATCCCGGGCGAGCCCGCGCTCGTGCTGGACGTCGCGCACAACGCGCACGCGGTCGCGGCGCTGGCGGAGAACCTCGACGCGATGGGCTTCTATCCGACGACGCACGGTGTGTTCGGCGTCATGGCCGACAAGGATCTGGACCCGATCCTCTCGCGCATCGGACCGATGATCGACCGCTGGTATTTCACCGATCTGCCGACGCCGCGCGCTGCCGGGGCGGACGACCTGCTCGCCCGCTGGCAGGCGCAAAACAAGCGCACCGATGTCGCAGGCAGCGTGCATCACTCCCCGATGGAGGCACTGCAGGCGGCCATCGTTCGGGCAGACCCCACTGATAGAATCGTGGTCTTCGGATCGTTCTTCACCGTGGGTGGTGTGCTCGAGCACGGAACCCCCCGTCTGCGGGCCAGGCACCTGTCCTCCGGTTCCTGAATCAGCCTGATTTCCGGCGCTCTTTCCACTTCACGCTGCACTCCATCAGGAAAACGAATTTCATGGCGTTCTTCAAGTTCCGCGAACGCGGTCCTCAGGGCAACGAAGGGCGAAATTCCGCCGTCGCCGCACCGCCGGCGGAAAGCATTGAAGCCATGCGCCGGCGCGCGCGGCACCGGCTGCTCGGCGCGGCCGTGCTGGTGCTCATCGGCGTGGTCGGCTTTCCCCTGCTGTTCGACACACAGCCTCGGCCGGTCGCCGTCGACATTCCGATCGAGATCCCGGACCGGAACAAGGCCAAGCCGCTGGTCGTCCCGCCCACCCCCGCACCTGCGCCCGCCGCGGGCGCCAAGCCGAGCACGTCGTCCGTGCCGGCCGGGGACGATGGCGTGATCACCGAGGCCGCGGACGGTACCGAGATCCCTGCTTCGAAGCTGGCGGCCGTGACGCCGCCCGCCGCGGCCAAGTCCGAGCCCGCGCCTGCACCAAAGCCCGAAGCCAGGCCGGAGCCCAAGCCCGAACCCAAGGTGAAGCCGGAGCCGAAGACCGAGGCCAGATCGGAGCCGAAGTCGGAGCCGAAGTCCGAACCCAAGCCCGCCGCCCCCAAGCCGGCGCCTTCCGATGACGGCAGCCGGGCTCGCGCATTGCTCGACGGCAAGCCGGCCACCGCCACCGCGACGGCTGCGAAGACGGCCGCTGCTTCCGAAGACAACGGTCGCTTCGTCGTGCAGGTCGGTGCCTTTGCCGATTCGGACAAGGCCAGGGAGGTGCGCCAGAAGCTTGAAAAGGCTGGCCTCAAGACCTATACGAATGTCGCGAAGACGTCCGACGGCGAGCGCACGCGGGTGCGCGTCGGGCCTTTCGCCTCGCGTGCCGAGGCGGACAAGGCGGCGAGCAAGGTCAAGGGCTTGTCTTTGCCGGCGGCCGTCCTCAGCTTGTAGCCTGCGGCGAAGCGACGTGGTTCTTCTCGACTGGATCGCGGTCGTGCTTGTCGTGGTGTCGATGTTGCTGGGGCTGCTGCGCGGACTGGTGTTCGAAGTCGTGCTGCTGGCGGGATGGGTCGCTGCCTTCCTGTGCGCCCAATGGCTGGCGGACGACGTGGGCCGGTGGCTGCCGTTCGGCGAGCCCGCAGCGACCTGGCGTTATGCGGCGGGATTCGTCCTGGTGTTTGTCGCTGTCGCCTTCAGCGTGGGGCTGGTAGCGACGGTGACTCGGAAGCTGGTGACCGCGATCGGGTTGCGTCCGGTGGATCGCGTTCTCGGTGGCGTCTTCGGCGTGGCGCGCGGCGCGCTGGCGCTGCTCGCCCTGGCGGTTGTTGTTCATTTGCTGGCGTTGAGCGACAGTGCCTGGTGGCACGAATCGCGCAGCGCCATTGTTCTCGACGCGGCATTGCAGGGCCTGAAGCCTGCCTTGCCTGAAAAGTTGGCAAGCTACCTGCCCTGAGAGGATTGCTTCATGTGTGGAATCGTCGGCGTTGTCAGCAACGCTCCCGTCAATCAGCTGCTCTACGACGCGCTGCTGCTCCTGCAGCATCGCGGCCAGGATGCCGCCGGCATCGTCACCTTGCAGCAGCGCAAGTTCTTCATGCACAAGGCCAAGGGCATGGTTCGCGACGTGTTCCGCACGCGCAACATGCGGGCGCTGCCCGGTGACATCGGCCTGGGGCAGGTGCGCTATCCCACCGCTGGCAATGCCTACAGCGAGGAAGAAGCGCAGCCGTTCTACGTGAACGCGCCGTTCGGCATCGTGCTGGTCCACAACGGCAACCTCACGAACGCCCACGCGCTGCGTGCCGAGCTGTTCTCCACCGATCACCGCCATACCAACACCGAGAGCGATTCGGAAGTGCTGCTCAACGTGCTGGCGCACGAGATCGATCGCGCGACGCGCGGCGGCGCGTTCACCTCGGCGACGCTGTTCGAAGCCGTGCGCAACGTGCACAAGCGGCTGCGCGGCTCGTATGCCGTGGTGGCGCTGATCGCAGGTCATGGCCTGCTTGCGTTTCGCGATCCCTATGGCATCCGGCCGCTCGCGATCGGCCGCGGTGCCGACGGCACAGTGATGGTGGCAAGCGAATCGGTTGCGCTCGAAGGCTCCGGCCATGTGTTCGAACGCAACATCGCCCCGGGCGAAGCGGTCTTCGTGGACCTGCAGGGGCAGGTGCACTCGGAGCAGTGCGCGGACTCGCCGACGCTCAACCCCTGCATCTTCGAATTCGTCTACCTGGCCCGGCCCGATTCGGTGCTCGACGGCATCTCGGTCTACCAGGCCCGCCTCAATCTCGGCGAGACGCTGGCCAAGCGCGTGGTCTCGACCGTGCCGCCCAGCGAGATCGACGTCATCATCCCGATCCCCGAATCGAGCCGGCCGAGCGCGACGCAACTGGCGCATTTGCTGGGCATTCCATACCGCGAAGGTTTCGTCAAGAACCGCTATGTCGGCCGCACCTTCATCATGCCGGGGCAGGGCGTGCGCAAGAAGTCCGTGCGCCAGAAGCTCAACGTGATCGGCAGCGAATTCAAGGGCCGCAATGTGCTGCTGGTCGACGACTCGATCGTTCGCGGCACCACCAGCCGCGAGATCGTCCAGATGGCGCGCGACGCCGGCGCCCGCAAGGTCTATCTCGCCAGCGCCGCACCGCCGGTGCGCTATCCGAACGTCTACGGCATCGACATGCCGACCAAGGACGAGCTGGTGGCGCACGACCGCACCATCGAGGAAATCCGCGAACTGATCGGCTGCGATGCCTTGATCTACCAGGACGTCGATGCGATGAAGCGCGCGATCGGTTCGATCAACCCCAAGCTCGACGGCTTCGACGCCTCCTGCTTCGACGGCGTCTACGTGACCGGCGACATCGACACCGAGGCGATCACGCGCATGAACGGCAACCGTCCGCGCATCGAGGAGACCGAGGAGGATTCCTCGCGCCTCGCACTGCCCAACCTGAGCTGAGCGCCGACGTGACAGACCACTCCCTTCCGCCGGGCTTGCACCGCGACACGCTGGCCGTGCGCACGGCCCTCGAGCGCAGCCAGTACGGCGAGAACTCCGAGGCCTTGTTCCTCACCAGCAGTTTCGTTCAGCCGGACGCAGAGACCTCGGCGCGACGCTTCGCCGGCACCGAAGACGGCTTTACCTACACCCGCACGTCAAATCCCACCGTCGCGAGTTTCGAGAGACGCCTCGCGGCGCTCGAAGGCACCGAGGCGGCCATCGGCGCATCGAGCGGCATGGGCGCGATCCTCATGATGTGCATGGGGCTGCTCAAGGCCGGCGACCATGTGGTGTGCTCGCGCTCCGTGTTCGGATCGACGCTCAACCTGATCGGCCGCGAGTTCGGCAAGTTCGGCGTCGAGACCACCTTCGTGTCGCAGACCGACGTCGCCGAATGGAAAGCCGCGATCCGTCCAACGACCAAGCTGCTCTTCGCCGAAACGCCGACCAATCCGCTGACCGACGTGTGCGACATCCGCGCGCTCGCCGATCTCGCGCATGACGCCGGCGCGCTGCTCGCGGTGGACAACTGCTTCTGCTCTCCGGCGCTGCAGCGTCCCACCGAACTGGGCGCGGACCTCGTCATCCATTCGGGCACCAAGTACCTCGAAGGGCAGGGCCGTGTGCTGGCCGGCGCGATCTGCGGTTCGGCCAAGCTGATCAACGAGGTGTTCGGCCCGGTGGTCCGGACCGCGGGCATGGCGCTTTCGCCGTTCAATGCGTGGGTCGTGCTCAAGGGCCTCGAAACGCTCGGCATCCGCATGCAGGCCCATTGCGCCGGCGCACTCGCGCTCGCGCAATGGCTCGAAACGCAGCCGGGCGTTTCGCGCGTCTACTACCCGGGGCTGAAATCTCATCCGCAGCATGAGCTTGCGATGCGGCAGCAGTCCGGCATGGGCGGCGCGGTCGTGTCCTTCGACGTGCTCGGCGATACCCCCGAAGTGGCGCGTGCCAATGCCTTCCAGGTAATCGACAGCACCCGTGTGCTGAGCATCACCGCCAACCTCGGCGACACCAAGACGACCATCACACATCCGGCCACGACTTCGCACGGGCGCCTGACCGAGGCGCAGCGACAGGCGGCCGGCATCAGCCAGGGCCTGATCCGCGTCGCGGTCGGGCTGGATCACCTCGACGACATCAAGGCCGACTTGCTGCGCGGCCTCGGCACCCTCGCATGACGCAAAAGACCCGTACCCGTTTCGCCCCTTCGCCGACCGGCTTCATCCACCTCGGCAACATCCGCTCCGCGCTCTATCCGTGGGCGTTCGCGCGCTCCACCGGCGGCGATTTCATTCTGCGGATCGAAGATACCGACCTCGAGCGTTCGACGCAGGCGGCGGTCGATGTCATCCTCGAAGGCATGGAGTGGCTCGGCCTCGACCACGATGAAGGCCCGTACTACCAGATGCAGCGCATGGACCGCTACAAGGCAGTCCTCGCGGAGATGCAGACGGCCGGCCTGGTGTACCCGTGCTACATGAGCGTTGCGGAACTCGATGCGTTGCGCGAGAAGCAGATGGCCGCGAAAGAGAAGCCGCGCTACGACGGCACCTGGCGCCCCGAACCCGGCAAGACGCTGCCGCAGATTCCCGAAGGCGTGCAGCCCGTGCTGCGCTTCCGCAATCCGCAGGGCGGCGTGGTCGCGTGGGACGACAAGGTCAAGGGCCGCATCGAGATCAGCAACGACGAGCTCGACGATCTGGTCATCGCGCGCCCGGACGGCACGCCCACCTACAACTTCTGCGTGGTGGTCGACGACATCGACATGGCGATCACGCACGTCATCCGTGGCGACGACCACGTGAACAACACGCCGCGCCAGATCAACATCTTCCGCGCACTGGGCAAGGAACCGCCGGTGTACGCGCACCTTCCGACCGTGCTCAACGAGCAGGGCGAGAAGATGAGCAAGCGCAACGGCGCCAAGCCCGTCACGCAGTTCCGCGACGAAGGCTTCCTGCCCGATGCCATGGTTAACTACCTCGCGCGCCTGGGCTGGAGCCACGGCGACGACGAGATCTTCTCGCGCGCACAGTTCATCGAGTGGTTCGATCTCGATCACCTGGGCCGCAGCGCGGCGCAGTTCGACGAGGCCAAGCTGCGTTGGGTGAATGCGCAACATCTGAAGGCCATGGCCGACGAGGCCTTGGCACCGCTCGTGGCGGACCGGTTGAAGAAGCGAGGCATCGGGGCCGACGAACGACTGCCGGCGATCTGCGGCCTGTTCAAGGATCGTTGCGAGACGACCGTTGCGCTCGCCGGCTGGGCTGCGGCCTTCTATGCGGACGTGTCGGCGAGCGAAGCCGATCGTGCGCAGCACCTGACCGATGCGGTTCGGCCCGCGATCGCGACGCTGGCGGACAAGCTCGCCACCGCCGTCTGGGACAAGCCTTCGATCGCCGCAGCCATCAAGGAAGTGCTCGCTGCACATGGCCTTAAAATGCCGGCTCTCGCGATGCCCGTGCGGGTTCTGGTGATGGGAACACCCCAGACTCCGTCGCTCGACGCAGTGCTCTCACTCTTCTCTCGCGAAAAAATTTTGGAGCGGTTGAAGAAAGGCTAAAAAGCTGTATATAATTTGAGGCTCGACACCCGGTAGGGGAAACCTTCAAAAGGGGGTATAGCTCAGCTGGGAGAGCGCTTGCATGGCATGCAAGAGGTCAGCGGTTCGATCCCGCTTACCTCCACCAACAGGGCGTCGAGAAGTGTTAGTCAGTCCAGGTTTTGACCCTATCGTCTAGAGGCCTAGGACATCACCCTTTCACGGTGAGTACCGGGGTTCGAATCCCCGTAGGGTCGCCAAGTTTTGTGGCACTTGGCTCAAGCATCGCAAGATGTGAGAGCGAAAGTCACACCGACGCGGAGTGGTAGTTCAGTTGGTTAGAATACCGGCCTGTCACGCCGGGGGTCGCGGGTTCGAGTCCCGTCCACTCCGCCAAAAAACGGAAAGCCGTTGCAAGTCACCGACCTGCAACGGCTTTTTCCTTTTCTGCCCCCCAAAATTGTTCCGCTGACCTCCTCAATTTGCAGGATGCGCGATGCCGCGTCCCACCGGCAGACTCGCACCCTCATAACGAGGAGGTTCCAGATGGGTTTCGTTCATGTCGTCTGGGGAGGCGCAAGTCTTGTCGCGATCGCGGTGGGTTGGCTCTTGATCGCCTGGCGCGGTGGCAAGCATCTGAACGAACGCCTCACCGAGCAGCTTTCACGCTCGGCCGCCCTCGAGCGGGAGTGCAGCACCCTTCGCTGACCAGAGGCGCTGCCGGGTCGCTCTTCTCTCAACTTTCATCCTTCCCTGTCGATAAGCGGTAGCGGTGCGCGAACGCTTTCGGTTTCACGTGCCGTGCATCGTGGAGCCAGGAAGAAGTGAAACGCAGCAAATCGCGAACAGAATCGGTCTTTGAAACAACCGCCGCATTGATGCTGGCCCTGTCGCTGTCCGCTTGTGGCGGCGGTGGAGGTGGTGGGGGAGGCGGCTACATTCCCTCGGGGACGACAGCGACGAGTTCGGGCGACGTGAAGTCGGACGGCAGCAACGCGGTCAAGGCGTCCTGCGTCAACTGCGCGGCGATCAACGACAGCACGTACGCAGGTTCGGGCACCGGCGTCTGGCAGGCGGCCAACGGTTCGTCCGTCCCGGTCGATATGCCGCTCTCCATCTCGGGCCTCAACGGACAGACGGTGACGCTGGTGTTCACCAACGAGAGCACCACGGCTGAAGCGCTTCCGGGACTCGTGGTGCGATCGAGTTCTGAAATCGCAACGACCATCAACAAGGCGTCGGTGCAGCAACCGATCGACGAAGACGATGCTGCCAAGGGCGCGATCCGCGAATTCAACCGATCCGGTTTCGGCAAGCTGCTCGACCCCGCGTCGAAGGCGTCGCCGGGCGTCATGAAATCGATGGCGCCGTCGGCCGCCTATGCCGTCGCCGATCAGCGCAGCATCTTCCTGTATGACCACACGCAGCGCACGGTGCAACTCGCCGCCCAGCGGACCACCGGCGACGGCACGCTCGTCAACGTGTGGGTCCAAACAGGCGAACTCGACGCGGCCCGCGTGTCGAGCGCACTCGCGGCGCGGATGCTCGACAAGTTCGCCACGCAGGGCGGCATCTATGACATGCTGGTCCGCGTCGGCGGACCGCTTTGGGGCGAGCACGGCATGAGCCAGCTGATCGCCGGCAGCGGCCAGCCGCTGGACATCTTCATCGTGAACTTCAAGCCCGACCACCAGCCTTATGGCCTCGTGGGCTACTTCTGGGGATTGAACAATTTCAAGACCGGGAGCGGCGACCTCGCCTACAGCAACGAATCGCTGAGCCTGTATCTCGATTCCGAGTCGCTCTATCTCGATGGCGAAAACGGCGTGAAGCAGATCGCCACCGTCATGGCGCACGAAGGCATGCACATGCAGAACTTCTACCGGCGCGGCGTGAAGATGGGTTCGGACTACACCTACGACACCTGGCTCGAGGAGATGTCGGCGCTGATGATGGAGGACTGGGCGAGCTTCAACATCGACCCGAGCCACAACGCGATCCGCGATTCGCGCTACCCGTACTACCTGAGTTACAACGGCGCCGGCAGCTACAACTGCGGCCTCACCGAGTGGACGCCGATGGGCGCCACCTGCGAGAGCTACGCGGTCACGGGCTCGTTCGGCGGCTTCCTCAACCGCCAGCTCGGGCTCGACTTCTACAAGGCACTGCTGGCGAGCAGCGGCGCGAAGGACTCGACCGAGATCCTCGACAAGGCGATCAAGTCGCGGCGACCCGATTCGAGCGTCGGCCAGGAGCTGCGCCGCTTCGCGGCGGCATCGGCGGGGCTGATTCCGCTGGGGGCCGGCATCGCCGAATACAGCATGCCGGCGCGCATCGAAGACGTCTTCAATCTGCCAGCCATCGATCCCGCGAGCCTCGGCAGCGGCAACCGCAAGCTGCCGCAGGCCGCGCCATCGCTGCTGCAGGCGCTCGCGAGCTTCCCGGTGATCCGGTCGAACGTCGCGGGGACCTACAGCGAAGCGGTGCGCGTTCCGCCGGGCACCACGCTGTCCGTGATCATCAACTGATCGAGCCGGTCGAGGCCCGGGCTCCGCGGGAGCCCCGGCTTTCGTCTAGCGCTTCGTGACGACCACTTCGAGGTACTCGCTCGGCACCACCAGGGAGTGGGGTCCGGCGCGGTTCATGTCCTCCAGCAGCGCTGTCAGATCGTTTTCGAGGGCCTGCGCACCGTCAACCGGCAACGCGGCAAAAGCCTTGTGCACCGGGCCGTACCAAGTGCGAAACACCTCGACGAAATGCGCGGCCGAGCGATACCTGAAATTGAACATCCGCCGGGTCACCGAGATCGACTCGGCCTTGTCGCCGAAGAGCGATTGCAGATGCGATTCCACGCCCCACTTCGGCGGCGGCTGCACACCGGCAGGCGGCGGCACATGGCGGCCCAGCGTCTTGAACATCTGGCCGATGAAGCCCTCGGGCGACCAGTTGGCCATGCCGATGCGACCACCGGGCCGGCACACGCGCATCATCTCGGCGGCGGACTTCGCGTGGTCGGGCGCGAACATCACGCCGAAGGTCGAGATCACCGCATCGAAGCTCGCTTCGTCGAAGGGCAATGCCTCGACGTCGGCGGTCTTGAACTCCACCTTCAGCCGTTCGGCGCGTGCACGCTCGGCGCCGCGGTCGAGCAGTGCTGCGACATAGTCGGTCGAGGTCACGCGGCAGCCGCGCCGCGCGGCGGCCAGCGTCGCGTTGCCGTTGCCGGCCGCGACGTCGAGCACACGCTCGTCCCAGCGCAGGTCGCAGGCCTCGGCCAGCATTTCGCCGACGAGTTGCAGCGTGGTGCCGATCACGGCGTAGTCGCCGCTGGCCCAGGCTGCCTGCTGGCGTGTTTTCAAGGCGTTGAAGTCGATCGGTGCATTCATGGAAAGAGGCTCCTTGTGGACTGCGAACTGGATGTCGTGAACGGCCCTGCGGCCGTGCATGCACTGTGGGCCTTGCGCCCCGATCCGTCCTGCCCGCGCGTCGCCCGTGTCTGCCCGATCGTCCGCATCTCCGCCGACACAGCCATGGGAACCGGCCGATGGTCCGGGTTTCATGACCCCTCATCCGGCCATGCGGCATAGCTCTTCCCGCTGCTGTTCGCGCTGCGTCATCGCGCTCAGAATCTTCAGGTTCCGAGTCCCTCACATGGAGGCAACCATGGCAGCGGACAGCATTGCAGCAGCGTGGCACCGTGCCGAATCGGCCTTGCAGCGCCACCCCGAGATGGGTCTTCACGACGATGCGCCGGCCACCGCGCGCTGGGCAAAAGGCTTGCGCGTGATCGCGAGCCACGCCAACGGCACGCAGGTGCAGACGGACATGGCCACCGAACTCGGCGGCACCGGAGACCGTGTCACGCCGGGCTGGCTGCTGCGCGCGGGGATGGCATCGTGCACGGCCACGCGCATCGCGATGGCCGCCACGGCGCAGGACATCGAGCTCACATTGCTCGAAGTGGTGACGAGCAGCCGCTCCGACCTGCGCGGTCTGCTGGGCATGCACGAGTCCGACGGCTCGCCGGTGCCCGCGACGCCGCGCGACGTGCAGATGCACGTGCGCATCGCTGCGCGCGGTGCTTCCGACGAGCGGCTTCGCACGCTGGTCGAGCAAAGTTGCGAATGCTCGCCGATGGCACGCGCCGTGCGCGACGCGGTGCCGATCGGCCTGCGCATCGACATCGCCAGTGGCTGATTCCGGCCATGGACGCGCTGTCTGAAACGCTCCGCGTGGTGCGCCTCGTCGGGGCCATCTTCATCAACGCGCGCTTCACTGCGCCATGGTGCTACCAGTCGCCGCGCGCGGACGCGGTCGCGCCGCTCCTGGAGCCCGGCGCCGAGCGGCTGGTGATCTTTCACCTCATCACCGAGGGGGAGTGCCACGTCGAGATGGGCGGCGATGACGAACCGGTGCGCCTCATCGCGGGCGATGCAGTCATCTTTCCGCAGGGCCATGCGCACCGCATGACCTCCGAGCCCGGCCTGGTGCCTGCGGCGGGCGAGCAGCTCGACCGCGTGCTCGCGCGCCGTCCGCGCCAACTGGCCTATGGAGGCGGCGGGCCGACGACGCGGCTGGTGTGCGGCTATCTGGCCTGTGACGCGCGGTTGGCGGGCATGCTGCTCGCCGGCCTGCCACCGCTCGTGCGCGTGAACGTGCGCGGATCGAACGCCGGCGCGTGGCTCGAAGCGTCGGTGCGCTATGCATTGGGGGAGGCGCGCTCGCCTCGGCCGGGCGGGGCGGGCGTGCTCGCCAAGCTCGCCGAAGTGCTGTTCATCGAAGTGCTGCGCCTGTACATGAACGAGCAGGGCGAGGGCCGCACCGGATGGCTCGCCGGCGTGGGCGACCGCATCGTCGGCGCGGCGCTGCATTCGATGCACAAGCAGCCCGCGCATGCGTGGACGCTCGATGAGCTGGCTCGCGAAGCTGGGAGTTCACGCTCCGTGCTGGCAGAGCGCTTCCAGCATCTGGTGGGCAACTCGCCGATGCAGTACCTCACGCAGTGGCGCATGCTGCTGGCGGCCAATCTGCTGACCCGCAGCAACGCACCGCTCGCGAGCATCGCCGAGGATGTGGGATATCAAACGGACACCGCGTTCAGCCGGGCATTCCGGCGCGAGTTCGGTGCGCCGCCGGCGGCTTGGCGGCGCACACAGGCGCTGCGCTCTCAGGAGCGCGGTGCGCTGATCAGGCAATGAGCTCGGCCGGGACCTTGCCGCCGTTGGCCGCGAGCCGGGTCATCACCTGGCGGTGCAGCCAGATGTTCATCTTGGCCGAGTCGCTCGTGTCCTCGCCGTAGCTCAGTTCGAAGGCGAGCTGCTTGCGCGCGGCGAGGCTGCTGTCCAGGCCGAGCAGCTTCATCAGGTCGACGATGGACGTGCGCCAGTTGAGGCTGCTGGCGCCGGGCATGCCGTCGAGCAAGGCTTCGACGTCGACCACCGTGATCGCGGCCGGCGGCGCCGCGGGCGCGCTGGTTGAGGCGGCTGCGTCCGTGGGGGCCGGTGCGGGCTGCTCTGCCGTGGCGGCGTTGGCCGACGGGAAGATCTTGGCGAGGATGCTGCTGAAGATGCTCATGAATGACTCCGCTGCGTGTTGGAGGGCTGATGGAAAGGCGGATTCTGCGATCGGCGTGTGTCACAAGAACCCGGAGACTTGTGCATTTCGCCACGATGGGCGATCGGAAGAGACTTTGTTACATCGGTCCGCGTGCCGGTGGGGCGGGCTTGCCACCGGGCGTCGCGAGCCATTCGCAGGAGGTGCCCGGCTGCACCGAGACGAACCGGTCGACCACCATGTGCTCGCGTGGCGGGCCTTCCATCGGTTCGCGCACCTCGATGCGCCCGTCGAAGTTCGCGAGCAGCGGAGCCTTGGGCGCGCCCTGCCAGCGCAGGTACGCCTCCTCCAACGCGAGATAGTCGCCGGCCTGTGCCACGGGCCAGCGCTGGCCGGTCGTGCAGTCGGTGAAGATCGCCGAGTCGGCAAAGTAGACGAAGTCGCCGCGCCAGCGCACGGGCTGCTGCGCATGAAGGCTGGTCGCGAGGACCGCCATCAGGAGGCTGGCCGCGGCCCGCATCCGTCCGCGCATGGGCTGTCGATTCATTTTCGGCTTCCCCGTGTGATGCACATGGGCCGACAGCTTAGCGGTGTGCAGGAGCGCACGGATCGCGTACAAACCTCCTTCCGACGATTCCCCGAATTCCGAAGGCATCTCATGTCCAGTTCTCCATTCGATCTCGACGACACGGCCGACAGCGGCGGCATGCGCAAGGGATTGACCAGTTACGGCGACCAGGGCTTTTCGCTCTTCTTGCGCAAGGCGTTCATCAAGGGCGCGGGCTTCACCGATTCGGCGCTCGATCGTCCTGTCGTCGGCATCGCAGACACCGGCAGCGCCTACAACCCGTGCCACGGCAATGCGCCGCAGCTCATCGAGGCGGTCAAGCGCGGCGTGATGCTCGCGGGCGGGCTGCCGATGGCGTTTCCGACGATCTCGATCCACGAGAGCTTCGCCGCGCCGACCAGCATGTACCTGCGCAACCTGATGTCGATGGATACCGAGGAGATGATCCGCGCGCAGCCGATGGACGCGGTGGTGCTCATCGGCGGCTGCGACAAGACCGTGCCCGCGCAGCTCATGGGCGCGGCATCGGCGGGGTTGCCGGCGATCCAGCTCATCACCGGCTCGATGCTCACCGGCAGCCATCGCGGCGAGCGCGTCGGCGCCTGCACCGACTGCCGCCGCTACTGGGCTCGCTTTCGCGCCGAGGAGATCGACGCTGTCGAGACCGCCGAGGTCAACAACGAACTGGTGGCCAGCGTCGGCACCTGCTCGGTGATGGGCACCGCGAGCACCATGGCCTGCCTCGCGGAAGCGATGGGCATGACGGTGCCCGGCGGGGCCTCGCCGCCGGCGGTCACGGCAGACCGCATCCGCATCGCCGAGCAGACCGGCGCGCAGGCGGTGCAGATCGCGCGCGATCGGCTCACCATCGACAAGGTGCTCACGCCCGCCGCCTTCGAGAACGCGATGCGCGTGCTGCTGGCCATCGGCGGCTCGACCAATGGCATCGTGCATCTCGCGGCGATCGCGGGCCGCGTGGGCCTGGACATCGACCTCGCCACGCTCGATCGCATGGGCCGCGAGACGCCGGTGCTGCTCGATCTCAAGCCCTCGGGCCAGCACTACATGGAGGACTTCCACGCGGCCGGTGGCATGGCGACGCTGCTGCGTGAACTCAAGCCGCTGCTGCGGCTCGATGCGCTCACCGTCACCGGCCGCACGCTCGGCGAGGAGATCGAGCGCGCCGGCCCCGGCTTCAGGCAGGACGTGGTGCGCAGCGTTGCGAAGCCGATCTATCCGCAGGGCGGCATCGCGGTGCTGCGCGGCAATCTCGCGCCGGGCGGCGCGATCATCAAGCAGTCGGCCGCGGATGCGGCGCTCATGGAGCACGAGGGCAGGGCGGTGGTGTTCGAGAACCTCGAGGACCTCGCGCGCCGCATCGACAGCGACGAACTCGACGTGACGCAGGACGACATCCTCGTGCTCAAGAACATCGGCCCCAAGGGCGCGCCTGGCATGCCGGAGGCGGGCTACATGCCGATCCCGCGCAAGCTCGCGCGTGCGGGCGTGAAAGACATCGTGCGCATTTCCGACGGACGCATGAGCGGCACCGCCTTCGGCACCATCGTGCTGCACGTCACGCCCGAATCGGCGGTGGGCGGCCCGCTGGCCTATGTGCGAAGCGGCGACCGCATCCGCCTGAGCGTCGCGAACCGCGAACTCTCGCTGCTCGTGACCGACGAAGAACTCGCACGCCGCGCGGGCGAATCGCCCATCACCCCGCCGACCGCCGAGCGCGGCTATCGCAAACTCTTCCTCGATGCGGTCACGCAGGCGGATCAGGGAGCCGACTTCGATTTCCTTCGCGCAACCAGGAAGACAGGAACCCAACCATGACGCAGTACTGGCTCATGAAATCCGAACCCGACGACGTCTCGATCGACGACGCGATCGCCGCGCCCGATTCGACGGTGGGGTGGACCGGCGTGCGCGGTTTCCAGGCTCGCAAGTACATGAAGGAAGTCATGAAGGTCGGCGACGGCGTGCTGTTCTATCACTCCAGCTGCCCGCAGCCCGGCATCGTCGGTATCGCGCGCATCGTCTCGGGGCCCAAGCCCGACCCGACGCAGTTCGATCCGAAGTCGCCGTACTACGACCCGGATTCCAAGCCCGAGTCGCCGCGCTGGATCCTGGTGGACGTGCAGGCGCTGCGCAAGACGAAGCTGCTGTCGCTGCCGGAGATGCGGGCCCATCCCGCGCTGGCCGACATGATCGTGCTGCGCAAGGGCAACCGGTTGTCGATCACGCCGGTCGACGAAAAGCACTGGCGGCTGATCACCGAGGAACTGCTGGCCTGATGTGGCCGCACGCGGCCTCAGGCGCTCTGGATCACCGCCATGATGTTGCCCTCGCTGTCCTTGAACCATGCGGCCATTGCCCCGCCGGCGGTCACGATGCCATCGGCATCCCTGCCGGGCATGTCGTAGTTCTCGAACACCACGCCGCGCGCCTTCAACTCGGCCACTTCCTTGCGAATGTCCGCGACCTGCCAGAAGGCCTGGCTGGCCTGCGAGCTGCCTGCGTTCGGCGTCGGGTACAGGAACGCGCCGGTGCCGCCGCCGAAGTCGTAGTGCACGCCGCCCGCGATCTCGGCCTTCGGCTTGAAGCCGAGCTTTCCTTCGTAGAACTGCCGGGCGCGGGCAAGGTCCCTGGCCGGGATGTAGGCGTAGAGCGGAGACTGCTGCAGCATGGCGTTCCCTTCGCAACGTTCGAACGACAGCCATTCTTGCGCCGCGCAGCGGCCCGCGCGCGGAGGTCCCCCGATGCACCCTGTGTCAGTGGGTGGTTGCCGTCGCGCTCTGCTCGTCGGCGGACTCGGACTTGTCGCCTTCGAGGGCGACTGCGTCCTCCTTGGCTTCCCGCCACCACGCCAGCAGCTGGTTGAAATCTCCGGCGAAACCACGCCGGAGCAGTTCTTCCGCATAGCGCGAGCAGAAGGCGGCGGCCGCCATGTCCAGGATCGTGCGGGCCGCTGCCTGCTCGCACGTGAGGTAGACCGTTTTCAATTCGGCCACCTGGGCGCGCTGCGGGTCCGCAAGTGCGGGTGGGGCCGCCACTCCGGCCAGAGCGGCCATCGAAAGGGAAAGAGCCCGAACGAGTTTCATGGCGTACCCCTTTTCCGTCTGCTTCACCGCTTTTCCTCTTGGAGATCAGCATAGGCGCCGGACGGACGACTTGCATCCCTCGCCCGGGGGTAGCACGTAAGATCGGCGCTCCACCCCGCCTTTTGTCTTACATCCCGTGTCGCTGCTTTTCAAGTGCATCCTCGGTGCCGTTGCGGTGCTTCTCATCGCGCTGCTGTCGAAGACGAAGAACTTCTATGTTGCGGGCCTCGTGCCGCTCTTTCCCACCTTTGCACTGATCGCGCACTACATCGTGGGCACCGAGCGGTCGGCGGCCGACCTGCGCACCACCGCTCTTTTCGGGCTCCTGTCGCTGGCGCCCTATGCGATCTATCTCGCGGTGGTGTATTGGCTCAGCGTGAAGACCTCGCTGCCGGTGACGCTGGTCGCGGCGACGGTGGCCTGGTGCGTGGGGGCGGCGCTGCTGCTGGGCATCTGGTCTCACTGGACTTCCGGCCTCGGTTGAGCGCAGGGCGCACAATGCGCGCGACATGGAGGAGTGCGTTCGCATGCCGTTCATACTTCAACTGCTCGCCGACTACGGCTATCTGGCCGTCTTCATCGGCTGCCTGCTGGAGGGCGAGACCATCCTCGTCCTCGCAGGATTCGCCTGCCATCAGGGTCATCTCTCCGTGCCGGTGACCCTCGCGGTCGCGGTGATCGGCGCGACATTGGGCGACCAGCTCTTCTACTGGATCGGCCGCTATAAGGGGACGATGCTTCTGGCGCGACTGCCCTCGCTGGCGCAGCGCGCGGAGCGCGTCGCCGCCTCGCTGAAGCGCTATGACGGGCTGGTGGTCATGGGGGTGCGCTTCGTCTACGGATTGCGCATCGCGGGGCCGATCGCGATCGGCGCCATGCGCATGCCACCGCGCCGCTTCGTCGCTTTCAATCTCCTCGGTGCGATCTTGTGGGCGCCGCTGATCGCCTCGGTCGGATTCCTGTTCGGCTCCGCGCTCGATGTGTTGCTCGGTGACGTGGAACGCATCGAGCTGATCGGCACGGTGCTGATCGTCGGCATCGCGCTCGCGATTGCCCTGGTCCGGCGGTGGCGGCGGTCCAGGGCGACGCCGCGCTAGAGGGGCCGGCCCGAGGCGACGATTGGCAACAGCAGGCGACGCCTCTCGCCGCACAATGGCACTCACCGGGAGATGCGCCATGAGACACGCGAACACACGGCAATCCAGTGGGCTGAGTCGTCCCGGCGTGGCGTCGCGGAACGTGCGAAGCGCGAAGGTGCTGCGATGACCGCGGAACTCGGTGGACTCGACGCGGTGAACCCTGCCGACCGTGCGAGTGCGTACGAGGCACTGGTGGTGGCGGGCCGCGCATCGACGCCGGTCTTCCTTCGTGGACTGGCGAGCGCGGATGCCGACGTGCGCGAGAAATCGGCGCAGGGTCTTGCTGAAACTGGCGATCCGATTGCAGCCGATGCCTTGGCCGACGCGCTCTCCGACGCCGAGCCGCTGGTGCGCGGCCGCGCGGCGCAGGCGCTGGCGGCGATCGGCGACTGGCGGTCGCTCGACGCGCTGGTGCGCACCATCGACGACTATCCCGATGTGCTGCACTCGCCGCACACCATCGCGACCTATGTGCTGATCGCGCGCGGCCGCGACGTGCTGCCGGCGGTCGCGCCGCTGCTCGATGCGCCGCATCCTGTCACGCGACACCGTGCGTTCCTGGTGGTTCGGACACTGGTCTGCGCCATGCCCGAGGCGGGCGGCTGGGAGACGCTCTGGCAAGCGCTCGGCGCCTACGACCCCGACGGCCGCGACGATGCCGCACGCGCGGTCTCGGCGGCGAAGTGGGCGCAATGGATTTCGGCGCGCTGCCCGTAAGTCCGGCCCTGCCATGCGCAGCGGTGGATTCGGACGATTCTCGTAGATCCAGCCTGGCGCCATTCCTAGAGTGACCTCCCGCAGTGCCCGGGCGCCGAAGCACTGCGCCATCAAAAAGGCCACAAGGAGGAAACGAAATGAAAAGTGCCAATCGCCCGGCTCAGAAGGGCTTCACGCTGATCGAACTGATGATCGTCGTGGCGATCATCGGGATCCTCGCGACGGTGGCAGTGCCCACCTACCACGACTACACCGCCAAGGCGCAATTGGTCGAAGCTTTCACCATCGCAGACGGCGTCAAGGGCGAAGTCGAGATGAGCTTCATGCAGGAGGGGCAGTGCCCGGCCAACGCGTCGGGAGGCGTCGGGAATATCGACAAGGCCGCCGACATCGCCGGCAAATACGTTGCGTCGGTCACGACTGCGGGCGCCGTCGCCACCGGCTGCACGGTCGAAGTGGCGTTTCAGTCCTCCCGAGTGAACTCGAAGCTCAGCAACAGGAAGATGAAGTTCACTTTGGACTACGGCAAGAATTCATCGAGGTGGAAGTGCGAAACAGATGTCGACACCTCGATCCGCCCAAAGACCTGCGGCGATTCCGGTTCCCCGATCTGACCCGGGGCGCTCCTTCCTCGCTCGCTTCCTATTCGGCCAACCCGTCGAGAATCGGGCAGTCCGGTCGATGATCCCCATGGCAGCAATCCGCGAGCCGCTCCAGGGTGCGCTTCATCGCCTCCATTTCCTCGATGCGCCGATGCAGATCCTGGGCATGTGCAAGTGCGATTCGCTTCACGTCCGCACTCGCTCGCTGCTTGTTCTGCCAGAGCTTCAGAAGCTCCGCGATCTCGGCCATGCTGAAGCCGAGATCGCGTGCCCGGCGGATGAAACGCAGGGTGTGCACATTGCTTTCGGTGTATTGACGGTAGCCCGCGTCGGTGCGCGCCACGCCGGGCACGAGGCCGAGCGATTCGTAGTGCCGGACCATCTTGGCCGAGACGCCCGAACGCGCGGCAGCCTCGCCGATGTTGAAGGGGCCGTTCATCGCGCAATTCCTTTCCAGCGGCGCAGCAGCAGCGCATTGCTCACTACGCTCACACTGCTGAAGGCCATGGCCGCGCCGGCAATCACCGGGCTCAGCAGGCCCAGGGCCGCGAGCGGTATGCCGATCACGTTATAGGCAAAGGCCCAGAAGAGGTTCTGGCGGATCTTCGCGTAGGTGCGGCGCGAAATGTCGATCGCATCGCTCACCAGAGCCGGGTCGCCGCGCATCAGCGTGATGCCGGCTGCATGCATCGCGACGTCGGTGCCGGTGCTCATCGCGATGCCGACGTCGGCCGCCGCGAGCGCCGGCGCGTCGTTGATGCCATCGCCGACCATCGCGACGCGTTCCCCGTCGCGCTTGAGTTCGGCGACGATGGCGGCCTTGTCTTCGGGTAGCACTTCGGCGCGTACGGTGTCGATCTTCAGATCGCGGGCCACGGCTTCGGCGCTGCCGCGGTTGTCACCCGAAACGAGCGCGGTTCGGATGCCTTGCGCCTGAAGCTGCTGGATGGCCGCTGCCGCGCTGGCCTTCGGCGTGTCGCCGAAGGCCAGCAGGCCCAGCAGCACGGGGTGATCCGTCACCTCCGCCAGCCACGAGACGGTGCGGCCTTCCGACTGCAACTGGAGCGCTCGCGCATCGAGCTTGCCGAGCGGCACCGCGAGCTCGCGCATGAAGCGCGTACTGCCGAGCCGGAGCTGGCGGCCTTCGACGACCGCCGACATGCCGCGCCCGGCGACTGCGCGGACGGTGCCTGCCTCGGGGATGTCGATGCCGTCGCGCTTTGCTGCGTCGAGCACTGCGCGCGCGAGCGGGTGTTCGCTGCCCCACTGGATCGCCGCGCTCGCACGCAGAAGCGCCCTCTGGTCGTTCTCGTCGACCGGCTCGCAGGCGACGAGCACCGGCTTGCCTTCGGTCAGCGTGCCGGTCTTGTCGAATGCGACGACCTTGATGCTGTGCGCCACCTCGAGCGCCTCGGCGTCCTTGATGAGCACGCCGTGCCGCGCGGCGACACCGGTGCCGGCCATGATAGCGGTGGGCGTGGCGAGCCCCAATGCACACGGGCAGGCGATGACGAGCACCGCGACCGCGTTCAGGATCGCCGCTTCCCAGTTGCCGGTGGCGATGCCCCAGCCGAGGAGGGTGAGCGCCGCGATGCCGATGACGACCGGCACGAAGACGTTGCTGACTTGGTCGACCAGGCGCTGGATCGGCGCCTTCTTCGCCTGTGCGGATTCGACCAGCCGAACGATGCGGGCGAGCGCGGATTCCGCACCCACGGCGGTGGTGCGCACCACGAGCAGGCCCTGGCCGTTGACCGAGCCGCCGGTCACCGCGTTCCCGGCCTGCTTGCCCACGGGCAGGCTTTCGCCGGTGATGAGGGATTCGTCGACTTCGCTTGCGCCTTCGACCACCACCGCGTCCACCGGCACCCGCTCGCCGGGGCGGATGACGACGAGGTCGTCGAGGCGGACGCGCGCGAGCGGTAGTTCCTGCTCGACGCCCTGGCGCCGCACGCGCGCGCGTTCGGGGCGCAGTGCGTTCAGCGCGCGGATGGCTTCGGTGGTCTGCCGCTTGGCCCGCGTTTCGAGCCACTTGCCGAGCAGCACCAGCGTGATGACGACCGCCGAGGCCTCGAAATACAGGTGCGGCATGCCATGGTCGCCATGGGTGAAAAGAAGGTAGACGCTGAGTCCGTAGGCGGCCGACGTGCCAAGCGCCACGAGCAGGTCCATGTTTCCGGCGCGCGCCTTGAGCGCCTTCCAGCCCGAGCGGTAGAAGCGCGCGCCCAGCCAGAACTGCACCGGCGTGGCCAGCGCGAGTTGCAGCCAGCCGCCCGGCATCCAGTCCTCGCCCAAGAGCAGCCCGAACATCGGCAGCACCAGCGGAACGGAGAGCAGGGCGGCCGCGATCACCGGCCATGCGTCGTTTCGGCCGCGCGCCTTGCCAGTCGCGCCTTGCGATGCCGAGGCGTCGGTGGCCCCGTCCGGTGCTTCCTCGCCGAGGCCGTAGCCCGCTTTTTCAACCGCAGCGCGGAGGGTGTCGCGCACAACGGAGCCATCGGTGCGGACGGTGGCTGCCTCGGTGGCGAGGTTGACGCTCGCCTCGGTCACGCCGGGAACACTCGCCAGCGACCGTTCGACCCGGGCGACGCAGGACGCGCAGGTCATGCCTTCGATGGGGAGCGACCATTCCTGGAAACCGGGAGTCGACGGGGGAGAAAGCGTCAGGCTGGAATTCATGTTGACCATATGGGACGCAGTTTCAACCTTTCCATCATGGGAGGGTCAAGTGCCTGCCAATTGACCAGAAATGCCGACCTTTCGTACTACCGTACTACTTCGATCGGCCTTTTGTATTTTTGTGTTACATAAAGTATGCTTTCCCGATTCCAGAAGGAGCAATGCATGGGCGCCAGCCATATGGACAGGATGTCGTCCACGAGTTCTGACTGCCGGATGTGGGTGGACGATCCGGCCGGCTTTTCGACGGGCAAGGTGGGCCGGCTTCATCACGACTACCACCGCCATCCGCTGTTCCAGTTGCCCGAACTGGAAGCGCTCGCGAAGGAACTCTCGCCGCTGAAGCAATGTCGTTTCGTCCGCCCGGGCATCACGCAGTCGTCGGCCTTCGCCCATGACAGCGTTCCACCGGACGGGCGCAGCATCGAAGACGTCTTCCGCCGCATCGAGGAGCCCGGCTCGTGGATCGCGCTGTACGACGTCGAGGTCATCCCGCGCTACAAGGAACTGCTTGACCACATCCTCGGCAACGTGCGCGACGTCATCGAGCGCGAGCAGGGCGAGATGTTCCAGGTGACCGGCTTCATCTTCATTTCGGCGCCGCCGTCGGTGACGCCATTCCATATCGATCGCGAGAACAACTTCTGGCTGATGCTGCACGGCCGCAAGGTGCTCAATGTGTGGGACCACACCGACCGCACGGTGGTGCCGATCGACGCGGTGGAGGACTTCATCGTCGCGCATTCGCTGCGCAGGGTAAGGCTCAAGGACGAGTACCGCGCCCGCAGCCACGAGTTCGACGTGCGCGCGGGAGACGGGGTCTATTTCCCGAGCACCTCGCCACACATGACCCGGTCCGATCCCGAATGGGCCGCGGCCGGCGACCGTGTGGCGATCTCGATCGGCGTCAATTTCTACACGCCCGTGACCCGCCGCGCGGCGCAGATCCACCAGATCAACCGGCTGCTGCGCAAGTGCGGCCTGTCGCCCGCGGGGCCGGGGGAGTCGGCGGCGGTGGATGCGGTCAAGGCGCCGATCGGCAAGTTGACCGGCATCGCGCGCTCGTCGCTGGCGCGCGTCCTGCGGCCGATCCTGCACAAGGGAATGGGCCGCTACAAGGCGCCGCCCGGCTCCTTCTGAGCGATCGCGCGCGCCTCACTGGCGCAGCATGTCGCGCGCCGTCACCGGCGGCGCGTCGTTGCCCCATGACCCACGGACGTAGGTGAGCACGGCGGCCACGTCGGTGTCGTCGAGCACGATGCGGAACGGCGGCATGCCGTAGGGGCGCGGGTTACCCGCTGTGGTCGGCAGGAACCCGCCGTGGCGCACGATCTGGATCAGGTTGACGGGCGAATTCATCAGCACCGCGCGATTGCCGGCCAGCGGCGGATAGGCGCCGACCGCGCCCTGGCCTTGGTCGCCATGGCAGTAGGCGCAGCGCTGGTCGAAGATGCGCTGGCCGTGCTCCATCACGCGGGCCTCGCGCTTGGGCGAAGTCGTCGAGGCCACCGCGGTCGAGGTGCTCGGCAGCTCCTTGAGGTAGCTGGCCATCGCGAGCAGGTCCGCCTCCGTCAGATGCTGCGTGCTGCCATACACGACGTCTGCCATCGGCCCCATCACGGAGCCGCGTTCCGAGCGCCCGTTCTTGAGCAGTTCGACCACGTCGTGCGGTGCCCATTCGGCCACGCCGGCCTCGCGGTTCGAGGTGAGCGACGGCGCATACCAGTTCTGCACCGCGATGAGTCCTCCCGAGAGGCCGAGCTTTTCCTGCGTGGCGCCGAGCACGTTGCGCGTGCCGTGGCATGCGATGCAGTGGCCAAGGCCGTCGACGAGGTAGGCGCCGCGATTCCACTCTGTCGACTTGTCGGGATTCGAATCGAAGGTGCCTGCCGTGAACGAGAGAGCGCGCCACACCGCGAGGGCGGCCTGGGTGTCGTACGGAAAGCGCAGCTCGTGCGGCCGGTTCGGCTCCGGCGAGGGCGGCACCGTGCGCAGGTACGCGAAGATCGCGTCCGAATCCTCGCGCGTCACGCGGGTGAAGTTCGGGTAGGGAAAGGCGGGATAGAGCAGGCGACCGTCCTTCGACCGCCCGTTGTGCAGTGCGCGCCAGAAGTGGTCGGAATTCCAGCGCCCGATGCCGGCGGCGGGGTCGGGCGTGAGGTTGCTCGCGAAGACCGTGCCGAACGGCGTCTCGATGCCGACGCCGCCGGCATAGGGGGCGGCGCCCAGTGCGGAGTGACAGCCGGCGCAGTTCCCGGCCAGCGCGAGATAGCGCCCGCGCTCGACGAGCTGGGCTGTGGAATTGAAGGCAGTCGGCGGGTCCGGCAGCTTGGTCTCGCCGCGCAGGTTGAGTCCGACGATGGCGAAGGCGGCAAGGATGCCCAGCGTCGCCAGGAAGATCAGGACATAGAGAAGACGTCGCATGGCGGTGCGTGGGGCTCAGTTGTTGAGCGCGCTGCAGGCCATCGGCACCGGGCTCGGCGGTGCGGCGATGGGCTTGGGGTCCGCGGGCACGGGCTGCATCGCGAGCCAGCTCGCGACCGCGTTGATGTCGGCGGCGGTGAGCTTGCGTCCGACCTCCGTCATGCAGTCGGGCGCGAGTGCGTGGCGGTCGTCGGTGAGCCACGCGCCGAGTTGCGACGAAAGGTAGAGCCGCGGCAGGCCCACGAGTGCGGGGATGCCCGGCAGCACACCGGTCAGCGCCTCTCCATGGCAGCGCACGCAGGCCGGGATGTTGCGGCCCGGATCGCCTTCGAATACCAGCGCCTTGCCGCGCGCGAGCATCTCCGGCGTCGCATCGGTGGTGCGGGGCGGGGCGGGGTAGGGCAGCTGGATCGACGCGAAATAGTCGGCGATCTCATGCAGGTAGGCGTCGGACATGTGCCGCACCATGTGCGTCATGTCGGAGTTCAGGCGCCGTCCGTCGCGGAAGCTTTGCAGCTGGTTGAAGAGATACGCCGCCGGCTTGCCCGAGAGGCGCGGGAAGTAGCCTGCCTCGGTGCTCGAACCTTCGCGGCCGTGGCATGCAATGCAGGCGGCCACGCGCTGCTCGATGGTGTCGGGAACACGCCCCGGCGGCGGTGCGGCGAGGCCCGGTGTCGCCGCCAATGCGCAGGCGGCAAGCAGGGCCGCCGTGCCCAGGTGGCGCAGGGATCGTGGGTTCTTCTTCATTCGTGCGGAGCGTAACCCGCGGACGGGAATCGCGACAGCCCCGCGCGGCGCACAGAAGAACGGGCGCGCTACAGTGGCCGCATGCGCACACGCTTCGAGATGATGACCGGCTGGCAGCGTCTGCTGTGCGGCGCGCTGGTGGGCCTTGCCGTGGGCTTCGGGCTCCGGTTTCCGTCATCGCGGCTCGATGGCATTGCGTGCGGCCTGATCGGCTGGTGCGTCGGTGCGGCGACGTATCTCCTGCCGGCTTGGTGGCTGGCGGAAGTCTCCGACGCGCAAGGCACCCGGCGCCGGGCCCAGGCCCTCGACCAGCCCCGCGCGTCGATTCTTGCGGTGATGCTGATCGCCGTCGGCGTCAGCGTGATCGTGATCGGGATGCTCCTGCAGCGCGTGCCGCAGTTGTGCGGTACGCAGCGCCTCGGACACATCGCGCTTGGCTTGCTGGCGCTCGCATGTTCGTGGCTGCTGATCCACACCATCTACGCATTCCACTACGCGCACCGCTACTACCAGGCGGAACCCGGCGAGAAGGACGGGCATGTGGCGGGTCTCGACTTTCCGGGCGAGGCCGAGCCGGACTACTTCGACTTCCTCTACTACAGCTTCGTGGTCGGCATGACCTCGCAGGTGTCGGACGTTCAGGTGCTCTCGCGCGAGATGCGGCGGATCACCCTGGTCCACGGCGTCCTGTCGTTCGCCTTCAACATGCTCGTGCTGGCCTTGTCGATCAACGTGGTGGCCTCGGCCATGCAGGGCTCGTCGTCGCCATCGTGCGGCTCAGGCGCCGCGTGTTCCGCCGCCGAGCCTGACAAGACCTGTCGATAGCGCGACGCCGCACACGATCACCACGGCGCAGATCAGCATCCACTGCGTGATCTCCTCGCCGAGGAACACGGCGCCATAGAACACCGCGAAGACCGGCACCAGGAAGGTCACGGTCAAGGCGCGTGCCGGTCCCGCGTTCTCGATCAGCCGAAAGAACAGGATATAGGCCAGCCCGGTGCACGCGATCCCCACCGCCGCCAGTGCCAGCCATGCCCGCAGGCTCGGCATCTGGACGGGCCAGAGCCAGAGCGCCGGCACCGCCAGCGCGAGCGTGGCGCCGATCTGGCTGCCTGCGGCGGTCGCGAGCGCGGGCACGCCGACGAGATGCTTGCGCGTGAGGCTCGCCGCGAAGGCATAGCAGACGCACGCTGCGAGGCATGCCGCGATGGCCCATCGCGCGGCACCTTCGTCGGCGCCCGAATGCAAGCCCGCGCCACGCCCCGCCAGCATCGCGACCCCGATGAAGCCGATCACCAGTCCGACGATGCGCGAGCGGTCCGGCCGGTCGCCGAACCATGCCCATGCGACGAGCGCGCCGAACATCGGCACGGTGGCGTTGAGCACCGCCGCGAGTCCGCTGTTGATCGTCAGCAGCGCGAAGGCGAAGAAGGCGAAGGGCATGCCCGAATTGAGCACGCCAATGCCGAGCGCCGGCTTCCAATATTGGCGGAACGACGACCATTGGCCGCGCAACACGAGCAGCGGCAGCAGGAAGACCGTCGCGATCGCCACGCGCACCGCAGCCGTCGGCAAGGCGCCGAATTCGGCCGCGCCGATGCGCATGAACAGGAAGGAGGCCCCCCACAGGGCGGCCAGCAGCAGCAGATCGACCAGCCAGCGCCGGTTGGCTGCCGGCGCTGTCGATGCGGAAGGCGATGTCTTGGCGGGGACTGTCTCGTTGGCCGCGTATTCGACGTCGCTCATGGATGGGCGCCCTCGAGTTCGAGCAGCGCGCTCTTGCGCTCGAGTCCGCCGGCATAGCCGGTGAGCGAACCGTCCGAGCCCAGCACGCGATGGCACGGGACGATCACGCTGATCGGATTGCGGCCCACCGCCGCCCCGACGGCGCGCACCGCTGCCGGCCTGCCGACGCCGGCGCTGACCGCGCCGTAGCTGGTGGTCTGTCCGGTCGGAATCGCGAGCAGCGCGCGCCACACCGATTGCTGGAATGCGGTGCCGTGCGAGAGATCGAGCGGCAGATCGAAATGCTGCCGGCGACCGGCGAAGTAGTCGTCGAGTTGCCTGGCCGCCTCGCGCAGCACCGGATGGTCGTCGTTGCGTTGCCAGCCCGTCATGTCGGGCGAGTGGCGCTGCCGGTCGAACCAGACGCCGGCGAGGCCCCGGTCCGTCGCTGCCAGCGTGATCCTGCCGAGCGCGCTGTCGAAATGCAGGGTGTGGATGGTGGAACTCTTGAATTTCATGGTGATGAATCCGGTCACGCCGGCAAGGGCGCAAGTGGGGCGGACGAGGTGACGGCCTCCGTCGCGACGCCTGGCGAAGGTGCGGGGCTGTACCACGCGCGCAGCACCGCGTAGCCGCGCCATGGCCGCCAGGCGAGCGATGCTTCGGTCGCGGCGCGCGCCGTCGTCACGCCGAGCGCCTTCTGCAGCGCCACGTCGCCGGCCGGGAAGGCATCGGGCCAGCGCAGCGCGCGCATGGCGATGTACTGCGCGGTCCAGTCGCCGATGCCGGGCAACGATTGCAGCGTCGCGATCGTCTTCGGGACGTCTGCGCCCGGATGCAGCGCCAGCCGCCCGTCGATGATCTCGCGTGCGACCGCGAAGAGCGCGGCTTGCCGCTGTCGCACGATGCCGAGCTGGCCGAGCGCATCGCTGCTGGCGACGGCGATGGCGGCGGGCGTCGGAAAGAGCCGGTCCAGCCCTTCGATCGGAGTGATGATCGGCTCACCGAAGGTCTGCACCAGGCGCGAGCCCAGCGTGCGCGCCGCCGCGACGGTGATCTGTTGCCCAAGCACCGCCCGCACCGCGAGCTCGAAGCCGTCGGCTGTCCCGGGCACGCGCATGCCGTCGCCGTGCGGAAAGCTCTCATGCAGGGCGGTATTGATCGCCATCGGGTCGGCATCGAGATCGAGCATTGCGCGCACGCGGCTGATCACGATCGGCAGCACCGTCGCGAGCGAATCGCCCACGCGCAGCACGACCTGCTCGCGCTGCGTGTCGAAGCGAAGCCGCAGCCAGCCCTGCAGGGTATGGCCGCCGTGCGTGACGCGCAGCGTGCGCGCGAACTCCGGCACACCCCGATGGGCGCCGGCGACCTCGACGCCGCGCAGGGCGCGCCGCGCGAAGAAATCCAGCATCGCGCCACTGTCGTAGGGCGGGCGGAAGCCGAGCCGGACCTCGATGCTTTCGTCCACGCGACTGCCGCTCGAGGCACCCGCGCGCCGCAGTGCGCTGGGATTCAGCCCGTAGTGCGCGAGGAAGGCCGCATTGAAGCGGCGCACGCTCGAAAACCCGCTCGCGAGCGCGACCTGCGTCATCGGAAGCCGGGTGTCGGCGATCAGCTGCTTCGCCGCGAGCAGGCGCCGCGTTTGGAGGTATTGCAGCGGCGAGACCCCGAACTGCGATTCGAAGATCCGGCGCAGGTGCCGGTCGCTCACGCCCAGACGTGCGGCGATGCGCGCCGCCCCTGGGCCGTCCTCGGCCCAGGCGTCCGGTTCGTCGATGAGCCGTGCCGCCTGCAGCGCCAGGATGCGCGAGGCGTCCTCGGTCGACCAACTCGCTGCGCGCGGCGCGAGTTCGGGGCGACACCGCAGGCAGGGGCGGAATCCGGCGGCCTCGGCCTGCGCCGCATGGCGGAAGAAGCGGCAGTTCTCGCGCCGCGGCAGCTTCACGCGGCACACCGGCCGGCAATAGACGCCGGTGGAAGTCACGCCGGTGAAGAACGAGCCGTCGAAGCGCGCATCGTGTGCCTTCATCGCCAGATAGCAGGCGTCGCTCTCGAGTCCTTGAGTGGAATCCGGGGAAGACATGCCCGCATGATACGGCTGGCCCTCGTCAAGAGTAGCCGTTTTCGGACATCTGGCTGCCAAAGGCCATGCCTACAATCGTCTTCATTTGTGAACTTCAGGGGTAGCTTTTCATGCAGCTCAGCGCATCGATCTTCAAGGCCTACGACATTCGCGGGGTCGTCCCCTCGACCCTCAACCCGGAAGTCGCCGAAGCGCTCGGCAAGGCCTTCGGAAGCGCGGCGCGGGCCGCCGGCGAGAAGGCCGTGGCCGTCGGGCGTGACGGACGCCTGTCGGGGCCCTCGCTTTCAGAGGCGCTGATCAAGGGCCTGGTCGCTACCGGCATCGAAGTCATCGACGTCGGCGCGGTGACCACGCCGATGCTGTACTTCGCGGCGCATACGCTGTGCACCAGCGGGATCCAGGTGACGGGCAGCCACAACCCCAAGGACTACAACGGCTTCAAGATGGTGCTCGCCGGCCGCGCCATCTATGGCGACGAGATCCAGAATCTGCGCAAGGTGATGGAAGTCGACAGCGCCACGCTCGCGCCCGGGGGCAGCGTGCGCAAGGTCGACGTGACCGAGGCCTATACCCAGCGCATCACCAGCGATGTCAAGCTCGCACGGCCGCTCAAGATCGTGGTGGATTCGGGCAACGGCATCGCGGGCGCGTCGGCGCCGGCGATCCTGCGTGCGCTCGGCTGCGAAGTGACCGAGCTCTTCAGCGAGGTCGACGGCGACTTTCCCAATCACCATCCCGATCCCAGCAAGCCCGAGAACCTGCGCGACCTGATCGCGGCCCTGAAGGCCGGCGACGCCGAACTGGGCCTGGCCTTCGACGGCGACGGGGACCGTCTGGGCATCGTCACCAAGGACGGCAGCAACATCTTTCCGGATCGGCAGATGGTGCTGTTCGCGCAGGATGTGCTTTCGCGCGTGCCGGGCGCGACCATCATCTACGACGTCAAGTGCTCGCAGCGCCTCGGCCCGGCCATCGAGGCCGCGGGCGGCAAGCCGATGATCTACAAGACCGGCCATTCGCTCATCAAGGCCAAGATGAAGGAAATCGCCTCGCCGCTCGGCGGCGAGATGAGCGGTCACATCTTCTTCAAGGAGCGCTGGTTCGGCTTCGACGACGGCACCTATGCGGGTTGCCGACTGCTCGAAATCCTCAGCAAGAGCCCGAACGCGAGCGAGGTGCTCAACGCGCTGCCGACCAGCTTCTCGACACCCGAGCTCAACGTGAAGTGCGCCGAAGGCGAGCCGCATGGCGTCGTCGACCAATTGGTGAAGACGGCGAAGTTCGACGCGCCGGCCCAGGTCTCGACCATCGACGGATTGCGCGTGGACTGGCCGGACGGCTTCGGTCTCATCCGCGCGTCCAACACGACGCCGGTGCTGGTCTTGCGCTTCGAAGGCCATACGCAGGCCGCGCTCGAGCGCATTGAGGGCGAGATGCTGGCCTTGCTCAAGCGCGTGAAGCCCGATGCGACCCTGGCCGAGGCCGCGCACTGAATGAAACCTGTTCAGTTGCCCGCTGCGCTGTACGCCGCCCGCGACGCATGAAACTGCGCAGCCCGGCCCAGGGCACCTGCGGAACCGGCTTTGCCGGGCCGCTGGGTGCGCCCCCGGAGAGGGGGTTGGCGCAGCGACACGAAGTGCGCGAAGCCTGGGGGAGATTTTGAATATGCGATCGCTGCTGCTGCGCCTCTACGGCGCCTTCACGACGATGGCCAAGCCGCTGGTGCGCCGCAAGTTGCGCCGCCGAGCGGTGGCCGAGCCCGGCTACGCGGTGGCCGTGGAAGAACGCTTCGGCCACTACGACGACTCGGCGCAGGGGACCGGCTGGTGCTGGATCCATGCGGTGTCGCTCGGAGAGGCGCGCGCGGCCGGCATCCTGATCGCCGAACTGCGCCGCCAGATGCCGGGCATTCCGATCCTGCTGACCAACGGCACGGCAACGGGGCGGGAGGAGGGCGCCAAGCTGCTCGAACCCGGCGATCTGCAGGTGTGGCAGCCGTGGGATTCGCCCGACGCGGTCGCGCGTTTTCTCGACCGCTTCCGGCCCCGCATCGGCGTGCTGATGGAAACCGAGGTCTGGCCCGAGATGACGGCCGCCTGCGCGGAACGCCACATCCCGCTGGTGCTGGCCAACGCCCGCCTGAACGAGAAGTCGCTGGCCGGCGCCGAGCGCCTGGCCTGGCTGGCGCGGCCCGCCTATTCATCGCTGGCGGCAGTCTGGGCGCAGACGGAGGCCGATTCGCACCGGCTGGTGTCGCTGGGCGCGAAGGTGTCGGGCATCTTCGGCAATCTCAAGTTCGACGCCACGCCCGATGCGCGGCAGCTTGCGGGGGCCGCCAAGCTGCGCGCGCAGCTGCCGCGGCCGGTGATCGTGTTCGCGAGCTCGCGCGATGGCGAGGAGCAGCAACTGCTCGACGTGCTCAAGCGCTTCGGCGCACTGGCGCCGGTTCCGCCGGAGCGCGAAGGGGTGCAATCGATCGTCAAGCGGGTGCACGACGTGCAGTGGATGATCGTGCCGCGGCATCCGCAGCGGTTCGACGAGGTCGCGGCGCTCATCGAATCCAACGGCTTCACCGTGGCCCGGCGCAGTGCCGCCGGTGCGCCGACGGAGTCCGAGATCTGGCTCGGCGACTCGCTGGGCGAAATGGCGCTGTACTACGGCCTGGCGGACGCGGCGCTGCTCGGCGGCAGCTTCGAGGCGCTCGGCGGCCAGAACCTGATCGAGGCGGCCGCGTGCGGTTGTCCGGTGATCATGGGGCCGTCGACCTTCAACTTCGCGGAGGCAGCCGAGCTGTCGCTGGCGGCGGGCGCGTCGATGCGCGTGCCCGACATGGAGCATGCCGTGACCGCGGCGCTCAAGCTGGTCGAAAAGACGGAGCGGCGCGACGCGATGGCCCAGGCGGCGGTGGCGTTCGCGTCGTCCAATCGCGGTGCGGCCGAACGCACGGCCGCCGCGCTGCTGGCGATCGCAGAAAACGCCGTGGCCATGGAAGCGGCGCCGGTGCCCCCGGAAGAGCGTACCGAGCCGAGGCTCGACTGAAGCCCTACCAGGCGTACCGCATGCCGGCGCGCACCGTCCACGCCTGATAGGACTGCTGGCCCCATTGCATGCCGAGGTCGCCCCAGGCGGCCATGCCCGGCGAAACGTCGACGTTGACGCCGGTCTTCAGTTCGTATCGATTGCTCGGGTAGAGCGTGCTGGACGAGTAGGTATTGGCGATGACCTCTGCGTTCGACTCGTCATGCCACCAGTTCGCCGCAGCGAACGGGCGCAGCTTCATGCCCCAGGCCTGGAGGCCTTCAGGCTGCACGCGCACGCCCACCCGCGACATCCATCCGCTGCGCCGCATGCCATCGACGGTGGTGAACTGTGTATCCGCGAGGTTGTAATTGTTGCTGCGCAGGTAGATCAATTGACCCTGCGGCCTGATGGTCCAGGGGCTGCCGTCGCCCAACTGCAACGAGTAGCCGGCCTCCGCGGATGCAACCCCGGCGTTCGACGCGTAGTTCGTGCGATTGACCCAGGGGGTTTCGGCGCTGTTGTCCATCCAGGCGACCTGGCCATACACGTCGGTGTACCAGCCCAGGCGTGAGCGGTCGTCCTGATACCAGGTGCTGTACACGCCCGCACTGCCGCTGCTGCCGCGGCCCGTCGTGTCGAAGGCGTTGCCAGGAGCGGCGGCGCTACCCTGGCCAAAACCGTAGCCGCCCATGGCCCCCAGATGCAGCTTGTCGGTGGTGTTGAAAAGCGACCACTGGCTCGCATCGCCGCCGAAGCGGGCGGCGCCGGTTCGGGTGTCGGTCCTTAAACTCATCCCGCCCAGGGTCGAACCCGGCCCCTGGCCCGCCACGCGCATCGTGAGCGGCCGCGCGGCGGAGCCGTCGCCGAGCGTCTGGCCATTGCTGCGCGACGAATCGCCCCAGCGCTCGTCGAGCGAATGAAGAAAAAGGATGCCGGAGGTCTGCTGATCGCCGAGATACGCCGCCGCCAGGGGCGGGCGGCTCGGTGCGCAAAGGCTCGTCGATCCGGCGGAAGGCGGGCCGCACTGGGCGAAGACCGCATAGCTGCCGGCGCAAAACACCGTCGCGACGGCCCGCGGCAGCACGGGTCGCCACAACTTCTCCCCAATTTTTTCCGCCTTGCGTGTCAGCACCCAACGCATGGTGTACCCCCATCAGGCAAGTCCGGCGATTTGTAAGAACCGTCAGGAAACGGATCAGCCCGCGGACATTCTGCGTCGGATCGGCGGCCGAAGCCAGCCCCCGTCGATGTGCGGAGGCGATTCGAGAAATCAGCGGGTCGGCGGGGGGACGATCGTCGGGGGCGGCAGGGGCGCGCCTTGGCCTTGCGGATTGACCGGCGGCGCCTGCGACGCCGGGGGCGCGAAGGGCTGGGTGGGAGGCACCGGAACCGGGCTCTGCGTCGCCGCCGAAGGCCGGTCGGGCGATGCGGCGCTGTTGCTGCTCGGCGGGCCGTTGGTCGCCAGCGTGTTGTTGATGGCCTGCAGATCGTCCTGCTTGAGCGAGCCGTTGGCCTGCCGAAGCTTGAGGTTGCCCACCAGCACGTTGTAGCGGGCCACCGCGAGATCGCGCTTCGTCTGGAACAGCTGGCTTTGCGAATTCAGCACGTCGATGTTGATGCGCACGCCGACCTGGTAGCCCAGCCGGTTGGCGTCCAGGGCGCTCTGGCTCGAGGATTCGGCGGCTTCGAGCGCCTTGACCTGCCCGGCACCGGAAACCAGCCCGAGATAGGCCGACCGCGTGGCCTGCGAGACGCTGCGGCGCGTCGATTCGAGCGACTGGCGCGACTGCTCCTCGAGGGCCAGGGTCTCCTTGATCCGGTTCTCGGTCGCGAAGCCGGCGAAGAGCGGCAGGTTGAACACCACCCCGATGCTCGCGGCGCGCACGTTCACGCGGCCGGTCGAGGTGCTGGTGGTGGTGCCCTGCGGGTTGTTCGTCGCGTTGTAGCCGAGCTGCGCGTCGAGCGTCGGCTTGTGGCCGGCGCGCGCCTTGTCGACTTCGAGCGAAGCCACTTCGACGCCGAGCCGTGCCTGCTGGATCGCCGGGTGCGTCGCGTCCGCCTGCGAGACCCAGGCCTCCATGTCCGCCGGGAGCACCGGCGGCAGCAGCACCGGCGCCGCCAGCGGGGTCGGATTGGTGCCCGGCCGGCCGACGAGCTGGTCGAGCGCGATCTTCTTGACCTGCAGGTCGTTCTCGGCCGCGATCTCCTGTGCGACGACGAGGTCGTAGCGGGCCTGCGCTTCGCGCTGGTCGGTGATGGTGGAGGTGCCGACCTCGAAGTTGCGCTTGGCCGAAGCCAGCTGCTCGGCGGTCGCGACCTTCTGCGCGCGCACGAGCGCCAGTGTGTCCTGGCTCGACAGCACGTCGAAATAAGCCTGGCTGACGCGAACGATCAGGTCCTGCTCGGCGATCGTGAGCGTGTCCTGGGCGATGTCGACCTGCCGCTTGCTCTGCTCGTACGCGGCCCAGTTGGCGGGTCGGTACAGAGGCTGCGTCGCGTTGACGCCGGCCGTCTGCGACGGAAGGGCTCGGCGGATGCTCGCGTTGGCGGTCGAAAGCTCCTGCTCGGTCGAAGTCGCATTCGCCGACAGCCCGACCTGCGGAAGGATCCCCGCCTTGGCCTGCGCGGCCCGCGCCACGCTGGCGTCGTACTGCGCGAGCGCGCCCTGGTAGGTCGCGTCGTACCCGCGCGCCGATTCATACAGATCGATCAGGCTCTGGCCGTGAGCCGGCAGCGCAAGCGCAGTGGCGAACATCGCCGCGAGAGCTGCCGAAAGGGGAAGAGGCCTGGGAACGGGCATGAATCGTCCTTGAAGTCAGTAGCTTGGTTTTGTTATTTAGGCCAGGAACACCGCGGAACCGGCTTCGCCGGGCCGCTGGTGTTGCCCCCGGTAGGGGGTTGGCGAAGCGACACGAAGTGCGCGCAGCCTGGGGGCGAGCATCAGTACTTTGGAACGGAAGAATCGTGCACCGACCACGCATCGATCCCGCCGGCGATGTTCGCGACCTCGGTGAAGCCGTTCTGCGCCAGGAAGGCCGCCACGCGCTGGCTGCGTGCGCCGTGGTGGCACAGGCACGCGATGCGCTGGTCGACGTTCAGCTCCGAGATGCGGGCCGGGATCTCGTTCATCGGGATCGTCGCGAGCGTGAAGCCCTTGGGGACGACGCTGGCGGTCTGCAGTTCCCAGGGTTCACGCACGTCCAGCACGACCGGCGTCGCGCTCGGGTTCCTGGCGAACCAGTCGGCAACGTCGGCCGGGCGGATTTGATCGATCATGGAATAAGTGGGCGGATCAGAAGTTGAAGCGCGAGGGCTCCGGGAAGTTCAAGAGGCGCGGTGCGACCGTGTCCCACGGCTGCACCGTGTCCCACTTGCCTTCGCCGACGCGGGTGACGAAGTGGGCGCGCATCATCGGCTCGTCGCCGACGATGGCCGCGAGGCGGCCGCCCATCTTCAGCGAACCGAGCAGGCCCTGCGGAATGCGTGCGACGGAGCCGCTGAGGACGATCACGTCGAAGGTCGGACCGCTGGCGAGCGGCTGCGCGCCGTCGGCGTGGCGCACTTCGACGTTCATCACGCCGTTGCGGCGCAGGGTCTCGGCCGCGGTAGCGGCCAGCTTGGAATCGATCTCGAGCGTCAGCACTTGTGCGGCACGTTGCGCGAGCAGGGCGGCCATGAAGCCGGAGCCGGTGCCGATCTCGAGCACGGTCTCGTGCTTCTGGATGTGCAGGTCCTGCAGCATGCGCGCTTCCACTTTCGGGGAAAGCATGCACTGGCCGGGCTCGCGTGCCGTGGCGACGTCCTCGAGCGGAATCTCCATGTCGAAGAAGGCGAGCCCGCGATGCGCGGCGGGCACGTAGTCCTCGCGGCGGATCTTGGCGAGGACGTCGAGGATCTCGAAATCGAGCACATCCCAGGGGCGGATCTGCTGTTCGATCATGTTGAAGCGAAGGTGCTCCAGATCAGGGGTGGCGTTCATGTGCTTTTCCTAGTGGGGCTCAGGACAAACCTTCAATTTTAGAGGCCGCATCCGGCGCCCCCATGACGGAGGCTGCCTTGGGCTGCCGGTTCCACTTGCGGCGCGCCCAGTTCGCGAGGTCGTCCATGTAGCAGTAGACGACCGGCACCACGACCAGCGTCAGCAGCGAGGAGGTGATGACGCCGCCGATCACCGCCTGGCCCATCGGCGCGCGCTGCTCGGAGCCCTCGCTGATCGCGAAGGCCAGCGGCACCATGCCGAAGATCATCGCCAGCGTGGTCATGAGGATCGGGCGCAGCCGCACGCGGGCGGCCAGCAGCAGGGCTTCGGAGCGCGGCAGGCCCGGCACTGCGTTGCCCTGGTCGTCGACGCCGGGTTCGCGCGCCCGGATCGCGAAATCCACCAGCAGGATGGCGTTCTTGGTCACGAGGCCCATGAGCATCACGATGCCGATGATCGAGAACATCGAGAGCGTCGAGCCGAACAACAGCAGCGCCAGCACCACCCCGATCAGCGTGAGCGGCAGCGAGGTCATGAGCGCCATCGGTTGCAGGAAGCTCTTGAACTGGCTGGCCAGGATCATGTAGATGAAGATGATCGCGAGCGCGAGCGCCGAGACCGCATAGCCGAAGGACTCCTGCATGTTCTTGGTCGAGCCGCTGAACTGCCAGCCATATCCGGGCGGAAAGGCGATGCCGGCGAGCGCTTTGCGGATGTCGGCCGAGACCTCGCCGGCCGAGCGTCCGTCGACATTGGCGGTGATCGCGACCTCGCGCGAGAGCGCGCGCCGGTTGATCTGGTTCGGGCCGGTGGATTCCCGGACGTCGGCCACCTGCGCGAGGCGCACGATGCGGCTCGATCCGTCGGCGTTGGCGCCCATCGCGGTGCTGATGAAGGGCAGCCGTGCGAGGTCCTGGGGCGAATTGCGCACTTCCGGCGCGAGGCGCACGTTGACGTCGTAGGTCTGGTCGTCCGGCGCGCGCCAGTTGCCGACGGTCGTGCCGGCCACCAGCGTGCGCAGCGAGGCGGCGATCGGCGCGACGCCAAGGCCCATGTCCGACGCCGCGTCGCGCCGCACCACGACGCTCACCGTGGGCTTGTTCGGTTTCTGGCTGGTGTCGAGATCGACCAGTCCCCCGATCGGACGCACCGCGTCGAGCACCTGCTGAGTGAGCCGTTCCAGTTCCTTGAGGTCGGTGCCCTGCAGCGAGAACTCGATCTGCTTGTTGCCGCCGACCGAGTCGCGCAGGCCCACGTGCGTGACGGTGATGCCGGGGATCGTCCGCAGCTTTTCGCGCAGCACGCTCGACATCTGGTCGACGCTGCGCGTGCGCGCCCTGCGGTCGACCAGCCGCACATAGATGCTCGCGTACATCTTGCCCTGTGCGTCGCCGGTGTTGATGGTGGTGAGCGTGTAGCGCACCTCCGGCATCTCGCGCAGCACGGCTTCGACCTGCCGCGCCTTGGCTTCGGTGACCTCGAGGGCAGAGCCGACAGGCGTGTAGAAGCTGATCGTGGTTTCCGAAAAGTCCGCCTTCGGCACGAACTCGGTGCCCAGCAGCGGCACCATGAAGATGCTGCCGACGAAGATGCCGATCGATGCGAACACGGTTGCCAGCTTGTGTTTGAGCGACCAGCGCAGGATCGACTGGTAGGCCTCGGCGAGCCGCTCGGTGGCCGCATCGAACCAGCCGGTCACGCGGCCGATGGTCTTGTCATAGAGGGTGACCGGCGGCCCGCGCTTGCCGTGCCGGTCGATCGCGGGGTCGTGCCAGATGCTCGACATCATCGGATCGAGCGTGAAGCTCACGAACATCGAGATCATCACCGCCGCGACGATGGTGATGCCGAACTCGTGGAAGAACTTGCCGATGATCCCTTCCATGAAGCCGATCGGCAGGAACACCGCGACGATCGACAGCGTGGTCGCCAGCACCGCGAGGCCGATTTCCTGCGTGCCGTCGAGCGATGCCGCATAGGGCGCCTTGCCCATCTGCACATGCCGCACGATGTTCTCGCGCACCACGATCGCGTCGTCGATCAGGAGGCCCACGCACAGCGACAGCGCCATCAGCGTGACCATGTTGATCGTGAAGCCGAACATGGCCATGAACCAGAAGGTGCCGATCAGGGCGATCGG
Organism: Variovorax ureilyticus; assembly: GCF_037889935.1. NCBI lineage: Bacteria > Pseudomonadati > Pseudomonadota > Betaproteobacteria > Burkholderiales > Comamonadaceae > Variovorax > Variovorax ureilyticus. Next base: position 321,309 of record NZ_JBBKZU010000003.1, read on the forward strand.
CAGCGTCAGGCCGGTGATGACGGTCGAACGCCATGAGTTCAGGAACAGGAACACGATCAGCACGGTGAGCGCCGCGCCTTCGATCAGTGTCTGCCTCACGTTCTGCACCGCGACGCGGATGGGGCGCGACGCATCGGCGATCGGCTGGAGCTTCACGCCTGCCGGTAGTTGCGGCTGGATCTCGGCGATGGCCCTGGTCAGGCCGTCCACCACCTGGATGGTGTTCTCGTCCTGCGCCTTCTGCACCGACAACAGCAGCGTGCGCTCGCCGTTGTAGAGCGCGAGGCTGTCGAGTTCCTGCGCGCCGTCCTTCACGGTGGCGACCTGGTCCACGCGGATCGGCGCGCCGCCCTTGCGGGTGATGATGATGCGGCCGAAGTCCTCGGGGCGCTCCATGCGCGCGTCGACCTGCACCACGCGGTCCTGCTCGAGCGAGCGCACCGAGCCCACCGGCAGGGCCTGGTTCTCGTTGCGCACCGCATCGACCACCTGCGTGGCGCTCACGCCGAAGGCTTCCATCGCCTGCGGATTGAGGTAGATGTTGATCTCGCGCTTTGTGCCGCCGACCAGCGTGACCGAGCCGACGCCGCGGACGTTCTCTAGGCGTTTCTTGAGCACCTGGTCGGCCCAGTTCGTGAGTTCGACCGCGCTCGGTCGATTGTTTTTCTCCCCCTCGGGCAGCACCGCCACCGACCATACCGCGCGCGATGCCGGGTCGAAGCGCAGCACGCGCGGTTCCTTCACCTCATCGCGGAAGAGCGGCCGCACCGACGCGACCTTCTCGCGCACGTCATCGGCCGCCTTGCGCCCGTCGACGTAGAGCTGGAATTCGATGATGACGACCGACTGGCCCTCATAGCTGCGCGAGGTGAGGGCATTGATGCCGGCGATCGAGTTGACGCCTTCCTCGACCTTTTTCGTCACTTCGCTCTCGACGATCTCGGGCGAGGCGCCGGGGTATTCGGTGATGACCACCACCACCGGAAAGTCGATGTTCGGGAACTGGTCGACTTGCAGACGCTGGTACGAGAACGCCCCCAGCACGACCAGCGCGAGCATGAGCATCGTCGCGAAGACGGGGTTTTTCAGACTGACGCGGGTGAACCACATGGCGCTCTCGTCGCTCAGGGCGCGGAACGGGCCGCTGCCGGCGTGCCGCCGCTGGCCGCCACCGGGGCGAGGCGCACCGCGGTGCCGTCGCGCAGGGTACCGACGCTGCCGGCCACGACCACGGCACCTTCGTCGATGCCGCGCACCGCGATCATGGTCTGGCCGTTGGCCTGTCCACGCAGTCCGGTCTCGACCTGGCGGTGGACGATGCGCCCTTCGGTCACGAGCTGGACGTAGGGCGCGGGCTTGTCGGTGCGCACCGCCGTCAACGGCAGGGCGAGCGTGTCGGTGCGGCCCACGTCGATCGAACCCTGCGCGAACAGCCCCTGGCGGAAGCCGGTGCTGCGGTCGAGTTCGAGGTAGACGAGCACGCTACGGCTGCCCGCCTGCGCCGTGGGGTTCACGCGCACCACCGTCGCACCAACGCTGCGTTCACCGCTCTTGGGGTCGAGCGCGCCTCCGCCTTCGATCTGCAGCGTCGCGCGCTGTCCGACACGCACCGCAACCGAGTCGGCGGCGGCCAGCGTGGCTTCGACCTCGATGCGGCTGAGGTCGACCACCTCGATCACCTTGGCGTCGATGCCCACGCGCTCGCCGGGCTGCGCGAAGCGCTGCGACACCTGTCCGTTGATGGGGCTCTTGAGCACCGTGTCGTCGAGCGACTTGCGCATCACGTCCACGGCCGCAAGGGCGGCGCGATGCGTCGCCAGCGCGGCATTGAGGTTCGATTGCGAGGTGTCGAGCGCGGTGCGCGAGATGAAGCCCTGGTCCACCAGCGCCCGGTTGTTGTCGTAGTTGCGCTGCGCGACCTCTGCCTGGGCGCGCGCCGAATCGGCCTGCTCCTGCGCCTGCCGCATGCGCGAGTGGAATTCGATCGGATCGATGCGCGCGATCACCTGCCCGGCCTTGACCGTGTCGCCTTCGCGCACCGTGAGGCCGATGAGCTCGCCCGCAACACGCGCCTTGAGCTGCGCGGAATCGACTGCCCGGAGCGTGCCGGAGACGGGGAGCGTCTCGGCCAGCTCGCGCCGCTTGGCGCGGACCACGTCCGCGGCCGAAAGCTCGATCAGGGTTTCGGCAGGCTTGGCACTGGCCGCGGCGGCCGCCTGGTGTGCCCTGCGCGCACCGATGGCACGCAGCACCCCGCCGATCACGAGAACGAGGATGAGGGCCACGACGACCCATTTGATGGAGCGCTTCATGCCGCCGCCTTGGACTTGCAGAGCCCATTGAGCACGATGTCAGTCTGGATCGCGAGGTACTTTTCCGGATCGATGTCGGATTCTCCGTCGACACAAATGGGCGCGGAATGCTTCCACAGCATCAGAAAGATCATGGGTGAGATGACGGCATAGATGGCGTTGTCCACGTCGACCGGCGCGAATTCGCCGCTGTCGACGCCGCGCCGGATGATTCGCCGCAGCAGCGTGTGCCCCGGCTTGACCACCTCGCGCCGGTAGAACTCCGCCAGTTCGGGAAAATTGCGGCCTTCGCTGAGCATGAGCTTGGTGAGGCCGGACGCCTTGGTCGATCCGACGCGCTCCCACCAGATGCGCATGCAGTAGCGCAGCATGTCGATGGTGGATCCTTCGAACTCGTCGAACTCGCGGTTCCATTCGGTGAAGCGGCCGGCGAGGTTCTCGACGACGACCGCCTTGAACAGCTCTTCCTTGCTCGGGAAGTAAAGGAAGAGGGTGCCCTTGGAGACGCCGGCCCGGGCGGCGACTTCCTCCGAACGGGTTGCCGCGAAGCCTTTTTCGACGAAGAGATCGAGCGCCGCTTCGAGCAATTCGCCGGGACGGGCTTCCTTGCGACGTTCGCGCTTGGCGCGCACGGTGCAGATCTTGTCGCTGAGGAATCGGGGCGCTGGCATGGGAGTTAATGACTGGCGGGTTAGTAATGTAGTGAGGGCCTTGGTTGCCGTCAAGCCGCCACAATCTCTGGTTTTGGCCTGTCAAAGCCTCTTTGTTTTCAACGCCAAGAATCGGAGTTCCCATGACCCATCCATCCACGCAAACCGAAACCATCGTCCTCGGCGGTGGCTGCTTCTGGTGCACCGAAGCGGTTTTCGACCGCGTGCGGGGGGTGGTCGACGTCGAGTCGGGCTACAGCAACGGCCAGGCGCTGAACCCGAGCTACGAGCAGGTCTGCACCGGCCGCACCGGGCATGCGGAGGTGGTCAAGGTCGTGTTCGACCCCGAGGAGATCTCGCTGCACGAGATCCTCGAGATCTTCTTCGTCGTGCACGACCCGACCACGCTCAACCGGCAGGGCAACGATGTCGGCACGCAGTACCGCAGCGGCATCTACTACACGAGCGACGAGCAGAAACGGATGGCCGATGAGGTGATCCGCGAGATCTCCGACAGCAAGACCTACCGCGCGCCAGTTGTGACCGAAGTGCAGCCGCTGGCCAACTACTCGACGGCCGAGGCCTATCACCAGGACTATTTCCTGAACAACCCGAACCAGGGGTACTGCGCCTTCGTGGTCGGTCCCAAGGTCGAGAAGTTCCAGAAGACCTTCGCGAAGTACCTCAAGTCCTGATGCATTCCCACCCCGTCTCCCGATCCACAGCGACCCGCACGCTCGTCTGCGTGCTGGCGCTCTCGCTGTGGGTCGCGGCGACGCTGGGTCTCGTGCACAGCACCCTGCACGTGCATGCGACCGGCGATCTTCCTGCACTGGCCGGGAAGGCGAGTCCTGCCTCTCCTTCTTCTTCGCACGGCCTGTTCGCGCTCTTCGGCGACCACACCGATGCCGAATGCCGTCTGTACGACCAGTTGTCCCACGGGCCGGCCGCCATCGGTGTGCCGCTCGTGGTCCTGCCCGTGACGCTGCCCGCCGCCACCTTCGCATGGCTCGAAGGTGAGGTGCTGGCGCGCTGGGCCGCGCTCTTCGACGCGCGCGGCCCGCCTTCCTCTCGCTGAATCCCCTTCCGTTCGCAGTCGCCTCCCGCACGGCGGGCGGCGGCCTGCGTCTGTCGATTCAACGAGTGTTTCAACATGCCATTTCCATTCCGTCGCAATGCCGTGGGCATTGCCGTCCTGTCGCTCGCGTGCTGCGCATCGTGGGCCCAATCTTCCACGCTGGGTGAAGTCACCGTCACCGGCAATCCCCTCGGCGCGAACGACCTCATCGCGCCCACCACGTCGCTTTCGAACGACGCGCTGCTGATGCGCTCGCAGTCCACGCTCGGCGAGACCCTGAACGGCCTTCCGGGCGTCAGCAGCACCTACTTCGGGCCCAATGCCAGCCGGCCCACGATCCGCGGGCAGGACGGCGACCGCATCCGCATCCTGCAGAACGGCGGCGCCGCGCCCGACGCCTCGTCGCTGAGCTACGACCACGCGGTGCCGGTCGACGCGCTCGTCACCGAGCGCATCGAAGTGCTGCGCGGCCCATCGGCGCTGCAATATGGCGGCAGCGCGGTGGGTGGCGTCGTGAACCTGCTCGACAACCGCATCCCGACCGAACCGATCGAAGGCTTCGGCGGACGCGCGGACCTGGGCTACGCCACCGGCAACCGCGAGACATCCGGCGGCGTGGTGTTCGAAGGCGGCAACAACCGCTACGCGCTGCACGTCGATGCGTTCCACCGCGATTCGGACGGTGTCTCGGTGCCGATCGACCTGCAGTGCGCCAACCCGCAGCGACCGGGCATCGCCCGCAAGATCTGCAATTCGGCCAACCAGGCCGAGGGCGGCGCCTTCGGCGGCACGCTCTTCTTCGACCAGGGTTGGATCGGCGCATCCGCCAGCACCTACCGGAGCACCTACGGCACGGTGGCCGAGGACGACGTGACCATCGGCATGAAGTCCGACCGCTATGCGCTCGAAGGCGAGTGGCGTCCCGGCGGGTTCTTCAGCAGCGTGCACGCCAAGCTGAGCCGCACCGACTACGGCCACACGGAGTACGAGGGCCCGATGCCCGGCACCGTGTTCACGAAGAACACCGACGACGTCCGCATCGAGGCGCGCCATCGCAGGATCGGCAATCTGGAGGGCCTGGTCGGCTTCGCCAACGAGACCGGCGATTTCTCCGCCGACGGCGAGGAGGCCTTCGTGCCGGCGAGCCGCACGCGCAGCAATGCGATGTTCCTGCACGAGGAACTGGGCACCTCGTGGGGTCGGCTGAGCTTCGGTGCGCGCACGGAGCAGGTCAAGGTGCAGTCCTTCGGCTCGGACGATCCGTCGGTCACGCGCTTCTTCACCGGCGAGCGCGACTTCAGCCCGCACAGTGCGGCGATCGGCGCGCTCGTCGACCTCGCGCCGCAGTGGCAGTTGACCTCGAACCTCGCCTACACCGAGCGCGCACCCAAGGACTACGAGTTGTTCGCCAACGGCCCGCACGTGGCCACCGGCACCTGGGAACTCGGCAACCCGGATCTGCAGAAGGAGAAGTCGACCGGCTTCGACCTCGGCGCACAGTGGCGCGCGGGTCCGGACAACGCAAAGGTCAATGCCTACGTTACGCGGTTCAGCAACTACATCGGGCTCAACGCCACGGGCAATGTGCGCGGTGAGGACGGCGAGGTGAATCCGGCCGCGTCCGACGGCACGCTGCCCGAGTACGCATATAGCGGCGTGCGTGCGCGCTTCACCGGCCTCGAGGCCAGCGGAACCTGGCGCCTGTTGGGCAACGATGGCTTCTCGCGTCCGGACGATGCGGGCACGCTGGACCTGGAGTGGCGTGGCGATCTGGTGCGTGCGACCGACATCGATACCGACCGGCCCCTGCCGCGCATCGCGCCGGCGCGTGCCGGAGCGACGCTCGCCTACGGCAATGGCCCGTGGACCGCACGCTTCGGCTTCGACCACTACGCAGCGCAGCACCGCGTGCCGCCGGGCGATCGCGAGACCGATGCCTACACGCTGTGGAATGCCTCTCTCACCTACAAGATGAAGGTGCAGCGCGCCAACCTCACCTGGTATGCGCGCATCGACAACATCACCAACGAACTGGCCTACAGCGCGACGTCGATCCTGACGACGACGGCCTTCCCGAACGTGCCCTTGCCGGGACGCTCGGCGAAGGTGGGTCTGCGCGCGACCTTCTGAGCCTCCGAGACCAGCCGCCGCAGGCCCGTTCACCATTTGAAACTTGGCGCGGCGGGCCTGTTCGACGATGCTCGCGCTTCATCCGGGAAGAAGCCATGGCGATGGATGGAGGCGACAACACGGGCACGATCGATTGCCGCTTGATCCGGGCGGTCGGCAGGGTGCAGGGCGTGGGCTACCGACAGGCCTGCGTGCGCCATGCCCGCGCGCTCGGCATCACGGGCTGGGTTCGCAATCGGCTGGACGGCTCTGTCGAGGCGATGCTGCAGGGCTCGCCGAATCAGATCGCGCACATGTGCGACTGGTTGCGCAGCGGGGTGCCCGGTGCACGGGTGTCGTCGCTCGAAGTGAAGGAAGTGCCGCGGCCGTTCGATCGCCTTGCCGTGTTCGAACGCCAGCCCACGGTCTGAGCCCCGCGCGGACGAGGCTTCGCGATCAAGGGGCGAGGCGTTCCCGCACCCACTCGCCACCTTCGAGCCGATAGCGCAGCCGGTCGTGCAGCCTGCTTTTGCGGCCCTGCCAGAACTCCCAGCGATCGGGCACGAGGCGGAAGCCCCCCCAGTGCGGCGGACGCGGCGGCGAAAGCAGGTGCCTGGCGGCGTAGATCGCAGCGTTCTTCACCAGCACGTCGCGACCGCTGATGACCTCGCTCTGCGGGCTGGCCCAGGCGCCGATGCGCGAGTCGAGCGGCCGGCTCGCGAAATAGGCGTCGCTCTCGGCATCACTCACTCTCTCGACCCGGCCTTCGATGCGCACCACGCGTTCGAGTTCGACCCAGTGGAACTGCAGCGCGGCGAAAGGGTTGCCGGCGAGATCCTGCCCCTTGCGGCTCTGGTAGTTGGTGTACCAGACGATGCCGCGCTCGTCATAGCCCTTGATGAGCACGATGCGGGTGGAGGGACGCAGATCGCCGCTGACCGTGGCAAGCGTCATCGCGTTCGGCTCGGGCAGCTTGGCGTCGATGGCTTCGGCCAGCCAGCGCTCGAATTGCTTGAGCGGGTCGTCGGCACTGCTGACTTCGTCGAGTTCGGCGCGCTCGTAGCTCTTGCGCAGGGCGGCCAGCGATTCGGTGGGAGAGCTCATCATGCCGCCATTGTTGCGCAAGCAAAGCGGAGATACTGCGGCGCATGAACGCCGCATCGTCATCTTCCAGTCTGCCGACCGTCATCGTCCTCGCGTCGGGCCGTGGCGAGCGATTCAAGGCGGCGGGAGGTGCCGGCCACAAGCTGCATGCGCCGCTGGCCGGGGCGACGGTGCTCGAGCACACGCTGGCCACCGTGCGTGCAAGTGGACTTCCCTGGCATCTGGAGGACGTCGGGCACCCCGGCATGGGCGATTCGATCGCCGCAGCCGTGCGGGCGACGGCCGAGGCCCCTGGATGGCTGATCCTTCCGGCCGATCTGCCGCTGGTGCAGCCGGCCACTCTGCAAGCGGTGGCGCATGCCTTGCAGGGCACGGTGCTCGCGGCACAGCCGAGCTATCGGGGTGCGCGCGGGCATCCGGTGGGTTTTGCCGCACCTTGCGGGCCGCGGCTTGCGGCCTTGTCGGGCAACCAGGGCGCGGCCCCGGTGCTGCGCGCCTTGCGCGAAGCGGGGCAGGTTGCTGAACTCGAGGTCGACGACGTCGGCGTCGTCACGGACATCGACACGCCCGACGAACTGGCGCGCGCCGAAGCCCTGCTGCGGGATCGGCTCAGCCGCGGGTAATCACGCCGCAGGCGATGCGCGGGCCGGAATTGCCGGCCGGTTGCGTCGTGAAGTCGTCGCGGTCGCGATGCACCACCACCGCACGGCCGACCACGTTGTTGGCGGCGCCTTCGGTGAGGGAGAGCGCGTGCACCTCGACGCTGAACTTCGCCACGCCGCCGGCGTCGGCCACGAGACTCGGCAACTCGCCGGCATGGCTGCCGGGCGCCGCGAACTTGCCGTGCGTTCCGCCGGCAGGGTTGAAGTGGCCGCCGGAGGCATTGCCGTTGTCGCCGCAGTCGCCCTTTTCGTGGATGTGGAAGCCATGTTCCGTTCCCGGGGGGAGTCCGCGCACGTCGCCGGACACGCGCACGCCGTTGGCGATCGGCGTGAAGGTCACCTTGCCCATGGTCGGATTCGGCGAGATCGCGCCGGTGGGTGCGAGCGTGGCCGTGGCCGCCGCGCCGCCCTGGCCCATGGTGCCGCAGGCGGCGAGCGTGCCGGCCGCGGCGAAGGCTGCGGCGAGGGCGATGATTCGACGGGACATGCGAACTCCTTGAATGTTGATCACGACTGAGATGGAGGAGGGTATAGCGAAGCCGGCGGCTTTTCGCTATCGGCCTCGGCCGACAAACGGAATTCGGCCAGCTTGACGAGCCGCGCCAGTGCGGCATCGTGGATCGAGTGGCGCTTGAGCTCCAGCAAGGTCTGATGCGCATAGTCGAGCGAACTGCCGTAGCGGCCGACTGCGCTGGCGAAGATGTGACGGTAGCGCTCGTCGCTGAGCTCGCCGGTGAAGTTCGGGCTGCGCCTCGACAGCGTGAACGCCAGCGCCTTCACCTTGGAATGCGGCGTGTTGCATTCGAGCCAGCGCGGGTCGTAGACGCCCGTCGGCATCTCTCGCAGCCAGAGGCGGCCCAGCGTCTCGAGCCCGTCGGTCGCCGGCACGCGGAAGACCATCCCGCGGCAACTGCCGCCCGACAGCAGCCCGAACACGAGGCCCGGGTTCTCCACCGTGCCGCGATTCACCCGGCTCCACATCTTCAGGGCGCGATGCCAGCCATGCACGCGCGCCGGGTGCCGCTCGATGAAACCGAAGTCCGGCCGCCAGATCAGCGAGCCATAGCCGAAGAGCCACAGGTCCTGGTGACCGCCCCATTCCTCGATGACGCGATCGAGCATCGGCTTGGGATCTCGCAGCGGCTTGGGCAGCGGATCGAGGCCAGGAGGACCCGGATCGCCCTTCGGCGGCTCGGGGGCGACACCTACAATTTCGCGGTCATGGTTCACCGCACCATTATTTACCGGCCCCTCAACTACGGAGATCCCCCCATGTCCGCCATCAGCGACGACGAGAGTCAACAGAATTTCATCCTGGCCTTCGTGCTCGGTCTGATCGCGCTGGTGATCCTGTTCGTGATCGGCATCGTGCTTTACTTCAAGAGCCACGGCGCTACCGTCCCCGAGCAGCCGGTGGCCGCAGCCGCGCCTGCGACGACCGTGGCGGTGGTGACCGAGACCGTGACGGTCGTGATCCCCGACGGCGCGAGCATCCGTGTCGCGGGCGGCGTGGTGAACTTCTACTTCGCCACCGCCAGCGCCGACATCGCGCCGGGCGCTGCCGAGGCGCTGGCCATCGTGCTCAAGGGCGTCGAAGGCGGCAAGAAGGCGCTTGTCTCCGGCTTCCACGACACCACCGGCGATCCGGCGCTCAACGACGAACTCGCCAAGCGGCGCGCCCAGATGGTGCGAGACGTGCTTGTCGGCCTGGGCTGTCCGCCCGACAAGGTCCGGATGGAACGTCCCGCGGTGACCACCGGCAGCGGCGACGACGCCCAGGCGCGGCGCGTCGAGGTCAAGCTCATCGATTGAGAGTCCCCAAGCCGGGGCTTCGGAATTGTTGACAGGAATACCGCGGAACCGGCTTCGCCGGCCCGCCGGTATTGCCCCCGGTCCGGGGTTGGCGAAGCGACACGAAGTGCGCGAAGACTGGGAGCGAGCTTGATACCATGCACCTTCGAGTTGCCGATTCGTGGCGACTCAACGGCAGTGCGACATATTCCATGACTACACACTCCACAGTCCGCGATGTCACCGAGCGCATCCGCGAGCGCAGCCGAACGCTGCGAAGTGCCTACCTCCAGCGATTGAACGAAATCCGCCACCGCGAACGCGGCTCCGATCGGATGGGCTGCGCCAACGTGGCCCACGCGGTCGCGGGGATTCCGGCCAACGACAAACTCAAGGTGGTGACCGAGCGCGCGCCGAACATCGGCGTGGTCACTGCCTACAACGACATGCTTTCGGCGCACGCGCCGTTCCAGGGCTATCCGGACATCGTCAAGCACGAGGCCCGGCGGCATGCCGCCACCGCGCAGGTGGCGGGCGGCGTGCCGGCGATGTGCGACGGCGTCACGCAGGGCACGCCCGGCATGGAACTCAGCCTTTTCAGCCGCGACGTGATCGCGATGGGCACCGCGGTGGCGCTCACGCACGACATGTTCGATGCGGCCCTGCTGCTCGGCGTGTGCGACAAGATCGTGCCGGGCCTGCTCATCGGTGCACTGCACTTCGGTCATCTGCCGATGGTCTTCGTGCCCGCCGGGCCGATGCCTTCGGGTCTTTCGAACAGCGCCAAGGCCAAGGTCCGCGAGCAGGCTGCGCAGGGGCTCGTCGGCAGGCAAGGCTTGCTCGACGCCGAGATGCAGGCCTATCACGCACAAGGCACCTGCACCTTCTACGGCACCGCCAACAGCAACCAGATGCTGCTCGAGGCAATGGGCCTGCATGTGCCCGGCACGGCGTTCATCCAGCCGGGCGATTCGATGCGCGAGGCGCTCACGCGCGAGGCGGTCCGTACGGTGCTCGGCCGGGCTTCCGACAAGGCCTACGCGGTACCGCCGATCGGCGAACTGGTCGACGAGCGCGTGATCGTCAACGCGATGGTTGCGCTGCTGGCCACCGGCGGCTCGACCAACCATCTGATCCATTGGGTCGCGGTCGCGCGTGCGGCGGGAATCCTCATCGACTGGAACGACTTCTCCGAACTGTCGGAAGTCGTGCCGCTGCTCACGCGTGTCTATCCCAACGGGACTGCCGACGTGAACGAGTTCCAGGCCGCAGGCGGCCCCGGCTTCGTGATCGGCGAACTGCTGGATGCGGGGCTGATGCACGCCGACGTGCAGACGGTGCGCGCCGGCGGCATCCGCGAGTACGCGAACATTCCCTCGCTCGCCGCAACGCCGTCGGACGAGCACGCGCTGTCGTGGCACGCTGCCCAGCCGACCAAGAACGACGCGGTCGCGCGCCCGGTGGCGTCGCCGTTCAGCGCCACCGGCGGGCTCAAGGTGCTGGTCGGCAATCTCGGCCGCAGCGTGATCAAGGTGTCTTCGGTGCCCGACGACCGGCATGTGATCGAGGCGCCGGCGCGCGTGTTCGATTCGCAGGGCGCGCTGCAGGACGCCTTCAAGGCCGGCGAACTCCAGCGCGACGTGGTCTGCGTCGTGCGCTGGCAGGGACCGCAGGCCAACGGCATGCCGGAACTGCACAAGCTGACGCCGCCGCTGTCCGTGCTTCAGGGCAAGGGCTTCCGCGTGGCGCTCGTGACCGACGGCCGCATGAGCGGCGCTTCGGGCAAGGTCCCGGCCGCGATCCACGTGTCGCCCGAGGCCGCTGCGGGCGGGCCGCTCGCCAAGGTGCGCGACGGCGATCTGATCCGACTCGATTCGATTGCCGGCACCCTCACCGTGCTGGTGCCCGACGACGAATGGGCGCAGCGCGAAGTCGCCAAGCAACCCGAAGAACAGCGCACCGACAACGCTCACGGCCTGGGCCGCGAACTGTTCGCCGGCATGCGCCGCAACGCATTGACAGCAGAAGAAGGAGCCTGCACATGGTTGTGATGACCCCACCCCCAGGCTTCGCGCACTGCGTGTCGCTTCGCCAACCCCCTTGCAGGGGGCGCACCCAGCGGCCCGGCGAAGCCGGTTCCGCGGGCGCCCCCGGCTCGGCCGTGCCAGTTCATGGGTCGCGGGTGGCATGTGATCGTGAAGGAGAACTGTGAACATGAAGACAAGTTGGACCGCGCTCGACGTGATGCGCGATGCACCGGTGATCCCCGTGATCGTGCTGCATGACGTGAAGGATGCGGTGCCGCTGGCACGCGCGCTCGTGGCCGGCGGGATCCGCATGCTCGAAGTGACGCTGCGCACGCGCGAGGCGCTCGAGTGCATCGAACTGATCGCCAAGGAAGTGCCCGAGGCCGTGGCCGGCGCCGGAACCATCCGCAGCGCGGCCGACGCGCAGGCTTCGGCGCTCGCCGGCGCGAAATTCGGCGTGAGCCCGGGCTACACGCGCGCGGTCGGCAAAGCATGCCACGACCTGGGACTGCCGCTCTTGCCCGGCGTGGCCACGGGCAGCGAAATCATGCTGGCCCAGGAAGACGGGTTCACCGAGCTCAAGTTCTTCCCGGCGGTTCAGGCGGGCGGCCTGGCGATGCTCAAGGCATGGCAGGGGCCTTTCGGCGAGGTGAAGTTCTGCCCGACCGGCGGCATCCACGCGGGCAACGCGCCGGAATTCCTTGCGCTGTCGAACGTCGCGTGCGTCGGAGGTTCCTGGATCGTGCCGACCGATGCGATCGCCGCCGGCGATTGGTCGCGCATCGAGGCGCTCGCCCGCGAAGCGAGCCAACTGGCACGATGATCGCAGTGCGGCGCACGGAGCTTGGGTGATGAGCGCGGCATTCGACGCCAGCGACCTGAAGGTCATCGCCTTCGACGTCTTCGGCACCGTGGTCGACTGGTACTCGGGCATCGCCGCAGAGGCCGAGCGGATCCTCCCGGGCATCGATGGCGGCGCGTTCGCTCTGGCTTGGCGCGCGGGTTACCAGCCCGCGATGAAGGGCGTGATGGAGCGCCTTGCGGCCGGCGAGGGCGGCTTCACGCTGCTGGACGAACTGCACATGAGCATCCTCGGCGGCGTGCTGCGCGACTTCGGCATCGAGGACCTCGACGCCGACCGCAAGCGTGATCTCAACCGGGCCTGGCACCGGCTGCCTGCGTGGCCCGATGCCGTCCCGGGGCTCGCGCGGCTCAAGCGCAAGTACATCATCTGCTCGCTCTCGAACGGCAACATCGGCCTCTTGACCGAGATGGCGAAGAACGCCGGCTTGCCGTGGGATTGCGTGCTGTCGGCCGAGGTCTTCAAGGCCTACAAGCCGGACCCGCGGACCTACCTCGGAGTCGCGGCGGTCTTCGATGTGTCGCCGGGGCAGGTGATGCTCGCCGCCGCGCACCATGACGACCTCGCGGCTGCGCGCACCTGCGGCCTGCGCACCGGCTACATCGAGCGGCCGATGGAGTTTGGCCCGTCGCGGCCGAAGGATGTGTCGCCGCAGCTGGACAACAACCTGCACGCGCGCAGCATCGAGCATCTCGCGGATCTGCTCGGCTGCTGAGCGTGTGGCGCGATATCAGCGCAGTCCTGCGCCCTGGGCCCCTTCGGCGCGCTGGATGAGCTCGATCTTGTAGCCGTCCGGATCGGTCACGAAAGCGATGACGGTCGTGCCGCCCTTCACCGGCCCGGCTTCGCGCGTGACGTTGCCGCCCGCGGCCTTGATCTTCTCGCAGGCCGCATACGCATCGGGCACGCCGAGCGCGATGTGGCCGTAGGCGGTGCCCAGCTCGTAGCTTTCGGTGCCCCAGTTGTAGGTCAGCTCGATCTCGGCCTGCGCCGGATTGCCCTCGTAGCCGACGAAGGCAAGGCTGTACTTGTATTCGGGGTTCTCCGAGGTGCGCAGCAGTTGCATGCCGAGGACCTTCGTGTAGAAGTCGATCGAGCGCTGGAGGTTGCCGACGCGCAGCATGGTGTGGAGGAGTCGCATTTCGTGGGTCGCCATCGATGTTGTCGATCGGCGATTGTCGCGTCCCCTCGGCATGCACGCCGGCGCGATGGCTATTCGTGCGTCGGCGCCGCTGCGCGTCAGCGCATCTCGAACACGAGGCAAGTGGTGGTCGCGTGCGCGTAGATCGTGCCGTCCGGGCCGATCAGGCGCGCCTCGGCGGTTGCGAGCTGGCGGCCGCAATGAATCACCTTGCCTTCGGCGCGTACGCGCTCGACCTTGGGCGTCAAGGCCTTGACCAGGTTCACGCCCAGCTCGGCCGTGGTGTAGGCGCGGCCGGCCGGCATCATGGTGTGGACCGCACAGCCGAGCGCCGAATCGAGCAGCGTGGCGAACCAGCCGCCATGGATGGTGCCGAGTGGGTTCAGGTGCTCCGGTAGCGGTTTGCCCTGGAATACCGCGCGACCGGGGCTGACTTCGATGATCTGGAAATTCAGCGTCTTCGCGATCGCGGCGTAGGGGATTTCCGCGCGGAGTATCGCCTGCATCATTTCGAGGCCGGTCTTGCCGACGATCTGGTCCGGGCGGGCAAGCCCGGGACCGGGGCCGGCGTCGAGGCGCTGTGCGACGGATTTTTCTTCCGCGATCCAGGCGGCAAGTTGTTCTGCTGGGGTCATCGGCAATTCCCTTAAAGTTGCATATGCAATGATTGTAGCTACAATCATCCGCATGAATGCAATCGCAAAGCCCCAGGGCTGCACCAACTTCAAGCTGCGTCACCTGATGCGGCAGGTCGGGCGGCTGTATGACGCGGAGGTCGCCAGGAGCGGCCTCAAGACCACGCAGTACTCGCTGCTGTCGCACGTGCTGCATCTGGGCCCGATCCGTCCGGTGGATCTGGCGCATGCCATGGGCGTCGATGCGTCGACGCTCACGCGCAATCTCAAGCCTTTGATGGCCGAAGGGTGGCTTGTGCAGGGGGAGGGCCCCGACGCGCGCAGCCGGCTCATCGAGATCACCGACGAGGGCCGCAAGAAGCGCAGCGAAGCCCAGCGCCACTGGCGCACCGCGCAGGAAAAGCTCAACGAACTGCTCGGCGTGAAGCGCGTGCTCGCGCTTCATGCCTTGATCGACGAAAGCATCGCGGTGCTGCAGGCCGCGGACGAGATCACCGAAGGAGAACGCGATGACTGACCGCGCCGCCGCTGGCACGACATCTTCCACGGGCCATGCCGTCTGGCTGGTGCTTCTTGCCGCTGCCGGCACCTTCGCACTCACGATGGGTGTGCGGCAGACGATGGGCCTTTTCCTTTCGTCGCTCAACACCTCGACCGGGCTGGGCCTCGGCAGCATCAGCCTGGCGTTCGCCTTCGGTCAGCTCTGGTGGGGCCTCACGCAGCCTTTCGCAGGCGCGGTCGCGGATCGGGTCGGCACCGGGCGCGTGATCTTCTTCGGCGTGCTGCTGGTGGCACTCGGCACCTTCATCACGCCGCTGATGACGACGACCGCCGGGCTGATCTTCGCGATCGGCGTGCTGGCGGCGGGTGGTGCGGGCATGGCCGGCCCCTCGGTGCTGATGGCGGCGACCACGCGGCTGGTGCCGGTGCACAAGCGCGGCCTCGCGACCGGCATCGTCAATGCGGGCGGCTCGTTCGGGCAGTTCGCGATGGCGCCGATCGCCATCGGCCTGATGGCGGCCGTCGGCTGGGCCAGCGCGATGCAGTGGCTCGCGGTGCTGATCCTCGTCGCGCTGCCCGCGGTGCTCGTACTGAAGGGCAATTCAAAGGCGCTTGCTGCGCAGACCGCGACCCAGGGTGCGAGCCCGCTCACCGCGCGCCAGGCGATCAGCCAGGCGATCGGTACGCCGAGCTATCGCTACCTGAGCCTCGGCTTTCTCGTCTGCGGCTTCCACGTCGCGTTCCTTGCGACGCACCTTCCCGGCGTGGTCGCGGCATGCGGACTGCCGCCCGAGATCGGTGGCTGGGCGCTGGCGATGATCGGCCTCTTCAACATCGTGGGCAGCCTGTTGATGGGCTGGGCGGTCGGCCGCTGGCGCATGAAGTCGCTGCTGGCACTGGTATATGCCGCGCGCGGGCTCGCGGTGCTGGTGTTCCTCTTCGCTCCGAAGACCCCAGCCGTGATGCTGGTCTTCGCCGCGGTGATGGGCGTGACCTTTCTCTCCACCGTTCCGCCGACCGCGGGCCTGGTGGCGAAGATGTTCGGCCCCGCCAACATGGCGATGCTGTTCGGCATCGTGATGCTGGCGCACCAGATCGGCGGCTTCCTCGGTGCATTCCTGGGCGGCTATGTATTCCAGGCCACGGGCAGCTACGACATCGTCTGGTACATCGACATCGCGCTGGCTGCAGGCGCTGCATTGGTCAACCTGCCGATCCGCGAATCGCGGCCGGCGCTGATGGTGAAGCCGGCATGAGCGCCCGCCCGGCCGCTCCGAAGGGGGCACGCGCCGCAGTGCGAAGCACGGAGGTTTCCCAATGAGCGCCCTCGATCACCGCACGCGGCTGCTGCTCGAAGCGCCGATCGTGCCCACGTTGCTGCGCCTCGCGTTCCCGAACGTGCTGGTGATGGTCGCGCAGGCGGCCGTCGGTCTCATCGAGACCTACTTCGTCGGCAAGCTCGGCACCGACGCGCTCGCAGGGATGGCCCTGGTGTTCCCGGTGGTGATGCTGATGCAGATGACGTCGGCCGGCGCGATGGGCGGCGGCATTGCATCGTCCATCGCACGAGCGCTCGGTGCACGGCGGCGCGATTCGGCCGATGCGCTGGTGGTGCACGCGATCGCCATCGCGATCGGCTTCGGCGTCGTCTTCATGCTGGCGTTGCTGCTCGGCGGGCGCTGGCTCTTCACGCTGATGGGTGGCTCGGGCGCTTCGCTCGAAGCGGCGCTGCTCTATTCCAATGTGGTGTTCGCTGGCGCGGTGCTGGTGTGGATCTTCAATTCGCTTGCCGCGGTGCTGCGCGGGACCGGCAACATGGCGGTGCCGGCGAACGTGACCGTGGTGGGCGTCGTCCTGCTGGTTCCGCTGTCGCCGCTGCTGATCTTCGGCTGGGGCCCGATCCCGGGATTGGGCATCGCGGGCGGGGCGGTCGCGCTGCTCGTCTACTACCTCGGCGGATCGATCGCACTGTGGCTCTACCTGCGTTCCGATCGCAGCCTGCTGAAACCGTCGTGGGCGCATGCGCGCTTCCAGTGGCCGCTGTTCCGCGACATCCTGCGCGTGGGCCTCGTGGGCGCGGTGTCGACGGTCGCGACCAACCTGTCGATCGGTATCGCGACCGCGCTGACCAGTCACTTCGGGCCTGGCGCGATCGCGGGCTACGGCACTGCATCGCGGCTCGAGTACCTGCTGGTGCCGCTGGTCTTCGGACTCGGCGCGCCGCTGCTCGCGATGATCGGCACCTGCATCGGCGCGGGCCAGCGCGAGCGTGCATTGCGCGCGGCTTGGACCGGTGCGGCGATCGCGTTCGTGCTCGCGGGCTCCGTGGGGCTCGCGGCCGCGCTGTTCCCGCGCCAGTGGCTGATGCTGTTCGGGAGTGATCCCGCGATGCTCGACGCGGGCTCGCAATACCTGCGGGCGGTCGGGCCATTCTATGGCTTCTTCGGCGTCGGGCTGGTGCTCTATTTCGCCTCGCAAGGCGCGGGCCGGCTGTTGTGGCCGGTCCTGGGCAACATCGCGCGGCTCGTCGTCGCGGCGCTCGGCGGCTGGCTGGCGCTGCGCTGGGGCGGCGAACTGGTCGATGTGTTCATCGCACAGGGCGTGGCGCTGGTCGTGTACGGCGTGGTCATCGCTTCGGCCATTGCCGGAGGGGCGTGGTTCGGCCGCGTGGGCTGGCCGCGAACCACGGCGGGGCTGCTGCGCCGCATCCAGCCTTCCTGATTCGACAGACCATATTTTTCGAAAGGGCTACACCATGCAGATCAAGGATTCGGTCGTCTTCATCACCGGTGCCAATCGCGGGCTCGGTCTTGCGTTCGCGCGCGCCGCGCTGGCGGCCGGTGCGAAGAAGGTCTATGCAGCCGCGCGCGACCCGAACGGCGTCACGCTGCCCGGCGTCGTTCCGATCGCGCTCGACGTCACGCGGCCCGAGCAGGCGGAGGCGGCCGCGCGCGAATGCGGCGATGTCAACTTGCTGGTCAACAACGCCGGCATCTCGCGCGGCGTGAGCCTGTTCGGCACCGACGATGCGTTCGAGAAGACGCGCGCCGAGTTCGAAACCAACTTCTTCGGCCCGTGGGCGCTGAGCCGGGCCTTCGCCCCCGTGCTGGCGGCCAATGGCGGCGGCGCGATCATCAACGTACTGTCGATCCTGAGCTGGCTGACCTTGCCCGGGGCCGCCGGCTACAGCGCCTCGAAGTCCGCCACATGGTCGCTCAGCAACGCGCTGCGCTCCGCGCTGCGTGCGCAGGGCACCCAGGTGCTGAGCCTGCACGTCGCTTTCATGGACACCGACATGACGAGCGGAATTCCGGGCCCGAAGGCGTCGCCCGACGACGTGGTGAAGAAGACATTCGAAGCGCTCGAAGCCGGGAAGTTCGAGGTACTGGCCGATCCGCTCACGCAGCAGGTCAAGGCGGGGCTTTCGGCCGAGCTGCCGCCCTACGCCGTAGAACGCGGGGGGTGATTCGCGAGCGGCACCGCGCGCCTTCAGGCGCGCAGCGTGCCGGCGAAGGCGGCGACGAAGCGCTGCGCATCCTCACGCACGGACGCCGCGCTCTTGCCCGGCTTGTAGAGCGCCGAGCCGATGCCGAAGCCCGCCGAACCGGCGGCTCGCCAGGCGTCCATGTTGTCGGGCGTTATGCCGCCAACCGGCATCAGCGGCGTGCCTTTGGGCAGCACCGCCAGCAGCGCCTTGACGACCGCCGGCGACGCGAGTTCGGCCGGGAAGAGCTTGAGCCCGGTGGCCCCCGCCGCGAGCGCGCCGAAGGCCTCGGTGGGCGTCATCACGCCCGGCAGGCTCACGAGGCCGAGGCGCTTCGCTTCGGCGACTACTTCGGCATTGAAGTTCGGTGCCACGATCAGCTCGCCCCCTGCGGCGTGCACGTCGCGCACTTCCTGCGCGGTCAGCACCGTTCCAGCGCCGACCAGCGCTTGCGGAAAACGCCGGCTCAGCAGCGCGATGCTGTCGAGCGGACGCGGCGAGTTGAGCGGCACTTCGAGCAGCCGGAAGCCCGATTCGACGATGGCGTCGCCGACCGCGGGTGCCTCATCCGGCGTCAGGCCGCGAAGGATCGCCACCAGGGGGAGCTGCCGCATGGCGGCGTTGAATTTGTCGTGCGGAGCGGTCATTGCTTGCGTTGGGTTGGATTGGGTGCGTGGAGTGCGTGCAGGCCCGCCCAGGTGGCTTCGGAGCCCAGCGTCCGCGCCCTGACGCCCGAGGCCTGCAGCGCAAGCCGGTAGCGCTGCGTGAGCGCGGGGGTGCCGATCAGCACCACCTCGCCCGCCGCGTGCAGCGACTGGGTGCGCAACTCCTCGCCGATGAGGATGCCCGACAGGTAGCTCGTCAGCTCGCGCGCCGGCATGCGGTCGAAGAGCGACAGCGTGCGCGCGCCGAAGGCGTTGTGCAGCAGGCCCTGTCCGTTGTCGGACTGCGTCACGCCTTGGAGGAACGCCGCTTCGTCGAGCCCGGCCGAGGTGTCGAGCGTGCGCGACAGGATCGAGTGCTGGCTCAGCAGCGCGTAGAACTCGCCGGTCATGAAGGTGCGAAAGCCCGTGACCATGCCGTTCTTCACGCGCGCCCACTTGTTGTGCGTGCCGGGGAGCACGAAGAGGCCGTCGCGCAGATTGGTGAGCACCATCGCGCCGAGGATCTGCACCTCTTCGCCACGCATCACGTCGGGCACGCCGTCGTGCGTGTCGCAGAGGCCCGGCACGATGGAGATACGGCCGGGCTCGATCTCCATGATCCTGCTGCGCACTTCGGCAAGGCCCGCAGGGCAGGCGCAGTAGGGCGCCTCGACCCATCCCTGCTTGCTGCCCGCCATGCCCGAGATGAGGCAGCGCGTTCCCTGTGGCCGCATCCAGTCGGCGAAGAGCGTCTCGAACACGTCGGTGAAGCCGCCGTGCTTGACGGTGAGGATGCCGCGCGGATGGCTCTGTTCCTCGACGATGCGCCCGTCGGGTTCGAGCAGCGCGCCCCGGAGGGAACTCGTTCCCCAGTCGACGGCGACAAGGCGGGTGTGGCTCATGTCGGCGGCCCCCGGTGCCCGGCACCTTTCGACGACGCCTCAGACCAACGCAGCCCAGGCCAAAAACCCCGCGGAACCGGCTTTGCCGGGCCGCAGGGGTTGCCCCCTGGAAGGGGGTGTCCGAGCCACACGAAGTGGGCGAGGCTGGGGGTGAGTTTCATGTTCGAGGTTTGTAGGCGGTGACGTCGATTTCGACCTTGGCGTCGATCATCAGCCGCGATTCGACGGTCGAGCGTGCCGGACGGTGGTCGCCGAGGCACTCCATGTAGACGCGGTTGAAGCTGCCGAAATCGCGCGCGTCGTTCAGCCACACGCTGACCTTGGCGATGTCCGACAGCGTGCAGTCCGCGAGCGCGAGCGCCTCCTCGATGCGCTTGAAGACCTGGCGCGTCTGCGCCTCGATGCCGCCGACGATCACCTGGCCCTGGTCGTCCGTGGGCACCTGGCCCGAGACGAAGACGAAATCGCCCGCACGGGTGGCGGGCGAGAGGGGGCGTGCCTGGCGATCGGAGGCGATCGGCGACTGACCGAGCATTTCAACGTGGGACATGATGTGTGTGTAAAGAAATTACATGAATAACTAGGGTAAACCCCGTTTTGACGTCTTCAGGTTCGCAAAATAGGATCACCGATGTAATGTTATTACTCATGAGGCCACGATGCAAATGACCGCCACCACTGTACCGACATCTGGTTTTTCGTCTTCCAGCACGGTGCGCGCGCCGCGTTGGCGGGCATTCGCGGGCGCTGCCGCCGCCGTGCTCGCGCTGGGCCTCGTGCCTTGCGCCGCCTTCGCCGCCGAACCTCCGAAGGGCGGCGCCGCCAACCTGGCGATGGTCGGCGAGCCGCAGGGACTGGATCCGATGATCAGCACCGCCGATCTCGTCGGCACGATCATGCAGCACGTCTACGAGCCACTCTATACCTTCGATGCGAACTGGAACATCGCGCCGATGCTGGCCGAAGGCATGCCAGTGGTATCGAAGGACGGCCTGACCTACACCATCGCGCTGCGTAAGGGCGTGAAGTTCCACAACGGACGCGAATTGACCGCCGACGACGTGGTCGCGTCGCTGCAGCGCTGGATGGAGCTGTCGCCTCGCGGCAAGTCGGTGGGCAAGGAGGTCGCATCGCTCACGGCCAAGGGGCCGCAGGCGCTGGAGATCAAGCTCAATGCCCCGTACGCCCCGCTGCTCGCGCAACTGGCATTGCCGAGCGGCATGGCGGCGATCATGGCCAAGGAAAGCATCGCGCCGCAGTTGAAGGACTTCATCGGCACCGGCCCCTACAAGTTCAAGGAGCGCCGGCCCGACCAGTTCACGGTGCTGGTGCGGTATGACGGCTATTCGCCACGCAAGGAAGCGCCGAGCGGCTATGCCGGCCGCCGCGAAGCCCTGCTGGACGAACTGCGCTTCGTGCCCGTGCCCAATGCCAACACGCGCGTCGAAGGCGCGCTGTCGGGCCAGTTCCAGTACGCGGACCTGCTGCCCGTCGAGTCCGCCGGCCGCATCGAGAAGGGAGCGCCGGCGGTGGTGCCGATCGTGACGAAGAACTTCGGCTTTCCCTACATCGTGTTCAACACCAAGGAAGGGGTGCTGGCCTCGCAGCCGCTGCGCCGCGCGGTGCAGACCGCGGTCGGGCAGGGTGAGCTGATGGCCGCCGGCTTCGGCGACAACCGCTTCTTCGTGGTCGAGCCCAACTTCTTCCCGAAGGGCACGCCCTACTACTCGGCGGCCGGCAGCAATGCCTACAACACGCGCAATCCGCAGTCGGCTAAGGAAGCCGCAGCCAAGGCCGGCTACAACGGCCAGCCCATCCGCATCATGGCGAGCCGCCAGTACGAGTTCCACTACAACATGGCGCTCGTGATGTCCGAGCAGCTCAAGAAGGCAGGATTCAAGACCGACCTGCAGGTGGTGGACTGGGCCACGCTGGTCCAGCGCCGCAACGATGCCAAGCTGTGGGACGTGTACTTCACGCATTCGGGCCTGTTCCCGGAGCCGATGCTTTCGCCGCCGCAACTCGGCGATGGCGCGCCGGGCTGGTGGGAAACGCCGGCCAAGAAGTCGACGCTGGCCGCCTTCAACCAGGAGACCGATGTCGCCAAGCGCGGCGCGCTGTGGGGACAAGTGCAGCAGACGGTGTATGACGAAGTGCCGTTCATCGAGGTCGGCAAGTTCAACAGCCTGTCCGCGCGCTCGGCCAAGCTCGACGGCTACACGCCCGCGATCTGGCCGTTCTTCTGGAACACCGGCCTCGCCAAGTAAGGCCACGGACCCTCGTCATGCTGCGCTTCCTGCTCACCCGCCTGGCCGGGGCTGTGGCGGTGCTCGCGATCGTCGCGGTGCTCGTCTTCGCGCTGACGCGCCTCGCGTCCGGCGATCCCGTCGCGCTGCTGCTCGGCGACCAGGCCACTGCCGCCGACATCGCCGCGGCCCGCGTGCAATACGGGCTCGACAAGCCGCTGCCGACGCAGTTCGTGCTGTGGGTCGGCGAGCTGCTGCAGGGCAACCTGGGCCAGTCGCTGTTCCTGCAGCGCCCGGTGGCGCAGGCGCTGCTGGAGCGCGCCGAGCCGACGCTGTTCCTCGCATTGTTCGCCGTGGCCATCGCGGCCCTCATCGGCATCCCGGCCGGCATGGCGGCAGCGGTCTGGCGCGGCAGCGCGGCCGACCAGGCCGTCAGCAGCGTCGCGATGCTCGGCGCGAGCGTGCCGAGCTTCTGGCTGGGCCTGATCCTGATCCAGTTCTTCGCCGTCAAGCTGGGATGGTTCCCGGCCTCGGGCTACGGCGATCCGACCTCGCCGCTGCACGAGCGGCTGCATCACCTGCTGCTGCCCGCGCTGGTGCTGGGGCTGCTCAACTCGGCGCTGATCATCCGCTTCACGCGTGCCTCGGTGCTCGACATCCTCGGCGAGGACTACGTGCGCACCGCACGTGCCAAGGGGCTGCCCGAGCGCGTGATCATGGTCCACCACGTGCTGCGCAATGCGCTGGTGCCGATCGTCACGGTGCTCGGCCTCACGCTCGCGCTGATGATCGGCGGCACCGTCGTCACCGAGACGGTGTTCAACCTGCCCGGCGTCGGCAACCTCGTGGTGCGCGCGGTGCTGCGGCGCGACTATCCGGTGATCCAGGGCACGCTGCTCGTGATCGCGGCCATCTACGTGTTCATCAACCTCGGCATCGACTTCATCTACACGCTGGTCGATCCGCGCATCCGGCTGGAGTCCAAATGAAGGCGGCCCTGTCATCCTTTGCCGGCAGCCTGCTGCCGATGGCGCGCCGCCTGTTCCTGCGCCGGATCGTGCTGGCGTCGGCGCTGGTGCTGCTGCTGGTGGTGTGCGTGGCGGTGATTCTTCCGCTGGTGTCGGACGCCGACCCCGGCGCGATCGAGATCAGCCAGCGCCTGCATGCACCTTCGCTCGAACACTGGGCAGGCACCGACGAGCTTGGCCGCGACGTGATGCTGCGCATCGTGCACGGCGCGCGCTATTCGCTGCTGATCGGCTTCATCACCGCGGCCGGCGCCGTGCTCTGCGGCACGCTGCTGGGGATGCTGGCCGGCTTCTTCCGGCGCCTGGACGCGCCGCTGATGCGCGTGGTCGACGCGATGATGTCCTTCCCCGACATCCTGCTGGGCATCGCGCTCGTGTCGATCCTCGGCGTGTCGCTGTGGAACGTGATGCTGGCGCTGGTCATCGTCTACACGCCGCGCGTGGCGCGGGTGGTGCGCGCCACCACGCTGGTGTTGCGCGAACTGCTGTTCGTCGATGCGGCGCGGGCGCTCGGCGTGCGCACGCCGCGCATCCTGCGCAAGCACATCCTGCCGAACCTGATGTCGCCGATCCTCGTGCAGGTGACCTTCATCTTTGCCTACGCGATCCTGGCCGAGGCGGGGCTTTCGTTCCTCGGCGTCGGCGTGCCGCCGGACATTCCAACCTGGGGCACCATGATCGCCGGCAGCCTCGAGTACGCCGACAAGGCCTTCTGGACCATCTTCTGCCCGGGCCTTGCGATCGTGCTGACCGCGCTGTCGCTGCAGATCCTGGGCGACGGTGTGCGCGACATGCTCGACCCCAAGCTGAGGAAAGCCGCATGAACCAAGCCAGTGATTCGAATGCATCGCCGCGGCTCGAAGTGCGCGGGCTCTCCACCTCCTTCGCGACCGAGGCCGGGCGCGTGCAGAGCGTGGCCGATGTGTCCTTCACGATCCGCCCCGGCGAGACGCTCGCGCTGGTCGGCGAATCGGGCTCGGGCAAGTCCGTGACCAGCCTCACGCTGATGGGCCTGCACGCCCGCACCTCGCAAGCGCAAGTGCAGGGCGAGGCGTGGTTCGTCCAGCGCGACGGCCGCCGTGTCGACCTGCTCGCCATCCCCGAAGCCGACAAGCGCAGGCTGCGCGGCAACGAGCTGGGGATGATCTTCCAGGAGCCGATGACCAGCCTCAACCCGGTGCTGACCATCGGCGAGCAGATCGCCGAATCGGCGCGGCTGCATCTGGCGCTCGACCGCAAGGCCGCGTTGGCGCATGCGCGCCGCATGCTCGAACTGGTCGAGATCCCCGCGGCCGGACAGCGCGTCAACGAATACCCGCACCAGCTCTCCGGCGGCATGCGCCAGCGCGTGATGATCGCGCTCGCGATGGCATGCAACCCGACGCTGCTGATCGCCGACGAACCGACCACGGCGCTCGACGTGACCATCCAGGCGCAGATCCTCGCGCTCATGGGCCGGCTGCAGAAGGAGACCGGCATGAGCATGCTCTTCGTCACGCACAACCTGGGTGTCGTCGCGCAATACGCCGACGCGGTGGCGGTGATGTATGCGGGGCGGATCGTCGAGTCCGCACCGGTGCACGACTTGTTCGCGCGACCGGC
This sequence comes from Variovorax ureilyticus, assembly GCF_037889935.1. Classification (NCBI taxonomy): domain Bacteria; kingdom Pseudomonadati; phylum Pseudomonadota; class Betaproteobacteria; order Burkholderiales; family Comamonadaceae; genus Variovorax; species Variovorax ureilyticus. The sequence continues at coordinate 346,087 of NZ_JBBKZU010000003.1, forward strand.
GCATCCCTACACGCGCGGGCTGCTGGCGTGCTTGCCGGGCGTCGCGCGGCGTCGCGGTGCGCACGCGTTATCGGGACGTCGTCCGCAACTCGTCGCGATTCCCGGGCAAGTGTCGAGTCCCTTCGCACCGCCGCCGGGCTGCGCCTTCGCGCCGCGCTGCGTGTACCGCCGCGAGGCCTGCGAGGTGTGCGTGCCGAAGCTGGAACCGGCCGGTGGCGGGCGCATGGTGCGCTGCATCGGCTTCGTCGAGAACGTGGAGAAAGCCGCATGACGACAGCAACTCTCGCTCATGACAACCTGCTCGAAGTCCGCAACCTGCGCAAGTACTTCGGCAAGGGGAGCCACCCCGTGCGTGCGGTGGACGATGTGAGCTTCAGCATCCGCAAAGGCGAGACGCTGGGACTGGTCGGCGAATCGGGCTCGGGCAAGAGCACCATCGGCCGGCTGCTCACGCGCCTGGTCGATCCGACCGACGGCGAGATGCTCTATCAGCCTGCCGCATCGGAGGCGACGCCGCGCGATCTGGCGGACCTGTCGCAGGCGCAGTTCCGGCCGCTGCGCTCGAAGATCCAGATCATCTTCCAGGACCCGTACGCGAGCCTCAACCCGCGCATGCGCATCCGCGACGTGCTGGGTGAGGCCCTCGACACGCACGGTCTCGCCAAGGGCAGCGCGCGCAAGCCGCGCATCGAGCAACTGCTGCAACAGGTGGGCTTGCGCCCCGAGCATGCCGACCGCTACCCGCACGAGTTCTCCGGCGGCCAGCGGCAGCGCATCGGCATCGCGCGTGCGCTCGCGGTGGAGCCGCAGTTCATCGTCGCGGACGAACCGCTATCGGCGCTCGACGTGTCGATCCAGGCGCAGGTGGTCAACCTCTTGGGCGAATTGAAGGAGCAATTGGGCCTCACGCTGCTCTTCATCTCGCACGATCTGGACGTGGTCGAATACCTTTGCGACCGCGTCGTCGTGCTGTACCTGGGTCGCGTGATGGAGATCGCGCCGACCGAGTCGCTCTATGCGAATCCCCGGCACCCGTACACGCGTGCGCTGTTGGCGGCGGCGCCGATCCCCGATCCGGCGCAGCGCCGCGTGGTGCCGCTGTTGCAGGGCGATCTGCCGAGTCCGGCCAACCCGCCGTCGGGCTGCGTCTTCCGCACGCGCTGCCCGATGGCCGAGGAACGCTGCGCGAGCGCCGACATGCAACTGCGCGAGGTGCAGTCCGGGCACTGGCACGCCTGCTGGCGCGATGATCTCTGACAAGGAACGAAAAATGAACGAAGAGTTGATCCTCGACCACCGCAGCAAGAGCTTCCCGCTGGAAGCCGCGCCGTGCCGTGCGGCCGACATCGGCAGCAAGGGATGGAACGTGCTCGCAGATGATCTGGCCTATCCGCTGGCCGTCATTCACCGTTCTGCACTCGCGCACAACATCGCCTGGATGCAGGACTATGCGAAGCGCAAGGGCGTGCTGCTCGCACCGCACGGCAAGACCACCATGTCGCCCGAGCTGTTCGAGCTGCAGCTCGCCGGCGGGGCCTGGGGCATGACGTTTGCCACGATCTACCAGCTCGCGGTGGGCGTCGAGGCCGGTGCGCGCCGCGCCATCATCGCCAACCAGGTGCTGTGCGATGCCGACCTCGATGGGCTGGACATGCTGCTCGCCGGGCACAGCGACCTGCGCGTGTGGTTCCTGGTCGATTCGATCGCGCAACTCTCGCTCATCGAGGACTGGGCCGCCCGCCGGCAGTCCCATCGCACCTTCGACGTGCTGCTGGAGATCGGCATTCCCGGCCAGCGCACAGGTTGTCGCACGCTGGGCGAGGCGCTCGAGCTTGCGCGGGCCATTTCGCAATCGCCCGTGGTGCGTCTCGGCGGCATCGAATGCTATGAAGGCGGACTGGCGCGCTGCGACAGCGAGCATGACGCGCGCGAAGTCACGGCGCTGGTGGAGCGGGTCCTCGAAGTCACGCGGCGCTGCGATGAGGAACGCCTCTTCGGCGAAGACACGCCGATGCTCACCGCCGGGGGCTCCGCAGTGTTCGATCTCGTGATCCCGCTGCTGCGTGCACAGGGGCTGTCGCGGCCCATGCAGGGCGTGCTGCGCTCGGGCTGCTACATCACGCACGACAACGGCAACTACGCCCGCTTCCTCAAGCAGGTCGAGCAGCGTGAAGGCCTGGACAGCTCCCTGCGCGCGGCGCTCGAAGTCTGGTCGATCGTGCAATCGGTGCCCGAGCCGGGGCTCGCGCTGCTGACCTGCGGCCGCCGCGACATCTCGTACGACATCGAAATGCCGATACCGGTGCGGCACGCGCCCCGCGGTGCGCGCGCCCCGGCGGCAACGCCGGCCGACTGGAAGATCAGCGCGCTCAACGACCAGCATGCCTACCTGCGCTTCGATCCGGCGGGCACCGTGCCGAAGGTCGGCGATCGCGTGGCGCTGGGCATCTCGCACCCGTGCACCACCTTCGACAAATGGCGCTGGCTCGCGCTGGTGGACGACGACCTGGCCGTGACCGGCGCCATCGGCACGCGCTTCTGATGACCGCGATGAACAGTTCCCTGCTGCAGCGCCTGCGCGAAAGCATGGCTGCACTGCCCGCGGCGCAGCGCAGCGTGGTGCAGGTCGTGCTGGACGAGCCGCGCGCCGCGGTGGCCGCGACCGTGGAGCAGCTCGCGCAGCAGGCCGGCGTGTCGATGCCCACCATCGTGCGCACCTGCCGCGCCTTCGGCTTCGATTCGGTGCGCGAGTTCATGCTCGCGCTGGCGCAGGACCTCGCGGTGACCGGCTCCTACCTGCACCGCAGCGTGCTGGCGGAGGACAGCGCGAGCGACGTCACCAGCAAGATCATCCATGCGGCCGTGTCCTCTCTGACCGAGCTCGGCCGGCGCATCGACGTCGACCTGCTCGATCGGGTGGCGACGCGGCTCGCGGCAGCGAAGCGCATCGACTGCTACTCGGTGGGCGCCGCTTCCACCTTCATGGCGAGCGAGCTGCAGAGCCGGCTGTTCCGCCTGGGTTGCACGTCCAACGCGATCTTCGATGCGCACCAGCAGCTCGTGTCGGCCAGCACGCTCGGACCCGAGGGCGTGGCCTTCGTGATCTCGCACGTGGGCCGCATGCCCTACACGCTGGAGGCGGCCCGCTTCGCGCGATCCCAGGGCGCCACGGTGATCGCGTTGACGCAACCCGATACGCAGCTGGCCGAGATCGCGGACCTCGTGATCGGCGTCTCCGTGCCGCAGGACGCGGTGATGCGCGTCGGCACCGAGGCCTACCTCGCGCATCTGGTGGTCATCGAGATCCTGATGGTGCGCCTCGCGCAGAAGCTCGGGCCGTCCGTCACGCGCGGGCTCCAGCAGTTCAAGCAGTTGCTGCACAAGCATGGCTTCGACAGCGCCGAATACTCCGGCGCCACCGAGGCCACCGACGAAGAAACATGACCATGAAAGACAAGGCCACTGCCACGCTCCTCAAGAGCGGCCAGATCGTCGACGGCGGCGGCACGCCCGGATGGGCGGGCGACGTGCTGCTCGTGGGCGAGCGCATCGCGTCGGTCGCCCCCCCGGGGCAGACGTCGCCGCAGCTGCTCGCCGACCTGCGTGCCGCCGGCGGAGTGGAGGAGATCGATTGCACCGGCATGGTCGTCGCGCCCGGCTTCATCGATGTGCACACGCACGATGACGCCGCCGCGATCGAGAAGCCCGACATGCTGCCCAAGCTCTCGCAGGGCGTGACCACGGTGATCGTCGGCAACTGCGGCATCTCGCTGGCGCCGGTGGTGACGAATGCACCGCCGGCACCCCTGTCGCTGCTGGGGCGCGGGCAGTTTCTCCATGCCACGATGCGTAGCTATGCCGATGCGGTGAATGCGGCGCGTCCCGGCGTGAATGTCGCTGCGCTGATCGGACACACGGCCCTGCGCATGCGTCACCTCGCATCGATCGACCGTGCGGCCAACGAGCGCGAGCGCGAGGCGATGGCCGCCGACATGCAGGAGGCCATGGATGCGGGCGCGCTGGGGCTCTCGTCGGGCGTGTTCTACGAGGAAGCGTATGCCGCGGATCTCGACGAGCTCGTGGCCGTGGCCAGCGTGGCCGCGCGCAACGGTGGCGTCTATGCCACGCACATCCGCGACGAACTCGCTGGCATTCTTCCGGCGCTGCAGGAGGCGGCGCTGACCGCGCGCCGGTCCGGACTGCCGCTTGTCATCTCGCACCACAAATGCGCCGGGCCCGACAACTGGGGGCGCACGCGCGAGACCCTGCCGCTCATCGAGGAATTGGCCCGCGGGCAGGAGATCGGCATGGACGTCTATCCCTACACCGCGGGCTCCACCGTGCTGCGCGAGGACCTCGTCGACGGGATCATCGATGTCCTCGTCACCGGCAGCGAGCCGCACCCGGAGATGGGCGGCCGCTACCTGGCGGACATCGCGACGACATGGGGCGTGTCGCAGCAGGAAGCCGCCGTGCGCCTGAAGCCCGGCAATGCCTGTTACTTCCAGATGCGCGAGGACGATGTGCAGCGCGTGATCACGCACCCGCTGTCGATGATCGGCTCGGACGGCCTGCCGCATGACGAGCGCCCGCATCCGCGGCTGTGGGGTGCATTCCCGCGCGTGCTGGCCAGCTACTGGCGCGAGAAAGGTCTGCTGCGTCTGGAAGAAGCGATCCACAAGATGACCGGCATGTCGGCCGCGCGCTTCCGCATCGGCGAACGCGGGCTGATCAAGGCGGGTTTCATGGCGGACGTGGTGGTGTTCGATCCGCTGCGCGTGAAGGACGCCGCGACCTTCGAGCAGCCGCGGCAGTTCAGCGAAGGCATCGAGCGCGTCTGGGTCAACGGCGCGTTGAGCTACACGGCCGCCGGCCGTGCGACGGGCGCGCGTGCGGGGCGCTTCGTCGTGCGCGCGCCATCGGCGGGCGCGTCTGGCTGAACTGTTTCTTTGAACCCTGGAGCGCGAGATAGCGCTTCGCGTCGGTCGCCGGCCATCAGGGTTTGTCCTGCCGGGTGTCGAATTCAATCATCATATGATTCGATCGACATCGGAAGGCCGGAGGGACAAACGCATGACAGGGACCAGTGCTTCGAACGCGACCGCTCGCCCCGAGCTGCTGGCCGTCGCGCCCTTGATGCCTTTTCTCATGGAGGCCCTGCGGCGCGAGTACACGGTTCACGACCGCATCCACGTCAACGATCCGGCGGCCTTCGCCGCGGTGGCGCCGCGCATTCGCGGCGTGGTCGCGAACGGCGAAGCCAAGGTCCCGCGCGAACTGATCGCCCAGCTTCCCGCGCTCGAAGTGATCTCCGTGTTCGGCGTCGGCTACGACGGCATCGATGTCGCCGCCGCGCACGAACGCGGGGTGCCGGTTACCAACACGCCTGATGTATTGAACGACGACGTGGCCGATCTCGCGATCGGCCTGATGCTCGCCGTCGCGCGCCGCATTCCGCAGGCAGATCGATTCGTCCGCAGCAACGAATGGGCGAACGGCCCGATCGCGTTGAGCCGCAAGGTCACCGGCAGCCGCGTCGGCATCGTCGGCATGGGTCGTATCGGGCAGGCCATCGCGCAGCGCGCGAGCGCCTTCAAGATGGACATTGCCTACACCGCGCGTTCGCCACGCGCGAGCGTCAACTACACCTACTACCCGGATGCCGCCGCGCTCGCGGCGGCGGTGGATTTCCTCATCGTCATCACGCCGGGCGGCGCCGCCACCCGCGGGATGATCGATGCGCGCGTGCTCAAGGCACTTGGGCCGCAGGGCTACCTGATCAACGTCGCGCGCGGCAGCGTGGTCGACGAGCCGGCCTTGATCGAAGCGCTGCGCGATGGCGTGATCGCAGGTGCCGGGCTCGACGTGTTCGCGAACGAGCCGCACGTGCCCGAAGCATTGCGCTCGATGCCCAACGTTGTGCTCACGCCGCACATCGGCAGTGGCACGAAGCAGACGCGCGAAGCGATGGGCCAGCTCACCTTCGACAACCTGCATGCGCATTTCACCGGTGCGCCGCTGCTGACCCCGGTCGACGCCTGAACAGCGCACATGAGCAAGAGCACCCACGGTCGACGAACGCTGGATCTGCTGGGTGAGGCGATCGTTTCGCGCCGCTATGCGATCGGCGCGCCGATGCCGTCCGAGCCGCTGCTGTGCGAGGAATTCGGCGTGAGCCGCACGGTGGTGCGCGAGGCCGTGAAATCGCTCGTCGCCAAGGGGCTCATCGTGACCGGGCCCAAGGTCGGCACGCACGTGCTGCCGGACGACCAGTGGAACTGGTTCGACCCGGACGTCATCACCTGGCAGGCGCGCGCGGGACTCACGCCGGAGTTTCTGCGCGACCTGCAGGACCTGCGCCGCGCGGTGGAGCCCGCGGCGGTACGCCTTGCGGCGGAGCGTGCGACTGCCGAGGACATCGAGGAGATCGAGGCCGCATTCGCCGGCATGAAGCACGCGGTCGAATTCGGCGGCGACTACGTCACCTTCGACCTGCGCTTTCATCACGGCCTGCTGCGTGCCGCCCAGAACCGGATGCTCGCGCAGATGAGCAAGGCCCTGCACGCGCTGCTGCGCACCAGCTTCGAGATTTCCACCGTCAAGAAGGATGGCCCCGCCATGTCGCTGCCGATGCACCGCGCGGTGCTCGACGCGGTGATCGCGCACAACCCGGCAAAGGCGGAGCGGGCCATCATCAAGCTGATCGACGGCGCTCGCGAGGACATCGAGGAGGTCCTCGGCTCGCGCCGCCGCCTTCCGCGCCTGGGCCGGCCGCCGCCGCGCCTCAAGGCGGCGTGAGGCCGTGAGACGGCCCGATTCGTTTTTCTATCCTATTCATAACCAGGAGACAGCGACATGAAACTGAAGGCATTGATGGTCCCCGTGCTGATGGCGATGGGCCTTACCGTCGCCGGCCAGGCGGCCGCGCAGGAGAAGCTCACCGTCTGGTGGGTGAAGGGCTTCTACAAGGCCGAGGACGACGCGCTCTTCGCCGCCATCAAGAAGTTCGAGGAGAAGCACAAGGGCGTCAAGGTCGAGCTGTCCCAGTACCCGGTGCAGGACATGATCCCGAAGACGGTGTCTGCCCTCGACTCGGGCAGCCCGCCGGACGTGGCCTACGCCGACGTGTACGACTTCCAGGTCACCGGCAAGTGGGCCTTCGACGGCAAGCTGGAGGACATCAGCAACGTGATCGCGCCGATGGTCGGCCGCTTCGCACCCAACACGGTCGAGACCACCTTCCTCTACAACGACCAGACGAAGTCGAAGGCCTACTACGCCTTCCCGATCAAGCAGCAGACGATGCACATCAACTACTGGATCGACATGCTGGCCGATGCGGGCTTGAAGGAGTCGGACATCCCGACGACCTGGAAGGACTACTGGTCGTTCTGGTGCGAGAAGGTGCAGCCCGCCAGCCGCCAGAAGACCGGCAAGCGCACCTTCGGGACCGGCATGCCGATGGGCGTGGACTCGAGCGATTCGTTCTATTCGTTCCTGACCTTCGCCGATGCCTACAACGTGAAGATGGTGAACGACAGCGGCAAGTTGCTGGTCGACGACCCCTCGGTGCGCGCGGGCCTGATCGCCGCGATGACCGACTACGTCGCGCCCTACCAGAAGGGCTGCACGCCGCCGTCTTCCACGAGCTGGAAGGACCCGGACAACAACGTCGCCTTCCACAACAAGACGATCGTGATGACCCACAACGCGACCATCTCGCTGCCGGCCAAGTGGCTCGACGACTCGAACAACGCGTCGCTCACGCCCGAGCAGCGCGAGGAGGCCAAGAAGAACTACTTCGAACGCATCCGTACTGCGGGCTTCCCGTCCAAGCCGGACGGCAGCAAGATGGTCTACCGCACCGCGGTGAAGACCGGCGTCGTGTTCAAGGACGGCAAGAACAAGCAGCGCGCGAAGGAGTTCGTCACCTTCCTGATGCAGGAGGAGAACCTCACGCCGTACGTCGAGGGTTCGCTGGGCCGCTGGTTCCCGGTGACCAAGGCGGGGCAGGCGAGCCCGTTCTGGCAGGCTGATTCGCACCGCAAGTCGGTCTACAACCAGTACGCGGCCGGCACGGTGACCTTCGAATTCACGAAGAACTACCGCTTCACGATCCTCAACAACGAGAACGTGTGGGCCAAGGCGATGAACCGCATCGTGAGCGACAAGGTGCCGGTGGACAAGGCGGTCGACGAGATGATCGAGCGCATCAAGACGGTCGCGCGCTCCGGCGCCTAGTTTCGGAGGCAGCCAGCCATGAGTTCCACCGCAAGCGTCGTCGCGGCGCCCGGCACCGCCGAGGTGCCGGTCTCGAAGACCGGACGCTGGCAGTTCTGGGGGCGGCTGATGGTCGTTCCCTACCTGCTGGTGTTCCTGGTCTTCGTGCTCTACCCGGTGTGCTACGGGCTCTGGCTGGCGCGCCATCCGCAGAGCTACGAGCACCTGGTCGCCGATCCGATCTTCTTCAGGTCGGTGATCAACACGATCATCTTCCTGGTCGTCGCGATCAACGTGAAGATGCTGGTGGCGTTGGTGCTGTCGGGTTTCTTCGTGCAGTCGCGGTGGTGGATCAAGATCCTCTCGGGCATCTTCATCCTGCCGTGGGCGGTGCCGTCGATCCCGACGATCCTGTCGGTGCGCTTCATGCTCAACCCCGAGTGGGGCGTGATCAACAGCACCATCTTCCGGCTGACCGGGCTCGACGGGCCGAACTGGCTGAACGATCCGACGCTGGCGCTCGCCTTCGCGATGCTGATGCACATCTGGAAGTCGCTGCCGTTCTGGACGCTGATCCTGGTGGCGGGGCGTCTGGCAATCCCTACTGAACAGTACGAGGCCGCATCGGTCGACGGCGCGAGTTCGTGGCAGAAGTTCAAGTTCATCAGCTGGCCGGCGCTGCGCACGCTCTATGTCACCTCGCTGATCCTCTCGATGATCTGGACGCTGGGTGATTTCAACAGCGTCTACCTGCTGACCGGCGGCGGCCCCGCCGACCTGACGCACGTGCTGGCGACGCTCGGCATCCGCTACCTGCGGCTCGATCAGGTCGATCTCTCGATGGCCTCCATCGTGGTCGCATTGCCGCTGGTGCTGCCACTCGTCTATCTCATGATGAAGAGGCTATCGAAATGAAATGGACAGCCAAGTCCGTCGGCAACGAGGCCAAGCTGCTGCTGATCGGCATTCCCGTGCTGCTGTGGACCTTGATCCCGGTCTATCACATGGTGCTGTTCGCGATCTCGCCGCGCGGCGAGGCCACGACCGGCAAGCTGTGGCCGGATTCGCCGACCTTCGACAACTTCGCGACCGTCTTCCATCAGAAGCACTTCTACCTCGATCACTTCTGGGTGCAACTCGGGAACTCGGTGCTGATCGCGGTGGCGGTCGGCGTGATCACGCTGTTCGTCGCGACCACCGCGGCCTTCGCGATCAGCCGGCTGCGCGTGCGGGGTGGGCGAACGGTGATGAACATGGCACTCTTCACCTACTTCATTCCCGCGGCATTCCTCGCGGTGCCGATGTACAAGACCATGGGCAACTACGGGCTGCTGAACAGCCAGTGGTCGCTGATCCTTGCAATGGTGACGATTGCGTCGCCGTACTGCATCTGGGTGCTGAAGCAGGCGTCCGACAAGCTGCCCTACGAGCTCGACGAGGCCGCGCGGATGGATGGCGCATCGCCGCTGCAGCTCTTCCGGCTGGTGTACCTGCCCCTGATGGTGCCGTCTCTCGTCGCAGTCGGCACCTATGCGTTGCTGCTCGCGTGGAATGAATACCTCTACGCCTTCCTGCTGCTGTCGAATGACCGCAGCGTCACGCTCGCGGTGGCGCTCGGCAACTTCCTCGCGGCCGATGACTCGCCCTGGGAACTGCTGATGGCGACGGGCCTGATCTACGCGCTGCCGCCGGCGGCCATCTACTACGCATTCAAACGCTACATGGTCGGCGGCATCACCGCCGGAGCGGTAAAGAGCTAACCCCCAGGCTTTGCGCACTTCGTGTCGCTGCGCCAACCCCCTTTCAGGGGGCAACACCAGCGGCCCGGCGAAGCCGGTTCCGCGGTGTTTCCCGCTGAGTCAGAAAGAGAAGCAACATGGCATCAGTCACCTTTCGCGACATCCAGAAGTTCTACGGCAAGACGCGCGTCATCGAGCGCCTCGGCTTCGAGATCGAGGACGGCGAATTCGTCGTGCTGGTCGGCCCCTCGGGCTGCGGCAAGTCCACGCTGCTGCGAATGCTCGCGGGCCTGGAAGACATCACCGGCGGCGAGATCCTGATCGATGGGCGCGTGGTCAACGAGCTTGAATCGAAGGATCGCGACATCGCGATGGTCTTCCAGAGCTATGCGCTCTATCCGCACATGACCGTCGGCGAGAACATGGGCTTCAGCCTGCGCCTTCGCAACGCGGACAAGGGCGTGACCCAGCAGCGCGTGGCGTCGGCCGCGAAGATCCTCAACCTCGATCATCTGCTGGAGCGGTATCCGCGCGAGCTGTCCGGCGGGCAGCGCCAGCGCGTGGCGATGGGGCGCGCGATCGTGCGCGACCCCAAGGTGTTCCTGTTCGACGAGCCCTTGTCCAACCTCGACGCCAAGCTGCGCGTCGCGATGCGCGCCGAGATCAAGGCGCTGCACCAGCGGCTCAAGACCACCACGGTGTACGTCACGCACGACCAGATCGAGGCGATGACCATGGCGGACCGCATCGTGGTGATGCACGACGGCATGGTCGAGCAGATCGGCACGCCGCTCGAGCTCTACGACAGGCCGGACAACCTCTTCGTCGCGCAGTTCATCGGCTCGCCGGCGATGAACGTGATCGAGGGCACCGTGCGGCGCAGCGACGGCATCGGCTATGTGGAGGCGCAAGGGGAGCGTTGGCCAATGCCGGCGGGGTCCGTGGCGGTGGATGGGCAAGCAGTCCATTACGGCATCCGTCCTGGCGACATCACGCTGTCGGCGCCGGAGAACGGCGTGCCGGCCCGCGTGGTGGTGGTCGAGCCGACAGGCGCGGAAACCGAGTTGCTGGTGCAGGTCGGGGAGGTGGGCCTCACGCTGGCGGTCCATGGCCGGGTCGACGCGCAGCCGGACCAGATCGTCGGATTGGTCATCTCCGGCGGGAGCGTGCACCTCTTTGATCGACAGACGGGCAAGCGCCTGGGCTGACCGCACGGGCAGTCAAGACAAAAGGGCGCCCGAAGGCGCCCTTTCTGGTTTGCGGAGTGGTTCGCTCAGCGACCGAACGAGCGGCCACCGCCGAAGCCACCACCCGAACGGTTGCCGCCGCCACCGCCGCTACCACCGTTGCCGCCACGGCGACCCCGGTTGCGATTGCCGCGGCCGCCCAGGCTGTCGACGCTGGTGCGCAGCGGATCGGGCTGGCCAGCAGCGCCGCTCGAAATCGACTCGGCGCGCATGTGCGCCAGCGCGTCGGCTTGCGTGGGGCTGTGGCTGTTGCCGTGATGGCGCGGCTGGCGCTCCTCGTGGTGATCGTGTGCGTGATGGTGATGCACCGGTGCGTGATGGGGGCTGCGCGCCGGACCTTGCGGACCGCGCGGACTCTGTCCGCGTCCGCCCTGGCCCTGGCCACGACCGCCGCCCTGGCCGCCGTTGGCGCTGCGGTTCGCCTGCGCACCCTGGCCCGGCTGCTGCCCATTGCCGCCGCCGTTGCGCCGCTGGCCGTTGCCGCCGCGCTCGCCTTGCGTCGCCTTGTTGTCGCGGATGCGCTGCATCATTTCCTGGCGCGCGGCCTTGGCGGCGGCCTGCATCACTTCGCGGCTCGGCGGACGGCCGGCGCCGCCCCAGATGGTCTGGCGGCCCATGGCGATGGGTTCGGCGCGTTCGCCTTCTTCAGGGCCGAAGCCGTCGATGACCTTCACCGGGATCTGCTGCTTGGTGAAGCGCTCGATCTCCTGCATGAAGCCTTCTTCGTCGAGGCAGACCAGGCTCACCGCCTCGCCGCTTGCGCCGGCGCGGCCGGTGCGGCCGATGCGATGGACGTAGTCCTCGCTGACGTTCGGGATCTCGTAGTTGACGACATGCGGCAGCTCGTCGATGTCGATGCCGCGCGCGGCGATGTCGGTCGCGACCAGCGCGCGGATTTCGCCGCTCTTGAAGCCGGCCAGCGCCTGCGTGCGTGCGCTCTGGCTCTTGTTGCCGTGCAGCGCCATCGCCTCGATGCCGTTCTTGGTGAGGAATTCGGCCACGTTGTTGGCGCCGAACTTGGTGCGGGTGAAGACCAGCACCTGGCTCCAGTTGTGCTCGTTGATGATGTGGGCGAGCAGGGCCTTCTTCTTGGTGCGGCCGACCGGATGAATCACCTGCGTGATGCGCTGCACCGTCGTGTTGCGCGGCGTGACCTGGATGTGCTGTGGATCGCGCAGGAGGCCCGCGGCGAGTTCGCGGATCTCGTCGCTGAATGTGGCGGAGAACAGCAGGCTCTGCTTTTCCTTCGGCACCAGCGCGAGCACCTTGCGCACGTCGTGGATGAAGCCCATGTCGAGCATGCGGTCGGCTTCGTCGAGCACCAGCATCTGCACGGTCGAAAGGTCGAGCATGCCCTGCTGCTGCAGGTCCAGCAGGCGGCCCGGCGTGGCCACGAGGATGTCGACGCCGCGCTTGAGGCGGTCGATCTGCGGGTTCATGCCGACACCGCCGAAGATCACGGTCGAGCTCAGCTGCAGGTATTTGCCGTAGGTGCGCACGGATTCCTCGACCTGCGCCGCGAGTTCGCGCGTGGGCGTGAGGACGAGCGCGCGAACGCCGGTGCCGCCGAACTTGTTGTTGGCGCTGCGGCTCATCGTGAGCTTGTGCAGCAGCGGGAGGGTGAAGGCGGCGGTCTTGCCGGTGCCGGTCTGGGCGCCGCCGAGGAGGTCGTGGCCTTCGAGGACGGCCGGGATGGCCTGGGCCTGGATGGGAGTGGGCGTTTCGTAGCCCTGCTCACGCACGGCTTTCAAGATGGCCGGGGCCAGCTTCAGTTCGTCAAAGTTCATTGAATTCAACAAGCGCTCTACACGGCGCAGTGGTATCCACCCGCAGGGGCGTCTCGTTGACGCCCTGCCAGTAAGGGTGGATGAAGGTCAGGGGTGGGAGCCTGAAGACCTGCTTCTTCGAAAGGAGATGGGTCTTCTTCGTCCCCGGCGGAGAGCCGGCGTTGCGGGCAACTGGACCCGACAACAGCCGCTATTGTCGCATGAGTCGCGCCGGCTCGCCGGAAGCCCCGCTCAGCAGGCGTCTTCCGGACGCCGGAGATAGACGAACATGCCAGCGATCGCTTCGCGCTGGTCATCGCGGATCGGCGCACGCACCAGCCGCGCGACGTCGAGGCCGTGGCGCGCCGCGAGGCCGCGCAGGTAGCGCTCCGAATGGGCATAGCGCAGGCTCGGCAGCAGCTCGAAATCCATGCTTTCGTCCGCCGTCGTCTCGGCGGAAAAGCAGAAGATGCCGCCGGGCACCAGCACCCTGTCCAGCGCGGCGAAGACCGGCGCGAGATCGCCCACGTAGATGAAGACGTCGGCGGCCGTCACGAGGTCGTACCGCTCGTCGGTCTGTGACAGATACGCCGTGATGTCGGCATGCACCAGCCGCTCGTACAGGCCGAGCGCATGCGCCTTCTGCAGCATCTGGCGCGACAGGTCGACGCCGACGAGCTTGTCGGCGAGCGGCTTCAGATACGGCGCGCACAGACCGGTGCCGCAGCCGAGGTCGAGCGCCGAGTGGAAGCCGCGCCCCAGCTCCGCGAGATGCGTCGCGAGGGTCCGGTGCGCCTGGTAGCCGAGCTGGCCGACCAGATGCGCATCGAAGTCACGCGCGTAATCGTCGAACAGCGTTTCGACATAGTGGCCGGGCGCGGTGGGCGGCGCTGCCTGAGTGCCGGAGACCGAGGCGAGGTAGTACCGGTGCAGTTCGGGATCGGCGCCAAGCGCCAGCGCCTGCCTGAACGCGGCGGCGGCCTCGTCGCCACGGTTCATGTCGCGCAGGATGCTGCCGCGGTTGGTCCATGCCTGTGCGATGCCGGGGTCGGCGGCGAGCGCGCGCTCGTATGAATCGAGCGCCTGCTCAGGCCGTCCGAGTGCCTGCAGCGTCTGGCCGTGGCGCAGCCAGGTTTCTCCGGGCGGCAGGGTGTCCAGTTGCAGCACCTTTTCGAAACTCTGGAGCGCTTCGGGATGCCGGTTCAGTTGCGCGAGCGCGTTGGCCTGGTGGAACCACGCCTCCGCGTTGCCGGCCTCGATGGCGAGGACCTGTGCGCTCGCGTCGAGCGCTTGCTGCGGGCGCCCGAGCCCGAGCCGGGCCGCAGCGAGGTTGATCAGCGTGGAGACCCGTCCCGGAACCAGCGCGAGCGAAGCGAGATACGCCTGCTCCGCATCGGCGAATCGTCCGGCCTTGAAGGCTTCGAGGCCCTCGAAAAAGCGCTGTCGGGCTTGTTCGAACGCCTCGGGTGCGGGTGTGGTGCTCATGGATGGGGCAGGAGAATAGCAGTGCCGCCGTGGTGTTCCGGCCCTGGATTCCACGGGGAGAGGGTCCCTGCGGTAGACTTCACCCCCAAATCCCGGTCGGAAATCGCGCTGCAGCAGCAAGCGCCTGCCACGAAGGCAGATCCGCAATCGATCCCCGCGCAAGGCTCGTTGCTGGTTTCCCGATCACCCCGTGCAGTACCCCATCATCGAGCAGAGATAGACATGGCCCAGTACGTCTACACCATGAACAAGGTCAGCAAGACCGTTCCGCCCAAGCGGCAGATCTTGAAGGACATTTCGCTTTCGTTCTTCCCCGGCGCCAAGATCGGCGTGCTGGGCCTCAACGGCTCCGGCAAGTCCTCGCTGCTGAAGATCATGGCGGGCGTCGACAAGGAAATCGAGGGCGAGGCCATCCCGATGCCCGGCCTGTCCATCGGCTATCTGGAACAGGAACCCAAGCTCAATTCCGAGCACACCGTGCGCGAATCCGTCGAGGAAGCCATGGGTGAGGTCAATGCGGCCAAGGCCCGCCTCGAGGAAATCTACGCCGCCTACGCCGAACCCGATGCGGATTTCGACACGCTCGCCGCAGAGCAGGGCCAGCTCGAAGCCGTGATCGCGGCCGCCGGCACCGACTCGGAGCACCAGCTCGAAATCGCTGCCGATGCGCTGCGCCTGCCGCCATGGGACGCCAAGATCGGCCTGCTCTCGGGCGGTGAAAAGCGCCGCGTCGCGCTGTGCAAGCTGCTGCTGTCCAAGCCGGACATGCTGCTGCTCGACGAACCCACCAACCACCTGGACGCCGAATCGGTCGAGTGGCTCGAAGTCTTCCTGAAGCGCTTCTCCGGCACCGTGGTCGCGATCACCCACGATCGCTACTTCCTCGACAACGCCGCCGAGTGGATTCTCGAACTCGACCGCGGCCGCGGCATTCCATGGAAGGGCAACTACAGCACCTGGCTGGAGCAGAAGGAAGCCCGCCTGGAGGCCGAGCAGAAGGGCGAGGAAGCCCATGCCAAGGCCATGAAGAAGGAACTCGAATGGGTGCGCCAGAACGCCAAGGGCCGCCAGGCCAAGAGCAAGGCCCGTATCCAGCGCTTCGAGGAACTGTCCGACTACGAATACCAGAAGCGCAACGAGACGCAGGAAATCTTCATTCCCGTGGCGGACCGTCTCGGCAGTCAGGTCATCGAGTTCAAGAACGTCAGCAAGAGCTTCGGCGACCGCGTGCTCATCGACAACCTGAGCTTCAACATTCCCGCGGGCGCGATCGTGGGCATCATCGGCCCGAACGGCGCCGGCAAGTCGACGCTGTTCAAGCTCATCGCCGGCAAGGAGAAGCCGGACAGCGGCGAAGTGGTGATCGGCCAGACCGTCAAGATGGCTTTCGTCGACCAGACGCGCGATGTCCTTTCCAACGAGAAGACGGTCTGGGAAGACATCTCCGGCGGCCTCGACATCCTCAACGTCGGCAAGTTCCAGATGGCGAGCCGCGCCTACGCGGGCCGCTTCAACTTCAACGGCAGCGACCAGCAGAAGAAGGTCGGCTCGCTGTCGGGCGGTGAACGCGGCCGCCTGCACCTGGCCAAGACGCTGATCGCCGGCGGCAACGTGCTGCTGCTGGACGAACCCTCGAACGACCTCGACGTCGAAACGCTGCGTGCGCTCGAAGACGCGCTGCTCGAATTCGCCGGCAGCGTGCTCGTCATCAGCCACGACCGCTGGTTCCTCGACCGCATCGCGACGCACATCCTCGCGGCCGAAGGCGACAGCCAGTGGACCTTCTTCGACGGCAACTACCAGGAATACGAAGCCGACAAGAAGAAGCGCCTCGGCGAAGAGGGCGCCAAGCCCCATCGCGTGCGCTTCAAGGCCCTGAAGTAAACAGGGCCGGCCCGGCCGAGGCGTCGGGCGCGCCGCATCGGCGCAAACTTTCGCCATTTTCCGGTTCGGCGCACGCCGTCAAAGGAGCCGACATGGTGAACTGGGGTCGATGCTTCGCTGCAACGCTTCTGCTCCTGTCGGCCTGCGGGGGCGGCGGGGGCGGCACCAACGTGGCCCTGTCGACGGGCGGCGTCGGCCTCACGCCGGGCCCGGCGCCGGGGACTCCGTCCATGGGGCCTGCCGCACAGCCCGGGCCGCCGACGGCCGGCGCGTTCAAGGTCGTCGAAGTGGCGACAGGTCTCGACACGCCGTGGGGCCTCGCCTTCCTGCCGGACGGCCGCATGCTCATCACGCAGCGCGGTGGCCAGATGCGATTGCGAAACGCCGATGGCAGCCCGGCCAACGGAGGCGCCGACCAGCTCAGCGGTGTTCCGGCCGTGGCTGTGGTGGGACAGGGCGGGCTGCTCGACGTGGCGCTGGACCCCAACTTTGCCGGCAACCGGCGGATCTATTTCAGCTTCTCCGAAAGCGACGCGGCCAACGCCAACCTCAATGGCACCGCCGTCGCGCGTGCCGAGCTCGATGCGGCCGGCATGAGCCTGCGCAATCTGGCGGTCATCTACCGGCAGTCGCCCAAGGTCGAAAGCACGGCGCACTTCGGCTCGCGCCTCGTGTTCGATCGCAGCGGCTATCTCTTCGTCACGCTGGGCGAGCGGCAGATCGATACGCAGCGCGGCTTCGCGCAGGATCTCTCGCGCGGCAACGGCAAGGTGGTGCGGATCACCACCGACGGCGCCCCGGCGCCGGGCAATCCGTTCGTGGGCACGGCGGGCGCCCAGCCGCACATCTGGAGCTACGGTCATCGCAACCCGCAGGGCGCGGCATTGCATCCCTCGACGGGCGAACTCTGGATCGACGAGCACGGCCCGCAAGGCGGCGACGAGGTCAACCTCGTACTGGCCGGCCGCAACTATGGCTGGCCGGTCATCAGCTATGGGCAGGAATACGGCACGCTGACGCAGGTCGGCGAAGGCACCGCCAAGGCTGGCATGGAACAGCCGGTGACCTACTGGGAGACGATCGACGGCTCGCCGTGGTCGCCAGGGACCGCCAAATCGTCGATCGCCCCGAGCGGCATGGCCTTCTACACCGGTGACGGCCTGCCCGAATGGAGGGGCAATCTCTTCGTCGGAGCCCTCGCCGGCACGGCGCTATGGCGACTCACGCTGAACGGCAACGCCGTGGTGTCGCGCGAGCGCCTGCTGGCAGACCGCAATGAGCGCATCCGCGACGTGCGGCAGGGCCCCGATGGCGCGCTCTACCTGCTGACGGACAGCCCCAACGGCAAGCTGTTGCGCCTGCAGCACTAGGCTTGCGGCGAAGCTGCCAACACCCGCTTGCGGACCGCATAGATGTTGTTGCGCAGCGCGTAGAGCTCATCCGCGTACGACAGCGGCACCGCTACCTTGTTGACCACGCGGTCCAGCTCGTCGAGTTCCTTCAGGAGCGCATCGCGCTCGCCCTTGTGCGCATCGAGCTTGTGCTCGACGTCCCGCAGCCGCGCATACCAGCGGAACACCCGCCGCCGCACGCGGAACTGGTAGAGCGGCGGCACCACGCGTGTCAGCGGAAGCATCAGCACCAGCAACCCGCCGAGCACCAGCCACATCCGTTCCACCAGGTTGCTCGCCCAGAACGGCAGATAGCGCTGCCAGAACGGCGGCGTGCCGTTGATGGCGCGATCGCCCTCGGGGCTCACCGGCAGTTCGCTGGTGCGGGTGTTCGGGAAATCGCGCGCACGATGGAACCAGCCCGCGCCGCCGTGCAGCGTTTGCGCGTTCTGCGCGAAGAGCTGCCGGATCGCCGGATGGGTTTCCTCGCGCGACAGCAGGGATGTCGTCGCGGCGAGCAGCGACAGGTCGTGCGATGGCAGGTCGGCCGCAAGGTCGACCACGCCGCGCGGCAGCGTCACCGGTTGCAGGAAGGAGAAGCGGCGCGAATACGCATCGCTCTGGGCGAAATCCATGAGCTGGATGTCCGGCGCGCGCAGCAGCCGCTGCACCAGCGGCGACTGCGGCGCCGAAGCCAGCACGATCACGTCCAGCAGCCCGGCCTGGAGCGCCTCGGTGGCCGGCGTCTGCTCCAGGTTCGACAGGTTCAGCGTGGCCGGGTCCATGTGGTTGGCGCGAAACATCCGGTCCATGATGTCCGGCACGCCGCTGCCGGGCTTGTCGACGTTGATGCGCAGGCCCTGCAGCTGCGTGAGCGTGGTGAGCTGCGCGGTCTTGCGGTCGACCTTGCGCGCGGCCTCGGTGCGGTAGAAGAACCAGAGCGGCTCGAAGAACAGGCTGCCCAGCGACGTCAGGCCCGCTTCCTCGTCCTTCACCGGATCGGCGCTGCCGCCGCGGACGAAGCCCACGTCCGCCTCCTGCTTGCGCAGCAGCTGCAGGTTGTCGAGCGATCCGTCGGTGGGCTTGAGGATGACCTCGATCCCGTTGGTCTTCAGTGCCGCCGCATAGCGCTTGCCGAATTCCGCATAGGCACTGCCGGCCGGGCCGGTCGCGAGGGTGACCTGCTTGGGCGGTTGCGGCTGGAGCCACCAGTACGCCGCAACGAGCAAGCCGATGACGAGAAAGACGATGGGTCCGGCGGAGGCGATGAGATCGCGGATCGAGAGAAGAAAGAGTCGGATGGCTTGGGGCATGGGCACGGCATTTTCTGTGGGTTTGGCGCTGCCTTCGTTACAAAGCGCTCGGATGTGGCGCACACGGCATAGGGCGTTCAGCCAGAAAGACTAGGCCTTCGACACTGACGCACGGTGTATTGATGCAGTGCAACGTGCAAGGCCCAATAGAGGCACCGGGCAGCAGGCCAGGCGGACCGCGGGGAATCGCCTGGATGCTGTTCGGACTTCCATCTCGCCGCACCATGACGAACCTCACGACCCCTCTGCTCCTCCTGGGCAAGATGCTTGTGGCCTTGCTTGCGATCTCGACGCTGCTGCTGATCGCGGGTCAGGACCTGTTCTCGCTCATGTCGCCGGTCGATCTGCTGCTGAGCGCCGGTTCCGGCGTGATCCTGCTCGTCGCCGTGGTGTACCTGCCCGCTGTGGCGTGCAAGGTCCTTCAGTCGAGATCCGCCGCACAGGGAAAGTAGGCGTCTTCGGTGCGCACGCTGCGCGCCGCGTGCACCGCGCGCAGGGTCGCGCGCGCCACCACTTCGGCGGCCAGTGCGCCCAACACCGTCATCCCCGGCGCGTCGCCCTGGAGCGGCACTCGGCCGGTGGCGAGCGCGAACAGGGTGTCGCCGTCGCTCATCGTGTGCACCGGGTTGATCGCGCGTGCGAGCCCGTCGTGTGCGGCGGTCGCGAGCCGGTTCGCCTGCACCTTGGTGAGCGCCGCGTCGGTCGCGACCACGCCCAGCGTGGTGTTGGTGCCCGCGAGCAGCGGCGTCGGCAGATGCCCGCTCAGAAGCGCACGGCGCGTGTCGAGAAGGGTCTTGCCGTCCTCCGTGCGCGCACCTGCAACGACGCGGCCGGTATCGGGATCGACCACGTCGCCGAGCGCATTGCAGGCGATCAGCGCCCCCACCGTCACGCCGTTGACCGTGACCGACGCGGTGCCGACGCCGCCCTTCATCGCGCGATGCACGCCGAACAGCTTGCCCACCAGCGCGCCGCTGCCGGCACCGACATTGCCTTCGGCGGGCGCCGTCGACGAAGCGGCCTCGCAGGCCGCATAGCCGGCCCCGGCATCGGGCCGGATGCGCGCATCGCCGACGGGCAGATCGAACAGCACGGCCGACGGAACCAGCGGCAGCGTGCCGTAGCGCACGTCGAGCCCGACGCCGCGCTCCTCCAGCCACCGCGTCACGCCGTCGGCGGCGGCCAGTCCCCAGGCGCTGCCGCCGGCCAGCATCACCGCATGAATCTGCTGCACGAAGTTGCCGGGCGCGAGCAGATCGGTCTCGCGGGTCCCGGGTGCGGCGCCGCGAACGTCCACACCGGCCACCGCGCCCTCGCGGGCGAGGATCACGGTGCATCCGGTGGGGCGGCGCGAATCGGTGAAATGGCCGACCTCGATGCCGGCGACGTCGGTGATGGCGCCCCCGTAGGGGGCCGCAGGAGAGGGGTGACGGGACATCCGAAGATTATGGTTGTTCATGTGCCTCATTTGCAGGCAACTCAGCCGCAACCCGCATGGATTGGGCCTGCGGCACCTGCTGTCCTCGCGCAACCCACAACGTTATCCACAGAAGTCCGGTGCAACTCGGGGCAAGCCGGGCGCCGGGTTGCCGAGCGCGCCGCGTGCTGCGACGATCGACGGCACCATGTCAAGCCCCAGATTCACCATGCCGGATGAAAGCCATGCCGCGGCGGCGGCCTACCGCATCGGCGATGCCGCCGCGCGAAGCGGCGTGAGCGCCGCGAATATCCGTTACTACGAAAAAGAAGGGCTTATCACGCCGCAGGGGCGCGCCGACAACAGCTACCGCGTCTACGGCGATGGCGACGTGCACCGCCTGCGCTTCATTCGCCTGTGCCGCGCGATGGACATGTCGCTCGACGAAGTGCGCACGCTGCTCGCGCTCGACCTGCGCAGCAAGGCCGACTGCGACGCGGCCTGCGTGACGCTCGATGCGCATCTCGGCCACGTGCGCGAGCGGCTTCGCGAACTGCGCTCGCTCGAGAAGGACCTGATCGCGCTGCGCGACTGCTGCGACGGCACCGATGCCGAATGCCACATCATCGGAACCCTGCATGCGCGCGCGGATCGCGAATCGCCGCCCGAACCGCCGCGCGCGCGGGCCACGCGCCACGTGTGAGTCTTCAGCGGCCGCGCACCGGCAACGCCATCTTCTTCTCACCCATCACGTCGCGAAGAATCGCCGGATCGTCGGTGATGATGCCGTCCACCCCCCAGTCGATCAGCCGGATCATGTCCGCGCGCTCGTTCACGGTCCACGGCAACACCTGCAGGCCGAGCGCATGCGCTTCCTTGAGCAGCTCGGGCGTGAGTTCCTTGAACGCCGGCGACCAGATGACCTTGCCCGGGCCGTCGCCCGCCGCAGCCTTCACGAGGCGCGGCGCGGAGCCGAAGTCCTCCAGGCGCAGCCCCGCCGTCCAGCGGCTGTCCCCCAGCGTGCGGGCGGTCGTGAGGTAGGCGCGCGCGATCTGCGGCGCCTGGTCGCGCACCATCGCGAGCGTGCGCCAGTCGAAGCTCTGGATGGTCACGCGCTGCGCCATGGCGGCCTTGTCGATCTCTGCCAGCAGCGCACGCACCATCCGCTCGGGCGAGGCGGTTTCATCGGGCTGCAAGGGGTCGACCTTGGTCTCGATGTTGAACCGCACCTGGTCCGCGCCCGCCACGCGGACACGCTCGAACAACGAGGCCAGCGTGGGGATGCGCTCGCCGTCTCGGACCAATTGCTTCGAGAACTGCTTGCCGTAGTTGCTGCCCGGGTCGAGGCGCCCCACGTCATAGGCCTGCAACTGCGCGAGCGTCAGCGCGCGGATCGCCGGTCCCTTCGACGGCAGGAAGTTGCCTTGCGCATTGCGTGTGTGATCGGGGTTCAGCGCCGTGTCGTGCGAAATCACCACCACATCGTCGGCGGTGAGGCCGATGTCCAGCTCGAGGGTGTTCACGCCCATGCCGATGGCATTCGAGAACGCGGCCAGTGTGTTCTCCGGCATCAGCGCGCGGCCGCCGCGATGCGCCTGCAGATCGATGGCTTGCCGCGAAGCGGGCGTCGGCGCCGCGCATCCTGCAACGAGCACCGCGGCTGCGAAGAGTGCGGCGAGCTTCATTTGAGCTCTACGGTAATGGCGTCGTTCTGCACTGTGATCGCTCCGATCTCGTACGTCTTGCGCCCTACGGTCAGTTCCTCGGCCGTGAAGGTGCGCAGCGGCTGGTCGCGAAGGAGTTCCTGCGCGACGACGGCGCCGATCTGCTGGAGCCGCTCCGCATCGCGGCCGGTCACGCCCTGCAATTCCAGTCGTTCCGCCTGCGGCTGATCGAGCCGCAGCGCGCGCGCGGGCGCATCGTACTTGAGCGCGCTGCTGACCGAGACAATGCCCTGCACGGTCGAGGGTCGCAGCAAGGGGCTGCTGATGGTCAGCGCCGCCGTGATCGCGGCGCGGTTCCTTTCGCCGTCCAGCCCGAGCTGCGGATTGCTCAGGCTCACGGTGAAGATGTCCGCATAGCGCTTCTGCACCGGAAAGTGCTTCGCGATCTGCGCTTCGAGCTCCTGGCGGCTCGCGGTGTATTCGCTGGTGAAGAAGTTGAAGCCCGCCATCGCCGCGAACGGCGCGGGCAGAGCCGCGGCGCCCAGCAGCGCGCGCAGCATCAGACGGCGGGACGAGGAGGGTGAGCGGTTGCGCATACCGCTCCGAGCTTGCCACAGACGGCCGGGTTCCCCCGCCCGGCGATCCGGGCCTCAGTCGTGCAGGGACGAAAGGAACTGTTTCAATTCGGCGGTCTGTGGATTGCCGAACAATTCCGCGGGCGGCCCCATCTCGTGCACCCGACCCTGGTGCATGAAGATCACCCGGTCGCTCACCTTGCGGGCGAAGTTCATCTCGTGCGTCACCATCAGCAGTGTCATGCCTTCCTCGGCGAGCGATTCGACCACCCGCAGCACCTCGCCCACCAGCTCGGGGTCGAGCGCCGAGGTGATCTCGTCGCACAGCAGCACCGCCGGTTCCATCGCCAGCGCACGGGCGATGGCCACGCGCTGCTGCTGGCCGCCCGAAAGCTGATCGGGCATCGCATCGAACTTCTCCGCAAGCCCGACGCGCGCGAGGAGCTTGCGCGCCTGCGATGCGGCTTCCATGCTGCTGCGCTTCTTCACCAGCGTCGGCGCGAGCATCACGTTGCGCCCGACCGAAAGGTGAGGGAACAGGTTGAAGCTCTGGAAGATCATGCCCACGTGCTGCCGCAGCTCGCGCATCGCCATCGCGCTTTCATGCAGGAGCGGCTTGCCGTCGACGGTGAGCGAGCCTTCCTGGAACACCTCCAGCCCGTTGATGCAACGCAGGAGCGTGCTCTTGCCCGAACCGCTCTTGCCGATGATCGCGATCACCTCGCCGCGCTTCACGTCGAGGTCGATGCCCTTGAGCACCTCGTTGCTGCCATAGGACTTGCGCAGCGCGGTGATGCGCACGATGGGCGCGGCCGCCGATGCGACGGCCGGCCGGGAAGCTTCAGCGACGAGCGCCATGGAATTTCCTCTCCAGATTCTTGGCGTACAGGCTCACGGGAAAGCACAGCACGAAATAGAGCAGGGCGACGCAGCTGAACACGACGAAGGGCTTGAAGGTCGCGTTCGAGATCATGCTGCCGGCCTTGGTGAGTTCGACGAAGCCGATCACCGATGCGAGCGCCGTTCCCTTGATCACCTGCACCAGAAAGCCCACCGTCGGCGCGACCGCGATGCGCACCGCCTGGGGCAGGATCACATGGCGCATCTGCTCGCCGAAGCCGAGCGCGAGGCTGCTGCCGGCCTCCCACTGGCCCTTCGGGATCGACGCCACGCAGCCGCGCCAGATCTCGGTGAGAAAGGCGCTGGTGTAGAGCGTCAATGCCACCGATGCCGCTGTCCAAGCCGACACATCGACGCCGAACAGCGCGATGCCGAAGTAGGCGAGAAAAAGCTGCATCAGGAGCGGCGTGCCCTGGAAGATCTGCACGTAGAAGCCGATCAGCCGCTCTGCCGCGCGCCCGCCCGAAAGCCGCAAAAAGAGTAGAAGCGCGCCCACCGCACCGCCGCCCACGAACGCGATCAGCGACAGCACGACCGTCCAGCGCAGCGCCATCAGCAGGTTGCGCAGGATGTCCCAGATGGAGAAGTCGCTCATGCGCGCCTCACCGTCCGAAGAACCAGCGCGGGCCGGCCCAGTTGAGCAGCCGGCGCGCGCCCATCGACAGCGCGAGGTAGATCACCGTCGCGATGATGAACGCCTCGAAAGCGCGGAAGTTGCGGCTCTGGATCAGGTTGGCGGCATAGCTCAGTTCCTCGGTCGAGATCTGGCTGCACACCGCCGAGCCGAGCATCACGATGATGATCTGGCTCACCATCGCGGGCCACACCTTCTTCATCGCCGGCGGCAACACCACTCGCGTGAACACCTGCATCCGGTTGAGCGCCAGGCTCACCGCCGCCTCGACCTGCCCGCGGGGCGTGGCCTCGATGCCGGCGCGGATGATCTCGGTCGCATAGGCGCCGAGGTTCATCACCATCGCGATCACCGACGCCACTTCCGGCGAGAGCTTGAAGCCCGCCGCCGGCAGCCCGAAGAAGATGAAGAAGAGCTGCACGATGAACGGCGTGTTTCGGATCAGCTCCACGTAGGCCCCGACGATCCAGCGCAGCCACGCCGCACCGCGCGCGCGCGCCCATGCGCATGCAATGCCGACCACCATGCCGATCACCGTCGCGATGGCGGTCAGGCCCAGCGTCCACAGCACGCCCTTGACCAGCAGGGGCCATTGGCCGAGAACGGCGCCGAAGTCGAATTCGATGCCCATGCGGCAGGCCGATCAGACCGGCAGATCGCCCGCCGGGCGGCCGAGCCACTTCTTCGCCATCGCGTCGAGCGTGCCGTCCTTCTTCGCGTTGGCGATGATCTCGTTCACCTTGGTCTTCAGCGCGTCCTCGCCCTTGGCGATGCCGATGAAACACGGGCTGTCCTTCAGCAGCAGCTTGTATTCGGCGCCGAGCTGCGGGTTCTTCTGCATCATGTCGCCCGCCACCGCCGCGCTCGTGGCGAGGGTCTGCGTCTGCCCGGCGACGAAGGCGGCGATGGTGGCGTTGTTGTCCTCGAAGCGCTTGAAGTCGACGTTCGCGGGCGCGACCTTGGCGAGCTCCTGGTCTTCCATCGCGCCGCGCGTCACGGCCACGCTCTTGCCGCCCATGTCGGCAAAGCTCTTGATGTCGAGCTTCTTCGACGCGTACACCGCCTGGAAGAAGGGCGCGTAAGCGGCCGAGAAATCGATGACCTTCTCGCGCTCCGCGTTCTTGCCGAGCGTGGAGATCACGAGGTCCGCCTTGCGTGTCTGCAGGTAAGGGATGCGATTGGCGCTGGTCACCGGCACCAGATCGACCTTGGTGCCCAGCTTGCTTGCGATGAGCTGCGCCATCTCGATGTCGAGGCCCTGCGGCGTCATGGTCTTGTCGACCGAACCATAGGGCGGGTAGTCGGTCGGCACCGCGATCTTGATGACCTTGGCCTTCAGGATGTGGTCGAGCGCGTTCTGTGCTTGCGCTGCGCCGGTGGCGAACAGCGCGGCGGCGACGAGGATCGCCGCGAACTGGCGCTTGGAATACTTCATGGCATGGCTCCTGAATGGGTCGGTGGAATTCGTCCGCCGACCGCACGCAAGAGCTGTGCCCAAGCGTCGGTACTCAGTCCATCCGTGCGCCCGAGGCCTTCACCGCCTTCTCCCAGCGCGGCGTTTCGGTGACGAGGAACTTCGCGAATTCCTCGCTGCCCATGAACGCCGGGTCGGCGCCCTGGCTCACCATGCGGTCGCGTATCTCGGGGTTGGTCAGCACCTGCCGGAAGGCGTCGCTGAGCTTGGCGACCACGTCCTTGGGCGTGCCGGCCGGTGCGAGGAAGCCGTAGAACCCGACCACTTCGAAGCCCTTCACGCCGGATTCGATGACGGTCGGCACCTCCGGCAGCGCGGGGTTGCGCCTGGCGCTCGTCACGGCGATCGCGCGGACCTTGCCCTGCTTGTGATAGTTGGCCGCCTGCGGAATCGACTCCGCCATGAACTGCACCTGCCCGCCCATCAGGTCGGTGAAGGCCGGCGCGCTGCCGCGATAAGGGATATGGACCATGTAGATGCCGGTCGCGCTCTTGAACATCTCGGGCACGAGATGGCTGATGCCGCCGTTGCCCGCCGAGCCGTAGTTGATCTGCCCCGGCCGCGCGCGGGCGTAGTCGATGAACTGATGCAGGTTGGTCACCGGCAGCGAGGGCGTGACCAGCAGCGCCAGCGGCTGCATCGCGGTGCGCGCGATCGGGGTGAAGTCCTTGAGCGTGTTGTAGGGCAGCTTGCTGTAGAGCGCGCCGTTGATCACCGCGACGCCGGTGTTGGCGAGCATCAGCGTGTAGCCGTCGGCCGGGCTCTTGGCGACGGCCTCGGCGCCGACCGAGCCGCCCGCGCCGGGCTTGTAGTCGATGATGATCGGCTGGCCCAGCACCGTCTGCAGCTTGTCGGCGAGCAGGCGGGCGTGCTGGTCGAGCGGCCCGCCGGCCGGGAAGCCGATGATGACCTTGATGGGCTTTTCCGGATAGGCCGCAAAGGCCGCGGCCGATGCCGCGATGCACAGTGCGGCCGCGATGGCCTGGCGGGCGATGTTCATGCTGCTTGTCTCCTCGTTGTGCGAGAGATCATAAACAGCGTGCGATGCTGCCCTGACGGCGAGCAGCGCAAACTCTGGGAGCCGAAGCCGAAGCCGAAGCCGAAGCCGAAGCCGAAGCCGAAGCCGAAGCCGCACCGCCTCGAGCCGTGGCTCCGCCCATCGATCGCTCCGGGGTGCTGGCTGCAGACGAGTGCCTTCGCTGCAGGCCTCCTTCAGGTGGCTGAGCGAGGTTCGAGCGGTGAGTTCTCTCCGTTTCCACTGACGCGACTTGCCGAAAACCGCATACCAGCTCTGTGGGAGTGATGGCTTCGTCGAGGTGATCCCATCACTAGACTGGGAACACCGAACAAGACGAGCGCGCTTCGCGCCGGAAAAGGAGACCATGGACGACCTGACCCAACTCAACTACGAACTGAACAACTTCGTAGCCACCCTCACGCTCAACAGCCCGCCAGTGAACGCGCTCACGCGCACGCTCAACGACGAACTCACGATGGCCCTCGATCGCATCTCGGAGATGGACGAAGTGCGCGTCGTCGTGCTGACCGGCGCGGGCAAGGTGTTCTGTGCCGGCGCCGACCTCAAGGGCCGCGCCTCGGTCATCAAAGGCCCTGGCGATCTGCCGGCGCATTCGAGGCGAACACGCGAATGCTTCCATGCGATCCGGGAATGCGCCAAGCCGGTGATCTGTGCGATCAACGGCGCTGCGCTCGGTTCCGGTGTCGCGATGGCCGCCTCCAGCGACATCCTGATCGCATCGGAAAAAGCGTCGCTCGGCCTGCCCGAAGTCGACGTGGGGCTGCTCGGCGGCTGCCGCCACGCGATGCGGCTCTTCAGCCACTCCCGCCTGCGTCGGATGATGTTGACAGGCATGCGCGTGCCAGGCGCCGAGCTCTATCGCCTTGGCATCGTCGAAGAGTGCACGACACCGGAGGACCTGATGCCCAAGGCGCTGGAGATCGCAGCCACCATCGCGTCCAAGAGCCCGGTGTCGACGCGCATGGGCAAGCACACGCTGAACGTGATCGAGGACATGAGCCTGCGCGACGGCTATCGCTACGAACAGGACATGACGGCGCTGATCGGAAAGACCGATGACGCGAAGGAAGCGCAGCGCGCGTTCGCGGAAAAGCGCGCGCCGGTCTTCACGGGGCACTGAGCCATGGCGCCTGCCGACTCACGCCCACGTCCGGGCAACCTGCACCTGACCCGCCGCGGAATGCTGCTGGCCTGCGGGTCGCTCGGGCTCTCGGCGCTGGGCAAGACTGTGCATGCGGCCGGGTATCCGGACAAGCCGATACGCCTCGTCGTGCCGTTCCCCGCAGGTGGCGCGACCGACGTGATGGCACGAGCCATGGGTCAGAAGTTGGCAGAACGGCTCGGCCAGGCCGTGATCATCGACAACCGTGCCGGTGCCGGAGGCGGCATCGGCGCCGAAGCGGTGGCGACTGCTGCACCGGATGGCTACACACTGCTGTTCGCCACCATGGGTTCGCTCACCATCAACCCGAGCCTGTACAAGAACCTGCGCTATGACCCGGTCAAGAGCTTCGAGCCCATCACGCTGACGCACAACACGTCGAACCTGCTCGTGGTCAATCCGGACGTGCCCGCCAAGTCGGTGGCCGACCTCATCGAGCTTGCGCGCAAGAAACCCGGAGAGCTGACCTTTGCATCGGCGGGGAACGGCACGACCAGCCACCTGTCCGGCGAACTCTTCAAGAGCCTGGCCAAGGTCGACCTGACGCACGTCCCGTACAAGGGGAGCGCCCCCGCGATGACCGACTTCCTCGGCGGCCGCACTTCGATGATGTTCGACACCGCGTCGAACTTCGTCGAATACGTCAAGACCGGGAGGGTGCGCCCGCTCGGGCTCACCGGACGCAAGCGCCTTCCGACCCTGCCGAACGTGCCAACCATCTCCGAAACACCTGGCATGGCGGGCTACGAAATGTCGCTCTGGCTCGGCGTGCTCGCGCCGGCCGGCACGCCCGCCAACATCGTCGCCAAGTTGCATGACGACATCGGCGCGGCCATGTCGTCGCCTGACATCGTCCGGCAGATGGCCGATGCCGGCATTGAAGTTCGTCTCAGCACGTCGCAGGAATTCGCGGCACTGATTCGCGCGGACGCCGCGAAGTGGTCGGAGGTGGTAAAGCGCACCGGCGTGCACCTCGACTGATTTCCGATCGCCAGCCGTCTCGTCGCACGCGAGACGGCTTCTTTCCATCGGCAGCGTTCTAATCTTGAACAGCAAGCGTCAGGACCGGACGCGGCCCCCAAGACTGAAGGACACACCATGTTTGCCGAACACTCCCCCAAGACACTGGACCTGCTGCAGCGTATGCGGCAGTTCTTCGACCAGCACATCTATCCCAACGAGGGACGCTACTACGAGGAGATGGATGCATTCCGTCGCTCGGGCAATGCCTGGCAGGTGTCGCCGCTGATCGAGGAGCTCAAGCCGCTCGCGCGGGCCGCCGGCCTCTGGAACATGTTCCTGCCGCACGAGCATCGCGGCGTGCCGGGCATTTCGAACCTGGACTACGCACCGCTGTGCGAAGTGATGGGCCGTGTCTCCTGGTCCGGCGAGGTGTTCAACTGCTCGGCGCCCGACACGGGCAACATGGAAACCATCGAGCGCTACGGCAGCGAGGCGCAGAAGGACCAATGGCTCGAGCCGCTTCTCGCTGGCCAGATCCGGTCCGGCTTCCTGATGACGGAACCGGCCGTTGCCTCTTCGGACGCCACCAACATCCAGTGCACCATCACGCGCGAGGGCGACGAGTACGTCATCAACGGTCGCAAGTGGTTCTCGTCCGGCGCGGGCAGTCCGCGCTGCAAGATCTTCATCGTGATGGGGAAGACCGACCCGGACGCGCCGCGCCATGCGCAACAGTCGATGGTGCTGGTGCCGCGCGACACGCCGGGCGTGAGCGTGTTGCGCCACCTGTCCGTGTTCGGCTATGACGATGCACCGCACGGCCACATGGAAGTTCTGCTGGAAAACGTCCGCGTGCCGGTCGGCAACATCCTCCTGGGCGAAGGCCGCGGCTTCGAGATCGCCCAGGGCCGCCTTGGCCCTGGACGCATCCACCACTGCATGCGTTCCATCGGCGCCGCCGAGCGAGCGCTGGAGATGATGTGCGACCGGCTTCGTTCTCGCATCGCCTTCGGCAAGCCGCTGGCCGAGCAATCCGTCTGGCATGAACGCATCGCCGAGTCGCGCTGCCTGATCGACCAGGCGCGATTGCTGACACTGAATGCCGCCTACAAGATGGACACGGTCGGCAACAAGGAAGCGCGTGCGGAGATCGCCATGATCAAGGTGGTCGCGCCGAACATGTCGTGCAAGGTGGTCGACTGGGCGATCCAGGCGCATGGCGCGGCCGGCGTCAGCCAGGACTTCTGGCTGGCCGAGGCCTATGCGCACCAGCGCACTGTGCGCATTGTCGACGGCCCGGATGAAGTGCACCGCAATGCCATCGCCAAGCTGGAGTTGTCCAAGAGGCCGGCTGCAGCGTAAAGAAATAGGACTTCAGCGCCCGAAGGGACGCTGAAGTCCGGGGTTCGACCGGCCTACCCGGCCGATGCATTCGGCCGCCGCGCTATTCCAGCTTGGCGCCCACCGCCTTGGCCAGCGCGCCCCAGCGCTCCGACTCCGCGGAGATGAATGCTCCGAATTCCTCCGGCTTGCTGCCGACGACTTCCACGCCTTGCTGATCGAACTGCTGCTTCAGTTCTGGCGAGCGCAATGCGGCACCGACGGAGCTGTACAGTTTGTTGATGATCTCGGGCGGTGTGCGAGCCGGGGCGAGCATTCCGTACCAGTTGTAGGCCTCGGCCTTGGGCAAGCCCAGCTCGCCGACGGTGGGCACATCCTTGAGCAAGGGAATTCGCGTGGCGTTGGTCACCGCCAGGGCGCGCAGCTTGCCCGACTGGATGAAGGGCAACACCACCGGGATGTCGACCATCATCATGTCCACCTGCCCGCCGATGAGGTCCGTCAGCGCGGGTGCCGCGCCGCGATAGGGGATGTGGTTCATGTTGAGCTTCGCTTCGCGCTTGAGCAGCTCGGCTTGCAGGTGCGGGGTGGTGCCGCTGCCGGCCGAAGCGTAGTTGATCTTGCTGGGCTCGCCCGTGGCAGAGGCCTTCAGGTCGGCAAATGTCTTGAATTTCGAGTTGGCTGCCACGACCAGCACCGCAGGCACCTTGAGTGCCTGGGTGACGGCCACCAGGTCCTTCTTCGGGTCGTAGGGCATCGATGGCACGATGTGCGGAACGATGGCCAGTGCGCCGGCAGAGGAGAACAGCAGCGTGTAGCCATCCGCCGCCGACTTGGCAACGGCATCAGCGCCGAGCAGGCCCCCCGCACCACCCTTGTTGTCGATGATGACGGTCTGGCCCAGGGAGGTGCTCAGCTTGGCGCCGAGCGCACGCGCTGTCTGGTCGACAGGGCCGCCGGCGGGAAAGGGCACGATCACGCGGATCGGCTTGGTCGGGTAGGCCTGCGCCCATCCTGAAGTTGCGGCCAATGCGAAGGCAAGTGTCGCGGCGGATTTGAAAAGTCGATTCATGGTCATTGTCTCCGGTTCGTGATGAATGGACTTTAGGAACATGGCCGTCGCGTGGCACCGGTCTTCCGCGCAAACCTGCTATGCGGACTGGTGCAGTGCAGGCCGCCGGTATGCGCCGCGGCGCATCACAGCGTTGCCGCCGAGGGCGTAGCCCGGAACGCATCGCAATTCCAGAATTGTCTCCATCCAAAGGAGACTTCACATGACCACCGCCAAGGGCCCCCTCTCGCACGTCAAAGTGCTTGACCTGAGCCGCATCCTCGCCGCACCCTGGGCCAGCCAGATCCTCGCCGACCTTGGCGCCGACGTCATCAAGGTCGAACGGCCGGGCGCCGGCGACGACACCCGCACCTGGGGCCCGCCGTTCCTGAAGGACGCCGAGGGCAAGGACACCAAGGAAGCCGGCTACTACCTCGCCGTCAATCGCGGCAAGCGCTCGATCACCGTGAGCCTCGAAAAGCCCGAGGGCCAGAAGATCGTCAAGGCGTTGGCCGCCAAGGCGGACATCGTGCTGGAGAACTACAAGGCTGGCACCCTCAAGCGCTACGGCCTGGATGAGGCTTCGCTGCGCGAGATCAATCCGCGTCTCATCTACTGCTCGGTCACCGGCTTCGGCCAGACGGGGCCGCGGCGCGACCAGCCCGCGTACGACTTCCTCATCCAGGCCATGGGCGGCCTGATGAGCGTGACCGGCGAGAAGGATGGTCGCCCGGGCGGCGGACCGCAGAAGGTCGGCATCCCGATGGTCGACCTGATGACCGGCATGTACACCGCCGTTTCCGTGCTAGCCGCATTGGCACGGCGCAACGAAACGGGCGTCGGCGACAACATCGACATCGCGATGCTCGACGTGCAGGTCGCCACCCTGTCCAATCAGGCCATGAACTATCTCGTCTCAGGAAAGGTGCCGTGCCGCAACGGCAACGCCCATCCCAATATCCAGCCGCAGGACGTGTACGGCTGTGCGGACGGCGATGTGATCCTGGTGGTGGGCAACGACGGCCAGTTCGCGAAGCTGTGCGAGGTGTTGGGGCGGCCCGACTGGATCGTCGACGAACGGTTCGCCACGAACGCACAGCGGGTGCGCAACATCGGCGAACTCTCGGGCATGCTGCGCGACCTCTTCGCCGAGTGGGAACGCGAGCGCCTGATCGCAGCCCTCGACAAGGCGGGCGTGCCTTGCGGCCCCATCAACACCGTGGCGGATGTCTTCAAGGAACCGCAAGTCCAGGCGCGCGAGATGCTGCGCTATGTGCCGCACCCGAGCGGGGTCGACGTGCCACAGGTGGTCAGCCCGATGCGCTTTGCCGAGTCGCCGCTGCAGACGCAGTCCGCACCGCCACTGCTCGGCCAGCACAGCGATGACATCCTGGCCGAACTGGGCTACAGCAGGGGCTGCATCGATTCCTTGCGCGCTGCGGGAGCGATCTGATGACAGGAAAGATGAAGCTGCACTGGTCGCCCAAGTCGCCCTATGTGCGAAAGGTGATGATCTGCGCGCACGAACTCGACGTCGTGCCCGAACTCGAGCTCGTGCGCTCGGTGGCGGCCATGCTCAAGCCCAACGCGGCTCTCATGGTGGACAACCCGTTGTCGAAGATCCCGACGCTGGTGCGCGAAGATGGCTCGACGCTTTTCGATTCGGTCGTAATCTGCGAATACTTGAACGATCGGGCCGGCGGTTCGCTGTTCCCGGTGCGGGGCGAGCCACGATGGCAGGCGTTGCGCTGGCATGCGCTGGGGGATGGCCTGCTCGATGTGCTGATCCTGTGGCGCAACGAGCGCGAACGCGAGCATCCGTTGCAGGCGCTGACGGATGCCTTCGAGCTCAAGACCCGCGCTGCGTTGAAATTGCTTGACGCAGAGGCCGACCCGATCGGCGGCGCGCCGTTCTCGATCGGTCACGTGACCCTTGGCTGCGCCCTCGGGTATCTCGACTACCGCTTCGAAGCCCTGGGCTGGCGTGCGCTGGCGCCCCGTCTCGCGGCCTGGTTTGCAGCTTTGCAGGCTCGCCCGTCCTTTCAAAGCACTGAGCCTGTCGACGGCTGATCAGCAATGGCCCGGAAGATGTTTCGCCACCGCGGGCGTTCTCATCGGTAGAGGCCTTCTGGGTTGATGCGAAGTACCCTGTCCACGAGAACTTCGCTCCCGGCCCACTCCTCGAGCATCGAAAGCAATTGCGCGGTATCGGGAACAGGCGTCACGCGCAGGTGGGGCCAGTCGCTGCCCCACACCAGACGCTCAGGGTTGGCTTCGATCATCCTTTGCTGGAATGGCCGCCCCGCCTGCCAATCGGGTGCACCGAGCAGGTTGCGGTAGGCGCAGAGCTTGACCCAGACCTTGCCGGTTGCCAGCAGGTCGAGCAGTGCGCGAAACCCTGGATCGTCGACGCCAGCGTTCACGTCGAAGCCTCCCATATGGTCGATCACGATCGGGACGGGCAATCCCAGCAACTTCGGTGCAATGGCCGGCAAGGCGTTGCAGTCTGTCCAGAGTTCCGCGTGCAGGCCGGCATCCGCCAACGCAGAGGCCAACTCGCACAGGTCGTCGAATGACGCGCTGCCGGCGAAGTTCGTGCCAGGGCCGCTGCGATGGCTGAAGCGTGCGCCACGCACGCCGCGCTCACGCAAGCCGCCAAGCGCCAGTGGATCACCAGGTTGCACCACGACCACGCCGCGCAGGGCGGGTTGCGCGGCCAGCGCATGCAACAGCAGCGAATGGTCCTTGCCATACGCACTTGGATGCACCAGCACGCCATGGTCAAGGCCGAGTCGTGCGAGCAGGTCCAGATAGGCCGACTCGACGGCTTCAGGTGGCGTATAGCTTCGCTCGGCCGCCAACGGAAAGCGATCGTACGGACCGAACACGTGGGCGTGGCAATCCCACCCTTCGGCAGCACGCCAAGCGCTTGCCGCGTCGCTCATTGCAGCGCTGCTTTCTGAGGCAACGGGAACGCTGGCACCACGCCTTCCGGCAGCGGAATCTCGTGGCAATTGAGCGTCATGGCGACCATCGTGTAGTAGCCGATCAGCGCCGTCAGTTCAACGACGGTCCGCTCGCCGAAACGCGCAAGGGCGACCGCGTAGGTGGCATCGGAAACCGAGTTGTGACGGTTGAGTTCGACCGCGTAGTGGTAGACGGCGGCGTCGTCTGCCGACATGCCCGGCGGTTCGGTCTGCGCGAGAAGCGCTTCGATGATCGGGGGCTCGATGCCGGCCCTTTCTGCCTCGGCGCGGTGGGCGTACCACTCGAAAGGCGAATTGCACGCCCGCCCGGTGACGAGGATCGCGATCTCGGACAGCCGCGGCGGCAGGGTCGTGCCGTAGCGCAGCAGGGCGCCGATCGCCTGCCATTTGTCCGCGAGCTCCGGGTTGTGGAGTGCGGCGCGAAGTGGACCCTGAATGCGCCCGCGCGGGCCGGAAATAATCCTGTCGTAGACGGCGCGCTGCTCGGCATTCATCGTTTCAGGCGCGGGCAGGGAAATTCTTGGCATGCTGTTGTCTCCAGTGATTCGATCGTTGCCGACGAGCTTAGGGGACAGGCGCAGGCTGCGCATCTGCAACCGCCGCAATGCAGCTATGCGCGCGCGTGCAAGGCGGCGACTACGCGGGACCGCCGAAATGCCACATGCCGGTGCGTGCGCTGTCTTCCACGATGCCGACGATCTCCGCGGCAACAGCCGACACGGCCCGGCCGGGCCCCTTCGCGCGCGCCAATGCCATGGATACGATCCGTTGCAGCGGCGGCGAAACGATCCTCGCGGCTTGCAGTCGGCCTTCCTGCACCTCCGTCCATACGGCGTGAATCGGCAAGACGGTGTAGAGCCTGGCTTCGGCAACTGTCGATCGCATGAGCGGAAGCGAATCGGCCTCCAGAACCGGCGCGAGCGTGATGTGCTCCTGGCGCGCCATGGCGTCGAGCGCCGTCCGGAGTCCGTTGGGCGCGCTCGGCAGGATGAACGGCAACTCGTGCAGCGATGAGAAGGGGATTTCGGGCGCCTTCGTGAGCCGGTCGCCTGGCGGACCGATCAGGTAGCTGTCGACAGTAGCCAGCGCTTGCTCCAGCTCGTGCAGCGCGTTGCCGTAACGATAGAGGATGGCGATGTCGACGCGCGCATCGGCCAGCCATTCCTCGACCTGTCCACTGGAGCCCTCGAGGATCTTGAGCTGGATCCCGGGATGACGATCCCGCAACTGCTTGAACAGGCGGCCGACGATTGGATTGGTGATCGAGGGCAGCGATGCGATGGTGACCCGGCCGGAGGGCTCGCGCGCCTCACCGTGGATTTCCAACTCGAGTTGCTCCGCATCCGAAAGCAGTGCCCTCACCAGCGGGAAGATGCGCTGACCCACATCCGACAGCGCCACGCCGCGGCCGGTTCGGTTGAAGAGGCGAGCTTTGCATTCGCGTTCCAGCGCATTCAGATGACGACTCAGTAGCGACTGGTTGCTGTCCAGGAAAAGTGCGGCGCGCGTCAGGCTGCCGAGTTCGGCGATGGCGAGAAACGCTCGCCACTTCTGAAGATCGGATGTGATGTCGAGCTGGATCTGGGTGGCTTTGCCGGGTTGCATGGGACTTTGCTCGCAGCGTGGGATGCGAGCGATTGTCCTGCCCTTGAGCAGGGGGCGAATGCCGGCTTTCCCTCAGCGCGCCGTGATTCGAAGAGACCCCAGAGCGGCTAGCCTTGCCTGGTCAGCCCCGCGGCTCCCCGCTCGCTCAACTCCTGAGCGTTGCCTTCAGCGTGATCTCCGGAACGCTCGCAAGCGCTTTCGACAGCGGGCACCCCGCCTTCGCACCGGCCGCGAGTTCCTGGAACTTCGCCTCGTCGATGCCCGGAATCACGGCTTCCAGTTCGAGCTGGATGCGATCGATCTTGAAGCCGGGGCCATCCTGCGTGAGCCGCACCGCGGCCTTCGTATCGATCGACTTCGCGGTGAAGCCCGCGCCTTCGAGCGCGAACGCAAACGCCATCGTGAGGCAGCCCGCATGGGCGGCGCCGAGGATTTCCTCGGGATTGGTGCCGCGCTTGTCGTCCTCGAAGCGGCTGGCGAATCCGTAGGGGTAGTCCTTGAGTGCGCCGGTCTCGGTGCTGATCTGTCCCTTGCCGGTCTTGCCGGCGCCTTCCCAGTGAACGGTCGCGCGCTTGTCTGCTGGCATGTGAACTCCTTCGAGGTGGGTGGGTGGAACGGAGCCTGCGTTGTACGGCAGATCGGCCGCGCCGTCTGTCAGCCGGCGGCCTTCGATCGACAGAAGATTGCAACTTTCGGAGTCGCCCATGTGACGGATTTCGGGGCTTCCCCCATGCTGCACTGCCGCGCGGCGTCGTAGGCTTCCGGGCTGTCTGGAGACCGTATGGAACGACCGCACTACAAGTTCTGGCCGCAGCGCCTGCCTCGCTCGATCGCCGTCCCCGCCACTTCGCTGTGGCACAACCTGAAGACCAACGCCGAGCGTTTCCCCGACAAGCTCGCGATGGTGTTCTTCGGCAGCGAGATCACCTACCGTGAACTCGCGTCGCAGGTCGAGCGCCTGGCCGGCACGCTGCACGCCCTGGGCGTGAAGCGCGGCGACCGCGTGGTCCTCGACATGCAGAACTGTCCGCAGCTCGTGATCGCGCACTTCGCGATCCTGCGCGCGAACGCCGTCGTGGTGCCGGTCAACCCGATGAACCGGGCGGAAGAGCTCAAGCACTACATCACCGACCCGGACGCCAAGGTCGCGATCACGACCGGCGACCTCGCCGCCGAGCTGGCCAAGGCCAGCAATGCGCTGGCGCCGAAGGACCGGCTCGCGCACATGATCGTCACCCAGTTCACGGACACCTTCGACCCGGCCATGACCGGCGACGAGGCGCCGCCGCCGGCATGGCGCGACTGGCTGCTGACTCGCCACCCGCTGCCCGAGCTACAGGACGGCAAGGCGATGACCTGGACCGATGCGATGAACGCCGGTCACGCGGCGCCCGAGCACGTGGTCGGCGCCAACGACATGGCGCTCCTGCCCTACACCAGCGGGACTACTGGGCTGCCCAAGGGCTGCATCCACAACCATTCGAGCCTGAACCACAACGCCTTCGCGGGGCAGATCTGGGGGCTGGGCTCGTCGGAGGTGGTGGTGCTCGCGGTGGTGCCGATGTTCCACATCACCGGCGTGGTGAGTGTGATGCACACCACCATCCTTATTGCCGGCACTCTGGTCATCATGCCGCGGTGGGACCGGGACATGGCGGGGCGCCTGATCTCTCGCCGCAAGGTCACGAGTTGGACCAACATTCCGACCATGGTGATCGACCTGATGGCGAGTCCCAGCTTCGCGAACTACGACCTGAGCAGCCTGAGCTACATCGGCGGTGGTGGCGCAGCGATGCCGCAGGCGATCGCGCAGCGGCTGCTGGAGCAGTTCGGCCTGAAGTACCAGGAAGGCTACGGGCTGACCGAAACGGCCGCGCCGTCGCACGCGAACCCGTTCGAGAACCCGAAGCAGCAATGCCTGGGGATTCCCTACATGAGCACCGACTCCCGGGTGGTTGATCCCGATACGTTGCAGGAGATGCCCATCGGTGAATCGGGCGAGATCATCACGCACGGGCCCGAGGTGTTCCAGGGCTACTGGAAGCGGCCGGATGCGACCGCGGCCGCCTTCGTCGAGTTCGAAGGCAAGCGCTTCTTCCGCTCGGGCGACATGGGCCGCATGGACGAGGACGGCTACTTCTTCATGACCGACCGCCTCAAGCGCATGATCAACGCGAGCGGCTTCAAGGTCTGGCCGGCCGAGGTCGAGCTGCTGATGTTCAAGCACCCGGCCATTCAAGAGGCCTGCGTGATCGCGATGAAGGACGCCTATCGCGGCGAATCGGTCAAGGCGGTGGTGGTGCTGCGCCCGACGCACAAGGACACCACCGAGCAGCAGATCATCGACTGGTGCCGCGAGAACATGGCGGTCTACAAGATCCCGCGCGCGGTGCAATTTGTCGATGCGCTGCCCAAGAGCGGCAGCGGCAAGGTGATGTGGCGGCTGCTGCAGGAAGCGG
This sequence comes from Variovorax ureilyticus, assembly GCF_037889935.1. NCBI lineage: Bacteria > Pseudomonadati > Pseudomonadota > Betaproteobacteria > Burkholderiales > Comamonadaceae > Variovorax > Variovorax ureilyticus. Next base: position 384,403 of record NZ_JBBKZU010000003.1, read on the forward strand.
AGAGCAAGGGCGCCTAGAACCAGAGTTCGACGTCACGCCCCTTTGCCAGATGATTGCGCTGCGGCCAGCTGGGCACGAGGCGGGTGGCCTCCGCGCGGCTCAGTTCGTTTCGGCGGCCGAGACACAGCAAAACAACCCTTGGAGCGCGCGCGTGTGATTTGGCGATCGTGAAGCGGCCCAGCACCGGCGCGATCCGTGCGCTGTGCGCCAATTCAGAATCTTCTCGTCGCCGACAAACGGTGATGTCCCTATCGTGAGCCTCGGCTGGCCGATCAGGCATGTGCCGACCTCAGTGGGTCTCTTTCCGACTGGGGTTTCGAAATCCGAAACTCGAGGGAGGCCACAACGATGGCGACACATAGCGGAACAAGGCATCGAACTCCGTATGAGTCATGGCAGGAAGGCGTAGACCTCGCCGATTCAAGGTGGCATGCCTACGACGGCATCATTCGATCCACGGTCGATCGATACAACGCGCCTCTGGTGCGCACCAGCGCTGGGTATTTCCGGCTGGACTGGAAGCTGGTCAAGGCGATGGCTTGGACGGAGACCGGTGCTGCTCGTCCCGAATGGGCCACACGACCGCTTCAAATTGGAAACAGTGGTGACCCTGGACTTCGAGTCATGCTGCGTGGCGAAGAAGGCAGCGATCTGATCGTGCCTCCCATGATGAATCTATCTTTCATTTCAGCCTCCAGGAACCCTCGTGCAAACATCGAAGCCGGCGTCGGCTACCTGTTGACAAAAATTGGCGAACACGGCTATTCGCAGCGTCCCTGAGCCTGGCTCGCAGGCCTACCGCGTCACGGTGAAAGCAGGTGACAGCCTCAGCAAGATCGCCGGCGCTGAGGGCAGCACCGAAGAACTGATGAAGCAACTCAACCCGGGTGTGCACCGGCTCACGGTCGGTCAGGTGCTCAAGTGCCAGAAGGCGTCGGTGCGACGGGTCATCACGGGCTGGAAGTTGATCAACACATCGAGCATCGCGCGCTACACCAACGGTGGCGGGGACGCCAGATATGCCGAAAAGCTGGAATACGCACTCCGGGCGATGGAGCGCCGAAGGGGGCCATGATGGGTTTGCGTACATTGCGCCCGGCAGTGTGGGTCGCGGTCATGTTGTTCTTGCGTGCCGCATCCGCGATGACCGTCAAAGATACGCCATTCACCGGGAGCTTTGGCGGCTCTTCCGGGAGGGTTTGCAGCGGGGGCATCCACATCAGGGCGAAAACGCTGGAGTGGATTTCCACATACCGCATCTGCAAGCCGAGTCCTTACGAGGTGCTGGAAAGGGACGCGTCGGGCCGGTTCCCCCGAATCGTGTTCCGCATCAGGAATCGGAGCCGCCAATGCGACCTGGAAGTTTTCGAGCTGGCGCAGGCCGACCCCCGCATCGGTCAATGGGAGGCTTCCGCGTATCCGTCTATGGAGGCTTACGTGAAGCGCGATCAACCCGGGTGGATTGATTCGCAGGCGCCGGAGCGACAAGCCCTTTCCTGCATGATGTTCGATATGAATCGTTGAGCAGGCATTGGCTCTAGGGTGGGCGTTGTGCCGCAGCGTGGATGGAATCAGCGTGGCATTCGCAGCATCTCGACCAACCTTGTCAATGCCACCGAGGGCGTCCCCTTCCACACCAGGTGCGTGCGGTTGTGCCGCATCTTTTCTGGCAAGGGGTGCTGCCGGACATCCGCCGTGGCGCGCAGCGCCTTGAGCACCGACACCGGCACGATCGCGAAGCCGGTGCCGGCGGCCACGCAGGCGATCATCGCCTGGTAGGAAGAGAACTCCAGCGAACGCGAGGGCGACACGCCGCCCTTGCCGAGCCACTGTTCGAGCAGGCGGCGGTACGAGCAGCCTTGCGCGAACGCGATCAGCGTCGAGTTCGCGAGGTCCCCCGGCCGCGTCACCGAGGTGACGCTGTGTGCCGTGACCAGCACCAGTTCTTCCTCGAACACCGGGATTGATTCCAGCCCGGCTGCCGAGAAGGGTTCCGACACGAACGCCGCCTCGATCTCGAAGCCGTTCACGCGCTTGATCAGCGCGCCCGTGGTGCCGCTCACCAGTTCCACCACCACCCCCGGGTAGAGCTTGTGAAAGCGCGACAGCACCGGCGCGAGCCGGCTGCCCGCCGTGCTTTCGAGCGAACCCAGCCGGAACGTGCCGAGCGGCAGGTCGCTGCGCAGCTCGGATTCCGCCTCGTCCGCGAGGCGCAGCAGCCGGTCGGCGTAGGGCAGCAGCTTGTGGCCCGCCGGCGCCAGCGCGAGCGTGCGGCCCTGCCGATGGAAGAGCTTGTGCCCGAGCCGCTCCTCGAGCTGCTGGATGCGCGTGGTGACGTTCGACTGCACGCGGTTGAGCTTGTCCGCCGCGCGGATCACGCCGCCTTCCGCGACGACGGCGCGGAAGATCTCGAGGGAGTCCAGGTCGATGGTTCTCATAAGAAGAATGATCGTTCTGAATAATTCATTTGTGGGCGAGCTGCATTCTGCGTCTAATGACATGCCATGTCGAATCCCACCCTCACCATGTCGCGGCCTTCCTATCTGTCGGTCTGCGTCGCCGGCTTGCTGGCGCTGGCGATCGCGATGGGCATCGGCCGATTCGCCTTCACCCCGATGCTGCCGCTGATGATCCGCACCGGCAGCCTCGACGTGGCCGCCGGGGGCTGGCTGGCGGCGGCCAACTACGCGGGCTATCTGTTGGGTGCGCTGACGACGGTGCGCCTGCCGCTCACGCCGCAGCGCGTGGGACTGGTGTCGCTCGCGATCATCGTGATTTCCACCGCGGCGATGGGCTGGTCGGGTTCGGTCGCCTTCTGGCTGGTGCTGCGCTTCGTCGCGGGCGCGGCGAGTGCGTGGGCCCTGGTGAGCACCAGCGTCTGGTGCCTCGCATGGCTGGCGCGGCTGGACCGGCCCTCGGGCGCCGGCATCCTCTACGCGGGCGTCGGCGTGGGCATCGCGCTCGCGGGGCTCTATTGCTGGCGCGCCGGTGCGGCAGGCGCGGCGCCTGACAACCTCTGGGTGCAGCTCGGCATCCTCGCACTGGTGGGGCTGCTGGTCGTCGCGGTGCTGATGCCGCGCGACGGCGTCGCGACCGCCGCTGCGCCGCGTACGGGCGAGAGCGCGGCTGCTTCGGGCACCGTCTCGTGGGGGCTGGTGCTCAGCTACGGCATTCTCGGCTTCGGCTACATCCTGCCCGCGACCTTCCTGCCGGTGCTGGCGCGCGCGGTGGTCGACGATCCTTCTGTCTTCGGTGCGGCCTGGCCGATCTTCGGCGCGGCGGCGGCGGGTTCGACGCTGCTCGCGGCGGCGGTGCTCGGCCACGTCTCGCGGCGGCGAGTGCTCGCTGGAAGCCACGCGCTGATGGCGCTGGGCTGCCTGCTGCCGGTGGTCCATCTATCCGCGCTCACGGTGCTCGCCGCGGCGCTGCTGGTTGGCGGCACCTTCATGGTCGCGACCATGGCCGGCATGCAGGAGGCGAGGGCGAGCGCCATCGGCGATCCGACACGCGCGCTCGGCAGAATGACCGCCGCGTTCGCCATCGGCCAGATGGCAGGCCCGATCCTGTCGTCCGCCCTGAGCGGCTCGTCGCGGGGCTTCGGCGGGCTTTTCATCGCGCTGACGGTCGGCGCGGTGGCTCTGCTGGGCAGCGCCGTATGGCTCGCGCGCGAACCGCGACCGATTGCTTGAACGAAAGGGACCCCAACGTGCTTCAACAAGGCCACACCCAACCCTGGGCCGAGCGCCTGCCGATGCCTTCGGCCGAATCGATGACGGATGCGCAGCGCGTGGCCGCGCAGGCGCTGATCGACGGACCCCGCAAAGCGGTGTTCGGTCCCTTCGTCCCGCTGCTGCAAAGCCCGGTGCTGATGGAGCGCATCGGCAGCCTCGGCGAATACCTGCGCTTCGACAGCCCGCTCGACGCGCGCGTGCGCGAACTCGTGACCTGCGCGGTGGCGAGGCATGTCGGCAACCAGTTCGAATGGGTCGTGCACGCCACGGCCGCGGTCAAGGCCGGCGTCAGCGCCGACGCGATCGAGGCTTTGCGCCTCGGCCGCCGGGCCGCGCCGCTGGCGGACGACGAGCAGCTCGCACTCGACTTCGCGCAGGAGTTGCTGCGCAACCACGGCGTGAGCGAGCCCACCTACGCCGCGGCGGAATCGCGCTTCGGCAAGCCGGTCGTGGTCGATCTCGCTGCCCTCGTCGGCTACTTCACGATGGTCTGCTGGGTGATGAACATGGCCCACACGCCAGTGAAGCCGGCCGAAGGCCAGCCGGGGCTGGAGGCTTTCCCGCTGTAGGAAATCAGTCACACGTCAGCTTTTCGCCCGCTTCGGCGACACAATCCGCGCTGCGCGGACAGGGTCCGTGACCGACCCTCGATCCGCACATGTTCGAAAAAGGCTTCTTCCCCCGTCAGGCGGTCGCGTCCAGCGGCAACCGCTGGGACTGGGCGCTCCTGCCCCTGGTGCTCGCGACGCTGTTCGCGCTGGCCTACGGCGGCGCGCAGATGGCGCGCCCCTACGAGCTCGGCCAGCCGCTGCCGATCAGCCTCGATCCGTGGATGCTGCCGTACTACCTGCTGCGCACCACGCTGCGGATGTTCCTCGCGCTCGGCGCCTCGCTGGTGTTCGCCTGCGTGTTCGCGGTGCTTGCAACGCGCTATCGGATCGCCGAGAAGATCCTGGTGCCGATGCTGGACATCCTCCAGTCGATTCCGATCCTCGGCTTCCTGTCGATCACCGTCACCGGCTTCATCGCGCTGTTCCCGGGGAACCTGCTCGGCGTGGAGTGCGCGGCGATCTTCGCGATCTTCACTTCGCAGGCGTGGAACATGGCGTTCAGCCTGTACCAATCGCTGCGCACGGTTCCGCCGGAACTGCGCGAGGCGTCGTCGGTGTTCCAGCTTTCGGCGTGGCATCGCTTCTGGCGGCTCGAACTGCCCTTTGCGGCACCGGGGCTGCTGTGGAACATGATGATGTCGATGTCCGGCGGCTGGTTCTTCGTGGTCGCTTCGGAAGCGATCTCGGTGTCGAACCAGAACATCAAGCTGCCGGGCGTCGGCTCCTACATCGCGATGGCGATCGAGGCGCGCGACCTCGGCGCGATCGGCTGGGCCATCGGCGGGATGCTGATCGGCATCACGCTGTACGACCAGCTCTTCTTCCGACCGCTGATCGCATGGGCCGACAAGTTCCGCTTCGAGGAAGGCAGCACGGAGGAGGCGCCGCGCTCGTGGCTTTTGACCTGGCTGCGTCGCACGGACCGCATCAAGCGCATCATCATTGGCGCGATGCAGCCCTTCGAACGCGCGCTGGTGCTGTTCCGGCGCGACTTCGACGGCACCTCGATCAAGGCCCGTCCGCGTCCGCCCGATCCGGCCGTGGCGCGCGTCTGGGACGCCACGATCGCGGCGGCGGTGCTCCTGGCCGTGGTGTGGCTCGTGCGCTTCATTCACACCGAAGTCGGCTGGGCGGAGGTGGTGCATGTCTTCGTGCTCGGCTTGTACACGCTGCTGCGCGTGCTGGTGCTGATCGCACTGGCGGCGCTGGTGTGGGTGCCGATCGGTGTCTGGATCGGCATGAATCCGCGCTGGGCCGGACGGCTGCAGGGTGTCGCGCAGTTCCTGGCGGCCTTTCCGGCCAACCTGATGTTCCCGGTCGCGGTGCTGTTCATCGTGCGCTGGCATCTCAACCCGAACATCTGGCTCGCACCGCTGATGGTGCTGGGCACGCAGTGGTATCTGCTCTTCAACGTGATCGCCGGCGCATCGACCATCCCGACGGAACTGCGCTACGCGGCGGAGAACCTCGGGCTCACCGGCTGGCTCAAGTGGCGGCGCTATCTGCTGCCGGCGGTGTTCCCGAGTTTCGTCACCGGTGCGATCACCGCGAGCGGCGGATCATGGAACGCGAGCATCGTCGCCGAGTACGTGACCTGGGGCGACACCACGCTGCAGGCCGCGGGCCTCGGCAGCTACATCGCGCACATGACCGCGATCGGCGACTTTCCGCGCATCGCGCTCGGCATCGGGGTGATGTGCGTGTTCGTCATGGGCATGAACCATTTCGTCTGGCGCAAGCTCTATGAGCGGGCCGAGACCAGGGTCTGAATTCGAGAGGAAAGCGCATGGCCGAAGCCATCATCGAACTCAAGGGCGTGGGCAAGTCCTTCCGCTCGGCCGACGGCGCGCCGCGCGCGGTGCTCGAAGGCGTGGATTTCCGGCTGGCCGAAGGCGAGATCGTGGCGCTGCTCGGCCAGTCCGGCTCGGGCAAGTCGACGCTGCTGCGTATCCTGGCGGGCTTGATCGGCGCGGACGGGGGCAGCGTGACGTATCGCGGCCAGCCCCTCTATGCACCCGCACGCGGGATCGCGATGGTGTTCCAGTCCTTTGCGTTGTTCCCGTGGCTCACAGTGCAGCAGAACGTCGAACTCGGCCTGGAGGCGCGCGGCATCGCGGCAGACGAGCGCGCACGTCGCGCGAGCGCGGCAATCGACCTCATCGGCCTCGCGGGCTTCGAGGGCGCCTTGCCGCGCGAACTCTCGGGCGGCATGCGGCAGCGCGTGGGCATCGCGCGTGCGCTGGTGATCGAGCCCGAGGTGCTGCTGATGGACGAGGCCTTTTCCGCCCTCGACGTGCTCACCGGCGAGCGTCTGCGCGACGACATCCTGCAGCTCTGGGGCACCGGCGCGATGCCGACCAAGGCGATGCTCATCGTCTCGCACAACATCGAGGAAGCGGTGCTGATGGCCGACCGCATCCTCATCTTCGCGGCCGATCCGGGGCGGGTGCGCGCCGAGTTGCCGATCCATCTGCCGCGGCCGCGGGATCCCGACAGCCTGGAGGTGCGCGCACTGATCGACGAGGCCTATGCGCTCATGACCGAGCGCGCACCTGCCGCCGGCCGTGCCGCCGAGGAGCCGGCGCGCATGCACCTGGGCGACCGGCTGCCCGAAGCGGACATCGGCCGCATGGAGGCGCTCCTGGAAATGCTGATCGACGACGACCGCGATGGACGCGCCGACCTGCCGCAGCTCGCCGAGGAAACCGAACTCACCGACCATGATCTGTTGCCGCTCGCACAGGCGCTCGCGCTGCTCGGCTTCGCGAAGCTGGCGGATGCGGACCTGCACCTCACCGAACTGGGCAGGCGCTACGTCGCGGGCACGCATACGCTCCGGCAGCAGTTGCTGGGGCAGCAACTGCTGGCGCACGTGCCGCTGGCCGCGCATATCCGCCACAGCCTGGAGCAGGCGCCTTCGGGCGAGCTGCCGCAGGAGCCTTTCCTCGAACTGCTGATGGAAAGCCTGGACGAACCCACCGCGGAGCGGGTGCTGCGCACCGCCATCGAATGGGGCCGCTACGGCGAAGTGTTCGAGTACGACCTGCGCACCGGCCTCATCCACTTGCCGGTGGGCGAGGAGGAGGAGTCCGAGCCCACGACAGGCCCGGACTGAAGCTCGCTCAGCCCTTGTTGCCGCCTGTCGCTTCCAACGCCAGGATCGCGTCTGCGAGCCTCTCGATGCCTTGCTCGGAGAGATCGTCGGATTCGATGCGCTGCCGATCGGCCCACGACGCGAAGTGCTGCGCCTGCGAGCGCGCGTAGTGCGGGTCATAGTGCAGGGTCATGAGTTCGGCGAACAGCGGTGAGAGTTCGCGGCCGCGCGCCCAGCCCTGCCAGCGCTGCACGGTGTCCTTGCCTTGCAACTCCTTGAGGAACCCTAGTTGCGTGGCCAGGGCCTCGCCGTCGTCACCGAGGTAGGCGTAGTCGCGCAAGAGGTACGCCAGACGCGCCTCGGGCGTGGCGGCGATCTCGATGCAGGGGCTCGCGCGCATGCGCGCCACCAGCGGGATCGGCACCGCGATGCGGCCGATGCGCGGGCTTTCGCCTTCCACGTAGAGCGGCCGGTCGAGATCGATGCCATCGAGCACCTGCGCGATGTGCGTTTCGAAAGCCTTCTGCGAAGGTTGGGGCGTGCCCGGCAGGGCGCCGAGCAGCGAGCCCTTGTGCCGGGCGAATCCTTCGAGATCGAGAGTCTGCGCCCCGCGTGCGGCGAGCGCCTGCAGGACACGGGTCTTCGCGCTCCCCGTCGCGCCGCACAGCACGCGCAGCGGGAGGCGAGGGGAGAGCGCTTCGATCTGCTCGATCACGTGATGGCGAAAGCGCTTGTAGCCGCCTGAAAGCTGTTGCGCATCCCATCCGACGAGCCGCAGCCACGTGACCATCGAGCCGCTGCGCATGCCGCCGCGCCAGCAGTACACGAGCGGCTTCCAGTTCGAAGGCCGGTCGGCGAACTGCTCGCGCAAATGCTTCGCGAGATTGGCCGCGACCATCGCGCCGCCGACGCGCCGCGCCTCGAACGCGCCCTGCTGTTTGTAGAGCGTGCCGACGATGCGGCGCTCCTCGTCGTCGAGGACCGGGCAGTTGATGGCGCCTGGAATGTGGTCCAGCGCGAATTCGGCCGGCGAGCGTGCGTCGATGAGGGTGTCGAACGCGGGCAGGTCGGCCACGCGGACGGGGGAGCGGTTCATGGTCTGTTCAGGCGGTGGCGGATGGCGCGCAAAACTCACGGACTTGGCACAATGCCGGGCAGTTCCGAAGACCTCTAATAATCATCCAGATGAAACGGATCGTCCTGATGGAGTCTTGTCACGATGGCGGTGGCAGTTGCGCAAGCCTGCACCGGGTCTTGAACGGGGGATTCTGGCACGCGCGCCGAACGCGCGGTCTGGCGCGGCACGGGGCCGGACCGGCACTTCAAGAGAGGGAGCATTCATGATTCATCGTGCCGGTGCAGGCCTTGCGTGCCTGCTGATCGCACTGTCTTCGAACGTCGCGGTGGCGCAGGAAGCGCAGCCGCAGCCAGCCCAGGAGGCCCCGCAGGCCCCACAGGTCCAGCAGGTCCAGCAGGTCCAGCAGCCGCAGGAATCACCCGCAGTGCGCTTCGACAGCAAGCCCTTCTGGGAACTGGTGATCGGCCCGTTCGCCGTGCACTGGAGCAACGAGAGCGAGCACAAGCACGTCTACCTGCTGGGCATCGAGGGCAGCCTGCCCGGAGCGCCCAAGTGGTCGGCCGCCGATGCCACCATCTGGGGTTTCTCGGCATTCAACAACTCGTTCGGCCAAGCCTCGGCCTATGCGTACTACGGCTACCGCTGGGACAACCTGTTCGGCTACCCGTCCCTTTACGCCAAGCTGACCGGCGGCATCCTGTACGGCTACAAGGGCGAGTACGAGAACAAGGTGCCTTTCAATCACGATGGCTTCGGGCTGGCGATCATTCCCGGCATCGGCTATCGGATCACGCAGTTCGACGCAGTGCAGGTCAACATGCTCGGCGCGGCCGGGCTGATCTTCACGTACAACCGCCGCTTCTGACGTGCGCGTGCGGCGGACGAAATTCTTTTCGCGCGGTTCTGAACCCGCGAGATTTCAAGCTATACTGCGAGGCTTCGCAAAACGCGAAACAACGCGGGAATAGCTCAGTTGGTAGAGCGCAACCTTGCCAAGGTTGAGGTCGCGAGTTCGAGTCTCGTTTCCCGCTCCATTCAAAAAGAAGAGGCTTCGGCCTCTTTTTTTCGTCTCCGCGTTTCAGGAAAAGCGCATCACCCCATCGTCCACCGCGCCGAACCTCAGCGTCACGAGGTCGGCGAGGTAGTTCTGGTTCAGCTTCCACGGCTTCCTGGTGCCTTGCTTCGGCAACTGGTTCATCGCGCGCTGGAAGTAGCCCGACGAGAAGTCGACCCACGGCTGCAGCGTCAGGGCCTCGTCGTCCGCGCGAGGCACGCATTGCCGCGCGCCGGTCTGCCGCATGTGATTGAGCAGCCGGCAGACGTAGGTGGCGGCGAGGTCCGCCTTCAGCGTCCACGAGGCGTTCGCGTAGCCGAAAACCGTGGCGAAGTTCGGCACGCCAGCGAACAGCACCCCCTTGTAGTTGACCAGTTCGGCCGGCACGAGCTTGCGTCCATCCACGCGCAGATCGATGCCGCCGACCAGTTTCAGCTTCAGGCCGGTCGCAGTCACGACGAGGTCCGCGGGCAGCTCCGCGCCGCTCGCAAGCCGCAGGCCGGTCTCCGTGAAGGATTCGATCGTGTCGGTCACGACGCTGGCGCGTCCGTTTCGGATGGCCTTGAAGAGATCGCCGTCAGGCACGAAGCACAGGCGCTGTTCCCACGGGTTGTAGTTCGGCGTGAAGTGCTTGTCGACGTCGTAGTCGGGGCCGAGTTGACGGCGCACCAGCTTCAGCAGCGTCGCCTTCGCGAATGCCGGCCTGCGCCTGCACAGCTTGAAGATGCCGACGGAAAGCAGCACGTTCTTCCAGCGGGTCAGCGCATGCGAAGTGCCTTGCCCGACGTGGCGCCGCAGCCATCGGGCGACGGGGTCCACTGTCGGAAGGCTCAGCACATAGGAGGGCGAGCGCTGCAGCATCGTCACGTGTGCAGCGGTCCTGGCGAGTTCCGGCACCAGCGTGACCGCGGTCGCGCCGCTGCCGATCACGACGATGCGCTTGCCGGCATGCTCGATGTCGTCCGTCCAGTGCTGGGGATGCACGACGCGGCCGCCGAAGCGTTCGAGTCCGGGAAAGGCAGGCGTGTAGCCTTCCGCGTAGTCGTAGTAACCGGCGCACACCAGCAGAAAGCCACATCGCAGGGCGATGCGTTCGCCGCAATCGCGCTCGGCCTCCACCGTCCACTCTGCGTCGGCCGATGACCAGCTCGCCGAATGCACGCGGTGGCGATAACGGATGAGGCGATCGACGCCGCTCTCGCGCGCGGTCGCCCGCAGGTAGTCGAGGATGGAGCGACCGTCGGCGATGGCACGCGCATCCGTCCACGGACGGAACGAATAGCCGAGGGTGTGCATGTCGGAGTCCGAGCGCACGCCCGGATAGCGGAAGAGGTCCCAGGTGCCGCCCAGCGCGTCGCGCGCTTCGAGAATGGCAATGCTGCGTTCGGGGCAGTGCCGCTGCAGGTGGGCGGCCGCACCGATGCCGGACAACCCGGCGCCGACGATCAATACGTCGACGAAGTTACCGGCCATGACTCCCGTCAGGCTTTGGACTTGCCGCCCAGCGCATAGACGACCGGCTTGTCGTCCGCAAGCTTCGGTGTGCCTGCACCTTCACCCAGGGGCACGTGCGACGTCCCGTAGACCTCGCGCTCCAGTCGCTTGGCGCGTTCCGCATACATGCGTGCGAGGGCGCCGTGGTGCTCCGCGGCGGCCTGGTGCTCGATGCGGGCCAGGTTGGCCTCTTCGAGCAAGGTCATGATGCGACGAAGATGGCCGTTGCGATGGGGCTGGAAGATGTTGAACATCGGTTCCTCCGAGTACTTGAGCCTGCAAGGAACCGTTTGTAACGTGATTCGGCGATTTCGTGCTTGTCAGCCAAGCTCCACGATGGACGTAGGCCGCCCGGCCAATGACTCAGCCGTGGACAACGCAGTAGAGTGGAAGGATTGCCTATATCTCGTCGATCTGGGTGCTGCGCGCGCCGCCCTGCGCCGCCAGGGAGTAGCGCTCGCGCGTCTTCACATAGAAGCTCGCCCCGAAGCGTCCCACCGGGAAGTAGTGCTGCAGCCGCACGCGCCAGGTCTCGGTGTCGATCAGTTCGTCGCGCGCATGCATCCATCGGACCTGGCCGATGAAGATCTGCCGGCTCGCGGTTTCCAGCGTTTCCCACAGCGTGCATTCGAAGGCCACCGGCGCCTCGGCGATGCGCGGCGGCTTCACGGCGCGGCTCGGCAGCGCGGTGAAGCCGACCACGTCGAGTTCGCTCACATGCGGCGGATGCCGGTCGCCGCAGCGATGCATCTGCTCTGCAATGTCCTCGTCCGCGAGATGGACGACGAACTCGCCGGTACGCACGATGTTGGCCGCCGTATCCTTGAGAGCGTTGTCCTGGAGGCGGTTCACGCTGATCATCACGATGGGCGGCTCTTCGCCGAGCATGTTGAACATGCTGAAGGGCGCCGCGTTGACCACGCCGTCTGCGCCGATCGTCGTGACAAGCGCGATCGGGCGCGGCACGATCAGGCTTGCCATCAACTTGTAGCGCTGGTACTCGGTGAGCTGCGAGAAATCAACGTCCATGATGATTTTTGAAAAGTGAGAGAGGAGCATTCCACCATGCCCCAGTACGACGACCCAGCAGAATTCAGGCCAGCACGCGAATCCTCGATGTGGGTCCCGGTGATCGTCATCGTGGCCGTTCTCGTCGCCGCGTTCGGCTGGTGGCGCTGGTCGCAGCACAGGGAGGCACCGCCCGAGGCCCAGTCCACTGCCACCGCGCCCCAACCGCAGACGCCGCCCGCCGACGTCCCGCCGCAGCCGCCGGTCGCGACGGGCCCGCTGAACCCGATGGACAACCTCGCGGAGCCCGAGAAGTCGCTGCCCGCGCTCAACGACGCCGACTCGCACGTGACCAGTGCGCTCAACGACCTGCTCGGCCGCAAGAACGTCACTTCCTACCTGCAGCTGGACGGCTTCGTGCGCCGCGCTGTCGCGACCGTCGACAACCTGCCGCGCGAGCATGCGACCGCGCGCGTGTGGCCGGTGCTGCCGACGCCGCAGCGCTTCACGGTGCAGGGCAATGGCGATGTGAAGACGATCAGCCCCGACAACGGTGCGCGCTACACGCCCTTCGTGCTCTTCGTCGAATCGATCGACCCTGCGCGCGCCGTGGCGCTTTATGCGCGGCTCTATCCGCTGTTCCAAGAGGCCTTCGAAGAACTCGGCTATCCGAATCGCTACTTCAACGACCGGTTGGTGGCGGTGCTCGATCATCTGCTGAAGACGCCAGAGCCCAGCGGGCCGGTGCAGGTGAAGATCACCGAAGTGAAGGGCGAGAGGCCGCTGGAGAACCCCTGGACGCGCTACGAGTTCGTCGACCCGCAACTCGAGGCGCTCTCTGCAGGACAGAAGCTCCTGATCCGCATGGGGCCGGTGAACGAGCGGCGCATGAAGGCCCGCCTCTCCGAACTGCGGCGGCTTGTCGCGACGGGGACGATGGCGAAGAAGTGACCTACCGGGCGGTAGGAACGCGAGTCTCCTAGGCGACGCGATCTCAGGAGAAACCTTAGTCGGCGTGCCGCAGCACGCTTCCACAATGGGCCGCTTCGATACAGCCCATGCGCCGCCTTGGCGCGCGCGGGGTAGCCGAGGAACCCAGTGGAACTGTTTTTTCAGCAACTTCTCAACGGCCTCACCATCGGCGGCGTCTACAGCCTCGTGGCTCTGGGGCTGACGCTCGTCTACGGCATCCTGCACGTGCCGAACTTCGCACACGGCGCGTTCTACATGTCGGGCGCGTTCGCCGGCTACTACCTGATGGCCAAGCTTGGCCTGAACTACTGGCTCGCAATGGCCGGCGCGGCGGTCGTGGTCGCGGTGATCTCGATGCTCGCGCAGCGGCTGGTGTTCCATCCGCTGCGCAATGCGCCGGAGTTGCACGACATGATTGCGGCGATCGGCATCCTGCTGTTCCTCGAAGCCGGCGCGCAGGCGCTGTTCGGTGCCGACTTCCACCGCATGCCGACGCCCTATGGCCAGGTGGTCGAGATCTTCGGGCTCACCGCGCCATTGCAGCGCCTCTTGATCATCGCGGGCGCGTTCGGGCTGATGGTGCTTCTCCATCTGTTCCTCAACCACACCGTGATCGGCTCGACCATCATCGCGATGGCGCAGAACCGCGATGGCGCAGCGCTGGTCGGCATCGATGCATCGCGCGTCACGCTGCTGGTGTTCGCGATCTCCGGCGCACTCGCGGCGATCGCGGCGGTGCTCTACGCGCCGATCAACCTGGTCTATCCGGCGATGGGCAATCTGGTCATCACCAAGGCCTTCGTGATCATCATCCTCGGCGGCATGGGCAGCTTTCCGGGCGCGATCGTCGGCGGGCTGATCATCGGCATGGCCGAGAGCTTCGGCGGCTTCTACGTGTCGACCGACTACAAGGACATCATCGCGTTCGTGCTGCTGGTGGTGATTCTTTCCTTCCGCCCGCAAGGGCTGTTCACCATGAAGGGGGCTCGCTGATGCGCCTGATCGAAGGAAAGGCCGGCTGGGCATTGCTCGCCGCGCTGGCGCTGGCGTTCCCGCTCGTCGCGCCGAACAACTACCTGATCTCGGTGGCGACGCTGGCCTTCATCATGGCCATCGCGGCGCTGGGGCTGAACCTCATCACCGGCTACACCGGGCAGTTCAACCTCGCGCACGGGGCCTTCATGGCGATCGGCGCGTACACGGTCGGCATCCTGACGGTCGATCACCAGGTGCCGTTCTGGATCGCCTTCGCGCTCGCGGGCGTGGTGACCGGCGTGCTGGGCTACTTCATCGGCCTGCTGTCGCTGCGGCTGCGCGGCCACTACTTCTCGATCTTCACGCTGTGCGTGAGCTACATCCTCTTCCTGCTCATCGAGAAGTGGGAGAGCCTCACGCACGGGCCGGTCGGCATCATGGGCATTCCCGCGCCCAGCGGCATGGGGCCGCTGCGATTCGACACGCCGCTCGCGCAGTACTACCTGGTGCTGGCCTTTCTCGCGCTGGGGATCTGGGTGATGGCGCGCATCGTGCGCTCGCTGCTCGGCCGCAGCTTCATGGCGGTGCGCAACAGCGACGATCTCGCGGAGGCGCTGGGCATCGACCTGATGCGCACCAAGACGCTGTCCTTCGTGCTGTCGGTGATCTACGCGGGCTTCGCCGGCGCGCTCTACGCGGGGCAGGTGCGTTTTCTCGGGCCCGATCTCGCGAGCGAAGCCGTGACCTTCGACCTCATCATGTTCGTGCTCGTCGGGGGCGTCGGCACGCTGCTGGGGCCGCTGGTCGGGACCTTCCTCGTGACGTGGCTCACGCAAAGCCTTCAATTCCTGCAGGACTACCGCATGGTCGTCTTCGGCCCGCTGCTGGTGGCGCTGATCATCTTCCTGCCCGACGGCATCGTCGGCACCTGGCTCAAGCGCCGTGCGCGTCGCGCGGATGCCGTTCAGGCCGACACCCGGTCGCATGTCGCCGTGACGGAGGCGAAGTCCAATGCTTGAAATCGACCAACTGACGAAGCAGTTCTTCGGGCTCACGGCAGTCGATGCCGTCACCACGCGTTTCGAGCGCGGACAGGTCAGCGCCATCATCGGCCCGAACGGCGCGGGCAAGACCACCTTCTTCAATCTCGTGGCCGGCACGCACAAGCCGACCTCGGGCCGCATCACCTTCAAGGGCCAGGACGTCACCGGCATGCGGCCCGACCATGTGGCGCGGCTCGGCATCGCGCGCACTTTCCAGACCACGCACCTGTTCGACAACGCGAGCGTGCTCGACAACCTGATCGTCGGCCACCGTCTGCGCACCCGCTCGGGCCTGTGGGATGTGCTCGCCAACTCGAAGCGGCTGCAGGAGGAAGAACGCCTGTGCCGCGAGAAGGCGCGCGAGGCGCTCGATTTCGTCGGTGCCTCGCACATCGCCAACCGCATCGCGGCCGACATCTCGCAGGAGGAGCGCAAGCGCGTGGCCTTCGCGCTCGCGCTCGCGACCGATCCGGAACTGCTGCTGCTCGACGAACCCGCGGGCGGCGTGAATCCTGAAGAGACAGTCGGCCTCGCGGCGCTGATCCGCAAGCTGGTGGACCACGGCAAGACCGTGTGCCTGATCGAACACAAGATGGACATGATCATGCGACTGGCCGACAAGATCGTCGTGCTCAACAACGGCGCGAAGATCGCCGAAGGCACGCCGGCGGAGATCCGCCGCGATCCGCACGTGATCGAGGCCTACCTGGGGACGGACCATGTTGCGGTTTGAGAACGTCGACCTGCACTACGGCAGCTTTCGCGCGCTGAGCGGCGTGTCGCTGCGCGCGGCGCCCGGCGAGCTGGTGGTGCTGCTCGGGGCGAACGGCGCGGGCAAGACATCGATCTTCATGGCGGCCAGCGGCATCAACAAGCCGAGCGCGGGCAGCATCCGCTTCGGCGACCGGGAACTCATCGGCCAGCGTCCGGCGCAGATCGTCGAATCGGGCCTCGTGCATTGCCCCGAAGGGCGCAAGCTCTTCCCGATGATGTCGGTGCGCAAGAACCTCACGCTCGGGGCGTATGTGCATCGCCGCGACAAGGCGGGCATCCAGCGTTCGATCGACGAGGTCTTCGGCCTCTTTCCGATTCTCGAGAAGAAGCAGGACCATCCGGCCGGTTCGCTCTCCGGCGGCCAGCAGCAGATGGTCGCCATCGGCCGCGCGCTGCTCGGGCGCCCCAAGCTGCTGTTGCTCGACGAGCCTTCGCTCGGCCTT
Source organism: Variovorax ureilyticus (assembly GCF_037889935.1). NCBI lineage: Bacteria > Pseudomonadati > Pseudomonadota > Betaproteobacteria > Burkholderiales > Comamonadaceae > Variovorax > Variovorax ureilyticus. Next base: position 400,680 of record NZ_JBBKZU010000003.1, read on the forward strand.
GCGCCGCTGATCGTCAAGCAGGTGTTCGAAGTGATCCAGCGCATCAACCAGGCCGGCACCACGGTGCTGCTGGCCGAACAGAATGCGTACTCGGCACTGGCGATCGCGCATCGCGCCTACGTCATCGAGCGCGGCCACATCACGCTCGAAGGCGATCGCGAATCGCTGCTCAACAACGAGGCCGTGCGCGCCGCCTACATCGGATGAAGTGATGTTCACCCCCATGCGCCTTCGGCGCTCCCCTTCGCCGGGGGTTCACCCGGCGGCCCGGCCAAGCCGGTTCCGCGGGTGCCCTGGCCTTCGGTTACCCAATCAACCACAAGGAGATATCTGATGCTGAGACACTCTTCCGCCCGCCGCCGCTTCGCATTGCTGCCCACTGCGCTGGCGCTGCTGGGTGCGTTCGGAGCCGGTTCGGCCTTCGCGCAGGACACCGTGAAGATCGGCTTCACCGGCCCGCTGAGTGGTGGTGCTGCGCTCTACGGCAAGAACGTGGTCAACGGGATCGAGATGGCGATCAAGGAGATCAACGCTGCCGGCCTGGAAGTCGGCGGCAAGAAGGTCAAGCTCGAACTGGTGGCGCTGGACGACAAGTATTCGCCGGCCGATGCCGCGATCAACGCGCGCCGCCTCGCGCAGCAGCACCAGGCGCCGGTGGTGTTCGTGCCGCACTCGGGCGGCATCTACGCGATGCAGGCCTTCAACGAGCAGGAGAAGTTCATCGTGATGGCGTACTCCAGCACGCCGAAGATCACCGAGACGGGTAACAAGCTCACCATCCGCATTCCGCCCACTTTCAATTCCTACATCGAGCCCTTTACGCGCTACGAGATGAAGAAGTTCGGCAAGAAGGTCGGCATGCTGCCGGGCGACCACGAATACGCGAAGAACTGGACGCAGCTCTTCGGCCCCGCCTGGGAGAAGGCCGGCGGCACGATCGCATCGAACAACCCGATGTCCTACAACCGCTCGGCGGACTTCTACAGCGGGGTGAGCCGTGTGCTCGCCGAGAAGCCCGATGTGCTCTTCGTCGGCGGGCCGTCGGAGCCGACCGCGCTGGTGGTCAAGCAGGCGCGCGAGCTGGGCTTCAAGGGCGGCTTCCTGATCATGGACCAGGCCAAGCTCGACGAGATGGCGAAGGTCACCGACGGATTGGGCCCGCTCGAAGGCTCGATCGGCGTGCTGCCGGTGTCCTATGACGAGCGCGTCGGCCCCAAGACCTTCGCGGCCGCCTATCGCAAGGCCTATGGCGCCGACAAGGACCCGACCACCGAGTCTTCGTACAACTATGCGATGACGCATGCCGTGGCCGCCGCGATGAAGCTGGCCGGCACCACCACGGACGCGTCAGCCATCCGCGCCAAGATGGGCGAGGCGATCGGCAAACTGCCGAAGGAGACGAACGCCGGCGAGTTCAAGGGCGTCGATGCGGTCGGCGGCACGGTGGTCGATCCCCTGGTCGCCACGGTCGAGGGCGGCAAGATCAGGCCGGTGAACCTCAGCGACCTGATGAAGTAGACGCTGCAGGCGCGGGCGTGGCGGGCCGAACAGGCCGGCGCCCGCTGTCGCGAAGTCTCGCGGCGTCGCGGTGCTCAGTTGCAGACCGTCGTGGTGCCGACCGGACGGCAGGTCCTGCCGTCGATGCTGCGATAGCGGTCGAGCTGACCGGTGTTGCGGTCCCAATGGTTGCCCTGCACGTCCTTGCAGGTGCGGTCGCCGCATTTGGTGATCCGCGGGCGCATGTCGCGCGGGCGGTTGGGAGGGCGGTTGACGCCGGGGCTGTAGTAGCCGTCATCGATCCACATCGGGTCCTCGCCGCGATCGCTCCAGCGCGATGCGTCGGACCGGCCGGGTTCGTTGCCGGTGCGGCGGCCGTCGATGATGATCGGGCCCGCGGGTGCCTGCGGCGGTGCCGCGGCGACGCTCGAATCGTGTTCCGGCGAGTTGCTGCGGACGGGGGCGGGCTGCCGATCCCCGCCCACGACCGAGATGGGGTCCGTCGTGGTCACGCTCGCCACCCTGTGCGCGCCGCGCGGGCACGACCCGTCCGTGTAGCTCACGTTGCCGGCCGCATCGGCGCAGCGGATCACCTCGGCGCCGGCGGGGAGGCCGAAGGTCGCAAAAGCAGCCGCAAGGATCAGCGATGGGCGCATGAAGGACATTGTCCTCCTCGATCAAGAGAGCGCGCACTCGCAGTGGTTGTTTGCGACTTCGACGCGCTTGACATGCCTCGACGGCACAGCGCAGGATCGCCCGCGCATCAACAGCGGAGAACGCAATGTCACCCAAACTGCAAATGCGAACGGCGCTGTCGGCGGCCTGCATGGCGCTTGCGCTGGCCTGCGCCCCGGCCAAGGCGGCCGAGGTCCCGATCGTCACCGGCGAGCAGTGGACCAAGTCGAGCGAGGCCGTGAAGAAGGCCTACCTCGTCGGACTCGCGAACATGGTTCAGGTGGAGATGGCCTTCTACGGAAGAAACATGCCGACCGACGCGCAGAGCTTCGTGCCGCGCCTGTCCAAAGGCATGCAGGGCCAGTCGCTGGACAGCGTGCGTCAGGGCGTCGATGGCTGGTACGCTGCGAATCCCAGCGGCCTGAAGCGCCCCGTGCTGGACATCATCTGGTTCGAAATGGCCATGCCCGGCCTGCAGAAGAAGTGAAGGGAAAACAGATCATGATGCGAATGAACTGGCTTCTCGCGGTCGCGGCGCTGGCGTTCGCCGCTGGCTGCACGGACATGACGCCTCAGCAGCAGGGCACGATGAGCGGCGCAGCGATGGGCGCCGCTGCCGGTGCCGGAATTGCCGCCATTGCGGGGGGCGACGCCTGGACCGGTGCGGCGATCGGCGGCGTGGCCGGCGGTGTCGCCGGCAACATCCACGGCGGACGCCAGCAGCAGCGCTGGTAGTTCCGCCGCCGGGTCGCCCGGGGAGACCTATTCGGCCGACGCTGCGCTTGCCGCCAGCTCGGCGACGGGCACGCAGCTGCAGAACAGGTTGCGGTCGCCGTAGACGTTGTCGACCCGGCCGATCGGCGGCCAGTACTTGGCGGTCTTCAGCGTCGCGAGCGGGAAGGCCGCCAGCTCGCGCGAATAGGGCCGCGTCCATTCCGTCCCGAGCAGGCTCGCGGCGGTGTGCGGCGCGTTCTTCAGCGGGTTGTCCTCCTTCGGCCAGACGCCTTCCTCGATGCGGCGGATCTCGCCGCGGATCGCGATCATCGCGTCGATGAAACGGTCGAGCTCGGCGAGCGGCTCGCTCTCGGTCGGCTCGACCATCAGCGTGCCCGGCACCGGGAAGCTGAGCGTTGGCGCGTGGAAGCCGTAGTCGATGAGTCGCTTGGCGACGTCTTCGGCGGTCACGCCGCTGGCATCCTTCAGCGGGCGCAGATCCAGGATGCACTCGTGCGCCACATGGCCGTTGGGGCTCGAATACAGCGTCGGGTAGTGGTCCTTGAGGCGCGCGCTGATGTAGTTGGCGCTGAGGATCGCGGTTTCGGTCGCGGCCTTGAGGCCGGCCGCGCCCATCATGCGGCAGTACATCCAGCTGATCGGCAGCACTGCCGCGTTGCCGAGCGGCGCAGCCGACACCGCGCCGACGCCGTTCGCGGCGATGCCACCGGTCGCGTGCCCCGGCAGATACGGCACGAGATCCTCGACCACGCACACCGGGCCCACGCCCGGCCCGCCGCCACCGTGCGGAATGCAGAAGGTCTTGTGCAGGTTCAGGTGACTCACGTCGCCGCCGAATTCGCCCGGTGCCGCGATGCCGACCAGCGCGTTCATGTTGGCGCCGTCGACGTACACGCGGCCGCCGTGCGCATGGACGATCTCGCAGAGTTCCTTCACGCGGGTTTCGAACACGCCGTGGGTGCTGGGGTAGGTGATCATCACGGCGGCCAGCTTGTCGCTGTGCGCCTCGCAGGCGCGCTTGAGGTCGTCGATGTCCACGTTGCCTTCCGCATCGCAGGCGGTGACCACCACCTTCATGCCGACCATGTGCGCGCTCGCCGGATTGGTGCCGTGCGCGGAGAACGGGATCAGGCACACGTTGCGATGGCCTTGCCCCTTGGCTTCATGGAAGGCCTTGATCGCGAGCAGGCCCGCGTACTCGCCCTGCGAGCCGGCATTGGGCTGCAGGCTGATGCCGGCGTAGCCGGTGGCTTCGCACAGCCACGCGCGCAACTGCTTGTCGAGCTGGTCGTAGCCGAGGCGCTGGCTGGCCGGCGCGAAGGGATGGATGTTCGCGAACTCGGGCCAGGTGATCGGGATCATCTCGCTGGTCGCGTTGAGCTTCATCGTGCAGCTGCCGAGCGGGATCATGCTGCGGTCCAGCGCGAGGTCCTTGTCGCCGAGGCTGCGGATGTAGCGCAGCATCGCGGTTTCGCTCTTGTGCGTGTTGAAGACCGGGTGCGTGAGGAACGCCGAGGTGCGGCGCAGGTCCTCGGGGATGCGCGAGGTCACGCGGGCGGAGAGTTCCTCGAAGCGCGGCATCGGCGTGCCTGTCGGCACGAAGAGCGCCCACAAGGTCTCGATGTCGGCGCGCGTGGTGGTCTCGTCCAGCGAGATGCCGAGGTGGTTCTGCACACGCTGGCCGAGGTTGACGCCGCCCGCTTCGGCACGTTCCACGATCTTCGCGGTGTCTTCGCCGGTCTTGACCGTGAGCGTGTCGAAGGCCGTTGCGTTGACCAGCTCGCGGCCCATCTGTTCGAGGCCTTGCGCAAGCACGGCCGTCAGTGCCGCCACGCGCTGCGCGATGCGCTTGAGGCCTTCGGGGCCGTGGTAGACGGCGTACATGCTGGCGATCACCGCGGGCAGCACCTGCGCCGTGCAGATGTTGGACGTCGCCTTTTCGCGGCGGATGTGCTGCTCGCGCGTCTGCAGCGCGAGCCGGTAGGCCGGCTCGCCATGCGCGTCGACGCTGACACCGACGATTCGCCCCGGCAACGAGCGCTTGAAATCGTCGCGGCAGGCGAGGTAGGCCGCGTGCGGTCCGCCGTTCCCCATCGGCATGCCGAAGCGCTGCGTGGTGCCGCAGACGATGTCGGCGTCCCACTCGCCGGGCGGCGTCAGCATGGTGAGCGCCAGCAGGTCGGCCGCGACGCAGAAGGCGGCGTCGAACTGGTGCGCATGGCCCGCGAGGGGCCGCAGGTCGTGCACATGGCCTGTCGTGGCGGGGTACTGCGCGAGCACGCCGAAGAACTCGCAGCTCGCCATCAGGTGCGGCAGGGTTTCGGAGATGGTGCTCACCCGCACCTCGATGCCGAGCGGCGCGGCGCGGGTCTTGATGACCTCGATGGTCTGCGGGTGGCAGTCGCCCGAGACCAGGAAGACGTTGCTCTTGCTCTTCACGCTGCGGCGCGCGAGCGTCATCGCCTCGGCCGCGGCCGTCGCTTCGTCGAGCATCGACGCGTTGGCGATCGCCATGCCCGTGAGGTCGCACACCATGGTCTGGAAGTTGACCAGCGCTTCCATGCGGCCCTGCGAAATCTCGGCCTGATAGGGCGTGTAGGCGGTGTACCAGGCCGGGTTCTCCAGCACGTTGCGCAGGATCACGCCGGGCGTGTGCGTGCCGTAGTAGCCCTGGCCGATGTAGCTCTTCGCGACCTTGTTCTTGCCGGCGATGGCCTTGAGTTCGGCCAGCGCTTCGGCTTCCGTCACTGCCGGCGGCAGGCGCATGGGCCTGGCGCGGCGGATGGCCGGCGGCACGATGCCGTCGATCAGCTCTGCGCGCGTGGCGGAGCCGATGGCCGGCAGCATGCGCGCTTCGTCCTGGGGTTCGATTCCGACGTGGCGTGCGATGAATTCATCGGCGTTCTCGAGATCGCCGAGCGAGGGGGTGAGGGGCAGGACGGTCGACATGTCAGCGGTTCGCAAAGAGGGCAGGCAGGGCAAGGAGAGGGGCTTCCTCGGTGACTCAGCTTTCAGCCGAGAACTTCTCGTAGGCGGTTTCGTCCAGGAGTGCATCGAGCTGTGCAGGATCGCTCACGCGCACCTTGAAGAACCAGCCCCCTTCCATCGGCGCGCTGTTGGCCAGCGACGGATCGGCGCGCAGCGCTTCGTTGACTTCCGTGATCTCGCCGGAAACGGGCATGAACACATCCGCCGCCGCCTTGACCGACTCGACCACACCGGCCACCTCGCCCTGGGCGAAGGACTTTCCCACCTCCGGCAGGTCGACGAAGACCACATCGCCGAGCGCGTCCTGCGCGTGGACGGTGATGCCGACGGTGACGAGCGCCGCATCCGATTCGGTGCGGACCCACTCGTGATCCTTGGTGAACTTGGTGGTCATGAAAAATGCTCCTTGATGAAAAAACGGTGAAAGCGTGTGACTTCAGCCGCGGTAGTAGCGGGCGGGAACGAAAGGCATGGTGCTGACTTCCATCGGTACCGGCTTGCCGCGCACGATCGCCTGGATGCGCGTGCCGGGCTCGGCATAGGCGAGCGCGACGTAGCCCATGGCGATCGGCCGGTCGACCGTCGGACCGAGCAGCCCGCTGGTGACATGGCCAATGGCCGCGCCTTCGAAGGATTCGAGCGGGGTGCCGTCGCGCACCGGGATACGCTCCAGCGCGACGAGGCCCACGCGCTTGCGCTTGAGGGTGTCGTGGTCGAGATGGCCGGCCGTGCCGGTCGATGCGGTGAACTGCGCCAGGATCTTCGCGGCGCCCGGGAAGCCGCCTTCGCGCGCGCCGCCCGCGCGGCGAACCTTTTGCATCGCCCAGCCGAGCGAAGCCTCGACGGGCGTGGTGGTTTCGTCGATGTCGTTGCCGTAGAGGCACAGCCCCGCTTCGAGCCGCAGCGAATTGCGCGCGCCGAGGCCGATCGGCTTGACTTCGGGTTGCGCCAGCAGCAGCCGGGCGAGCGCTTCGGCATCGGCGGCAGCAACGGAAATCTCGAAGCCGTCCTCGCCGGTATAGCCGCTGCGGGTGACGAAGGCCGGGATATTGCCGATGCGCACTGCACCGCCGGTCATGAAGACGAACTGCTCGATGCCGGGCGAAAGCCGCGCGAGCGTCGATGCGGCCTGCGGACCCTGAAGCGCGAGCAAGGCGTGGTCGGGCATCGGCAGGACCTGGCAGCGGTGGCCGATCTTCGCGTTGATGTGCGCGATGTCGGCGGCCTTGCACGCGCCGTTGACCACGACGAACCACGAATCGTGGCCTTCGTTGAAGAACATGAGGTCGTCGAGGATGCCGCCCTCGTCATTGAGCAGCAGCCCGTATCGCTGCTTGCCCGGCGCGAGCCCGGCAACGTCGACCGGCATGAGAGTCTCGAATGCGGCCGCGGCGTCGGGACCGACCAGTCGAAGCTGGCCCATGTGCGAGATGTCGAACAGGCCGGCGGCCTCGCGTGTGTGTTTGTGCTCGGCCATCAGGCCGGCGGGGTATTGCACGGGCATCGCGTAACCCGCGAAAGGCACCATGCGCGCGCCGAGTTCCACGTGCAGGGCGTGGAGCGGCGTCTTCAGAAGGTCGTCGGTCGATGCGGAAGCCAAGGCATTCTCCAAAGGCAAAGGGGTAGTCCGATCCATGACCGGAGCCATGGGCCACCCCTGCTGTCCGCTTTACCTGAGAGATTCACCCCACGATCGAGGCTTGCTCCTTCGGTGGACGATTCCGCCATCCGTCATTGCGGGGCGGGTCGCCTCTCTCCAGCAAGGAAACGCCCGCTGGGGCGCTTCGTCAGTCCTTTTGCCTGAGCGTTCGGGCCCCTGCAATGCGGGGCCCTGCGCCTTCGGCGGCCCCGTCGCGCGAGGCTCTCTCCTGACTGGGCGAGTGTAAGGGATCGACAGTCTCCTCAGCGCCCGCGACGCATCAGGTACTCGAGGATTTCGAAGACCGCTTCGCTCAGCAGCGCCAACGCCGCGGCCGGAATCGCGCCGGCCGCGAGCAACTGGCGGTCATTGAGCGCGAGGCCGGTCACGATCCGCTCGCCGAAGCCGCCCGCGCCGATGAAGGCGGCGATGGTCGCGGTGCCGATCGCGATGGTGGTCGCCGTCCGCACGCCGGCCAGGATGGTGGGCAGCGCCAGCGGCAACTGCACCAGGCGCAGGCTTTGGCCGTGGGTCATGCCCAGCGCCGTGCCGGCCATCCGCAGCCCGGACGGCACTTCCGTCAGCCCGGTCACCGTGTTGCGCATGATGGGCAGCAGCGAATACAGGGTGAGTGCGATCAACGCAGGCAAGGTGCCGATCACGCCGACGAGCGAGATCAGGATCGCCAGCAGCGCAAGCGATGGGATGGTCTGCAGCAGCCCCGTCAGCCCGAGCACCAGCGCGCGGGCGCGCAGGCGGGGAAACACGAGGATGCCCAGGGGCACCGCGATCAGGATCGCGAGCCCGACGGAGATCGCGACCAGCAGCAGGTGCTGGCGGGCGAGGCGGCCGAAGTCCGGACCGAACAGCTTGGCGGTGAAGCCGCGCGCGGCGGTGTCGCGGGATCCTGCTGCGCCGGCCGGCGCCTGCGCCTTGGCGGGCGCGAGGAAGTCCCGCGCGATGGAGTCGAAGGCCGCGCCGTTGAGCTCGGCGCGCGCATTCATCGCGATCATGGTCCGCTCGTCGATGCGGCCTTCGAGCTTCTGCAAGGCAGCCCATGCGGCCGGCCAGCGCGTGGGCAGGTCGAGGCGGTAGAGCACGACGGCGTCGTAGCGCGGGAAGTACTGCCGGTCGTCCTCCAGCACGCGCAGGCCGAGATGGTCGATCTTCGCGTCGGTGGTGTAGATGTCCATCACGTCGATCTGCTTCGCGGCGATGGCGTCGTAGGCCAGGCCGTGGTCGAGACCGGTCGGCCCCTGCTTGAACCCGTAGCGATCGGCGAGCCCCTGCCAGCCGTCGGCGCGGCCGATGAATTCGTTCGACAGGCCCAGCTTCAGCCCGGTGTGCTTGGCAAGATCGCTCAGGGTGCGGATGCCGAGCCGGTCCGCGTCCGCCGCGCGCATCGCGAGCGCGTAGCCGTCGTTGAAGCCCAGCGGAATCGCGGCGCCCAGGCCGAGGGGGCGCAGCGCGGCGTTCATCTGCTCGAGCGTCATCGATCCGTTGCTCTTGAGGATCTCCAGCGCGATGGTCCCGGTGTATTCGGCATAGAGGTCGATGCCGCCGGAGTTCAGCGCCTCGTAGACGATGGCGGTGTTGCCGAGCCCTTGCCGCACCACGGGCTGGGACGGCAGATGCGAAGCGGCCGTCTGCGCCAGCACCTCGGCGAGGATGTACGACTCCGTGAAGCGCTTGGAACCGACGCGCATCGTTTCTTGCTGAGCGTGCGACGGCATCGCGCCCCAAAGGAGCCCCACGCAGGCAAGGGCGGCGAACCAGATGCGGCGCAGCGGCGTCATCGATCCAGTGTATCGGCCCGACCGCCTTGTGGAACAGGGGAGGGAGCGGCATAGCGTGATCGGCGCCGAGGTGTTGTCCTACAGCGGGCGGTGCGTCGGGCCGATGCTGGGTTGACAAATCTGAACGCAAACTGAAGCGTGCTCATCAATTACGTCCGCCGCGGCGAAGGCAAGCCGTTGCTGCTCGTTCACGGGCTCGGCAGCAATTGGCGATCATGGCGGACGGTGCTGAAGCCGCTGGCCGCCGAGCGCAGCGTGACAGCGATCGACTTGCCGGGTTTCGGCAAGAGTCCGTCCCTGCCCGGCGAGGTCTCGATCCGTACGATGTCCGATGCCGTCTCGCAGTTTCTGCGGGAACACGAACTGCTCGGCACCGATGCGGTGGGCAGTTCGCTCGGCGCCCAGCTGGTGCTCGAACTGGCGCGACGGGGGGGCGTGGTCGGCGCCGTGGTGTCGCTGGGCCCGTTGGGCTTCTGGGCCGGCTGGGAACGGCAGGCCTACTGGGCATCGGCGTGCTTCTGGTGGCGTATGGCGCGGCTGATGCGGCATTCGATGCCGGCGATCGCCACGCACGAATGGTCGCGCGGGCTGCTCCTCGCGCAGCTTTCGGCGCGGCCGGAGCTGCTTTCTGCTTCGCATCTGGTGGAGGAGATGCGCAGTTGCGCTGCTTCGGCATCGTTCGGCGCGATGCTCGGCGGACTTGTGCGAGCCGCGCCCATGGAAGGCATCGCCGCCGGCCGTCCGGGCAAGAGGCTCGTGATCGGGTGGGGCCGTTCCGACCGGATCTGCCTTCCCCGGCAGGCCGAGCGCGCGCAGCGATTGTTCCCGGACGCGCGGCTGCACTGGTTCGAGCGTTGCGGCCACTATCCGCACTGGGATGCGCCGGAGGAAACCGCGCGCCTCATTTTGAAGACGACCGCCGATTGAACGGCGAAGGAGCGGCAAGGCATGGCCAGGCACAAGCACCGCAAGCGCACCGGCGACCACCATCCGCTGCCCGACGTGCATGGCGCGCGCGAGCTGCCCTCGGTGGTGGTCGAGGGCTACAGCCTCCAGTTGCGCGACAAGGACGGTTTCGTCGGCGACCAGGCGAGCCAGACTGCGTTCCGCGAACTGCTCGAACGCTGGCGCCGACGGCGTCGCAAGAAGGGCAACGATCCGCTGGGCGGCCTGCATTCCAGGGAACTGACGAAGAAGGCGCTCGATCAGGCACTCGGCAAGAAGGCGTCGGAGGCCGCGGACGTGGTCCACGGGGTCATCGAGGAATTCGCCGAGGAACTGGCCTGGGTGACCGAGCGCTTCATGCACCATCCGTCATGGAAGGGGGTGGAGCGAATCGTGATCGGCGGTGGCTTTCCGGAGAGCGATGTGGGGGAACGGGCGATCCTGCAGACCTCGGCCCTGCTGGAGGACATGGGGATCTCCGTGCAACTGGGCCGCATCAGCCACGAGACCGACGACGGCGGCCTGCTCGGATGGGTGCATCTGGTGCCGCCGCCGCTGCTCAAGGGGCACGACGCGATCCTCGCGCTCGACATCGGCGGCACCAACGTGCGCTGCGGCATCGTCAAGACGCGCAGGCGGCGTGCACGCGACCTGTCGAAGGCCAAGGTGATCCACCGCGAGAAGTGGCGCCACGCCGACGACGGGCCCAGCCGCAAGGTGCTGGTCGACCGCCTGGTGGAGATGCTCGAAGAGCAGATGCGCTACTGCGGCAGGAAGGGCATCCGCCTCGCCCCTTTCATCGGCATCGGCTGCCCGGGTCTGATCCGCAAGGACGGATCGATCGCGCGCGGCGCGCAGAACCTGCCCGGCGACTGGGAGAGCGAGAACTTCCACCTGCCGAGCCGGCTGTGCAAGCGGATCCCGACGATCGGCGGGGAGCCGACCGTCGTGCTCATGCACAACGACGCGGTCGTGCAGGGCCTGAGCGAGCTGCCCTTCATGCGCGACGTGAAGCGCTGGGCCGTGCTGACCATCGGCACGGGCCTCGGCAACGCGAGCTACTGCAACAAGGCGGCGAAGGCCTCCTGAATCAGCCCGCCAGCTCCTTGCCGAAGAAGCGCAGTGTCCGGTCCCACGCGAGTTGCGCCCAGACCGCGTCGTACTGCGTGATCGGGATGCGTCCCGGCCCTTGCGCGGTTTCGTTGGCGAAGGCGTGATGCGCCAGGTAGCGGTGGCCTTCGTAGCGCACGCCCGCGCCGCGGAGCTTTTCTTCGAGCGCATCGACGCCGGCGATCGCGAAGGCCTCGTCCTGCGTTGCCCAGTGCGCCATCACCGGTGCCTTGATCTTCGAGGCGTCGACGTATTCGAGCGGGGGGTAGCCGTACCAGACCACGCCGGCATCGGCTTCGGGCGCCATGGTCAAGCCCAGCACCGTGAGTGCACCGCCCATGCAGTAGCCGGTGACGCCCACCTTGCCGCCGCGCGCCTTCAGGTATTGGACGGCGCCGCGAACGTCCTGCGATGCGGCGTCGCCGAAGTTCAGGCCCGTCATCAGGTGATGGGCTTCCTCGGCCTCGACGGTGGACTTGCCGCGATAGAGGTCGGGCACCAGCGCCGTGAAGCCCGCATTGGCGAAGCGGTCCGCCACGCCGCGGATCTGGTCGTTGATGCCCCACCATTCCTGGATCACCACCACCGAGCCGACCGCCTTGTCGGCCTCGGCCAGATAGCCGTTGACGCTGCCGCCGTCGGGGCGCTTGAACTGCACGACATTTCCCATGGAGATCTCCTGAGGTTGATTGGTGTTTCGGTCGACGAGGGGCGAGAAGTATCGGCCATGAAGGCTCAGAGCTGGAAGGCGATGGTCAGCAACAACCCTTCGGCCACGTCACGAATCAGGCCCGGCTGGCGCGCCCGGTAGGTGTCGCCGGCCGAAGCCGTGGTTTCGATCCATTGCGCGAGCCAGTCGACCTGCGAGTGGCCGTAGAACACCACCGCCGCCTCGTGATTGATGAGCAGGCTGCGCATGTCGAGGTTGATCGAGCCGCACAGTGCGAGGTCATCGTCCACCACGACCGCCTTGGCGTGGGCCATGAAAGGCAGCATGCGGAAGATGACGCCGGCGCGCGTGAGATCGCGCATGGCTCTTGCGCGAACGAAGTCGGCGAGCCGGTGGTTCGATTGCGCGGGGATGGCGATCGTGACCTGCACGCCGCGCCGGGCGGCGAGGCGCAGTGCATCGCGCAGGCCGTCACCCGGCACGAAGTAGGGCGTGATCGCGAGCACGCGGTGTTCGGCGCGGAAACAGGCATCGATGAGCAGCGCCTGCGCGGTGTCTTCGGTCTGGTCCGGCCCGCTTGGCAGAAGCTGCGCGAATTCGCCTTCCACGTGAACGTCGCCGGCGGCCACTTCGCGCGGCTTGCGGCCGCGCACCGAGGACCAGTCATGGTCGAACTGCCGCGCCGCCGCCGCTGCGACGCTGCCTTGCAGGTCGAATGAAAGATCCCGCCAGGGCACCGGATGGTCGTCGTTGCCGGTGAAGTATTCGCCCGCGAGGTTGCGGCCGCCGGACCACAGCCATTGGTCGTCCGCGATGGTGAACTTGCGATGGTTTCGCAGGTTTCGCGGCCCCGTCCGGCGCAGACTGAAGATGGGGCGGAACACCGCGATCTCGGCGCCCGCGTCGCGCAGCGTGTCGAAGTGCGATCGCGGCAGCGACAGCGCGCCGAAGCCGTCGAGCAGCACGCGGACCTTCACGCCGTCGCGGGCGCGCCGCGCCAGCCGGTTGATGACGTCATGGCCGAGCGCGTCGTCGCCGATGATGAAGGTGCAGATGTCCAGACGAACCCGCGCGCCTTCGACCACCTCGAAGAGCGCATCGCGCGCCGCCGCGCCGTCGGAGTGGAAGCGCACTGCGCACGGCCCCGGCGGGGCGAGGCCGAAGCTCTCGACCAGGTCGGCCGCCCAGTGGCCGGCCGGATTCGCCCGCGGCGGCCGCGGCGAACCGGCCGGGCGCAGCTTGCGCTGGCCGAACAGCAGGTACATCGGGAGGATGACGTACGGCATCAGCGCGAGCCCCATCACCCAGGCGATGGCGGTGGAAGGCGCGCGCTGCTCGCGCTTGGCGCGGCTGGTCAGCACGTAAACCAGCAATGCGAAGGTGACGACCAGCAGATGCTGCGACGGTGAGGGCAGCCAGTCGAGCCAGTCGTCGATGCGGTTCACGTGCGAAGAAGCTTTTGCAGGAAGACCGGCACCGCGTGTTGGTTGTCCACGAGGAACTTCATCATCGTGCCCACGACCTCCTGCACCGGCGCCCGTGCGCCGACGCGGTCGCGCCAGGCGACCAGCCGCGGCGTGGCGTGCGTCATACCTGCGCCCTTGCGGTCGGCAAACACATGGGCCATGTAGAAGGCGATATCGGCGTAGGAGTAGGGGCCCGCGAGGTAGTCACGGTCGGCCAGCAGGGCTTCCATCTCTTCGTGGAAGCGGGCGCAGGCCGCACAGGCCGCGACGGCTGGAGGGCTCTGCATGTCGTGCTGGAGACCGAATAGCTTCACCACGTGCGGGAAGAAGACCTCGTCGGACTTGAGTTCGATCTGGCGGGCCCAGGCGCGGTCGGCGAGGGCAGCGGGCCAGAGCGGCGGGACGGGAAAGCGGTCTTCGAGGTACTCGAAGATCTGGGTCGAATCGAACAGCTCGACGCCGCCGTCGATCAGCACCGGCACCTGCCGCTTGGGGTTGACGCGCAGGACCTCCGGGTGCTTCGGCTCGTAGTTGTCGTCGCGGTCGAAGGGCACCATGACGCAGTCGAACGCGAGGCCCTTTTCGAGCATCGCGATCTGCGCCTTGGCGCCGAACATGCTGAGCGGACCGGTGAAGAGCTGCATATTTCCGAAGCCTACTTCACACCGGCGCCAAAACAAACCAACCCGTCCAGGGGCGGGGCGAGACTTACTCTCCCCAGACCTCGCGTGCGACGTCGACAACCAGCTTGAGCTTCGCGCGCTGCGCCTCGACCGCGATGTTGTTGCCGTGCACCGTGCTGGAGAACCCGCACTGCGGCGACAGCGCGAGCTGGTCGAGCGAGACGTACTTGGCGGCGGCCTCGATGCGGGCCTTGAGCTCGTCCTTGTCTTCCATCTCGCCGAACTTGGTGGTCACCAGGCCGAGCACGACGGTCTTGCCCTTCGGCAGGAAACGCAGGGGGCGGAAGTCGCCCGAACGTGCGTCGTCGTATTCGAGGAAGTAGGCGTCGAGGTCCATTTCCTTGAGCAGCGCCTCGGCCACCGGTTCGTAGTTGCCGGCTGCGGCGTGCGTGCTCTTGAAGTTGCCGCGGCACAGGTGCATCGCGAGCGTCATGCCGGCGGGCTTCTGAGCCACCACCTTGTTGATGAAGTTCGCGTAGCGGTGCGGCAGCTCGTTGGGGTCGTCGCCCCGCTGGCGGGCGGCTTCGCGCATCTTCTCGTCGCAGAGGTAGGCGAGGTTGGTGTCGTCCATCTGCACGTAGGTGCAGCCGGCGGCGGCGAGCGAGCGCAGTTCGTCACCGTAGGCCTTCGCGACGTCGTCGTAGAAGGTGGGGTCGAGCTCGGGGTAGGCTTCCTTGCTGATCCCGGCGCGGCCGCCGCGGAAGTGCAGCATCGTGGGCGAGGGGATCGTCACTTTCGGCGTGTTGCCGGCCGAGACCTGGCTCTTGAGGTACTCGAAGTCGGCAAGCTGGATGTTCTTGGCGTGGCGCACCTTGTCGATCACGCGCATCACCGGCGGGGCCAGTTCCTCGGTGCCGTCGGGCTTGCGGATGGTGACCGGGATGTCGGTCTTCACGCCGCCGAGCTGCTCGAGGAAATCGATGTGGAAGTAGGTGCGGCGGAACTCGCCGTCGGTGATGCTCTTGAGGCCGATGTCTTCCTGGAACTTGACGATCTCGGTGATCGCCTTGTCCTCGACGCGGCGAAGCTGTTCGGGCGTGATCTCGCCCTTGGCCTTTTGTTCACGGGCTTCGAGCAGGTATTGGGGGCGCAGGAAGCTGCCGACGTGGTCGTAGCGTGCGGGCAGGCGGGCGTGTTCTGACATGGTTGGCTCCGTCGAAATCTGGAAAAGAACGGTCGATCGTATCCGCACAGCGACGCGTGCTTGCGGATACATCGACACTGGTGTTTACCCGCATTAGGGTGCAAAAAGAGTCGATTCTTGGTCATTTATGGATACATTCCGTATCCCGTGAATCCGCCCAACCCCTCCGTTTTGTCCCACGCCGAAGCCGGTGGCTCGCAGGTCGTGAAGGCCCAACTGCGGCTGCGGGAGATGGTGCTCGCCGGCGAATTGCCGGGTGGCGCGCGCATCGCGGAAGTGGCGATCTCGGAATTGCTGGGCGTGTCCCGCACGCCGGTGCGCAGTGCGCTCATGCGCCTCGAACAGGAAGGCCTGCTCGAAGCGCTGCCGAGTGGCGGCTACGCGGTCCGAACCTTTTCCGAGCGCGATGTGGGTGACGCCATCGAGTTGCGCGGCACGCTCGAAGGCCTCGCGGCGCGGCTCGCAGCCGAGCGCGGTGCGCCGCAGACGGTGTTGCGCGAGGCGCGCGCCTGCCTCAAGCGCATCGACGAGCTGATGCGCGATCCAGCGCTCGATGACGCCGCCTTCTCGCGCTACGTCGCCTACAACGCGGAATTCCATCGCCTGCTCGCGGAAATGTCGGGCAGTCCGCTGATCGCCCTGCAGACCGAGCGCGTGACGAACCTGCCGTTCGCGTCGCCCTCGGGTTTCGTGGTCGTGGAGGCGAATTCACCGGGCGCGCGCGACAGGCTGCTGGTCGCGCAGGACCAGCACTGGCAGGTGCTCGATGCCATCGAGAACCGCGAAGGCACGCGCGCCGAGGCGCTCATGCGCGAGCACAGCCGCATTGCCCAGCGCAATCTGCGCGAGGCGCTGCACGGCGCACAGAGTGATGCCTTGCCCGCAGTCAAGCTCATCCGCCGCCGCGATTGAGAGCCCCCTCAGAATGAATCCAAGCTTTGCGCGATGATCGCGCGCCGTATTCCTTGATCGCGCAGAAATTCCTTGCCCACTGGGCAAGCTAGGTGTTTGCCGGCGTCCCCGCGAGATTGCATCTGGTCACAATAGCCCCCGATTTTTCCCGTTCCAGCATTACGCAGAAGGAGAGCTTTCATGCTTCGTCGTCAATTCGTCCAGGCCGCCAGCCTGACCGCCGTCGCGCTGGCCATGCCACTGGCCTACGCCGCGGACACTTTCAAGATCGGCCTGATCCTGCCCATGACCGGGCAACAGGCTTCCACGGGTCGCCAGATCGAAGCTGCGGCGCGCCTGTACATGGCGCAGAACGGTGACACCGTCGCGGGCAAGAAGGTCGAACTGATCGTCAAGGACGACACCGGTCTGCCCGACGTTGCCAAGCGCATCGCGCAGGAACTCGTGGTGAACGAGAAGGTCAACGTGCTCGCCGGTTTCGGCCTGACGCCGATCGCGCTGGCGGTCGCGCCGATCGCCACGCAGTCGAAGACGCCTGCCATCACCATGGCCGCGGCGACCTCGGCCATCACCGAAGCCTCGCCCTACATGCTGCGTTCGAGCTTCACCCTGCCGCAGGTGTCGGTCGCGATGGGCGACTGGGCGCCGAAGAACGGCATCAAGTCGGTGGTGACGCTGGTGTCCGACTACGGCCCCGGCAACGACGCCGAGAAGTTCTTCGCCGAGCGCTTCCAACTCAACGGCGGCAAGGTGCTCGACAAGCTGCGCGTGCCGCTGCGCAACCCCGATTTCGCGCCGTTCCTGCAGAAGGTGCGTGACGCCAAGCCCGACGCGCTGTTCGTCTTCGTGCCCTCGGGCGCGGGCGCGGCGGTCATGAAGCAGTTCCTCGAGCGCGGCATGGACAAGGCGGGCATCAAGCTCATCGGCACCGGCGACCTCACGGACGACGACCAGCTCAACGACATGGGCGACGGCGCGCTGGGGGTGGTCACCGCGCACCACTACTCGGCAGCGCATCCGTCGGCGATGAACAAGAAGTTCGTCGAATCTTTCGAGAAGGCCAACAAGAACATGCGCCCGAACTTCATGGCCGTCGGCGGCTATGACGGCATGCGCATGATCTACGAGGCGCTCAAGACCACCAAGGGCCAGGGCGGCGGCGACGCGCTGCTGACGGCGCTCAAGGGCCAGGTCTTCGAAAGCCCGCGCGGCCAGGTCCTGATCGACGCGCAGACGCGCGACGTCACGCAGGACGTGTACCTGCGCAAGGTCGAGAAGAAGGACGGACAGCTCTACAACGTCGAGTTCGACGTGATCAAGAGCGTGAAGGACCCGGGCAAGTCCAAGTGATCCGGTTTTCCAAATCCGGCCTGCGTAGCCAGGCCCGTTCGGGAACTCCCGCGGAACTGGCTTCGCCAGGCCGCTGGGAGTGCCCCCGCCAGGGGGGTGCCCGAGCAAACGAAGTGAACGAGGCTGGGGGGAGGCATGTTAACCATCCTATTTGACGGCATCGCCTACGGCATGCTGCTGTTCGTGCTCGCGGTCGGACTGGCCGTGACGCTCGGGTTGATGAACTTCATCAATCTCGCGCATGGCGCCTTCGCCATGGCGGGCGGCTACATCACGGTCTTCGCCATGCAAAAGCTCGGCGTGCCGTTCCTCGTCTGCCTGCCGCTTGCATTCATCCTGGTGGGTGCGGTGGGCGCGTTGCTCGAACGCACGCTCTATCGCCCGATGTACGGCAAGACGCACCTGGACCAGGTGATGTTCTCGATCGGGCTCGCCTTCATGGCGGTGGCGGGCATCGACTTCTTCGTCGGCTCGTCGCAGCAGAACATCCACCTGCCCGAGTGGCTGCGCGGCCGCACCGAGATCGGCGACGGCGCGCTGATGCTGGGCATGGGCCACTACCGGCTCTTCATCATCGCCGTCTGTGCGCTGCTGACGGTGGTGCTGCAACTCATCCTCACGCGCACCCGCTTCGGCAGCCGGCTGCGTGCGGCGGTGGACGACCCGCGCGTGGCCGCCGGCATGGGCATCAACGTGAACGTGGTGTTCCTGATGACCTTCGCGGTCGGCTCGGGACTGGCGGGCCTCGGCGGCGCGCTGGGCGCCGAGATCCTCGGGCTCGATCCGACCTTCCCGCTCAAGTACATGATCTATTTCCTCATCGTGGTGTCGGTCGGCGGCACCACGTCCATCACCGGGCCATTGCTCGCGGCGCTGCTGCTCGGCGTGGCGGACGTGGCGGGCAAGTACTTCATTCCGAAGATGGGTGCCTTCACCGTCTACCTGCTGATGATCCTGATCCTGATGTGGCGCCCGCAGGGCCTCTTCACCCGGAAGGGAGGCCGCTGATGGACTTCCAATCCCCGCTGCTCGCGAAGGCGCGCTGGCGCCCGCTGGAGTTCGTGGTCTGGGCGGTGGCCTTCGTGCTGCCGCTGGTGCTGCCGCAGCACGCGCTCATGATCAACGAGATCGCGATCGTCGCGCTGTTCGCGATGTCGCTCGACCTGATCCTCGGCTACACCGGCGTCGTGTCGCTGGGCCACGCCGGCTTCTTTGGCCTGGGCGCCTACACGGCCGCGCTCTTCGCCAAGCATGTCATGCCCGATCCGACGCTCGGGCTGGTGGTGGCGATCGTGGTCGCTGGGCTGCTGGGTGTGGTGGCGAGCATCACCATCCTGCGCGGCAGCGACCTCACGCGGCTGATGGTCACGCTCGGCACGGCACTGCTCCTGCTCGAACTCGCGAACAAGCTCGACTGGCTGACCGGCGGCGCCGATGGCCTGCAGGGCGTGGTGATGGGGCCGGTGCTCGGCATGTTCGACTTCGATCTCTACGGCCGCACCGCCGCCTGGTATTCGCTGTCCGTGATGCTGGTGCTCTTCCTGCTGATGCGTCGGCTGGTGCATTCGCCGTTCGGTGCGACGCTCAAGGCGATCCGCGACAACCGCCTGCGCGCGATGGCGATCGGCATCCCGGTGATCCCGCGCCTGGCGGTGATCTACACCGTCGCCGCCGCGGTGGCCGGTGGCGCGGGCGCGCTGCTCGCGCAGACCACAGGCTTCGCATCGCTCGACGTGCTTTCCTTCGATCGCTCGGCCGACGTGCTGCTGATGCTGGTCATCGGCGGCGTGGGCTGGCTCTACGGCGGCGTCGCGGGTGCGATCGTCTTCAAGGTGCTTCAGGACACCCTCTCGGCCGTCACGCCGCAGTACTGGATGTTCTGGATCGGCCTGATCCTGGTGCTGCTGGTGCTCGTGGGCCGTGACCGGCTGCTCAAGCCCTGGACGTGGTTCGGCGCCCGGGGGAGTGCAGGGAGTGCCAAGCCGTGAGCAATGACAACAACGTGAACGACATCGTCCTCTCGGCCACCGGCCTCGTGATGCGCTTCGGCGGCATCACGGCGACCAACAACGTATCGCTGAACCTGCGGCGCGGCGCGCGCCATGCGCTGATCGGCCCGAACGGCGCCGGCAAGACCACGCTGATCAATCTTCTGACCGGGGTGCTCACGCCGACCGAGGGCCGCATCGTGCTCGAAGGCGAGGACATCACGCGCCTCGCGCCCCACAAGCGGGTGGCGCGCGGGATGGTCCGCACCTTCCAGATCAACCAGCTCTTCGATTCGATGTCGCCGCTGGAGACGTTGGCGCTCGTGGTGTCGCAGCACACCGGCGCGGGCGCGGATTGGTGGCGTCCGCTGGGCAGTTCCAAGCAGGTCGCCGAGCGGGCAGGTCAGCTGCTCGAACAGTTCCGGCTCGCCGATGTCGCCAACCAGCAGACCAAGCATCTGGCCTACGGCAAGCGCCGGCTGCTCGAAATCGCGATTGCGCTGGCCTGCGAGCCGCGCGTGCTGCTGCTCGACGAACCCGTGGCCGGCGTGCCGGCCGGCGAGCGCGAGGAACTGCTGGAAACGGTCGCCGCGCTGCCGGCCGATGTGTCGGTGCTGCTCATCGAGCACGACATGGACCTCGTGTTCAGCTTCGCCGACCGCATGACGGTGCTGGTCAACGGCACCCTGCTGACCGAGGGCGACCCCGACACGATCGCCAACGACCCGAAGGTCAAGGAGGTCTACCTGGGCCATGGAGAGGCACATGCCTGAGTTGCTTCGCATCGAGAACCTGAGCGCAGGCTATGGCGAAGCCGTGGTCCTGCACGACATTTCCTTTTCGCTCGGCGAAGGGCAGACGCTGGCGCTGCTGGGGCGCAACGGCACCGGCAAGACCACGCTGATCAACACGCTCGCGGGTGCCACGCGCCAGCACGGCGGCACGATCACGCTGGGCGGCAACGCCTTGCACAAGCTGCCTTCGCACCAGCGCGCCGCGGTCGGCATCGGCTGGGTGCCGCAGGAGCGCAACATCTTCAAGTCGCTGACGGTGCACGAGAACCTCGCCGCCGTCGAGCGAGCGGGAAGGTGGAACGCGCAGCGTGTCTACGAGATGTTCCCGCGCCTGGCCGAGCGCAAGGGCAACCTGGGCACGCAGCTTTCGGGCGGCGAACAGCAGATGCTCGCCGTCGGCCGTGCGCTGGTGGTGAATCCGACGCTGCTGCTGCTCGACGAGCCGCTCGAAGGGCTCGCGCCGATCATCGTGGAAGAGCTGCTGCGCGCCATCCGCCGCATCACGCGGGATGAAGGGCTGGCGGCGATCATCGTCGAGCAGCATCCGCAGGCCATCCTTGCGATCTCGGATGAGGCGGTGGTGCTCGACCACGGCACCGTGGTGCACGCCGATCACGCCGCAACGCTGCGCACGCAGCCCGAAGTGCTCGATCGGCTGCTCGGCGTCTCCCGCTGAGCGGCGCGGGTGCGGCGCGCCAGCCGCGCCTACACTGGTTCGAGCTTCGAAAGGAGACACGCATGGCATCCATTCGACGGGAAATGCAGGTGGCCGCGAGTGCGGCCCACATCTGGGACGCGGTGCGCGACGTCGGCGAGATCCATCGCCGGCTCGTGCCCGGCTTCGTGACCGACTGCCGGCTCGAGGGCGATGCGCGGATCGTCACCTTCGGCAATGGCATCGTCGCGCGCGAGGTGATCGTCGATGTCGACGACGCGACACGCCGCATCGCGTGGTCGGCCTCTGGCGGCCGGCTCACGCATCACAACGCATCGCTGCAGGTGTACCCCGAGGACGCCGCGCACAGCCGTCTCGTCTGGGTCGCCGACCTGCTGCCGAACGCCATGGCCGAGCCGATCGCCGCCATGATCGACGCGGGCATGCAGGCCATGAAGCGCACGCTCGAAACCACCCCGTGAGGGTGGGTTCAATACCCTACGGTGAAGCGCCGTCGCGAGTGCTTCGGGTGCTCGACTTCATCGGCCATCGCGATCGCGAAGTCTTCCATCGAGACCCAGCTTTTCCCCTTTTCGTCGGACAGCACGCCATCGCCGCCGAGGCGGAATTTGCCGGTGCGCTCGCCCGGCATGAACAGCGCGGACGGTGAGAGGAAGGTCCAGTCGAGTTCTTTCTCGGCGCGCAGCGCTTCGAGGAACACGCGACCGGCAAGCGCTTCGGGCTTGTAGGCTTCAGGGAAATCGGGCGTGTCGACCAGCGACTTGCCCGGGGCCACCTCGAGGCTGCCCGCGCCGCCCACGACGAGTGCGCGCTGCACGCCTGCCTTTTTCGCCGCCGCGATGAGCGTCGCTGCGTCGATGCCGCCGACGAAGCGGGTGGCGCTGATCACCGCGTCATGGCCGCGTAGCAGCGGCGCGAGCGCATCGACCGACGTGGCATCGGCGGCCTTCAGGGTGAGGTTGGGGCCCTCGGCCACGCCTTCGGTCTTGCGCGCAACGCCGGTGATGGCGTGGCCGCGCTGGAGCAATTCGTTGGCGATCCGCGAGCCGACGCGGCCCGAGATACCGAGGATGGCGATCTTCATGATGGATTCCCTTTCTGAGCTTGAAGAAGAAATGGCAGGATGGGTTCAGAGGGCCTGCGCGACCAGCTGTTCGAGCTGCGCGGCCCAGGCATCGGGCTGACCGAGAAAGCGCCCGGCATCGATGGGCATGACGCGCGCATCGGGCGTTTCCAGCGCGAAGGTGGGAAAGCCTCGTCCGCCCGCTCTCGCAAGCCATTGGCGGCTGTGCGCGATATGCCGTTGCGTGCTTTCGCCTGTCAGTTCGTCGAAGGCGGTCGCGAAGGTGGACGGCGCGAGGCCGATGTCGGCTGCCAGTCCGTCCAGGACGGGCCGCTCGGCGATACGCCGGCCTTCCACGTAGTGAGCACGCTGCACGCGGCTGAGCATGTCGGCGCCGCGGTCGGCCACGGCCTGCGCTGCAAGCACTGCGGTGAGCGGCGGGACCGAGTCGAGCATCGCGCCCTCATCGTTGAGCAGGCCGTCGAAGTAGGCGGCGCCGAAGGGCTGGCCGCTGAGTTCGGCGATGCGCCGGTCGTGGGGCATCACGTAGCTGCGCCACTCCGGGGTGATGGGGCGACGGTTGGGGCCGGTCATCATGCCTCCGCCGTGGAGCTCGACCTTCAGTCCGGAGATGCGTCGGGTTGCATCGACCAGCGGTGCGGCGGCATAGCACCAGCCGCAGAGCGGATCGAAGATGTAGTGAAGCGTCGGTTGCCGGGGTGATCTTCTTGCGGTCATGGTGCGTGATCGTAGGTTTCTTGATTCGATCGAAAAACCCCTTAGCATGGGCAGGTTTGTTGCTTCATTCGATCGAATATGGACCGCGTCACCGCCGCCGAAGTCTTCGTGTGCATCGCCGAGAAAGGCAGCATGACCGCCGCCGCCGAGGCGCTGGAGATGTCGCGCGCGATGGTCACCCGCTATCTGGCGCAGATGGAAGAATGGGCTGGCGCGCGGCTGCTTCATCGCACCACGCGCCGTCTGAGCCTGACCGAAGCCGGCCGCGAGACGCTCGCGCGCTGCCGCCGCATGCTTGAGCTGGTGGGGGAGATGGCCGTCGCTTCGACGTCGGAGGCCGGCACGCCGCGCGGGCTGCTGCGCGTGGCCTGCTCGCAGTCGTTGGCGCAGGACGTGCTGGCTGCCACGGTCGCGGAGTTCCTGCGCCGCTATCCGCTCGTGGCCATCGATCTGCAGATCGGCGCGCGATCGGTGAACCTCGTCGAGGAGCGGATCGACCTTGCGATCCGCATCACCAACGACCTCGATCCGAACGTGATCGCGCGCCCCTTGGGCCGCTGCGATTCGGTGATCTGCGCCTCGCCGGCCTATCTCGCGGCGCATGGCCGGCCTCATCGGGTGCCGGATCTGGCGACCCACAACTGCCTGACTTATTCGTACTTCGGCAAGAGCCTGTGGGAATTCGAAGTCACCGGCGAACGACTCGCAGTGCCGGTGAGCGGCAACCTGAGCGCCAACGAGTCCCATGTGCTGCTCTCCGCTGCCGTCGAGGGTGCGGGCATCGCGATGCAGCCCATCTATGCGGCGCGGAAGCTCATCGCGCAGGGGCGGCTCGTGGCGCTGCTGCCGGAGGCGGTACCGCAGCCGCTCGGCGTGTACGGCGTGTACGGATCACGGCGCCAGATGCCCGCCGCGCTGCGCCTGCTGCTCGACCTGCTGGCCGAGCGCTTCGCCGACCCGGACTATTGGCCGGTCAGGCCCCCGGACCCACGGCCCGATACAGCGCGCGCACGAAATCGGACTGCGTGATCATTCCGACCAGCCGCTTGTCGGCGTCGATGATCGGGATGTGATGGTGGCCGCCCTCGGAAAAGAGTGGCACCAGTTCCGCGAGTGGCCGGTCCTGGCTCGCCACGCGCACCTGCCGGGTCATGATCTGGCCGACCACCTCGGGCTTGCTGGACATCACGGTGCGCGTGGCGCGGATGAAGTCGCGCAGCCGTCCGCCGATGCCTTCGTGGTGCTGCAGGTCGATGTGCCGGAAAAAATCGGCCTGCGTGATGATCCCGACCACGCGGCGGGTGCGGTCGACCACCGGCAGCGCCTTGATGCGCCGCTCGTGCATCAGCGACCAGGCCTCCTGCAGGGGCGTCCCGAACTCCACGTAGGCCAGGTCGCGCGACATGAGGTCGGCGCAATGCACCGTCCCGAGCCGGCGGTGCCACGACTCGATCTCGGTCTGGCGGATCAGCGATTCGAGATCGTCGCGGCTGATGTCGAGCACCTGGTTGTAGCGCGCGAGGACGGCATCGATGTCGACCGAACTGAGACGGCTGTCGGCCGCGGAGGGTTTCGGTGCGATCTGGACGTGCGGGTAGCGCCGTCCGGTCAGGCTGTTGTAGGCGACGCCGGCCAGCACCAGCAGCATCGAATTCACCAGCGTCGGGAAGAAGGCGAACGAGAACTGCGTGGTGTGCGTCAGCACGATGAGCAGCGCAGCCGCGCCGCCCGGCGGATGCAGGCAGCGCAGCGAGAACATCACGCCGATCGCCAGCGCGGTCGCGAAGGCATCGAGCCACACACCATCCGGCAGCCAGTTCACGCACGCGATGCCGACCAGCGCGGCGATGGTGTTGCCGCCGATCACCGGCCAGGGCTGCGCGAGCGGGCTCGCCGGCAAGGCGAAGACCAGCACCGCGCTCGCCCCCATCGGCGCGATGAGCCAGGGGGCGTTCGAGGGGGTGCCCGTGAGCCAGTGGCAGATCAGGGCAGTGAAGAGAAGACCGACGCCCGCGCCCAGGGTCGCTCGCAGGCGCTCTTGCGCATTGGCGGAGGTGGGGCCCGGGATCCAGGCCCGCGCGAAGGTGGAAAGGGTTTCGAAGCGCATGCGTCAGCGTCAACCTGCTTGGGCCGCCAGTCGACCGATCTCCGGCCAGCGCCGGTGCAGCCAGACCCAGGCGACGAGTCCGATGCCCAGCATCAGGATCGAGGTGCCGGCGAGCGCCAGCGTGGAGTGCATCACCAGGGGCGCGACCATGCCCGCGACGATCCCGTTGGCTGTCGAGCCGATCACCGCCTGCAACGAGGACGCCATGCCGCGGCGTTCGGGGTGCAGGTCGAGCACCAGCAGGGTCACCACCGGCACCATCAGCGCCCAGCCGAAGGCGAACACCGCCAGCGGCCACAGGGCCCAGGCTGCGTGCGGGGTGAAGAGGGCATTGGCGATCACGTTGACGACCGAGGTGGCCAGCATGATCACGAACCCGTCCCGGATCTGCCGCTTCGGCGCGACCTTGCCTGCCATTCGGCCGCTGGCCCAGGCGCCGAGCATGATCCCACCGATGGTGAGCAGGAAGAACCAGAAGAACTGGGTCGGCGCGAGCGCCAGGTGTTCACCCAGGAAAGCCGGCGCGGCCAGCACGTAGAGGAACATGCCGTTGAACGGCACCCCGCTCGCGAGTGCCAGCAGCAGGAAGCGGGGATCCGAGCAGAGATCCCAGTAGCCCCGGAGCAGGTGCCGCACCTCGAAGGGCTGACGGTGGCTCCGGTGCAGCGTCTCGGGCAGCAGCTTGTAGTTGGCGGTCCACAGGATCACGCCCACCGCGACCAGGAACCAGAAGATGCTGTGCCAGCCCAGGTGCACGAACAGGAATCCGCCCACGATCGGGGCGATCGCCGGCGCGATGCCGAAGTAGATCGTGACCTGGCTCATCACCCGCTGCGCCTCGGCCGGCGGGAACATGTCGCGGATCACCGCCCGCGACACCACGATCCCCGCACCAGTCGACAGGCCTTGCAGCGCCCGGAAGAACACCAGCCACCCGATCGTCTGCGACAGCGCGCAGCCCAGCGATGCGACGGTGAACACCACCAGGCCCCAGAGCACCACCGGACGCCGCCCGAAGCTGTCCGACAGCGCACCGTGGAACAGGTTCATGAACGCGAAGCCGAAGAGGTAGGCCGAGAGCGTCTGCTGCATCTCCACGGGCGTCGCGCCGATGGACTTCGCGATGCCGGAGAAGGCGGGGATGTAGGTGTCGATCGAGAACGGCCCCAGCATGCCCAGCACCGCCAGCAGCACTGCCAGCGCCCAGCGGGGCGCGCGCCAGAGTTTGTGCGCGTCGGGGTTCATGCGTCTCCGTTCTGTTCTTGTTGTGCCAAAAAGAAAGGCGCCCAAGGCGCCTTCAGGACTCACTCTCAAGCCGTCGCGCCTGCGCGAAGCGCGCGCCCTTCGCGAAACACCGCGGAACCGGCACTGCCGGGCCGCTGGTGCTGCCCCCGGTAGGGGGTGCCCGAGCTACACGAAGTGAGCGAGGCTGGGGGAGAGCAATTACAGCGTGTCGATGAAGCTGCGCAGCTTGTCCGACCGGCTCGGATGCTTGAGCTTGCGCAGCGCCTTGGCCTCGATCTGGCGGATACGCTCGCGGGTCACGTCGAACTGCTTGCCGACTTCTTCCAGCGTGTGGTCGGTCGACATCTCGATGCCGAAGCGCATGCGCAGCACCTTGGCTTCGCGCGGCGTGAGGCTGTCGAGGATGTCCTTGACCACGTCGCGAAGACCCGCCTGCATCGCGGCCTCGATCGGCGCCGTGTTGCTGCTGTCCTCGATGAAGTCGCCCAGGTGCGAATCGTCGTCGTCGCCGATGGGGGTTTCCATCGAGATCGGCTCCTTCGCGATCTTCATGATCTTGCGGATCTTGTCCTCGGGGATCTCCATCTTCGCGGCCAGGATGCCGGCATCGGGCTCGAAGCCGAACTCCTGCAGATGCTGGCGGCTGATGCGGTTCATCTTGTTGATGGTCTCGATCATGTGCACCGGGATGCGGATGGTGCGCGCCTGGTCGGCGATCGAGCGGGTGATCGCCTGGCGGATCCACCACGTCGCATACGTCGAGAATTTGTAGCCGCGGCGGTATTCGAACTTGTCGACCGCCTTCATCAGGCCGATGTTGCCTTCCTGGATCAGGTCGAGGAACTGCAGGCCGCGGTTGGTGTACTTCTTGGCGATGGAGATCACGAGACGCAGGTTGGCCTCGATCATTTCCTTCTTGGCGTCGCGCGAAGACGACTCGCCTTCGTTCATGCGCTTGTTGATGTCCTTCAACTCGGCGAGCGGCACCACGACGCGGGCCTGGATGTCGGCCAGGCGCTGCTGCAGTTCCTGCACCGGCGGAATGTTGCGCTGGAGCACGGCGCTCCACGGCTTGCCGGCGGCCGCCTGCTTCTCGACCCAGCTCAGGTTGAGCAGGTTCGAAGCCACGCGGTTGCCGTTCTTGTCGTAGCCGCTGAAGTCGCGGATGAAGTCTTCCTGCGGGAAGCCGCACTTGTCCACGATGATGCGGCGCAGCTCGCGCTCCTTCTTGCGCACGTCGTCCACCTGGGTGCGCACGAGGTCGCACAGCTTCTCGATGGTGCGGGCCGTGAAGCGGATGGTCATCAGCTCCTCGGACAGCGAGTGCTGGGCCTTGTGGTAGCCCGGCGTGCCGTAGCCTTCCTTGTCGTAGATCTTGTGGATCTTCTCGAACAGGCCGGCGATGCGGTCGAAGCGGGTGAGGGCTTCGTTCTTGAGTTCCTCGAGCTTCTTGGTGAGCGCCTTGGAACCGCCCTTGCCGTCGTCGTCGTCTTCCTCGTCGAACTCGTCGAAGTCTTCTTCGGCCACGTAGTCGTCGGCCTCGTTCGGGTTCGAGAAGCCGTCCACGATGGTCGAGATGACGACCTTGCCCTCGCGGATGTCCTCGGCCAGGCGCAGGATCTCGGCGATCGTGGCGGGCGAGGCCGAGATCGCTTCCATCATCGACATCAGGCCGCCTTCGATGCGCTTGGCGATTTCGATCTCGCCTTCGCGGGTCAGCAGCTCGACCGTGCCCATTTCGCGCATGTACATGCGCACCGGATCGGTGGTGCGGCCGAATTCGCTGTCCACCGTCGACAGGGCGGCTTCGGCTTCTTCTTCGGCTTCCTCGACCGTGGTGGCCGTCGGCGCGGTGTTGTTCAAGAGCAGGGTTTCGGCATCCGGCGTCTGTTCGTAGACGGCCACGCCCATGTCGTTGAGCATGGTGACCACGACTTCCATGGTCTCGGCATCGACCAACTTGTCGGGCAGGTGGTCGGAGATTTCGCCGTGCGTGAGGTAGCCGCGGGTCTTGCCCAGCGTGATCAGGGTCTTGAGGCGCGAGCGGCGCTTGGCCAGGTCTTCCTCGGAGAGCACGGTCTCGTCGAGGCCGAATTCCTTCATCAAGGCGCGTTCCTTCGCCTTGCTGATCTTCATGCGAAGCGGCTTGACCTTTTCTTCGGTCGCCGCGGCCGCCGGCTCTTCACCGGTCAGATCGTCCTCGATGTCGGACAGGTCGATGTCGCTGGTCTCGGGGGTGGCCGCAGCAGCCTTCGGCTTGCGGCCGCGCTTGGCGCCGGTCGTCGTGCCGGCAGCCTTGGGAGGACGGCCCACCTTCTTGGCGGCGGGCTTCGTCGTGGTTTCGTCGTCGGTGATGGTCGATTTGGTGGGCACGGTTTTCACTTTCGTAGCTGCAGACGCCTTGGACGCGGCGGCGCCGGTCTTGGTTGCCGGCAGCGCGGCTTTCTTCAACGGCTTTTCTGCTGCTGCAGGCTTCTTGGCGGCGGACACGGCAGGCTTCTTCGAACTGGGCATAAAACCTCGTAGAACAAGATGGACCAAGCGGAATCACAGGCGCCACAAACCCGGCGCAGGCAGGAGCACAAACACGAAAGGCCAGGAGGACGGAAGTCCCCGGAAGCCTTCAACAGGCAAGATGTCGGGCGATCATTTGGTGTGCAGTCCTTGCGGTGTATTGACCCGTTTCCCGTCGGGAAGTGCATTGCGCTTGGGGTCGGCCCGGAGGTGCTGCTGTCGCTCTTGCCTTTGCCAGACGCTACTTGGCGCCCGGCGAAGCCTTGGATTATAGCGTGTTACAGCTTTTTCGAGCGGCGATTCACGTGCCCGGTTTCAGGCGCTTGCGCAACTCGAGCCTTCGGATTTCCAGGGCCTTGTAGCGTTCCTTGGCCAGCGGGTCGCTCCCATAGGCCGCGATGGCCTCGTTCTGCTGTGCCTTGAGGAGGTCGTCCAGCATGTAGTCGAGCACGTTGCGCAGCTCGCCCGCCGCGTCGGTGGCCCCTTCTCCCTCGGCGCTCACCAGCGGGCCTCCCTCGGGGCCGGTCATGACACGCAGGGCCAGGGCCTCGAACGATTGCTCCCGCAGCCCTTCGCGCAGCGCCGCCCAGGGCTGGACGCCGTGCTCGTGGAGCTGGCTGTCGAGCCAGGCGAAGATCTGCCCATGGTCGCCCGGCAGGTCGCAGAGCATCGCGTGCAGCTCGTGCGGCAGGCCTTCCCATTCGGCCATGTTCGACAGGATCAGCCGCACCGCGATGTCGGAACGGCTCGTGGGCAGCTTGCGCCCGCCCGGCGGCGGGCGCGGCGGCGACTGCGGACGGGAGAACTTCGAGCGCCGCCGCTCCGGAAAGCTCCTGGGCGCTTCTTCGACCCATTCGCCGCCGCGCTCGGACCAGGCGTTCCAGTCGCCGTCGCCGGCGGCGGACGGCACGGGCGGCGGCGCCTTGGCGGCTGCTGGCGCCCAGAGATCGCCGAGCTCCTGGCCGCTCAATTGCACCAGCGCCGCGATTTCGCCGAGCAGCTGGCGCTTGAGCGCGCCTTCGGGCAGCGCGGTCCACAGCGGGCGGGCGTTGCTGGCCATGTGGGCGCGGCCCTCGGCCGTTCCCAGGTCGCAGCCCTCGCGCGCGGCTTCGATCATGAACCGGCTGAGCGGCGTGGCTTCGTTGACGAAGCGCGCGAAGGCCTCCGCGCCGAATTCCCGGATGAAGCTGTCGGGGTCGTGCTCCGCCGGGAGGAAGAGGAACTTGATGCTGCGCACGTCCGTCGCATAGGCGAGGGCGCCGTCGAGCGCCTTTCGCGCCGCGCGCCGGCCGGCGGCGTCGCCGTCGAAGCTGAAGACCACGGAATCGGTGAAGCGAAACAGCTTCTGCACATGTTCCGGCGTGCAGGCGGTGCCGAGCGTCGCCACCGCGTTCGGAAAACCGAGCTGCGCGAGGGCCACCACGTCCATGTAGCCCTCGGTGACCAGCGCATAGCCTCGGTCGCGGAATGCGGCGCGGGCTTCGAACAGCCCATAGAGTTCGCGCCCCTTGCTGAACACCGGCGTTTCGGGCGAATTCAGGTACTTCGGCTTCTCGTCGCCCAGCACACGGCCGCCGAACCCGATGCACTCGCCCTTGACGTTGCGGATCGGGAACATCACCCGGTCGCGGAACCGGTCGTAGCGCTTGCCTTCGCCGCTGTCGTCCGCCTCGGCGGCAATGACGAGTCCGCTTTCGGTCAGCAGCGGGTCGTCGTAGTCCGGGAACACGCTCGCCAGGGTGCGCCAGCCGGCGGGCGCGTAGCCGATGCCGAAGTGGCGCGCGATCTCGCCCGAGACGCCGCGGCCCTTGAGGTAGTCGATGGCGCCCTTGGACTGCCGCAGGTGCTTGCGGTAGGCGTCGCCCGCCTTGACGAGCACTTCGGTCAGCGTGGCCTGTTTCTGGCGCTGACCGGCTGCGCGCGCCCGCTCCTCCGGAGAGGCGTCGTCCTCGGGCACCTGCATCCCGTACTGCCCCGCGAGGTCGTGCACCGCCTCCACGAAGCCCATGCCCGCGTGCTCCATCAGGAATCCGATCGCGTTGCCGTGCGCGCCACAGCCGAAGCAGTGATAGAACTGCTTGGTCGGGCTGACCGAGAACGAGGGTGACTTCTCCCCATGGAATGGGCAGAGGCCCATGAAATTGGCACCCGCCTTCTTGAGCTGGACGTAGCGTCCCACGATCTCCACGACGTCGGCGCGTGCGATCAGTTCCTGGATGAAAGAGGCGGGGATGGTCATGTAGGCGGAGAGCGGCAAATGATACGCAAGCCATCGAACGGCCGCCGGCCGGCGGCATACTTGTCTTCCCGAAACCGACCGATGATCCGCCGATCCATCCACCACGCTGCGCCGCTCCTGAGACACCCGCTGAGGTTCATGTGGGAGGCGCTCAAGAGCTTCAAGACCAACCAGGGCTTGCTGCTTGCGGGCGCGGTGGCCTACTACGCGCTGCTGTCGATCGTGCCGCTGCTGATTGTCAGCGTGATGGCGCTGTCGCATTTCATCGACCAGTCCGCGCTGCTCGAGGCGGTCGGGCGCTACCTCGAATGGGTGGTGCCGGGGCAGTCTCGCGCACTGGTGGGTGAGCTGTCGAACTTCCTCACCCATGCCGACGTGCTCGGGCCCGTGCTGCTGCTGACGATGGTTTTTTTCAGCTCGCTGGGGTTCACGGTGCTGGAAAGCGCGATGGCGGTGATCTTCCACCACCGCCGGGCGGACTATTCCCGGCATTTCCTGATGTCGGCGGTGATGCCGTACATCTACATCTTCTGCCTGTGCGCGGGGCTGCTGCTGGTCACGCTGGTGTCCGGCGCGCTGCAGGTCATCGGAGAAGAACGCGTCGAGCTGCTGGGGCACAGCTGGTCGCTCTCGGGGGTCTCCGGGGTGCTCTTGTACCTGCTCGGCCTGACGGGTGAGATCTTCATGCTGACCTCGCTCTACTTGGTCATGCCGGTCGGGCGCCTGCGCTTGCGGCATGCGCTGCTCGGCGGGGTGACCGCGGCGCTGCTCTGGGAAGTGACCCGCCGGGTGCTGGTGCTGTACTTCGCGACGCTGTCGCAGGTCAGCGTGGTCTACGGTTCGCTGACGACGGCGATCGTGGTGCTTCTGAGCCTCGAGATTGCCGCGACGCTGGTGCTTTTCGGCGCGCAGGTCATCGCGCAGTACGAGCGCCTGGAGCGCACGGGCAGCATGAAGCCGCCCGACGATTCCGAAGGCGCCCTGGGGAGCTCTAACGCGGCGCCAGCCGGATCGCGCCGTCGAGGCGGATCACCTCGCCGTTGAGCATGTCGTTCTCGATGATGTGGCGCGCGAGCTTCGCGTAGTCCTCCGGCGTGCCCAGGCGAGAAGGGAAGGGCACGCTCGCGGCCAGTGCATCCTGCACTTCCTGGGGCATGCCGAAGAGCATCGGCGTGCCGAAGATGCCCGGAGCGATCGTCATGTTGCGGATGCCGCTGCGCGCCAGATCGCGGGCGATCGGCAGCGTCATGCCGACGACGCCGCCCTTCGACGCGCTATAGGCGGCCTGGCCGATCTGGCCGTCGTAGGCCGCGACCGAGGCGGTGGAGATCAGCACGCCGCGCTCGCCGGTCGATTCGGGCTCGTTCCTGCTCATCGCGTCGGCGGCAAGACGGATCATGTTGAAGCTGCCTACGAGATTGACCATCACCGTCTTGCTGAAGACCGCCAGCCCGTGCGGCCCGTTCTTGCCGACCGTCTTCTCGGCCGGCGCGATCCCGGCGCAGTTGACGAGGCCCATGAGCTTGCCCAGCTTGAGGGCGGCAGCCACCGCGGCCTGGCCGTCCGCTTCCTGGCTCACGTCGCATCTGACGAAGACGCCGCCGATTTCCTTGGCGACCGACTCGCCCTTGTCGGCCTGCATGTCGGCGACGACCACCTTGCCGCCGTTGGCCGCCAGCATGCGCGCCGTGCCCTCGCCGAGCCCCGACGCGCCGCCGGTGACGATGAAAACCTTGCCTGCGATCTGCATGAACTTTTCTCCTGTGTCTCGGTTATGCAACCGGGATTATGTTGCTCGCCCTGGGCTTCGCGGCCGGCGCAGCCCGGCCCCTTCGCGGAACACCGTGGAACCGGCTCTGCCGGGCCACTGGTGTTGCCCCCGGTAGGGGGTGCCCGAGCACACGAAGTGAGCGAGGCTGGGGGCGAGCAAAAAAAAGGCCTCGTCCGAAGACGAGGCCCTGAATTGGATCCCGAAGGACCCAAGGAGACAATCTGCGCCCGCTTCAGGCAGGCGGTTGTTGGTTTGAGTGCTTAGCGCTTGCGCGAAGCCGTTTGAGCGGTGCTCTTGGCTGCGTTCACAGCGGTGGTCGACACGGCCTGGAAGTTGGCCTCGGCGACGTCGGAAGCTTGCTTGACAGCCTTTTGCACCGATTCGAAAGCGTTGTTCGCGGCGGCGACGGCGCTCTTCATCACGGCAACGGCGGTTTCCGAACCGGCGGGCGCGTTCTTGGCAGCGCTGTCGACCAGGCCGACGAAGGCTTGCTGGGCTTCAGCGGCCTTGACTTCGAACGCCTTGGTGAACTCGGCGCCGGTGCCTTGGGCGATGTCGTACAGGTGACGGCTGTAGGCAGCGGTCTTCTCGGCCAGGGGCTGGAACAGGCTGGCTTGCAGGGTGAGCAGTTCCTGAGCGTCCTTGACGTTCAGCAGGGCTTGGCTGGCATCGGCGGCCTCGGTGAGGGCGGCCTTGGAAGCGGTCACGTTCAGTTCGACCAGCTTTTCCACGCCTTCGAAAGCCTTGTTGGTCAGGCCGAAGAGCGTTTCGAGGTTGGCTTTTTGAGCGGCGATCAGTTGGTCAGCGGTGAGGGCCATTTGGGAGCTCCAGTTTGAGTTGAGTTGGATTCGCGTTGAAGCTGCCCCTCCAATGTTGCGGTGCAGCATGGGCCCAAGTATTAGCGAGGCCGTCGTTCCGGACAAGGGTTTTTTGTTGCTATGCAGCAATTTAGAAGGCAATTTCTAAATCGCGAGAATGTTGCAATGCGTGCCTTTTATTCGGGCCACTTCGTTCTACCGTTGCCTCCGGGTCACCGCTTTCCGATGGGGCGGTACGCCTTGCTGCGTGACGGCCTCGAGCAGCAACTGCCGCAGGTCGCCATGTTGGAGGCGCCGCGCGCCACCGACGGCGAGCTTGCGCTCGTCCACACGCCGCGATGGATCGCATCGATCAGCGATGGCAGCGTGAGCGCTACAGACATGCGCGAGATCGGCTTTCCGTGGAGCGAGGCGATGGTCGAGCGCTCGCGCCGCTCCACCGGCGCCACGATCGCGGCCTGCCGGGCGGCCTTCTCCGAAGGCGTCGCGGCCAACATGGCCGGCGGCACCCATCACGCGAGTGCCGAGAAGGGTGGAGGCTTCTGCGTATTCAACGATGCGGCCGTCGCCGCCCGGCTCATGCAGGCGGAGCACGGCCGCCGCGCGCGCACGCGGCTTCAGGTGGCGATCGTGGACCTGGATGTGCACCAGGGCAATGGCACCGCGAGCATCTTTCGCGGCGATCCGAGCGTCTTCACGCTCTCGATCCACGGGCAGAAGAACTTTCCATTCCGCAAGGAGGCCAGCGACCTCGATGTCGAGCTGCCCGACGGCTGCGGCGACGCGGACTACCTGGCCGCCCTGGAACACGCACTCGATGACATGGACCGCCGCTTCGCACCCGGGCTGGTGATCTATCTCGCGGGCGCGGATCCGTTCGAGCGTGACCGGCTCGGGCGGCTGAAGCTGAGCTTCGACGGCCTCGAGGCACGCGACCGACGGGTCTTCGACTTCGCGTGGCAGCGGCGCATTCCGCTGGCGTTCGCGATGGCGGGCGGCTATGCGGCGGACATCGCCGAGACGGTGCAAGTCCAGCTCGGCACCTTCCGGGTGGCTTTCGAATACTGGCGCCGCTGGCAAAATGCCGCGCCATGAGCGACCGGCCGTCTCCCCAACTCCGCAGCAGCTACCGCGTCTTCCGCAAGATCCCGACGCGGTGGATGGACAACGACATGTACGGGCATGTCAACAACGTCGTCTACTACAGCTGGTTCGACACCGCGGTCAACACGCACCTGATCGAGCGCGGCGCGCTGGACATCCACCAGGGCAAGACGATCGGCTTCGTGGTCGAGACGCGCTGCAACTACTTTGCGCCCCTGGCTTATCCGCAGACGGTCGATGCGGGCATCCGGGTGGTGCGGGCGGGGACTTCGAGCGTTCAATACGAGATCGGCCTTTTCGCAGAGGGTGCCGAAACGGCGGCAGCGCAAGGCCATTTCGTGCACGTCTACGTGGACCGCGAGACGCAGCGGCCCGTCATGTTGCCGCCGGCGCTGCAAGCGGTCGTCGACGACTTGCGCACCTGACGCAGTACCAGAACCCCCGCGGAACCGGCTTCGCCGGGCCGCAGGGGTTGCCCCCGGAGAGGGGGTGCAGAGCCACACGAAGTGGGCGAGGCTGGGGGAGAGCCCTACTTCATCGCGCGCATTTCGGCCTTGCCGCGTTCCTCGTCGGCCTTGGCCTGCTTGTCGCAAGCCTTCTTGGAGTCACCCTTCAGGTCGTCGCACTTTTCCTTCGCGACCTCGTAGGCGGCCTTGACCTTTTCTTCCTGCACGTCGCGCGCATGGCGCTCGCTCGGCTTGTATTGCTGCTCCAGCTCAGCCTTGGCAACGGATTCCTTGCCCTTGGCTTCCTTGTGGCACACGTCCTTGGCGTTGTCCTTCAACGTGTCGCATTGCTTCTTGTCGACCTTGTAGTCGGCTTCGATCTTTTCCTTGGCGACCTTGTACTCGTCCTGGGTCATGGCGCTGGCCTGGCCCGCCACGAAGCAGGTGGAAGCGATGGCGATCATGAGCAGATGCTTTTTCATGGCAGTGTCCTCTTAAGTTGCGAAATCGGTTGGGGATGAATGCGGACCTGGCGCCCGGGGGCGTCAGACGCGCTCCATCCAGATGGCGGCAGGTGTACGGCCGTCGCGGTTCTCCCATTCGGAGACCTGCCGTTCGGCCTCATCGCGGCTGACGCCATGGCGTTCCTGGATGCGCCCGAGCAACTGGTCGCGCTTGCCGGCGATGACGTCGAAATCGTCATCGGTCAGCTTGCCCCATTGCTCCTTGACCTTGCCCTTGAACTGTTTCCAGTTGCCTTCGACGGTGTCCTTGTTCATGGCGGAACTCCTTCAGTCAGATGAGGTTTCGTCGCCGGTGCCCGTATGCGGCTCTGCCGGCGTGAAGCCACTGTCGCGTCGCGGCCAGGACACGGTGGTAGGACTCACGGGGAAGGGGTCGTAGGCACATGCCGACGGCGGCCGTGATAATCGAACGCACGTCGATTACCTGGGGAAAAGTGCGCGCATCATGATCATCCAAAGCCTGCTCGATACCGACCTCTACAAGTTCACCATGATGCAGGTCGTGCTGCATCACTTCCCGGGCGCGCGCGTCGAATACCGCTTCAAATGCCGCAACCCGGGTGTCGACCTCGCGCCCTTCGCCGGGCAGATCCGCGAGGAGGTGCGCCACTTGTGCTCGTTGCAGTTCAAGGATGCGGAGCTCGGCTACCTGCGCTCGATGCGCTTCATCAAGAGCGACTTCGTGGACTTCCTCGGGTTGTTCCGCCTGAACGAGAAGTACATCAACATCATCCCGCTGCCGTCCGGCGAACTCGACATCCGCATCCGCGGGCCTTGGCTGCACACGATCCTGTTCGAGATCCCGGTGCTGGCCATCATCAACGAGGTCTACTTCCGCAACACGCAGCCGAAGCCCGACTTCGCGGAAGGGCGCCGTCGGCTCGATGCCAAGATTGCGCAGTTGCAGCAGGATGGCCTGGCCGACCTCAAGATCGCCGACTACGGCACGCGCCGCCGTTTCTCCAACGAATGGCACGAGGAGGTGCTGCGCACGCTCTCCGACAAGTTGGGCGCCGTGACCTCGCCGCCGCCGCGCGGCCTCGCCAAGCTGCCTCAGTTCGCTGGTACGAGCAATGTGCTGTACGCCATGAAGCTCGGGCTGATTCCGCTCGGCACGATGGCGCATGAATACCTGCAGGCCTGCCAGGCGCTCGGACCGCGCCTGCGCGACAGCCAGGTGTACGGCTTCGAAGTCTGGGCGAAGGAATACCGTGGCGACCTCGGGATCGCGCTGTCGGACGTCTATGGCATGAGCGCCTTCCTGCGCGATTTCGACCTGTACTTCTGCAAGCTCTTCGACGGCGCGCGCCACGACAGCGGCGATCCGTTCCAGTGGGGCGAGCGGATGCTGGCGCACTATGTCGCGAACCGCGTCGACCCGCAGACCAAGACGCTGATCTTCAGCGACAGCCTGACGGTGCCCCGAACCATCGAGCTCTACCAGCAGTTCAGGGGACGCTGCCAGCTTGCCTTCGGCATCGGCACGAATCTGACCAACGACCTCGGCTACGAGCCGCTACAGATCGTGATCAAGATGATCGCCTGCAACGACCAGCCGGTCGCCAAGCTATCCGACACGCCGTCCAAGAACATGTGCGAGGACGAGCGGTATCTCGCCTATCTGCGACAGGTCTTCGAGATCGAGCAGCCTGCCGCATGAGGGCGGCGGAGGCACCCAGGAAAGCCCTGCGCGCACTGGCATTCGTTCTGCTGGCATTGCCGGCCGCGGGATGGGCGGCCGACGTCCAGGGTGGGCGCCTGTCGGTCGGGTGGGGCGTCCCGTTCGCCGGAATGCTCCTGTCGATCGCACTGATGCCGCTGATGGTGCCGGTGTTCTGGCACCACCATTACGGCAAGGTCGCCGCAGCCTGGGGGCTGGCCTTCCTGCTCCCGTTTGCCGCGATCCATGGTGCGCCGGTCGCGGGCGCCCAACTCGCGCACGCGCTCGTCGGCGAGTACATCCCTTTCGTCATCCTGCTGGCTGCGCTGTTCACCGTCTCCGGCGGGATCCATATCCGCGGCAACCTGCACGGCTCGCCGAAGCTCAACACCGCCATCCTCGCGGTCGGCGCCGTGCTGGCGAGCCTGATGGGGACCACGGGTGCGTCCATGCTGCTGATCCGCCCGTTGATCCGCGCCAATGACAACCGGCGGCACAAGGTGCACGTGATCGTTTTCTTCATCTTCATCGTCTCGAACGTGGGCGGGGCGCTCACGCCGCTGGGGGATCCACCGCTCTTCCTGGGCTTTCTGAAAGGCGTCGATTTCACCTGGACGCTCCGGAACATCCTGCCCGAGACCCTTTTCATGACCGGCATCCTGCTGGTGCTCTTCCACCTGCTGGATGCCTGGTACTTCCGACACGAGACGCTGCTGCCTTTCGATCCGACCCCCGACACGCGCGGCATCGCCTTCGACGGCGCGATCAACTTCTGGCTGCTCGGCGGTGTCGTGTTCTTCGTGCTCCTGAGCGGCGTGTGGAAGTCGCCAGTGCGCTTCGACGTGTTCGGCACGGAGGTGGGGCTGCCGGGTTTGGTGCGCGACGTGGCGCTGGTCGTGATCATCCTGCTGTCGCTGCGCATCACGGCGCCCGCTGTGCATGAAGCCAATCAGTTCGGCTGGGAGCCGATGATCGAGGTTGCCAAGCTTTTCGCGGGCATCTTCGTGACCATCGTGCCGGTGATCGCCATGCTGAAGGCCGGCGTCGACGGCCCCTTCGGCGCCGTCGTCTCGGCGGTGACACGGCCCGACGGACATCCCGATCCGGCGATGTACTTCTGGGCCACCGGCATCCTCAGTTCCTTCCTGGACAATGCACCGACCTACCTGGTGTTCTTCAATACGGCCGGCGGCGATCCGCAGGCCCTGATGAACACCTATGCGACGACGCTGGCGGCGATTTCCGCCGGCGCCGTATTCATGGGCGCCAACACCTACATCGGCAACGCGCCCAATCTGATGGTCAAGGCCATCGCGGAAAGCCGCGGCGTGCGGATGCCGAGTTTCTTCGGCTTCATGCTGTGGTCGGGTGGCATCCTGGTGCCGCTTTTTGTCGTTCTCACCCTCATCTTCTTCCGTTGATCATGAACAAGCCCAAAGTCCTCGTTGCCCGTTCGATCTTTCCTGAAACCATCGCCCGCCTCTCGGAGCATTTCGAGGTCGAGGCGAACCAGAGCGATGAAAGCTGGACCAAGGCGCAGCTCATCGCCAGGCTGAAGGGCAAGCAGGGCGTCTTCACCACCGGCAGCGAGCGCATCGATGCCGAGGTGCTCGACGCCTGCCCCGACCTGAAGATCTGCGCCAACATGGCGGTGGGCTATAACAACTTCGACATCGACGCGATGACCGCGCACGGCGTGCTCGGCACCAACGCACCCGACGTGCTCACCGAGACCACCGCCGATTTCGGCTTCGCGCTGCTGATGGCGACCGCGCGCCGCATTTCCGAGAGCGAACATTTCCTGCGCGCCGGCAAGTGGGAGAAGTGGAGCTACGACATGTTCGCCGGCTCCGACATCCACGGTTCGACGCTCGGCATCATCGGCATGGGCCGGATCGGACAGGGCATCGCCAAGCGCGGCGCGCTCGGCTTCGGCATGAAGGTCATCTATCACAACCGCTCCCGGCTCGAGGCCAGCCTCGAAGCCGAGTGCAAGGCCGCGTACGTCGGCAAGGAAGAGCTGCTGAAGACCGCGGATCACGTGGTGCTGGTGGTGCCCTACACGCCGGCATCGCATCACACCATCGGCGCCGCCGAGATCGCCCTCATGAAGCCGACCGCCACCCTCATCAACATCGCGCGCGGCGGCATCGTCGACGACGCGGCGCTCGCCGTGGCGCTGCGCGAGAAGCGCATCGCCGCCGCCGGTCTCGACGTGTTCGAGGGCGAGCCGAAGGTGAACCCCGAACTGCTCAAGGTCCCGAACGTGGTGCTCACGCCGCACATTGCCAGCGCGACCGTTCCGACGCGGCGTGCGATGGCCGATCTGGCGGTCGACAACCTGATCGGTTACTTGGTGCACGACAAGCCGGTCACGCCGCTCAACCCCTCCGTTCTTGCAGCCCGATAAGAAAACCCAAGACCCGTGATCGAAACCTGGATCCTGCTGGCCCTCGCGGCCCTGAATTTCATCCTCATCGTGTGGCTGCTGGCGCGCAGGCCGCCGCCGCCGGACCACTCGGCGCTGATCTCCACCCTGGCCGCGAGCAACGAGCGCATCGAGCGCGAGCTGCGCCACGAGATCGGCGAGTCTTCGCGCGGCGCCCGGCAGGAAACGGCCCAGGCTTTCGTCAACTTCCAGCAGGCGCTGGTGCACCAGGGCGCGGAATCCACGCGCACGCAGAACGCGCAGATCGACGCCTTCGCCCAGCAGCTTGCGCTGCTGCAGAAGACGCTCGCCGACACGCTCAACACCCAGCTGCAGGGACTGAGCGAATCGAACGCGCGGCGGCTTGCCGAAGTGCGCGCGACGATGGAGGCCCAGCTCGCCCAGCTCCAGCAGACCAACACCGCCAAGCTCGACGAGATGCGCAAGACGGTCGACGAGAAGCTCCAGAGCACGCTGGAAGCCCGTCTCGGCGAGAGCTTCAAGCAGGTGGCCGACCGGCTCGAGCAGGTGCACAAGGGACTCGGTGAAATGCAGACGCTGGCGGTCGGCG
The DNA here is from genome assembly GCF_037889935.1 of Variovorax ureilyticus. Lineage (NCBI taxonomy): Bacteria > Pseudomonadati > Pseudomonadota > Betaproteobacteria > Burkholderiales > Comamonadaceae > Variovorax > Variovorax ureilyticus. The sequence goes on from NZ_JBBKZU010000003.1 coordinate 440,976, forward strand.
TCGGCAGCCTGCAGCGCGTGCTGACCAACGTGAAGACCCGCGGCGTGTTCGGCGAAGTCCAGCTCGAGGCCCTGCTCGAGCAGGTGCTCACGGCGGACCAGTACGCCAAGCAGGTCGAGACCAAGCCGCGCAGCGGCCAGCGGGTGGATTTCGCGATCCGCTTTCCGGGGCGCGGCGACGACGGGGCGCCGGTGTGGCTGCCGATCGACGCCAAGTTCCCGCGCGACGACTATGAGCGCCTGTTGGACGCTCACGAGCGTGCCGATCCCGCAACGGCCGAAGCCGCGGCCAAGGCGCTCGAAGCGCGCATCCGTACGGAAGCAAAATCGATCGCCGAGAACTACCTCGCCGCACCGCACACCACCGACTTCGCGATTCTTTTCCTGCCGGTCGAGAGCCTCTACGCCGAAGTGCTGCGCCGCCCGGGGTTGATGGACGCGATCCAGCGGCAGCACCGGGTGACGCTCGCGGGCCCGACCACGCTGCTGGCCATGCTCAACAGTCTGCACATGGGCTTTCGCACGCTGGCGCTGGAGCACCAGGCGTCCGAGGTCTGGAAGGTCCTTGGTGCGGTCAAGACCGAGTTCGAGCGCTATGGGGACTGGGTCGCTCGCATCAAGGAACAGGTCTCCAAGGCCTCCGACACCATCGACAAGGCCGATACGCGCGCCAAGCAGATGCGGCTGGCGCTGCGCAAGGTCGAGGCCCTGCCGGAATCCCAGACCCAGGGGTTGCTGCCACTGGTCGACGGCGAGGACGACGGCGCCTCGTGAATGCCGGCCTGCTTCGGCTGATCCTCGCGCAGGTCTGCCTGCATGCGGCGATGACGGGCACACGGCTCGCGGCGCCGCTGCTCGCGCTGCGGGACGGCCACAGCGCCGCCTCGGTCGGCGTGCTGCTTTCGCTGTTCGCGCTGACGCAGGTGTTTCTCGCGCTGCCGGCGGGGCGCTTCGCCGATCGGCATGGACTGCGGCGTCCGCTCTCGATCGCGGTGGTTTCGGCCGCCAGCGGCGCCGCGCTGGCCGGGGCGTTTCCCGTGTTTCCGGTGCTGTGCCTCGCGGCCTTGCTCACCGGCGGCGCGACCGGCATCGCGGTGATCGCACTGCAGCGCCATGTCGGCCGGGCGGCGGGTGGTCCCACCCAGCTCAAGCAGGTGTTCAGCTGGCTGGCGATCGCGCCGGCCGCGGCCAATTTCGTCGGACCGTTCCTCACCGGGCTCCTGATCGACCATGCGGGCCCGGCGCCGGGAGACCTGATCGGCTATCGCGTCGCCTTCGCGCTGCTGACGCTGCTGCCGATCGCCTGCTGGCTCCTGGCGCGCGGCACGCGGGAGCTTCCCACGCTGCGCCCGGCAGAAGGTGCCGCGAAGGCGCGCGCATGGGATCTTCTGGCCGAACCGATGTTCAGACGGCTGCTGTTCGTCAACTGGCTGCAGTCGGCTTCGTGGGACGTGCACACCTTCGTGCTGCCGATCCTGGGGCACGAACGAGGTCTCAGCGCGTCGACGATCGGAGCCCTCCTGGGTGCCTTCGCGGTCGCCGCCGCTGCGATTCGCGTGGTGCTGCCGCTGGTCGCGTCCCGCTTCAGCGAGCGCGCCGTCATCACCGCCTCGAATGTGATCACCGCGCTGGTGTTCGCCGTCTATCCGCTGATGACGTCGGCCCTTGGCATGGGCGCCTGCTCGGTGCTGCTGGGCATTGCACTCGGGGCGGTGCAGCCGATGGTGATGAGCATGCTGCACCAGATCACGCCGCATGCGCGCCACGGCGAGGCGTTGGGCCTGCGCGTGATGACCCTCAACGCGTCGAGTGTGGCGATGCCGATGCTCTTCGGTGCAGCCGGCGCAGTGATCGGCGTGGCGGGCGTGTTCTGGATCGTCGGCAGTGTGGTCGCCCTCGGCACCCGCTCCGTCTGGGGGCTCCAGGCCCCCCCGCCCGAAAACCAGCCGACGCATTGACCGAGCACGGAGAACTCAGAAACACCACGGAACCGGCTCCGCCGGGCCGACGGTGTTGCCCCCGGTAGGGGTGGAGAGCGACACGAAGTGCGCGAGCCTGGGGGCGAGCCACATCTAAAGCTACAGCTTATAGAAGCGCTTGATGTAGCTCCAGGCGTCTTCGGGCGTATCCACGTACTCGATCAGCTTCACATCGCCGGGGGAAATCACGCCTTCCTCGGCGAGGAACTCGAAATTGATGAGTTGCTTCCAGTAGTCCGAGCCGAAAAGCACGATCGGCACCGGTTTTGCCTTGCGCGTCTGAACGAGCGTGATGACCTCGAACAGTTCGTCCAGCGTCCCGAAGCCGCCGGGGAATGCGACCAGCGCCTTCGCACGCATCATGAAGTGCATCTTGCGGATCGCGAAGTAGTGGAACTTGAAGCTCAGCGCCGGGGTGACGTAGGGGTTCGCTTCCTCCTCCATCGGCAGGGCGATCGCCAGCCCGACCGAAATGCCGCCACCTTCGTAGGCGCCGCGGTTGGCCGCCTGCATGATGCCCGGGCCGCCACCGGTGCAGATGAAAAGCTTGTCTTCGGGGTCGCAGTCGTTGCTGTACTGGGCGACCAGTTTGCCGAAGGCGCGCGCCTTCTCGTAATAGTGCGAACTGCGCGCGAGCCTGCGCCAGCGTTCGGCGGTCGCGGCGTCGCCGGCCGCTTCGGCCTGGGCGATCAGCGCGCCGGATTCTTCCTCGCTGCGGAAGCGCGCACTGCCGAACACCACGATCGTGTTCTCGATGCCGTGGGCGCGCATTTCGATGTCGGGCTTCATCAACTCGAGTTGCATGCGCAGGCCGCGCGTTTCGCGGCGAAGGAGGAATTCAGGGTCGGCGAAGGCCAGCCGAGAGGGATCGGTGTTGAGCGGAAGTCCCTTGTCCGCATGGGCCTGGAGCGTGGCCCATGCGTCGGCCAGGCGTTTGTCGTGAAGATCGTGTGTACTGTTGGTCATGTTCTTGCGCGAGAAGCGGATGAGCATTTTGCGCCTTGCAGGTTCCGGGCCCGGTGTTGGTGCACGGACGCAAAAAAGGCTCCCGAAGGAGCCTTTTAGAGTGAACGCTCGAATCGCTCAGACGCGCTTGCGGTATTCGCCGGTGCGGGTGTCGATTTCGATGCGGTCGCCTTGCGAGACGAACAGCGGAACGCCGATTTCGAAGCCGGTGGCGATCTTCGCGGGCTTCATGACCTTGCCCGAGGTGTCGCCCTTGACGGCCGGCTCGGTCCAGGTGATTTCGCGCTCGACGCTGGTCGGCAGTTCGACCGAGATCGCCTTGCCGTCGTAGAACACCACTTCGACCGGCATGCCGTCCTCGAGGTAGTTGAGCGCGTCGCCCATGTTCTCGGCTTCGACTTCGTACTGGTTGAATTCGCTGTCCATGCAGACGTACATCGGGTCGGCGAAGTAGGAGTACGTGCACTCCTTCTTCTCGAGGATGATCTGCTCCATCTTGTCGTCGGCCTTGAAGACCACTTCGGTGTTGAAGTTGGCGATCAGGCTCTTGAGCTTCATGCGCACGGTGGCGGAATTGCGGCCGCCGCGGCTGTATTCGGTCTTGAGGACGACCATGGGGTCCTTGCCGTGCATGATGACGTTGCCGGCGCGAATTTCTTGAGCGATTTTCATAATCAGGATCTCTGGATGTAGGCCGCTCGTTGCATCTGCACCGCGGCGGGTTCGGCGGAAAAGGGGATGCCGGGGCGAGAGGGGCTGCCCAAGCCGGAATTCCGCAAAGCCCGCAATTTTAGCTTTTTTGGGTCACGAATCGGATCAGGCGGGTCAAAAGATCCTCCTGCGCCAAGAGAGATTCGCGTGCGGCGTGGGCCGCGGAAGCCCACTGCGCGAGCGTCAACCGGTCGAGCACGGGCAGGGGACTCGGGGAAATGCCGTTCCAGCGGTGATGGAAATCGCGCAGCGAGCGCGGCGCTTTGGCCCAGTCGAGAAAGGCGTCGAGCTTGTTGTGGTGCGCATCGTCGTCCTGCGGATAGATCTGCCACACGAATGGTGCGCCCGCCCAGAGCGCGCGGACCAGCGAATCCTCGCCCCGCACGAAGTTGAGGTCGCAGGCCCAGAGGAGATGATCGAAATCGATCTGCGACACGTAGGGCAGCCAGGAAATCGACAGCGCGCCGCGCCGGGCCGGCCCGGGCGGGAGGGCGGCGGCGGCGCGGCCGGCCGTCACCAGCAGGCGGGTCGGTTCGCCGGCGTTTTCCAACTGTCCGAGCAGGTTGTCGAGCGCACGCGGTTCGTAGCAGAAGAGCGAAACGATCCGTTCGCCCTGCCAGGGAATGTCGTGCGCTGCCAGCCACGCGGCGCGGTCGAAGCGGTCGCGGCGCGCCATGAGGTCGGGTTCGCGCATCACGCCGCCGGTCGCGGTGGTGAAGCCGGGATAGAAGAAATGCTTGGTCAGGCCTGCGCCGGGATCCCTAAAGACGGGCGAGGGCAGGCGATGCAGCCGCTCGACGTAGGGTTCCGCGGAAAGGTATTCGAGGTTGATCCAGCGATGCCGCGCCTCTTCGCCCGGATGCTGGCGGGCGAAGAGCGAAACGACCTCCGGCACCGGGTCGCAGCCGAATGCCTCGATCAGCACGTCCGGGGTCGGCGCGCCGGCATCATGCCGCGCCGCGTCGCGTTCGGTCCAGTGAACCACCGTCACGCCGGGGCATCCGGCGGGCGCCATCCAGGCCAGCGCCGACGGCTCGTCGATCCAGAGGCGTACCTTTTCGCCCCGGCCGGCGAGCCCGGTCGCAAGCCGCCAGCAGACGCCGACGTCGCCGTGGTTGTCGATCATCTTGCAGAAAATGTCCCAGCGCATCGCGGGATACTCTACAGCCCCCACTCGATTCATCGGAGACAGCATCCATGGCCCAGCACACGGCCGAAATCACCTGGCAACGCGGCGGCCAGGACTTCGTCGGCAATCGCTACAGCCGCCGCCATGCGATCCGCTTCGACGGCGGCGCCGAATGGGCGGGCTCGTCCTCGCCGCATGTGGTGCCTGTCCCGCTGTCCGACCCCGCTGCCGTCGATCCCGAGGAAGCCTTCGTCGCCTCGCTGTCGAGCTGCCACATGCTGTGGTTCCTGTCGATCGCGGCTGCGCGGGGCTTCTGCGTGGATACCTACGTCGATCGCGCCGCCGGCCGGATGGGCGCCAACGCCGCCGGCAAGATCGCGATGACCGTGGTCACGCTGCGGCCGGCGGTGCGGTTCTCCGGCGAGCGCCTCCCTTCCATGGCGCAGATCGAAGAAATGCACCACGCAGCCCACGACGAATGCTTCATCGCCAATTCCGTGAAGACCGAGGTCCGGTGCGAACCGGTGCCCGTGGAATCGGCTCCCCAGTAAACCGATGTCAGAGACACATTCCGAACAACTGCTCAATGAGGTCGCGGCATTGCCGCAACTGCCGGGCGTCTACCGCTATTTCGATTCGGCGGGGGCGGTGCTCTATGTGGGCAAGGCCCGCAACCTGAAGAAGCGCGTCGCCAACTACTTCCAGAAGAACCACGCCGGCACGCGCATCGGCCACATGATCTCGAAGATCGCGCGCATGGAGACCACGGTGGTGCGCTCCGAGGCCGAGGCGCTGCTGCTCGAGAACAACCTGATCAAGACGCTCAAGCCGCGCTACAACATCCTGTTTCGCGACGACAAGAGCTATCCCTACCTGAAGATCGCCTCGCACGAGTTTCCAAGGCTGGCCTACTACCGCGGCTCGGTCGACCGCAAGCACCGCTACTTCGGCCCGTATCCGAGCGCCTGGGCGGTCAAGGAATCGATCCAGCTCCTGCAAAAGGTGTTCAGGCTGCGGACCTGCGAGGACACGGTCTACAGCAACCGCACGCGGCCCTGCCTGCTCTACCAGATCAAGCGCTGCAGCGGGCCGTGCGTCGGCTACATCGCGCCGCCGGACTACGCGCAGGACGTGGCCAATGCCGAGGCCTTCCTGCTGGGCGACACGCAGGCCGTGCTCACGCAACTCGAGGCGCGGATGGTGGCGCACGCCGAAAAGCTCGAGTTCGAGCAGGCGGCCGAGCTGCGCAACCAGATGTCGGCGCTGTCGCGCGTGCTGCACCAGCAGTCGGTCGAGATCGCGTCGGACAAGGACGTGGACATCCTCGCGGTCAAGGTCCAGGGCGGGAAAGCCTGTGTCAATCTCGCGATGGTGCGGGGCGGGCGGCATCTGGGCGACCGGGCGTACTTCCCGGTGCATGTCGAGGACGCGACCCTGATACGGCACGGCGAGGGCGCTGGAGAAGACGACGACGCAACCCCGCCGGCGCCCGTCGAGGTGCAGGTCCTGGAAGCCTTCGTCGCGCAGCACTACATCGACGTGCCCGTGCCGGCCACGCTGGTGCTCAGCGAGTTGGTGAGCCGCGAACTGATCGAGGCCATTTCGCAGCAGGCCGGCACGCGCGTGACGGCGGTGTTCCAGCCGCGTGAGCAGCGCCGGCACTGGCTGGAGATGGCTTGCAAGAACGCCAGCCTGCAGCTCGCGCGGCTGCTCGCCGAGGAAGGCTCGCAGCAGGCGCGTACCCGCGCGCTGGTCGACGCGCTCGAACTCGCGCCGGATGACCTCGAGAACTTCCGCGTCGAATGCTTCGACATCTCGCACACCGCGGGCGAGGCGACGCAGGCGTCCTGCGTAGTCTTCGAGCGTCATGCGATGCAGAACCGCGAGTACCGCCGCTACAACATCGAAGGCATCACGCCCGGGGACGACTACGCCGCGATGCGGCAGGTGCTGCACCGCCGCTACGGCAAGCTCGCCGAGGCGATGGCCGCCGAGACCGACGCGCCGCCGGCCGGCGATGCGGCGGGCGCCGGCTCGGATGCGCCGGCGGGCACGCGAGCGGCACGCATGCCGGACCTGGTGCTGGTCGACGGCGGCAAGGGGCAGGTATCGATGGCGCGCGAAGTGTTCGGGGAACTCGGGTTGCCGCTTTCCCTCATCGTCGGCGTCGAGAAAGGCGAGGGCCGCAAAGTGGGCCTCGAGGAACTGGTGTTTGCGGACGGACGCGAAAAGGTCTACCTCGGTCGCGATTCGGCGGCGCTGATGCTGGTCGCGCAGATCCGCGACGAGGCGCACCGCTTTGCGATCACCGGCATGCGCGCCAAGCGCGCGAAGGTGCGTGTCGGCGGAAGCCAACTCGAAGACATTCCGGGCATCGGCCCGAAGCGCCGCGCGCGCCTGCTGCAGCGCTTCGGCGGCATCCGCGGCGTCGCCGCGGCAAGTGTCGAGGACATCGCCTCCGTCGAAGGCATCGCCTTCGATCTCGCCGAAGAAATCTACAAGGCCCTGCATTAGCCGACCGCGAGGCGCGCACACTCCTTCGCGGGAGCTGCCGCGGAACCGGCTTTGCCGGGCCGCAGGCTGCGCCCCCTGCAAGGGGGTTGGCGGCTACGCGAAGCGAGCAAGCCTGGGGGTGTGCCAATGCCTGCATATACTCCCCTGATGTTCTGGACCCTGCCGACGATCATGACCTGGGCGCGCATCGTCGCGATTCCGCTGATCGTGGGTGTGTTCTACCTGCCGCTGTCGGAGCCGATGCGCAATCTCATCGCCACGGTGATGTTCGTCGTGTTCGCGGCGACCGACTGGCTCGATGGCTTTCTCGCGCGCAAACTCAATCAGACCTCCGCCTTCGGCGCGTTCCTCGATCCCGTCGCCGACAAGTTCCTCGTGTGCGCGTCGCTGCTCGTGCTCGTGCATCTCAATCGCACCGATGTCTTCGTGGCGTTGATCATCATCGGCCGGGAGATCGCCATTTCTGCGCTGCGCGAATGGATGGCGCAGATCGGTGCCGGCAAAAGCGTCGCCGTCCACATGGTCGGCAAGGTGAAGACCACGGTGCAGATGGTTGCGATCCCGTTCCTGCTCTTCAACGGCATGCTCTTCGGCACGATCGACACGGGCGCGTGGGGGCAGTGGTTGATCTGGATCTCCGCGGTGCTCACCGTCTGGTCGATGGTCTATTACCTGCAAAAAGCCATCCCCGAGATCCGGGCACGCGCCAAATGATCGACGCGGCCCGGCCGGCGGGCTGGCTGCGGGCCATGCCGGGGGTCTTCGTTCTGATCTGGAGCACCGGCTTCATCGTGGCGCGCTACGGCATGCCCTACGCGCCGCCGCTCAAGTTCCTGGTCGTGCGCTATGCGCTGTCGGTGATCTGCTTCGTCGCCTGGGTGGTCCTCGCGCGCGTGGCCTGGCCGCGCAACCGGGTGCAGTGGGGGCATCTCGCGGTCACTGGCGTGCTGATGCAGGCCGGATATCTCGGGGGTGTCTGGGCCGCGGTCAGGGCCGGCATGGGCTCGGGGCTCGTTGCGCTGCTCGTGGGTATTCAGCCGGTGCTCACCGCCGTCTGGCTGTCGTTGCGCGGCGGCGTGGTCACCAGCCGGCAATGGCTCGGCCTGCTGCTCGGATTCGCGGGCCTGGTGCTTGTGGTGTGGCGCAAGCTGGAGCAGGGTGGCGAAGTGAGCGTGCTCACGATGTCGCTCGCCATCACCGCGCTGCTCTCGATCACGGCGGGCACGCTCTACCAGAAGCGATTCGTGGCGCCTTGCGACGTGCGAAGCGCCAACGCCATCCAGCTCGGCGCGGCGTTCATCGTCACCTTGCCCTTCGCGCTGATGGAGCCCGAGAGCATCCAGTGGAACCTCTCGTCCGGCGGGGCAATGGCGTGGTCGGTGCTCGCCTTGTCGCTCGGCGGCAGTTCGCTGCTCTACATGCTGATCCAGCGTGGCACGGCGACGGCCGTCACGAGCCTGCTCTACCTGGTGCCGCCGTGCACGGCCGTGATGGCGTGGATCCTGTTCGCCGAGCCGATCACGGCGATGACGCTGGCCGGCATCGCGATGACCGCCGTGGGCGTGAGCCTCGCGGTGCGAGGACCGCGCTGAAGGCCCTCAGGAAGGGCGAGCGCCGGCGCCTTTCCAGGGCTCGTTGCGAAAGCGTTCGACGAGGAAATCGATCAGCAGCCGGACGCGCTTCGGCGTCTTCGGGCGCCACGGCGCGATCCACTGGATGTCGGCGTCCGGCATCGCGAATTGCGGCAGCACCCGCACCAGCTCGCCCGACGCGAGGTGGGGCGCAATGTCCCAGAGGCTGCGCAGCATCAGGCCCCGGCCGGCCAGACACCAATCGCGCACCAGTTCGCCCGAATTGCTCGAAAGCGGGCCGCGCACGCGGACGCGGGCGCTGCTCCCGTCCTTCTGGTGGCGCAGGGTCCAGAGCGCGAACTCGCGTTCATCGCCGCTGCTGTTCTCACGAGCCACCAGGCAATCGTGAGAAGCGAGCGACGCCAAATCGGGCGGATGGCTTCGCCGCGTCAGATAGGCCGGGGCGGCCGCGAGCACGCGCTGGTTGCGAGCGATGCGCCTCGTCACCCAGTCGCCGGCATGGCGGGGTTGCGGGGCCCACAGCCACACCGCGCCGTCGTAGCCCTCGGCGCCGAGGTCGGGGAGCTTCTCCGCGAGCGTGAGCTGGATGTGCAGTCCTGGATGTCGCTCGTTGAACAGAGCCAGAGCGGGGCCAAGCCAGAGCCGGCCAAACCCGAAGGTCGCAACCAGCCGGATCGTGCCGTTCAGTTGGGTCTGGCGCTCGCGGAGCTCGTTCTCGAGTGCTGCGAATCCATCGAGAAGGGCGCGGGCATGGAGGCACACCGCTTCGCCCTCCGCCGTGGCGCTCAGCCTGCGCGTGGTCCGCTCGAACAGCCGCTGCCCCAGCCGGGCTTCGAGCGAGCCGAGCCGCTTGGTCACGACCGAGGGCACCACGTCGAGCGCAAGCGCTGCGGCGGCCAGGCTGCCGCGATCGCGGATGGCCACGACGAGTTCCAGATCGCTGCGTTCCATTGCTGCCATTTCGGAAAGTATCAATTGGCCGATTGTTGCTTGGTGGATGAGCAAGGCGCAACGCACAATTCGGCCATGCTCGATTCGTTTTCCTCCTTCGATCTCTCGCGCGACGGCGTGAGGCTGCACGGAAAAGCGGGAGGGCGCGGCGCGCCGCTGCTGCTGCTGCACGGGCATCCGCAGACGCACGCCATCTGGCATCGCGTCGCGCCGCTGCTGGCGCAGCGGTTCAATGTGGTCATGATGGATCTGCGCGGCTACGGCGATTCAGGCCGGCCCGAAGCGGACGAAGGGCATGTTCGCTACAGCAAACGCGAGATGGCCCTCGACGCGCTCGCAGTCATGCGCGCACACGGCTTCGAGCGCTTCGGCGTGCTCGCGCACGACCGCGGCGCGCGCGTGGCGCACCGGCTGGCGGCGGATCATCCGCAGGCGGTGGAGCGCATGCTGCTACTGGACATCGCCCCGACGCTCGCGATGTACCAGAACACCACGGAAGCCTTCGCGCGCGCCTACTGGCATTGGTTCTTCCTGATCCAGCCGCCGCCGCTTCCGGAGGCGCTCGTCGCTTCCGATCCGGGGCGCTACGTGCGCAGCGTGATGGGCGGCCGCCACGCGGGGCTGGGCCCTTTCGCTCCTGAAGCACTCGCGGAGTACGAGAGGTGCGCGGCCATCGACGGCACGGCGCGTGCGATCTGCGAGGACTATCGCGCGTCGGCCACCATCGACCTCGAACACGATCGCGCCGACATCGCAGCCGGGCGCAAGCTGGACATGCCGCTGCGCGTGTTGTGGGGCGCGCATGGCGTGGTGGGCCGGTGCTTCGATGTGCTCGCGCTCTGGCGCGAACGGGCGCAGTACGTCACCGGCGGCACGCTGCCCTGCGGCCACTACATTCCCGAAGAAGCCCCCGCCGAACTGGTCGCCGAGGCGTTTTCGTTTTTCAACGCAACCCCGAAGGATTGAGACATGAGTATCCAACGCATCGCAGTCATCGCCGGCGACGGCATCGGCAAGGAAACCGTGCCCGAGGGCCTGCGCGTGCTCGACGCGGCGGCTCGCAAGTTCGGCATCGACCTGAAATTCGATCACTTCGACTTCTCGAGCTGGGACTACTACGAGAAGCACGGAAAGATGCTGCCCGACAACTGGAAGGAGCAGATCGGTGGGCACGACGCGATCTTCTTCGGCGCTGTCGGCTGGCCCGAGAAGATCGCGGACCATGTGTCGCTCTGGGGCTCGCTGCTGCTGTTCCGGCGCGAGTTCGACCAGTACATCAACCTGCGTCCGGCGCGGCTCATGCCCGGCATCGTCGCGCCTGTGGTGCGCCGCGACGGGACGCCGAGGCAGCCCGGCGAGATCGACATGTACATCGTCCGTGAGAACACCGAGGGCGAGTATTCGAGCATCGGCGGGCGCATGTACGAAGGCACGGCGCGCGAGATCGTCGTGCAGGAAACGGTGATGTCGCGCCTCGGCGTGGACCGGGTCCTGAGGTTCGCGTTCGACCTCGCGCAATCGCGGCCGAAGAAGCATCTCACCAGCGCGACCAAGTCCAACGGCATCTCGATCACGATGCCCTACTGGGACGAGCGGGTCGCGGCGATGTCGAAGAACTATCCCGGCGTGAATCTCGACAAGTTCCACATCGACATCCTGACCGCGCACTTCGTGCAGCGGCCGGACTTTTTCGACGTGGTGGTGGCGAGCAATCTCTTCGGCGACATCCTGTCGGACCTCGGTCCGGCGTGTACCGGCACGATCGGTATCGCGCCGAGCGCGAACCTGAATCCCGAGCGCACGACCCCTTCGCTCTTCGAGCCCGTGCACGGTTCTGCGCCGGACATCGCGGGCCGGGGCATCGCGAACCCGATCGGCCAGATCTGGTGCGGCGCGATGATGCTGGAGTTCCTCGGCCACAAGGCCGCTCACGATGCGATCCTTGCCGCCATCGAGAAGGTGCTCGACCCTCGAAGCGGCGCGCCGCGCACGCCCGATATCGGCGGAACCGGGCGCACGTTCGATCTCGGAAAGGCCATTGCGGAAGCCCTCTGAGAAGGCATCGCAAAAGGCCACTAGAATCGCGCTCCTCGTTGTGGTCTATGGGGTGAGTGTCTTATTGACACCCCGTAGACCAGTGGTTGTAATCCCTGTCGGCAGTGCGCTGCCGGCGCGTCAGAACTGTCACCCAATTCCAATTCGCTCCTCGCGGCATTCGTCGCGAGTACGTGATCGCTTCTGACCCTGATCAACATTTTTTCTACAAGGGGCCCTTGTGAACAAGACCGAACTGATTGAGCACATCGCAAAGAACGCCGACATTTCCAAAGCAGCCGCCACGCGCGCACTCGAGTCCACCATCGGCGCCATTCGGACCACGCTCAAGAAAGGCGGCTCTGTGTCGCTCGTCGGTTTCGGTACGTTCGCTGTGGGCAAGCGCGCTGCGCGCACCGGTCGCAATCCACGCACCGGCGACGCGATTAAAATCAAGGCCGCCAAGATTCCGAAGTTCCGTCCCGGCAAAGCGCTCAAGGACGCCTTGAACTGAGATCGATGTTTCCGGTGGGGTGCTTAGCTCAGCTGGTAGAGCGGCGCCCTTACAAGGCGTAGGTCGGGGGTTCGAACCCCTCAGCACCCACCACCCGATACAAAAGGCGAACGGAGCGTTCGCCTTTTTTGTTGCCGTTTCGCAATCCGTCAAAGAGAGTGCTCCAGCATGTTTGATTCCTTCCGCAAGTACAACAAGATCATCATGGGGCTCTTGTTCTTGCTGATCATTCCGTCGTTCGTGCTGTTCGGCGTCAATCGCTACGAGGGAAGCGGCAAGGCCGAAAAGGTAGCCCGTGTGGATGGCGCCGAGATCACGCGCCCGGAATGGGAACAGCAGCATCGCAGCGAGGTCGACCGCATCCGCCAGCAGGCGCCGAACATCGAGCCGGCCCTGCTCGACTCGGAGGCCGCGCGCTATGCCACGCTGGAGCGCATGGTTCGCGATCGCGTGCTGGCCGCCGCCGCAGCGAAGTCGAACATGACGGTTTCCGAGGAGCGGCTGGCACGCCTCTTTGCCGAGAACACCGGCCTCGCGGCCTTTCGCACGCCGGACGGCAAGTTCGATCGCGAAGGCTTCATGCGCGCCACCGGCCGCACGCCGGAACAATACGAAGCCGCCATCCGCGCGGAGCTCGCGACGCAGCAGGTGTCGCTCGGCATCTCCGGAACCGCATTCGCGAGCGCCGCACAGGCCGCGGCAACACTGAATGCGTTCTATGACCGTCGCGAGATCCAGGTGGCGCTGTTCAAGCCGGCCGATTTCGCTTCCAAGGTCAACGTCACCGACGCGGACATGCAGGCTTTCTACAAGGATCATTCCGCGCAGTTCCAGGCGCCGGAAGAAGCCAACGTCGAATACCTCGTGCTCGATCTCGAAGCGGCCAAGAAGAACATCGCGATCAGCGAAGCGGATCTGCGCAGCTACTACGACCAGAACAGCGCCCGCTTCGGCAGCAAGGAAGAACGGCGCGCGAGCCATATTCTGATTGCCGCGCCGGCGAGTGCGCCCGCCGCCGACCGCGAGAAGGCCCGCGCAAAGGCAGAAGAGCTGCTGGCCGAGGTCCGCAAGGCGCCCGCTACGTTTGCGGAAGTGGCGCGCAAGAATTCGCAGGATCCCGTTTCCGCGGAGAAGGGCGGTGACCTCGACTTCGTGACGCGCGGCGCGACGGTCAAGCCGTTCGAGGATTCGCTGTTCGCGCTGAAGAAGGGCGAGATCAGCAATGTGGTCGAAACCGAATTCGGCTTTCACATCATCCACCTGAACGACATCAAGCCGGCGGTGGTGCCACCCTTCGAAAAGGTCCGCGCCACTATCGAGAACGAAGTGCGCAGTCAGCAGGCCACACAGGAGTTCGCCAAGGCCGCCGAAACGTTCACGGACATCGTCTACCAGCAGCCCGACAGCCTGAAGCCTGCGGCGGACAAACTGGGCCTCACCATCCAGACCGCAAACAATGTCCGGCGCGTGCCCCTGCCGGGCGGGGCGGGCCCGTTGGCAAACCGTAACTTCCTGAATGCGCTTTTCGCGCCGGATTCGCTGGAGCGCAAGCACAACACCGAAGCGATCGAGATCGGCGCGAACCAACTCGCGGCCGGGCGCGTGACCCAATACTCGCCGGCGCGCGCGCTGCCGTTCGATGAAGTCAAGGACAAGGTCCGCGCCCAGCTCGTTGCGGAGCGTTCGGCGGCCCTCGCGAAGGCGGAGGGCACGGCCAAGCTGACAGCGTGGCAGGCCGATCCGGCCGGCGCGACATTTGGATCGCCCGTCACGGTCTCGAGGCTGGAAACGCAATCCCAAGCGCCGCAGGTGATCGAGGCCGCGCTGCGCGCCGACAGTGCCAAGCTGCCGGTGCTGGTCGGTGCCGATCTGGGGCAACAAGGCTTCGCGGTCGTGCGCGTTGTCAAGGCCGTGCCGCGCACGCCGCCCACGCCGGAAGTGGCCAGGCAGGAAAGCGAGCAGTACGGGCAAGCTGTCGGGGCCGCCGAGACGGCGGCCTACTACGACATGCTGAAGAACCGCTTCAAGGCCGAAATCCTGGTGCCGAAGCCATCGGATTCCGCGATCAGCGCCGAAAGGTAGTTTTTCACGCTACAATTGCGGGCTCTGCGGTGGCTGTAGCTCAGTTGGTAGAGTCCCAGATTGTGATTCTGGTCGTCGTGGGTTCGAGTCCCATCAGCCACCCCAAACTGCATTGATCAAAAGCGCCGACCCCCGGGTCGGCGTTTTTTTTTGTGCGCTTGCGTTTGCTGCAATTGGAATCTCAATTAGAATTTTTTCTTTCCAATTCGGAGGATTAGCACCGATGGCCTCGACCCTTGCCGACATCAATTCCCAGATCAAGAAGCACGACGAGCAGATTGCGCAATTGCGCAGGCAAGCCGAAGAGCTCAGAAACCAAGAGCGGGCGGGCGTGATCGAGGAGGTGCGCAAGAAGATTGCCGAATACGGTTTGACCGCCTCCGATCTGAAACTCGCGATGCGCGGCAGCAGAAGGAGTGTGGTCGCCGCTCCGACAAAGGCGGCAGCAAAGTACCGCAGCCCGACCGGTGAGACCTGGTCGGGTGGTCGCGGGCGCAAGCCGCGCTGGGTGACCGAGGCGTTGGCTGCGGGCAAATCGCTGTCGGACTTCGAAATCAAGTAATCCCTGCCCTCCAGTTAAAAAGCCCGCGATCCGCGGGCTTTTTATTGCGCGCCGCGTGTCGCTTCAGTTCACGAGGACCAGTTTGCCCTTCACGCCACGCGAGCCCATGTGCGCGTAGGCGGCCTTGAGGTCCGCCATGGGCATGGTGCTGTCGATCACCGGCTTGATCTTGCCCTCGCCGTACCATTTGGCCAATTCGGCCATCATCTGTCCATTGGCCTGGGGTTCGCGCTTGGCGAAGTCTCCCCAGAACACGCCGACCAGCGATGCCCCTTTGAGAAGGGCCAAATTCAGCGGGAGCGAGGGTATGGGGCCAGCGGCAAAACCGACGACCAGATAGCGGCCACGCCACGCGATCGACCGGAATGCGGGCTCGGCGAATTCGCCGCCTACCGGGTCGTAAATGACATCCGGTCCTTTGCCATCGGTCGCCGCCTTGACTGCGTCGCGGAATGCATTGGGAAGGCCGTGCGTCGTGTAGTTGATCGTCGCGTCCGCACCAATGGACTTGCACAACTCGCATTTCTCGTCGGTGGAGGCCGCGGCAATCACCTTGGCGCCGGCTGCCTTTGCAATCTGAATTGCGGCCGTCCCGACGCCGCCGGCCGCGCCGAGAACGAGGACGGTTTCACCGGCCTTCAATTGGGCGCGATCCATCAGTGCGTGCCAAGAAGTCGCGTAAATCATGATGAAAGCTGCCGCGTCGACATGGCCAAATCCATCGGGCAGGGGCATGCACAAGGCGGCCGGTGCGAGCGTGTGTGTTCCGAACCCGCCGGTGCCGGAAAGACACGCGACGTTCTGGCCCACGCGCAGGTTCTTGACGCCTTCTCCGACCGCAGCGACCACGCCGGCATATTCGGACCCCGGGACGAAAGGCAGCGGGGGCTTGATCTGGTACTTGTTCTGAACGATCAGAAGATCGGGAAAGTTCAGGCTGGCTGCCTTGATTTCGACCAAGACCTGACCCGGGCCGGGCTGTGGCGTCGGCAATTCTTTCCATGTCAGCGCATCGACGCCGACGGGGTTTTCGCAGAGCCATGCGTGCA
Source organism: Variovorax ureilyticus (assembly GCF_037889935.1). NCBI lineage: Bacteria > Pseudomonadati > Pseudomonadota > Betaproteobacteria > Burkholderiales > Comamonadaceae > Variovorax > Variovorax ureilyticus. The sequence goes on from NZ_JBBKZU010000003.1 coordinate 457,058, forward strand.
TGCTCGTGTCTCCTGTAGATAGGGCGGGGTGACGATTGAAAGTGCGGGCCATGATAGGCCTCGGCCGATGACGCCGTTGTCCCAGTCGTGACGCACCTGCCGCCTACAATCTTGCGGACTCCCAGACGCCATGAAGATACTTATTTCGAACGACGACGGCTATCAGGCTCCAGGCATCGTGGCACTGCACGATGCGTTGAAGGATGTAGCCGATGTTGAAGTGGTCGCGCCCGAGCACAACAACAGCGCGAAGTCCAACGCACTGACGCTGGCGGCGCCGCTGTACGTGCATGCGGCGCACAACGGTTTTCGCTACGTGACCGGAACGCCTGCCGACTGCGTGCACATCGCGTTGAAGGGTCTCCTCGACTACAGACCCGACCTCGTGGTCTCGGGCATCAACAACGGCGCCAACATGGGCGACGACACGATCTACTCGGGGACAGTCGGTGCAGCGATGGAGGCTTATCTCTTCGGCATCCCGGCCATCGCCTTCTCCCAGATCGAGAAGGGTTGGGCGCACATCGATGCCGCCGCTCGCGCTGCGAGAAGACTCGTCCAGCAGATCGAGCGCGAGAAGATGATCGGGGGCCCTGCGTTCCTGCTGAACGTCAACATCCCCAACCGGCCGTTCGAAGAACTCAAGCCGGTGAAGGTATGCCGGCTGGGCCGTCGTCATGCGGCCGAGAAGGTGATCACCCAGGACAGCCCGCGCGGCGAGACGATGTACTGGATCGCCGGTGCTGGTGGTGCAAAGGACAGCGGCGAGGGCACTGACTTCCATGCGACGGCAGCAGGTCATGTTGCGCTAACCCCCTTGCAGATCGACCTGACCGACCACGCGCATCTCGGCCAGTGGCGAGAGACGGTGGCTCGACTGGGCGAGTCTTCCTGACATGGCAGGCCAACGTCCCGGTTTCCCGGTGCGGCTGACGACCGGGGCTCCTCCGACGGTTCGCGGACGGACTTCTGCCACGCCCGCAAAACCTGTGGTGCATGCGACACCGTCGATGGCTTCGGATGCTGTGCGCACGCGGATGGTGCAACGCCTCGCAGCGCAAGGCATCACCGATGCACGTGTGCTGCGTGCGATGGGCACAGTCGAGCGGCATATGTTTGTCGATAGCGCGCTGGTCAATCAGGCGTACGAAGACACCAGCCTCCCGATCGGACTGGGCCAGACCATCTCCAAGCCCAATGTGGTGGCGCGCATGATCGAGTTGCTGCTCGGTGCGCCCTCGCTGGCGAACAAGCCGGCTGATCGACTGGGCCGCGTCCTCGAGATCGGCACGGGGTGCGGCTACCAGGCTGCAGTACTCAGTCATGTGGCAACCGAGGTCTACAGCATCGAGCGCCTGCGAGGTCTTCACGAACGCGCGCGCGCGAACCTGCGGCCCTTTCGTTTCGCGACCGTTCACCTCCTGCTGGGGGATGGCATGGTGGGCTATGCCAAGGGCGCACCGTACGCCGGCATCATCGCTGCGGCCGGCGGAGAAGCGGTGCCCGAGGCATGGATCGCGCAGCTTGCCGTGGGCGGCCGCATCGTCGCGCCGACGCAGTCATCGACGGGTGGGCAAGCCCTCGTCGTCATCGACAAAACCGCACGTGGAACGGAGCGCCGCGTTCTTGAGGCGGTTCACTTTGTCCCCCTAAAATCGGGAATTGCTTGAAGGAAGAACACATGCAGGGTATTGGCAATCGGGGCTGGCTTGCCGGCATGACGCTGGCAGTTGCGCTCGTGATTGTGGGATGTTCAACGCCGAGCGGACCGGTGCCTGTCGAGGATCGCGGCGCGATGACGCGCGCGCCGGCCGCAGGCGCGACGAACGTGCAGCCCGGGATCGGCGTGCCGCCGATCACCACCGATCCGTCTGGCAAGCCACTGCCTGGCATCGAAAACTACGGCAAGCCCGGCTACTACGCAGTGCGGCCCGGCGACACGATTCGCCGCATCGGCGCAGAGACGGGGCAGAGCTGGCAGAACATCGCGAAGTGGAACAACCTCGACAATCCTGACCTCATCGAAGTGGGGCAGGTCTTGCGCGTGATTCCACCTGTGGGTGCGGTCGCAGCGTCGACGCCGGCGCCGGCGGTCGCATCGACCGCGGATGCATCGGGTACCGCCAATCGATCGACGACTCAGCCGATCGTCGCGCCCGCCACTGCCGCAGCGGCTGCGTCGTCGGCCAATGCAGCTACCAATGGAACCGCCAAGCCACCCGCGCCCGTGACGGCATCGCCCACGCCGCCTGCGGCGTCGGTATCCGGTGACGAGGACGTGGGCTGGATCTGGCCAGCGCAGGGCAGCTTGATCGCGGGCTTCGACGAGGCCAAGAACAAGGGCCTCGACATCAGCGGCAAGGCGGGTGATTCGGTGCTCGCGGCTGCCGATGGCCGTGTGGTCTATGCGGGCGCGGGCCTGAGGGGCTACGGCAACCTCATCATCCTGAAGCACAACAACACCTATCTGACGGCTTACGCGCACAACCGCACGCTGCTCGTCAAGGAAGACCAGTCCGTGCAGAAGGGACAGAAGATTGCCGAGATGGGCAACAGCGACGCTGATCGCGTCAAGCTGCACTTCGAAATCCGCCGACAGGGCAAGCCGGTCGATCCGGCTCGGTACCTGCCGCCACGCTGACGTGCCATGGCCAGCGCCCGCCCTTATCGCACTCCGGTCGTGCGGCGAGCGGCGGGCAACGGCGGGGCATCGGTGCACGGCGGCCAGGCCGGAGCCACGAACGCCCATGATCGGATCGATGGCATCGCGAACGATGGCCGCGACGAGAACCTGCGCAGCGGCGTCACTGTCAACCTGTCGGGTGAAAGCGGCGATTCGCTGACGCTTTACCTTCGCGAGATTCGCCGGACCGAACTGTTCACCCCCGAGGAAGAGTATCGAACAGCGTGCGCCGCACGGGAGGGGGATTTCGCCGCGCGGCAATCGATGATCGAGCACAACCTGCGCCTCGTTGTGAATATCGCCAAGGGCTATCTCGGTCGGGGCGTGCCCATGGCGGATCTGATCGAGGAGGGCAATCTCGGGCTGATGCATGCGATCAACAAGTTCGAGCCGGAGCGAGGGTTCCGCTTCTCGACCTATGCGACCTGGTGGATCCGGCAATCGATCGAACGCGCCGCGATGATGCAGGCGCGAGCGATTCGCCTGCCGGTCCACGTGGTGCGCGAACTGCAGCAGGTGATGCGCGCACGCCGCACGCTGGAGGGCGACCCCGAGTTCCTTGCCCGTCGGCCTGATGGCATTCGCGTCGAGGATGTCGCCGCGCTGCTCGGCCGCGAGGTCCAGGAAGTGGCCGATCTCCTGGCCCTCGCCGAGGCACCGCGATCGCTGGACGCCGGCAGTGATCGTGGTGAAGACAGCTTCACCCTTGCCGACACCGTGGCGTCGGACGACGAGGGCGGTGATCCCACCGGTGTCACGCAGACGCATGAAGTCGAGCGCCTCCTCGATCAGTGGATCCTCGTTCTGACGGAGCGGGAGCGTGAAGTTCTCGAAGGCCGCTACGGTCTGCATGACCGTGATCCCGAAACCCTCGAGGTGTTGAGCGTTCGTCTTGGTTTGACGCGGGAGCGTGTGCGGCAGATTCAGAACGAAGCGCTCGCCAAGATGCGGCGCCAATTGGCGCGGGCGGGCGTACAGCGCGACGCGCTTCTTTGACCGCCGGGGGTGAAGCCGCTGCCTGAGACAATCGGGGCATGACGGATTCGAAAGTGAAGAACGAGGAGCAGCACCGCTCCAACGATGAATGGCTGCAGGTCGAATCGCTCGACCTCGATGCGCAAGGCGTGGCGCACAAGGCCAACGGCATGGTGGTGTTCATCGAAGGTGCATTGCCTTTCGAGCAGGTGCAACTCAACGTGCACCGCAAGAAGAACAACTGGGAGCAGGGCACGGTCACGAAGATCGGCCGCGAGTCGTCCCAGCGTGTGCGGCCTGGTTGCCCGCATTTCGGTTTGCATGCTGGCGCTTGCGGCGGCTGCAAGATGCAGCACCTCGATGCCGCCGCGCAAGTCGCCGTGAAGCAGCGTGCGCTGGAAGACAACCTCTGGCACCTGGGCAAGGTCCGGCCGGAAAACATCCTGCGTCCACTCGAAGGGCCCGCATGGCATTACCGCTATCGCGCGCGACTTTCGGTCCGGCACGTGATCAAGAAAGGCACGGTCCTCATCGGATTCCATGAGCGCAAGAGCCGCTATCTTGCGGACATGAAGGTGTGCCCGGTGTTGCCGCGGCAGGTCAGCGACATGCTGATGCCGCTGCGCGCGCTCATCGGCTCATTGGATGCGCGTGATACCTGCCCGCAAATCGAGCTCGCCTGCGGCGACGCACCGGACGGCCTTCAACTGGGCGTCATCGCGCTCGTGCTGAGGCATCTGGAGCCACTGTCGGGCGCGGACGTCGACCGGCTGAAGGCTTTCGCGGCGCAGCACGAGGGCGTGCAATGGTGGCTGCAGGCCAAAGGGCCGGACACCGTCAAGCTGCTCGAGGAAGGCGGTCCGGCATTGGCCTACGAGTTGCCCGAGTTCGGCGTCAGGATGCCGTTCAAGCCGACCGATTTCACCCAGGTCAATCCGCACATCAATCGGGTTCTCGTGGGTCGTGCGCTTCGGCTGCTCGACGTTCGTCCGGACGAGCGGGTCATCGACTGGTTCTGCGGCCTGGGCAATTTCACGCTGCCGCTGGCGAGTCGCGCGCGCGAGGTGCTGGGCATCGAAGGCAGCGACACGCTGGTGGGGCGCGCAACCGACAATTTCGAGCGGAACCGTCCCGCCACGGCGGCGCGGCGCGCACTGGCTGCGACCCGCTTCGTCGCCCGCAATCTGTTCGAAATGACGCCCGAGATGCTCGTCGCGGACGGCGCCGCCGAAAAGTGGCTGGTCGATCCGCCGCGCGAAGGTGCGTTTGCATTGGCGAAGGCGGTCGCGGACCTGCATCAGCAGCCGGAACTGAGGGCAGGCTGGGTGCCGCCGAAGCGCATCGTCTATGTGAGCTGCAATCCCTCGACGCTGGCCCGTGACGCCGGCCTGCTCGTCCATCAGGCGGGCTATCGATGCACCTTCGCGGGCGTCGTCAACATGTTCCCGCACACCGCGCACGTCGAGTCGATCGCGGTCTTCGATCTGGCATGAAAAAAGGGTCCGCAAGGACCCTTTTTTCCGAAGGCGAGTGGTCGAAGTCAGTCGCGTTCGCCGCCCAGGATGCCCAGCAGGGCCAGGAGGCTCTGGAAGACGTTGAACAGGTCGAGATAGAGCGCCAGGGTCGCGCTGATGTAGTTGGTCTCGCCGCCGTCGATGATCTGCTTGAGGTCATACAGCATGTACGCGGAGAAGATGCCGATCGCCGCTACCGAGATGGCCAGCATGCCGGCGGTCGATCCGACGAAGACGTTGATGATCGCGCCGATCATCAACACCATCGCACCGACGAACAGCCACTTGGACAGGCCCGACAGGTCGCGCTTGATCACCGTCGCGAGCGAGGCCATGACGAAGAAGACGCCGGCGGTACCGCCGAATGCGGTCATGACGAGCTCAGGCCCGTTCTTGAACCCGAGCACCATCGCGATCAGCCGCGAAAGCATCAGGCCCATGAAGAAGGTGAAACCCAGAAGGACGGGCACGCCAGCGCCGGAATTCTTGGTCTTCTCGATCGCGAAGATGAATCCGTAGGCGCCCGCGAGGAACACGATCAGGCCGACGCCGCCCGTCAGCGAGCGGGTGATGCCGAAAGCCACGCCGAGCCATGCTCCCAGGACCGTCGGCAGGAGACTCAAAGCGAGCAGCCAGTAGGTGTTGCGCAGGACGCGATGACGCTCTGCCTGGGGCAGAGTCTGGCCATAGCCGACGGAAGTAGCGAGTGTGTTGACAGGGTCGTTCATTGCTGAAACTCCACAAATATGCTGCACCGCTGCAGTTTGGGCGCATTCTAGGGCGCGACAAGATGCCGGAAGAACAAATACCTGAACTGAAACGGTCTTAGCGCGTTCGGGGCGCGGCCCCGTGCGGGCGCTATGCTTATAGGTTGCGCAACTTTTCGGACGACCCATGAAAACCAAGTCTTTCCTCGAACTGGCCGATGTCAAGGCGATCGCAGCAGCGGCCGAAGCCGAAGCCGTCAAGAACAACTGGGCGGTGACCATCGCGATCGCCGACGACGGAGGCAACCTGCTATGGCTGCAGCGCCTTGACGGTGCAGCTGCGCTTTCCTCGCACATCGCTCCCGCAAAGGCCCATACCGCTGCGATGGGACGCCGCGAAAGCAAGACCTACGAGGACATGATCAACGGTGGTCGGACGTCCTTCCTTACCGCGCCCGGCGTTCAGGGCCTGCTCGAAGGCGGCGTGCCGATCGTGAAGGACGGGCACGTCATCGGGGCCGTCGGCGTGAGCGGGGTCAAATCCAACGAGGACGCGCAGATTGCGCGGGCCGGGATCGCGGCACTCGGTCTTTGATCGTTCCTTCGATCCAAGCAAAACGCCGACCACAGGGTCGGCGTTTTTCATTGCGGCGTCATGGTGGAAAAAAGTGCATGGCTAGTCGGCGAACCGTTGGCTAGCAAAAAACGACCCTCGGAGATGGGCTCCTTGAGTCGCCCCACGATGAAACTTGTGCGAGGGGCGAGCTGACTTATTTGGTAAGGATCAGCTTGCCGAACTTGGTGGCTTGCAGTCGGTAGAGCGACCCGTTGTGCATGATGCCGACCGTCTTGTTGCCCTTGAGAAGCTCAGCGCTTTCGACGAGGGGCACAGGGTGCGCCGCCGACTCGCCGGAAGCCCGACCGCCGCCTGACTGGTCCAGCGAAGGATGGTTCAGGACGGAAAAGGCATTGGGCGTTGCTTGCATCTTGAAAATCCCGTTGATCGAAGCGATGTGCAAATGATAATGATTCGCAATAATAAGTCAACCATCGCGATCGATTTTTCCGTGCCGCTCTCGGCGTTCCTCACTTCGACTCTGGCTCGGTCACGAAGCCGATCTTGCGCACGCCGGCTTCACGGGCTGCCGACATGACCTGGGCGACACGTTCGTAGCGCACCGCCTTGTCGCCGCGAATGTGCAGTTCGGGCTGGGGATCCTTCACGCCTTCTGCGGCCATGCGCGACTTCAATTCCGCATCGTCGATCTTCTGCTCGTTCCAGTAATAGCTGCCATCCGCGGCCACCGTGAACAGGATGTTCTGCGGCTTGGTTACCTCCGGTTCGCTGCTCGCGCGCGGCAGATCGATGTTCACCGCGTGCTTCATGACCGGCACGGTAATGATGAAGATGATCAGCAGGACCAGCATGACGTCGACCAGCGGCGTCATGTTGATCTCGTTCATGACTTCATCGGGTTCGTCCTGTGTTCCGAAGGCCATGGCGATCAGCCTTTCTTGAGCGCGACGACCGTGGCCTCGCCACCGCTTTGAACCCGCGCACCGGTCACGAAGTAGGCATGCAGGTCGTGGGCGAAGCTGTTGAGCTTGGTCAGCACGAACTTGTTGCCGCGGACGAGGGCGTTGTATCCGAGCACCGCGGGAATGGCGACGGCCAAGCCCAGCGCGGTCATGATCAGTGCCTCTCCAATCGGGCCGGCGACCTTGTCGATCGTGGCCTGACCGGCGGAGCCGATGCTCATGAGCGCGTGATAAATGCCCCATACCGTGCCGAAGAGGCCGATGAACGGCGCCGTCGAGCCCACCGATGCCAGCACGGCCAGCCCGGTCTGCAGGCGAGCGGTGAATTCGTCGATCCCGTTGCGAAGTGCGCGCGTGATCCAGTCGCTCACGTCCAGCGCGTCATGCAGGTGCGCCTTGGTGTTGCGATGGTGCGCTGCGGCCTCGCGGCCTTCGAGCGCCAGCGCGCGGAAAGGATTGCCGTCGTCCCTGCCCAACTTGTTGAGCGCGGTCGCGAAGTCTTCGCTATGCCAGAAGTCCTGTGAGTGTTTGGCAAGACGCTTGTACCTGACGACGTCCAGGGCTTTGATGAGGATGACGATCCAGGATGCGAGCGACATGCCGATCAGCAGCACGGCCACGGCCTTGGTGACGACATCACCCTGATGCCAAACGTTCATCAGGCCAAATTGGGAATCCATACGAAGCTACTCCAGAAAATTAGTTGAGAACCCAGTTGATCGGAACGTTGAATTCCATTTGTTCGACGACGCCATTGCGCTTTCCCGGCACGTAGCGCCAGGTCATGACGGCCTGGCGAGCTGCCTCGTCCAATCGGTCATAGCCGCTGGAGCGGAAGATGGTTGCCTGCTTGGGCAGCCCGTCCACTCCGATCAGGACTCGCACGATCGTCTTGCCCTGTTCGCCGAGGCGCTTGCTCATTGCCGGATACACAGGCTTCGGGTTCTGCAGGTAGTCGGCATTGCTTGACGGCAATTGAACCGAAGGCGGCGCCGGCGGCGCGGGCGCAGGTGCGGGCGGCTCTGGCGGTGCGGGTGCGGCGATGGGAGCCGGGGGCGGAGGTGGCTCGACGCTGCCCGTGGGTGCGTTGGGTGCAGGCTTCGGCTCGCGAATCGCCTGCGGCCGCGGCGGCGGGGGCGTCTTGGTGACCTGCCGTTTGGGCTCTGGCGGAGGAGGCGGCGGCGGTGGCGGTTCCTTGGGCTTGGGAGGTTCGACGAAATCGCTGAGGATCTCGACGGGAATCACGACTTCGGCCGCCCGGCGCAGCAGCCCGCTCTGCAATGCCCAAAGAGCGGCGACGTGGAACAGCACAACGCTGCCCGCAATGACGACGTTTCGCGAGAGCCCGAAGGCGGAAGGGGGGGCTGAAAAGCGGTCAGACACGATGAACCATTGGAGTGCGAGCACCGCCGGAGGTGCCCGTTGCAGCAAAACCGCCACGAATTACTTGCGAAGGATCCACCAGACCGAGCTGGCGACAAAGATCAGACTGCCGCCGAGGGCTGCGAAGAGTTCCATGCTTTGCTTTCCTTGATGGAATTGGCAAGCTGGATCGCTGTCGAGCCGGTGTCGCGGTGGAGCGCGGCAATCGGATGCGAGGCACTGCACTGCGCGACCACTTCGCGTGCGCACCCTTCACATTGGCCGCACTGCGTGGCAACCCCGAGTTCAAACTGGACTTCGTCGAACGTCATGCCGGCTCGCACGTGGCGTGCGATTTCACGGTCGGAGACTCGGCGGCATACGCAAACGATCATGGCCTGTAAGCGACTGGCTGGCTGTACTGAAGAGGCCTCGATTATAAATACGAATTCTTCGCATTTGCAATAACTATCAACCCCGCAGGGTGGTCGGCCTTGATGCCGCCCAGTCTGTCGCGAAGGGGGATCGAAGAAGGGGATTCCGGCTTGCCGCACTTGAACCGGATGGCGCCCGGCCGCCAACGAGCCGGGACGCGTGAGGTGAAGGAAGGCGTTACTCGATCTCACCCATCTGCGATTGCAGATAGTTCTGCAAGCCGACCTTGCCGAGCAGGTCGATCTGCGTTTCGAGGAAGTCGATGTGCTCCTCGGTGTCGTCCAGGATTTCCTGGAGGATGCCGCGCGACACGTAATCACGCACTGCCTCGCAATGCGCGATGCCGGCCTTGATCGTGGCTTGCGCTCCCATTTCCGACTTGAGGTCGCATTCGAGGATCTCGGGTACGTCTTCGCCTACGTTGAGCTTGGCGAGATCCTGAAGATTCGGAAGCCCGTCGAGCATGAAGATGCGATCCATGAGCTTGTCCGCATGCTTCATTTCCCCGATGGATTCCTCGTATTCCTTCTTCGCCAGCTTGTCGAGGCCCCAGTGCTTCAGCATCCGGTAGTGGAGGAAGTACTGGTTGATCGCAGTCAGTTCGTTCTTGAGTTGAGCCTGCAGATGATCGATGACTTGTGGGTCGCCCTTCATGGTCTTTTCCTTGTTCTCGAAAACGGTCGATTGTGAACGTGTTCAGACGCCCCGCAAGCAATCCCATTCGGCTGCGCTATGCATGAGTTGAGCCTGATAGGCGTTCGCATTCGGTTCTCCTGATCGCGACCCGGCATAGGGGCATCCAATAGATTTAATAGAAAGTCGCTATCGATAGGCGAACATTAGTAGTTATACTGATGACTCGCCTTTTTCATTAGCCAACTAGGAACTCATCAATGACCCTGATCAATACTGAAGTCGTCCCGTTCAAGGCCACCGCCTATCACAATGGCAAGTTCGTGCCCGTCTCCGAAGAGAGCTTCAAGGGCAAGTGGTCTGTTGTCGTGTTCTATCCGGCTGACTTCACCTTCGTGTGCCCGACCGAACTCGGCGACCTCGCTGACAACTACGCCGAGTTCCAGAAGCTGGGCGTCGAAATCTACGGCGTGTCGACCGACACTCATTTCACGCACAAGGCGTGGCATGACACCTCGGAAACCATCGGCAAGGTCAAGTACCCGCTGATCGGCGACCCGAGCCAGCAGCTGGCACGCGCCTTCCAGGTCCTGATCGAGGAAGGCGAAGACGCCGGCCTCGCATACCGCGGCACCTTCGTGATCGACCCCGCCGGCAAGATCAAGACGATCGAAGTGCACGACAACGGCATCGGCCGCGACGCTGCCGAACTCCTGCGCCGCGTGAAGGCTGCGCAATACGTCGCCGCTCACCCGGGCGAAGTCTGCCCCGCCAAGTGGACCGAAGGCGCCGAGACGCTCAAGCCTTCGTTCGACCTGGTCGGCAAGATCTAAGCCGCCTTTTTGCGCCGTGGCCCGGGCGCGCAAGCTCCCGGGCCTTTTTGTTCCCGTTTGCATTTAAGAAGTGAGTCCACATGCTCGACGCAGGCACCAAATCGCAACTCAAAAGCTATCTCGATCGCATCACGCAACCGGTCGAGATCGTCGCATCGCTCGACGACAGCAAGGCCTCCGGCGATCTCCAGGCGCTGCTGAAGGACGTGGCGGAGTCGTCTTCTCTCATCAAGGTCGTCGAAAGCCGCGACGACAACCATCGCAAGCCGTCCTTCTCGATCAATCGCCCCAGCCAGAACAACGGCCCCCGCTTTGCCGGGCTGCCGATGGGGCATGAATTCACATCGCTGATCCTGGCGCTGCTCCAGGTCGGCGGCTATCCGCCGAAAGTCGAGCAAGCCGTGCTCGACCAGATCCGCGCGCTCGACGGCGACTTCGAATTCGAGATCTATATCTCCCTGACCTGCCACAACTGCCCGGACGTCGTGCAGGCGCTCAACCTGATGGCGGTTCAGAACCCGCGCATCAAGACGACGATGATCGACGGCTCGCTGTTCCAGGACGAGGTCAAGGAACGGCAGATCATGGCAGTGCCGACCGTGTTCCTCAACGGAACCGAGTTCGGCCAGGGCCGCATGACGCTGGAGGAAATCCTCGCCAAGCTCGACTCGAGCGGCGTGGAACGCGAGGCCAAGAAGATCGCCGCCAAGGACCCCTTCGACGTCCTTATCGTCGGCGGCGGCCCGGCCGGCGCTGCGGCTGCGGTCTACGCGGCGCGCAAGGGCATTCGCACCGGCGTGGCCTCGGAGCGATTCGGCGGCCAGGTGCTCGACACCATGGGCATCGAGAACTTCATTTCGATCAAGGAAACCGAAGGCCCCAAGTTCGCGCTCGCGCTGGAAGAGCACGTGCGCGACTACGACGTGGACATCATGAACCTGCAGCGCGCCTCGGGCCTCGCCCGGTCCGGCGACCTGATCGAGGTCAAGCTCGAAAGCGGCGCGTCGCTCAAGAGCCGTTCGGTCGTGATTTCGACCGGCGCGCGCTGGCGCAACATCAACGTGCCGGGCGAGCAGGAATACAAGAACAAGGGCGTGGCCTATTGCCCGCACTGTGATGGCCCGTTGTTCAAGGACAAGCGCGTCGCAGTGATCGGCGGCGGAAACTCGGGTGTCGAAGCGGCGATCGACCTCGCGGGCCTCGTGGGTCACGTCACGCTGATCGAGTTCGACACGCAACTGCGTGCCGACGCGGTGCTGCAGCGCAAGCTGCACAGCCTCGCGAACGTCACCGTCATCACCCATGCGCAGACGACGGAGATCAATGGCGACCAGCAGAAGGTCAATGGCTTGACCTACAAGGATCGCGCGACGGGCGAAAGCCACCGGGTGAATCTGGAAGGCGTGTTCATCCAGATCGGGCTTGTTCCGAACACCGACTGGCTCAAGGGCACGGTCGAGCTGTCAAAGCACGGCGAGATCATCGTCGACGCGCGCGGCCAGACCTCGGTCCCCGGCGTGTTTGCCGCGGGCGACGCGACGACCGTGCCGTTCAAGCAGATCATCATCGCGGCTGGCGAAGGCGCGAAGGCGGCGCTGAGCGCCTTCGATCACCTGATCCGCACTTCGGCGCCCGCAGAAGCGGAGCCCGTGGCTGCCTGAGGGCTAGACGGGCGCCTCAGTAGCTGAGGCGCTCGGGCCGCAATTCCTGCAGGATCGTCGTTGCGATCTCTTCGATCGACTTCGTGGTGGTCGACAGCCAGCGGATGCCGGCCCGCCGCATCATGGCTTCCGCCTCGCTGACTTCGTGCCGGCAGTTCTCGATGCTGGCGTAGCGGGAATTCGGCCGCCGCTCGTTGCGGATTTCGGCCAGGCGCTCCGGCTGGATCGTCAGGCCGAAGATCTTCTTGCGGTGCGGCAGCAGGGCAGGGGGCAGTTGCCGGCGATCGAAGTCTTCCGGGATCAGCGGGTAGTTGGCCGCCTTGAGTCCGTGCTGCATGGCCAGGTAGAGCGACGTGGGCGTCTTCCCGCTGCGGCTCACGCCGACCAGGATGACGTCGGCGTTCTCGAGGTCGCGGTTGCTTTGCCCGTCATCGTGGGCCAGGCTGAAATCGATCGCCTGGATGCGTTCGTTGTATTCCTTGCTCTTGCTCACGTCGCTGAAGCGGCCGATCCGGTGGTTGGATTTCATTGCCAGTTCGATTTCCAGCGGCCGCACGAATGTCCCGAACATGTCGAGCAGCATGCCCTTGCACTCGGTTTCAATCACTTCGAGCACTTCCATGTTGGCCAGCGTCGTGAAGACGATCGGTCGAACGCCTTCCAGTTCCGCGGTGTGATTGATCCGCCGGACCGCCTGGTGCGCCTTGTCCACCGTGTCGGTGAACGGCAGCCTTACGTGGCGCGGCTTCATCTCGAACTGGGCGAGAACGGCGTTGCCAAATGTCTCGGCGGTAATGCCAGTGCCGTCGGACACGAAGAATACGGTGCGCGTGTGCATGATCTGAAGGCCTTGTCCGGAACCGCGCGCCGGATCGCGGCGCGCCTACAATTCGGCCCATTATCGGGAATGCCGCCGATCGTTCCCCGCCCCAATCCTTCCCATGCATCCGACCCGACGCCCAGAGCAACAAGAATGATCGCGTTGCGCCGCCTGCATGCAGCATCAGTTTCAACTTCTGGAGCTTTCCCATGTCTGCACTCTTCGAAGCGACCGCCCTGGTCGTACCGTTCGAAAACCTGAGGATGACCGACGTCGAGTCGGTCGGTGGCAAGAATGCCAGCCTCGGCGAGATGATTTCCCAGCTGCCGCAGGGCGTGCGGGTCCCGACGGGATTCGCAACCACCGCCCACGCCTTCCGGCAGTTCCTCGCACATGACGGCTTGGCCGACAAGATCAACGCGCGGCTTGCGAGGCTCGACACCGAAGACGTCCGCGCGCTGGCCGCTGCCGGCGCCGAGATCCGTGCGATGGTCGAAGCCCAGCCTTTCCCGGCCGGCTTGCAGAACGCGATCGAATCCGCATTTGCGACCCTTTCCGCCGGCAATCCGCAGGCAAGCTTTGCCGTCCGCTCGTCGGCCACCGCGGAAGACCTGCCGGATGCCTCCTTCGCCGGCCAGCAGGAAACCTTCCTGAACGTGGTCGGGATCGAGGACGTCCTTCACAAGATGAAGGAGGTGTTCGCTTCTCTCTATAACGACCGCGCGATCAGCTACCGGGTGCACAAGGGCTTTGCGCACGACGTCGTGGCGCTGTCGGCCGGCGTCCAGCGCATGGTCCGCAGCGATCTCGGAGCTGCCGGCGTCATGTTCACGATCGACACGGAATCGGGCTTCGAGGACGTCGTGTTCATCACCTCGAGCTACGGCCTCGGTGAAACCGTCGTGCAGGGCGCGGTCAATCCCGACGAGTTCTACGTGCACAAGCCGACCCTGCGCGCCGGCAAGCGCGCAGTGATCCGCCGAAATCTCGGCTCCAAGCTGATCCAGATGGAATTCGCCACGCCCGCCGAAAAGGCGGCCACCGGCAAGCTTGTCAAGACCACCGACGTGCCGACGGAGCAGCGCAACCGCTACTCGCTGACCGACGCCGACGTCGAACAGCTTGCCAGGTACGCCCTGGTGATCGAGGAACACTACGGTCGCCCGATGGACATCGAGTGGGGCAAGGACGGCACCGACGGCCAGCTCTACATCCTCCAGGCGCGTCCCGAAACCGTGAAGAGCCAGCAGGCCGGCAAGGCCGAGCAGCGTTACAAGCTGTTGGGCAAAGGTGCCGTGCTGGCCGAGGGCCGCGCGATCGGTCAGAAGATCGGGACCGGCCCGGTGCGTCTCGTCCACAGCATCAACGAGATGGACAAGGTGCAGCCCGGTGACGTGCTCGTGACCGACATGACGGACCCGAACTGGGAGCCGGTCATGAAGCGTGCGTCGGCCATCGTCACCAATCGAGGCGGGCGCACCTGCCACGCCGCGATCATCGCGCGCGAACTGGGCATCCCCGCGGTGGTGGGATGCGGCGACGCGACCGACCTGCTGAAGGACGGCACGCTCGTGACCGTCAGCTGCGCGGAGGGCGACACCGGCTTCATCTACGACGGGCTGCTCGAAACTGAAGTGACCGAAGTCCAGCGCGGCGAAATGCCCCAGATCGACGTGAAGGTCATGATGAACGTCGGCAATCCTCAGTTGGCGTTCGACTTTGCCCAGCTGCCGAACCAGGGTGTGGGCCTTGCACGCCTGGAGTTCATCATCAACAACAACATCGGGGTGCACCCGAAGGCGATCCTCGACTACCCGAACGTCGACGCCGACCTCAAGAAGGCGGTCGAATCGGTGGCGCGCGGCCATGCTTCGCCGCGTGCGTTCTACGTCGACAAGGTGGCAGAAGGCATAGCGACCATCGCGGCGGCGTTCTGGCCCAAGCCGGTGATCGTGCGGCTCTCCGACTTCAAGTCCAACGAGTACCGCAAGCTGATCGGCGGTAGCCGCTACGAGCCGGAGGAAGAAAACCCGATGCTGGGCTTCCGCGGTGCGGCGCGTTACCTCAGTGCCGATTTCGGCGAGGCATTCGCCATGGAATGCGAGGCGCTCAAGCGCGTGCGCGGCGAGATGGGCCTCACCAACGTCCAGATCATGGTGCCCTTCGTTCGCACGCTCGGCCAGGCCGAGCGCGTGACGGGTCTCCTGGGCGAGCACGGCCTCAAGCGCGGCGAGAACGAGCTCAAGCTCATCATGATGTGCGAGGTGCCGAGCAATGCGGTGCTGCCGGACGAGTTCCTGAAGCATTTCGACGGCTTCTCGATCGGCTCCAACGACCTGACCCAGCTCACGCTCGGACTGGACCGCGATTCGGGGTTGGAGCTGCTCGCGGCGGACTTCGACGAGCGTGACCCGGCGGTGAAGGCATTGCTGGGCCGCGTCATCAGTGCCTGCAAGGCGCAGGGCAAGTACGTCGGCATCTGCGGGCAGGGCCCCAGCGACCACCCCGACTTCGCCGTCTGGTTGGCGGAGCAGGGAATCGAGTCGATCTCGCTCAACCCGGACAGCGTGATCGACACCTGGACGCAACTCGCCGCGCGCTGACCGCGACCCTGACCGTTGCGCGGGCGGGCGACTGTCATCGCCGCGCAACGACTTCTGTCACACGAAACGTTGTAATTCCCGCGTCAGCTTGCCGCATTTGCAACCGGATGCATCTTTGGTGTCAAACTGGTCGCTCCAAAGAGGCGCAACGCACCCGCCCCTTGCAGGTTGGCTGCCGAGCCCAGGTGCTGCCCGTCCGGCGTCGAGGAAAGCATGATTCTTGTCAAGACAGAAACCGGGCACCGGGTGCTCAAGGACCGCTCGGTGCGGCTCACCCCCCGTCAGCGGTCAGCGTTCATTCTTTTTGACGGCCATCGCTCGGTGGACGAGGTGATCGAGTCCGGCATGGGGATCGTGCCGGAGGATATCGACCAACTCGTTGCGCTCGGGTTGCTGGAGCAGACCGCTTCGGGGGCTCCGGCATCCCTTCCGGTGCAGGGCGACTCACCTGTTTCTCGCCCGGCGATTGCCTCGGCGACACCGACCGGGCGTTCCTCGCAGCAGCGTTACAAGGACGCCTATCCCATTGCGACGCAGCTCACGGCAAGTCTCGGTTTGCGGGGCTTCCGGCTGAACTTGGCCGTCGAGGGCACGTCGACGTTCGAACAGCTCCATGAGCTCTTCCCCAAGATCCAGTCCGCCGTAGGCGCCGACAAGGCCGCCGCGCTGGAGCGCGCCCTGACTGGCGACTGAGCCTGCTATAATTTCCGGCTTTGCCTTGCCACACTGCATCTGACGCTGCGGGTGGCTTTAACCCTTCTACGGAAGATCCACAAGGAGTGCCATGCGTCACTACGAAATCATTTTGCTGATCCATCCGGATCAAAGCGAGCAAGTTCCGGCCATGCTGGAGCGCTACAAGGGCATGATCACCGCCGGCGGCGGCAAGATTCATCGCGTCGAAGACTGGGGCCGTCGTCAACTGGCCTACCAGATCAACAAGCTCAACAAGGCGCACTACCTGTGCGTGAACATCGAAGCCGAGCAGACCGTCATGGCCGAGCTCGAGCACGCGTTCAAGTTCAACGACGCCGTTCTGCGCCACCTGACCGTGGTCAAGAAGAAGGCCGACACCGGTCCTTCGTCGATGATGAAGACGGTCGAGCGCGAAGAGGCTCGCAAGGCCCAGCAGGCCGAATACGCCGCCAACAACAACTGATGGTGTGAGAACCGCCGCAGCCAATCAGCTCGTGCTGACTGCCTGCGTCGCCGAAATCGGAGCCCTGCGTTTCACGCCCGCCGGTCTGCCTGCAGTCGACGCCCGACTCGAACATGAGTCGACGATCGTCGAAGCAGGCCAATCAAGAACGGTGAAGGCGGCCGTCAAGGCAGTGGCGTTCGGTGCAGTTGCAGAGCGACTGGCGCGGCAGGCACTGGGAAGTCTCTGGCGATTCCAGGGCTTCCTTGCCACTCCGGGGAACGGCAAGCATCCGGTTCTGCACATCCAGGATTTTCAGCAAGATTAATTTTCGACAAGAGGTCCCAAATGGCCACGTTCAAGAAATTCAACAAGGACAAGCGTCCGAAGCGCAACACCCAGTCGCTGCTGTTCAAGCGCAAGCGCTTCTGCCGCTTCACGGTCGCCGGCGTTGAGGAAATCGACTACAAGGACGTCGATACCCTGCGCGATTTCATCAGCGAAAACGGCAAGATCATTCCCGCGCGCCTCACCGGCACGCGTGCCATCTATCAACGTCAGCTGAACACCGCGATCAAGCGTGCGCGCTTCCTCGCCCTGGTGCCGTACAGCGACCAACACCGCGTCTAAGGAGCTGGACACCATGCAAGTCATTCTTCTGGACAAGGTCGTCAACCTCGGCGTGCTCGGCGAGATCGTCAAGGTCAAGGACGGTTACGCGCGCAACTACCTGATCCCTTCGGGTCGCGCCCGTCGTGCGACGGAAGCCGCCAAGGCCGAATTCGAAGCAAAGCGCGCCGAACTCGAGAAGGCAGCCGCCGCCAAGCTAGCCGAAGCCCAAGCCCAGGGCGAGAAGCTCGCCGGTACGGCCGTCAAGCTGACGCAAAAGGCCGGCGTCGATGGCCGCCTGTTCGGCTCGGTCACGAACCACGACGTTGCCGACGAACTGAACAAGCTCGGCTACAAGGTCGCCAAGTCGCAAGTTCGCATGCCCAGCGGCCCGATCAAGGTTGTTGGCGACAGCACCGTGAGCGTTGCACTGCACACCGACGTGGTCGTCGAAATCAACGTGACGGTCTACGGCGAAAGCGCCTAAGCCTTCAGCAGACAGACAACAAGGTCGCTGTGCGACCTTGTCCGTGTGAGCCGCCTTCGGGCGGCTTTTCTTTTCTCGGGCCGCCGCGTTGTCCCGCGTCGTTCACCGGAAGATCACCGAATATTCACAGCCTTGTCCACGTGACGCCGCGCGCCCTGCGGCTTAGCATGCAGGGTTGCAAGGAGCCTCATGTCCGCCGTCTTTTCCTACGCCGATAACGATCCCTCGAACGACCGGCAGATCGCGCAATTGCGCATTCCGCCGCATTCGATAGAAGCCGAATCGAGCGTTCTGGGGGGACTCCTCCTGGACAACGGCGCGTGGGACCGAATGGGCGATGTGGTGGTGGACGGTGACTTCTACCGTCATGAGCACAAGCTGATCTACGCCGCCATCGGCACGCTGATCAATGCCAGCAAGCCGGCCGACGTGATCACGGTCTACGAGCAGCTGCAGAGCCTCGGCAAAGCCGAGGAGATTGGCGGTCTCGCCTATCTCAATTCGCTCGCTCAATATGTGCCGAGCGCGAGCAACATCCGACGCTATGCCGAGATCGTTCGCGAGCGATCGATCCTGCGCAAGCTCGTCGCCGCCAGTGATGAGATCGCGACGAATGCCTTCAATACACAGGGCAAAGCGGTCGACAAGATCCTCGACGAAGCCGAGCAGAAGATCTTCAACATCGGCGAAGAAGGCACGCGGATGAAGCAGGGCTTCCAGGGCATGGATGCGCTGGTGGTCGAACTGCTCGATCGCGTGACCGAGATGGCCGAGAACCCCAACGACATCACCGGTGTTCGCACCGGCTTCTACGAGTTCGACAGGATGACCTCGGGGCTGCAGCCGGGCGACATGATCGTGCTCGCGGCCCGGCCGTCGATGGGGAAGACCTCGCTGGCCATCAACATCGCGGAGCACGTGGCGCTCAACGAAGGGTTGCCGGTTGCAGTGTTCTCCATGGAAATGGGTGCATCGCAGCTGGCGGTTCGTATCGTGGGCTCGATCGGTCGCATCGACCAAGGACATCTGCGAACCGGCAAGCTCACCGACGACGAGTGGCCGCGACTCACGGAGGCTATCGAAAAGCTGCGCAACGTGTCCCTGCACATCGATGAGACACCGGGCCTGACCACCAGCGAGCTGCGCGCCAATGCACGGCGGCTTGCGCGGCAGTACGGCAAGTTGGGCCTGATCGTGGTCGACTACCTCCAGCTCATGAGCGTGTCGAGCAGCATGAACGACGAGAACCGCGCCACTGCGGTAGGCGAGATCTCGCGCGGGCTGAAGATGCTGGCCAAGGAGCTCAAGTGCCCCGTGATTGCGCTGTCGCAGTTGAGCCGTGGTGTCGAAAGCCGTACCGACAAACGTCCGATGATGAGCGACCTGCGCGAATCGGGCGCGATCGAACAGGATGCCGACCTCATCATGTTCATCTACCGCGACGACTACTACAACAAGGACAGCAAGGAGCCGGGCGTCGCGGAAGTGATCATCAGCAAGCACCGGAACGGGCCCACGGGCACCGTCAAGCTGGCGTTCCTGAAGCCGCTCACCAAGTTCGAGAATCTCGCCATGGGCGGCGACGACTTCTAGTTCCGGCTTGCTGAATCCGCACTTCGCGAGTTCGACTGCAGGCTCCTGAGCATGTCCGCGAGCGTCTTGCCGGCCTCGTCGCGGAAGCGCTCGGGCAGCACCTCGATCTGGTCGATGCGATCGAGCCTGAAAGCGCGAAAGTCTTCCCTCAGTTCGCACCAGGCGGAAAAAGTCCAGACCTTTCCCCAATAGAAGCACCCGAGGGGCCGCACCGTGCGCTGCGTCGGCGCGCTGACGACGTCGTGATAGTCCATGCGGACCTTGTGTCGGGATTGCACGGCTTCCCGCAAAACCTGCAGTCGAGTGCGCGTGCCATCGTCAAGGATGTAGGCGGGCGCATAGAGCGCAAGGCTCTCGGCGGACACGCGCGCCGCGGGCGGCAGCACGGAGAGGATCTTTCCAAGCGCCGATTCGATATCCCGTGCCATCGCGGTGTCGACCCAGCTTTGCGCGAGCCGGGCCGAGGCAACCAGCGCCGCAGCTTCGTCCTGAGTGAACATGAGCGGCGGAAGATCGAACCCTGAACCGATGCGATAGCCGACGCCCGCCTCTCCATCGACCGGTACGCCCTGGCGCTGAAGATCGGCGATGTCTCGATAGACGGTGCGCTCGGAAATCTCCAGGCGTTGCGCGAGGAAGGCCGCGGTCGTAAGCCGCCGCCCGCGAATGATCTGGACGATCTGGAACAAGCGGTCGGCGCGGCGCATGCAGGTGGTCAACTCCCAATCAGCTTCTTGGATCGTGCCGCCCCCACGCGCTTTTGCACTCGGTGGGCGGCTTGATGTCAGTCCAGCTCGACTCCAATATGGATGGCGACCTGTTCCGGGCCGGCGTATGCCTCGAAGTCGCTTCGATAGCGGCGCCTGATTTCAGGATGGTCATCGAAATATTGCCAGATCGCCTCCCACACTGCGAGGACCATCTGGGGCATTGCGCCCTGTCCGCTGAAGACGAGGTAATCGCCGCCTTCGATGCGCACAGCTTCCGGACCATCGGCGACCGCGACGCCGGTCGTGATGTCGAAGGCGCCGTTCGCATCGGTCTCGTAAGCCGAATACACGCCATAGAGGTGCATGTCGGCGATCCGATGGGGCGTCTTTTCGTAGATTCGCTCGTCGAAGAAG
The DNA here is from genome assembly GCF_037889935.1 of Variovorax ureilyticus. Taxonomy (NCBI): domain Bacteria; kingdom Pseudomonadati; phylum Pseudomonadota; class Betaproteobacteria; order Burkholderiales; family Comamonadaceae; genus Variovorax; species Variovorax ureilyticus. Next base: position 477,774 of record NZ_JBBKZU010000003.1, read on the forward strand.
CGATTCCACAGCGTGCCGATGCGTGCGGCTCCAGGATTGCTTTCGTCACGGTTGGTCGTTCGCGCGGTCAGCCCCGCGACGTTGAATGCATCCAGTCGTTGAAGTTGAGGTTGCATGTCTTGCTCCGTTTCAGAACGTTTCGCTCCGGACGCGGAGCGAATCGGATTGCGGCGCTGATTTCGAGCGCCGTCGGTTGAGGTGAGTCAGGCCAGCGCGTGCAGGCCGACTTCGTTGCCTTCGGTATCTCGAAGATGGGCGATAAAGCCCATGCCGGCCGGCAGTTCGGATTTGGGCTCCACGATCTGCCCGCCAGCGGCAATGCCCCGGGAAATGGCGTCATCGATGCTCGGCATGCAGTCGAGATAGATGCGCACGCCACTGCCAGCCGACGCGGCGCGGGTCTGGCCCGCCGTGAGGCAGCCGCCGGTGGCAGGCTCTTCGTACGGGAAGACTGCCATTGGGGCGCCGCCGAAGGTCTCCCGCTTCAGCTTGCGGCCAAGCAGGTTTTCGTAAAACGTCTGTGCGCGATCGAGGTCGGCGACGGGGATTTCGAACCAGTTGATGGTGGTGGGCATGATCGGCTTCCTTGGGCGTGAAAGAAGCCTAGATGCTGCGCGACAGCTGCTGACAACGTTCTGTCAGGAGCGTCGCCGACATAGCGGCTCAGCCGAGCCGACCGGCTGAGTTGCCGCAGCTAGAGCACGTCGCTGGCGAAGTCGGCCAGGCGCGAACGTTCGCCGCGCGCGAGCGTGATGTGGCCGCTGTGCGGCCAGCCCTTGAACTTGTCGACCGCGAAGGTCAGGCCGGACGAGCCCTCGGTCAGGTACGGGGTGTCGATCTGCGCCAGGTTGCCCATGCAGATGATCTTCGTGCCCGGGCCTGCCCGGGTGACCAGCGTCTTCATCTGCTTCGGCGTGAGATTCTGGGCCTCGTCGATGATCACGTACTTGTTCAGGAAGGTCCGTCCGCGCATGAAGTTCATGCTCTTGATCTTGATCTTGCTGCGGATGAGTTCGTTGGTCGCGGCGCGGCCCCATTCGCCGGCGCCTCCGCCGTCGCCCTTGGCCAGGAACTCGAGGTTGTCGTCGAGCGCACCCATCCATGGGCCCATCTTTTCTTCCTCGGTGCCGGGGAGGAATCCGATGTCTTCGCCGACGCTGACGGTCGCGCGGGTCATGATGATCTCGGTATAGCGTCGGTCGTCGAGGACTTGCGTCAGACCGGAGGCCAGCGCCATCAGCGTCTTGCCGGTGCCGGCGGTGCCGGTCAGCGTGACGAAGTCGATCTCGGGATCCATCAGCAGGTTCATCGCGAAGTTCTGTTCGCGATTGCGCGTGTTCACACCCCAGACGGCGTTCTTGACGGAGCCGTAGTCCTTGAGGGTCTTGAGCACCGCCGTCTTGTCGCGGATCTCCGTCACGCGGGCATACATGCTCGGCTCGCCGGGCGCTTCGAAATAGACGAACTGGTTGATGTAGAGGTTCGGCACGATCGGCCCGCTCACGCGGTAGAACGTGCTGCTGCCGCTCTGCCAGCTCTCCACGGTCTTGCTCTGGCGGGTCCAGAAGTCCGGCGGCAGCGCGAGCGAGCCGGAGTAGAGGAGGTCGCCGTCCTCCAGCGTCTTGTCGTTCTGGTAGTCGTCGGCATGCAGGCCGAGTGCGCGTGCCTTGACGCGCATGTTGATGTCCTTCGACACCAGCACGACGTCCCGCTTCGGCCTACCCGGCGCGTCTTTCGCGTTCAGGTCGCGCAGAGCTTGGACGACGCCCAGGATCTGGTTGTCGGCCTTGCCTTGCGGCAGGCTGGTCGGCAACGCATATTCGAGCGGCTCGGTCTGGAAGAAGAGTTTGCCGCCGGATTCGCGATGGCCGGTGGTATCCAGCTTCAGACCCTTGCCGATGTCGGCGCCCTGTGCGGCGGCCAGGGCGTCCAGCGTCCGGCTGGCCTGGCGACCGTTTCGCGCGACTTCGGTCGTGCCTTTCTTGTGCCCATCGAGTTCTTCAAGAACGATCATCGGCAGGAAGATGTCGTGCTCTTCGAAGCGGAAGAGGGACATCGGATCGTGCAGCAGCACATTGGTGTCGAGCACGAACAGCTTGGCCGGTCCGTTCGACTTGCTGCGCTTGGCGCGGGGCTGAGCCTGACGCACGGCCGCAGCAGACGTCTCTGCGACTTCCGAAGGGGCTTGAGACGGCGCCTTCGCAAGCGGGGCGGCAGCTTTCGCCTTGGGCGGGGGAAGGGTTTCGACACTTCCACCCGCTTCTGCATCGTGGCGATCGAACAGTTCGAGCGGCCGGGGCCCGGTCGTGCCGCCTTCTTCCGATTTCCGATCAGTGGAGCGGCGACCGCTTCGGCCCTGCGAAGGCCGGGCGGGCGCATCGTGCGCGCTCGGCGAAAGCATGGCGGCACGTTTCGTGGGGGCGGGGGGCAGGGGCATGGGTCGGTTCGCTCGCAAGAATGAAGGGGCCAGAAAGCGAAAAAGCCGCCTGAAGAACCTGGCGGCTTTGTTCGGTGGATGCGGTCGCGGAGCTCAACGGCATGGGGCCATTATGCACATCGCGTGTGTCACTACCTCTGTTCGTTGCGCGCCGCCAACGGGGACGCGCAAAACCTCACACTTGGTAAATCAGGCAGCCTTCTTGAGCGCCTTGACAGCTTTGAGTACTTCGTCGACGTGGCCTGGCACCTTGAGCCCGCGCCACTCGGCCTTGAGAACGCCATCCGCACCGATCAGGAAGGTGCTGCGCTCGATGCCCTTGACCTTCTTGCCGTACATGATCTTGTTCTTGACCACGCCGAACATGTGACACATCTTCTCTTCGGTGTCCGCAATCAGTTCGAAGGGGAGTTCGAGCTTGGCCTTGAATTCGTCATGCGACTTCATGTTGTCGCGAGACACGCCGAAGACCGTGGCGCCAGCCTTTTCGAAATCCTTGTAACGGTCGCGGAACTGCATGGCTTCGGTCGTGCAGCCGGGCGTGTTGTCCTTGGGATAGAAGTACATCACCAGGACTTGGCCGAGATGCGAGGTGTTCGAGACCTTCAGGCCGCCGGTAGCATTGGCGTCGAATTCGGGAATGGGTTTGTTGACAACGATCGCCATGAAACTTGTTTTCTCCGGTTTGATTCCATGCCCGAACGCGTCGAGTCCATGGAGGGGATTGGTCGTTGCTAGATGAGGGCGGGCCGCCGGCTTGCAACCCGCGATTTTACCTCGAAATGCCTCTTACTGCCCGCCCGGGGCCTCCTCAATAAGGAGGGCGGCCACCACGTGCCGGCCTTCGCTGGCGAGGATGTTGTAGGTGCGGCAGGCTGCCGCCGTGTCCATCGTCTCGACGCCGGTCCGCTGAGCCATGAGCGGCTGGAGCCAGACCGGCCTGGGAAAGCGGATGCGTGCGCCGCTGCCGAAAATGATGAGTTCGGCGCCCAGCGACGCCAGTTGCGCGAAGTGATCCGGCCCCAGTTCGTCGAAATGCGTGCACTTCCATAGGAAGCGCTCGCCGCGCGAGCCCACGACGACGCTGGATTCGACGCGTTCGTTGTTGATGGCAACCCAGCCCGGGCCATGCGCAGTGAGTGTCTGGACGTCGGATTTGTCGGGCTGGAGCTTCATCGGGAACGGCGGGGAACTGTGGTCAAATTATAGGTTTTCCCCTGCGCAGACCCCCTTGGAGGGACTTTGAAACCGCTCAAGAAATCGGCCAAGCTGGCCAACGTGCTCTACGACATCCGTGGCCCGATCATGGACGCCGCCAAGCAGATGGAGGAAGAGGGCCAGAAGATCATCAAGCTCAACATCGGCAATCTGGCCGTGTTCGGCTTCGATGCACCCGAAGAGGTCCAGCAGGACATGATCCGCAACCTGCCCGCCTCGGCCGGCTATTCGGACAGCAAGGGCATCTTCGCGGCGCGCAAGGCGGTGATGCACGAGACGCAGAAGCAGGGGATCGCAGGCGTCACGCTCGACGACATCTATCTGGGCAACGGCGCGAGCGAACTGATCGCGATGGCGACCAATGCGTTGCTCAACGACGGTGACGAGCTGTTGCTGCCGGCCCCCGACTATCCGCTGTGGACCGCTGTGGCCAGCCTCTCCGGCGGAAAGCCGGTTCACTACCTCTGCGACGAGGACAACGGCTGGATGCCCAACCTCGACGACATTCGCGCCAAGGTCACGCCGCGCACCAAGGGCATCGTCGTCATCAACCCCAACAACCCCACCGGGGCGCTCTATTCGGATGAGCTGCTCAAGGGCATCGTCGAGATCGCCCGGGAACACGGCCTCGTGATCTTCGCGGACGAGGTCTACGACAAGGTGCTCTACGACGGCGTCAAGCACACCGCCATCGCGAGCCTGTCGAAGGACGTGCTCACGCTCACCTTCAACTCGCTGTCCAAGAGCTATCGCTCGTGCGGATATCGCGCCGGTTGGCTGGTGGTGTCGGGCGACAAGAAGATGGCGCGCGACTACATCGAGGGGCTCAACATGCTCTCGAACATGCGCCTGTGCGCCAATGTGCCGGGCCAGTGGGCGATCCAGACCGCGCTCGGCGGCTACCAGAGCATCAACGAACTCGTGAGCCCCGGTGGCCGCCTTCGCCGCCAGCGAGACCTGGCCTACGAGCTCATCACGGCGATCCCGGGCGTGACCTGCGTCAAGCCGAGCGCCGCGCTCTACATGTTCCCCAAGCTCGATCCGAAGATCTATCCGATCGAGGATGACCGGCAGTTCTTCCTCGACCTGCTCAAGGAGACCAAGGTGATGCTGGTCCAGGGTACCGGCTTCAACTGGAAGACGCCCGACCACTTCCGCATTGTTTTCCTGCCCCACGAGGAGGATCTGCGCGAGGCGATCAGCCGCATTGCCGGCTTCCTCCAGCGCTACCGAAACCGGCTCGCCTGAACCTCCAGCCTTGCCCTCCCGCTTTCCCGCATTGAGACGAAATCATGAAACCCATCCAAGTTGGCCTGCTCGGCATCGGCACGGTCGGTAGCGGCACCTTCAAGGTGCTCCAGCGCAATCAGGAAGAGATCAAGCGCCGCGCCGGCCGCGGCATCGAGATCACCATGGTCGCCGACCTCGACACGGCACGCGCCAAGGCGGTTGTCGGCGACGGCGTGAAGGTCGTCGATGATGCGCGCGCGGTGATTGCCAATCCCGACATCGACATCGTGATCGAACTCATCGGCGGCTACGGCATCGCGAAGCAGCTCGTGCTCGAAGCCATCGCTGCGGGCAAACACGTGGTGACCGCCAACAAGGCGTTGCTCGCGGTCCACGGCACCGAGATCTTCGCGGCCGCGCATGCCAAGGGCGTCATGGTGGCGTTCGAAGCGGCAGTCGCCGGCGGCATCCCGATCATCAAGGCGCTGCGCGAAGGCCTTACCGCCAACAGCATCCAATGGATCGCCGGCATCATCAATGGCACCACCAACTTCATCCTGTCGGAGATGCGGGACAAGGGCCTCGACTTCGACACCGTGCTGAAGGAAGCGCAGCGCCTCGGCTATGCAGAGGCTGATCCGACCTTCGACATCGAAGGCGTCGATGCCGCGCACAAGGTCACGATCATGAGCGCCATCGCGTTCGGCATCCCGGTGCAGTTCGACAGGGCCCACGTCGAAGGCATCACGAAACTCGCCGCGCAGGACATCAAGTACGCCGAGCAGCTCGGCTATCGCATCAAGCTGCTGGGCGTGACCAAGCGCAAGGCCAACGGCATCGAACTGCGCGTGCATCCCTCGCTGGTGCCGTCGAAGCGCCTGCTGGCCAACGTCGAAGGCGCGATGAACGCGGTCGTGGTCAATGGCGATGCCGTCGGCACCACCCTCTATTACGGCAAAGGCGCGGGCAGCGAGCCGACCGCCAGCGCAGTCATCGCCGACCTGGTCGACATCGCGCGCCTGCACACCGCCGACGCTGCCCACCGTGTGCCGCACCTCGCATTCCATCCCGACGCGATGAGCGACCTCAAGGTCCTGCCGATGTCGGAAGTGGTGACGAGCTACTACCTGCGCATGCGCGTGGCCGACGAGGCGGGCGTGCTCGCCAAGGTCACCGGCCTGCTCGCGAGCGCCGGCATCAGCATCGACGCGGTGCTGCAGCGCGAAGCCGACGAAGTGGGCGGCGAAGGCTCGACTCAGACCGATCTCATCATCCTCACGCACGACACGCGCGAAGGCACGCTCGACGAGGTGCTTGCCCAGGTGCAGGCGCTGCCGACCGTGCTCGCCCCGATCGTGCGGATTCGCAAGGAAGAGTTGTCCTGATGCAGTACCTCTCCACGCGCGGCCATCCCGAACGCCGCCGCTTTTGCGAGATCCTGCTGGAAGGCCTCGCGCCCGATGGCGGCCTGTACCTGCCGGAGCACTATCCGAAGATCGACGCGGCCCAGCTCGCCAAGTGGCGTGGGCTGTCGTATGCCGAACTCGCCTTCGAGGTGCTCTCGCTTTACATCGACGACATTCCGGCTGCCGACCTGAAGGCGATCTGCGCGAAGACCTACACCGAGGAGGTGTTCGGCACGCCCGACATCGTGCCGCTGCGCGAGCTCGAAGACGGCGTCTACATCGAAGCCCTGTCCAATGGCCCGACGCTGGCCTTCAAGGACATGGCGATGCAGCTCCTCGGCAACCTGTTCGAGTACGAGCTCGGGCGGCGCGGCGAGCAGCTCAACATCCTCGGTGCGACCAGCGGCGACACCGGCAGTGCGGCCGAGTACGCCATGCGCGGCAAGAAGGGCGTGCGCGTCTTCATGACCTCGCCGGACGGGCGCATGAGCCCCTTCCAGCAGGCGCAGATGTTCAGCCTGCAGGACGAGAACATCCACAACATCGCCGTCGCGGGCGTCTTCGACGACTGCCAGGACATCGTCAAGGCGGTGTCCAACGATCTCGCGTTCAAGCGCAAGTACAAGATCGGCACGGTCAACTCGATCAACTGGGCGCGGCTGCTGGCGCAGGTGGTGTACTACTTCGCCGGCTACTTCCAGGCGACGGCGACCAACGACAAGCCGGTGAGTTTCACCGTGCCCTCGGGCAACTTCGGCAACGTCTGCGCGGGCCATGTGGCGCGCATGATGGGCCTGCCGATCCGCACGCTCGTGGTCGCGACGAACGAGAACGACGTGCTCGACGAGTTCTTCCGCACCGGCGTCTACCGGGTCCGTTCTGCGGCTGATACGCACGAGACCTCGAGCCCGTCGATGGATATCTCGAAGGCCAGCAATTTCGAGCGTTTCATCTTCGACCTGGTCGGGCGCGATGCCGCCAAGAGCCGCGGATTGTTCGAGGGCGAACTGGGTCGCACCGGCCAGTTCGATCTCAGCAGTGATCCCGTGTTTGCGAAGGCCGCGAGCGAATTCGGCTTCGCGAGCAGCCGCAGCACGCATGCCGACCGTCTTGCCACGATCCGCGACACCGACAAGCGCTTCGCGACCTTGATCGATACGCACACGGCCGACGGCCTGAAGGCCGCGCGCGAGCATCTCGTGCCGGGCGTGCCGATGATCGTTCTCGAAACCGCGCTGCCGATCAAGTTCGCCGAAACCATCGTCGAGGCGCTGGGCCATGAGCCGGATCGTCCCGCGCGCTTCCAGGGCATCGAGGAACTGCCCAAGCGGGTCGTCAAGCTCCCGGCCGACGTGGAGGCGGTCAAGGCTTACATCGCCAAGCATTGCGATTGAGATGAAACTGGCGCTGCCCAACTCGGGGCACCCGCGGAACCGGCTCGCCCGGGCTGCTGGGTGCGCCCCCGGAATGGGGGTCGGCGTAGCGGCACGAAGTGGGCGAGGCCTGGGGAAATTGTCATGAAGATCATCGGCTTCGCCGGCTTCTCCGGCGCGGGAAAGACGACGCTCGTCGAGCGCTTGATCCCCGTGCTCAAGCGGAGGGGCCAGCGCGTGTCGGTGGTCAAGCATGCGCACCACAAGTTCGACATCGACCATCCGGGCAAGGACACCTTCCGGCACCGCGAGGCCGGGGCCTTCGAAGTGGTGGTCGGCTCGGACAAGCGCCTGGCGCTCATCCGCGAGTTCGACGCGCCGACCCAGCTCGGCGTGCACGACCTGATCGCGGAACTCGACGCGGGTGTCGATTGGGTGCTGGTGGAAGGCTTCAAGCACAGCGATCTGTTCAAGCTCGAAGTGTGGCGCGCGCCTGCGGAAGCCGAGGATGCCCGGCCGGTGCGCTACACCGAGGACCACTTCATCGTCGGCATCGCCACCAACACCCCGCAGGACCTTCCGCAGGCCACCGAGCTGCCGATCTTTGACCTCGACGACGTCGATGGCATCGCCGAGTGGCTCCTGCTGCATGCCGAACGATTCGAATACAAGGTGAAGCACCATGGCTGAAGTGACACCCACCCCCGACTCTCGCCCACTTCGTGTGGCTCGCATCCCCCCTCAAGGGGGCGCACCCGGCGGCCCGGCGAAGCCGGTTCCGCGGGTGCCCTCGGCTCGGTTGCGCCGGTTTCGTGGGGTGCGGGTGGCGCGCAGCGTCATGGAGCACTGAGATGTCGACTGCTTCCTCACGCCCACCCCTCATGGCGCTCGATGAAGCGCTCTCGCGGCTGCTCGCTGCGGCTTCGCCCCAGCTCGGAACCGAAAGCGTGTCTACTTTCGAGGCCGATGGCCGAGTGCTCGCGCATGACGTGGTCTCGGGACTCACCGTGCCGCCGCGCGACAACAGCTCGATGGACGGCTATGCGGTTCGCGCTGCCGACTGCGCGACGGCCGGGGCGGTGCTGAGGGTGGCCCAGCGCATCCCGGCCGGCACCGTCGGCACGCCGCTCGCGGCCGGCACCGCGGCGCGGATCTTCACCGGCGCGCAGATTCCCGGAGGGGCGGATGCGGTCGTGATGCAGGAAGACACGCAGGCCATGCCCGAGGAAGGCGGCCTGGGCAGCGTGCGCATCGAGATCGCTCCGGCGACGGGGCAATGGATTCGCCGCGCCGGCGAGGACGTCGCCGCCGGCGACATCGTCCTGTCGAAGGGCGATCGGCTCACTCCCGCGGGTCTGGGCCTGGCGGCGAGCGTCGGTTTCGCGCGGCTCGAGGTGTCCAGGCGTCCGCGCGTCGCGCTGCTGTCGACCGGCGACGAACTCGTGATGCCCGGCGAGGTCGCTCCCGACGCGATGAAGCCGGGCTCGATCTACAACTCCAACCGCTTCTTCATGCGCGCGCTGCTCAAGCGCTTCGGCTGCGAGGTCAACGACCTCGGCATCGTTCCGGACCGCCGCGAGGCGACCATCGAGGCGCTGCGCGAAGCGTCGCGAAGCAACGACCTGATCATCACCACAGGCGGTGTCTCGGTCGGCGAGGAAGACCACATCAAGGCCGCCGTGCAGCATCTGGGCCAGCTCGAACTCTGGTCGCTGTCGATGAAGCCCGGCAAGCCGTTCGCGTACGGTCGTATCGGGGACGCGCACCTGACCGGCCTTCCCGGCAATCCGGTGTCGAGCTTCCTGACCTTCCTGCTGCTCGTGAGGCCCTTCCTGCTCACTCTGCAGGGTGCCGAGCGCGTCGCGATCGAGCCGGTGGCGATGCGTGCCGATTTCGATTGGCCGCGCGCCGATCGTCGTCGCGAGTTCCTGCGCGCACGCCGCAATGCGGCAGGCGGTCTGGACCTCTTTGGCAACCAGAGTTCGGGCGTACTGACGTCGACCGTCTGGGGCGACGGCGTGATCGACACGCCTGCCGGCCAGCCCTTCAAGGCCGGCGACATGGTGCAGTTCATCCCCTTCTCATCGTTGCTGGCCTGAGCATGAAGATCAACGTCCGCTATTTCGCCTCCGTGCGCGAAGCGCTCGGCACCGGCGCGGAGGCGATCGACACCTCGGCGCCCGACCTCGGCGCGCTGCGCGACGAACTGATCGCGCGCGGGGAACCGCACGCCAGTGCCCTGGCGCGAGGCCGTGCGGTGCGCATGGCGCTCGACCAGGTCATGAGCAACGAACAGGTCGCACTGCGCGAAGGCAGCGAGGTGGCCTTCTTTCCGCCTGTCACCGGCGGTTGATCGCCCCGTCGATCTCCAGCAGGCGATCCAGCAGGTTCGCCGGCGAGCGGGTCATCGGTGGCCGCAGTTCATTGGCAATCAGCCCATCGTGCGCGAGCAACGCCTTGATCGGGCCCGGGTTCGCATCGGCAAAAAGCGCCTCGATCAGCGGGAGCAGCGGCTGCCATAGGGCTCGTGCCTCCTTGAGCCTTTCTTCGCCCAGCAAGCGAAGCATGCCGACGAATCGCGAGGTCTGTACATGTGCGCTCGCGGCGATCGCGCCGGCGCCGCCTTCCGCGACCGTGCTGAACATCTGGGCATCCTCTCCCGCGAGCACCTGGAGCCGCCCGTCCGCGATGAGTTCGCGCGTCTTGGCCGCCTCGCCGCCGCAGTCCTTGATCGCTCGGATGCGCGGATGTGCGGCCAGTGAGAGCAGGGTCTCCCGCGCGATCGAAATGGCGGTGCGGTAGGGAATGTCGTAGACCACGATCGGAACGGCGCTGGCATCGGTGATCGCCACGAACCAGTCCCGGATCCCGCCCTGAGACGGTCGGATGTAGTTCGGCGCCGGAACGAGCAGCCCGGCGATATCGCGCTCGAATGCGCGCACACAACCGGTTGCAGCCTGAGCCTTGCGGGTCCCGTCGCTCATCCGACGACGGAACCGAAGCTCCGGTCAGATGAGCCTGGTTTTTTTGGATTTGCCTTGCAGACGCGCGCAGGCCGCGGCTTCGAACGAAGACTGGAGGCGTTGCGGAGCTGTGCAGGGCATCGCGCGAGTCTATCGCAGTGCCACAATCCCCGGATGACCGGTGAGCGCGTTTCGATTCAGACCGAAGACTTCGACCTGCAAAAGGAGATCGCTGCGCTGCGTGCCGGCGATCCGCGCGTCGGCGCCGTCTGCAGCTTCATCGGCACGGTGCGCGACCGCAACGACGGCAGCGACGTCGCGTCGATGGAACTCGAGCACTATTCCGGCATGACCGAGAAGGCGATCGAATCCATGATCGACGAGGCGCAACGCCGCTTCGATATCCTCGGCGCGCGCGTGATCCATCGTGTGGGCCTGTTGCAGCCGCAGGACCAGATCATGATGGTGGCCGTGACCTCCGCCCATCGCGGCGAGAGCTTCCAGGCCTGCGAGTTCCTGATGGACTACCTCAAGACCCAGGCCCCGTTCTGGAAAAAAGAGCAAACCCCCGAAGGCGCCCGCTGGGTAGATGCGCGAGTAGACGATGACGACGCCCTAGCCCGCTGGGGCATCCAAGCCAGCAACGCATAAAGAAGGAATGCGCCCGCGCGAGTCGCGCCACCCCTCGTGAAACACCGCGGAACCGGCTCCGCCGGGCCGCAGGTGTTGCCCCCCGGTAGGGGGGTGCCCGAGCCACACGCAGTGGGCGAGGCTGGGGGGCGAGCCAATCATTGCGGCTGGAAGCCGCTGGACTTGATGATCTGCGCCCAGGTTTGCGTGTAGCTGCGAACCGCCCCGGCGAACTGGCCTTGCGGCATGAAGCCGACGGTCAGGCCCATGGCGGTGAGGCGTTCCTTCACATCCGGCATCGCGAGCACCTTGGCGAGCGCGTTGCCGAAGCGGTCGATCGCTGGCTGCGGCGTACCGACCGGCGCGAAGACACCGTAGTAGGGCAGATCCTCCAGCCCCGAAAGACCCAGTTCCTCGAAGGTCGGCACCTGCGGCAGCACGGCCTGCCGCTTCGCGCCGATGACGGCCACGACCCGGATCTTGCCGGCCTTCTGGTTCTCGATGAAGTCGGGAATCGAGCCGATGCCCGCTGAAATCTGGTTGCCCAGCATGTCGGCCATCATCGGCGCGCTGCCCCGGTACGGCGCGGCCTGAAGGTCCAACTTGTACTTGGTGCCGATGAGCTTGACGAGGAATTCGGGGATCGACGCGGGCGCCGGCACGCCGATCGTGTCCTTGCCGCCGCGCTGGGTGCGCACCCAATTCACGTACTCGTTCATCGTCTTGGCCGGCGTGCCGCCCGAGACTGCCAGTGCGTTCGCGAAGGTAGCGAAGCCCGCGACGGGCACGAAGTCATGCTGCGGATCGAAGCCCGGGTTCTTCACCACCTGGGGCAGGATGGAAATCGTGTGGTCGTGCGTCAGGAAGAGCGTGTTGCCGTCCGCCGGCGAGGACTTGAGCACCTGCGCGGCGATCTGGCCGCCGGCGCCCGCCCGGTTGTCGACCAGGACCGGAGCACCCAATTGGTCCTTGAGCTTTTCACCCAACATGCGTGCAATGGCGTCGGTGCCGCCGCCAGCCGGGAATCCGACCAGGAGGCGGATCGGCGTCCCGCCCGGCTGCGCCAGTGCCACGCCTCCGGCGGCCAGCAGGCCGGCCGCGAAAAGGCCTTGCATCAGGCGCCTGGCGCCACCCCATGTTGACTTGAGCATCTATCGACTCCAAAGATTGCGATTGAAAAAATCCGGGCCGCCTTGATATCGACTCGGAACATCCCTATTTTGAATGCAGGAATCAAGCCATGCGTCAAGACAAACTCACCACCAAATTCCAGGAAGCCCTCGCCGATGCGCAATCGCTGGCATTGGGCAATGACAACGCCTACATCGAACCGGTCCATCTGCTGGTCGCCATGCTGCGCCAGGATGACGGCCCGCGCGCGTTGCTCGAGCGCGCCGGCACCAATGTGCCCGGATTGCTCCAGGCCGCCGAAGCAGCGATCAAGAAGCTGCCGCAGGTGCAGGGCCATGACCAGGTTCAGGTGAGTCCTGACCTGGGCAAGCTGCTGCAGGCGACCGAAAAGGAATCCATCAAGCGCAACGACCAGTTCATTGCGAGCGAACTCTTCCTGCTCGCGCTGGCCGACAGCAAAGCCGACATCGGCAATCTCGCGCGCAGCCACGGGGTCACGCGCAAGTCTCTCGAAGCGGCGATCGATGCGGTGCGTGGCGGGCAGGGCGTGAACAGCGCCGATGCCGAAGGTCAGCGCGAGGCGCTCAAGAAGTACTGCCTCGATCTCACCGAGCGCGCGCGCCTCGGCAAGCTCGACCCCGTCATCGGCCGCGACGAGGAAATCCGCCGTGCCATCCAGGTGCTGCAACGCCGCACCAAGAACAACCCGGTGCTCATCGGCGAACCCGGCGTGGGCAAGACCGCGATCGTCGAAGGCCTCGCGCAGCGTATCGTGGCGGGCGAGGTGCCCGACACGCTCAAGGGCAAGCGTGTGCTGTCGCTCGACATGGCGGCGCTGCTCGCCGGGGCGAAGTACCGCGGTGAGTTCGAAGAGCGCCTGAAGAGCGTGCTCAACGAACTCGCGAAGGACGAAGGCCAGACCATCGTCTTCATCGACGAACTGCACACCATGGTCGGCGCCGGCAAGGCCGAAGGCGCGATGGATGCGGGCAACATGCTCAAGCCCGCGCTGGCGCGCGGCGAACTGCACTGCGTCGGCGCGACCACGCTCGACGAATACCGCAAGTACATCGAGAAGGATGCCGCGCTTGAACGCCGCTTCCAGAAGATCCTCGTGGGCGAGCCGAGCGTGGAGGCGACCATCGCCATCCTGCGCGGCCTGAAGGAGAAATACGAGGTGCACCACGGTGTCGACATCACCGACCCGGCCATCGTGGCCGCGGCCGAGTTGTCCGACCGATACGTCACCGACCGCTTCCTGCCGGACAAGGCCATCGACCTCATCGACGAGGCCGCTGCGCGCATCAAGATCGAAATGGACTCGAAGCCCGAAGCCATCGACCGCCTCGACCGTCGCCTGATCCAGTTGCAGATCGAGCGCGAAGCGGTGCGCAAGGAAAAGGACGAGGCCTCGCAGAAGCGGCTCGGACTGATCGAGGACGAGATCAAGCGCCTGCAGAAGGAGATCGCCGACCTCGACGAGGTCTGGCAGGCCGAGAAGGCGCAGGCCCAGGGCAGCGCGCAGATCCGCGAAGAGATCGACAAGATCAAGTTCCAGATCGCCGAGTTCACGAGCAAGGGCGACTTCAACAAGGTCGCCGAGCTTCAATACGGCAAGCTCCCCGGGCTCGAAAAGCGCCTGAAGGAAGCGCAGGAGACCGAAGCGAGCAAGGGCAAGTCCAGCGCGCCCACGCTGCTGCGCACCCAGGTCGGCTCGGAGGAGATCGCCGAAGTGGTGTCGCGCGCAACCGGCATCCCGGTCAGCAAGCTCATGCAGGGCGAGCGCGACAAGCTGCTCATGATGGAAGACAAGCTGCACGAGCGCGTCGTCGGGCAGGATGAAGCGATCAGCGCGGTCGCGAATGCGATCCGCCGCTCGCGCTCGGGCCTCGCGGACCCGAACCGTCCAACCGGCTCGTTCCTGTTCCTCGGCCCGACGGGCGTGGGCAAGACCGAACTGTGCAAGGCGCTCGCGGGCTTCCTGTTCGACAGCGAGGATCACCTGATCCGGGTCGACATGAGCGAGTTCATGGAAAAGCATTCGGTCGCGCGGCTGATCGGTGCGCCGCCCGGCTACGTGGGCTACGAAGAGGGCGGCCACCTGACCGAAGCCGTGCGTCGCAAGCCTTACAGCGTGCTGCTGCTCGATGAAGTCGAGAAGGCGCACCCGGACGTCTTCAACGTGCTGCTGCAGGTGCTCGACGATGGCCGCCTGACGGATGGGCAGGGCCGCACCGTGAACTTCAAGAACACGGTGATCGTCATGACCAGCAACATCGGCTCGCCGATCATCCAGCAGATGGTCGGCCGGCCGACCGAGGAGATCAAGGAAGCGGTGTGGGGCGAGCTGAAGAACTACTTCCGGCCCGAGTTCCTGAACCGCATCGACGAGACGGTGGTGTTCCACGCGCTCGACGCGAAGAACATCGAGGCGATCGCATCGATCCAGCTCAAGGTGCTGCAGCAGCGGCTCGCGAAGATGGATCTGGCGCTCGACGTGTCGCCGGCGGCGCTGGCGGAGATCGCCAAGGTCGGATTCGACCCGGTGTTCGGCGCGCGGCCGCTCAAGCGGGCGATCCAGCAGCGCATCGAGAACCCGCTGTCGAAGCTGTTGCTGGACGGGACCTTCGGTCCGAAGGATACGATCGCGGTCACCACGGACCCGATCCAGGCGCCCGGCCAGTTCAGCTTTGAAAAGGCCGGGGAACCTGTGGCGAAGGCCGTGGCCTAAAGCCGATGGTGAATTTCCTCGTCCGACTGATTCTCTTCATGCTGGGGCTGGTCTTCGCGGCCAGCCTCGCCGTCGCCGTGCTGCTGCTGGCGGCCGTCTGGGGCCTGCGCTATGCATGGGCGCGGCTCACCGGCAAGCCGGTGACGCCGTGGGTCATGCGCTTCGATCCACGCAGCGGATTCGATCGATTCCGCTCGGCGGGACGGCCCGAGGAGCCGACGGCGGCGGACGTCGTCAGCGCCCGCGCGCGGGGACAGGCCACCGACAGCCCGGTGAGGCTCAACGATGCGGGCAGCATCACCGATGTTCCCGTGAAGCCGTCGCGCGGCGAATAAGTCGCTGCGCTCATGCTTCGGCCCGCGGTTCTCGTCGATCCTTCCGAGGTCGAATTCAGCGCCATCCGCGCGCAAGGCGCGGGCGGGCAGAACGTCAACAAGGTATCGAGCGCGGTGCACCTGCGCTTCGACATACCGGCCAGTTCATTGCCCGATGACGTCAAGGCGCGCTTGCTGAACTCGCGCGACAGCCGCATCACGCATGAAGGCGTGCTGGTCATCAAGGCGCAGCGACATCGCAGCCAGGACATGAATCGCGACGACGCGATGGCGCGGCTCCAGGACCTGGTCGATGCTGTGGCAACACCGCCGCGGGTGCGGCGCGCCACAAAGCCGAGCTATGCCGCAAGGCAGCGCCGGCTCGAAGGCAAGAGCCAGCGTGCTGAAATCAAGAACCTGCGGCGACAGGTTCGCGATTGAGTTCCTCGACGGGCGACGCGTCCCGCGCCGGACCGGTCGTCAGGGCCGCGAGCGCCTCGGCGTCGGTGCGATAGCTGAAAAGCATCGGGCCCGGCGACAGCAGGCCGGCCCGCTCCAGCACCTGTTGCGCCGGCAACTTGAGGCCCGAGACGTGCAGGCGCACGCCTTCCGATTCGAGGAGGCGGCGGATGCTGCCGAACACTTCCGCGCCTGTGATGTCGATCCGGTTGATCGGATAGGCGAACAGGCAGACGTCTGTCAGTTTTTGCCGGGCGAGCGCGACGCTGATGGCGCGTTCGAGCGTGCTGGCCGATGCGAAGTCCAACTCGGCATCCATGCGCAGCGCATAGAGGTGGGGGGCGAGCGGGGGCAGGTGCCACAGATGCCGGTCGCGCAGACTGCCATCCGGGTGCAGTCCCACTTCGATGATGCGCGGGTGCAGATGGCGGTACATGTAGTGCGCGAGCGCCGCGAGCAGCCCACCGAGCACGCCCCA
Source organism: Variovorax ureilyticus (assembly GCF_037889935.1). Lineage (NCBI taxonomy): Bacteria > Pseudomonadati > Pseudomonadota > Betaproteobacteria > Burkholderiales > Comamonadaceae > Variovorax > Variovorax ureilyticus. The sequence goes on from NZ_JBBKZU010000003.1 coordinate 494,144, forward strand.
GTAGATCGAAGGCGCGGTCGCGATGGTCAGGCCGAAGGTGCCGAGCGCGATGGCCGCTTCGATGCGCGAGATGCGCCACAGCGACACGAAGGCCGACGGCCGCAGGAGGCCGATGGTCGCCGTCGCCACGATCGACGCCAGCACTGCCTGCGGCACGTGATAGAGCAGCGGCATCGCCCACAGTAGCGCCGCCGCGACCACGGCCACGCTGAACAGCGTCGACCATTGCGATTTGGCGCCCGCGTACAGCGTGATCGCCGAGCGAGAGAAGGACGAACTCGTCGGGAACGACCCGGTCAGGCCCGAGGCAATCTTGCCCAGCCCCTGTCCGATGAGGTCCTGGTTCTCGTTCCAGAGCTTGCCGGCGCGTGCGTTGTCCACCTTGGCGCTCGATGCGGTTTCCAGGAAGCTCACCAGCGTGACGAGAAACGCCGGCAGCAGCAGGTTGCCGAATCCGTCGAGCGACAACCAGCCGGGCCAGTAGAACGACGGCAGGCCCGAGGGCAGGGTGCCGATGACCGCCCCGCCGCGCAGTGCATAGCTGATGGCGCCGCTGATCACCGCCGAGGCCGCAACGAGCGCCATCGTCGTGGGAAAGCGCGGCGCCCACTTCTTGCCGAGCCACAGCGCCGCCATGCCGCCGAGGCCGAAAGCAATCGCGATGTAGTCGGGCGGCGGACCCTGCAGCAACTGGACGAAGCTGCGTCCGGTGAAGCCCAACAGCGCCGGCAGCTGCGACAGCGTGATGAGCACCGCCGCCCCCTGCGTGAACCCCATCAGCACCGGCGAATTGACCAGGCGAAGCAGCCAGCCGAAACGCGCCGCCCCGAGCACGACCTGCATGACCCCCGACAGCAGCGTCAGCCAGACGGCCAGCGCCACCCATTCGCTGCTGCCCCGGATCGCCAGCGGCGCGAGCGAGGCGCCCACCAGCAGGCTGGTCAGCGCCGTGGGGCCGACGGACAGGCGGGCCGAAGAACTGAAGAGCACCGCGATCAGCGCCGGGAAGAGCGCCGCGTACACGCCGGTGACCAGTGGCATGCCGGCCAGCGCGGCATAGGCCACGCCTTGGGGAATGACCATCAGCGCGACCGTGACGCCGGCCGAGGCCTCGTTGATGAGCAGCGCGCGATCCGGTCGCGGCCAGGCAAGGAAGGGAAGCCAGCGCGCGAGCTGGTCGCGGTTCAAGGTCATGGCCTCGGGGCGCAGAAGGTTGGGAAAGGCACCCGCCGATGATACGTACGCGGACGACCCGGCACTCAGCCTTTGCGGCTCGGATAGCGGCTAGATTGCGGGCATGACCGACCTGCAATCCCTTTTCGATCGCCAGCGCCGTGCGAGCCGTGAGACGCCCGACGTGCCGATCGCCACGCGCCTCGACCGGGTGCGACGCGTCGAGCGCCTGCTGGATGAGCACGGTGCCGCGATCGCTGCGGCGGTGGAGGCGGACTTCGGTGTCCGCTCGCCGGCGCTCACCGAAGTGGCCGACCTGATCGTGCTGCGCAGCCTGCTCTCGCAGCTGCTGCGGAATGCGAAGCGCTGGAGCCGGCCGGTGCGGGTTCGAACGCCGATCTACCTGCGGCCGGCGCGCGGGTGGGTGCAGCGACAGCCGCTCGGTGTCGTGGGCGTCATTTCGCCGTGGAACTACCCGCTGCAGCTCTCGCTCGGCCCGGCGGCCACGGCGCTGGCGGCGGGCAATCGGGTGCTGCTCAAGCCGAGCGAACTCACGCCGCGCACCTCTGCCCTCTTGGCCGAGCTGGTCGCCAGGACCTTCGGCGAGGACGAGTTCGCGGTCGTGCAGGGCGATGCCGATGTGGCTTCGCGATTCGCGGCCCTGCCGTTCGACCATCTGTTCTTCACCGGATCCACCGCCGTCGGCCGCAAGGTGGCGCAGGCGGCAGCGGCCAATCTCACGCCGACTACGCTGGAGCTGGGCGGCAAGTCGCCGTGCATCGTCGATGCGTCGGCCGACCTCGAGGAAGCGGCGTTGCGCATCGCACACGGCAAGCTGCTCAATGCGGGCCAGACCTGCATCGCGCCCGACTACGTGCTGCTGCCGAGCGGGCGCGAGGACGCCTTTGCGGAGGCCTGGCGACGCGCGGTCGCGCGGCTGTTTCCGCGTATCGACGGCAATCCGGACTACGCGGGAATCATCGGCGAGCGTCATCTCGCTCGGCTGCACCGGCTGCTGGACGAGGCGCGGGCACAGGGCGCGCGCATCGAGCGGTCGGGCGAGGCCGCGCCCGGAAGCCGCCAGTTCGGACCCGCGCTGGTCCTGGGCGCGCAACCGGGACTGAGCTTGCTCGAAGAGGAAATCTTCGGCCCGATCCTGCCGGTTCTGCCGTACGACGACAGCGCGCAGGCCGTCGCGTACATCAACGCGCGCCCGCGCCCGCTCGCCCTCTACTGGTTCGGCACCGACACCGCCGCGCGCGACCGCGTGCTCGCGCAGACGGTGAGCGGCGCGGTCACCGTCAACGACACGCTGATGCACATCGCGCACGAGGGGCTGCCGTTCGGCGGCGTCGGCGAGAGCGGCTGGGGCGCCTATCACGGGGAGACCGGCTTCCTGCGCTTCACGCAGCAGAAGCCGGTGCTGGTGCAGTCGCGCTGGGCGCTGGGCCCGATGCTCTATCCGCCGTACGGCGCGCGCCTGCAGCGCATGCTCAAGCTGCTGCGCTTGCTGGGTTGACGTCGTTCGCCGCGCGCCGCTTGTGCTGGAAGGCGGTCGGCGACTTGCCGGTCGCCGCCTTGAACATCGCGCAGAAGGCGCTGTCGGTGGCGTAGCCGCTGGCCGATGCGACCTGGCTCACCGCCATTCCGCGCGCCAGCAGCGGCAGCGCATGCGCGAGCACGGCCTGCTGCCGCCACTGTTGCCAGCTCATGCCGAGCTGGTCGCGGAACAGCCGTGCCACCGTGCGCTCGCTGGCACCGATCGACTCGGCGCGCTGCGCCAGCGTGGCGCGGCCGGCCGGGTTGCGCAGCAGCGCCTCGCACAACTGGCGCAGGCGCTTGTCGGCGGGCAGCGGCACGTCGATGCGGATCTGGGTCGCGCGCTCCAGCTCGTCGACCAGCAGCGGCGCGATCCAGCGCTCGCGCTGCGCCGCGTGCGGATCGGCGGGCGGCAAGCCGTCGGGCGTGGTGTCGAGCGCGAGCATGAGTGCGCGCAGCAGGGGGCTGATTTCCAGCACCTCGCACTTTTCCCATTGGGGCCCCAGCCAGCTGTGCAGGTAGACGGTCCGCAGCTCGGCGTCCTCGATCAGCGTGATGCTGTGGGACATGTTCGCGGGCACCCAGAGCGCGCGCGAGGGCGGCACGATGTAGCTGCCGTCCTCGGTGCTCAGGCGGATCACGCCGCGCGTCGAAAAAGTGAGCTGCGGCCAGGGATGCGTGTGCAACTCGACCAACGTGTCCGCTTTCAGGAAGTGTTCCTTGGCCCGCAGAGGCCGCAGCGCGTCAGGGGCGTAGAGGTGTGGTGTGAGGGGCCCCACGCTGTTGGTCGGCGCGGGATAGGGCGGCGTGGCGCGCCGGGCGGGCGTGTCGACGGGCGCCATGGATTGGGCGGCTGTGGACGGCATGGTTTCGACAAATGTTGTCTCTGTATCGCCATTCTGCCGCCGCCGCGCGGCTTAGGATCGATGCCCAACCGAGATTCTTGTAGCAATCCATGTCTTCCAACACCGCCACCGCCGGCACGCCCACGCTGGGCGCCGACGCCAAACTGATCGGTCTCGTCGGTTTGGCCCACGCCGTCAGCCATTTCAGCCAGCTCATCCTGCCGCCGCTGTTCCCGTGGCTGAAGGACGCCTTCAACGTGAGCTACACCGAGCTGGGCGCGGTGCTGACGGTGTTCTTCGTGGTCTCGTGCATGGTGCAGGCGGCATCCGGGTTCATCGTCGACAAGCTCGGGCCGCGTCCGGTGCTGTTCGTCGGCCTCTCGATGCTCGGTCTGGCGGGTTTCGGCTACGCGGCGGCGCAGAGCTACTGGATGCTGCTCGTCTGCGCCGTGGCTGCGGGCATCGGCAACGGTGTGTTCCATCCGGTCGACTACACGCTGTTCAACCGCAAGGTCGCGCCGACCCGGCTCGGCCACGCCTACAGCGTGCACGGCATCACCGGCAGTCTGGGCTGGGCGCTGGCGCCGGCTTTCGTGGTGCCCCTGGCCATGGCCTTCTCGTGGCGGGTTGCGCTGGCGGGTGCCGGCGCGGTCGCGGTGGTCGTGCTGCTGATCCTGTGGCTCAACCGCGAGGTGCTGTCGCTCGACAGCGCTGCGGTGCGCAAGGCCACCGGCACCGACGCGGCAGCGGGGAGCGAGTTCGCCTTCCTCAAGATCCCGGCCGTATGGATGTGCTTCGGATTTTTCTTCTTCTATGCGATGGCGCTGAGCGTGGTGCAGACCTTCGCGCCGGCCGCCGCCGGCCGGCTGCATGCGGTTCCCGTGACGCTGATCGCGATCTGCCTGACCGTCTACATGGTGGCGAGCGCCGCCGGGATGGTGGTCGGCGGCTTCCTCGCCTCGGACCCGTCGCGCTGCGAGCGCATCGTCGGTGCCGGCTTCGGCGTCGCGGCAGCCATCGCGCTGATCCTGGCGCTGGCGAACTTCATGCCGGTGCTGGTGCCGGTGATGTTCGGCGCCATGGGCTTCGCGGCCGGCATCGCGGGCCCTTCTCGCGACCTGCTGGTCAAGCGCTCGACGCCGGCCAATGCATCGGGGCGCGTTTACGGCGTGGTCTACGCGGGGCTCGATATCGGCCAGGCGATCGCGCCGCTGATCTTCGGCCGGCTCATGGACCACGGCCAGTACACGAGCGTGCTGGTCGGCCTCGCCGTGGTGCAGGGCGTGTTGATCGTGAGCGCATTCAACGTGCGCCGCGCCCGCCGCGAATCGCTGGTCCCGGCTTCCGCCTGAAGCCGGCTTGACCGTCTCGCTCTACCTGATCGTCGCGCTCGGGGCGATCGTCGCCGGCTTCGTGCAGGGGCTCTCCGGCTTCGCGTTCGGGCTGGTTGCGATGTCTTTCTGGGCCTGGACAGTCGATCCGAAACTGGCGGCGGTGCTGTCCACCTTCGGCGCACTCACCGGACAGGTCATCGCGGCGTTCACCGCACGGCGCCGGTTCGACAAGGCGCTGCTAGCGCCCTTTGTCATCGGTGGGCTGGTCGGCCTGCCGGTCGGCGTCTGGCTGTTGCCGCGCCTTGACGTGCCGATCTTCAAGGCCTGCCTCGGCGGCTTGCTGCTGATCTGGTGCCCGACCATGCTGATGGCGCGCAACCTGCCACGCGTCACGGCGGGCGGACGTGCGGCCGATGCGATCGCCGGATGGCTCGGTGGCATCTGCGGCGGCATCGGCGGCTTCACCGGGCCGATCCCTACGCTCTGGTGCACCTTGCGCGGATTCGAGAAGGACGTGCAGCGCGAAGTGATCCAGAACTTCAACCTCTCGATGCTCGCGGTCGCGTTTTCGCTGTATGTGAGCTCGGGGCTGGTAAGTCTCAGCATGTTGCCGATGCTCGGCCTCGTTGCGCTGGCGGTGCTGGTGCCCGTGCTGGTTGGTGCCCGGCTCTACGTCGGCATCAGCCACGAGGCGTTTCGCAAGATCGTGCTCGGCCTGCTGACGGCTTCCGGCATCGCGCTTCTGGCGTCATCGGTGCCGGTGCTGCTGGCGCGGTGAGATTGCTTTTTCGGCAGGATCTCGAGCACCCGATCCATCGGCCGGCACAAGCGAGTGCCCAGAGGTGTCTCGACGATCGGACGGTTCATCAGAATGGGGTGCTCCTCGATGAAATCGAGCAACTGGTCGTCGGTCCACTTCGGATCGCCAAGGCCGAGTTCGTCGTAGGGCGTGCCCTTCTGGCGCAGCACGTCGCGCACCGGGACGCCCATCGCCTTGACGAGCGATTTCAGTTTGGCCTTGGTCGGCGGCGTCTTGAGGTATTCGACCACTTGCGGCTCGATGCCGTGTTCGCGGATGAGCGCGAGCGTGTTGCGCGACGTGCCGCACGCGGGGTTGTGGAAGATCGTGACGGAGGAGGTTTCGTTTGCCATCCGGCGATTGTCCCCCGTGCTCAGGCAGTCTCGGGGCCTTCCCATCCCGGAGTGAACGGAAACCGCGCCGCCCAGAAGTCGGCCAGGCGCGGCTCGGCATCGACGCGCCGGACCACCTCGGCCATGCGCGGGGCTTCGCGATAGAAGCGGTGACGCCCGGGCGTCCAGCGCGAGACCACTGCTACGTAGAGGTCCAGCACGCCCAGCTTGGCGCCCAGCAGATAGGGCGTGCCGCGCGGCACCTGCGCGTCCATCATCCGCCAGCATTCGGCGATGCGTTCGCGCGTGCGTTCGAGGATCACCTTCTCCGACTCCGCATCGGCCGCGAGCCGCGAAGGTTCGTCGCGCACCCAGTACATCGAATAGATGGAAGAAGGCACATACGCCATCCACCGGAGGTACTGCGCGCGCAAAGGATGATCCGCGGGCGGAGCGAGCGCCGCTTCCGGATGCCGCTCGGCAAGCCACATCAGGATCGCCGCGCTCTCCGTGATGACTTCGCCCGACGGCAGCACCAGCACGGGCGCCTGCCGCATCGGATTGACGTGCGCGAGCTTGTCGCGCTCTGCTTCGCCTTTCCACGGCGCGACGTCCACCGTCTCGATCGGGATGCCGATCAGCGTCAGGGCGGCATGCACCGGCGTCGCGCCCGAACCGGGCGCGCCATAAAGGACGTAGCGCTTGGCGTGGTCGTTCATCGCCACAGCCTACACCCGTGGGCGGGAACGACGAAGACCGCTCAGGCGGTGAGGATCGCGTCCAGCCGCCGCAGGCCTTCGATCGTCTTCACGCAGGCTTCGGCCGCCTCGGTGCCCTTCACCGCGAAGTGGCGGTGGAAGTACTTGCGATGCTCCACATGCTCGTGGAAGTGGTGCGGCGTGAGCACGGCCGACAGCACCGGCACATTGGTTTCGAGCTGCACCGTCATGAGCGCATTGACCACCGTGTTGGCGACGAATTCATGGCGGTAGATCCCGCCGTCGACCACCAGTGCCGCGCCGACGATCGCCGCATAGCGGCCCGACAGGGCGAGCCGCTTGGCGTGCAGCGGAATCTCGAATGCGCCGGGCACGTCGAAGACGTCGATGGTGTCCAGCGGCACGCCTTGCCGCTTCATTTCCGCGAGGAAGGCGTCGCGCGCCTGATGGACGATGTCCGAATGCCATTGCGCCTGGACGAAGGCGACGCGGCGGCCGCGCGGTGCTTCGGATGCTGCGACGGCGGAGAGGGGAAGGTCGTTGATCTGACTCATGGTTTGCCTTTGAAGGGTTTGCCTGAATCAGGGCGCACGAAGCCGGCGCCGGAACGCACGCGAACGCGCCCACCGGCAACGGCATCGCGCTCTCTTTCATCCGGACTGTGACCGTCGGCCCCGGAATCGCACCGGGTCTGCTGACCCCGCAACGCATTGCGCGCTGCGGGCGCTCGCGGGCTCGTGCGGCTTTCGCCGCCATCACCGCCGGTGGGGAATTTCGCCCCGCCCTGAGAACGCTTGCTCCGGCCTGGGCCGGAGCATCGGCGATTCTAGGGAAGTGGCGCGGGCGGCGCTGTCACGCAGGAGGCAAGACCCCGCACTCGCCGCGGACGACCTGGATCAGCGGGGGGCGAGAAACTCGTTCAAGCGATGCAACTCGTCGTCGAGCGCCGCGCGGAAGGCGGCGCCTGCGGGTGCCCGGTCCACGTAGCCCAATACAGGTTGGAGCCGGCCATCTCGCGTCGTGACATTCGCCCAGCCGATCACGCGGTCATGCCACAGCATCGGCAGTGCGTAGTAACCGAACTGCCGCTTCGGCGCGGGCGTGTAGGCCTCGAACTTGTACGTCCAGCCCCACAGCAGCTCGAAGCGGCGGCGGTCCCACACCACCGGGTCGAAAGGCGCGAGCAGGCGCAGCGAATCGTCGGGCGCATGGCGGCGCGATGCCGGGCTTTCGTCCGCCGGCCAGTACCAGGTCGTGCCGTCGATGCGGCAACTCGCGAGTTCTTCACGCGCCATCCGCAACGCGGCCTGCGTCTGCGCGGCGAGGTGCGGTGCGCCGTAGCCGAGCAGGCGGATCAGGTAGGTCAGGCTCGCAGCGGGCAACGGCGCGTACTTGCGCACCACCAGATCGACCAGCGCGGCGGCGCGCCGCGCGCGCTCGGCGGGGCTGTCGTCGACTGGGGGATGCGTCACGGCCTCGTAGATGCGCGTGCCGCTCTCGCGGCGCTTCACGCGCAGCAGGCCCCGGTAGTGCATGCCGTCGAGCAGATGCGTGCTGGCATTGCCCGATCCGCCCCAATAGTTCTTCATGCGGCCGTGCGCAAAATGCGCATCGACCTCGCGCGGATGCACCGATCCGCGCTCGCGCACGAAGGCCAGGACTTCTTCCGCCTTGCGCTGCATTTCGGCGTCCCACGCGCGCACGGCTTCGCGCGGATGCATAAGGGCCAGATGCTCCCTTGGCAGGAAGCCGTAGTTGACGAGGCAGTCCTCCTCGACCGCGAGCCGCGTATAGCGGCTTTCCAGATCGCCGGCGCGATAGTCCTTGACGCGATGGCGCAGCGTCAGGTCCTGCGCCCGCGCAGGGGCGCGGATCGGGTCGGCCTGTACGAAACCCAACCGCCGGATCGCGGCCGGCAAAGTGGTCGGCGTGAAGAGGGTGCGTGCGACCGCGTAGCGGCGCAGGGCATCCAGTGTGGGGTTGGGCATGCGGACAATTGCAGCATAGTGTCGGGCGATCGGGATCGAATGGGGATGTCGGCCCTGCCGGGATGCTGCTCAATGAAGGACGCCGAACCAAAGATGAAATTGATCGATGAATTCCTGCCAGTCTTTCAGTTCCGCGAGCGGCACGAGTTGATCGCCAAGGCGACGCCCGCGGCGTTGCTGAATGCCGTATTTCTTCCGCGGGTGACGGAAGACCCTTGGGCGCGGATCTTCATTCGTCTGCGCGAGGCGCCGGATCGATGGCTCCGTGCGCGCAGCAGCCTGGCCGGGCGCCCCGGCTTCGGCATCGATGACTTCATGATCCTCGGACGCGACGCCGATCGCGAGATCGCCTTCGGACTGGTGGGGCGCTTCTGGCAGCGCGACTATGGTCTGGTTGCGCTGGCCCACCCGAAGCTGGAATTCGCGGGCTTTTCCGAGCCGGGTCTGGCCAAGCTCGTGCTGAACCTCAGCACGGAGCCACTGGCGGATGGACGCACGCGGCTCGTGACTGAAACCCGCGTGCACTGCATCGACGGCAGCGCGATGCGTCGGTTCGCGCCGTACTGGTGGCTGATCCGTCCAGTCAGCGCCTTGATCCGGCGCCGTCTCCTGGCCCGGATCCGCGACGCGGCCGTGCGAACGCATCATCGATGACGCTGCTCAAACGACGGTGCGATGGCGCTCGATGCAAATGTCCAGCGTCTCCTCTCCTGCACGCTTCCACCAGTCGAAGACCGAGAAGATCTCGACTTCGCTGAAGCCGGCGAAGCCCGCGCCCTCGACCCAGCCACGCACCTTCTTCAGCTCGACCACCCCGTCGCCCATCATCCCGCGATCGGAGAGCAGGTCTCGCGTGGGCGTGAGCCAGTCGCAGACGTGATACGCCAAGAGGCGCTCCTTGCCGGCGCGTGCGATCTGCTGTTGCAGCTTCGGGTCCCACCACACGTGGTAGATGTCGAGCGCGACACCGAGCATGCCTGACCGAGATGGATCGAGTTCGTCGCACAGGTCCAGCGCGTGTTCGAGCGTGTTGATGCAGGCGCGGTCGGCCGCCTGCATCGGATGCAGCGGCTCGATGGCCAGCGGCAGGCCGACCTGCCCGGCGTATTCCAACGAGGCCGCGATGCCATCGCGGACCTCGCCGCGCGCACGGCCGATGTCCTTGTAGAGCGCCTTGCCGTCCAGCGCGCCCGGCAGTGCGCCGACGACCAGCACGAGGCACGGGGCGCCCAGCAGCTTCGCCTCGTCGATCGCGCGCCGGTTGTCGTCGAGCGCGGCTTGCAGTCCGGCCGCATCGGGCGCAGGGAAGAAGCCGCCGCGGCAGTAGCCCGACAGCCCGATACCGTGGGCCTTCAGTTGCCTGGCAATCTTGTCGATGCCCACTGCCGCGACCTGATCGCGCCACGGGCTGATCGCGCGGATGCCGCGTTCGGCGCACTGGTCGATGATGCGGTCCAGGGGCACTTCCGCGCCGTGCTGCTTGCGGATCGTGGCGGTGTTGATCGACAGCCACTCGTGGCCTTTCGAGAAGTCGCGCATGATCATTGCCCGCCCGGCCGCCCGAAGGGCACTGAGCGCCCCCTTGGGGGGCAGCGATACACGAAGTGATGAGCGTGGGGGTTCATGGATTCAGCCTTCGACGCCGTGCAGCGCGAGTAGCGTCTTCATGCGCTTGACTGCGAGTTCGGGCTGCTCCAGCAGGTTCGCCGCATCCGCAAGCCGGAAGAGTTCCGCCAGATGCGCCAGCGAGCGCGTGCTCTGCTGGCCGCCCACCATCGTGAAATGGCTCTGGTGGCCGTTGAGCCAGGCCATGAACACCACGCCGGTCTTGTAGAAGCGCGTCGGCGCCACAAAGATGTGGCGCGACAGCGGCACCGTCGGTCCGAGGATCGCGTGGAACTTGTCGAGATGGCCGGCAGCCAGTTCGCCCAGCGCCGCGCTCGCGGCTGGCGCGATCGCGTCGAAGATGCCGAGCAGCGCATCGCTCTTGCCGTGCGTCGGCTCGCTACCGTGGCCGTCGCCCGCGATCAGTTCGGCGTAGTTGAAGTCGTCGCCGGTGTACATGCGCACGCCGGGAGGCAGGCGACGGCGCATCGCGATTTCCTTGTCCTTGTCGAGCAGCGATATCTTGATGCCGTCCACCTTGTGCGGATGCGCGCCGATGATGCCGAGCGCGGTGTTCATCGCGCGGTCGATGTCGGAGGTGCCCCAGTAGCCGGCGAGCGCGGGGTCGAACATGTCGCCGAGCCAATGCAGGATCACCGGCTGCTTCGCCTGGCTCAGGATGCGGTCGTACACGCGCTCGTAGTCTGCGGGGCCCTTGGCGACGCGGGCGAGCGCGCGACTGGCCATCACGATGAGCTTGCCGCCGAGCGCCTCGATCGCGGCCATCTGTTCTTCGTAGCCTCGGATCACGTCATCGACGCTCTTCACCTTGTCGATGTCCAGATGGTCGGTGCCGCAACCGGATGCGACCAGCGCGCCGGGCACATCCCTCGCGGCATCGAGCGAGCGGCGGATGAGTTCGAGCGAGGTCGGCCAGTCCAGGCCCATGCCGCGCTGTGCGGTGTCCATCGCCTCGGCCACGCCGAGGCCGAGCGACCACAGGCGGCGGCGGTAGGCGATGGTGGCGTCCCAGTCGACTGCGCATTGCAGCCATGGATCGATCGGGGCCCGGGGGTCGGAGACCACGTGCGCGGCCGAATAGGCGATGCGGTCGAACTTGACGCCGGCTGGCGGCTTGACCGGCGTGCTGCCCTCGAGCGCGTAAGGCACGAGCGTGCCGGCTGTGGTGGGGAGAGTGAGCGAGAGGGGCATGGCGTGCCTTGTCAGATATTGAGTTCGGGCACGTCGATCCAGCGACGGTCCTGCCAACTTTCGAGCGCGGCCTCGACAAGCTGCACGCCCTTGGCGCCTTCAGGCAGCGTCCACTTGTACGGTGCGTTCTCGACCACGTGGCGGATGAAGTGCTCCCACTGGATCTTGAAGCCGTTGTCGTAGACCTGCGAGTCCGGTATCTCCTGCCACTGGTCGAAGAAGTTCATCGTCTGCTTCTCGTCCGGGTTCCAGACCGGGCGCGGCGTGGCGACCCGCGATTGCGCGCGGCACGAGGACAGGCCGGCGACCGCCGATCCATCGGTGCCGTCCACGTGGAAGGTCACGAGGTCGTCGCGGCGCACGCGCGTGACCCAGCTCATGTTGATCTGCGCGATCACCGGCTCGCCGTTGTGGCCGGTGAGTTCGCAGGTCGCGTAGGCGGCGTCGTCGGCGGTGGCTTCATAGGGCTGGCCGGCCTCGTCCCAGCGGCGCGGGATGTGCGTGGTGCCGAGGCACGAGACCGACTTCACCTCGCCGAACAGGTTGTCCAGCACATAGCGCCAGTGGCACATCATGTCCAGGATCATTCCGCCGCCGTCTTCCTTGCGGTAGTTCCACGAGGGGCGCTGGATGGGCTGCAGGTCGCCCTCGAAGACCCAATAGCCGAACTCGAGCCGCACCGAGAGCATGCGTCCGAAGAAGCCCGCGCGGCGCAGCATGTCGAGTTTGCGCAGGCCGGGCAGGAAGAGTTTGTCCTGCACCGCGCCATGCTTGAGACCCGAGCCTTGCGCGAGCCGGGCGATCTCGACAGCCTCGTTGAGGTTCGTGGCGATCGGCTTTTCGCAGTAGACGTGTTTGCCGGCGCGGATGGCCTTGGCGAGCAGCTGCGGGCGCATCTGCGTGGTGCCGGCGTCGAAGAAGATGGTGTCGTCCCTGTTCTCCAATGCGAGGTCGAGATCGGTGCCCCAGCGCGCGATGCCGTGTGCCTTGGCGAGCGCCTCGATCTTCTCGGCGTTGCGGCCGATCAGGATCGGATCGGGCATGACCTTGTCACCGGTGGAAAGCGTCACGCCGCCTTGCGCGCGGATCGCGCAGATCGAGCGGATCAGGTGCTGATTCATGCCCATGCGTCCGGTGACGCCGTGCATGATGATTCCGAGTCGTTGTTGTGCCATGGTCTTCTCTCCTTCAAGGGGCAGGCGAAAGGCCGGCGGCCTTCACCAGGGTTGCGTTGGTGGCGATCTCGTCTTTGATGTAGGCGTCGAACTGTTCGGGCTTGAGCGTCCAGGCGTCCGCGCCGAGCTTCAGGAAGCGTTCCTTGACCTCGGGCGTCGCGAGCGCCTTGGCCACCTCGTCGTGCAGGCGGTTGACGATCTCGCGCGGCGTTTTCGCCGGGGCCATCATTCCGATCCAGAAGTTGAACTCCGAGCCCGGCACGCCGGCTTCCGCGGTGGTGGGCACATCCGGCAGCGCCGCGGCGCGCTTGGGCGATCCCACTGCGAGTGCGAGCAGCTGGCCTTCCCGGATTTGGCCGATGACCGGTGCGATGGGGGAGAAGTAGTAGTCGACGCGGCCGGCGAGCACTTCGGTCACCGCATCTGCCGAGCCCTTGAACGGGATGTTGGTGGCGTCGATCTTCGCGGCGAGCTTGAACTTCTCCGCGTTCAGGTGCGTGGCGCTGCCCTGACCTGCGGAGGCGAAGTTGATGGTGCCCGGCTTGGCTCTGGCGGCGGCGACAAGCTCCTTGAGCGTCTTCATGTTCTTCGACGGCGAGATCACCAGCGCATTCGGCAGCGTCGAGATGGGCGTGATGCCGGTGAAGTCGTGGACCGTGTCGAAGGGCAGCTTGGCGAAGGTCGATGGGCTGACCGTGTGCGACGACGAGTGGATCATGATCGTGTAGCCGTCGGGTGCGGCCGCTGCCACCGCCTGCTGGCCGATGGTGCCGCTCGCGCCGCCGCGGTTGTCGATGACCACCGGCTGGCCCATGCTGGCGCTCATCTTGTCGGTGATCGCGCGGGCGATGATGTCGGTGGTGCTGCCGGCCGCGAAGGGCACGATCACGCGGATCGGCCTGGTCGGATAAGTCGCTTCGGCGGATGCGCCGAAGGTCGCCGTGAGTGCAATACAGGCCAGGAGGCCGGCGCGGCGGTCGAGTTTCATGAATGTCTCCTTTTTCTCGGTCTTGGAAGAAGCGGGCTGGGTCTAGACCAGTGAGGGCGCTTGCCGCAGCGGCAGCAGGCTCGCGAAGTCAGGATCGGCGCCGTGCGCGAAGCCGGGCCGATCGAGCGATCCGGTCTCGATGCTGCCGTTGCGAATCGCCAGGCGGGGCCGTCCGCCGCTGGTTTCGTAGAGATCGGGATGCGCCTCGGCGAAGGCTTGCTGCTCGCCGCCGGGTGCGTCGCCGAAGCCGTCGACGTAGTGATGGCCATTGCGCTCACAGTGCGTGAGGCCCAGCAGTGCGGCGAGCGCCAGGTCCTGCTGCACGGCGAGGCCGGCCTGGCAAGTCAGGTCTTCGGCCGACATGAAACAGCGATCCGCATGGTGGCTGGGTACGAGGTTCCACTGGTCGCAACGCGCGCGATTGATGACGGCCTTGTAGATGCCCTTGCAGCTCTTGCTCGACACGCCGCGCCAGCCGTGAGCGCGGCCCACCGGAAAGGCGTCCAGCGTGCCGTCGGCCTCGTCGAGCAGAAGCGGGGCGGGCGGTTGGAGCTTCCCCAATGCCGGGTCCATGCTGGCGTCGCGCGGAAGCGGTTGTTCAAGATAGAGCAAGGCGCCCGGTCGCGCGGCAAGCCGCGGCAACGCGCGCAGGCTCTCGCAGAGAGCCTTCAACGCATTCAGATCGGCGTACTGCTCGTTCCCATCGAGGGTGAAGCGGAAGCCCGGCGCGACCGCATCGAGCGTGGCGAGAACTGCGTCGAGCCGCGCGAGATCGGCTGCCGGGTTGCCGCCGAGCTTGATCTTGAAGAAGCGATGGCCGTAGCGGCGTACCACGGCCGACAGACTGACCGGCAGGCCCCCAGCGTCTTCGGTGTCGCCTTCGAGCGCGTCGAGCATGCCGACGGTGTGCCTCGCCTGCAGGTCGGGGGACGGGTTCAATGTCGAGAGCCATGCATCCCAGTCCCAACCCGCGAGATCGGATGCCAGCGGTGTATCGGAAAGACCGACCAGATTCCCGGCAAACGCGGCGTGCATCGGAATATGAAGACTGCGGCATAGCGCATCGATCACTGCGCGATCGACCACGGCTTGGCCGAAGGAGGCTGACAGCGCGGTCGCGCCCGACGCCTTGCCGTGCTTCATCAGCGCGTCGTAGTTCCGCGCGAAGAGTTCGAAGGCCGTCGCCGGAACGCCTTGGGTGTAGGCGGCAGATGCCGACTCGAGTGCGTGCTGAAGGTCGCGCACGTTGTCGGCCGCGCTGCGATCCGCCCGCTTGTCGAACCAGCGCGGCACCATCAACTCGGCGGCCCAGCCTTGCGTGGTGCCCTGCGCTGCGCAGTCCACCACGGCACGAACGAAGACCTGCGGGCATCGCGTCAGTGTGGACGCACCGAACTTGAACGGCAGGCGCAGCGACATCGCGCGTACACCGAATTCGACGGCGAGCACGCGCAGGCGGGGTGCGGAGGACGAGGCAGCACTCACGGCGAACAGCTCAGTGGGCGTCGAGGTGACCTTGGGCGAAGAAGTGCGCGCGCAAGGTGCGGGCGTACTCGGCAAAGCGCTCGGTGCCCATCACGTCGAGCGGGCGCGGGCGCGGCAGGTCGATGTCGTAGATCGCGGCGATCGATCCCGGGCGCTCGCTCATGACGATCACGCGGTCGGACAGGAAGATTGCCTCGGGGATGCTGTGCGTGATCAGCAGCACGGTCTTCTTCGACGCCGACCAGATGCGCTGCAGTTCGAGGTTCATCTTCTCGCGCGTCATCGCATCGAGCGCGCCGAAGGGCTCGTCCATGAGCAGTACCGAAGGGTCGTGCAGCAGGGCGCGGCAGATCGACGCGCGCTGCTGCATGCCGCCGGAAAGCTGCCAGGGGTATTTCTTCTCGAAGCCGGTGAGTCCGGCCATCTTCATCAGCTCATGGGCGCGCTGGCGCGCGGCTTCCCTGGGCAGGTGGCGGATCTCGGCCTGCAGGAGGATGTTGTCTTCCACGCTGCGCCAGGCGAGCAGGACCGCGCTTTGAAAAACGATGCCCACGTCCTTCTGCGGCCCCTTGATTGGATGGCCCGCGAGGCTCAGTGTGCCTCCGCTGATCGGCAGCAGGCCGGCCACCATCTTGAGCAGCGTGCTCTTGCCGCAGCCGGAGGGGCCGACCACGGACACGAACTCGCCCTCGCGAATCGAGAAGTCGAGCGGCTTCAGCGATTCGACCGGACCATCCTTGCTTTGATAGATCTTCGAGACGCCGCGCGCTTCGATCAGGACATCAGTGGACATGCGTGGAGAGGAGGCATTAGGAACGGAGCCAGGGCACCCGCGGAACCGGCTCGACCGGGCCGCCGGGTGCGCCCCGGAGAAGGGGTGGCGCGGCGACACGCAGTGCGCGCAGCCTGGGAGAACTCGTCAGGGCAGGAAGTCCAGCGTCACGTAGTCTTCAGGCTTGCCGCGAGTGGAGGCGTCCATGCCACCGTACTGCACCAGCAGGTCCAGCGAGTCGTTGACGTTCTTCATCGCCACCCGGAACGGCCGCTGGTTGGCCGTTTCCTTGGTGTGATAGAGCGCGATGCTCTGCTTCATGCCGACGATGAGCGTGTCGCGCACGCCGGCCTTGGGATTGGCCTTGAGCATCGCGTCGACGGCGGCTTCCGGCTCCTTCTCGGCCGCTTCGGCAGAGCGGGTGGCCGCGCGCATGAAGCGCTTCACGAGGTCGGGGTTCTCGGTCAGCAGGTTCTTGTTGGCGATGATCCCGGAGCTGATCTGGTTGACGCCCGAGTCTGCGAAGCGGATCGGCGTCACCGGCTTGCCGGTCGCATCCTGCAGCTTGATCGCCTGGTCCATCACGTAGCCCAGCAGCAGGTCGGCCTGGCCGTTGGCCACGGCATTGAGCTTGGTCTGTGCATCGCCCGAGATGACCTTCACCTGGTCGGCAGCGATGTTGTTGGCCTTCAGGAAGACCGGCCACATCTGCGACATCGAGTCGCCCGGCGTGGTCGCGACTGTCTTGCCGATGACGTCCTTCGGCGTCTTGATGCCCTTCTCGGTGAAGCCCATGACCGACATCGGGCTGACCTGGAACAGCACGCCGGTGGACTTCAGCGGGGCACCCTTGGCGGCGGCCTTGATCATGGTCGTGACGTCGATGTAGCCGAAGGTGGCCGACTTGGCCGCCACGGCCTGCGCGGTCACCGCGGAGCCGCGGCCTTCCTGGATGTCGAGGTCGATGCCTTCTTCCGCGAAGTAGCCGCGCTCCTTGCCGAGGAAGAACGGCGCGTGCTCGCTGTAGAGGTACCAGTTGAGCATCAGCGTGACCTTGTCCGTCGGCTTGTTCTGCGCCTGGGCGGGTGTCACCGCGAGTGCTACCGCGGCGGCCGCGCCGGCGAGGAGCGTCGTGAGCATCTTCTTCATGGTTGTCTCCTGGAAGAGTGGTTGGCAACGGAAATCACTGGTGTCATTGGGTATGGCGCTGCGAGGCATGCCACGGGATCATCAGCCGCTCGACGAGATCGACGGCGACGAAGAGCAGCACGCCGATGGTCGAGAGCACGACCAGCGCCGCGAACATCAGCGGAAGATCGAAGTTGCCGTTGGCGACCTGCAGCACGTAGCCGATGCCGGAGTTGGAGCCGACGAATTCGCCGACCACCGCGCCGACCACCGCAAGGGTCACCGAGACCTTCAGGCCGCTGAAGATCGCCGGCAAGGCCTGCGGCAGGCTGATCTTGAAGAAGGTCTGCAGCCGCGTCGCGCCCATGGAGCGTGCGAGGTCGTGCATGTCGGGCTCGACCGACTTGAAGCCCATCACCGTCGAGACCACCACCGGGAAAAAGCCCAGCAGAAAGGCCGAGATCACCTTGGGAAAGATGCCGAAGCCGAACCACACGACGAAGAGCGGCGCGATCGCCACCTTGGGGATGCTCTGCGAGAACACCAGCAGCGGGTAGACGTAGGACTCGACCACCCGCGAGTACGCGATCACCATCGCGATCGGGATGCCGATCACGATCGTGAGGCCGAAGCCGCCAAGCGTGGCGAGCGTCGTCTTCCAGCTTTCGGCGATGAGGCGCGGCCATTCGGCGATCAGCTGGTGCACGACCTGCATCGGCGGCGGAATGAGGTAGGGCGGGATCTTGAAGACGCGGATGACGATGTCCCACAGCACCAGCAGCATCAGGATCAGCAGGAAGGGCCTCAGCGCGGGTGAAAGCAGCAGGTTGCGGAGCATCGACGAGAACAGGTGGGTTGAGCCGTGAAGCCGGTGGCGTTCGCGGTCGAGCCGCGCGCTTCAATTCACCAGAAAGTGAATTAAACGATTCTAGAAACCCGTCCTCGACGCAGTCAACGACCGCCGCCTAGGAGATACCCGTATCAGCGCAGGACGTAGCCGAGCACCAGATCGGTCATGTGCGAGAGACGCTGCGCCATGGCCTTGGGTGTGCGCAGATTGCGGCCGAAGATGGTCGACAACGTGTCGTTGTTCGAGAGGTAGAAGTAGCACAGCGAGGCGATCGAGATGTAGAGCTGCACCGGATCGATCCCGTCGCGAAAGAGGTTGCTGCGCCGGCCGCGCTCGAGTACGTCGTCGAGCAGCTTGATGAGCGGCGAGTTCATCTCCTGGATGCGCTCGGAGCGCTTCAGGTGCACCGCGCGGTGCAGGTTCTCGCTGTTGAGCAGCGTGATGAACTCGGGATGCTCGAGGTAGTAGTGCCAGGTGAAGGAGACCAGCCGGCGGACTGCCTCGACCGGCTCCACGTCCTCCAGGTGCAGGCGCTGCTCGGCCTGGCGGATGTCGGCGTAGGTGCCTTCGAGCACCGCGAGGAAGAGGTCGTCCTTGCTGCCGAAGTAGTAGTAGATCAGCCGCTTGTTGAGGCCGGCGCGCTCGGCGATGCTGTCCATGCGCGCGCCCGCGAGTCCGCGTTGCGAGAACTCGTCGCGTGCCGAGGCGAGGATGGCGAGCTGGGATCGGTCGGCATCGCGCGAACGCGGTTCGGCCGGCGCGGGAGAGCGGGATTTCATGCGGCGAATTTAACCAGATGGTGAATTAAGGCAAGCGGGCAAGCAGGGAGAGGCACGCCGATAATTCGCGCACCCCATTTGAAGCAGAGAGGCGCATCGCACATGAGCTCACCACAACCCGCCGGGCACCTGATTGTCGAGTGCCTGATCGAACAGGGGGTCGAGCTGGCCTTCGGCGTTCCGGGCGAGAGCTTCCTCGCGGTGCTCGACGGCTTTCATCGATACGGCGAGCGCATCCGCTTCATCGTGAATCGTCAGGAGGGCGGCGCCGCGTTCATGGCGGAAGCGCACGGCAAGCTCACCGGCCGGCCGGGGGTGTGCTTCGTCACCCGCGGGCCGGGCGCCACCAATGCATCGATCGGCGTGCACAACGCGTTCCAGGATTCGACGCCGATGGTGCTGTTCGTCGGCGATGTCGGCAGCGACTTCCGCGACCGGGAGGCGTTCCAGGAGGTCGACTACGGCAGCTTCTTCGGCCCCAGCACCAAGGGATTCGCCAAGCGCGTGGAGCGCATCGACGATGCCGACCGGATTCCGGAATACATCGCGCGGGCGTTCGCGACCGCGATGAACGGGCGTCCGGGGCCGGTCGTCCTGGTGCTGCCGGAGGACATGCTCCGCAGCACCACCGCGTCGCGTCCGCTGCGCCGTGTCGAGGCGGTCGAGCCGTGGAGTGACCCCGGCGCATTGCGTACGCTGCGCGAGCTGTTGCTCAAGTCGCAGCGTCCGCTCGTGATCGCGGGTGGCGGTGGATGGACCCAGCAGGCTGCACAGGCACTGCAGCGTTTCGCCGAGAACTGGAAGCTGCCGGTGGCGAATGCGTTCCGTTTCCAGGACACCTTCGACAACCACCATCCTCTGTATGCGGGCGATGTCGGCATCGCGATCAACCCGAAGCTCGCGGAGCGGGTGCGGCAAAGCGATCTCATTCTCGCGATCGGTCCCCGGCTCGGCGAGATGACGACCAGCGGCTACACGCTGCTGGAGGCCCCGAAGCCGAAGCAGACGCTGGTGCACATCCATGCCAGCGCCGAAGAGCTCAACCGCGTCTACCAGGCCGACCTCGCGATCAACGCCGGCATGAGCGCGGCGGCGCGCAGCCTCGAAGTTCTGAGCGCGCCGACAGACCTGCCCTGGGAGGCGTGGACTGCGTCCGCGCATGCCGACTACGTCGCAAATCTCGAGCCGCAGCCTCTTGCCGGCCTGCCGCCCGAGGCGCCGCGCGGCGCAGTGGACATGGTGGCCGTGGTTGCTCTTCTGCAGAAGCATCTCCCGGCGGATGCGGCGATCACCAACGGGGCGGGCAACTTCGCGAGCTGGGTGCATCGCTATTTCCGCTATCACGGCCTCGCGAAGGGGGCCAAGACCCAGCTGGCGCCGACCAGCGGCGCGATGGGCTACGGGGTGCCGGCGGGCATCGCCGCGAACCTGGCGACGGGGCGCGTCGCCTTCACGATCGCCGGCGACGGGGACTTCCTCATGACCGGACAGGAACTCGCCACGGCTTCGCAGCATGGCGGCAAGAGCATCATCGTGCTGCTCAACAACGGCATGTACGGCACCATCCGCATGCACCAGGAGCGCGAATACCCGACGAAGGTGAGCGGGACCGAGTTGCGCAACCCGGACTTCTGCGCGCTCGCGAGGGCTTACGGCTACGCGGCTGAGCGGGTCACCGAGACGGCGCAGTTCGAAGGCGCGCTGCAGCGCGCACTGGCCGCCGATACGGGCACGCTGATCGAGATTCCGCTCGACCCCGAGGTCATCACCACCCGCGGCACCTTGAGTGCCATCAGGAAGGCTGCACAGGCGCGATAACGCCTTTCGAGCGGACGAAAAAAAGCCGGCGGATGCCGGCTTTTTTTATGGAGCGTGCAAGACGCCCGGGCTTACTTGACGTGCTTGCCGATCAGGGAAGCCAGTTCGAACATCGACACTTGCGGCTTGCCGAAGATTTCCTTCAGCTTGGCGTCGGCGTTGATGTTGCGCTTGTTGGCCTTGTCTTGAAGGTTGTTCTTCTTGATGTAGTCCCACAGCTTGCTCACCACTGCGGTGCGCGGCAGAGGCGTCGAGCCGACCACGGCGGCGAGCGCCGGGCTGGGGGTCAGTGCCTTCATGAACGCAGCGTTGGGAGTGCGCTTCTTGGCGGGTGCTGCCTTCTTCGCAGGAGCCTTCTTGGCCGGAGCGGCCTTCTTGGCGGGTGCTGCCTTCTTCGCAGGAGCCGCCTTCTTCGCAGGCGCCGCGGCCTTCTTGGCCGGAGCCGCCTTCTTTGCCGGCGCTTTCTTGGCCGGAGCCTTCTTTGCAGTTGCCATGGTTGATTTCCTTTTTTGGTTGGACGCTTTCACCAATGAGAGTGTGTCTCTTCACCGGCATTGCGGATGCTAAAGGAGAAGAAACGCGTTTCCAAGGGAAAAAGGGGTTTTTTCATTGGGAGTTGTTGTTTTTTCAGAGGGAAGAAGCACAGCGTTTTCCCTTGGAGGCACTCTGAGAGCGCCTTCAGGCGCGTCGAGCAGGCCACGTCGCGAGCACGACGCCGAGCAACGCGAGTGCAAACGCGAGCACTTGCGGCGATGAAAGACGCTCGCCGAGCACCACGACACCGACGAGCGCAGCACTCACCGGCAGCATCACGGTGAACACGCCGGCCTGCGATGCAGGCACGCCCTTGAGGCCGGTCATCCAGAGCCACACGGTCCAGATGCTCGCTGCGAGCGCATACACCAGGAGGAGTGCCCAGAGGCCGATCGGCACCGCGCCGAAGTCGAAGCGCAGCGCAAACCAGATGCCGAAGGGCGTGGACAGAACGAAGCCCCAGAGGTTGATGAGCGACGAGATCCGCTTGGGCCCGAGGCGTCCCGTGAGCGACTTGCCGATCACGGCATACGACGCTTCGCACACCACGGCCGCGAAGACGAGCAGATTGCCCAGCCACGACAGGTGGCCGGGCGACGTGCCGGCGCCGTGCGTCGCGGCCTGTGCGGGCGCGAGCGCAAGCAGCCCGATGCCTGACGCTGCGCATGCGATCGCGAGCCCGACGCGCACGGTGATGCGTTCGCGAAGAAAGAGCCAACTGCCGATCGCCACCACCGCCGGAATCGACGCCATGATCACGCCGGCCGACACCGCGCTCGTCAGGCTGACGCCGAAGAGCATGCAGATCGAGAACATGAAGTTGCCGAGGAAGGACTCGAGGAAGACGAGTCCTCTCGTGTGGCCCGTCATCGGCGGCTCGCCGTCGGGGCGCCGAAGCCAGTGCGGCATCGCGAGCGCCGCAATGCCGAAGCGCAGCCACGCGAGCAGCAGCACCGGAAAGGCGGCGACCAATGGCTTGGAGAGGGCAACGTAGCTGCCGACGAGCGACATGCTCAGCGCGAGGCAGCCATAGGCGACGAGTCGGCGAGGCGCCGGAAGTGCGGTGTTCAATAGAGTGCCAACCGAAGCGAGGAGTACTTGGATGATGCCGCAACCCGACCCCACAGCCCGTCACGTGTTCGTCTACGGAACGTTGCGCAGCGGCGGCAGCAACGACATCTCGCGCTTCTCACCGATTCCGCAGCGCGTGGGGGATGGCGAGATCGCGGGCACGCTCTTCGACCTGGGCGCATACCCTGGCGCGGTGCTCGGTGGAGAAGGGCGCATCAAAGGCGAGGTCTACCGGATCGCGCCCGGGCTCGAAGTTCAGCTCGATGTGCTCGAGGAGGTGAAGCCCGATGGCTCCGGCGAATACGTCCGTCGGGAACTCGTGGTGGAGGTCGCCGGCCGATCGATCGCCTGTCTCGTGTACGAGATCCATCCGTCGCGCATTGCCGGCAGATCCGTCATCGCGAGCGGCGACTGGATGGCTCGGGATTGAGGTCCAGGATCGCTTTTCACGCAGTAAAAGCCGTTGCGTGATGTGAAAAAGACATGTGCTGCGCCGCAATAATTTTTCTCAATACAAGAAAAATAATTTCGTATTGAGAAAAATGATTGTAAGTTGTTGATTTTGTTAGACGAAAAATAACTCTTCTATAAGACATAAGAGTCTCACATCCGACGTACAGTAAGCGCCAAGGACGCGAAGCGACCGACCCTTTCAACAACTCTCGGAGTGACCATGCCTCAGACCCTCACCGAACAACTCAGCCGCGAACAACAGATCGCCGCTCTCGAAAAAGACTGGGCCACCAACCCCCGCTGGAAGGGCGTGAAGCGCGGCTACAGCGCTGCTGATGTGGTGCGTCTGCGCGGCTCGCTGCCGATCGAGCACACTCTGGCCCGCCGCGGTGCCGAGAAGCTGTGGGAGAAGATCAACGGCGACGCCAAGAAGGGCTACGTGAACGCCTTCGGCGCCATCAGCGCCGGTCAGGCGATGCAGCAGGCCAAGGCTGGCCTCGAGGCCGTGTACCTGTCGGGCTGGCAGGTCGCCGCCGACGGCAACACCTCCGAGACCATGTACCCCGACCAGTCGCTCTATGCCTACGACTCGGTGCCGACGATGGTCCGCCGCATCAACAACACCTTCAAGCGCGCCGACGAAATCCAGTGGGGCCGCGGCGTCAATCCGGGCGACAAGGAATTCATCGACTACTTCCTGCCGATCGTGGCGGATGCCGAAGCCGGCTTCGGCGGCGTGCTCAACGCCTTCGAGCTGATGAAGAACATGATCGCCGCAGGCGCTGCGGGCGTGCACTTCGAAGACCAGCTGGCTGCGGTCAAGAAGTGCGGCCACATGGGCGGCAAGGTGCTGGTGCCGACGCAGGAGGCTTGCGAGAAGCTGATCTCCGCGCGCTTCGCGGCCGACGTGATGGGCGTTTCGACCATCGTGCTGGCCCGTACCGATGCCGAAGCCGCGAACCTGATCACGTCCGATCATGACGCGAACGACAAGCCCTTCCTCACCGGCGAGCGCACGCAGGAAGGCTTCTACCGCGTCAAGAACGGCCTCGAACAGGCCATCAGCCGCGGCGTCGCCTACGCTCCCTATGCGGACCTCGTGTGGTGCGAAACCGGCGTGCCGGACATCGGCTTTGCCCGCGAGTTCGCGCAGGCCGTGCACGCAGCCTGCCCGGGCAAGCTGCTCTCCTACAACTGCTCGCCGTCGTTCAACTGGAAGAAGAACCTCGACGACAAGCAGATCGCTTCGTTCCAGGAGGACCTCTCCGCGCTGGGCTACAAGTTCCAGTTCATCACGCTCGCGGGCATCCACATCAACTGGTTCAACACCTTCCAGTTCGCGCATGCCTATGCCAACGGCGAAGGCATGAAGCACTACGTGAACATGGTGCAGGAACCCGAGTTCGCTGCGCGCGACAAGGGCTACACCTTCGTGTCGCACCAGCAGGAAGTCGGCGCGGGCTACTTCGACGACGTGACCACGGTCATCCAGGGCGGCTCGTCCAGCGTCAAGGCGCTGACCGGTTCGACCGAAGAAGAGCAGTTCCACTGATCGCCATCTTCTGTCATTGAAACGAAGTCCCCGCGCGAGCAATCCGCGGGGATTTTTTTCGTGGGCCGGCGGCTATTCGACCTTGCGCAGGTCTCGCACGCCGCGCCCGAGCCGTTGGCGCAGCAGGGTCCTCAGCGTCACGCCCTCGGCGTAGCCGACGAGGCTGGCGATCTGCTCCAGGCTCTTGTCGCTCGTCTTCAGAAGATGCACAGCACGCTCGACGCGCAGATCCTGGAAGTAGGAAAGAGGCGTCTTCCCGAGGACCTGCTGCATGCGGCGCGCGAGGGTGCGCTTGCTGGTTCCGGCTGCCGAGGCTGCTTCGTCGAGCGAAAAGCCATCGGCGAGCCGCCCGCGGGCCCAGTGCTCGAACCGCTCGACGGTCGGATCGGAATGGCTGAGGTGATCGGTGATGACGTAGGCGGACTGAGACGGCCGGGAATCGACGATCAGGTACCGCGCCACCAGCGTCGCGAGTTCGGGGCTCGCCTGGCGCACGAGGAACAGCGCCATGTCGACATGGCTCAGCGCCGCCCCTGCGGTCACGAAGGGGCCGGAACTGACGAGCATGCGCGACTCGTCGAGCCGGACGGCGGGGTAGCGCTGGCGGAACAGCGACGAGAGCCACCATGTCGTCGTCGCCCGCTGCTCATCGAGCAGGCCGGATTCGGCCAGGACGAAGGTGCCGATGCAGGCCGCGGCGATCTTCGTGCCCGACGCTGCCTGCTCGCGCAGGAGGTTTGCCGCATCGGCGATGTCCTTACGGCGCAGTGCCGTCTGCAGGCCATCGGGCATCTTTTCTCCGATCGCCGGAATGACGGTCCAGTCCGGATTGCCGCACTCGACGGCATGTTTCACCGGAACGCGGAGGCCCTGGGCGGTGTGGACCTTCTTTCGGACCCCGGTCGCGCAGACCTCGAAGCGCGCGACGTCCAGGCCCAGCATGGCTGCCAACTCGTTCGCCGTGGTGAAGACGTCGAGCGTCGTGGCAAGCCCGGTATCGAAGACGCAGTCCAGCGCGAGTACATGAATCTTCATGGCAATAACGATAGCAAAGACGTCAAAAATGCCAATAGGCCGATCCCCGGGGCAGGCCTAGAGTGCATTCCGGTCGCCGCAATTCCGCGCCACCGCATCCCAAGGAGAAAGCATGATCAAGTACGCACTGTTCGCCCGCCTCGAAGCCAAGCCCGGCAAGGAAGCCGAAGTCCAGCAGTTCCTCGAAGCGGGCCTTGCCATGGCGCGCGACGAGAAGACCACGCCCATCTGGTTCGCCCTGCGACTCTCTCCGACCACCTTCGGCGTGTTCGACGCCTTCGAGGACGAAGCCGGCCGTCAGGCGCATCTGGATGGCCAGATTGCCAAGGCGCTGATGGCGAAGGCGCCCGATCTGTTTGCCAAGCCGCCGTCGATCGAGCCGATCGAGGTGCTGGGCCTCAAGAACGCCGCGGCGGCATCCTGAGCCGCTCCCGGATAGAATCGCGAGTTCCATCTCAGCAGCAACAAGAGCGAGAAAGGCACCTTGGTTATGACACCGCGAACTAAGCCGCAAGGTTTCAGCGGTCTTTTCCCTGAAGGAGAAGGCCGGTAGGCCGCGCGTGCCGGACTCCGGTACATCAACCCAAGCAAAGCGCGGTCCTGTACCGCGCTTTTTTGTTTTTCCGCCCGAGGTTTTCAATGATCCAGATCACGCTTCCCGACAACTCCCGCCGTGAGTTCCCAGGCCCGGTTTCCGTGGCCGATGTTGCCAAGTCCATCGGCCCCGGCCTGGCGAAGATGACGGTCGCTGGCAAGGTCGACGGCCGGCTGGTCGATGCCAGCGACGTGATCGAGCGCGACGCCAAGCTGCAGATCATCACGCCCAAGGACGAAGAGGGGCTCGAGATCATTCGCCACTCGACGGCCCACCTCGTCGGCCACGCGGTGAAGCAGCTCTATCCGACGGCGAAGATGGTGATCGGCCCGGTGATCGAGGAAGGCTTCTACTACGACATCGCCTTCGAGCGCCCCTTCACGCCCGAGGACATGGAAGCGATCGAGAAGCGCATGCGCGAGCTGATCGCGCAGGACTACGACGTCATCAAGAAGATGACGCCGCGCGACGAAGTCATCTCGGTGTTCAAGTCGCGCGGAGAGGACTACAAGCTGCGCCTCGTCGAGGACATGCCCGACGAAAAGGCGATGGGCCTGTACTACCACCAGGAGTACGTCGACATGTGCCGCGGCCCGCACGTGCCGAACACGCGCTTCCTCAAGGTCTTCAAGCTGACGAAGCTGGCCGGTGCGTACTGGCGCGGCGATGCGAAGAACGAGCAGCTCCAGCGCATCTACGGCACGGCCTGGGCCGACAAGAAGCAGCTCGACGACTACATCAAGCGGATCGAGGAGGCCGAGAAGCGCGACCACCGTCGGCTCGGCAAGGAGCTGGACCTGTTCCACATCGATGAAGTCGCGCCCGGCGTCGTTTTCTGGCATCCGAAGGGCTGGGCCGTCTGGCAGCAGGTCGAGCAGTACATGCGGCAGGTTTACAAGGACACGGGCTACCAGGAAGTCAAGGGCCCGCAGATCCTCGACAAGAGCCTGTGGGAGAAGACGGGCCACTGGCAGAACTACCGCGAGAACATGTTCGTCACGGAATCGGAAAAGCGCGACTACGCGCTCAAGCCGATGAACTGCCCGGGTCATGTGCTGATCTTCAAGTCCGACCTGCGCAGCTACCGGGACCTGCCGCTGCGCTACGGCGAGTTCGGCCAGTGCCATCGCAACGAGCCGAGTGGTGCGCTGCACGGCATCATGCGTGTGCGCGGGTTCACGCAGGACGACGGTCACATCTTCTGCACGGAGGACCAGATCCTCGAGGAATGCGTGGCCTACACGGCGCAGCTCCAGAAGGTCTATGCCGACTTCGGCTTCACGGACATCCTCTACAAGGTGGCGACACGGCCCGACAACCGGGTCGGCTCCGACGAGCTGTGGGACAAGGCGGAGCACGCGGTGATGGAAGCGCTGCGCCGCTCGGGCGTCGAGTTCGTGATCGCGCCCGGAGACGGCGCCTTCTACGGCCCGAAGATCGAGTACACGCTGAAGGACGCGATCGGCCGCCAGTGGCAGTGCGGCACGATGCAGGTCGACTTCAACACGGCCGAACGACTCGGCGGCGAGTTCGTGAACGAGACGAGCGGCCGCTCGCATCCGGTCATGCTGCACCGCGCGATCGTGGGCAGCCTCGAGCGCTTCATCGGCATGTTGATCGAGCATCACGCGGGCGCGATGCCCGCTTGGCTCGCCCCGGTGCAGGTCGCGGTGCTCAATATCAGCGAAGGACAGGCCGACTACGCATCTCAAGTTGCGAAAACGCTGCAAAATCAAGGGCTTAGAGTTTTGCTCGATCTGCACAACGAGAAGATTACGTATAAAATACGGAAGCATTCGTTGCAAAAGCTTCCCTACATCCTCGTCGTGGGCGACAAGGAGAAGGAAGCAGGAGCCGTCGCAGTGCGCGCCCGGGGCAATCTTGATCTCGGTGCCATGTCGGTCGAAGCGTTCTCGCAAAAGGTCGCTCACGACATCCAACACAAGCTTTGAATTTGACCAAATTCAAGGGCCGATTTTTCGATCAACCCGGCTTGTGAGCGCGAACGCTTCGGTACCCGCTACGGTTTTGTAGCAAATTGTTTGAAGGATCTGACCATCGCTACTGCATTTCGCGACCGCCGCCACCGCGAGGAACGCCAACACCGCCTGAACCGGGAAATCATGGCCCCGGAAGTCCGCCTGATCGGGCCGGATAACGAGCAATTGGGAGTTGTGAGCCTTGCCGAGGCGTTGCGCTTGGCCGGCGAGCAGGACGTGGATCTGGTGGAGGTCGTCGCCGCGGCCAATCCGCCCGTCTGCCGACTGATCGAGTACGGCAAGTTCAAGTACCACGAGCAGAAGAAGGCGGCCGAAGCGAAATCGAAGCAGAAGGTCATCGAAGTCAAGGAAGTCAAGTTCCGTCCCGGTACGGACGAAGGCGACTACAACATCAAGATGCGCAACATCCGGCGCTTTCTTGAGGATGGCGACAAGTGCAAGATCACGCTCCGTTTCCGCGGCCGCGAGATCACGCACCAGGAACTCGGCCTGGCGCTGTTGCAGCGTATCCGTGACGAACTCGGCGACTCGATCATCGTGGAGCAGTTCCCGAAGCTCGAAGGCCGGCAGATGATCATGATGATCGCGCCGGGCCGCAGGAAGGCCGGTGGTGCCGCCAAGCCCGCCGCAGAGCCGTCGGCCGCGCCGGCAGCGGCGTAAGGCTTCGGCCGTAGAGGTTATTGAAGGGATTTCGCTACTGCCGGCACTCCGGTGCGGGCAGGGCGGGATGAAGAAGTGTCTCGGGGCCAACAAGTCCGTGGAGTATCCGCGGCGCCTCACGAGCACAAACTAAAGGAGCATTCACATGCCCAAAATGAAGACCAAGAGCAGCGCGAAAAAGCGTTTCCGCGTTCGTCCCGGTGGCACCGTCAAGCGCGGTCAAGCCTTCAAGCGTCACATCCTGACCAAGAAGACCACCAAGAACAAGCGTCACCTGCGTGGTGCAACGGCAGTGCACGAGACCAACATGGTTTCGATGGCCGCCATGTTGCCCGGTAGTGGCATCTAACCCAGACGAACAAGGAGTACACACATGCCTCGCGTCAAACGTGGTGTAACGGCTCGCGCCCGCCACAAGAAGGTTCTCGCACTCGCCAAGGGTTTCCGCGGTCGCCGCGGCAATGTCTTCCGCATCGCCAAGCAGGCGGTGATGAAGGCAGGCCAATACGCCTACCGTGACCGCCGCAACAAGAAGCGCGTGTTCCGCCAACTGTGGATTGCGCGTATCAATGCCGCTTCGCGTGAACTGGGCCTGACCTACAGCCAGTTCGCCAACGGCATCCGCAAGGCCGGTATCGAGATCGACCGCAAGGTCCTCGCCGATATCGCCGTGCACGACAAGGCCGCTTTTGCCGGCATCGTGGAGCAGGTCAAGGCCAAGCTGGCTGCTTGATTCCGCAAGCAGGGTGCCGTTTCGCGACGGTGGCCTGCGCCCACGGCACAAGGGCTGGCGCTTGAAAGGGCACCAGCCCTTTTTTCATCGCGCCCCAGCCCGATTTTTCCTTTGACCTCGAAATATTTCCCATGAACGAGTTGGACTCCCTGGTCGAAACCGCACGTGCAGCCTTTGCCGAGGCGAAGGCGCCCGCCGAACTCGAGAATGCCAAGGCGCAGTTTCTCGGCAAGTCGGGCCGCGTCACCGAGTTGATGAAGGGCATGGCTGCCCTGAGCGTCGACGAGAAGAAGACCCGTGGTGCCGCGATCAACGTCGCCAAGCAGGCCATCGAGGCCGCCCTTACCGAGCGTCGCCAGCAACTCGCCGATGAGGAACTGGCTGTGCAACTGCGCGCCGAGGCGCTCGACGTCACGCTGCCGGGCCGGCGCCGGGTCGCAGGCGGTCTGCATCCGGTGAGCCGCACGATGGAGCGCATCGAGGCGATCTTCTCGAGCATGGGCTTCGACGTTGCCGACGGCCCCGAGATCGAAAGCGACTGGCACAGCTTCACCTCGCTCAACAATCCGCCCAACCACCCGGCGAGGTCGATGCAAGACACCTTCTATGTCGACATCAACGGCGAGGACGGCATTCCCTACAACCTGCGCCCGCACACCAGCCCGATGCAGGTGCGGTATGCGCACCAGCACATCAAGAAGTACGCCGCGCAGTTCGAGGCTGCGGCGGCCGACAGAACCGGCACGGTGAAGGCGCCCGAGATACGCGTGATCGCGCCGGGGCGTACCTACCGCGTCGACAGCGACGCGACGCACTCGCCGATGTTCCATCAGTGCGAAGGCCTGTGGCTCGGCGAGAACGTGAGCTTCAAGGATCTGAAGGTCGTCTTCACCGACTTCTGCCGCACCTTCTTCGAGACCGACGACCTGGTGCTGCGCTTCCGCCCCAGCTTCTTCCCGTTCACCGAGCCGAGCGCCGAGATCGACATCCAGTTCCAGAGCGGTCCGCTGGCCGGTCGCTGGCTCGAAGTGGCCGGTTCGGGCCAGGTGCACCCGAACGTGGTGCGCAACATGGGCCTCGATCCGGAGCGCTACATCGGCTTCGCCTTCGGCATGGGCCCGGACCGGCTCACCATGCTGCGTTATGGCGTGAATGACCTTCGCCTCTTCTTCGACGGCGACCTCCGCTTCCTGAGCCAATTCCAGTGATGAAGCCCACCCCCGTTGCTCGCTCACTTCGTGTAGCCGCCTCCTCTCTCGAGGGGGCGGCACCGGCGGCCCGGCAGAGCCGGTTCCACGGTGCCTTCCGCATCGGCCGCGCCAGTCTCGCGGGCCACGGGCGCTAAGATTTTTTTTGGATCATTGAGATGCAATTCCCCGAGTCCTGGTTGCGCGAGTTCTGCAACCCGCCGCTCAGCAGCGCCGAACTGGCCGAAACGCTCACGATGGGCGGTTTCGAGGTCGAAGAGCGCCGGCCGGTGGCGCCGCCCTTCACGAAAGTCGTGGTCGGCGAGATCAAGGAAGCCGTTCAGCACCCCAATGCCGATCGCCTGCGCGTGTGCCAGGTGGACGCAGGGCAGGGTGCGCTGCTGAACATCGTTTGTGGAGCGCCGAACGCGCGCGCTGGCATCAAGGTGCCGCTGGCACTGGTCGGCGCCGAACTGCCGCCGGGCGAGGATGGCAAGCCGTTTGCGATCACGCTTGGCAAGCTGAGGGGCGTCGAGAGCCAGGGCATGCTGTGCTCCGCGCGCGAACTCAAGCTGAGCGACGACCACGGCGGCCTGCTCGAACTGGCCGCCGATGCACCGATCGGCGCCGATGTGCGCGAAGTGCTGAAGCTCGACGATTCGCTGCTCACGCTCAAGCTCACGCCCAATCTGGCCCACGGCCTCAGCGTCTACGGCATCGCGCGCGAGCTGGCCGCGCTGACGGGCGCGCCGCTCAAGACGCCGGCAGTCACGCCCGTGGCGGCGATCGCATCGGCCAGATTGCCGGTCAAGGTCGAGGCGCCCGAGCTGTGCGGCCGCTTCTCCGGTCGCGTCGTACGGGGTGTCGACACCCGGGTCGCCACGCCGCCATGGATGGTCGACCGGCTGGCCCGCTGCGGGCAGCGCAGTGTCTCGCCGCTGGTGGACATCTCGAACTACGTGATGTTCGAGTACGGCCAGCCGTCGCACATCTTCGATCTGGACAAGATCCACGGCGGCCTCGTCGTGCGCTGGGGCAGGCCCGGCGAGCAGCTCAAGCTCTTGAACGGCAACACGGTCACCGTCGATGAAAAGGTCGGCGTCATTGCCGACGACCGCGAGGTCGAGTCGCTCGCCGGCATCATGGGCGGCGATGCGACGGCGGTTTCCGACCACACGCGCAATATCTACATCGAGGCTGCCTTCTGGTGGCCGGAGAGCGTGCAGGGCCGCTCGCGGCGCTTCAACTTCACGACGGATGCGGGCCATCGCTTCGAACGCGGCGTCGATCCAAGCCGTACCGTGGCGATCATCGAGCGCATCACGCAACTGGTCGTCGAGATCTGCGGCGGCGAAGCGGGGCCGATCGACGACCAGACCCTGCGCCTGCCGGAGGCCAAGCCCGTCACCTTGCGCGTCGAACGCGCCGCGCGCGTCATCGGCATGCCGCTCACGCAGGCGCAGTGCGCCGACGCCCTGCGCCGCCTTGCGCTGCCGGTGGAGGAAGGCAAGGGTACGCTGGCGGTCACGCCGCCGCCGCATCGTTTCGATCTGGTGATCGAAGAGGACCTGATCGAAGAAGTGGCCCGCCTCGTGGGCTACAACAACTTGCCGACGACGCCGCCGCTGGCGCCAATCACGGCGCGCATTCGCCCCGAAGCGCGGCGCAGCCGCTCGGCGGTTCGTCATGGTCTGGCCGCCCAGGGCTTTCAGGAAACGATCAACTTCAGCTTCGTCGACGCGCATTGGGAGCACGATCTCGCCGGCAACGCCGATCCGATCAAGCTGCTGAATCCGATCGCCAGCCAGATGAGCGTGATGCGTTCTTCGCTGATCGGCTCGCTGCTGCAGGTGCTCAAGTTCAACGTCGACCGCCGGGCCGCGCGTGCCCGCGTCTTCGAAATCGGACGGGTCTTCCTGCGCGACGACACCGTCAAGACGACCGACAGCACCGTCCAGGGCATCCATCAGCCGATGCGCGTCGCAGGCCTGGCCTGGGGCGATGCCGAAGAGGCGCGCTGGGAAGGCAAGGGACGCCGCACGGACTTCTTCGACGTGAAAGGCGACGTCGAGGCGTTGCTGGCGCCGCGCATCGCGACTTTCGAGCCGGTGGAGCACCCTGCGTTGCATCCGGGTCGCGCGGCCCGCGTCCTGCTGGACGGTCGTCCGATCGGGGTGGTCGGTGAGCTGCATCCGCGCTGGCGGCAGAAGTGGGACTTTGCCCACGCGCCCGTGGTGTTCGAACTCGACCTCGATGCGGTTGTCGCACGGCCAGTGCCTGTCGCTCAGCCGGTGGCGAAGCACCAGGCGGTGGAACGCGACATCGCGGTCGTCGTCGCGGAATCGGTCACGCACGATGCCCTCATGGGGGCGATCCGTGAAGTCGCGGACCGCAGCCTGTTGCGCGAACTGTCGCTCTTCGACATCTACCGGCCGGCCGTTGCTCGGGATGGCAGCGCCGTCGCGGCGGGGGGTCTGGCGCCGGGTGAAAAGAGCATGGCCGTGCGGCTCAGCTTCAACAGCGATGCGGCGACGCTCACCGACGAACAGGTCGAGGCGGCCGTGCATTCGATCATTGCTCAACTCGGCGCCAGACTCGGCGCGCGTCTGCGGGTATGAACGCCATGGAATTCACGCTTGAAGCCCTAGAAACGCCCGCACTGACCAAGGCGCACCTGGCCGACCTCCTGTTCGAGCAGATCGGCCTGAACAAGCGCGAATCCAAGGACATGGTCGAGGCGTTCTTCGACCTGATTGCCGCAAGCCTGATCGAAGGCACGGACGTCAAGATCTCGGGCTTCGGAAACTTCCAGATTCGGGTGAAGGCGCCTCGTCCGGGGCGCAATCCGCGCACGGGGGAAGCCATCCCGATCGGCGAGCGCCGCGTCGCGACCTTCCATGCGAGCGCCAAGCTCAAGGAACAAATCCATGGGAGCATTGCCGAAGAGGCCCCGCAAGAGGTCGAATGGAGCCTCGGCGCGGAGTAGGTTTCTTGTTTTGGCACGCGGAGGTGGAGTAACCTCTGAGGTTTCGCTCGCACTGTCTTGATTTCAATGGAGAAAGCCCTCCCGCCGATTCCCGTCAAACGCTACTTCACGATCGGTGAGGTCGGGGAACTGTGCGGCGTCAAGCCGCATGTGCTGCGCTACTGGGAGCAGGAGTTCACGCAGCTGCGCCCGATGAAGCGGCGTGGCAATCGGCGCTACTACCAGCACCATGAGGTGCTGATGATCCGTCGTATCCGTGACCTGTTGTATGACCAGGGCTTCACCATCAGTGGTGCGCGGAACAAGTTGCAGGAAATGGTCCAGTCGGAGCGCGAGCGCCGCAAGGCCGGCAACGATGTTCCCTTCGAAGGCATGGAGGCGGTCGAGATCGATCAGGAGGAGTTCGATGCCGCCAAGCAGGAGGACGACAGCGCTGCCTCGCAGCAGCCGGCTCGTACGGTCGACTTGTCGCAGTTGCTCCACCTTCGCCGCGAGCTCAACGAAATTCGTGAGCTGCTGACTCCGAGTCACTGAATTCACACGGCTATAATCTATGGCTTCGGTGTGTGGCGCAGCCTGGTAGCGCACTTGCATGGGGTGCAAGGGGTCGAAGGTTCGAATCCTTTCACACCGACCAGTATTGACGGGGGTTAGCAGGTAAGTATCTGCTAACCCCTTTGTCATTTCGGGGCTCGGCGTCCTAGCGGCGTCCTAAGAATAACTGAGGATATGCACGACATCCCTGAGGCCGAAGCCAGAGCGCTCTTGGCAAACGTGTTGTTTGCCCACGACTGTCCGGACTGGAGCGTGTGGAAGGTTCAGCCAGGAACGTCGCAGATAGACATGGGGCTTGTCGACGCTGCCGGCATCGGCGCCCGCATGCAGGTCAGCCTGAAGTTCCATCGCGGACCCAAGACCAACCTGACTCACTATCTCTTCACGGTCTATCGGCAAGAACCTCAGGGGCTGCAGCGGGTCTACCAGTTGGAAGTCAGGCAGTGG
Source organism: Variovorax ureilyticus (assembly GCF_037889935.1). Classification (NCBI taxonomy): domain Bacteria; kingdom Pseudomonadati; phylum Pseudomonadota; class Betaproteobacteria; order Burkholderiales; family Comamonadaceae; genus Variovorax; species Variovorax ureilyticus. The sequence goes on from NZ_JBBKZU010000003.1 coordinate 528,493, forward strand.
CCGAAACCGGTCAAGAGCGAGCACATGCGGCCGCACGAGCACTGGGGCGACAAGCGCATCCAGGGCGAGCAATCGTGGGCGTCATGGTCCTACGAACAGGTCCTTGCCTATTTTTGCGAGCAGACGAGAATTAAGTTCGAACCGGTTCCGGGGCATCCCGAAGCCTTCTCCCTAAAGTAATCATGACGGTCTGCACCGATCTCACGAGCCTCATTGGCGTGACCTGCTATCCCCTTTCGGACGACGGCAGCGTAGCTATGCTCGACACGTCATTCAAGTTTGCAGACGGCGACGACGCTCCGGTTTTTGTTGAAAAGACCGCTGGTCAGGTCCGGTTCTTTGATGACGGGGGCGTGTTGCTTCACTTTGCTGGTCGGGGGGTGCGGATAGAAAGCCTGCGGAATGTCAGATTCATCCAAAACCTCAGTGCCGCGTACGGCGTGAAGTTGAACGACGACGGCGAGTTAGAACTGTGGGCGAATGAGAGGGACGCCCCCGCCGCCTTTGCAAACTATGTCTCGACCCTGGTCGCGCTGACGGCATGGGAGAGGGATCAGCAAGGCGTCGCGTCTGACCTAACCCTGCTGATCGATGAGGTGGAGATGTGCCTAAGGGCGATCGATCCCGCATGGGCCCCTGTGCCTCGGCCGGAATATGTTGGCGTGTCGGGCCAACGGTATCACCTTGATTTCGATTTCAATGGTAGCGGCGTGATCGCGATCACGCCTCACAAACTAACGGTTAGCTCTGCGATTCGGAAGCTCTTGGACATCAAGAGCAAGCCGGACAACATGGGGTTCGAAGCTCTCATCATTCTTGACGATCGGGCCGACCCTGACGGCGCGAAAAGCGAAGGCCGGGTGCTAGACGCGGTTGGCAGGGTCTGGCCAATGACTAGGCTTGAGCAACAAGCCGGATTTAAGGGCTTGACCTACGGGGTCGTCTAAAACGGCTCCTGCAGCAGCGGCCCAAGCCAAGCGACCGCGGCGGCCTCGGGCGGCATCTCTCGCAAGCGCTCATCCCGCCACAGATCGGCCGCAACCTCGTCGAGTTGCTCCGGGTCAACAGTGCGCCACTGTCGTTGCAGCCGGTGGGCACAAACGGCGATCCAGGTTTCGCGGTCCATGCGGATACTGTAGGTTTATCCAGTGTTGTTGTCCAGCGAAGGGCTGGCGGGTAGGATGCCGGCCACTATGTCCGGACGAAATTGGGGCGCCATCGCCAAAGCAGACGCCGCCGTTTGGAAGTGGCTCTTCCCCCTCGCTGTGGTCTTCACCGTTGTCTTGGCGCTGTACGGCGACTTCACGATGTTGCACTGGTGGGCGTGGATCGGCGGTTGGGCACTTTGTGGCTATCTGATGCAGCGATTTCCAAAAGTGCCGGGGGTGCTGATCCCTGCGCTGCTCTTTGTGCTTTGCGTGCCCTTCGTTGTTATTGCGCAGGTCATAGCGTTGCCGGCGAATCTCTATCGCTTCGTCAAGTCGCGCCTCTTCCCATAGGAATGCGCGGCAGGATGCCGGCGGATTTCTCGATCAGCACCAGCGTGTAGTAGTCCAGAAAGTGCAAAGAGGCGCACACCGGTTCTGCATGTCTGCGATGGTTGCACCGTCGGCATGCTGCTGCGATGTTCTCTCGGCAGTCGGTGCCGCCGTCCTGTCTCGGGTGCAGATGTTCGGCGGTTGCGTGCTGCCCCATGGGTCGCTCGCAGTAAATGCAGCGTCCGTGCTGCTGGCGAATCGCGGATGTTCGGTGTTTCTGAAGCCTGCTCTTCATGCGGGGAACTCCAAAGATTGAACTTGGGAATCCCCGATGGCGTAGCGCTCAGAGCGGGCACCGGTGCGTAGCGCAATAACCGGCGATGTGGGGCGTAGCGCCTCGCACGGTCGGGCGACCTGGCCCGAGCGATGCGAAGTGTAGCGGCATTGCGGTTCTCAGAAAATCCGCGAGGGTTTCCCGACAAACCTTAGCTGACCCGCTTCGCTTGCCCCAACTGCGACAGGAGACCGGCTAGGCGCGACGCGTCGCCAGCGCTCGCTGCGCCGATGGAGTCGCTCTGTCCGTTGGGGAGCGTGATGTTCACGTTGTGGGTGGTGTTGCCCCCGGCGTTCTTTGCTGCCGCGTCCAGGCGCTTGGCCTTGTCGACGGCGTTTGTCGTTGCCGTGACCATCGCGGCAGCGTCGCGGAGCGCGCCGACCGAGACCGAACCCGCGCTTAGCTTTTCCATCGCGTCGAGTTGCTGCTTGGCGTTCTTGGCCTGCTGCAATGCCTCCTGCAAGTAGGCCAGGTCGGAGGCACCGAAGCTCTGCATGCCTCGCTGCAGGACGTCCATCGCCTTGTCGATCGGCAACGTGTTTAGCCCCTTGCTGAGATCAAGCCCCTGATTGATCGTCGAGTGCACGTCTTGATTCGGGCCGATGATCCCTAGGCTGTCGGCGTTATTGCGGTAGCTGCCGTCCAGGTTGCGGCCGTCGGACAGTTGAAAGCGGCCATCGTGGCGCGGCGTGTTGTCGCCGGTGGTGCGGTTGTCCGGTTGCAGCGGCGTGCCGTTCGTGGGGGTGGTGCCGCGCGCGGCGACCTGCCGCGTGCGGAGCATCTCGCGCTGCAGGGAGATTTCCGAGGTCTCTATGCCCCTGTTCGCGGCGGCCGCTGCAGCGGCATATTTTTCGAACGCGACGATCTTGTCATCCAAGCTGGTCGTGACGCTGTCGCGGATGATCTTCCACGAGTCGGCGAAGCGCGACGCGGTCGCCTGCATCTCGTCGGACGATTTGATCCCGAAGTCGTGCAATGCTTCGCGCAGGTTGCTCACGCCAGGCAGCAGGCTTTCGATTTTCTCGCGCGCCTTTTCCAGCCCCGTCGCGACCTGATCGCCCGACAGTCGGCCAGCGGCGCCGAGTGCCTCGAATCGCTCAATGACGGCGCGCAGTGCCTTTTCCGTGCCTGCCGCGTCCGTGGCCTTATCCAGCGCCCGTGCGAGCGCCACGCCGGTCTCGGGGCCCTTGGCCTTGAGCCGGTCCAAAGTTGCCGCCAGTGTGTCGGCGTCGTTAATGGAACTGGCGAACGCGGCGCCGAATCCGGTGCGCAGTTCCTGCGCCGAGAGACCCGCACGCCGCAGCGACTCTTCACCCATGGCGTCGATCGCAGCGGCCAGGCGGCGCGCGCCGATCTCGCTACCGTCGAATGCTGCCGCGGCTTCGGTCCTGAACTTGCCGAGGTCTTCAGTGCGCAGCGCGGCCGAGAGTGCATCGCGCATCTGGTCGCCGGTGATCTTGCCGCGCACTGCCAACGCGTCGAGAGCGGCAATCGCGGCGTTGATGCCTTGCACGTTGGACAGGTCCAGCGCCTTCGCGACCTTGCCGAGCGCGTCGGCTGTGGTCTCGCCGGCCAGGCGCGCTTTGTCGAATGCGCCAACTAGCGCGGTCGCCTCCGCACCGAGCCCAAGCGCCTTATCCGCGGCGATCTGCGCTTTCTGCGCCAACGCTGCATTGGTCTCGGCCAGGGCGCGCGCAGCGGCCTCCTGTGCGCGCATGCGGCCCTCGGCGTCGCGCATGACGTCGCCCCACTTGGACCACTTGCCGAACTGCTCGCCGATCGCCGTGCCGATGTCTTTGATGTTGACCGCGACACCGACCAGCGCGCCGAGCTTGAGCGTACCGAGGATGCCGGCCAGGCGCCCGACGCCGGCCGCGGTGCCGCCGGTGGCCGCGTTGGCCGCGGTCTGTGCGGCGGTGAATGCAGCGGTCTCGGCGGTCGCTACCTTTGCAGCGACGCCGATGCCGGTGAACGTCTGCGCCAGGCGAACCGCTTGAAACGCTACTGCGGCTTTGCCGACGTCATAGAGCACGGTCGCGACCGTGTCCAGGTTCTTTGCCAGGCTGTTGATTGCGCTGGCAATGGTGGCGCTGGCGCCGTGCGCCTTGTCGACTTCGCCGACGTACTGCGTCCAGGCGCTGGACAGGTTCGTGATCGATCGCCCGATGGTCTGCGGCAGTTGGTCAAACTCGGCGCGCAGCGCGGCGCCTTGACCCTGTAGCGCACCGATAACCTGCGTTGACGTGAGGCTGCCGGCTTCGCCGAGCTTGCGAAGTTCGCCGGTCGTGACGCCGAGACCGTCCGCAAGCGCTTTCGCAAGTCGTGGCGTCTGTTCGAGCACCGAATTCAACTCATCGCCCCGCAAGACGCCGGACTGCATGCCCTGCACCAGTTGGACGATCGCGGCGCTTGCACTGTCGGCGCTGACGCCGGACAACTGCACGGCCTGCGTGATGGTCTCCGTGAGCGCGAGCGCCTGCTTGTTGCTGATGCCGATCTGCTTGCCGGCGGCAGCCAGTTTGTTAAACAGGTCGCTGACTATCTCGACTGAGGTGCCGGTGCGCTGCGCGACGTCAAACACACCTTGGAGCGTGGCCTTGAATGCCTCGCCGTCGCCGGTCGTCAACTTGATGCGCGCGGAGAGGTTCGCGTATGCGTCCGCGGTCTTGGCGACGTCGCCGACCATGCCGCCGAGCAGTTGCCCGCCGATCGCTGCGCCGGCCAGTTGCTGAATGGTGCGCAGTTGCTGGCCGATGCCAGCCAGGTCGCCCGTAACAGTGCGAGCAGTCTCGCCCATCTTGGCATGTTCGGCCGTCGTCGCGCGAACCTTGTCTGCGAGTTCCTTTTCGTAGGCCGCGGACTTTTGGACTGCGGCATTCGCGGCCGCCAGTGCGGCATTCTTGTCGCGCAACGCCGTGCGCGCGTCCAGGATGGCAAGCTGCTCCGCCTTGACTGTCGCCCGGTAGGCGTCGGTCGCCTTGTCGGCGTCGCTGGTGGTGAGCCGCATCCGCGCGAGCGCTTCGCGCTTGTCGTCGAGCGCGCGCTTTTCGGTGGCCGCCTCGATCGCCGCAGCGTCGGCCGCCTTGCCGAGTTGCTTCGTCGTCGCGATCGTTTTTTCAAGTTCGGCGGTGAGGGCCGTTAGCTCGCTGGCGTCGGTCTGGACGCCGAGCTTCAACTTGACGTCGCGGTTATTGCTGGATGCCATGCGCTACTTCTTTCGTTGTTCGGTGATTTCGTCCGGCCGGTTCGGGAGCCTCGCCGAACCAAGTGCCGACTGGCACCAGGTCGTCCGGCGCGACGTGGTCGATTGATGCCGCGGTGAGGTGTACGCCGGGGCCCACGATGCGCACGGCGGGGCCAGCGCCCATGTACTCGACGCGCAAGCCCCGCGACTTGATGGCCGCGGCGACGCGTTGCTGCCGTCGCTTTGCGCTGGGTGTCATCTGCTCGGCGTCCTTTGTGAAAGTTGGGCCATCGCGGGGTGTCTCGGGTCCACTCCGAACACGAACAAGTGCATCGGTCGGCCGGGTGTGCACCAGGCGACCGCAGCGGCCAAGCTGGCGGCGTTTGGCGAGAGCGCTAGCAGTGCGGCGGCAGTGCGGCGGCAGGTGATCTCGCCGCTCATTTGGCGACCCTCTCGGCGACGCCGCGCTGGTATGCGATGCCGGCGTCACGCTCTGCGATCAGGCGCCGCAGTCGTTCGCGGTCGTCGGCATCCATCGTCAGGCTGTGACGCGTGCGCAAGGCTGCCTGCGTGCGCAGCATTCGTTCTAGGCGCTGCCAAGGCGTTTCGAGGTGCTGTGCCGGCGCCGGTGCGACCGGCGGCAGATACTCGTCCGGCTCGTCGTGTTCGAGGTCCAGGCTGCTCATTTGCCGTAACCAATCAGAACGGCAGGCTCGGCGCGCTGGCCGGGGCGAGGGAGCCAGGCAATCCCTTGTGCATCAGCCTCGCGCAGCAACTCGTCCTCGCGAAGTTCGAGCTTGACGAGTTCGGCCTTGATGCCGGCCAGGTGCTGCGCGCGGCGTGCGGCATCGATGCCTTCCGGCATATCGGCGAGCAGCGGCTCGAAACGATTCAACATCGCGTCTTTGCCGATCGCGAACGTCATGAACGCCCTTACATCCTCTTCATAGCCGCGGTCCTCCGTCGGCGTCACCAGCAGGTTTGCGAAATCACCCGCAGCGAGGGCCGCGAGGTCGTCCGCAATGCGAGCCGTGGCGCGGTCGTGCCATTCGTCGATCTGCGAGACGAGCACGTCGCGGAGTTCCGCGCGCGACATGTGCACGTGCGCCGGGTCGGCAAGCTGCGATTCGAGCGCGGCGATTTGCTCGCGCACGGTTTCGATCTTTTTCGCGATGTTGGTCATAGTTGAACCCCGTGTTTTTGGGCAAAGTCGCGAAGCGTCGTCTGATAGCCGGCCCACGCGGACGCGCTGCGTTCAAGTGCGGGCAGCGCGGCGCGCCTGCGCTCGACGCGAGCCTCAAGTGCGCTTCGGGTGACTTCGTCGGCTTCAATCTGTGCCTGCGCCGTCGGAAACGCGTGCCCACGGTTGACGCGCGCTTGTGTTGCTGCCGCTTGCTCGTTGTGGTCGCGCAGTTCGGCCTGTGCGTCCTGCAGGTGCCTGCGCGCTTGTTCGGCTGCCGTGCGCGCGTCGTCGGCGCGTTCCAGAAGGACGCTTAGCCGGTCAACATCGATCGTCGTCATTTACTTGGCTCCTTGGCGGTTCCGGCGCTTGGCCCAAACGTCGTACACACTGGCGCCGACCGGCGTCGCGGCTTTGAACATCGCAGCGACGTTCGCCGGCAGGTCGGCGCGCTTCATGCTGAAAGAGGCTTGCGCATTGATGGCCGGGGTGACCTTGGTTGCAAAGCCCTTGGTCAGCGCTTCGCCGGCCGTCAGCCAGGTGTCGTGCGCAAGTAGCGCTTTCATCTCGGCTTCAGGCATGCCGGTCTTGCCGACGTAGGCGGCAAGCAGGCTCTCGCCGATCTTGTCGAGCACGTCGGCGGCTTCCCGAAGGTCTTCGGCGTTGCCGTAGATGCCCGTGAGCGGGTTGTGCACCATCATGAAGGTGTTCTCAGGCATCTCGATCGTGTCACCGGCCATCGCAATCAGCGAGGCGGCGCTTGCGGCCACGCCCATGACCTTGACGGCGATCGTCTTGCCCGACGCCTTCAGCATGTTGTAGATCGCGACGCCTGCGAACACGTCGCCGCCAGGCGAGTTGATTTCGAGGGCGAGGGTAGGGGACTGGACTGCGTCGAGTTGCTGCCGGAAGTCGCTCGCCTGAACGCCCAAAACGCCGATCTCGTCGTAAATCGACAGCGTCGAGCCGCTCGCCGAATTCTTGAACTTGAAAAACGGCATGCTCATTCCGCCGCAAACAGGTCAGTGCCTTCGGCGGCGGGCAGGTCGGTGCGGCCAGTGGCGAAAGCTTCGACGCGGTCCGCATGCACGAACGGTTCGCCGCAGAGGTCGAGGACGCAAACGTCGCCAACCTGCCCGGCTTCGATGCTCGCGCGGAGCCGGCGAATGGGAACCCCGAGACGGTCCGCCGCGGCGCGCAGGGTCATCAGCGCCGGGGGTTTGTTGATGTTTGAGGATGTCATTCAGGCAGTGTCTTGAAGACGCCTGAAAACGGGCTGCGGCACTTTTTCGCCTTTAAGGCAGGCGAAGTAACCCGAAGAGATGGGAAGGGGCGCGAAGGGGCCTAACCCCATGCCGTCCCAATGTGTCGCGCTATCAAATTGATAGCAAATCAAGATTTGCGAGCCTAAAAACTCGCGAGCACCGGGCCTCTTTGTCCCCGCACGGTCGCTGGCGCCCACTAGGGGCCCCCTATGCGGCCGCTAGCGCTGCAGGTGCCACCTGCCGACGTGGCGCACGGCAGGGCTCAGCGGGCCGCAGGCGCGTCGATCACAGTGCGGTTGAGGGCGAGGGCGCGTGCAGTGCCGCAAGCGTCTCTACAGCGCCGAGCCACAGGCGCATGTCCCATGCGTCGCCGACACGCGACGCAGGTGTCCAGCGGCCAGGCTTGCCGACCTCCACCACAAGTGCATCGAAGTCGGGCCGCGGCGTGTCACCTGCGCGTGCATCCAGGTCGCGTACTAGCGCGCTGGCCCATAGGTCGGGCATGGTGATCGTGGTTAGGTAGACGCGGCACTTAGCTGCGGTCGCGCGGCTGAGGCGTTGCACGTCATCGCGCAGGATGGCGAGTGCCATGCGGGATTGGTAGGTTGGCGTGGGTGCTGACATGAGGATCGTTACATTGGTTTGCGGCGGGTGGGCCGCCGGGGTGTTCCCACTGTTCTCTCTGTTCCCACCCATTTCCCTTTAATTACCTAGGCACCTGTACTGCACTGAATGGACACTTAATCTGGCACTCAACGGTCTACTTCAGATGCCTTTAAGGGATGAGGTAGGAACAGTAGGAACACAACATGTTTTCATTGGGAAAGCCGGTGTTCCTACCTGCTCTGCGTGAGGTAGGAATCAGGTAGGGACAGTAGGAACGCGCGAGTACAAATACGTGAGCACGCCGCCGCGACGCACACGCCGGCGCGTAAACCCCATGGTCCGCAGCGCTTTACCTATCCGCGTTTCCTTGGCCCGGTCAAAGTTGCGGCGCTCTATGGAGAGCGCGCCGCAAGCCACCTCCCAAATCGTGAGGCCGGCTGCCGCGTCCGCGCACGGCGACGCAAGCCACGTCTCGATGGTCTCGCACCAGGCGTCGACCTCGACAAAGTCGGAGTGCTCATGCTGGCCCAATCGCTCAGCCTCTTGGTAACGGACACCACCTGCGCGGAACAGCGCCGCGGCCTCGGCCCACAACTGCAGGCGGTCGCGCGCGACGGCGTCGGGGTCGCACATCGTCTCAACACGCACGGGCAGCCAGCGCCGGTTGCCTGTTTCGTCGGACAGGAACTGGTCCTTGTTCGTAGTGCCAACGAACACGAGACGCCGCGGGAATAGGGTTTGGAACTCCTTGAACTTCGGCACCCAGTTCTCATAGCAGCGCGTGATGAAAGCTTTTACGCTCTCAACCTCGCGCGACCCCATGCCCTGCAGTTCGCCGAGTTCGGCAACGAGCCGGCCGCGCATCCTGCGCGACAAGTCGTCATCCTTGGCGCGCAGGTCAATCTCGGTGTAGTGCTCGATGCTAGGCACCATGGCTTTCACCAGCGACGACTTGCGAACACCCTGCGCACCGACAAGCACGGGCGACATGTCGGCCTGGCAGCCGGGGGACAGCACGCGACCCGCCAGAGCGGTCCAGAGGTAGCTGCTAACCGCGCGTGTGTACGGCGTGTCCAGCGCACCAGCATAGGCTGACAGGAACGTGCCTACCCGCTTGACGCCGTCCCACTGCAGCGATTCAAGCCAGAGGATCGCCGAGTCGAACGAGTGCTCATCTGCGATCGCGTGCACAGCATCGCGAATAGATTCCTTCGCGATCTCGGCAAACCCGATGCGTGCGAGATGGTCGCGCAGCCAGGTGTAGTCCGCGTCGGTGAACGGGCGCCACTCGTCGGTGTTCGGCAGGGCAAGCATCACTTCATCCTTGAACCGATCGCGCCCAAGGCGGAAACCGCACACATCGGCGCGACGGCATGCCGCGAGCAGGTTGGTGATTGTTGGTTTGATCACGCCTGACGGCGTCCTGCGGGCGAACGCTGGCAGGGGGTTCTGTTCGACCGGGAGGTCGTCGAACCCCTCGGCGCTGTTGGGCACGTTGCGCCAGTCGGTCGAATGCCGGTCGGCCTCTTCGTAGAGTGACGCGCGCGTGCGCGTCACTGCGCCATCGCGCGGCCCGAGGTACGGCCATACGCGCTGTTCGAAAAAGTCGCGCTTGAAGACGGGGTTGCGTTCGCTGAACTCGACGGCAACGGCGAAGGCGTCGGCGCTCCCGCCGAGCGCCTCGTGGATCGCGCAGACTTGCCTGAACCACCAGTCGTAGTCCATCTCCGTGTGCGACCCGTCGTTCGGGATCGCGAGCGCGGCGCGGCGCACCTTGTCGATTGGGTCCGGATTGCCGTAGGTGGTGAAAGAAAGCGGCGGCCTGTCGAGCTTCGCAACAGGCGCACTGGTGGGCCACGACATGCCGATGATCGCCTCGCGCGGCAGCGGCATCATGTCGGTGTCGAGCGGCACGCTCTTTCCGGCCAGCGGCAGTATGAACTGGTTGCCGAACCCGCCTGCGCTGATCTCGTTCTGTTTCGGGAAAACCTCGATTTGTCGCGAGGCGACTCCGCCAGCGCCTTCGGCGAAGCCAATGGCTGCAAGGTGACCCGCCATGGCCTCGCGCACGCTGTAGGCGTCCTGCGGTTCGTTCCAGAGCACGAACAAGTGCATGCCGCGGCCACCACTCGACCGGAACGCGATGACTTCGATGTCCCAGGTTTCCAGGTGATCGCGAAGCTTGCGGCCGACGTCGCGCATCTCGTCCCATGGCGTCGCCCCCTTGTGGCTGTCCAGGTCGAACAGGGCAAGCCGGGTCGTCGTCTCGCCGCGTTTCATAGGGCACACGCCGCGCGCGAGACCGCCGCCGACGTGCTCCAGAAGACGCGCGTGCGTCAAAGGCTCATCGGTCCACCGGCTACCGTCGGGCAGCTTGATCGCGGTGTTCTCGGTGCGCACGCGCGAGACGATCGGTTGCAGACCGTCGGCCAAGGCTTGATCATTTCGCTTATGCGCAATAGAATTGTGTGCAAGCCTGCTTTGGTCAGTGGGCTGATTTTCCGAAGCGCCGGCCCCTGCCAGGGCCGGCCTTTTTATTTGTGCTGTCATACGGTAATAATGCTCATGTGTCTTGATTGAGTAGCGAGGCACACTTTCAAAAGCCCCGATCGGTTCGCCCCTTCGGGGCTTTCTTTTTGCTGAACAATTGCTAAATATTTGCTAACCATTTGCGTATCCGATTTAGCTACGGGGTTATTGAATTGACCTGTGACACATTGTTTCATTACAGTTTAGCCACCGCAGAATTACTGCGGCAATTAACTAAGAACGAAATGATCACTACTCTCAACGTCGGCCAAAAGGCCATCTTCGATCGCATGCTCCCGCACACCCTGCGGGGCGAGGGATGCCCGACCAGTGAACAATTGAAGGAACTCGCAGGGCTTGCGCCGGCCGACAGGCACGCGCTGCTCTCCGTGTTCGCCGATGAGGTCGAATTCAACATGTCGGCGGCCGAGCGCCTGGCGCTGAGGATTGCGCTTGATTCATACCAGCGCGGCCACGGCGCCGCCGTTCAAATACCGGCGCAATTCGCCAACATTCCAAACGGTGAGTTGGGGGCCGAGTTTCCGGGGCTTCGGAAATGCGGGGTCGAGGCGAGCGCGGCGCCAAGTGGTGGCCACGCTTTGTGCGCATAGGCCGCTGACGACGTCAACGCGCACATTTGCGGCAGAGGGCAGGGAGTCGAAGTTCTGAAGCGCGACGGGAATTGCCGGCTTAGCTTTTGCTGGTCGAGACATGAGGTAATTTCCAGGCACGGTTTTCCAATTCCGATCAACCTGCCCGATTGATCGCCGCGCCGGATTTACGACTCCGACTGATTTACACCTCGCGGTGCGCTCCATCTCGACCCGAGTACGGGTGTAGCCTGTCTATGCATCGGCCCCATTGGCGCTAAGCCCGGTCGACCACCTCGATATCTCTGGTTGGAAGCCCGCGAGACTGCGGGTTATCTCACGCCACGAATAGGCAGGGCGTGAAATCAGTTGATACACAGTATATATGGAAAAACTATGGGGGCCAAATGTGCGCAATAGATTGGCTATTACGCATTCTTGGTGCGCATTTCAGACCGCGGCCAGAGCGGCCTCTATTTCGCGGCCGAGCACGTCCCATGCCGAGGCTTTCTCGGGGGCGTAGTCATGCTGCAGGTAGGACGGCCGCGCCTTGCTACCGCCGGGTAGAACGTGATTCAGGCAGCGGTCGACGACGTCGGGGTTGACGCCGGCCGCCTGCATCATCGTGGCGCCCGTGCGGCGCAGGTCGTGCGGCGTCCATTCGCCGGTCGATCCCTTGGACAGCACCAGCGAGTTGTCGTTGCGCCGATTCTTGAGGGCCTTGCGCTCCTTGAACATCATCTGGCGGTCGCCGATCTGCTTCGAAACGGTCTTGAGGTCGATGTGCCTGTCGCCGGCCTCGGCCGATCGGGCAGGGAAGCACCACTTCGAATCCTTCTTTCGAATCCTGAGCAGGGATTCGAATTGACGCACAGCGAAGGGGCTCAGGAACACGATGTGATCATCCTGTGCGGCGTTCGTCTGCTTCGTGTTCGCCTCGGGGATGGTCCAGACGCCGTTAGCGAGGTCGACGTGCTCCCATCGGGCCTGCAGTAGCTCGCCGATGCGACACATGGTCGACAGGCACAGCCACAGCGCGATCTGGCTCGCCTCGGTCAACCCGTGCGCCACCGCTCGCTTGTTCTCGGCGGCCGCGCGGTCGGCCCCCATGCGCGCCAAGATGTCGCGCAGTTCGCGCAGTTCGGCCGGCGACAGGCGGCGCTTGCGCGTGTCGTCAAGGTTGTAGTGCGCGGCCACAATGGTCTCGATGTTCACCAGGGCGGCGGGGTTCTGCTCGATCAGCAGCGCGCGCCACGGCTGCCTCTTCTCGGCCCACGCGAATAGCTGCACCAGGTCGCGATAGACGCGCACGGCCATGCGGTTGCGGCCGCGAGCCACGATCGCCAGAAGCAAGGCGCGCAGGTCGCTTTCGGTGATGTGCTTCACCGGCTTGCTGCCGATGGCGGGCAGCACGTCCTTGTTGAACGCGCGGCGCAGTTCGTCATTGCCGTCCTTGCGCTTTACGCCAGCGTCAAGCCACGCGTCGAACAGGTCAGCGAAGGGGAGCAGGGCGGCACGCTCGCGCTCGGCCGCTGCGCGACGCTCTGCGGCCTCTGCACGTTCTTTCTCGATTGCCTCGATCGCCTGCTCTTGGAAGTCGACACCTGCGCGCGCGAGCGACTGAATGCGCTGGTTCTCTCCCAGTGCGTCGGCGAGGGACATGCAGCCGGGGCCCATCCCGTAGGGCTTCGGCAGCCGCGCCTGCCTCTGCCTGCCGTCTACCACGTAGCGAACCAACCATGTGCGCACGCCGTCCGGCGCGACCCTCACATAGAGGTTCTTTTCAACGGTGAACTTCCATTCCTCGGCTCGCGGCTTCGTCGCAGCCTCCAGGGCCTTAATTGTGATCGTTGCCATCTCCGCGTCCTACGGCGTCCTAAATCGCCGGCGCTGAGATGCTATCAGTTGTGCGTGTCTTGAGACAAAGAATTCCGGAAAATGTGTTGTAAATCAACGAGTTATCGCGCTGTTCTTTGTCTCGCTTCGGATCAACTCAGATCACCCAAAAGCACGATTTAAGTGCATGGGGTGCAAGGGGTCGAAGGTTCGAATCCTTTCACACCGACCAACAACGGCAAAGGCCGGTCAGTTCAACTGACCGGCCTTTTGTTTTGGCGCCTTGCCCCTTGCTCGGCAAGAATACGCGCCACACTCAAGGTCACCCTTTGCCCGGATGATTTCCTACGCCATCGCAGCGACCGTCCTCCTGCTCACGCTGGCAGCCCTCGGACTGGGCATCCGGCTGTCGGCTGTTCTTCCCAGCCACCATCTGGTCAGCGACGCCCGCGACTCGGCCAAGATCGGCATCGGAATGCTTGCGACGCTTCTGGCGCTGGTGCTGGGCCTGATGATCACGTCGGCGAAGCGTTCGTTCGATGAGCGCGAGGCGGAGCTGGTGCAGACCGCCACGTCAATCGTGCTGCTCGACCGGACACTGCTGGCGCTGGGCCAAGAGGCTCAGCCGGCGCGATTGCGGCTCAAGGAAGTGCTGGAGGACATCACGCGGCTGGCTGGTCGGGAAGGGCGTCGTGATCTCGCCGACAGGGACTGGTTCGGGAACCTGCGTGCGGTTTCGGAACTTCAGCAGACCATCCTGTCGCTCACGCCGCGCACCGATGCGCAGAAGTGGCACCAGACGCGGGCGATGCAGCTCTCGACCACCATCGCGCACGACCGCGTGCTCGTCGCGGAACACGGGACGAGCACGGTACCCACCGCGCTGCTCGTGATCGTCATTGGCTGGGTCACGGCCATCTACTTCGGGCTGGGTGTGTTTCTCGTGGGCAACCGCACCGTCTATCTTGCGCTGGGCATCTGCGCTCTGGCCTTCGCTTGCTCGATCTTCATCATCCTCGAACTCGACACGCCCTTCTCGGGAGTGGTGGGTGTGTCGGATCGATCATTGATACGCGCCCAGGCCGAACTGGCACAGTAAGTAGACCCCCCCCTTGGGCGCACCAGGCTCGGCGCTCTCAGGCGACGCTCAATTCAGCCTCGGACTCCGCGCAGAAGTCGGCGGTCTCGAGCAGCACGGCGGTCTGCGGCGCGGCGTGATGGCGTTCCAGCGCCTTGGCCTCGATCCGGCCGAAGTGCGCCTGGCAGGCGGCGGCGAGGCTCGCATCGTCCCGCGGCGCCTCGAAGATGTCGTGCAGCGCGCTGTCGGAAATGCGGGCGATGATGCGCGGACCATCGAAGCCATCCGGGTAGATCGCGAATCTGACGGTCTCCGTATCGCGGCAATGGATCGCTTCGCTGAACATGGTGATCTCCTTTTCTCAAGCTCATGGATTTCACGCCTACTTGAAGCAGAATGGACGCGGCATACTTCGTCAACCGCAGACAGATGCCGCCTACAGGAGGTGCTCGTCCATGAACGACCCCTTCGACTTGCAACGCTTCGTCGATGCCCAGGCCGACGTGATCGACACGGCGATGGATGAGTTGCGCGCCGGCAAGAAGCGCAGCCACTGGATGTGGTTCGTCTTTCCGCAGTTGGCGGGCCTGGGCCGCAGCATGATGGCGCAGCGATACGCCATTGCCTCGCTCGAGGAGTCACGCGCCTATCTCGAGCATGCGGTGCTCGGCAAGCGCCTCCGGCAGTGCAGCGAGATCGTGCTGGCCCTCGAAGACCGCAGCGTCGGCGAGATCTTCGGCGCGCCGGACGATCAGAAGTTCTGGTCGTCGATGACGCTGTTCTCGATCACTGCCGATTCGTCCACGACGGTCTTCCGCTCATGCCTGCAGAAGTACTTCGGAGGGAGTTCGGACCGCGGCACCCTGCTGCTCCTGCAGGGCACCGTGCCTTAGTAGGCAGTTTCGTAAATACGGCCACGTATATTCTTGATAAGTTTGGCCGTGTATGGCATCTTGATGCATTCCTTCGACTGGGGGTTGCGTATGCCAAGAAAGAGTCCGT